>JALNWQ010000014.1 GCA_023230855.1 Solirubrobacteraceae bacterium
TCGGCGGCGGGCTGCCGGCTCGCTCGGGCACCCTCCGGGCGCCCTTCGCAAGCCGGCAGCCCGCATCGGCGCGGGGCCATCGGTCTCAACTAACAGGTGTGCGAGACATCTTGACGCGGGACAAGGTGATCGTGGCCTCGCATCGGAAGATGCAGACCGCGATCCAGGCGCGGTCGCGGCAGCGGTTGAGGGCGGCCTGGTCGGGGTGCGGGTCGAGGGGATCGCGGGTCACCCATTCGCCCCAGCGTCGCGGTGCGCCGTGCACGATCCGGCCGTCCGCGACAGTGCGGAGCGCGCGGGCCTCGGCCGGGGTGGGGCGGGCGGTCATCTGGCGGTGCAGCCGCCGGCAGCCGTCCTCGACGGTGGTGTCTGGGGGGTGCCAGTCGAGGCGCGGCCGGAGGTAGTGGACGATGGCGTGGTCGGTGCGGGACGCGTGGTGGACGATGAGCGCGGGGTGCGGGGCGGCTTGGGTGGTGCAGCGCATGCCGTGCTGTTCGCAGAGGCGCTTGAGGCGCCTCTGGACGGGGTTGTCGCGGCGGGTCATCGCTCCTGTCCTCCTGGTGTCAGAGCGGCGGTGGCGGCCGCGAACTGTGCGACCTCGTAGCACGGGTCGCCGGGCTCGTTGGCGGGGCCGTGGTCGGCGATCTCGCGCAGCGCCTCGGCCATGCGGTCGGCGCGGGCCTCCTCGCGGTGCCACTGACGGCGTACCCAGTTGAGGGCCTGCTCCAGTCTGCGGTTGCGGGCCTCGGCAGCGGTGAGCCGGTCCTCCAGCTCCTCCACGAGCGGCCACCACAGGGCGTGGACGGCCGCACCGGCGACGTCCGCCTCCGGGCGCGAGATGGGCTCGCCGAACCCGTCGTGGATCGCACGCCAGATCACATCGGCCGTCATCGGGATGGTCGGGTGGTCACCGGTCATCGCCGGTCCTCCAGTGCGGCACGGGCGGCGGAGCGCAGCATGGCGGCGACCTGCCCCGGCTCCTCGTTCCCGAACTCGCCGAGCTTGTCGGCGCAGAGCAGCATGACCTCCCGCAGCCGGTCCCGCTCGGCCTCCACGGCGGCGTGCAGGTCGCCGCGGACGTACTCGACATCGCCGGGGAAGCGGTCGGGAGTCACCCCGCCGACCGCCCAGGCCATGCCGTCGGTCTGCCGCCCGGCGGCAGACCCTTCGGCGATGAACGGGACTTGCGTCAGCCACACCCGCTCGGGCGCGTCAGCGGACATCGTTTGCTCCTTCGGTAGTGGGGCGGGCGGGCGCCGCCCTGTTGCCGGGCTGGACGGTGAGCGCCCAGTCGGCCAGCGCCTCCACGGCGCCCGGATCGTGGGAGGTCATCGCTGGCCCTCTAGGTCGTAGGTGCGGCGTATGCCGCTCGGGTAGTCGGGCACCCCGTCGATCAGGGGCACGTCGTGCAGGATCAGCGGGATGGATGCGCCACGGATCACCTGGATGCAGTCGCTGGTGCCGCGGGACCGCTCCCCGCCGACGCGGAACGCCAACGCCAGGTCGGCCCCGAGCGACACCATGTAGGAGTTGCGGATGGGGCCGGCGGCGCGACCGTGCTTTCGCCAGTCGGCCGGGTACTCCTCGATCCCCCAGCCGAGACCGCGGGCGATGGTGGCGGCGACGGCATCGGCGCCACGGGCGCCACCATGGACGAGGGTGCAGTGGCCGGGATCGGCGTCGAGGCGGAGCGGGGCCATCGTCAGCTCCGCCCGGACGATTCCCGTGTTGATCCAGCCGCGGGACCCGGTGACGAGGACCCTCATCGCCGACCTCTCCGACGCTCAAGCTCGCCAAGCTCGATCAGCAGCGAGCCCACCCGGAAGAACGCGTAGCCCTTGAAGGCGATCACGGCGCCCAGGGCAACGGCCCCGGCGATCTCCCACGCGCTCATCCCCGCCCCCCGGCGTCCAGGTCGGCCAGGACACGACGACCGTCCTCGGTGGCGTACGCGAACAGGTCGTCCACGGCCGCCAGGCCCTTGTCGATCAACACGCGCACGGCACGGTGGTGCACGGCCCCGGAGCCGCTATGCGACGGCGAGGACATGGCGGTCCACGTCGACACGTAGGCGCTCCTGTCGCAGAGCACCCGCAGCGCCCGAACCTGCGCGTCTGTCAGGCTCATCGTCCGCCCCCGTCCTCGATGCCGAGGTAGCGGCGGGCGTCGTCCTCATGCCCGGCCGTCACGGTGCCGGTGAACGTGACCGGGTCTTGCGGGTGCGGCAACTCCCGGCGGGCGTTGGTGAGCCACGGCGGGGGTCCGTCATTGACGGGGAGCACGGCGCCGGCGTCCACGTCGGCCATGGACCACGACCTCTCCAGTGTCGTCCCGTCGGGCAGCGTGAACTTGGCGGCCATCACCGGCAGGTCCTCGATCCTCATCGCTGACTCCCGTCCTCGTCGGGCACGGTCTCGACGGGACCCACCAGGCGACGCCTGCGCCAGGGCCCGGTCGCGTCGGGATGGCGCAGCCTGTCGATCGCCCCCAGCGGCTGGACCCACTCCTCCCACTCCCCGACCGTCACGTCCTGCTGCCGGCAACGTCCCGACAGCCCGTGCGGCATCCTCGACCGCCGCATCCTCAAGGTCCTGCCGAACGTCGTCGGCCTGCTCCGCGTCACGCTCCAGGCGCTCGACGCGGCGGACCAGCCGGTTGAACTCGACGCAGCTCCAGTCGATGCGGCGATTCGCTATCGCCATGTCCCAACCGAGCTCGTCGATCTGCTCGTCCACCAAGGCCCCCTCGGACTCCAGCGCGTCGAGACGGGACAGCACGCGATCAGCGGCCATCGTCGTAGTCCCTGATCCGGCCCGACATCGGGTCCGTCATCGACCGATAGATCCCACGACGGATCTGGCTGACCGACACGGGCTGCGCGCGCCGCTCCCGATCCCACCGCGCGTGCTCCCGCAGCGCCTCGCGGTGCCGGGCGTACAGGGCCATCGCGTCGTCGTCGCGGTCCTCGTCCAACGCGCGGTGCGCGGCCTCGATGAGGCGGAGGGAGTAGGTGCCCCACCACTCCGCACGGTTCGTGGGGGTGGCGCGGGTGTCGAGCGGCGGTGGGGCGAGCGGGTCCGTCGCCCCACCGGTGGCGGGGGTGGTCACAGTGCCACCGCGAGGTCGCGGGCGACGGCGCGCTGCACGGACTCGTGGACGCGGCGGTGGTAGGTGCGCATCCGGCCGGACCGGTAGCTGGCGGCGCGCTGCCGCGAGCAGTGCGCGGCGGACTCGGCGTTGTTGACGGCGCACAGCGCGGCGTTCCTGGGCTCGTCGGTGAGGGTGGCGGCGCGGGCGCGGTGGCGTGCGGCGGACGCGTCGAACGCGGCCGCGATGCGGTCGCACTCGTTGGCGTGCTGGTCGGCGATCCAGTCCCAGCACTGGCCGGTCGAGCCGATGGGGGACTGGTAGCGGGTGGTGCCGCGACCGTCGGTGACGGTCCAGGTGTGGCCGTTCCAGGTGACGCGGTACGGGGGGTGGTGGTCGACGGAAGTACTCATACGGCGAACCCTAACCGAAGCCGAAAGCGAATGCAATACGCGGAAGCGGACCCGGTAACGCAACGGGAGCGCAACGGGAGCGCGGGCGTCCGCCGGCGGCCGGGACCTCGGACCTCCGATAACGCGTTTGCACCGAACCCGAAGGTCCGACGATCTTGTTCCCAGATTGTTCTCCAGGCCCTCATGTTCCAGCCATGTTCTCGCCTCGACGTACCGAGCGGTATCCGAAACTTGCGTCGTACAGGGCGATTCGGCCGAGCGGGACACAGCGGGACGACCAGTGAGGGCGCTCATAACCCGAAGGTCGCGGGTTCGAATCCCGCCCCCGCTATTCGAGAGAAGCGCCTCATCGTGGGCGCTTCTCGCGTTTCTGGGGTACGCCGCTAGGTTCTCGACGCCTTTACTCGCGCGTTGTACCGTAAAGGCATGAGCGTGATCTCCAGCAAGCACCAGCTCACGCTGCCGGTAGAGGTCATGCGCGCAGCCGGTTTCGCTCCCGGCGACGACGTCCAAGTCGTGTCGTCCGCTCCGGGGCGCATCGAGATCGTGCAGACCGACGCGTTGATCGCGAAGTACGCCGGGAGCATGCCGGACGTCTACGGCGAGGGGTACCTCGAGACGCTCCGCGGCGAATAGGAGCCGAGCTGTTGATCGGACCGATCCGCGAGGGCAGGCAGAGCACCTGAAGACGATGCTGACCAACCTCTCGATCGTTCCGGTCCCGGTCGACGCGGAACTGGCCGAGCGCGCGGCCGACGTGCGCGCTCGCACGAACCTCAAGCTCCCTGACGCCTACGCGCTCGCCACGGCGATGCTCGTCGAGCACCGAGGTCGGACCGATGTGCGTCTCGCCAGCTTCGACAAGAAGGTCCTCAAGGCTCACGCGGATCTGCACGCCTGAACCGGGATCCGCCGATGTGCCGGTGATCGGGTGGCTGGACCTCCTCCGTGCTCAGATCGGAGCGCACCGCGACGTCGACGAGCGTCGCGCCGACCCGCTCGCCCGGTTCGTCCTCGCCCTGCTGGACGGGGCGTTCATCGCGCGTCAGGCGGACCCGTCCCTCGATCTGGCCGACCTGACGCGGCACATGCCGACCGCGTTGCTGGCGATCAACGCGAGCTTCGACGTACGCTGAGCGCACCGTCGGGCGACCGTCACGCCGGTCGGTCCGCCACCCCGAGAAGAGGAGCCCCGATGTCGCTACGTCCCGCCGGAGCCGACCCCATGCTCGTCTACTCGATGAGCGTGTCGGTCGACGGGTTCATCCAGGACCGCGACGGGGGGATCGGGTGGTCGGTGCCCAGCGACGAGCTGTTCCGGTTCCACCTCGACGCGGTCCGCGAGCTCGGCGCGTGCGTGCTGGGCCGCCGCCTGTACGAGGCGATGCTCGTCTGGGAGACCGACCCGTCGCTGCGCCGGGACGACGACACCGACGCGTTCGCCGACGTGTGGACCGCGCTGCCCAAGGTCGTCTTCAGCCGCACCCTGCGCGAGGTCCGCGGCAACGCCCGGCTCGCGGAGGGGCCCCTGGAGGAGGAGATCCCGAAGGTCCTCGCGTCGGTCGACGGCGACGTCGAGATCGGTGGGGCCGAGCTGGCCTGCGCGGCGCTCCGGCTGGGGCTCGTCGACGAGCTGCGCAACTTCCGCCATCCGGTGCTCATCGGGGGCGGCACCCCGTTCTACCCGCCGGTCCCCGACATCGTGAGGCTCGACCTCGTCGACGTGCGGGCGTTCCCGTCGGGGGTCGTGCTCGAGCGGTACCGGCCGGCGGTCGGGGCCGGCGGCTGATCGGCGACCTTCCGGCGCCCCGGGTCGCGGCCCGCCCGGCCCGGACCCGCCCGCGTCGCCCGCCGGACCAGCCCGCGTCGACCGCGGTCGAGCCCCGTTCGCCGTCACGCCGGGTGGCCGGGGTCGATCCGTTTGGCGCGGTGCAGGTCGAGCTGGTGCCCGTCGGCGCCGTGGTGCACGTGGTCGGGCTCCAACAGGAACCCGACGTGGTCGCCCAGCGGCAACCGCTCCACGACCGTGCCGACGAAGCGGTTGTCGCACGCGTCGAGGATCGGCAGGCCGTGCGGACCGTCGTGCCAGGTGCAGCACGCGAACTTGTCGACGTCGTCCCCGGTGTGCCCGCCGAACAGACGCGCCAGGTCCGCGGAGGACTCGGGTACGAAGTGCACCGCGAGGTGGTCGACGTGACGGGCGACCCGGTAGGTGCGGTTCTGGACCGACAGGCAGACGAGGAACCGCGCCGGCCGGATGCTCACCTGTCCCGCGAACCCGACAAGGCACCCCGAGCGCTCGTCCCCGCGGCGCGCGGTGACGACGAGCATCGGTTGGTCGAGGGTCCCGAGGAGCCGGTCGAAGGCCTCCTCGACGAGCGGACGCGGGGGATCGTCGGCCATCGGTCGCAATCTCGCACACGCCCGGCGGTGGTAACCAGCCTCGGCCGTCGCCGATCACCGCCGCGCGACGGTGAACCGGCCGATCGTCCGGACCTTCGTCGTGCGCCGGCCGCGCTCCGCGACCCGGGCGCGCACCGTGTGACGACCGGCCTTCGTGCCGCGCGTGGCGATCCGCCAGCCGCCGCGGCCGTCGACCTTGACCGTCAGCCAACGCTTCGTCGCCTTGCGGCAGGTGGCGGACCGGAAGCCCTTCGTCGTGAGGGCCCAGCACCGCTTGCCGACCCGACGGACGACGTTCACCTGCACTCGCTGGGCGCTGCGGGCGCGGTGGGCGACGGTGCCGCGCAGCGTCCGGTACGCGGCCGCGGTCCGGCGGTAGGCGCGGCACCGGGCCTTGCCGCGACGCTTGCCGGTGCAGGCCGGGGCGGTCAGACGGACCACCGGGGTGCGGGTCGACGCCGGCGTCACCGGGGCCCCGGTCGGGTCGCCGGCGCCGCCCGGGCCGGGCGTGCCGCCGGGTCCGGGCGCTCCGCCGGCACCGGGGCCGGGCGTCCCGGGCGTCCCCGGCGTCCCGGGCGTGCCCGGCGTCCCGGGGCCGCCGGGGTCGACCGGGGCGGGGCTCAGGGCGATCCCGGTGCGGTACGCGTCGCGCTGGACGTTGCCGTCGGCGGCGCCGACGAACGTCTCGTCGCTCTCGAAGAACACGTGGCGACCGTCGTCGGACGAGGCCTTGAACGTCACCGGCGTCTCGACCGCGTACGGGACCGGGCTGCGACTGACGAGCCACAGGCCGCCGGCCTCGTGGCGCAGGTAGACGTCACGGGTCGCGTCGAGGTCGCCGGTCCCGGGGATCGCCGCGTCGGTCGAGAAGTGCACCCGCGTGCCGTCGTCGGAGATCGCGTGGACCTGCGAGTCCTCGTCGGCGCCCGCGGTCACCAGGCGCGGGGCCTGGCCCTCACGCCACTCGAACGCGTCCACGCCGGTGCCGGTGTCGCCGGTCCCGGGGACGGCGGCGGTCGTCCGGAAGAGGATCCGGTCGAGGTCGGGCGTCGACCGGGTGGTCGTCGCCTCGCTGCCCGTGGTGCCCGCGCTGACGAGCGTCAGGGTGTGGTCGGCGTCGCGGAGGTACACGTCGGTGTTCGCGTCGACGTCCCCGGCGACGTCCAGCGCCTCGGTCGTCTCGAAGGCCACGCGCGTCCCGTCGCGGGACATCGCGGCCATGGTCGCGTGCTGGTTGCCGCCGCTCGTGCTGAGCAGCCGCACGTTCCCGTTCTCCCGACGCTCGAAGAGGTCGTAGCCGTCGTCGAGGTCGCCGTAGGCGGTGAGCCGCTCGGTCGTGCCGAAGACGATCCGCGACAGGTCACGGCTCGCCCCCTCGCACACCGCGGTTCGCGCCTCGTTCCCGGCCGAGATCTGACGGTGGACGCCGTCCGCGTCCCGTTCGTAGACGTCGGTGTGCGAGTCGGTGTCCTCCGGCACCACCTTCTCGGTCGTCGTGTAGACGATCCGGCTCCCGTCGGGCGACGCGGCGCAGAGCAAGGGGTTCGACGGGCCGTCCGGGCTCGTCAGGAGCTCGACGCTGCCGTCGCGGTGACGGGCGTACAGGTCGCGCGTGCCGTCGACGTCCTCCGGGACGAGCCCGGCGTCCGTGAGGACGAAGACGATCTCGCCGTCCTCGCTGTATCGCGCGCTGCTGACCGACGAGGCGCCGGCGAACCCGCTGCTGATCAGCCGGATCGCCCCACCGACGTGCTTCTCGTACACGTCTTCGACGGCGTTGGCGTCCCCTTGGCCGGCGATCGCGGCGTTCGTGTGGAAGAGGGCCCGCGACCCGTCGGCGGTGGCGTCGAGGAACTCCGCGTGCGCGCCGTCCGCGCCGGCGCTCACCCGGTGGACGCTGCCGTCCGATCGGCGCTCGTAGACGTCGCGCGCCGTGTCGGTGTCGCCGGTGCCGGGCACCGCCTGCTCCGTCCGGAAGTACGCGTGCGACCCGTCGGGGGTGACGTGCACGAGGTAGGCCGGGAAGTCCCCGGTGCCGGTGGAGACCAGGGCCGGAGGATCCGGGGCACCCACCAGCTGCTGGGCGCTCGCCGGTGACGCGGCGAGCGCGAGGGTGGCGAGGACGCCGAGCAGGAGGCCGGGACGAAGCGATGGGGGCATCACCTCGACCGTAGGTGCGCGCGGAGCGCTGATCCAGGCGCGCCCACCGAAGGGTTTCGGCGGTGGGTCCGGAGGCCACCGGTCTGGCCGTGGATGTGGGGAGCGTCGCGGTCGCGGTATGCGCCGCGTGACGCATGCTCCGGGGATGCGCCGTCCCCGGGCCCCTCGACTCACCTACGCCAACGTCGTCGCGACGCTGGCGTTGTTCATCGCCCTGGGTGGCACGACCGTCGCCGCGACGAAGCTCCACGGCAAGGACATCCGCCGCGGAACGATCACCGGCACCCAGGTCCGCTCGGGCTCGGTCCCGGGATCGGACCTACGACGGGGCTCGGTGACCGGCCGCCAGGTGAGGGAGTCGTCGTTGTCGCTCGTACCGCGGGCGGCGCTGGCCGACCGGGCGACGCTCGCCGGTCATGCCGCGGCCGCCGACCGCGCCGGCGCTGCCGGTCATGCGGACACCGCGGGCCGGGCGAGTGACGCAGACCGGGCGACGACGGCGGCGAGCGCGGGCACCGCGACGCGGGCGACGAGCGCCGACCGCGCAGATCGTGCGGTGACGGCGGACCGCTCGACCACCGCGGACCGGGCCACGGACGCGGACACGCTCGACGGTCGGGCCGCCGCCGACTACCTGGACCGTTGCCCGGCGGGCACCCGGGCGTACGCCGGATCGTGCTTCGAGAGCGCACCCCGAGCGGCGGCGACGTGGCCCGATGCCGCTGAGGCGTGCGGCGACGCCGGCGGCCGCCTGCCGGGCCTCGACGAGCTCGAGGGGTTCCGCCAGGAGCCCGGGGTGACGCTCGGCAGCCCGGAGCACTCCTCGGCGTACCTCGACACCAACGGCGTGGCCGCAGGCGGCGAGCTGACGGTCGGCATGCACGACAACGGGGCCCGGGCGCCGGGCCACGCGTACGGGACGAGCAGCGCCTCATACCGCTGCGTCATGCCCGCGACCAACCGCTGACCGATCGGGGCCCGCGCGGGTGACCGACCGGGCTCCGCCCCGCACCGGCCCACGGGGCAGCGCATCAGCCGGGCCGGGCGCCTTCCGGACGTCGGCGACGGGGAGCCGCGTCAGGGGTCGGCCGCGGCCGGCGACGTCACCCCAGCAGGTAGATCCCGATGAGGCCGCTGCCGGCGACGAGGACCCAGCCGGCGAGGACCGACCGGAGCCAGCGCGGGGCGTGACGGATCTCCATGAACTCGTTGCCGACGATCCAGGCCTTCGCGAACGCGAGGACGAGGGCGACGACGACGCCGGCGTGGGCGGCGCCCACCTCGTCGTCGTGGCTCGTGCCCAGGAACCAGGTGAGGAGCGTGGCGACGACGAGCGCCACCCACGCGATGTCGTTGCGGGAGGGGGAGTAGGTCATACGGCGGTGAGGTAGACGAGGGGGAAGATGACGAGCCAGAGCAGGTCGACCATGTGCCAGTAGGTCGCGATGCCCTCGACGACGAGGCCGTCGTGCTCCTTGCGCTCACGGCGCAGCGCGACGCGGCGGGCGACGAACAGGCCGGTCAGGCCGAACAACAGGTGCACGAGGTGCAGGCCGGTCAGGACGAAGTACCAGCTGAAGAACGTGTCGGTGACCGGACCGAAGTCGTTCGACGCCAGGTGCGTCCACTCGAACACCTTGAGCACGAGGAACAGCAGGCCGCACCCGATCGCGCCGAGCGCCAACCGGCCCACCGCCGGATCGCCCGCGCGGTGGCGCTGGACGAACCGCGCGACGAGCAGCGAGCTCGTGAGCAGCACCAGCGTGTTGGCGACGCCGATCGCGAGGGTCAGCTCCTGCCCGGACCGGGAGAACATCGCCGGGTTGTCGTGCCGGTCGACGAGGAACCCGGCGAAGAGGATCGTGAAGACGAAGAGGTCGGCGCAGATGAGGATCCACAGGCCGGCCTCGCCGGGGACGTGCGTCCGGGTGCCGGAGCGCTCGTCGGTGACGTCGGGACTGCTCATGCGGGCACCTCCGTGCGCGCGTCGTCGGATCGGCCGTCGGTCGGACGGGGAAGCTCGTCGTCGAGCGACAGTGGATGTGCGCGCTGCGCCCGGGCGAGCGCCTCATCGGCCGGGTCGGGACGACGCGACGCGTACCAGATGGCCCACGCCATCGCGAGCATCCAGATCCCGAAGTCGAACAGCGGCACCCAGTAGGTGAGGATGCCGTGGTACGACAGCGGACCGGAGTGGAAGAACAGCATCGACACGCCGGGCAGCAGCAACACCGCGACCGAGATGTTGAGGTAGCCGAACCAGCGCGGCAGCAGCGTCTGCTTGTTGCCCAGGACGCAGACCGCGATCGCGAGCGCCTGGATGATGAACGGCACCGCCGAGATGAACGCCATGTACCACCCGAGGTCGTGCAGCGCCTGGGTGATCTCGGGGTTGCGCTCCGGCCGGTACGCGGCGACCGCGGTGATCATCGCGAAGAGCATGAGCAGCACCGTGCCCGCCGCCCCGATGTTCGCCTGGAGCGTCGCGAGGGTGCGCGGGGGCCCCTCGATGCGGGCCAGCACGACCTTCATGCCCGACACGAGCGCGACGAACATCGTCGTGCCGAAGAGCATCATCACGATGCCCAGCCGGCGTAGGTCGTTGTGCGAGTCGTAGAACTCGTCCAGGCGCTCCGGCGACCAGCTGGCGTACGGGGCCGGAAGGTACTGCGCCAGGAGGAGCCCGACGAAGATCAGCACCACGGCGAGGAAGCCCGTGACCGCGAGGGCGGTCTGGAAGCGGGCGTTCGCCGCGGCGCGCTGATGCGACGCGATCGACATGTGTCGAACCTAGAGCGGCGGGGGACGCTCCCGCCGCACAAATCGTCCATGGAGGGGAGCGATATCCACCCCTGGTCGGAGCGTGTCGGTCAGCCGCGACGGAACCCGCGCCCCGGCGACGGATCGAGCGGGCTCGTCGGCAGGTCGGCCGGCGGGTCCTCCAGGTTGTACGCCGACGGGGCGATGTCGTTGGGCGCGTCGGGGTGGTAGAGCGACGCCAGCAGCTGCGCCTGGCCGCGGCCGACGCCCAGCTCGCCCATCCCGCCGTTGTACATCCGCAGGCCGTGGGCCTCGCAGTGCGCGTACAGGCGGGAGAGCTCGTCGAGCCGCCCCACCCGGCACGGCTTGACGTTGACGATCCCGACGGTCATCGCGGTGGCGGCCAGCGACGCGACGCCCGTCACGGGGCCGTCGTAGGACACGCGGTCGGCGACCGGGGCCAGCCGCTCGAGGATCGCCGGATGGTCGTGCGGGTCCTCGAGGATCGCGTCCGGGAACGTGGCGATGGTCCGCTCGACCATCGCGACGAGCGCGTCGTCGTCCTCGACCTCCATGCCGTACTGACCCTTGAAGTCGATCGTCGCGACCCCGTCGACGGCGGCGACCCGGTCCATGATCTCCTGCGTCCACGACGGCTCCACGTCGAGCTTGAACCCGACGGTGGGGTGGGCGGCGCGGCGCCGCGCGACCTTGTCGGCGTCCGGCGGGTCGCCGAGGCCGAACGACGTGACGAACGTCAACGGCCGTGGCGTGCGACCGAGGACCTCGGGCAGCGACGTCTCGGCCTGGCGCAGCGCGAGGTCGAGCGCGGCCGACTCGAACGTCCACCGTCGCCAGTGCCGCTCCAGGTCCCACGACGGCGGCGTCGGCCACAGCTCGAGCGTGTCGAGGTGCGCGACGAACCCCTCGAGCGTCGCCCACTCGCCGGTGACGTCGAACGCCAGTGCGCGCAGCCCGTCCTGCGTCTCGGGTAGCCCGACCTGCTCGCCGATGCCCTCCTCGCCCCGGCCGTGGAGGTGGAGCTGGGTCGTCGAGAAGTCCTCGCGGTCGGTCGGCCCGTCGGGTAGCAGCACCTCCAGCGCGTGCGACTCGATCGTGATCGGCAGGTCCTTGACGGCGGTCCACAGGTCGGTCATGGGGTGGGGGAGGTCTACCAGCCGCGGCGGGCATCATTCGATTGAGCGAATAGGCGGTTGATCGTTGCGTTGCGATCTGACGCGGACGACGCCCTCGCGGCGCGATGATGGTCCGACGATGACGCGCGCACGGCAGGAGCAAGGCGACTACGGCCGCGAGTCCTGGGAGCGGCGGTGGTCGCAGGCCCTGGGCCGCGGCGCGCACGCGGTCGACCGGCGTCCCCCGAACGCGCACCTGCTCGCCGAGGTCGCCGACCTGCGCCCGGGGCGCGCGCTCGACGCGGGCGCCGGCCACGGGGCGGAGACCCTCTGGCTCGCCGGGCGGGGCTGGCGGGTGACGGCCGTCGACTTCTCCACGACCGCCCTGGACCACGCGCGGTCGCGGGCCGAGCGGGCCGGCGCGGACGTCGCCGAGCGCGTCGAGTGGATCACGACCGACCTGGGGACCTGGGCGCCGCCGCGGGACGCCTACGACCTGGTGGCATGCCTGTACGTCCACGTGGCCGGGTCGGCGCCGGAGATGGTGCGGCGCCTGGCGGCGGGCGTCGCGCCGGGCGGGACCCTGCTCCTCGTCGGACAGCCGCCCGTCGACCCGTCGACCGGGGCACCGACGCGCGCGGCGGGCCAGCGGCAGGTCTCGGTGGAGGACGCTCTCGCCGCGCTGGACGCCGAGCGGTGGACCATCCTCGTCGCCGAGGAGCGGCCCCGGGGGATCGGCGGCGGCGAGGTCGACGCCGTGATCCGGGCGCGACGGGTCGCCTGACGCGCCGGTCCCGTCGGGCGTCGCACCGCCCGGGCTCCGACCCGCCCGGCTCCGCACCGCCCGGCGACGAGTCCGCCGTCGACGGGCGCCGCACCACATCGCCCCGCCCTCGGCCTGCGCTCAGCGCGTCCCGCCGTCGACCCGGATCGTCGCGCCGGTGGTGTAGCTCGACGCGTCGGAGGCGAGGTAGAGCGCGGCGCCGACGATCTCGGGCGGCTCGCCGACCCGGCCGAGCGCGAACGACCGGCGGGCCTGCTCGTCGACGGCGTCACGGTCCCACGCCTTGGCGATGTCGGTGGCGAACATCCCGGCCATGATCGTGTTGACGCGGACGGTCGGGCCGTACGCGTGGGCGAAGCCCTCGGTCAGCGCGTTGAGCCCGGCCTTCGCCGCCGCGTACGGCAGGAACGACGGGTCGGGACGGATCGACCCGATCGACGACACGTTGATGATCGAGCCGCCGTCGCCGGCCGCCATCCGCTCGCCGACGAGCGCGGTCAGGCGGAACGGCCCCTTGAGGTTGAGCGCGACGACCTTGTCGAACAGGGCCTCGCCGACCTCGGTGAGGCTCGGGTACAACGGCGACAGGCCCGCGTTGTTCACGAGGACGTCGACGCGGCCCATCCGCTCGTACGCGGCGTCGACGAGCGCGTCGCACTGCTCCCACGCGCTGACGTTCGCCGCGATCGGCACCGCGGTGCGGCCGTGCCGCTCGCGGACCTCGGCGGCGACCGCCTCGCACGCGTCGAGCTTGCGGCTGGCGATGACGACGTCGGCCCCGCGCGCGGCGAACGCGTGGACCATCTCGCGTCCCAGGCCGCGGCTCCCGCCGGTGACGAGGCACACCCGGCCGGTCAGGTCGAGCAACGGGTCGGTCATCCGATCATCTCCCCGGCACGCTCGAAGAGGTCGACGGCGACCGCGTGCAGGAAGTCGCCGGTCGCCTTCGGGGCCTTGCCCGCGCACGCCCGGGCATGGGTGCCCTCGATGACGATCCCGAGCTTGAAGCACGCCAGCACGACGTACCAGTCGATCGCCGTCAGGTCGCGCTTCGTCGCCGCGGCGTAGCGGGCGACGAGCTCGTCGGCGCTCGGCAGGCCGCCGGCCTGCCCGATCGCGCCGGCGACGCCCGCGGTGCGCCCGTCCGGGCGGGTGGCCAGCAGCCAGCCCAGGTCGAGCAGCGGATCGCCGACGGTGCACATCTCCCAGTCGACGATCGCCGCCACCCGCGGCCCGTCGGGCGCGAACATGAGGTTCGCCAGGTGGTAGTCGCCGTGGACGATCCCGGGGACGAACGTCGCCGGGCGGTGCTCGTCGAGCCACGCGGCGACGTCGTCCAGTCCGGGCAGGTCGGGCCCGGGGTAGCCGTCGAGCCGGCCGTACCCCTCGAGCTCGCCGAGCCACCGCGGCACCTGGCGCTCGAGGAACCCGTCGGGACGGCCCAGATCGCCCAGGCCGACCGCGTCGTGGTCGACCGCGTGGAGCGTGGCCAGCGCATCGGCGGCCTCCAGGCCCATCCGGTGGCGCACCGTCGCGTCGCCGGCGTGCAGGTCGGGCAGCGCGACGGTGGGGTTGAACCCGTCGATCGGGGCCATGAGGTAGCCGACCGACCCGCCGAACGGCCCGTCCTCGTCGGCCGACGCGAGGATCCGCGGGCACGGCACGTCCGTGTCGGCGAGCGCCTCGAGCACCCGGATCTCGCGCCGCAGCACGTCGTTCGTCCGCGGACGCAGGTGCCGCGGCCCGCGGCGCAGGACGTACGCGTCGTCGCCGCGCCGGTACCGCAGCATGACGTTCTGCGTGCCGCCGCCGACCGGCTCGACGTCGACGATCGGTCCGGTACCGAGCGACCGGTCGTCCATCCACGCGGCGAGCGCGGACGGGTCGACGACGTCGGTCGCCGGGTCAGTCATCGGCGGTGACGGTCGTGAGCAGCTCGGCGAACCGCTCCCGCGCCGCGGCCCGGCGGGTCGGGACGTGCTCGGTCGGCACCTCGTCGGCGGGCGGCTCGTACCCGCGCAGCACCTGCCGGGCGACCGACTGGCGATGGACCTCGTCCGGTCCGTCGTAGATCCGGGCGGCGCGCGCGTGGCGGTACATCTCCTCGAGCGGTAGGTCGGAGCTGTAGCCGAGCGACCCGTGGATCTGGATCGCCCGGTCGATGACGTCGTGGAGGATCTTCGCGCCGTAGAACTTCACGAGCGCGACGTCGGTGCGGGCGGCGCTCGACCCCTGGGTGTCCATCTTCCACGCGGCGTGGAGGGTCATGAGCCGGGCGGCCTGCATCTCGGCGGCCGAGTCGGCGATCCAGTTCTGCACCGACTGCTTGTCGGCGAGCACCGACCCGAACGCGTAGCGGTACGTCGCCCGCTCGCAGAGCATGTCGTACGCCCGCCGGGCCTGGCCGAGCCACCGCATGGCGTGGTGGATCCGGCCGGGGACGAGCCGGTGCTGGGCGATGAGGAACCCGGCTCCGGCGTCGCCGAGCAGCGCGTCGGCGGGGACGCGCACGCCCTCGTAGCGGATCTCGGCGTGCCCGCCGTAGCGGCCGAACGTCTCCTGCGGGTGACCCATCGTCGGCACGTCGCGCACGATGGTCACCCCCGGGGTGTCGACCGGCACGATGAACATCGAGGCCCGCTGGTGGGGGCGCGCGTCGGGATCGGTCACCGCCATGACGATGAGGAAGTCCGCGACCGACGCGTTGGACGAGAACCACTTGTGTCCGTCGATGACCCACTCGTCGCCGTCGCGGACCGCCCGGGTGCGCAGCAGCGTCGGGTCGGCGCCGGCGTTCGGCTCGGTCATCGAGAAGCACGACCGCACCTCGCCCGCGAGGAGCGGCTCGAGCCACCGCTGCTTCTGCTCGGAGGTGCCGGCCATCGCGAGGATCTCGGAGTTGCCGGAGTCCGGGGCGGCGCACCCGAACGCGGCGGGGGCGTACACCGACGTGCCGAGGATCTCGTGCAGCAGCCCGAGCTTGACCTGCCCGAACCCCTGCCCGCCGAGCTCGGGATCGAGGTGGCACGCCCACAGCCCCTGCCGGCGGACCTCCTCCTGCAGCGGCGCGTACGCCCGGTCGAGCGCCGCCTGGTCCATCTCGTCGGCGACGGTCTCGAGCGGCCAGATCTCGGTGCGGACGAACTCCCGCGCCCAGTCGAGCTTGGCGTCGTACTCCGGATCGGTCGAGAAGTCCCAGGCCATGCCGCGACCGTAAAGCATCCGCTTTAGAGAAGCAAGCAATCGTGTTACCGTGGGGGGCATGGCGACGGACGTCAGGCAGCGGCTCCTGGCCGCGGCGGAGCGGCTCTTCGCCGAGCGCGGGGTCGACGCGGTGAGCCTGCGCGAGATCAACGCGGCGTCGGGCGCGCGCAACACGAGCGCGCTGCAGTACCACTTCGGCGATCGTCACGGGGTCATCGCCGCGGTGCTCGCCAAGCACCGGCCCGAGGTCGAGGCGCGACGTCACGCGCTGCTCGACGAGGCCGTCGCCAACGGCGATCCGGATCTGCGGTCGCTCGCGTCGGCGCTCGTCCGACCCGCGGCGGCCAAGCTCGCGGAGGGCGACGCGGGGGCCGGCTACCTGCAGCTCGTCGCCGACCTCATCAACCGTCCGCGGCCGGTCATCGACGGGCTGCTCCTCGACGACGACGAGGGCAGCATCGGCCGGTGGCGCGAGCTCGTCGGCCCGTTGCTGCCCCCCGGCGGCGCCGAGCTGCACCACCGGTTCACCGCGATCCAGCTCGTCCACACCGAGCTCGCGCGCCGCGCCCGTCGCACCCCGCGCGGCGACGACCGCCTGTTCGTCGGCAACCTCGTGGACCTGGCGGCGGCGGTGCTCGCCACCCCGGTGTCGGACGAGACCCGACGGTTGCTCGAGGCGCGGGACGGGGGATGATCCGGACCCGCGTCCGAGGAGGCGCCGGCGGATCAGGTCGACGACCCGCGTCAGCCGCGCGCCGCGCCGGCGCAGTCGGGGCACAGGCCCCGGTAGATGACCTCGGCCTCGTCGATGACGAACCCGTGGTCGTGCGAGGGGGTGAGGCAGGGGACGTGGCCGACGGCGCAGTCGACGTCGGCGATCGCCCCGCACGACCGGCACACGACGTGATGGTGGTTGTCGGCGACCCGCGACTCGTAGCGCGCCGCCGACCCCGGCGGGTCGATCCGTCGTACGAGCTGCGCGTCGGTCAGGGCCCGCAGCACGTCGTACACGGCCTGCTGCGACACCTCGCCCAGGTCCTCGCGGACCGCGTCGATGATCGAGTGGGTGTCGGCGTGCGGGTGGGCGTGGACCGCCGTCAGCACGGCGACCCGCGGCCGCGTGACGCGCAGTGACGCGTCGCGCAGCAGTCGCTCGATGTCGGACGCCACGGGCACGTCACCAGTCTGTCACACGATCTGGAGTGATTCCAGGAAAGGGGACGTCCGGTCGGTCCCGTGGCCCGGCCGTGGCGGCGCCGCCCGACGCCGTTTCCGTCGGTCCGCGGCGGGTAGCGGCGCGGCACACCGACGAAAGGGAAGCGCATGACGACCATCGAGCAGTCGATCGAGGTGGCGGTCCCGATCCGGGCCGCGTACGACCAGTGGACCCAGTTCGAGGAGTTCCCGTCGTTCATGGAGGGCGTCGAGCAGGTCCGCCAGCACGACGACACCCACCTGCACTGGAAGGCGGAGATCGCCGGCGCCACCCGCGAGTGGGACGCCGAGATCACCGAGCAGCACCCCGAGGAGCGGGTGGCGTGGCGGAGCACCGGCGGGCTGCGGAACGCCGGGGCGGTGACGTTCCACAAGCTCGACGACGGGCACACGAAGGTCATGCTCCAACTCGACGTCGAGGGCGACGGCCCGGTCGACAAGGTGGCCGGGGCGATGGGCGTCATCGACCGTCGCGCGAAGGGCGACCTGGAGCGGTTCAAGGACCTCATCGAGGCGCGCGGCGCGGCGTCCGGCGGCTGGCGCGGCGAGGTGCCCCGGGAGGGACGCGGGCCTTCGTGACGTGGGCCCGCGTGAGTCCGTGGGCCCGCGTGAGTCCGGGGCGGCGCGCGGGCGGCGCGGCCCCCGGCGCGGGGAGGCCCGGCGGGTCACGAACCCCGCCGGATCCGGCGGGGAACGTCACATCGTGGTGGGCCGCCTCGCCGGCGGGTCACGAACCCCGTCGAATCCGGCGGGGAACGTCACATCGCACCCGATTCAGTCCGCCGCCACGCCCTCCGGCACGGCGGTCGCAGGCGTCGGCCGCGCCACGACCTCGTACTCCGACGGGTCCAGGGTGCGCGTCGCGGCGACGTACTCCTTCATGAGGTCGGGCCAGTTCGTCACGATCCGGCCCGCCTCGTTGCGGTACCACGAGTCGCAGCGCAGCCAGGCGGTTCCCGCGAACCGCTCCTGCAGCGCCCGGTCCGACGCCGCCTCCACGTCCTCGCGCACCTCGACCGCGGCCGCGTCGCGCGAGCGCTGCAGCTCCAGCGCCTGGCGCAGGTAGCCGGCCTGGGCCTCGAGGAACGTCACGATCGACCCGCCGGACGTGTTCGTGTTCGGGCCGTACATGACGAAGAGCGACGGGAACCCGGGCACGGTGATCCCCAGGTGGGCGTGCGGGCCACCGGCCCACGCGTCGCGAAGCGACAGGCCGTCGCGTCCGGTGATCTCCATCGGGAACATGAAGTCGTTGGTGCGGAACCCGGTCCCGTAGATGACGCAGTCGACCTCGTGGGTGCGGCCGTCGGCGGTCACGACGCCCTCGGGCGCCAGCCCGGTGATCGCGTCGGTGACGACCTCGACGTTCGGCCGCCGCAGCGCGGGCAGGAAGCGCGAGCTGAAGAGGATCCGCTTGCAGCCGATGGTGTAGTCCGGCCACACCTTGCGCCGCAGCTCGGCGTCGCCGCGCAACTGCCACCGCATCGTGAGCGTCGACCACGCCCACAGGATCCGACCGAGCGTCGCCGGGTGACGGATGCCGCGCGTCAGGAGCTCGGTGTACTCGGCGATGTACCGGCGCCGCAGCGCCTGCACGCCGGGGACGTGCTCGATGACCTTGCGCCACGGCCACGGGTAGCGGCGGTTCTTGCGCGGCAGGAACCAGTTGCCCGAGCGCTGGAACACGGTGAGGTGCGCCGCCTCCTTGGCGACCTCGGGCACGAACTGGACGGCGCTCGCGCCGGTCCCGACGACCGCGACCCGCTTGTCGCGCAGGTCGTAGTCGTGGTCCCACTCGGCGGAGTGGAACGCGTGGCCGGCGAACGACTCCGCGCCCGGCAGGCGCGGCGTCGCCGGCTGGTGCAGCTGGCCGGTCGCCATGACCACCGCGTCCGCGTCGTACGTGCGACCGTCGCGCACCGTCACCGTCCAGCGGCGCGTCTCGTCGTCCCAGGCGCAACGGTCGACCGGGCTGTCGCCGACGATGACGTCGTCGAGGCCCTGCTCGCGGACGACGTCGTGGATGTAGGCGAGGATGTCGGACTGCCGCGGGCACAACCGGTCCCAGTCGCGCCGCTGCGAGAACGAGTAGGAGTACAGGTGGCTCGGCACGTCGCACGCCGCGCCGGGGTACGTGTTGTAGAACCACGTGCCGCCCGGCTCCGGCGCCTTGTCGAGGATCGTGACGTCCCGGAACCCGTGGCTGCGTAGCTCGACGGCGGCGGCGATCCCCCCGAACCCGGCGCCCACGATCACGATCTTCGGCATGGCTCGACGTTAGCCGCGACCTCGTCGACCTTCGGTGGGCTCCCGCCATCGCGTCACCAACCCGCTTGTGGCGCGGCCACCGTCGGGGTGGGTGAGCTCCGCGTGCGGGAGGTGGCTCGACCCATGGCCAGGTGCGGGATCGGCCCAGGCCCGTGCGGCGAACATCGGGCCGGACGCGGCCGGCGGTGGGCGCGTCGTGCCCGGTCAGCGAGCGCCCGGTGGGTCGATCCCCGGGCGCGGAGTCAGCGACCGTCCGGCGGGTCGATCCCCGGCGCGGAGGGGCCAGGTCGGCCGTCGGGCCACTCGGTCGCCTGGCCCTCGACGACGTCGTCCCCGTGCCACGGTCCCGGGCCCGCGTCGGGTCCCCACGGGCCGGGTCCCGCGCCCGGCCCCCACGGGTCGCGACCGGGGCCGGGGCCCCACGGCCCCGAGCCACCCATCCGCATCGTCGCGAACGCCGGCGGCCGGACCCGTCCCATCGACGACCGCAGCGGCCGGCGCAGGACCCGTCCGACCGGGGAGATGACGAGGAGGCCCGCCATCGACGACAGCAGCCCCGGGACGAGCAGGAGGAACCCGCCGAGCACGCGCCGTGCCCCGTCGACGACCGTGTCGGCGGGCGAGCGTCCCGCACGGATCTCGTCCGTCGCCTGCACCCACACGCGGGCTCCCGTCGCCCGCAGGACCCAGCCGCCGAGGATCGATCCGCCGAGGAGCAGCAGCACCGTCGCGGCGGCGCCGACGAGGTCCGCCACCGCGATGACGGCGAGGACCTCGAGGACGAGGCCCAGGACGAGGACGAGGAGCACCGGCATGGTGCCTACGGTACGCGTCCCGCGCTCGCGCCCCCGCCCCCGCCCGTCACGCGACGTCGACGGCCATGACGTTCCCCCACGGGTCGGGGACGGTGAAGCCGGCGCCGCGGTCGGTGACGGTCGCCCCGCCCGCCGAGAGCCGGGCGCGGACCGCCGCGACGTCGTCGGCGGTCGGGAGCGCGACGTGCCACTCCCGCATCCCCACGACGCGGTCGGGGACCGGCGGCACGCCGTGGCCACGCCAGACGTTGAACCCCAGGTGGTGGTGGTAGCCGCCGGCCGACACGAACGCCGCCGACCCGAGGTTGGCCTTCTCCTCGAACCCGACGAGGTCGCGGTAGAACGCCAGGCCCCGGTCGACGTCGCCGACGTGCAGGTGCACGTGGCCCATCCGCAGGCCGTCCGCCACCCGCTCGGTCGGCTCCTGCCCGGCGACGGACTCCATGAGCGACGCGAAGTCGAGCGGGTCGGGGCTGCCCTTGTACCCCAGGTGGTCGGGCCACGCGGCGCGCGGACGGTCGGCGGCCAGCTCGATCCCGATCCCGTCCGGGTCGGGCAGGTAGATCGCCTCGTGGGTGTGGTGGTCGGACGCCCCCTCGATCGGGGTGCGGGTGACGGCCAGGCGCTGGGCGGCGCGGGCCAGCTCGGCACGGGACGGGTAGAGCAGCGCGTAGTGGTAGATCCCGGCCTGCCGGCCGGCGCGCGGGGCGGCGGGGTCCTCGTGCAGGACGAGCACGGCGGTGGTGGAGTCGCCGAGCCGGGCGACGCGGGCGTCGTGCTGCAGCACCCGCAGGCCCAGCGACCGCTGGTACCAGGCGACCGAGCGGTCGAGGTCGGTGACGGTGAGGTGCACGGCTCCGAGCCGCAGCCCCTCGGGCAGCGTCGCGGAGACCGGGGTGGTGGGAGCGGTCTCGGTGGAGGTCATGCCCACACCATGACCCCGCCCGGCGTGGACGACCATGGGCGCCCGGGGCCGGGGCATGGACTTCCTGACGGAGGACGCCGCCCGGTCGCCTACCGTGATCGACGATGCCATCGCCGTCCGAGCCCCCGGCCGACGACGCCCCGCTCGTCGTCGACCGCCTGCCCGACGGCGCGGGGCTCGAGGTCGTGCGGTTCCGGGGGGCGTCGTTCGGGGACGACGGATCGGCCGGGGCGCGAGCGCCGCATCGGCACGACTACCACGAGATCCTCTGGACCCGGACGGGCGACGGCGAGCACGAGATCGACGGCGAGCCGTTCGCGGTGCGGGCGGGGACGCTGACGATCATCGGCCGCGGCCAGGTCCACGTCCTGCGTCGCGCGCGCGACGTCACGGGCGCGGTGATCCGGTTCGGGCCGGCGCTCGTCGCGGGCGGCGTGATCGGTCGCCGCGATCCCGGCTGGCTGCTCGGCACCCAGGGCGCGCGGACGGTGGCGGTGCCGCCGTCGCAGTGCGACCACCTGGACGGGATCGTCGCGACGCTCGACGCCGAGGGCTCGCGGCCGCCCGACGTCCACACCGTCGAGCTGCGTCGACACCTCCTGTCGATCGTGCTGCTGTGGACCGAGCGGTGGTACGAGTCCTCGCGCACCGGACGGCGTGAGCCGGACGACACCGACGTGCAGCTCTACCGGGCGTTCGCGGGCCTGCTGGAGCGGGACTTCGCCCACCACCACGACACCGGGCACTACGCCGACGCGCTCGCCGTGCCAGCGTCGGTGCTGTCGCGCGCGCTCGGGACGATCACCGGGCGCGGGACGAAGGAGCACATCGTCGACCGGGTGATGCTCGAGGCCGAGCGGCTGCTGCGGTTCACCGACCTCACGGTCGTCGAGGTCGCCGCCCGGGTGGGGTTCGGCGACCCGCTGTACTTCTCGCGGGCGTTCAAGCGCCGCCACGGCCTGTCGCCGGTCGCGTTCCGTCGACGGGAGCGGGGGGAGGGGTAGCGCGACGACGCCGGGAGGAGAAGTCCATGTCCCGCGCCCGCGGCGCCATGGTCGGGAGGACGGCCGTCGTCGATGCTGGATCCATGAGCGCCACGACCCCGACCCCCATCCGGTCCGCCCCGCACCCGATCGACCCCGGCACGCGGATCGGCCACGTCCACCTGCGCACCGCCGACATCGACCGCGTCCGCGACTTCTACGTCGACGTGCTCGGGTTCGACGTCATGTCCGAGGCCCGCGACGTGCCCGGCTGGGGCACGACCGGCGACATCCTCTTCCTCTCGGCCGGCGGCTACCACCACCACCTGGGGTTCAACACGTGGCGGTCGAAGGGCGGGCCGCCGCAGCCGGACGGCGTCACCGGCCTGCACCACGTCGCCCTGGGCTTCCCCACGCGGGCGGCGCTCGGCGCGGTCCTCGGCCGGCTGCGCGACGTCGACTGGCCGGTGCGGCAGGCGTCCGACCACGGCACCCACGTCGCCGCGTACATCGCCGATCCGGACGGCAACGACCTGGAGCTCACGTGGGACCGGCCGATGGAGGAGTGGCCGCTCGACGCCGCCGGGCACGTCGAGATGGCGATGGACGCCGCGCTCGACGTCGACGCGCTCATCGCCGAGTCCCGCGCCGCCTGACGTCGCGACCGCCCACGCCACCAGGCTTCGCGACCGCCCGCGCCGCCTGACGTCGCGACCGCCCACGCCGCCTGACGTCGCGAGCGCCCCGCGCCACCGGGCCTGCGGCGGCCGCGGGCCGGCACGCGCGGCGCGACGCGGCGACGGTCGCAGGCGGCCGTCCGTCGGGAGTGGTGGCGACGCCCTCCGACGCGGTACCGTCGGGGTGACGGTCCGCGCTGGGCCGCGGAAGGAGAGGGCAGTCGATGCGTAGAGCAATGTGCGTGGTGGGGGCGAGCATCGTGCTCGCCGGGACCGGGGTGGCGTCGGCGTCCGCCGCCGACCTGCCGCTGACGATCACGTTCCCCGGTGGCACGGTGACCGCCGGCAACCTGCCCGAGGCGGCGGCGACGAGCCCGTCGACGCTGTCCGGCACGATCTCGACGGACACGTTCGCGGCGTCGCTGCCGGACGTCGAGCTCTCCGACGCCCACCGCACCGGCGTGGACTTCGGCGCGCTCATCGGCAGCGGCGACCTGACGATCAAGGCGGACGCCGGGGCGTTCACCGGATCGCTCAACCTGCTGGGCGGCACGTACGACCTGAGCGGCCCGGTGACCTACACGATCACCGGCGACGTCACGTCGGGCCTCATGGTCGGCGAGCACTCGTGCACCGTCCAGGCGGTCGGCAACCTCACGCTCGCCGGCCTGCCCGACCTCGCCACCGGCGCGTACGCGGTGACCGGCAGCCGGCCCAACGTGCTGCCGACGCCGGTCGACCCGACCGACCTGCTCGGCGACGTCGCGTTCTGCACCCAGCTCGGGCTGACCCAGATCATCCCGGCGGTCACGTCCACGACGACGAAGTACGCCGGCTCGATCGCGATCCCGGGCCTCGTGCCCCCGCCCGACGTCGTCGTCCCGACTCCGACCCCGACGCCCACGCCGACTCCGACCCCGACGCCCACCCCGACCCCGACCCCGACGCCGACCCCCACCCCGGCGGCCAAGGCCCCGCAGCTGCGGATGACGCTCGACAAGCCCAAGACCGTCCGGCGCGGCCAGCAGACCCGCCTGACGATCAAGCTCAGCAACCCCGGGACCGCCCGGGCCCGCTCGGTGCGCGTGACGGTCCGTCGGCCCTCGCAGACGCGGGTGTCGCGCAGGACGATCCGCCTGTCGTCGCTGCCCGCCGGACGCACCCGCACGATCCGCGTCTGGATCCGGACGACGACCCGCACGAAGAGCCGCGCCAAGGTGTCGGTCACCGCCACCGCGTCCGGGGACCTGTCGGTCACCCGCAACCGGACGATCAAGACGCGGGCGCCGCGCAGCAGGCGCTGATCCGGCCGCTCAGCGCCGACCGGTGATGACGACCCGCGCCCCGCGCGCGGGGATCATCGTGACGTTGCGGTGCTGCGGCGCCTCGGGCTCCGGGCGGTCGGCGCGCAGGTCCAGACGGCGGGCCATGTGGGTCAGGACGACGCGCTGCTCGGCCATCGCCAGCGCCGACCCGAGGCAGCGACGGGTGCCGCCGCCGAAGGGGATCCACTCGTAGGTCCCCGGCTTGCGGCCGATCCACCGGTCGGGGCGGAACGCGTACGGGTCGGGGTACAGGTCGTCGCGGTGGTGCACGAGCAGGATGCTTATGCTGATCGGGCTGCCCGCCGGCACGACGTACTCGCCGAGCCGCCACGGCACCGTCACCCGACGGCCGATGATCGGGATCACCGGCCGCGAGCGCATCGCCTCGAGGATCGTCCGCTCGACGACGTCGTCGGCGTCCGGCGCGTCCTCGCGCACCGCGGTGATCAGCCGCTCGTGGGCGTCGGGCCAGCGCACCAGGCGCTCCCACGCCCAGGACAGCGAGTTGGCCGTCGTCTCGAACCCGGCGAGGACGAGGGTCAGCAGCTCGTCGCGCAGCTCGCGGTCGGTGAGCAGCTCGCCGTCCTCGGTGGTCGCGCGCATGAGCAGCGACAGGATGTCGGTCCGCTCGTCCAGGTCGGGGGCGCGGCGGCGCTCCTCGATGATCGGGTAGGTCACGGAGTCGAGCCAGCCGACGCCGCGACGGACGAGGCCGACCGGCTCGTCGCGGCTGACGTTGACGAGCTCGCCGAGCTTCGCGACCGGGGTGGTGGAGATCGCGGTCAGGCGCTGGATGACGTGGCGCAGGCGGTGCTCCGGCGACCCCTCGACGACCGGTCCGGTGAACCCGAAGATCCCGGCCATGATGACGTCGAGGGTGATCGTCTGCATCCGCGGCGCGAGCGCGAACGGTCGCCCCTGCGGCCAGGTCGCGATCTCGCGCTCGGCGACCTCCTCGATCATCGTGGCGTAGCGGGCGATCGCCTCGCCGTGGAACGGCGGCAGCAGCAGGCGACGCTGGCGCAGGTGCCGCGGACCGTTGGCGGTGAGCACCGAGTTGGGTCCGACGATCGGACGCAGCGGCGACTCGGCGGTCACCGACGGGGCCAGCTCCGGCTTGGCGGTGAAGAGCGACCGGACGTGCTCGGGGTGGGCGGTGATCGACGGCTCGCCGGGGATCGGGGCGTGGACGCGGAAGACGTCGCCGTGCTCGCGCCGGGCACGGGTGACGAGGTCGTGCTGGCGGAGCGAGAACCGCAGCAGGTGCGACGCCCGGTTGCCGCGGATGCGGGGCGGCAGGTGGATCGCGGCGCCGTCCTCGGCGGGCCCGGCGGGCGACGGGGGGACCGGCCGGGGCCGCAGCGCTTCCGGGGGACCGGGCGCGTCCACCGGCGCGTCGGCGGTGACGGGGCGGGACTCGGTGGCCATGCCGGGATCCTACCGCGGGTAGAGCCCGGGGGCTACTCGCCGGTAGGGCTCGATGCGGCGTCGCGCGCGACACTGGCGAGGAACACCGGCGTTCCTCTATGCTGGGCGCGATGCGAGGGCTGCGGACGGGGATCATCGGGGCGCTGGCGCTCCTGGCGGGACTGGGCGCGCCGGGAGCGGCGACCGCCGCGCCACCGTACGACGTGACGGTCACCCGCACCGCGTTCGGCGTCCCGCACATCAAGGCGTCCGACTACCGGTCGATGGGCTACGGCTACGCCAAGGCGCTCGCCGAGGACACCGCCTGCACGGTGATGGAGTCCTACGTCACCGCCAACGGCGAGCGTTCGCGGTACTTCGGCCCCGACGCGCGCTACGAGATCCGCGGCAACGGGTCGACCGCGAGCAACCTCAACAGCGACTTCTTCTACCAGCGGATCAAGGACGCGGGCACGATCGAGCGACTCGTCGCCCAGCCCGAGCCGCTCGGGCCGAAGGCCGAGATCAAGGACGCGCTGCAGGGGTACGTCGACGGGTGGAACGCGTGGCTGCGCGAGGTCGGCGGCCGCGACGGCGTCCCCGACCGCACCTGCCGCGGCAAGGAATGGGTCCGGCCGATCACGGTCATGGACGTCTACCGGCGGTTCTACGCGCTGTCGATCATCGCGTCGTCCGGCGTCGCGATCGACGGCATCGGCGCCGCGCAGCCGCTCACCGGACCGGTCGACGCCGTCGCGCGGGCCCGCGCGGTGCCGGCCGGCGAGCTCGACCGGCGCCTCGGCGGCCTGGGGTCCAACGCCTACGCGATCGGGCGTGCCGCGTCGCGCGACGGGCACGGCTTGCTGTACGGCAACCCGCACTTCCCGTGGCAGGGATCGGAGCGCTTCTACCAGGCCCACCTCACGATCCCCGGCAAGGTCGACGTCACCGGCGGCTCGCTCCTGGGCGTCCCGATCGTCCTCATCGGCACGACGCGCGGCATGGCGTGGTCGCACACCGTGTCGACCGCACGACGGTTCGTGCCGTACCAGCTGTCGCTCGTCCCCGGCGATCCCACGGCCTACGTCGAGGACGGCAAGGTCCACCGCATGAAGGGCGACCGCGTGACCGTCAGGGTCCGTGGGGCGGGCGGGAGGCTCTCCACCCGCACCCGCACCCTGTGGTCGTCGCACCACGGTCCGGTGTTCACGTCGATCCTCGGGTTGTCGCTCTTCCCGTGGAACCCCGTGTCGGCGTACGCGCTGCACGACGGCAACGCCGAGAACCTCGGCCGGATCATGAACCACTTCTTCGCGATGAACCACGCGCAGTCGACGCAGGACGCGGAGGCGGCGCTCAAGCGGTACCAGGGCATCCCGTGGGTCAACACCATCGCGGCCGACACCGCGGGCAACGCGTACTACGCCGACATCGGCTCGATGCCGCACGTCGACCGCGACAAGTACCACCGCTGCAACACGACGCTCGGCCTCGTCACCGACCAGCTCCAGCGACTGCCGATCCTCGACGGGTCGACCTCGGCGTGCCGCCCCGGCAACGACCCCGACGCCGTCGCGCCCGGGCTCCTCGGGCCGGGCCGGCAGCCCTCGCTGCGGCGCGACGACCACGTGTCGAACATGAACGACTCGCATTGGCTTACCCACCCGGACCAGCCGCTGGAGGGCTTCAGCCGGCTCATCGGCGACGAGCGCGCCCAGCGCACGTTGCGCACCCGGATCGGGATCAAGCAGCTCCAGGAGCGGGTCGCCGGGACCGACGGCCTGCCGGGCAAGGGCTTCGATCTGGAGAACCTCATGCAGGTCGGGATGGGCAACCGCGTGTACAGCGCCGAGCTGTGGCGCGACGACCTCGTCCGCGGCTGCGACAGCGAGGCATGCCGCGTCCTGCGCGCGTGGGACATGCGCAACGACCTGGACTCCAAGGGCGCGCTGCTGTGGCAGCGGTTCGTCACCCGCGTGACGAACGCCACCGGCCTGACCCTTCCCGGCGGGCTCCTGGGGCCCTACACCACGGCGTTCGACGCGAACCGTCCGGTCGACACCCCGGCCGGCCTGGCGACGCTCCACCCCAACGTCCTGCTCATGCTCGGCGAGGCCGTCAACGACCTGGAGGAGGCGGGCCTGCCGCTCGACGCGACGCTGCGCCAGGGGCAGACCGTCACCCGGCGCGGCGAGGAGATCCCGATCCACGGCGGACCGCACGCCAGCGGGATCTTCAACGTCATGACCCCGGTCTGGGACTCGCGCAAGGGGTACGTCGACGTCGTCCACGGCGGGTCGTACATCCAGGCGGTGCACCTCAAGCCGGGCTGCCCCGACGTGCGGACGTTCCTCACCTACGGCCTGTCGACCGACCCGGACTCGCCCCGCACGAGCGACCAGACGAAGGCGTACTCCGCCAAGCGCTGGATCAAGGCGCCGTTCTGCCCCGCGGACCTCGAGCGTGACCGCAGCGCCGAGCGGCTGCACACCGCCGACCGTGGCGGCACGATCGTGACCGTCCGCGAGGCGCGCGGTCGCAAGCGTCCGCGGATCGTCGTGCGGCGCCCGTCGGGCAAGGTCGCGACCGTCCGCATCCGGGTCCTGAAGGGCCGCAAGGGCCGCCGGGTCCTGCGCGCGGTCACCCGCCGGTCCAGCCGGGTCGCCGCGTCGGTGCGGGCCCCGCGCGGGACGTACCGGGTGGAGGTGCGGTTCGGCTCGCGCACGGTGCGGATCGTCGCGAAGCAGCGCTGACCCGCGCCGGCGGACGGCCTGCCGTGGTCGCGCCGCGCGCGGCCGGGCGCGTCGTCCGCACGCGCCCGGCCGGCGGGCGTCCGCTACGTCGGTCGTCCAGACGGGGTGAGCGGACGGCGGCATCGGTCTAGCGTGGGCCGGGACCGTCCCATGCTCCTCCGTCCCGACCGCACCGAGACCACCGCCGACCGCCGGGTGGGACCACGCGTCCTGCTCGTCCAGGCCGACGGCCTGGGCCTCGGCGCGCTCGGCGACGAGCTCGAGGACCTCGGGATGCGGTGCGACACCGTCGCCACCCCGGACGAGCTGCCCGACCGGGCGCGCCGCGACGCCCCCGACGTCGTCCTCCTCGACGCCGAGACCGGCGGTGCGGGGATCGCGCACGCGATCGAGCGGTTGCGACGGGACCACCGAACCGTGACGATCCCGGTCGTCGCCGTCGTCGACGGCCCGGATCCCGACGTCGTGGCGCGCGCCGACGCGATCGGCGTCGACGACTTCGTCGTCCGGCCGTTCGCCCCCGCCGACCTCGGCGCCCGGCTCACGTTCGCGGTGCGACGCGGTGCGGCGCGCGCGGACCTGGACCCGCGGACCCGGCTCCCGGGACGTCGGACGTTGCTGGCGTCGATGGAGCGCCGGATGGCCGACGCCGAGCCGTTCGCCGTGCTGCGGATCGACCTCGACGGGCTCCGCGACTACAACGACCGTCACGGGGTGGAGCGCGGCGACGACGCGATCGCGGCGGTGGGGGAGAGCGTCGTCGCGGCGGCGACGGCGGCCCCCGGCGGCGACCGGATCGCGGCGCATCTCGGCGGCGACGACTTCGTCCTCCTCGCCGCCCCCGACGACGCCCGGACGCTCGCGCTCGACGTCGTCGCCCGATTCGAGGAGGCGTCCCGACGCCTCCACCCGGCCGAGGAGCTCGAGCGGGGGTACGTCGTGCGGCCCGACCGCGAGGGGCGCCCGCGGGTCCACGCCGCGCTGGCCGTGTCGATCGGCGTGGCGGAGTGGCGACCGGAGCGCGAGGTCGCGGCCACGGCGGTGCTCGACGTCGCCCGCGACCTCTGCGCCCACGTCAAGACGCGGACCGGCACGAGCCTCGCGATCGACCGCCGCGCCGAGGACCACGGTCCGTGGGCGCGGCGCGGCCCCACGCCACCCGGGGCGTGATCCCGCGGGGCGGGGCGTCGCCGCGGCCTGCCCCTCGCTACCGTGAAAGGCGATCGTGACCGACGCCTCGCCTCCCGCCGACGACGACACCGCCGCCGGCGGGTCGGACGTCCCGTCGCCCGCCCCGACCTCCGCCACCGCGCCCGACGGCCCGTCCCCGACCGACGCGCCGTCGGCCCCGGTCGACGACCCGACCCCGACGGCCGACGTGCCCGCAGCGGACCCGACCCCGACGGCCGACGCGCCCGCCGACGAGGACCCGACCCCGTCGGTCGACGAGGACCCGCAGGGCCCGACCTTCGCCGACCTCGACCTGCGGCCCGAGCTCCTCGCCGCGCTGACGGAGCTGGGCTACGAGGAGCCGACGCCGATCCAGCGCGAGGCGATCGGACCGCTGCTCGAGGGCCACGACCTGCTCGGGCAGGCCGCGACCGGCACCGGCAAGACCGCCGCGTTCGCGTTGCCGCTGCTGCACCGCATCGCCGACGTCGACCGGTCCGACCGCGGGGTCGACCCGGTCGCGCTCGTGCTCGTCCCCACCCGCGAGCTGGCGATGCAGGTGTCCGAGGCGCTGCACCGTTACGGCCGCGCGCTCGGCGTCCGCGTGCTGCCCGTCTACGGCGGCCAGCCGATCACCCGGCAGCTGCGCGAGCTCAAGCGCGGGATCGACGTCGTCGTCGCCACCCCCGGCCGCGCGATCGACCACCTCAACCGCGGGTCGCTGCGGCTGGACCACGTCCGCACCGTCGTGCTGGACGAGGCCGACGAGATGCTCGACATGGGGTTCGCCGAGGACCTCGAGACGATCTTCGACGCCGCGCCGCAGGAGCGCCAGTCCGTCCTCTTCTCGGCGACGATGCCGCGACGGATCGAGCGCCTGGCCGCCAACCACCTCGACGACCCGGTCCAGATCCGCCTGGCGCGCGAGGCGCCCGCGGCCGGCGAGGCGCCGCTCGTGCGCCAGACCGCCTACCTCGTCGCGCGCGCCCACAAGCCCGCGGCGCTCGGCCGCGTGCTCGACCAGGAGTCGCCGACCGCGGCGATCGTCTTCTGCCGCACCCGGGCCGAGGTCGACACGCTCACCCAGACCCTCAACGGTCGCGGCTACCGCGCCGAGGCGCTCCACGGCGGCCTGAGCCAGGAGCAGCGCAGCCGCGTCATCGAGCGGCTGAAGGCCGGCACGACCGAGCTCATCGTCGCCACCGACGTCGCCGCCCGCGGCCTCGACATCGACAACCTGAGCCACGTCGTGAACTACGACGTGCCGTCCGCCCCCGAGGCGTACGTCCACCGGATCGGCCGCGTCGGCCGCGCGGGACGCGAGGGCGTGGCGATCACGCTCGCCCAGCCCCGCGAGCACCGGATGCTGAAGAACGTCGAGCGCCTGACGCGGCAGAAGATCGCCGTCGAGTCGGTGCCGACCGTCGCCGACCTGCGCGCCAAGCGGCTCGAGCTCACCCGGGCGGCGCTGCGCGAGAGCATCCTCCAGGACGACCTCGACCCGTGGCGCACGATCGTCGAGGGCCTCGCCGACGAGTTCGACCTCATGGACGTCGCGCTCGCGGCGGCCAAGCTCCTCCACGAGTCGAGCGGCGCCCCGCTCGACGACGAGGACGACATCCCGGTCATCCGGCCGAAGGACCGCTGGGACGACCGGTCGGGCGGCAAGGGCCCGCGCGACCGCGGCCCGCGGCCGGACCGCGGAGACCGGGGACCGCGCCGTGGCGGTCCGAGCGGCCCGATGACCCGCCTGTACGTCGCCGCCGGTCGGCAGTCGGGGGTGCGGCCGCAGGACATCGTGGGCGCGTTCGCCGGCGAGTCGTCGCTCAGCGGCCGTGACATCGGCGCGATCCAGATCCACGACCGGTTCGCGCTCGTCGAGGTCCCCGCCGACCGCACCGACGAGGTGCTCCGCGACCTGCGCGGCCTCGTGATCAAGGGCCGCAAGGCCAACGTCCGACCGGACCGCGGCTACCAGGACTGACCCCGGCCCCGCCGCTCACAGCCGCGCCGCGAGCCGCACGCCCTGGTCGATCGCCCGTTGGGCGTCGAGCTCGGCGGCGACGTCGGCGCCGCCGATGACGTGGACGCCGGGCCCGGTCCCGTCCGTGGCTTCCGGTCCGGCCGCGCGCAGCGGCGCGACGAGGTCGCGGCGGGACTCCTGGCCGGCGCAGACGACGACGTGGTCGACCGCGAGCGTGCGCGGCCGGCCGTCGACGGTGACGTGCAGGCCGTCGTCGTCGATCCGGTCGTAGGCGACCCCGGCCACCATCTCGACGCCGTGCCGGCGCAACGACGCCCGGTGGACCCAGCCCGACGTCCTGGCCAGGCCCGCACCCAACCGGCCCGTCCTGCGTTGCAGCAGGTGCACGCGGCGCGCCACCGGTGGCCGCTCCGGTGCGACGATCGCGCCGCGCTGGTGCTCGGTGTCGGTCACGCCCCACTCGCGCCGCCACGCGTCGGCGTCGAGCGTCGACGACGCGGTCGTCGTGAGGAACTCGGCCACGTCGAACCCGATCCCGCCGGCGCCGATGATCGCCACGCTCCCCCCGACGCGGGCGCCCTCCAGCACCTCCCGGTACCCCAGCACCCGCGGGTGGTCGATGCCGTCGATGGCCGGGACCCGCGGCCGCACCCCGGTGGCCACGACGATCGCGTCGAACGCTCCCGCCCGCAGCGTCGCGACGTCGACGGCGTGGTCGAGGTGCAGCGCCACGCCGGTCGTCTCGATCCGCCGGCCGAAGTACCGGAGCGTCTCGGCGAACTCCTCCTTGCCCGGGACGCGCATCGCCAGGCGGAACTGCCCGCCGATCGCGTCGCCCGCCTCGAAGAGGTCGACGGCGTGCCCGCGCTCGGCGAGCGTGGTGGCGCACGCCAGCCCGGCCGGTCCGGCGCCGACGACCGCGATCCGGCGCGGCGTCGTCGCCGGGGCGATCGTCAGCTCCGTCTCGTGCGCGGCGCGGGGGTTGACGAGGCACGACACCGTGCGGTTGGCGAACGCCCGGTCCAGGCACGCCTGGTTGCAGGCGATGCAGGTGTTGATCTCGTCGTCGCGGCCCTGCTCGGCCTTGCGGATCCACTCCGGGTCGGCGAGGAACGGTCGCGCCATCGACACGAGGTCGGCGTCCCCTCGGGCGAGGATCGCGTCGGCCTGCGCCGGGCCGTTGACGCGGTTGGCGGCGACCACCGGGATCCCGACGTGCGGGCGGAGCTTCGCCGTCGCCCACGTGAACGCGCCGCGCGGGACCGACGTGACGATCGTCGGCACCCGCGACTCGTGCCAGCCGATCCCGCTGCTGATGATCGACGCGCCCGCCGCCTCGACCTCGCGGGCGAGCGCGACGACCTCGTCCCACCGCTGCCCGTCGGGGACGAGGTCCAGGAGCGACAGGCGGTAGACGACGACGAAGTCCGGTCCGACGGCGTCGCGGGTGCGCCGCACGATCTCGACGGCGAGCCGGCGTCGCCGCTCCGGGGTGCCACCCCAGGCGTCGGTCCGGCGGTTCGTCCGCGGCGCGAGGAACTGGTTGACGAGGTAGCCCTCCGACCCCATGATCTCGACCCCGTCGTAGCCGGCGTCGCGGGCGTGGGTCGCGGCGGCGGCGAAGTCGTCGATCGTCCGCTCGACGCCCCAGCCCGACAGCGCCCGGGGCCGGAACGGCGTGATCGGCGACGGCACGTCCGACGCCGACACCGACAACGGGTGGTAGGCGTAGCGGCCGGCGTGGAGGAGCTGCAGCGCGATCCGCCCGCCCTCGGCGTGCACCGCGTCGGTGATCCGGCGGTGGTGGCGCACCGCCGACGCCGACATCCGTCCGCCGAGCGGCAGCAGCCAGCCGCTGCGGTTGGGGGCGTAGCCGCCGGTGACGATGAGCCCGGCGCCGCCGCGCGCCCGCTCGGCGAAGTACGCCGCCAGGCGGCCCGCGTCGCGGCGACGGTCCTCCAGGCCGGTGTGCATCGACCCCATGACGACGCGGTTGCGGAGGGTGACGTGCCCGAGGTCGAGGGGCGCGAGCAGGTGGGGATGGTGGGGCGCGACTGGAGGCATCGGATCACCGGGTGGGGGTGCGACGACGCGACGGGTCGGACCGCACCGAATTTCCTACCTACGGTAGCATTCGCGGTCGTGGCGATGGCGTACGGCGTGCGCCGGTCGCCGGTACGGTGCAGGGCCGTGCGGCGGTCGACGTCGCGCGCTAGGTTCGGCAGGGAACGACGAATGGGGAGCGACGACGTGGCGCAGCGCAAGGCCGGACGGGCCGATCACCGGGGGCGCGCGTGAGGATCCTCCCGGGGGGCATCGCGCAGTCGGGGGCCCGCCTCGGGGCCGCCGCCCAGAACGCCCTCGAGGTCGTGCGGCTGGGCGGCCTCGACACCGGCGACGACCACTCGCCGTTCGACGTCGTCCACGAGCAGCGGGTCTACCGCCTGCGGCACTACTTCCCCGACGCCGACGGCCCCCGGCCGGCGATCCTCCTCGTCCCGCCGCTCATGCTCGCGGCCGAGGTCTACGACGTGTCGACGAGCTCGAGCGCCGTCCAGCGCCTCGACGAGCTGGGCCTCGACCCGTGGGTCGTCGACTTCGGCGCCCCGGAGCGCGAGGAGGGGGGCATGGAGCGCACCCTCACCGACCACGTCGTCGCGGTGAGCGACGCCGTGGAGCGGGTGCGCGAGGCGACGGGGTGCGACGTCCACCTGGCCGGCTACTCCCAGGGCGGGATGTTCTGCTACCAGGCCGCCGCCTACCGGCGCAGCGAGGGCCTGGCGTCGATCATCACGTTCGGCAGCCCGGTCGACATCGGCGCGAACATCCCGCTGGGCATCCCCGAGCGGCTCGCCGGCGAGGCCGCGACGTTCCTCGCCAACCACGTGTTCGACGCCGGCCGCAGCCTGCCGGCGTGGGCGAGCAGCACCGGGTTCCGGTTGCTCGACCCGGTGAAGACCGCGCGGTCGCAGCTCGACTTCCTCCTGCGCCTGCACGACCGCGAGGCGCTGCTGCCGCGCGAGGGGCAGCGGCGGTTCCTCAACGGCGAGGGGTTCGTCGCCTGGTCGGGCCCGGCGCTCGCCGACCTGCTGCGGCAGTTCGTCGCCCAGAACCGGATGCTGTCGGGCGGCATCGTCATCGACGACCGCCTCGTGACGCTGGCCGACATCACCGCGCCGGTGCTGGCGTTCGTCGGCGAGGTCGACTCGATCGCGACGCCGCGCGCCGTGCGCGGCATCGCCCGGGCCGCGCCGCAGTCGGAGTGCTTCGAGATCCCGCTCCCCGCCGGGCACTTCGGGCTCGTCGTCGGCGGAGCCGCCCGGCGCGTCACGATGCCCGCCGTCGCCGACTGGATCAACTGGCGCGACGGTCGCGGCGAGCCGCCCGAGGCGCTCGTCCCGATCGACCCCGAGGCCGAGGACGACGCCCCGGTCGCGCCCCGCGTCGGGACGAGCATCGAGCTGGCGTCCGACGTCGGCGTCGGCGTCGTGCGCTCGCTGCGCCGCAGCGTGCGCGGCACCCTGCGGACCGTGCGGGGGATCGCCGACGGCGCCGCGTCGCAGCTGCCGCGGCTCTTCCGCCTGGAGGGCATCCAGCCGCAGACGCGGATCTCGCTCGGGCTGCTGCTCGACGAGCAGGCGCAGCGCGCGCAGGACGACGTCCTCTTCCTCTTCGAGGACCGCGCCCACACCCACGGCGCGGTGAAGGAGCGGATCGACAACGTCGTCCGCGGCCTCGTCCGCGTCGGGGTCCGTCAGGGCCAGCACGTCGGCGTGCTCATGGCCCCGCGCCCCAGTGCGCTCACCGTCGTCGCGGCGCTCAGCCGGATCGGCGCGGTCGCCGTCCTCATGCGGCCCGACGGCGACCTGGCGCTGGAGGCCGAGATCGGCCAGATCGAGCGGGTCGTCGCCGATCCCGAGATGGCCGTCCGGGCCTCCGACGCGCTGTCGGTCGAGGTCCTCGTCCTCGGCGGTGGCGGCGAGCCGCGCGACCTCGGCCCGCTCGTCGTCGACCTGGAGCGGATCGACCCGGCCAAGGTGCGCCTGCCGTCGTGGTACCGGCCCAACCAGGGACGCGCGGTCGACCACGCGTTCACGGTGTTCACCGGCGAGGGTCGTCGGACCCGCGCCAAGCGGATCAGCAACCACCGTTGGGCGCTGTCGGCGTTCGGCACCGCCGCCGCGGCCGAGCTGACGCCGAAGGACACCGTCTACGCCGTGACGCCGCTGCACCACCCGTCGGCGCTGCTCATGAGCGTCGGCGGCGCGGTCGCGTCCGGCGCCCGGATCGCGCTGTCGCGCGAGTACTCGCCGTCGACGTTCTGGGACGAGGTCCGCCGCTACGGCGTCACCGTCGTGTCGTACACGTGGACGTCGGCGCGGGCGCTCGTCGACGCGCCGCCGAGCCCGGTCGAGCAGCACCACCCGATCCGGCTCTTCATCGGGTCCGGCATGCCGCGGGGCCTCTGGCTGCGCACGCTCGAGCGGTTCAGCACCGCCGGCGTCCTGGAGTTCTACGCGTCGACCGAGGGCGACGCGGTCCTCGCCAACGTGTCGGGGCAGAAGCCGGGCGCGAAGGGCCGTCGACTGCCGGGCAGCTCCGAGCTGCGGCTGGCCGCGTGGGATCCCGAGGTCGGCGGCCTCGTCGAGGGTGCGGACGGGTTCGTCCTGCCCGCGGTGGACGGCGACATCGGCATGCTCCTCACGCGGGTGCGGACGGCGGTCGAGGCGGCCCCCGGCAACCCGCTGCGCGGCGTGTTCAAGCGCGGCGACGCGTGGCACGTCACCGGCGACCTCTTCCGTCGCGACGCCGAGGGCGACTACTGGCTCGTCGACCACGCCGCGGCGGCGACGCCGACCGAGCACGGGCTCGTCTACGCGTTCCCGGTGATCGACGCCCTGGACGCCATCCCCGACATCGACCTGGCGGTCGCCTACCAGGTGCGGGGCGCGGGGCGTCGACGGGTGGCGGTGGCCGCCGTGACGCTGCGCGACGGCCGCGAGCTGGCCGTCGACGACGTCACCGGGGCCCTGGCGGCGCTCGACGTGGAGCGTCGACCCGACGTCGTGCACGTCGTCGACGACCTGCCGGTCACCACGTGGTACCGGCCGATCACGAGCGGCCTGCGCGACGCCGGGCTCCCGGACCCGGGCGACGACCGGGCGTGGGCCTACGAGCCGTCCCGCGACCGCTACGAGCCGCTGACCGCCGAGCGTCGGGCGGCGTTGCTGGGCGAGGACGTGCCCGAGCCCGCGCCGGCGGCCGCCGCGGCCGACGAGGGCTGAGGCCGCGTCGGGCCGCCACGGTCGACGAGCGCCGCGGTGGCCGGCGCTGCCCTCGTGGCGTCCGGCACGGACCGCGGGTGTCCGGCCGCTACGCCCGCATCCCGTCGAGGACGAGGTCGCAGAATCCGTCGGCGACCTCGTCGGGGGTCAGCCGCCCGGCGGGGTCGAGCCAGGTCGCCGCGTGGTTCACCATGCCCTGGATCGCCAGGGCGGTGAGCGACGGGTCGGCGATCGTCAGCTCGCCCGACGCCGCGCCGTCGCGCAGCACGCCGACGAGCAGCGACGTGAACGCATCGCGGTCGGCCCGGATCTCGTCCCACGCCCCGCCGGACTCGAGCGCGTGGCGCTCCTGCTGGAACACGCGCACGTGGGCCTGGCGCTCGCCGACCCGCCGCAGCCACACCCCGACGAGGGCGCGGAGCCGACCCTCGGCGGTCGACGGGGCGTCCGGTCCCGACACGACGGCGGCCGCCTGCTCGAGCAGCGGTCCCATGAGGTCGCCGAGGATCCGGGCCAGGGACTCGGGCTTCGACCCGATGTAGTGGTACAGGCCGCCGCGGGTCAGTCCGGTGGCGGCGAGCAGGTCGTCGATCGAGGCACCGTGGTAGCCGCGCTCGGCGTACACCCGGGCGCAGGCGTCGAGCACGGTCCGCTGACGCTCGTCGTAGCGCTCGCGCAGGTGGGGCTTCTTCGGAGGTGCGGCCATGGGTGGTGGGGCGGCGCCCGCCCACCGGTCGGCCGCCTCGATGGGCGACCGCCACCGGTCGGAGGCGTGGGCGACGTGCGCCTTGAAACTTAGACCGTCCGTTCGGTATAAGCAACGTATGGATCTCGATCTGCCCGAAGACGTCCGCGAGCTGCAGGCCGTCGTCCGTGACTTCGCCGTCTCCGAGGTCGCCCCGGTGGCCGAGGAGCTCGACCGCACCAAGGCCTTCCCCTACGCGCTCGTGGCGAAGATGGGCGAGCTGGGCTGGATGGGCATCCCGTTCCCCGAGGATGTCGGCGGATCGGGCGGCACGACGCTGCAGTACGCCGTCGCCGTCGAGGAGCTCACCCGGATCGACTCGTCGGTCGCGATCACGATGTGCGCGCACACGTCGCTGGGCACCCAGCCGATCTGGCTCTTCGGCAGCGACGAGCAGAAGGCCGAGCTGCTGCCCGACCTCTGCGCGGGTCGCAAGCTCGGCGCGTTCGGGCTGACCGAGCCCGAGGCCGGCTCCGACGCCGGCAACGTCAAGACCCGCGCGACGCTCGACGGCGGCACGTGGACGATCGACGGCGCCAAGCAGTTCATCACCAACGCCGGGACCGACATCAGCGGCCACGTCGCGATCACCGCGGTGACCGGCGAGCTCACGGACGCCAAGGGCCGCACCCGTCCCGAGATCTCCAACCTCATCGTCCCCAACGGCACCCCCGGCTACGAGCCCGGCGAGCCGTACCGCAAGATGGGATGGAACGCGTCGGACACCCGGCCGCTGACGTTCACCGGCGCGCAGGTGCCCGAGGCCAACCTCCTCGGCCCGCGCGGCGCCGGGTTCAAGCAGTTCATGCAGATCCTCGACGGCGGACGGATCGGCGTCGCGGCGATGGGCCTGGGCCTCGCGCAGGGTGCGCTCGACGAGGCCGCCGCGTACGCGAAGACCCGCAACGCGTTCGGCGGCCCGATCGCCCGGTTCGGCCAGATCCAGGCGAAGCTCGCCGACATGGCGACCGAGATCGAGGCCGCCCGGCTGCTCGTCTATCGCGCCGCGGCGCTCAAGGACGCCGGCCGCGACTTCTCGCTCACCGCCGCCCAGGCGAAGCTCAAGACCGGGCGGCTCGCCGTCCGCGCCGCCGAGGAGGCCGTGCAGATCCACGGCGGGTACGGCTACATGGAGGAGTACCCCGTCTGCCGTTTCTACCGCGACGCGAAGATCCTCACCATCGGCGAGGGGACCGACGAGGTCCAGCAGATGGTCATCTCCCGCGCCCTCCTCGCCTAAGCGCGGGCCGCCCGAGCCCGACCGACCTCGACCGACCGACCCGGAGCCGACCATGCCTGATCGCGTCCTCATCGCCAACCGCGGCGAGATCGCGGTGCGGATCGCCGCGACGCTGCGCCGGCTCGGGATCGAGTCCGTCGCCGTCCACGCCCCGCAGGACGCCGCCGCGCCGCACGTCGCGGCGTGCGACCACGCCGTCGCGCTGCCCGCCGACGAGCAGCGCTCGCCGTACCTCGACGTCGACCGGCTCGTGGCGATCGCCCGCGAGCGGGGCTGCGACGCCGTCCACCCCGGGTACGGGTTCCTCGCCGAGCGGGCCGACGCCGCGCGGGCGTTCGTCGACGCGGGCATCGCCTGGATCGGGCCGACCGCCGACGCGATCGACCTGCTCGGCGACAAGATCGCGTCCAAGCGGACCGCCGCCGACGCCGACGTCCCGGTCGTCCCGGGGTTGCAGGGCGACGACGTGACCGCCGAGCAGGTGCGCGCGTTCGCCGACGATGCAGGGCTGCCGCTGCTGCTCAAGGCGTCCGCCGGGGGCGGGGGCAAGGGGATGCGTCGCGTCGACGCGCTCGCCGAGCTCGACGGCGCGGTCGGCGCCGCCCGCCGCGAGGCGCAGGCCGCCTTCGGCCGCGCCGAGCTCCTCGTCGAGCGGCTCGTCGAGCCCGCACGCCACGTCGAGGTGCAGATCGCCGCCGACCACCACGGCGCGGTCGTCGCCATCGGGGAGCGCGAGTGCAGCCTGCAGCGGCGCCACCAGAAGCTCGTCGAGGAGTCCCCGGCGCCGGGCCTGGGCGACGTGCTGCGCACCCGGCTGCACGAGGCCGCGGTGCGGCTGGCGACCGCCGCCGGGTACCGCAACCTCGGCACCGTCGAGTTTCTCGTCGGGGTGCCGGACGCGCGCCCCGGATCCGCGTGCGACGACGACGCGACCGAGCTCTTCTTCCTCGAGATGAACGCCCGGCTGCAGGTCGAGCACCCGGTCACCGAGCTCGTCCACGGCCTCGACCTCGTCGAGCTGCAGCTGCGGATCACCGACGGCGAGCCGCTCGCCGACGCGATGGTCGCGTCGCGGACCGACGACCGCGGCGGCGCCGGGGCGCCGCGACCCCGCGGCCACGCGATCGAGGCCCGGATCTGCGCGGAGCGGATCGGCGCCGGTCCCGCCGGACCGGTGTTCCTGCCCGCGACCGGTCCCGTCGTCGCCTACGCCGAGCCGCACGGGCCCGGGATCCGCGTCGACTCGGGCCTCGCCGCCGGTGGCGACGTCACGACGGCGTTCGACCCGATGCTCCTGAAGGTCGTCGCCCACGGCCGCGACCGCGACCAGGCCCTGGAGCGCCTGCGCCGGGCGCTCGACGAGCTGACGATCCTCGGCGTGCAGACGAACGCCGCGTTCCTCCGCCGGCTCGTCGACCGGCCCGAGGTGCGTGCGGGCGCACAGACGACGACGCTCGTCGAGGCGCTCCTCGCCGACGAGGACGACGCGGCCGGCCTGGCCGGTCCCTCCGACGCCGCGGCCGCGGCCGCGCTGCGCGCGCTCACCGCGTGGCGCAGGCACGAGGAGGCGGTCCGCACCGGCGACGGCCGCACCGCCGCGTTCGACCGGCCCGACGGCTGGCGGATCGGGGGCCCGGCGAGCACCCGGCTGCGGATGCTCGACCCCGACGACGCCGCGGTGACGGTCGACCTGCGGCCCCGCGCCGACGGGGGCTCCGACGTCGCCGTCGACGGCGCCGATCCGGTGGCGGTCGGCGTCACCGGGGCCCTGGGGCCCGACGGCGTCGCGCGGATCGAGGTCCGCGAGGGCCACGACGCGGCCCGGTGGACCGTCGGTCGCGACGACGACTGGTGGTGGGTCCACGGCCCCGACGGCACCTGGTCGTGGCGCGACATGCCCGAGACGACCGCCGGGACCGGCGTGGGGTCGGGCAGCCTCGAGGCGCCGCTGCCCGGCGTCGTCATCGCGGTGCGCGCCGCCGTCGGCGACGCGGTGACGGCGGGCACGGTCATCGTCGTCCTGGAGTCGATGAAGATGGAGCTCGAGGTCGTCGCCCCGACCGACGGCGTCGTCGGAGAGGTCGACGTCGCCGTCGGCGATCACGTCAAGCGCGGCCAGGTGCTGGCCGCGGTGCAGGAGGAGGAGTCCGCATGAGCGACGCGACGACGACGGCCGCGAACGGGGCCGCAGGGAACGGGCCGGGCGCGACGGGACCGGGAGCCACCGACGGGGGGACCACCCACCGCGAGCGCCACGAGGCCCTGATCGGCGATCTCCGCACCAGGCTGGAGCGGATCGCCGGTGGCGGCGGGGAGCGCTCCCGCGAGCGACACCTCGCGCGCGGCAAGCTCCTGCCGCGCGACCGGATCGACCGGCTCGTCGACCCGTTCAGCCCGTTCCTCGAGCTCGCGCCGCTGGCGGCCGAGGACGTCTACGACGACGACGTGCCCTCCGCCGGGGTCATCGCCGGGATCGGCCGGATCCACGGTCGCGAGGTGCTCATCATCGCCAACGACGCGACGGTGAAGGGCGGCACGTACTACCCGCTGACGGTGAAGAAGCACCTGCGGGCGCAGGAGGTCGCGCTCGAGAACCGCCTGCCGTGCGTGTACCTCGTCGACTCGGGCGGGGCGTTCCTGCCGCGCCAGGACGAGGTCTTCCCCGACAAGGAGCACTTCGGCCGGATCTTCTACAACCAGGCCCGCCTGTCGCGCGAGGGGATCGCCCAGATCGCGGCGGTCATGGGGTCGTGCACCGCCGGCGGCGCGTACGTCCCGGCGATGAGCGACGAGACGATCATCGTCCGCGAGCAGGGCACGATCTTCCTCGGCGGACCGCCGCTGGTGAAGGCCGCCACCGGCGAGGAGGTCTCGGCCGAGGACCTGGGTGGGGGAGAGCTGCACGCCCGGACGTCCGGCGTCGTCGACCACCTGGCCGAGGACGACGAGCACGCGCTGCAGCTCGTGCGCCGGATCGTCGCGACCCTGCCGCGGTCCCGCCCGGTCACCGCGCCGGACGGCCGGCCGGGCGCGCCGTGGGAGACCCGTGCCCCGGAGCCGCCGACGCACGACCCCGACACGCTGCTCGACGTCGTCCCGGTCGACGCGCGCGAGCCCTACGACGCCCGCGAGATCATCACCCGCGTCGTCGACCGCAGCGACCTGCACGAGTTCAAGCCGCTGTACGGCGACACGCTCGTCACCGGGTTCGCGCACGTCATGGGCCACCCGGTCGGGATCCTCGCCAACAACGGGATCCTCTTCCGCGAGAGCGCGCTGAAGGCCGCGCACTTCATCGAGCTGTGCGACGAGCGCGGCGTCCCGTTGCTCTTCCTGCAGAACATCGCGGGGTACATGGTCGGCCGCGAGTACGAGGCGGGCGGCATCGCCAAGGACGGCGCGAAGATGGTCGCCGCGGTGGCGTGCGCCCGGGTGCCCAAGCTCACCGTCGTCGTCGGTGGATCGCACGGCGCCGGCAACTACGGCATGTGCGGTCGGGCGTACCAGCCGCGGTTCATGTGGATGTGGCCCAACGCCCGGATCTCGGTGATGGGCGGCGAGCAGGCCGCGACCGTCCTCACCACCGTCCGCGAGCAGCAGCTCGCCGCGCGCGGGATCGACTTCTCCGACGAGGAGCGCGAGGCGATGGCCGCCCCGGTCCGCGAGCAGTTCGAGGAGCAGGGCCACCCGGTGTACGCGTCGGCGCGGCTGTGGGACGACGGCATCATCGACCCGCGCGACACCCGCCGCGTCGTCGGCCTGGCCCTCGACGCCTGCGCCAACGCCCCGCTCGACCCGGTCCGCCGCCCGCTGTTCCGCATGTGAGTCACCAGGCCCGCGGTGCGGCGGGACCGCACCGCCGTGCGCGGCGGATCGTGGTCGCGTGGCGGGCGCCATCCGCCACGCGCGCCGTCGGCCCGGCCGGTCGACCGACCGACCGCGCGATCAGGGGCAGCGCGGCGCGACGGCGAGCATCCGGGCGTAGACGTCGCGGTGGTGCTCGGCCCGGGCGGTGATGAAGAGGTCGGGCTGGTCGGCGGGCATCGGCCGCTCGGCGACGAACGCCACGAACGGCTGGCCGCTGTAGGGCGCCCCGGGCGGGCAGGCCCGGGCGATCGTGGCCTGCGCCCGGACCTCGTCCGACGACAGCAGCCGCGCCCAGGCCGTCCCCGAGAACGGGCGGAGGAACCCGACCGGGTCCTCGGGGCCGGCGAGCAACGCCATGCTCTGCGCCGGACCGAGCAGCGCGAGCGTCACCACGACGACGCGCACCGCCGGCCGCGACGCGGTACGCCAGGCGAGGGCGAACCCCGCGACCGCCAGCGGTAGCAGCGCGGTCTCGACCGGGACCAGGACGTTGAGACCCGTCCCGTCCTTGAGCATCGTCGCCGACGTCAGGAGCATCGCGATCGCGAGCGTGACGCTCACGCGCCGCTGGTCGGCGTCGACGGCGGGCGTCGAGCTCCGCCGCTCCCGCCTCCAGGCGCACAGGAGCCACGCGACACCTCCGAGCAGCCCGAGCAGGCTCCACAGCGACTGCGACAGGACCTCGACCATGTACCGGACCGAGCGGATCGCGCTCTCGGACTGGGCGACGACGGCGTCGCCCCACATCCCACCACCGAACAGCGCGGTCCACAGCGCGGCCTGCACGACGAGCGCCCCGACGAGCCAGCGGGCGACGACCGCGCGGTCACGGGCGACGAGCGTCACCGCCACCGCCGGCAGCAGGAACGTCACCTTCGTGAACGCCGCGACGGCGAGGAGGACCCCGGCCACCCGGGCCGCGTGACCGGGTCGGGCGGCGGCGAGCCCCGCGCCGAGGAGCAGCGGCAGGCCGATCGGCTCGGGGGTCAGCGCCCCGTGCTCGTGCACCGCCCACGGCAGCAGCATCGCGAGCGCCGGGGTCGCGACGACCCAGGCCCGCGAAGCGCCGAGCCGGGCGGCGGTCAGCGCGGCCAGGACGCCACCGGCGAGCTGGAGCAGCGCGACGCCGGCGCGCAGCCCCTCGATGGTGTCCGACACCGCGAGGATCCCGGCGCCGGCGAGGAGCATCACCGGGGGCTGGGCGGCGACGACGTCGCCGTAGACGTCGTGCCCGTCGAGGAGGAGCCTCGCCGTGAACGCGTAGACGCCCTCGCTGAAGTTCCAGTACTCGACGCCCCGCACCACGTGCAGGACGACGAGGACCATGAGGCCGATGACCCCGCCGACCACGGGGGCCGGCGCGGTCGCCAGCCGGCGGGCCATCAGCCCCGACTGCCGCCCGGACGACCCTGACCGCGGCCGCCGCCCGAGCGGCGACCATCGCGACCCCCGCCGGAGCGGCCGCCGGAGCGACCGTCGTCGGACCGACCGTCGCCGGAGCGTCCACCGCCGGCGCGCGACGACCGGTAGCGCTTGGGCTCGCCCGAGCGCGGCGCATGGCTGCGGCCACCGTCCTGGCGGGTGTCGCCGCGGCCCCCGTCACCGGCGCGGCGCGGCTCGGCGGCGCGGCCCTCGCCCCGTCCACCGTCGCCGCCGCGACGCGCGTCGCCCGGCCGGTCGCCACCACGACGTCCGTCGCCGCGACCGCCACCGCGGGCCCCGCCACGTCCGCCGCCGTGGGCGTCGCCACGTCCTGCGCCGTTGCCGCCGCGACCGGGGCGCGGGGGCTTGGGCTTCTGCTGCCGGTGCACGCCCGGGGCCTTCTCGCCCGGGGACGCGACCCGCATGCCGGCGGCCGAGAGCTCGACGCCGAGATCGAGGTCGCGGGCCATGACGCCCATGTCGCGCTCCTCCTCCGGCTCGACGAAGGTCAGGCCCTCGCCGGTGCGACCGGCGCGACCGGTGCGGCCGACGCGGTGGACGTAGGTCTCGGCGTCGACGGGCAGGTCGTACTGGATGACGTGGGTGACGCCCTCGACGTCGAGGCCGCGCGCGGCGACGTCGGTGGCGACGAGGACGTCGGTCTCGCCGTCCTCGAACGCGGTCAGCGCGCGCCGACGCTGCGCCTGGGAGCGGTTGCCGTGCAGCGCGACCGAGTCGACGCCCTGGGACTTGAGCTTGCGGACGACCTTGTCGGCCCCGTGCTTCGTCTTGACGAACACGACCGCCAGGTCGCGCTTGACGTCGAGCGCGCGCACGAGCGCGTCGACCTTGTCCTCACGGTGGACCTGGCGGAACCGGTGCGTGATCGCGCCCTGCTCGACCTCGGGATGGTCGTGGCTGATGTGGGCGGGATCGTCGGTGTAGGCCTTGGCGATCTCGCCGACGCGCCCGTCGAGCGTCGCGGACAGGAACAGCGTCTGGCGGTCGCGGCGGGTCTGGCCGACGATCCGCTTGACGGCCGGGAGGAAGCCCATGTCGAGCATCCGGTCGGCCTCGTCGAGCACGAGCAGGCGGACCTGGCCCAGGGAGATGTCGCCGCGGCGCAACAGGTCCTCGAGCCGGCCGGGGGTGGCGACGAGCACGTGCGAGCGCTGGGCCAGCCGGGCCTGCTTCTCGATCCCGGCGCCGCCGTAGACGGCGGTGATCGCGAGCGCGCGGGCGTGGGCGATCTCGTAGGTCTCGTCGACGATCTGGGTCGCGAGCTCACGGGTCGGGACGAGGACGAGCGCGCTGGGGCGCGGGTCGGTCGACTCGATCCGCTCGGCGATCGTGAGGCCGAACGCGATGGTCTTGCCGGACCCGGTGGGGGCGCGGGCCAGCACGTCCCGACCCTTCAGGGCCTCCGGGAGGACGAGCGACTGGACGGCGAACGGGCTGGTCATGCCGCGCTCGTCCAGGGCGCGCACGACGGCATCGGACACGCCGAGATCGGCGAAGGTGACTTCGGGCACTGTGACTCCTGGTTCTGGATCCGTTGCCGGGATGGCGAACGGCCGGGGCGCGCTCGAGCTGCCGGCCGCGAGAGATCCTGGCCCGGAGGGCGGAGTCACGCGAGGGGAGAGGAACGCGATGGCGGACGGTGGGCTCCGATCGCCTGGGGCGAGCGGGGGCCGACCGGCACCACCAGCGGACAAGAGTAGCCCACCGCCGACGGGGTGGGCGTGACGGCGCGCACCGACGCAGCGGCCCCGATGCACCGGCAGGCCGCGGCGGCGCGTTCGTTACCTTCGGGTCCGTGGCCTTGACGACCATCCTCGGATCCATCTCCCCGACCGTGGCGCCGGTCCTCGGCGAGGCGCTCTCCGCCGAGCAGGTGGCCGCCCGCGGGCGGCGGCTCGACCGCGTCTGCGGCGAGGCCGGCAGCTGGCAGAGCGATCTGTGTCGCTCGATCTACGACGGCGCGCCGACCGCGACGGGCAATCGGTTCGCCGCCGAGGCGGTCCACTGGCTCGTCACCGACGGCCTGGGCATCCTCGTCATCCTCGTCGTCGCGTGGATCGTCAACCGCCTGGTCCGGCGGTGCATCGTCAACATCGGCCGCGGGGTCGGGACGGGCCGGCTGTCGCAGGGGTTCTCGGTCGTGCGGCGGATCGCGCCGGCGGCGCTGCTGGACACGCAGGAGGTGAGCGTCCGCAGCGAGCAGCGTCGCGAGGCGGTGCTGGGGATCCTCAAGAGCGTCGCCACGGCGCTGATCTACGCCACGGCCGTGTTCATGGCCCTCGGCCGGATGAGCATCGACCTGGCGCCGTTGCTGGCCGGCGCGGGCGTGCTGGGCGTCGCGTTGGGCTTCGGGGCGCAGTCGCTCGTGGGGGACTTCCTGTCGGGCGTGTTCATCCTGTTGGAGGACCAGTTCGGGGTCGGGGACGAGATCCAGTTCCGTCCCGTGTCCGGCGGCGATCCCGTGACCGCGGTGGTCGAGGCGCTGACGCTGCGCAACACGCGCCTGCGGGCGCTCGACGGCACGGTGTGGCACGTCCCCAACGGGGAGATGCGTGCGGTGGGCAACCAGAGCCAGCACTGGTCGCGGTCGGTCCTGGACGTCCCGGTCGCCCACGGCCAGGACATCAGCGCCGCGAAGGCCGCGATCGGTCGCGCGGCCGAGGCGGTCCGCGAGAACGACGCCGCCGTGCTCGAGCCGCCGGAGGTCTGGGGCGTCCAGTCGATCGGCCCCAACGGGGTGACGATCCGCCTCGTCATCAAGACGACCCCGTCGCAGCAGTGGCGGATCATGCGCCTGCTGCGCGAGCAGATCTACGTCGTGTTCGCGCAGGACGGCATCGAGATGCCGGTGTCCGACCGGCCGTTCGGCGGCGAGCTGTCGCCGATGTGATCGCGACCGGGCCCCGCGACGCGGGACCACCACGCGGGCCCGGATCAGGTCTGGAAGAACGAGCTGCGCGCCGGGTTGCCGGCGCTCACCGACCAGCGGGTCAGGTCGGCCTTCGGGTTGCGCGGCGCGCCCCCGGTGTAGTAGCCGCCCTTCGTCCAGATCTCGAAGTGCAGGTGGCAGCCGTCGGCGTTGCCGGTGTCGCCGACCTCGCCGATCTCCTGCCCGGCGGTCACGGCGTCGCCGACCTTGAGCGGCGACCGCGACTTGAGGTGCATGTACACCTGGTCCTCGCCGGTCGGCGTGTCGGTGATGACGACGTAGTTGCCGGCGGCGCCGTGGGACTTGTTGAGCTTGACCTTGCCGGCGGACGCCGCCACGAGCGGGGTGCCGCAGACCGCGAACGCGTCGACGCCCTGGTGCGCGCCGCCACGGTCGCCGAACAACGTCGCGCCCTTGCCCCAGCGCCACTTGCCCTTGATCGGGAACGTGTAGCCCTGCTCGTCGACCTTGAGCTCGATCTGGGGCTCGGACGTGGCGGCGCCCGGGGGCGGCGGGGTCTGCTTGCGCAGGAGGCGGGCCTCCTCGCGCGTGAGCGTGCCGTCGGCCTTGAGCTTCTCGGTCCGCTGCCAACGCCGGACCTTGGACTGCGTCGACGCGGTGAACTTGCCGTGCGTCGGTCCGTCGATGCCGTTGGCGAGGAGCAGGCGCTGGACGGCGCGGACGTCGGTGCCGACGGCGCCGCGGCGCAGCGTGCGCGACGCGAAGCTCCGCTCGGCGCGCTTGGGCCGTGCCGCCTTGCGCATCGCCCGGAACTCGTCGGTCGTCACGACGCCGTCGACCTCGAGGCCCTCCTGGACCTCGTAGCGCCGGACGGCGATGTCGGTCGCACGGCCGAACTCGCCGTCGCGGGCGACCGGGAGTCCGAGCTGGAAGAGGGTGCGCTGGAGCGACTTGACGCGGTTGCCGCTCTGCCCGATCGCCATGCCGGCGGGCTTGGCGGCGGCGTCGGGGGCCGGGGCCTCGACCGTGGCGGTGGCGGCGGCGACGGACATCGATCCCGAGTCGGCGGTCGCCGGCGTCGCCACCGCGACGCACGCGCAGGCGGTCGCGAGGCCGACGCACAGCGGGGTGCGTCGGGGCAGCGGGTGGTTGACGGCGTCGAACTGTCGTCTCACGGGCAGGCCTCCGAGTCGGCGGCGTTCCTTGTGGCGGTGACCTCCGCAGGCGGCGGTGCGGAAGCCGTGGTCGATCGACGGATGGAGAACCACCCGCAAACGACCCCGGAGGACCCTACCCGGATCGGGGGCGGAACGCGACGCCCGGATAGAGTCGCGGCGTGTCGCCCACGTCCGACGGAGACCTCGCCGCCCGGCTCTCCGCCCGCCTCCGTCGCCCGACGACGCTGCCGGCGACGATCCTCGCGACCGCGATCGTCGCGATCGGCCTGGCGTCCGTCGGTGACGGGACGGGTCCGTCGGGCGTCGCCCGACGGGGGCTCGAGGTGCTGCTCGTGCTCGTCGCCATGGTCGGGGTGACGCTCCAGGTCCGGGCCCGGCGCCCGGGGCGGGAGCGCGCGGGCTGGATCGCGATCGGCGGCGCGCTCGTCGCGGCGCTCGTCACCACGGTGACGATGATCGCCGACCCCGACGAGGCGATCCGGGTCGGCACGGCGACCGAGCTCGACGGGGCGGCGCTGCTCGTCGTCCCGTTGGTCATCGTCGGGCTCGCGCTGTTCGCCGCGCAGATCGACGACCGACGCCACGCGACGCGCCTGGCGCTCGATGCCGTCGCGGTCGGCGTCAGCACCGCGATCGTCGCCTGGTGCCTCGTCCTGCGCCCGTTCGTCGACGCCGGAGACCTGCCGGGCGGATCGGTCGGCGTGACGGTCGCCTACCTCGCGGCCGACACGATCGCGCTGGCCGCGGGCGGCTTCGCGCTCGCGCGCACGCGCCCGCACCTCCGCGGGACCCTGGGGCTCATCCTCGTCGGCCTCGTGCTGCTGCTCACGTCCGACCTCGCGCGGGGCATCGAGCTGCGGGCCGGGGGCGACGACGCGACGTGGATCGGGGACGCCTGTTGGATCGGGTCGCTCGCGGCGGTCGCGCTGGCGGCGTGGCGTCGCGCGTTCGACGTCGGCGAGCAGGGCGCCGCCGAGGCCTCGCGCCTCGTCACCGCGTGGCTCACGATGCCGTACCTCTTCCTCATGCCGGTGGCCGCGGTGCTGCTCGTCGACGCGATCCGCGACGCCGTCGACGGTCCGACCGTCATCGGGTCGGCGGTCCTCATCGGGGTGCTGGGGTTCCGACACGTCCTGGCGCTGCACGAGAACGTCGGGCTGACCCGGAGCCTCGCCGCGTCGGTCCGCGCGCTGGAGCACCGGGCCGACCACGACGACCTCACCGGGCTGCTCAACCGCCGCGGGCTCATCGACCGGATCGAGCGGATGGGGACCGGGCTCCGCCGGCGGGAGCCCGCGGCGTTGCTCTTCGTCGACGTCGACCGGTTCAAGAGCATCAACGACACGCTCGGTCACGCGGTCGGCGACGCGGTCCTGCGCACGATCGGCGGACGGCTACAGGCGCTCGACGGCCACGGCGTCGCGGCGCGGTTCGCGGGCGACGAGTTCGTCCTGCTCTTCCCGGGCCTCGGCGCCGAGCACGACGCGCTGCGCCACGCCCGCACCGCGATCGAGCTCGTCGAGCGACCGATCCCGCTCGGCGACGGGGGCGAGGTCGTCGTCACCGCGTCGGTCGGGGTCGCGATGAGCGAGGCGCTCGACGACGCCGAGGCGATCGTCCGCGAGGCCGACCTCGCGATGTTCGAGGCCAAGCAGCGGGGCCGGGCCCGGGTCCAGGTGTTCGAGGAGCACCTGCGCGAGCGCAGCCGCGACCGGTTGCGGATCGAGCAGGACCTCCGCCGGGCGCTCGACGCCGACGACGGCCTCGAGGTCCACCTGCAGCCGATCGTCGACCTGCGGAGCCGCGCGCTGCGGGGGGCCGAGGCCTTGATCCGCTGGAGCCACGGCGAGCTCGGCATGCTGTCGCCGGGGCGGTTCCTGCCGGTCGCGGAGGAGAGCGGGCTCATCGTCCCGCTCGGCCGCCGCATCCTGGGGGAGGCGTGCGCAGCGGCCGTGGCGGTGCCGTCCCTGCGGGTGTCGGTCAACCTGTCGCCCCGCCAGATCCACGACCCGGGGCTCGTCCGGATGGTCGCGGAGCAGCTCGAGCTCCACGGCCTGGCGCCGCAGCGCCTCTGCCTCGAGGTCGTGGAGGACGTGCTCGTCGACGAGCGGACCGTCGGGGTGCTGGCGGACCTGCAGGCGCTCGGGACCCGCGTCGCGATCGACGACTTCGGGCTCGGCGCGTCGTCGCTGCGCCAGCTGCGCCGGATCCCCGGGGCGATCGTGAAGATCGACCGGTCGTTCACCGAGCGGCTGGACGGCCCGGACGGGGACGACGACGCGGTGATGGTGCGGGCGCTCGTGGCGGTCGCCGACCAGCTCGGCCTCGCCGTCGTCGGTGAGGGCATCGAGCGCGAGGCGCAGATCGACGCGTTGCTCGACCTGGGGGTCACGCTCGGCCAAGGTTGGCACCTGGGGATGCCGGAGCGCGCCGCCGCGTTCGTCACGACCCACGGCGGTGGGCCGCTGGTGCGACGGCGCGCCGCTCCCCCCGATCCGGGGGGCCGCTGAGCGGGTCGTCGGGAGCGGGCCGGTCGGCGTCCGATCCGCTGGTACGGTGCGCGCCATGCCAGACGAGACGACCGACGTCCTGCTCATCGGAGGGGGGATCGCGTCCGCGTCCGCCGCCCGCGAGCTGCGCGACGGAGGGTTCGACGGGCGGATCACGCTCGTCACCCGCGAGCTCGACGTGCCGTACCACCGTCCGCCGGGCACGAAGGAGGTGCTGCGCGGCGAGGCGAAGCCCGACGCGTCGCCGGTCCTGCCGCCGGAGTGGTACGAGGCCAACGACGTCGACCTGCGCACGCGCACGAGCGTCCTGGCGCTCGATCCCGCCGAGCGGACGGTCCGCCTGCAGACGAAGGCGACGCTCGGGTACGACCGGGCGCTCCTCGCCACCGGCGCCAACGTCCGGCGCCTCGCGGTCGACGGAGCGGGCCTCGTCGGGATCCACTACGTCCGGTCGCTGCGCAACGGCGCGGCGGTCCGTCGCGATCTCGAGGGCCTCGACGCGCCGCGGGTCGTGCTCGTCGGGGGGAGCTACATCGGTTGCGAGGCCGCGGCGAGCCTCGCGTCCCAGGGCGTGTCGGTGACCGTCCTCATGCTCGAGTCCGAGCCCCTGGAGCGGACGTTCGGCCCCGAGGTCGGGGCGTGGGTGCGCCGTCGGCTCGAGGCCGGGGGCGTCGAGGTGCGCGGTGGCGTCGACGTGCGGTCGTTCGTCCCCGTGACCCCCGACGACGACGAGTCGCGGGTGGCCGGCGTGGCGCTCGCCGACGGCACGACCGTGCCCGCCGACCTCGTCATCTGCGGCGTCGGCGCGGTGCCCGACGTCATGCTCGGCAAGCGCGCCGGGCTCACCATCGGCGCCGGTGGCGGCATCCTGGCCGACGACCGCCTGCGGACGTCGGCGGAGGGGCTGTGGGTCGCCGGCGACATCGCCGAGCCCGAGTCCGCGCTCCACGGCGGGCCGGTCCGGATCGAGCACGAGGACGTCGCCGCCCGGCAGGGCGCGTACGTCGCGCGCCAGTGGCTGGGCGCCGACGAGCCGTACGCCGTCGTGCCGTACTTCTTCAGCGACCTGGCCGACTGGGTGTCGCTCGAGGCGCTCGGGGCGGCCCGCACCTGGGACCGGACGGTGGTCGAGGGCAGCCTCGACGACGACGCGTTCGCGGTGTGGCTCGTCGACGGCGACCGGGTGCGGGGCTACGCCCGGTTCAACGGCGCGGGCGACCTCGACCGTGCCCGGGACCTCATCGCCGCGGGCGGGACGATCGACGCCGCGGTCCCGGCCGGCTGACCGACCGGGCCACGCGCGCCGGCCGCCGTGGCCGGCGCGCCGTCCGCCGCCGGAGGGTCGCCCGCCGGGCGGGGCGTCGGCCACGGTCGGAGGCCCGGGGCGGGCCGGCCCGGCTCCGGAACGACGACGCCCCCGGTGGGGGCCGGGGGCGGGGAGGCGCCGTGGCGTACGGCGTGGCCGGCGCCGGGCGGCGCGGCCGATGCGGTCGGCCCGCGCGGGCCGACCGTGATCAGGCGTCGACGACGATCTGGTCGGGATCGTCCGCCGGGCGCTCGCCGCGGGCGTACGCCTGGTTCTGCCGGTGCTCGCCGGCGACCTGGCTGAACGTGAAGAGCAGCGGCACGATCGCGAAGCCCGGGATGATCACGAGCCAGAGGAGGATCAGCCAGACCGAGAACGAGGTGGGCGTGGCGGCGGCGAGCACGGCGGACATTGCGCCGAGCAGTCTATCCGACGTCGAGGACGGCGGCGCGCGACCGGTCGCCCCGGCGGGCCCGTCGGGCGCCGGGGCCCCGCCGCCGGCCGGGACGGCCCCCACCGACCGCGCTGGTAGGGTATCTCCCACCGTGATCTTCACGACCAAGGCCGAGTACGGCGTCCGTCTGATGGTCCGCCTCGGCGGACTGCCCGGCGACGAGCCCGTCTCGCTCAAGACGGTCGCGGCCTCCGAGCGGCTGCCGTTGGCGTACCTCGAGCGGATCGTCGCGTTGCTGCGGCGCGCGGGCCTCGTCGAGAGCACCCGCGGCGCGCACGGCGGGTACCGCCTGTCGCGCGACGCGGGCGACATCCGCATGGACGAGGTGATCACCGCCCTCGAGGGCGCCGTGGCGCCGATGTCCTGCTTCGTCGACGACCGCGAGGGTGACCGCGTGCTCTGCTCGCACCTCGAGGACGACGGCAGCGCCTGCGGCACGAAGCTCCTCTGGACCCGCGTCCAGGGAGGCGTCCACCGCGCGTTGCAGCAGACGACGCTCGCCGAGCTCGTCGACTTCCAGGTGCCCCCGACCGACGCGTCGTCGTCCGGCGGCCGGCCGACGGTCCCGAGGGCCGCGACGCCGGCCTGAGCCCCCGGGGCGGCGCGTCGCCGTCCCACGCGAGGCGTCGCCTCCCGCCGTTCCCCATCCCCGACCCGAATCCCTCATGGCTGACCTAGAGATCAAGAACGTCCACGCCCGCGTCGGCGAGAAGGAGATCCTCAAGGGTCTCGATCTCACCGTCAACCGCGGCGAGATCCACGCCCTGATGGGCCCCAACGGCTCGGGCAAGTCGACGCTCGCCAACGTCATCATGGGCAACCCGACCCTCGAGATCACCGAGGGGCAGATCCTCTGGAAGGGCGAGGACATCACCGAGGCCGACCCGGACGAGCGGGCGCGCAAGGGCCTCTTCATGGCCTTCCAGTACCCGGTCGCGATCCCGGGCGTGACGATCGTGAAGTACCTGCGGATGGTCATGAACGCCCACCGCGAGGAGCGCGGCGAGGACGAGATCTCGCTGAAGGACTTCCGCCGGATCGTCCAGGGCGCGATGGAGCAGGTGAACGTCCCCAAGGCGTTCGGGTCGCGGTACCTCAACGACGGGTTCTCCGGCGGCGAGAAGAAGCGCCTGGAGATGCTCCAGCTCGCGCTCCAGCGGCCCGAGGTCGCGATCCTCGACGAGACCGACTCCGGCCTCGACGTCGACGCGCTGAACGTCGTGTCGCAGGCGGTGAACGCGGTGAAGGCCGAGTCCGACCTGGGCGTCCTCATCATCACCCACTACCAGCGGATCCTCCACCTGGTGAAGCCGGACCGCACGTCGATCCTCGTCGACGGCCGGATCGTCAAGGAGGGTGGCCCCGAGCTCGTCGAGCAGATCGAGACCGAGGGCTACGCGAGCATCCGGGCCGAGATCGGCGCCGGCGCCTGAGCGCCCGCCTCATGGCGCTCGACGTCGCCACCGTCCGGGCCGCGTTCCCGTACCTCGAGCGCCCCGAGGGGATCGTCTACCTCGACAGTGGCGCGAGCGCCCAGAAGCCCCGCGCCGTCCTCGACGCGATGCACGACTTCGGGGGTTCGCACTACGCGAACATCCACCGGGGCGTGCACCGCCTGGCGCGCGAGGCGGACGCGGCGTTCGACGCGGCCCGCGCCCGGGTGGCCGCCTTCGTCGGCTCCACCCCGCAGGAGACGATCTTCACCGGCAGCGTCACGCAGTCGATCAACCTCGTCGCCCACGCGTGGGGCGACGCCAACGTGGGGGAGGGCGACGACGTCGTCATCACCCACATGGAGCACCACGCCAACCTCGTGCCGTGGCAGCAGCTCTGCCGTCGCCGCGGCGCGACGTTGCGCTACCTCGGGCTCGACGACGAGGGCCGGATCTCGCTCGACGAGCTCGACGCGGTCCTCGCCGACGGGCGGACGAAGCTCGTCGCGATCGCCCACGTGTCGAACGTCCTGGGCACCCGCAACCCGGTCGGGGAGGTCGTTCGTCGTGCGCACGCCGCCGGGGCCCGGGTGCTCGTCGACGGTGCCCAGGCGGTCCCGCAGCAGCCGGTCGACGTGTCCGCGATCGGCGCGGACTTCTACGGCTGGACCGGCCACAAGCTCTACGGGCCGACCGGGATCGGGGTGCTGCACGTCCGACGCGAGCTGCTCGCCGACATGCCGCCGTTCCTCACCGGCGGCGACATGATCCGGATCGTCGACTTCCAGGAGACGAGCTGGGCCGACGGCATCCACCGGTTCGAGGCCGGCACCCCGCCGATCATCGAGGCGGTCGGCCTGGCCGCCGCCTGCGACTGGGTCGACGCGATCGGAGGGATCGCCGCGGTGCACGCGCACGAGGAGGCGGTCACCGCCTACGCCCTGGAGCGGATCGGGGCGGTCGACGGCGTGCGGATCGTCGGCCCGCGCGCGGCGTCGGAGCGGGGCGCGCTCGTCTCGTTCGCCATCGACGGGGTGCATCCCCACGACGTCGCCGAGATCATCGCCCGCGACGAGGTGTGCGTCCGGGCCGGCCAGCACTGCGCCGAGCCGCTGCACCGGGCGCTCGGCGTCCCGGCGACGACGCGGGCGAGCTTCGCCGCCCACACCGTGCCGGACGAGATCGACGCGCTCGTCACGTCGATCGGCCGGGTGCTCGACATCTTCGGCTGACGGCGCGCGGATCAGCCCTCGCGCGTCAGGCTGAACGTCACCGGGTCGAGCTCCTGGCCGGCCGGGTAGAACTCCGCGAACGCGGGCACGCCGGCGGCGGTGAGCGTCACCGGCACGTCGCTCCACGTCGTCGTCGCCCCGGTGACCGTCCGCGCGCCCCGGGTCGGATCGAGCGTCGCGAAGGCGATGTTCTCGTAGACGTTCGTCGTGCCGCCGCTGAGGCTGCGGCTCGTCACGTCGGCGAAGATCGTGCCGCGCGTACCGGCCGCGTCGACGACGATCCGCGGGTTGCGCAGCTCCATGTGGAGCTGGCCGCCGTGGGCGTCGAACGTCACCGACCCGCCGTAGCGCCAGTCGGTGGCGGCCGCCGTGTCGGACTCGCCGACCGCCGGGAACCGGAAGGTCCCGCCGCCCGGGTCCTGCGTCGCCCCGTCGCCGACCGCGATCGAGCCGTGGGCGATCGGCCCGGCGATGTAGCGCCGGAACGACGCCTTGACGCCCCACTCGGCGGTCCCCGACACGCGTGTCGGGTTCGTCTGCGGCGGCGGGATCGTCGGGGCGATCGGCCCGGTCGGGGTGGGGGCCCCGGCACGGCCGATCTGGGCGATGATCGTGACCTTGCCGAACCGGCCGCCGCGCAACCGGCCGATCCCGAGCTTGCGCCCCAGGGTCCTCGCGGCCGCGTGGGTCATCCGCAGATTGATCCGGGAGCGCTGCGCGACGCCCGACCCGGACCGGTTGAAGAGCCGGGTGGCGCCCACCGTGAAGAGCAGCCGGCGTGGCCCGCCGTCGATGCGGCCCCGGATCTCCGACCGCCGGCCGATCTTCGTCCGCAGGCCGGTGATCGTGACCTCGCCGTCGTCGCTCTGCAGCGCCAGGCCGCTGTCGCGCTGGTGGTAGACGACGGGGACGCGGCCGACGTAGCCGTGCGTGGACGGGACGTCGATCCGACCGTCGCTCGACGTCGCGCCGTCGTGCGGACGGATCGTCACGTCGTGGCGGTCGAGGGCCCGTCCGACGGCGCCCCCCGGCTCGAGCCCCAGCACGCCGCCGGTGACGGGACCGCGGTCGGCGGCCGACGCGGCGGCGGGCAACAGGAGGGCGACGGTCAGGCCGGGGACGACGAGACGGGTGGGACGGTGGCGCGACATCGGACCTCCTCGACGGCCACGGACGGCGTCAGGCCGACCGGGCAGGGACTAAGGGCAGCCTAACCATCTGGGGCGTCGGCTGCGCCGGTCCCGCCCCGCGCGCCGGCCCCCGGCGACGCGTCCGCCCCCGGCGACGCGTCCGCCGCCGGCGGCGCGTCTGGCCCGTCGGCCCGGCCGGTCGTGCCCGGCCCCCGCTCGTCGAGCCAGGCGACCTGCAGCGCGGTCCGGCCGTCGGCGTCGGCGTGGAGGGACGCGTCGACCCGCCACACGCGCGCCAGCCGCTCGCGGTCGAGCACGTCGGTCGGCGGGCCGGCCGCGACGGTGCGCCCCTCGTGCATGACGACGACCTCGTCGGCGATCGCGGCCGCGAGCGCCAGGTCGTGGACGACGAGCAGCACGGCCAGGCCCTCGACGGTCAGGCGCCGCAGCAGCCGCGCCATCGTCGCCGTCGCCCCGAGGTCGAGCGCCGACGTCGGCTCGTCGGCGATGAGCACCGGCGCCCCCTGCGCCAGCGCGATCGCCAGCTGCACGCGCTGGAGCTCGCCGCCGGACAGCGTCGTCATCTGGCGCTCGCTGAACGCCAGCGCGTCGGCGCGCGCCAGCGCGTCGTCGACGGCCTCGCGGTCGGCGCGGCCCGGTCGCCGGAACGCGCCCACCCGTGGCGAGCGACCGATCATCACCGCCTCGTGGACGGCGATGCCGACGGGGACCGCGGGGCGTTGCGGCACGAACGCCCGCAGCCGCGCCAGTCGGCGCTGCCCGACGCGGTCGATCGCCTCGCCGTCCCACTCGATCGTCCCGCCGGCCGGACGCAGCAGGCCGGCGACGGCGCGGACGAACGTCGACTTGCCGGCGCCGTTGGGGCCGACGATCGCGGTCAGCCGCCCGGCGCGGAGGGCGAGGTCCGCCCCGTGCACGATGCCCGTCCCGCCCAGGCGGACGTCGACGCCCGACGCCCGGACGATCGGGTCGACGCGCGGCGGGGTCGCGGCCCGATCGGGTCGGGTGGCGGCGGTGCTCACGCCGAAGCCCGCCGCAGGAGCCAGAGGAAGAGCGGGACCCCGAGCAGGACCATGAACGGCCCGACGGGCAGCGCCAGCGGGGCGGCGACCCGGCGCGAGATGATGTCGGCGACGAGCAGGAGCGCCGCCCCGCCGAGCGCCGACGCGGGCACGACGAACCGGTGGCTCGACGTCCCGGACGCCAGCCGGATCGCGTGCGGGACGACGAGCCCGAGGAACCCCAACAGCCCGGCGAGCGACGCGGCGGCGGCCGCGAGCAGCGCGGCGATCGCGGCGGCGGCCAGCCGGATGGCGCGCGGCCGGACGCCGAGCGACTGCGCGACGTCGTCGCCGAGCGCCAGCCGGTCGAGCGGTCGGATGAGGAACGCCGCGAGGACCAGGCCCGCCACCGGGTAGTACCAGACCTGCCGCAGGACGGACCAGCCGTCCTCGTTGAGGTTGCCGGCGATGAAGAAGATCGCCGTCGACACCCGGTCGGGGAACGCCGTCATGAGCCCGGTCGTCGCCGCGGTGAAGACCGCGCCGATCGCGATCCCGGCGAGGATGAGCCGCAGGATGCTGCCGCCGCCGCGGCCCATCCACGCCACGGCGAAGACGAGGCCCGCGGCGAGGAGCCCGAACGCCAGCGCGCTCAGCGGCACGAGCGTCACGGCGTTCGGGAACGCCAGCAGGATGATCATCGCCCCGAACCCGGACCCGGCCGTGACGCCGATGACGTCCGGGGACGCGAGCGGGTTGGCGAGCGCCCCCTGCAGCAGCGCGCCGGCGACGCCGAGGCTCGCCCCGACGACGACGGCGGTGACCATCCGCGGCACGCGGAGGCTCTCGATGATCTGCCGGTCCGCCTCGTCCGGGACGCCGCCGCCGATCACCGGCCACCCCGCCAACGTGTCGCCGACCCACGGGAGCGCGGCGATCGTCGTCCGCACCGGGATGACCGTCGAGCCGAGCGCCACCGCGAGCACCGCCGCGCAGACGAGCACGACGGCCAGGCCGACGAGGACGAGCGCCTGACGCGACCGGGCGGCGGCGCGCGCCGCCGCCCGGTCGGGAGGGGGATCACCCGTCGACGCCGGGGCGTCGGCGGGACGGGCGGACGCGACGGCCATCAGGCGCCCGCCTCGCCGGTCACCAGTTCTTGAGGTACGACTTGCGCACCTTGCGGACGACGCGGGCTGGGTCGTCGGAGGCCTGCAGCAGCGTGTCGGGGTCGGAGATGTGGATCCGCCCGTTCTTGGCCGCGTTCGTGATGCTCCAGCCGGGCTTCGTCTTGAAGAACTCCTGGGCCTCGCGGATCGACCCGGAGTTGCCGTGCGGCACGACGATGATGACGTCCGGGTTCTCGCGCAGGACCTGCTCGTCGCTGATCGCGGCGAAGCTTCCCGGGAGCCCCTGGGCGTAGCGGGCCTCGCCGTCGCCGGTGAGCAGACGACCGCCGGCGTAGCGGACGATGTCCCCGCCCCAGCTGTTCTGACGGAACGCCATCGTGGCGCGCCCGATGCCGAGGACGACGAGGACCTTCGGCCGGCTCTTGTAGTTCTTCCGCGCGGCGCGCAGGTTGCGGTCGATGCGGCGGGTGATGGCCTTCGCCTTGGACGCGCGCCCGACCTTGCGCGCGATCCGGCGCACGGCGGGGGAGACGTTGTTCACCCGCATCGGCTCCCAGCCGTCGATGACCTCGAACCCCTGGGACTTCATGCCCTTGGTCCCCGCGCGCCAGTTCGGCGACGACAGGATGAGGTCGGGCTTGACGCGGATGAGCTGCTCGAGGCTCGGTCCGTTGGGGTGCGACATCGGCAGGCGACGGGCCTTGCGGGCCCGCTTGTGCAGGCGGATGTTGCTGCCCGCGTCGTCGCCGACCGCCCGCGGGGTGAGCCCGAGCCGCGAGACGACGTTCGACGTGAACGGCGTCAACGTGACGATCCGCTTGTACGGCGTCTTCGCCTTCGCCTTCTTGGACTTCTTCGCGACCTTCGCCGGCGCGGCGTGGGCGTCGGTCGGGGCGGCCGTCCCGGCGCCGAGCACGAGGGCGAGGGCGAGCAGCACGACGCCGAGGAGCCCGCGGGCGCGCTTCGTCAGCGCGACGGTCGCGGCGCGGAGCTGGGCGGGGGCGGTCAGCGGCTCGTCGAACGCGATCCGCACGTCGGCCGGCCCGCGCGGGGTCTTCGCGGCGAGGTCGAGGCCCAGGTGGTCGGCGCGCTTGCAGCTGGCCGACGTCGCGTCGTCCTGCCCGCCGAGCGCCTGCGCCATCTGCAGCAGCGCGTCCGCGTGATCGGCGTTGAGGTGCCTGACCGCGCCGGCGGCCCCCGGGATGACGGGGTCGGGCACGGCCGCCGCGTAGTCGTCGGCGGTGACGGAGTCCATCGTGCCGAAGCCGCCGACCCAGCGGACGCGGTCCACGCGCAGGACCCAGGTGGTGAAGTCGCCGAACCGGGCGAACAGGGCGGCGGCCGGCACCGCGGCGATGTAGGCGGCCTCGGCGGCGGCGAGCTCGTCGCCCTCGGGGCGCTCGACCCGACCGGCCAGCGTCACGCGGCCCTGGTCGAGCGGATCGCGACCGCTGTCGTGGCTCACCACCGAGATGCTCGCCCGTTGGTCCTGCTCGAGGTTGCGCCCGTGCTCGGCGAGGGTCGACACCATGATCACCGGGGTCCCGTCGGGCAGCGCGCCGTGGGAGATCATCGACGCCCACGGCGTGCCGTCGTCGCTGAGCGTCGCGAGCGTCGACGTCGTGCGCGACGCGACGATCGTCCGGGCCTCGGCGGCGGGCGTCAGGCGCGCCTGGCTCGTCCGCGGAGGGCTCAGCGGGGCCGCCGGGGTCCACTGCTCCGGCGGGGCGTCATGGTCGGCGGGGCGGCCGGTCTGGGACATGGGATCAGCGTACCAATCGACTTAGGCGTGCCTAATCAGTTGCGTCGTCCCGGGGCCCGTGCTCCCCACGGCGACCCCCGACGATGGACGGCATCATAGGTGCCCCTACCCGTGCCGGGGCCACCTCCGCCGGCGACGGTGACGTCGGTCGCATGCGTCGCCCCCGGGGCGCCACGGTGCGTCCGTACACTGGGAGGGGATGGACGAGCTCTACCGCGAGAACATCCTGGACCACTACAAGCGTCCGCGGAACTGGTCGCCGCCGCTGGAGCCGCTCGTGGATCCGGACCTCCAGTTCGAGGACAAGAACCCGTCCTGCGGCGACCAGCTCCGCGTGTCGTTGCGGCTCGACGACGACCGGCGGGTGGTCGAGGTCCGGTTCGACGGCCATGGCTGCGCGATCAGTCAGGCGTCGGCGTCGATGGCGTCCGAGGAGCTCGCCGGCAAGACCGTCGACGAGCTGCTCGCGCTCGACCGCGACTTCATCATGGAGCTGCTCGGCATCGACATCTCGGCGACCCGGGTGAAGTGCGCGCTGCTGGCGCTCAAGGTCGTGAAGTCCGCGGCGCTCGGCGGCACGGTGGAGTGGGAGGACGACGTCCCCGACGCCGTCGCCCCGTCGTCGGGCGCCGGTCGCGCCGCCGGGCTCTGACGGACCTTCCGGGCGCGGGCCGGCGCCGTCGGCGTGGGCGGGAGGTCGTCGGCGCGGGTGGGCCGGCGGCGTCGGCGCGGGTCGCGCCGACGAGGCGGACCGCCACGCCGATCGGTCACCTGGAGGCGTCTGGCGTTGCGGCGCCGATCGGCAGGCGGGCGTCACGGCCCGCCCCGGCGACGCCGCCGGCCCCGACGACGTCGCCCTCCCCGACGATGTCGCCCGCCCCGGCGGCGCCGCCGGCCCCGCCGCCCGCCGTGGCGTCGGACGCGCCGTCGACCCCGACGACGACGTCCCGCTCCCTCCCGCCGAGCAGCAGGACGACGAGCAGCCCGGCGACGACCATGACGCCGGCCTGGACGCGGAAGGCGTGGGTGAAGCCGTCGGTCAGGGCCTGGGGGATCGGGGAGCCGGTCGCCAGGGCGTCGCCGGTCGTCGTCGTCGCGATCGTCACCATCACCGCGATGCCGATCGCCCCGCCCACCTGCTGACCGGTGGTGAGCAGCGCCGACGCGAGGCCGCCGTCGCGGTCCTCGGCGCCGCCGGTCGCGGTCTCCATGAGCAGCACGAAGCCGATCCCCAGGCCGACGCCGGTGAGGAGCAGGCCGGGCAGCAGGTGACCGACGTAGGAGCTGGTCGGGGTGAGCGCGCTGAGGACGAGGAGCCCCGCCGCGGCGGTCGCCAGGCCGACTCCGACCGGGATCCGCCGGTCGACGGAGCCGAGCCACCGTCCCGCGACGACCGACCCGACGCCCATCATCGTGCTGAACGGGAGGAACGCCGCACCGGTCTGCAGCGCCCCCCAGCCGAGCACGCGCTGCATGTACAGCGTGAGGAAGAAGAACATCGCGAGGAGCCCGGCCGCTCCGAGGAACACCGCCCCGTTGGCCACCATCGCCCGCCGGCGACGCAGCACCGTCACGGGCAGGAGCGGCGACGCCGACCGGCGCTCGCTCAGGGCGAACAGGGCGCCGAGGACGGCCGTCGCCGCGAATCCGACGAGCGTGCGGGTGGACGCCCAGCCGGCGTGCTCGGTCTCGACGACGGTGAACACGAGCAGGAGGAGGCCGAGCGTGCCGAGGAGCGCCCCGACGACGTTGGGCGACGTCCGCGCGGACGACAGCTCGTCAGCCGGGATGGTGCGCGGCACGAGCAGCAGCGCGGTGGCGGCGACCGGCAGGTTGATGAAGAAGATCCAGCGCCAGTCGAACGCCTCGACGATCGCGCCGCCGAGGAGCAGGCCCGACGCGGCGCCGATCCCGATGAGGCTCGCCCACACCGCCAGCGCGCGGGCGCGGGCCGGACCCTCGGCGTACGTCGCGAGGATGATCGCGAGCGCGGCGGGCGACAGGAGCGCGGCGGCGAGGCCCTGCAGGGCGCGCGCCGCGACGAGGACCTCGGCCGACCACGCCGCGCCGCAGAGCGCCGAGGCGAGCGCGAACGCGGCCAGCGCGACGACGAACATCCGGCGGGCCCCGACGCGGTCGGCGATGCGGCCCCCGATGAGGAGGAACCCGCCGAAGGTCAGGAAGTACGCGTTGACGACCCACGACAGCGACGACTCGGTGAACCCGAGCTCGGTCTGGATCGTCGGCAGCGCGACGTTGACGATCGTGTCGTCGAGGATGAGCGTGAACTGGGCCACGCACGCCAGCAGCAGGACGGCCACGGAGGCGGTGGCCGCCGCACGGCGGGTCTGACCGTCGGTCGGGGGATGGGGCACGGGGGACTCCGGACGCTGGTGGGGACGGGCTGCTGCGTTTGGCACAACGATTTCTACAGTTGTAGAAGATCGTTCGGCGATCGTCAAGCGGTCTGCGATACTCGGGGCGATGGCCCGTGCATCCGAGCCCGCCGACCGCCGTGCCCGCCTGCTGGAGGAGGCGCTCGCGCTCGTGGCCGTGGGGGGCCTGGCGGCGGTGACGCATCGGGCGGTCGAGCGTGCGGCGGGAGCCCCGCACGGCTCGGTCACGTACTACTTCGGCAGTCGCGACGGGCTCGTCGACGCGATGGTCGACCACCTCGTCGAGCGGTGCGAGGAGCGGGTCAGCGGGATCGCGCGCGAGATCGCCATGGCGCTCGCCCCGCGCGGCGCCACGCTCGACGTCGCGCCGTTCGTCGCGGCCATCACCGCATGGATGGACGCCGACCGCGACCTGCAGCTCGCCCGGCTGGAGCTCGAGCTCGAGGCCATCCGGGAGCCGCGGATCCGGGCGCGGATGACCGACGCCGGCCGGGTGTTCTGGCGGATGTGCGAGCCGCTTGCGCTCGCGCTGGGATCGCCGGACCCCGAGCGCGACGGACGGGCCCTGGCGGCGATGGTCGACGGGCTGCTCGTCGACCGGCTCGCGCACGATCCCGCGTCGGACGACGTCATCGGGTCGGCGCTGACGCACCTGCTGCGGTCCTGGGCCACGGAGTCGTGACCGGTCGCGCCGTCCGGCGTCACGGGCGGCCGTCGGCGTGGGGGGGTGGTGCAATTGGTAAATCCTGACCCGGATTGATATATATACGGCCATGGCCGCGGCGATCGACCTCCAGCAGCAGGTGTGGCCGGCGGCCTTCCTCGACGCGCTCGCCCGGCGGGAGGCGGGTCCGCGCGCCCGTCGCCGCGACGACGGGACGTGGGTCGTGCGGGGGGACGGCGGGGTGGTCGTCGAGCTGGGCGAGCGCGAGCTCTGCCTCCACCGCCGGAGCGGGGCGCTCTTCGCCGCCGGGATCGACCGGGCCCTGTTCGTCCCCCCGCTCGAGCTCGGGATCGACGCCCTGCCCGACGGCGAGGGGCGCCGGCTTCTCGACGCGTGGCTCGCCGGTGCGCTCGATGCGGGCTCCCGGTTCGGGGCCTGGGCCGGGATCGCCCGCGACGCCCCGACGTCCGACGTCACGGCGGCGCTGCGGCGCGGGGCCGTGGGGCTCGCGGTCGCGGCCGACCTCCTCGTCGACGCCGACGCCTTCGATCGCGCGTCGTCCGTGCTCGACGCGCTCGCCCGTGCCGGTCGGCCGCTCCTCGTCCACGGCGGTCGCGGTGGGGACGGGGACCTGCGGCGCGCGTGGCGCGCGTGGGTCGGCCACGGCGCCGGCGCCCGGCCGACCCTGCGGGTCGCGTTCGCCGCGCTCGCGGGCGGAGCGCCGGTCGCGGAGCCGGCGGGCGACGTCGCCGACCGGACCTTCTACCTCACCTCGCACGCCGCGCCGTCGGCGATCGCCGACGCCGTGGGCGCCGTCGGGATCGATCGGGTCGCCTTCGGCAGTGGGCGGCCCGCCGTGCCGGCGACGGCGCAGCACGTCCCGCCCGTCCGCGGGGTGGAGGAGGGCGCGCTCGTCCGCGACGCCGCGGCCGCGGTGCTCGCGACGCGGGTCGCGCGGGCGGCCGACGCGGGCGTCGTCCCCGATCGGGCGTGGGCGTCGACCGGGCCGGTCGCGATGGCCGCTTGAGTCGTCCGGATTAGGGTGCCCTTGCACGCGGCCGCGCGGTGGGTTAGGGTACCCGAGCTTCGCGCGGCCGGACGGGCCGCGGCGTCTTCGCCTGCCGTATCGGTACAATTCCTGCCGTAGGCATCGGACTTGCGTCAGGGCGCGACCGTCGGTCGCCGGAGCCCTGCGTCGCGCCGGTGCCGGAGGAACCGATCGCCGCCGTGCCGCTCATCGACGTCTGCCCCCTCTCCGACCTGCCGCCCGGCGCGCGGGTGACCCTGGAGCACGACCTCACGGACATCGTCGTCGTCAACTGCGGCGGCGAGATCCTCGCGATCGAGGACCGCTGCAGCCACGACGACGGGCCGCTCGGCGAGGGCCCGCTCGACGTCGCCGCCTGCACCCTCGAGTGCCCGCGGCACGGATCCCTCTTCGACCTGCGCACCGGCCGGCCGCGCACGCTACCCGCGTACCAACCGGTCGACACCTTTCCCGTCGTCGTCGACGGGGACATCATCAAGCTGGAGGTGGACTGATGGCCACGCCCCCCGAGACCGAGATCCCGACGAAGGTCCTCACCGAGGAGGAGGCGTCGCTCCGGGACTTCAACGCCGACTACACCGAGAAGTACGGCTTCCACGACGCCGAGAACTACCTCTACAAGGCGCCGAAGGGCATCAACCCCGAGATCGTCGAGAAGATCTCGGAGTTCAAGCAGGAGCCGCAGTGGATGCGGGACTTCCGCCTCAAGGCGTACGAGTACTTCGACGCGCGGCCGCAGCCGACCTGGGGCAGCCCGATGCTCGCCGAGGTCGACTACGACGACATCCACTACTTCGTCCGCGCGTCCGAGCGCGCCGAGCGGTCGTGGGACGACGTCCCCGAGGACGTCAAGAAGACCTTCGACCGGCTCGGCATCCCCGAGGCGGAGCGCAAGTTCCTCGCCGGCGTCGGCGCGCAGTACGAGTCCGAGGTCGTCTACCACCAGGTGAACGAGGAGCTCGAGAAGCAGGGCGTCATCTTCATGGACATGGACACCGCGCTCCGTGAGCACGAGGACCTCGTCCGGGAGTACTTCGCCACCGTCATCCCGCCGAACGACAACAAGCTCGCCGCGCTGAACAGCTCGGTCTGGTCGGGCGGGTCGTTCGTCTACGTGCCGCCGGGCGTGCACGTCGAGATGCCCCTGCAGGCCTACTTCCGGATCAACACCGAGAACATGGGCCAGTTCGAGCGGACGCTCATCATCGCCGACGAGGGCTCCTACGTGCACTACGTCGAGGGCTGCACCGCCCCGACGTACTCCAGCTCGTCGCTGCACTCCGCGGTCGTCGAGCTCATCGCCAAGCCCGGTGCGCGCATCCGCTACACGACCGTCCAGAACTGGTCGAACAACGTCTTCAACCTCGTGACGAAGCGCGCGATCGCCGAGCGCGACGCGACCGTCGAGTGGGTCGACTGCAACCTCGGCTCCAAGCTCACGATGAAGTACCCCGCCGTCTACCTCATGGGCGAGCGCGCCCACGGCGAGGTCCTGTCGATCGCGTTCGCCGGCCACGGCCAGCACCAGGACGCCGGGGCGAAGATCGTCCACGCCGCGCCCAACACGACGTCGAACATCTTCGCCAAGTCGATCTCGAAGGACGGCGGACGGTCGAGCTACCGCGGCCTGCTCGAGGTCGGCAAGGGCGCGGTGGGCTCGAAGTCCCAGGTCGTCTGCGACGCGCTGCTGCTCGACCCGCGGTCGCGCACCGACACGTGGCCGACGATCCGGATCGACGAGGACGAGGTCGACATCGGCCACGAGGCGTCGGTGACGAAGGTCGGCGAGGAGCAGCTGTTCTACCTCCAGTCGCACGGCCTGCCCGAGGACGAGGCGGCGAAGCTCATCGTCAACGGGTTCATCGAGCCGATCGTCAAGGAGCTGCCGATGGAGTACGCGGTCGAGATGAACCGGCTCATCGAGCTGCAGATGGAGGGCTCGATCGGATGACCGCGACCGTCGCCCCCGAGCCGGTCTGGCTCGCCGCCCTGCGGAGCGGCGCCGCCGCCGCGCTGCCCGACGTGCCGATGCCGGAGTTCCGTGGGACCCCGGGCTGGGAGTTCACGGAGATCCCGGAGCTCGACCTCGACGCGTACCCGGCCGCCCAGACCGCGGACGCGTCGCTCGTCGGGTCGGTCGCCGAGGACGCCCCGCGCGTCTTCGACCACCTGCCCGACGGCACGCTGCGGTTGACGCAGGTCGACCACGCGGTGGTGCCCGAGGCGTCGACCGCGTCCTCCGGCGCCCTGGTGCTCCCGCTCGACGTCGCGGCGGCCGAGCATCCCGACCTCGTCGAGCCGCACCTCGGCCGGATCGAGACGGCCCGCACGCCGTTCACCGTCCGCAACGACCGGGACTGGACCGGTGGGTTCTTCGTCCACGTGCCGCGCGGCGTGCGGCTCGAGGCCCCGGTGCTGCTCACGCTCGTCCAGGACCAGGCGGGGCACACGGTCGCCCCCCGCACGCTCATCGTCCTCGAGGAGGGGGCGGAGGCCGAGGTCTGGTCGCAGACCGTGTCGTCGTCGCCCGGGCTCGAGGCGCTCGTCAACGGGATCGTCGAGATCCACGTCGGACAGAACGCCCGGCTGCGGTTCGTCGACGTGCAGGACCTGTCGGAGAAGAGCTGGATCTTCGGGGCGCAGCGCGCGACGATCGAGCGCGACGGCTGGATGGACTGGATCACCCTCGGCCTCGGCGCCGCCAAGGGCAAGGTGTTCCAGGAGACGTCGCTCGACGGGCCCGGGGCGCACGGTCGCGTGACCGGTGGCTACGCCACGCACGGCCGTCAGCACCTCGACTTCGACACGTACCAGACCCATGCGGCGGTCAACACGACGTCGGACCTCGCGTTCCGCGGGGTGCTCGCCGAGCGCTCGCATGCGGTGTGGCGCGGCATGATCAAGGTCGACGAGGGCGCGCAGAAGACCGACGCGTTCCAGGAGTCGCGCAACCTGCTCCTCACCCGCAAGGCGCACGCGGACGCGATCCCCGGCCTGGAGATCTCGGCCGACGACGTCGCCTGCACGCACGCGGCCGCGATCGCCCGGATCGACCCCGAGCAGTTGTTCTACCTGCGCAGCCACGGGCTGCCCGGCAACGCCGCCCGACGGCTCGTCATCGAGGGCTTCCTCGCCGAGCTCGTCACGCGGTTCGAGGAGGGCCCGGTTCGCGAGGCCCTCGGCGAGGTGCTCCAGCAGCGCCTCGAGCGCATCCTCGGCTGACCTCTCACGGGGTCGGCGCCCGAACGCGGCAGCGCCCCGGATCACGAGGTGATCCGGGGCGCGGAAGCGGACGATTGCTGTGCCTTGCTGCACGCCCCGGTTCGGTGGAGCCCTCGCTCCGGGCCACTCGGGGGAGTGGCCCGGAGCGCCTGGTGACGTGGACGGGATCCGGTGCGGGACGGGCCGTGGCTCCATCGAGGAGGCCGCGACTACGTCCTTTATGCCGCACCGGGCCGCGGCCGTGGGGTGGATCTCACGTCGTCCTCATGTTCGGTGAGGACGGCCTCATGATTCGCGGGCTCCGGTCGACGACGTTCATGAGCGCCCGGTGAGACTCCGGCTCCGACCGGCCCCGGCCGCGACGGGTGCTGTCACGATGCAGTTGGCCCGCCCCGTCCCTCAGGTCACCCTCTTGTCCCGCGTCCACCAGATCCTCGTCGCGGCCCTCGCCGCGTGCGTGCTCGGCTTCGGGTCGGCGGTCCCCGCGGCCTCGTCCGCGTCGCCCGAGGGCGCGCGGTTCGCGAAGATCGCCAAGAAGCAGCACGCGAAGCGGGCGAAGCAGCAACGCGCCAAGGCCAAGCATCGACGCACCAAGGCGCAGGAGCGACGGGCCAAGGCGAAGCGGCAGCGCGCCAAGCGGTCGTCCCGCAAGCGACGGTCGAAGCGCGGCAAGAGCCTCAACCGATCCCGATCGCGGTCGTCGGTGTCGCTCACCGGCACCGACGGCAACGACCGGATCACCGGTGGTCGAGGCAACGACCGGATCGTCGGCCGTGGCGGCAACGACCGACTGTACGGCGGTCCCGGCAACGACCTCATCATCGGTGACGGTGGCAACGACCGGATCGACGGCGGCTCGGGCGACGACACCCTGCTCGGCGGCTCCGGCAACGACCGGATCGACGGCGGCTCGGGGCGCGACACGATCGCGGCCGGCGCCGGCAACGACCGGATCGACGTCCACGACGGTGAGCGGGACCGGGTGAGCTGCGGTCCCGGTCGCGACACGGTGACCGCCGATCGGCACGACATCATCAGTCGCGACTGTGAGCGCGTCAAGATCCGCTGACCGGCCGGCCACGCGGCCGGTCGTCCTCCTCGTCGACGACGACGACGCGATCCGTCGCACGCTCGCCGTCGGCCTCGAGCTCGAGGGGTTCTCGGTGGTCCCCGCATCGGGCGGCCGGGCGGCGCTCGCCGCGGTCCCGACGGTGCGACCGGCCGCGTTGCTGCTCGACCTGACGATGCCGGACCTCGACGGGCTGGAGGTCCTACGCCGCCTGCGGGCGGCCGGCGACGACGTCCCGGTGTGCGTCCTCTCCGCCCGCGACGACGTCGACGACCGCGTGCTCGGGCTGCAGGCCGGGGCCGACGACTACGTCGTCAAGCCGTTCGCGCTCGAGGAGGTCGCGGCACGGCTCCACGCCCTGCTCCGGCGTCGCACGCCCAGCGAGGAGCAGCGGCTCCGCGTCGGCGACATCGAGCTCGACCCGCTCGGCCACACCGCGCGGCGCGGCGATCGAGACCTCGGCCTGACCGGCCGCGAGTTCGCGCTCCTGCACCTGTTCCTCCGCAACCCCGGGATCGTGCTCGACCGCGCCGTGCTCCACGAGGACGTGTGGGGGTACACGTTCGACCCGGGCACGAACATCGCCGACGTCTTCGTGGGGTACCTCCGCCGCAAGCTCGAGGCGGACGGCGAGCCCCGGGTGATCCACACGGTGCGTGGCGTCGGGTTCGTGCTCCGTCCGTGAACGGTCCTCCACGTCGCCGCGGGCCTCGCGGCCGCGGCGCGGCCCATACGCTCCCGTCGTGCGCCTGCGCAACCTCCGCAGCCGACTGACGCTCGTCGTCGTCGTCATCCTGGGCGTCGTCCTCGTGGTCGGCGGCGCGGTCGTCGCGCGGGACGTCGACCGGCAGGAGCACCAGAACCTCGACGACCGCCTCCGGCGCACCTCCGAGCTCACCGACGAGTCGGCGCTGGCGGTCGTCGACCGCACGGTGCCGGAGCAGGACGAGCGCCTCAACCAGGTGCTGCGCGCGACCGGCTCCGGCATCTACGTCACCGTCAACCGCACGATCTCCTACGCGGCCGGGGCGTCGTTGCCCGGGCTGACGCCCGGGGCGTCGCTGCAGGCACGGCGGGGGTTCTCCGTCCGGACGATCGACGGCGACCGGATCCGGATCTACACCAAGGTGCTCCGGCAGGACCCGGCGGTGACGATGCTCCTCCACGCCACGACGAGCCTCCGGCCCGTCACCGACCGCAGGCGACGCATGATCGAGCGGCTCGTCGCGATCGGGCTGGCGATGCTCCTCACCGGTGGGCTCGCGACGTGGCTGGCGGCCGACCTCATCCTGCGGCCCCTGCGGCGGCTGCGGCGCGCGACCGCGAGCATCGAGGGCGACGACGACCTGCGCCACCGCGTGCCGGAGGAGGGCCCGACCGAGCTGCGCGAGGTCGCCCGGTCGTTCAACGGCATGCTCGAGCGGCTGGGACGGTCGGCCGAGGAGCGCAACCGGGCGCTCGAGGCCACCCGCCGGTTCGCCGCGGACGCCGGCCACGAGCTGCGCACGCCGCTGACGAGCGTCCAGGCCGCGCTGTCGGTCGTCCATCGGCACCCGGACGTCGATCCGGCGACGCGGGCGTCGATCGTCGGCGACGCGCTCGCCGAGCAGCGCCGCCTCGTCGAGCTGCTCGACGGACTGCAGGCGCTCGCGCGCGGCGACGCCCGGCCGGGCGCGGACGAGCCGGTCGACGTCGTCGACGTGGCGCGGGACGTCGTCGCCGACATCGCCGGTCGACATCCCGACGGGACCTTCGACGTCGACGCCCCCGACGCCGCGGTGATCGTCGACGGGTGGGAGCCGGGCCTGCGGCTGCTCGTGAAGAACCTCGTCGAGAACGCGGCCCGCCACGGTCGCCCGGGGGGCCGCGTGACCGTCGCGGTCCGCGTCCCCCGGGACGCCCGTGGCCCGGAGCTCGTCGTCGACGACGACGGCGACGGCATCCCGGCCGTCGACCGCGAGCGCATCTTCGAGCCGTTCCATCGCGTGGGGGCCGACAATCGCGGGACGGGCCTGGGCCTCGCGCTCGTGCGGCAGCAGGTCGGGCACCACGGGGCGACGATCACCGTCGGCGACGCTCCCGGTGGGGGCGCGCGGTTCGTCGTCCGCTTCGCGCCGCGCACGGGGCGTCGAGGGTGACGTCGGGGCGGCGACGTGCCGGACGACGACGTCCGGCGCGACGGCCGGGACGGACGACGACCGCGATCGACGAAAGGCCCGCGACGGGCGACGGGACCGCGATGACGACGCGACCGCGACCGCGACCGACGGTGCGTCGTACGCTGCCGCCGATGGTCCGCCGCACCGACCGACCCCCGGCCCACGACGCGCGAGCACGTGGACGGGCGCCCGACCCGCCGTCACGCCCGCGGTGGCGCCGGTCGCTCGTGGTCGCCGCCGTCGTGGCCGCCGTCGTGCCGGCTCCCGCAGCGGCCACGGCGGCCGACGACCCGACGATCGCGGCGACCGCCGCCACGGCGGACGGCGAGCCGTCGCCCGCGCTGCCGATCCACGCCACGATGCTCGACCACTGGAACGCGCGGTACGGCGCCTACGACCGGGTTCCGGGCAGCCCCGGGACGCGGCTCAACGCCCAGATGCTGCGGCTCCACGTCAAGGCGGTCACCGACCCGTCGGCCGGCCTGCCGTCGGGGTACGCCGACCGGGCGAGGATCATCGAGCTCGTCGACGTCCTCAGCTCGGCCCCGGCGTTCGTCGACGGCAGGCGGACCCGCTACGACCGCTCCGACCCGAGCCACCGGCACCGACCGGGGTTCACCCAGATCGTCGGACGCGGTCGGGGCACCGGCCGCACCGACCCGCAGCACATCGCCATCGACCCGGAGGTCGCGCTCGCGCTCGCCGAGGCGTACCGGGCCGCCGACCGGATCGGCCTACCGGCCGCGCTCCGGTCGCGGGTGCGACGGGTCGTGCTGCGGGTCGCGTCGCACGGCATGTTCTCTCCCCGCCAGGTGCGGATCGGGCAGCTGCTCTGGACCGCCGACATGCTCTGGGCGAGGTACCTCGTGGACGGACGTCGCCGGGCGTGGGTGCGCGACTACCGGCGGGCGCTCGACACGCAGCGCGAGCTGCTGCCGCGGCTCCTCACCCGCGACGGGGGCTACCGCTACGCCCCGCAGAGCCTCGACGACCTCATCAACCGGATGGACACCCCCGAGTACAGCCTCATCTCGCTGGCCGGCGCGCGGTACATGCCGCAGGCCCGCCGGGCCGGGATGCCGCTGCGGCGGGGCGAGCTCGGGTACTACCGCCGGTGGGCGCGGCGGGTGACGTGGGGGGCGTTCGCCAACGACGGGGGGCTCAACTGGGACACCGGCTGGGGCGCCCAGCGGCGCTACCTCACCCAGTACTGGGGTTGGGCGGCGATCGAGCTCCAGGCGATCGTCGGCGCGACGACGTTCCTCGGCCGGGCCGACCGTGACCGGATCCGTCGCCTGTGCGGTCGGATCCGCAAGCGCTACGTCGCCGAGGCGGACGAGGCCGGGTTCCTGCCCCAGACGCTCCACGGAGCCCGGACGCGGTTCGCGATCGCCGGCAGCGACCGGGCGCTGGCGAGCGTCCGCCTGGCCCGGGCGGTCGAGGACTGCGGTCCGGCGACGAGCTCTCCCGGCGCCCCGACCGCGGCGGCGAGCTTCGACCGCGACCAGCCCCGCTACGCCGTGACGACCGCCCGGTACTCCACCGCCGTCGTCGGCTGGTCCCGGGACCTCGTGGCCGGGGTGCTGCCCGCCCGGCTGTTGGATGCCGACGGCGTGGCGATCGGGGGGCTCGGCGGGCGTCGCTCCACCTTCGACCTGCACGCCGGGTCGCTCCGCCTGGGGCAGGGGCACGCCGCCGGGGTCGGGGTGCGGTTGAGCGCACGTCCGGGCAGCGGACCGTTGGCGGGACGGAGCGTGCTGCGGGGCCGGATCGTCCGCGGATCGCGATCGGCGACGGTCCGCACGAGGTTCACCGGATCGGGGTTCAGCGTCACCGGGCGCCTGGACCGGACGAGCCCGCGTCGCTGGCGGATCCCCCTGGGTGGGACGTCCTCGCTCGAGGCGACCCGGCGGGCGTCGTCGACGACCGTCGCGATCACGCCCCGGGTCGGCGCGCACTGGTCGGTGACCGTGGGCGGGCGGGCCCGCGTCGGCACGGCCGCCGTCCGGTCCGATCCGCTGGACCCGACGGTGCGCCGGGTCCTCGTCCTGACGCTGCCACGTGGCCGGTCGATCGACCTGCGGGTGCGCGTCGGCGTCGCGCGGTGAGGGCGGCGTCCCGGTCGTGTGGCGGCCATGCCCGGCGCATGGCGGCCGGTCGCCGGGGCGCCGTACGGGCGTCGTCTACCGCTGGGGGATGCCGAGCGCGGCGCGGGCCTCCTGCGCCGTCGCCGGGCGGCGGCCGGCGTCCTCGATCATCTGCCGGGCCTTCGCCACGAGGTCGCCGTTGGAGCGCGCCATCGTCCCGTCGGGCAGGTAGAAGTTGTCCTCCAGGCCGACCCGCACCGACCCGCCGAGCGCGAGCGCCGCCGCGACCATCGGCCACTGCACGCGCGAGATCCCGATGACGCCCCAGTGGTGGCCGCCGGTCGCCGACGGAAGCGCCGCGCCGACGTCGGCGAGGTTGTCGGCCATCGCCGCGAGGTTGCGGGCGGTGGGCGGGATGCCCCCGGTGACGCCCATGACGAAGTCGGCGTGCAGCGGACCCTCGAGCAGGCCCATGTCGATGAGCGGGGCGAGGTTGCCGACGTGCCCGACGTCGAAGCACTCGTGCTCGGGCTTGATCCCCAGGTCACGCATCGCCCGAAGCAGCGCGACGATCTCGTCGAACGGGTTGGGGAAGATCGTCTGGAACACGAACTCCTTGCGGCGCGCCGAGTACTTCGCGTAGTTCATCGAGCCCATGTTCAGGGCGGCGACCTCGGGCCGGCACGCCTCGAGGTACGCGATCCGCTTCTCGACCGGCACCCCGATCGTCCCGGTCGAGAAGTTGATGATCGCCGCGTCGCCGACCTCGTCCCGGATCGCCTGCTGGATCGCGGCGAAGTCCTCGATCTCGTGGCTCGGACGGCCGTCGGGGGTGCGGGCGTGGATGTGGATGTGGACCCCGCCCTCGTCGACGATCCGGCGCGCCTCGGCCGCGTACTCGGCCGGGGTGTAGGGGATCGCCGGGCACTGGTCGCGGTCGGCGAGCGACCCCGAGATCGAGCAGGTGAGGACGGCGGGGTGGTCGGGGCTCATCGGCGTCTCCGGGGTCGTTCGGGTGGTCCGGCGTGGGGGTCCGGTGGCGGGGCGACCGGTGGGCGGCCCGGACCGGGCCGGCGTCGCGCCGCCTCCCATGGCGACGGTACCCGTTGGCACGGGCGGGGCGCACCCGCGCCGTCGGCCGGTGGGGCTAGGCTCACGGCGTGCCCGCGCTCCCCACCGCCGTCGACCCGCGCTCCGACGCGTTCGCCGCCAACCGGGCGGCGATGTGGGAGCGGCTGGAGGAGCTGCAGCGGGTCGCCGACGAGGTGCACGCCGGGGGAGGGCCGGACAAGGTCGCCCGACACCGTCGCCGCGGCAAGCTCACCGCCCGCGAGCGGATCGCGCTGCTGCTCGACCGCGACAGCCCGTTCCTCGAGCTCCAGCCGTACGTGGCCTGGGGCAGCGACTTCCGGGTCGGCGGCAGCGTCGTCTGCGGGATCGGGGTCGTCGAGGGGGTCGAGTGCGTCGTCACCGCCCACGACCCGACCGTCCGCGGCGGGGCGTCCAACCCGTTCACGCTGCGCAAGGTCCTGCGGGCGAGCGAGATCGCGCGCGAGAACCGGCTGCCGCTCGTCAACCTCGTCGAGTCCGGCGGCGCCGACCTGCCCACCCAGCTCGACATCTTCATCCCCGGCGGGCAGATGTTCCGCGACCTCACGCGCCTGTCGGCCGCGGGGATCCCGACGATCGCGATCGTCTTCGGCAACTCCACCGCCGGCGGCGCGTACGTGCCCGGCATGTGCGACCACGTGATCATGGTCCGCGGCGGCGCCAAGGTCTTCCTCGGCGGCCCGCCGCTCGTGCGGATGGCGACCGGGGAGGAGTCCGGGGACGAGGAGCTCGGCGGCGCCGAGATGCACGCGCGGACGTCGGGCCTGGCCGACCACCTGGCCGAGGACGAGGAGGACGCGCTGCGGATCGGCCGCGACGTCGTCCGGCGGCTCAACCACCGCAAGCTCGGGCCGCCGGCCGCGATCCCACCGGACCGGGTGACGCCGCCCCGGTACGACGCCGAGGAGCTGCTGGGGATCGTGTCGGCCGACCTGCGCACGCCGTTCGACACCCGCGAGATCGTCGCCCGGATCGTCGACGGGTCGGTGTACGACGAGTTCAAGCCGCTGTACGGGACGGCGCTGTCGACCGGGTGGGCGCACGTCCACGGTCGGCCGGTCGGGATCCTCGCCAACGTCCGCGGCGTCCTCTTCAGCGAGGAGGCGCAGAAGGCGACGCAGTTCATCCAGCTCGCCAACCGCGCCGACGTCCCGCTGCTGTTCCTCCACAACACCACCGGGTTCATGGTCGGCCGCGAGTACGAGCAGGGCGGGATCGTCAAGCACGGGTCGCTGTTCATCAACGCGGTGAGCAACTCGACGGTCCCGCACCTGGGGGTCGTCGTCGGCGCGTCGTACGGGGCGGCGAACTACGCGATGTCGGGTCGGGCGTACGGGCCGCGGTTCCTCTTCGCGTGGCCGTCGGCGGTGTCGTCGGTCATGGGCCCCGAGCAGCTCGCCGGGGTGCTGTCGATCGTCGCCCGCCAGGCCGCCGAGGCGAAGGGCCGCGAGGTCGACGAGGAGCAGGACGCCGCGATGCAGCAGATGGTCCGCGACAAGATCTCGGCCGAGCAGGTCGCCCTGGCGATCTCGGGCCGCGGGTACGACGACGGGATCATCGACCCGCGCGACACCCGCGACGCGCTCGGGATGGCGCTGTCGGCCTGCCACGGCGCCCCGGTCCGCGGCGCCGACGGGTTCGGGGTGTTCCGCCCGTGAGCGCCGCCCGCCCGATCCGCACGCTGCTCGTCGCCAACCGCGGCGAGATCGCCCGACGCGTCTTCGCCACCTGTCGGCGCCTGGGGATCGTCACCGTCGCCGTGCACGGCGAGCCGGACGCCGACGCGCCGTACGTCGCGGACGCGGACGTCGCGGTCGCGCTCCCCGGGGTCACCGCCGCCGAGACGTTCCTCCGCGGGGACCTCGTCGTCGACGCCGCGCTGCGCGCCGGGGCCGACGCGATCCACCCCGGATACGGGTTCCTCGCCGAGGACGCCGCGTTCGCCCGGGCCGTCCTCGACGCGGGCCTGACGTGGATCGGCCCGGACCCGGCGACGATCGAGGCGATGGGGTCGAAGCTCCACGCCCGCGAGCTCATGGAGCGCGCCGGGGTGCCGGTCCTGCCCGGCGGCCGGGTGGGGGAGGACGAGGACCCCGCCGCGCTGCGGGAGCGGGCGGCGACGGTCGGCTACCCGCTGCTCGTCAAGGCGTCCGCCGGGGGCGGCGGACGCGGGATGCGTCGCGTCGACGACGCCGACGGCCTGGCCGACGCCGTCGCCGGCGCACGACGCGAGGCGACGGCCGCGTTCGGCGACGGGACGGTCTTCCTCGAGCGGCTCGTCGAGCGACCCCGGCACGTCGAGGTGCAGATCCTCGGCGACCGCCACGGCGCGGTCAGCGTCCTGCCCGAGCGGGACTGCACCGTCCAGCGGCGCCACCAGAAGCTCATCGAGGAGTCGCCGGCCCCACGACTCGACGACGACGTCCGCGCCCGGCTCGCCGACGCCGCGCGCGCCGCCGCGACCGACCTGGGCTACGTCGGGGCGGGCACCGTGGAGTTCGTCGTCGGCGGTGCGGGCGGCGACGACCCGCCCGGCGGCGCCGAGATCGCGTTCCTCGAGGTCAACACCCGCCTGCAGGTCGAGCACCCGGTCACCGAGCTCGTGACCGGCCTCGACCTCGTCGCGCTGCAGATCCGGATCGCCGAGGGCGAGCCGCTGCCGCCGGAGGCGATCGACCCGGCCCCGGTCGGGCATGCGATCGAGGCGCGGATCGTCGCCGAGGATCCCGCCGCGGACTGGCGGCCGGCGACCGGCACGGTCCACGGGATCGCCCTGTCGACGGGGCCCCCTCGGGGGCCCGACGGCCCGGCGTCGGACGGCGGGCGGGCCGGCCGGTCGGACGGCGACCACGGCGTCGACGGTGCGCTGCGGTTCTCCGTGCCCCGTCCCGGGGGCGACGCGGTCGTACGCCTGGACAGCGGCGTCGAGGCCGGCACGACGGTGTCGGCGCACTTCGACTCGATGCTCGCCAAGGTCGTCGTCGCGGCGCCGACCCGGGCCGCGGCGATCCGCCTGCTCGACCGGACGCTGACCCGGGGGACGCTCCGCGGCCCACGGACCGCCGACGACCTCCTCGTCCGCGCCCTGCGCTCGGACACGTTCGCCGACGTCACGCACCATGCCCAGTGGCTCGACGGTCCCGCGCTGGCCGCGCTCGCCCGCCCGCTCGTCGACGGCGATCGACGCCGTCACGCCGCGCTCGCCGCGGCGCTCGCCGGTCGTGCCCTGCGGCGCGCGTCCGCGACCGCGCTGCCGACGATCCCCGGGGGGTTCCGGACGATCCCCGGCGAGCGCGACGCGGTGACCTACGACGTCGACGGCGACACGGCGGTCGTCGCCTACCGGGTGGGCCGCACGCTCGACGCCACCGTCGACGGCACGCCGGTCGACGTCGCGCACCGGGAGCGCGTCGTCGACGGAGGCCACGTCGACGTGACGCTCGTCGACGGGGGCGTCGCCCGCCGGTACGACGTCCGGGTGGCCGACTCCACCCACTGGGTGACGACCGTCGACGGCACGGTCCGGCTCGACGAGCGGCCGCGGTTCGCGGATCGGGGCGCGACCGCCGCGACCGGATCGCTCACCGCGGAGCTTCCCGGCACCGTGGTGCGCGTCGACGTGGCCCCCGGGGACATCGTCGACGCCGGCCGCACGCTGCTCGTCCTCGAGGCGATGAAGATGGAGCACGCCGTCGCCGCGCCGGTCGGCGGCACGGTCGCGTCGGTGGCCGTGGCCGTCGGCGACCGGGTCGACGCCGGGGCGGTGCTCGCCGTGGTCGACGCCGACCCGGCGCCCGACGAGGCCGACCCCACGCCCGAGGACGCCGACCCCGCGCCCGGCGGCGACGCCATGCCCCGGAGCTGAGCGCCCGGGGCCGCGGCGCCCGTCCGTGAGAGGCTGGGTCGGATGACCGCCGACCACCCACCGCTCACCGGCGAGGCCCCGCGGGTCGCCACCATCACCGAGCGCCTGCTCGGGCCGCTGGTCGACGTGTCGTCCCCCAGCGGCGACGCGGCCGCGCTCGAGCGGTGCGTCGACATCGTCGTCGACGCGCTGCCGCGTGACGCGCGGGTCGAGCGCCTCCCGTGCTCGACCCCGGGGTTCGCGCCCGACCTGCTGGCGACCGTGACCGGGACGGGAGAGGGGCGGATCGTCCTGCTCGGCCACCTCGACACCGTCGTCCCGCACGAGCGCCACCGGCCGCTCCACCGGCACGGCGACCGGTGGGACGGGCCGGGGACGTTCGACATGAAGGCCGGCGACGCGCTGGCCGTCGGGGTCCTCGACGCGATCGCCGACCGGCGTGCGGCGTTCGGCGAGGTCGCGCTGCTGCTCGTCGCCGACGAGGAGTGGCGCGAGGCGCCGTTCGCCCACGGCTCCCGGTTCGACGGCTGGGACGCGTGCCTGTGCTTCGAGGGCGGGGAGCGCGACGCCGCCGGCCGCGACGCGGTCGTCGTGCGGCGCAAGGCGGCGGCCACGGTCCTCGTGACCGGTCGGGGTCGGGCCGCGCACGCGGGGAGCCGGCCCGACGACGGACGCAACGCGCTCCTGGCGCTCGCCCGGGTCGCGGGGACGCTCGCCGCGCACCACGCGCCCGACGGACCGTCGGCGCTCAGCGCCGTGCCGACCGTCCTCCACGCCGGGTCGGGCATCAACGTCGTCCCCGGGCACGGCGAGCTCGTCTGCGACGTGCGGGCCGACGACGCCGCCGCGATCGAGCGGGTCCTGGCGTCCGTGCCCACCGAGATCGAAGGCGTCGGGCTCGACGCCCGCTTCGGCCGGATGTGGCCGGCGATGGACCACCGGGTCGCGGCGGCGCCGCTGCTGGAGGGCGCGGCGGACCGGCTCGGGCGACCGATCGTGCCGTCGTCCCGGGGCGGCGCATCCGACGCCAGCCACCTGGCGTCGCACGTCGCGGCGTCGATCGACGGCCTGGGGCCGCTCGGCGGGGGAGCGCACGCCGACGACGAGCACGTCGACCGGGCGTCGTTCGTCGGCCGGGCCGAGGTGGCGCTGGCCGTCGCCGCGGCGACGCTCGGCACGGCCTGACCGGGCCGCGGTCCGGGAGGCGGATACGCTCGCGGGGTGTCCGACGCGATCCGCCGTCCGAAGACCCGTGACGAGGAGTTGCTGGCCGCCGAGTGGTGGGCGGTCAGGACGGAGCTCACCGACGCGCAGCGCGTCACCCGGATCGCGGACGAGCTGGCGCGGTCGTTCGCGGCGCTGCAACCGGTCCGCGGCACCGGCGTGACGGTGTTCGGGTCCGCCCGGGTGCCCGAGGCCGACCCCGAGTACGCGCGGACGCGCGACCTGGCGTCGCGGCTCGTGCGCGAGGCGGGGGCCACCATCGTCACCGGGGGCGGACCGGGCCTCATGGAGGCCGCCAACCGGGGCGCCCGCGACGTCGGCGGCCGGTCGGTGGGCCTGCTCATCGAGCTGCCGTTCGAGGAGCAGGGCAACGCGTACCTCGACCTGCCGATCGAGTTCCACTACTTCTTCACCCGCAAGGTGTGCTTCGTCCGCTACTCGGCGGCGTTCGTCGCGATGCCGGGAGGGTTCGGCACGCTCGACGAGCTGTTCGAGGTGCTGTGCCTCGTGCAGACCCGCAAGATCCGCCACGCCCCGGTGATCCTCTACGGCAGCGCGTTCTGGGGCGGGCTCGTCGCCTGGGTGCGGGAGCAGTTGCTCGGACGGGGCCTCATCTCGCCCGGCGACGAGGACCGGATGCACCTCACCGACGATCTCGACGAGGTCGTGGAGCTCGCCGCAGCGGCGGTGGCGTCGCGGCGCGAGCAGGCGTCGGGGCCCGCCTGATCGGCTCAGTGGTCGGCGACCGACCCGCCGTCGGGCACGACCGGCGCGCCGGTCGCGACCCAGTCGAGCAGACCGCCCTGCAGCGACCACGCGTCGAGCCCGGCCCGGCGGAAGGCGTCGGCGACCATCGCGGAGCGGCCGCCGACACGGCACTGGAACACCACCGGCCGGTCCCGGGGGAGCTCGGCCGCACGGTGACCGACCTCGGCGAGCGGGATGTGGACCGCTCCCTCGATCCGGCCCGCCTCCCACTCGTACGGCTCGCGGACGTCGACGATCGTCACGGCGACGCCCGCGTCGAGCGCGGCTCGCAGCGTGGGCACGTCGACGTCGAGGCCGGGTCCGGGGAAGGGGTGCTCCGCCATGCGACCCACGCTACCGTCGGGGGACGCCGGGCGTGCGGCCCCGTCGACCGTCGTAGTTGATAGGGACTATCGAAAAGGACGGTCTTGTATCATGGGGCTGTGACTGCCGTGTCCGACACCCGCGCCCAGGCCGACGGCCGCTTGGTCGAGCGGCTCCGCGGCGCCGGGATGCGCGTCACCCCGCAGCGGTTGGCGCTGCACCGCCTGCTGGCCGGATCGCACCGTCACGTCACGGCGGAGGGCCTGTTGCGCGAGGCGTCCGGCGAGCTTCCCGGCCTGGCGCTGCCGACGGTGTACTCCACGCTCGAGCTGTTCGTCGAGCTCGGGATCGTGCGCCGCGTCGCCGCGCCGGGCGCCGCCCGCTACGACACCGACGCCCGCCCGCACGACCACTTCACCTGCGCGACGTGCGGTGGGTTGTTCGACCTGGGCAGCGGCGGCGCGGGCCACGACGAGGCGGTGCGCGCGGCCGAGGCGGCCGGGCACGCGGTCGCCGCCGCGGCGGTCGTGGTCACCGGGCGCTGCGCCACCTGTCGTCGCGGCGACGACTGACCGTCGGCGACGTCGCGCCGCCTCGCCGGTGGCGCTCGGCCGGCGCGCTACCCTGGAGCCATCGGCCTGCGCGCTCCCCTCCTCACCCTGCTCATCGGCATCTGCCTGGCGTGCACGCTGTCGCTGCTCCTCGTCGGCCGCGCGGGGGAGCCGCTGCTGCGGGTCGTGCAGACGCTGGGGGCCGTCGCGACCGCCGGGGCGGTGGTCGTCGCCGTGCTCGGCGCGATCGTCGGGCGCCTGTCGGACTACCGCGAGCCGGCGTCGGACGAGGAGTTCGAGCGCCTGGTGGAGCGGTCCGAGCAGATCGCCGCCGAGGGCCTGTCGGTCGAGCCGGACGAGCGCGAGTTCCTCATGCCGGACCCGTTCGACGACCGCGAGTTCGCCGACCTCGTCCGGGACGCGCTGGACGACCTGCCCGACCTGCTCCGCTCGGTGCTGGACACGAACGTCGCGGTCGTGATCTCCGACGACGGGCGTCGGCACGGCGCGTACGGGCTGTACGTCGGGGACGGGGCCACCCGCGACGAGCACAGCGACCGGATCATCATCTTCCGTGACACGCTGCGCCGCGACTTCGGGCACGACCCCGACGAGCTCCGGCAGCAGGTGCTCATCACCGTGCGCCACGAGCTGGCGCACCACGTCGGGTTCGACGAGCTCGGCGTCCGCGACCTCGGGCTCTGACCGCCGGCCGGGCGCTCAGGCGTCGGAGGGCGTCCCGCCCGACGTGAAGTCGACGACGGCCCGCTCGACCTCGGACGCGACGCTCTCCAGCGCCCGGAGCGCGGCGTCACGGTCGGCGGGGTCGATCGCCGACGCCAGGCGACGGCGCCATGTGGCGATCCGGCGTCGCCACTCCTCGACCGCCTCGCGTCCCTCGGCGGTGAGCGCGACGCGGACCACCCGGCGGTCGTCCGGGTCGGCGCTGCGGACGACGAGGCCGCGTCCCTCCAACGACCGCACCATCGTCGTGGCGGTCGGCGGCGTCGTCATCGCGAGGTCGGCCAGGCGGCCGACCGGCACCGGATCGTCGCGGTCGATGAGCGGCTCGAGCAGGTGGTACTGCGGGAGCGACACCGTCGTCCGCACGTGCTGGTTGCCGTGGCCCCGGGCGCGGCGCACGCCGCGGAACAACCTCCCGAGCGCGTCCTCGATCGCGACGAGCCCGGCGTCGTCGGCGTCGGAGGGGTCGGGATCGGGGGGTGCGGAGGGCACGGGGAGAGGATGACGGATGGTCGGGCGGGGCCGGCCGGACGGGAAATGAGCATGCTAACGTCCTCGCGATGTCCGCGCCGCCGTCGTCGATCCTCCGCGATCGCGCCCTGATGACGATCGCGGCGGTCGTCGTCGTCGGCGCGATCATGTCGATCCTCGACACGACGATCATCAACGTCGCGCTCCGGGACCTGTCGGGCGAGCTCGACACGCCGCTGTCGACCGTCCAGTGGGTGGCGACCGGCTACATGCTCGCGCTCGCCGCGGTGATCCCGTTGACCGGCTGGGCGTCGGAGCGGTTCGGCGGGCGTCGGGTCTGGCTCGCCGCGGTCGCGCTGTTCACCGTGACCTCGGCCGCGTGCGGCGCGGCGCAGAACGTCGAGCAGCTCATCGTCATGCGGCTCCTCCAGGGCGTCGGCGGCGGCATGATCATGCCGATCGGGCAGATCATGCTCGTCCAGCAGGCCGGGCCCCAGCGGATGGGGCGCGTCATGGGGTTCGTGGCGATCCCGATGCTGCTCGCCCCGATCTTCGGCCCGACGCTCGGCGGCCTCATCGTCGACCACCTGTCGTGGCGGTGGATCTTCTTCGTCAACGTCCCGTTCGGGATCGCGGGGCTCGTGCTGGCGATGCGGGTCCTGCCGCGGACCGAGAGCCGTCCGGGGACGCCCCTGGACTGGCCCGGGACGGTCCTCGCGAGCGTCGGCGCCGCGGCGCTCGTGTTCGGGCTGACCGAGACCGGCGAGCGCGGTGGGTTCGACGGCGCGATCACCTGGGGGCCGACGGCCGGGGGCCTCGTCCTCGTGACGCTCTTCGTCCTCCACTCGCTGCGGTCGCCGCATCCGCTCATCGACGTGCGGCTCTTCGCCCGCCCGGGGTTCGGCAGCGCCGGCGCGACGACGTTCGTCCTGGGCGGCGCGATGTTCGGGTCGATGATCCTGCTGCCGCTGTACTTCCAGCTCGCGCGGGGCGAGAGCGCGACCGACGCGGGCCTCATGCTCATGTCGCAGGGGCTCGGGATGGCGATCGCGATGCCGCTCAGCGGCGTCATCACCGACCGCATCGGCGGCGGGGTCCCCACGATCATCGGCGTCGTCGGCCTCGTCGTCACGACCCTCGGGCTCGCGACGGTGTCCGACGACACGTCGTACGTGTGGCTCAACGCGGTCCTCCTCGCCCGCGGGTTCGCGATCGGCATGTCGATGATGCCGTCGATGGCCGCCGCGTACGCGACGCTCGCCCACGCGGAGATCCCACGGGCGACGACGAGCCTCACCGTCCTGCAGCGGGTCGGCGGCGCGATCGGGACGGCGCTGTTCACCGTCGTCCTCACGCGGGCGATGGCGGGTCGCGGCGTCGAGGCGGGCGGTGGGGAGGGGGCGATGACGACGCTGCCGGAGGCGCTGCACGCCCCCGCCGCCGACGCGTTCGCGCACACGTTCCTCGTGTCGACGCTCGCGACGGCCGTCGCGCTCGTCCCCGCGGTCATCCTCACCGTGGTGGAGCGCCGGGCCCGACGCCGGACCCCGCCGGCCGAGGCCGACGGCCCGCCGACCGACGACGGGGCGCCCGTGGCGGCCGTCGGGGGCGCGTCGTAGTCTCCGGGGCGTGCGTGTCGGAATCCTCACCGCCGGCGGCGACTGCCCGGGGCTCAACGCCGTGATCCGGGCCGCGGGGCGGCGATTGCTGCGCGACGGCCACGAGCCGGTCGGCCTGCTGCGCGGCTACCGCGGCCTGGCGTACCGGGAGCACCGCGTGCTCGACCACGACGCCCTGTCGGGCCTGCTGCCGCTCGGCGGCACGATCCTGTCGACGTCGAGCTACGACCCGTACCGGCACGACGACGGACCGGAGCGCGTGCGGGCGGCGATGGAGCGGGGCGACGTCGACGCCGTGATCGCGATCGGTGGCGAGCACACGATGGACATCACCCGTCGCCTGCACGAGCGGCTGGGCCTGCCGGTCGTCGGGGTGCCCAAGACGATCGACAACGACATCGTCGGCACCGATCGCACGTTCGGGTTCGACACCGCCGTGCACGTCGCGACCGAGGCGATCGACCGTCTGCACACCACGGCGCAGTCGCACGACCGGGTGATGGTCGTCGAGGTCATGGGGCGCAACGCCGGGTGGATCGCGGTCACCGCCGCGATCGCCGGCGGCGCCGACGGGGTGCTCGTCCCCGAGGTCGACGTGCCCGTGGAGGAGCTCGCCGCGACGATCCGCGCACGCCACGAGCGCGGCAAGGACTTCTCGATCATCGTCGTGTCCGAGGGGGCGAACCTCGCGTTCGCCGACGGTCGGAGCCACAAGATCGTCGCCAACGCCGAGACCGACGAGTACGGCTACGAGCGGCTCGGCGGCATCGGCTCGGCGCTCGCGACCGAGCTCGAGCGGGTCACCGGCTACGAGGCGCGCACGGTCGTGCTCGGGCACATCCAGCGTGGCGGCACGCCCACGGCGACCGACAGGGTCCTGGCGACGCGGTACGGCGTCGAGGCCGCCAAGCGGGTCGTCGCGGGGCAGACCGGGGTCATGGTGGCGCTCAAGGGCGAGCGGATCGACGCGGTGCCGCTGGCGGAGGTCGTCGGCGTCAAGGGGATCGACCCGGCCTGGCTGCACCTGGCGCGCAACTTCTTCTGATCGGGGCACGGGCGAGTCCGCGCCCGGTCGAGGACGCTTGCCATGATCCGCGCCGATGCGGATCCTCACCGTCGTCGGCAACCGACCCCAGTTCGTGAAGGCCGCGGCGGTGTCGCGACCGCTGCGCGCCCGGCACGACGAGGTGCTCGTCCACACCGGCCAGCACCACGACGACGCGCTGTCGGCCGTGTTCTTCCGCGAGCTCGACCTGCCCACCCCCGACCACGAGCTGGCGCTCGGCGGCGGGTCGAACCTGGCCCAGACCGCCCGGATGATCGAGGCGCTCGAGCCGCTCGTCGAAGGCATCGCCCCGGACGCGATGCTCGTCTACGGCGACACGAACAGCACGCTCGCCGGAGCGCTGGTGGCCGCCGACCGCCAGGTCCCGCTCGTGCACGTCGAGGCCGGGATGCGCTCGTTCGACCGGCGGATGCCCGAGGAGCGCAACCGCGTGGTGACCGACCACCTGTCGGCGTTGCTGCTCGTCCCCACCGGCACGGCGACCCGCAACCTCGCCGCCGAGGGCATCGCCGGCGACCGCGTCGTCGACGTCGGCGACGTCATGACCGACGTGACGCTGCAGGTCCACCCGCGCGCCCGGGATCGGGCGACCGCGTGGCTGGCCGAGCGCGACCTGACGCCCGGGGGATACGTCCTGGTCACGACGCACCGGGCGGGCAACGTCGACACGGCGGAGCGGCTGGGGGCGCTGGTGGACCTGCTTCGGGCGGTCGGCACGCCCGAGCGGCCGGTGGTGCTGCCGCTGCACCCGCGCACCGCGGCCCGCCTGGACGAGCACGGGCTGCGTGGCCGGCTCCTCGGCGGTACGGGCGCGGGGGAGGGCGACGGGGCGGTGCGCCTTCTGGAGCCCGCCGGGCCGCTGGACTTCGCGACGTTGCTCGTCGGCGCCGACCGGGTGCTGACCGACTCCGGCGGCGTGCAGAAGGAGGCGTACCTCGCCGGGGTGCCGTGCGTCACGCTGCGCGACACGACCGAGTGGACGGAGACCGTCGAGGTCGGCTGGAACGCCCTGGTCGACCTCGACGCCGACGCCGCCGTCGCCGCCCTCGCGCGGCCGACCCCGACCGGCCGGCCCGAGATCTTCGGCGACGGACGGGCGGGGGAGCGGGTCGTGACCGCGATCGAGGCGGCGCTCGGCGGCTGACGGCCCGCCCCGCGCGTGGCGACGGTCCCTACCGCGGCGTCATCCGGATCGCGCCGTCCAGGCGGATGACCTCGCCGTTGAGGACGCCGTTGCCGATGATGTGCGCGGCCAGGTCGGCGTACTCCGACGTGCGGCCGAGTCGCGGCGGGAACGGCACCTGCTTGCCCAACGAGTCCTTGGCCTCCTCGGGCAGCGACGCCAGGAGCGGCGTGTCGAAGAGCCCCGGGGCGATCGTGACGTTGCGGATGCCGTACCGGGCGAGGTCGCGGGCGACCGGCAGGGTGGTGCCGACGATCGCGCCCTTCGACGCCGAGTAGCCGACCTGGCCGATCTGGCCGTCGAACGCGGCGACCGACGCCGTGTTGATGAGCACGCCGCGCTCGCCGTCGGCGTCGGGCTCGTGCGCGGCCATCGCCTCGGCGGCGAGGCGCTGGACGTTGAACGTGCCGTAGAGGTTGACCTCGATGACGCGCTTGAAGGCGTCGAGCGGGTGCGGGCCCTTCTTGTGGTGGTAGGTCTGCTGGGCGGACCCGATCCCGGCGCACGACACCGCGGCGACCAGCGGCCCCGCCTCGGCGGCGGCGGCGACGGCGGTGCGGACCTGGTCCTCGTCGGTGACGTCGGTGCGGACGAACTGGGCGCGGGCGCCGAGCTCGGCGGCGAGCGCCTTGCCGCGGTCCTCCTGGACGTCGGCGATCGTGACGTAGCCGCCGTCGGCGTGGAGGCGACGCACCGTCGCCTCGCCGAGCCCCGACGCGCCGCCGCTGACCAGTGCGCTGTTGCCTTCGATCTGAGACATGCGCGCACCCTACCGTGTCGGCTGGCCAGCCAGCCAGTCCGGATCCGCGGCGACCCGACGACCGGGGCGCACGGTCCCCGACGTCGGCCGACGCTCAGCGGACGCCGGGGCCGGAGCGCCGTCGGGGCTCGCGCCCCATCGGCTGCTGGGGCGGCACCAGGTCCTCGGGCACGACGAGCGGACGGACGACCGGCGTCGCCGCCGTGAGCTCCACCGGCTCGCCCTCGTGGTCGAGCTCGACCACGAGCGGCCGCTCGGGATCGTCGTCGACGTGGCCGGCCCGGGGGGTGAGCGTGTACGTCACGCCCTCGCGACGGATCTCGACGCCGATCCGGTGGCCGCGCCACCGCAGCGGGAACGCGATCCGGTCCAGGCCGCCCGGCAGGCGCGGCCGGAACGACAGGCGCCCCCCGTGGTCGCGGAGCCCGCCGAACCCGAACATCACCGCCCCGATCGTCCCGCCGAGCGACGCGAGGTGGAGCCCGTCGCCGGCGTTGCCCTTGAGATCGTGCAGGTCGGTGAACGCCCCCTCCGCCAGGTAGTCGTACGCCAGGTCGACGTGCCCGATCTCGGCGGCGACGATCGACTGCACGCACGCCGACAGCGACGAGTCGCGGACGGTCAGCCCCTCGTAGTACTCGAAGTTCCGGCGCTTCTGCTCGTCGTCGAACGCGTCGCCACGTACGAACAGCGCCATGACGAGGTCCGGCTGCTTGACGACCTGGCGTCGGTAGAGCTGGAGGTAGGGATGGTGGAGCAGCAACGGGTACTGGTCCGGCGGGGTGCCCTCGAAGTCCCAGCGCTCGTGGGTGAGGAAGTCCTGGTCCTGCGGGTGGATGCCGAGCCGCTCGTCGAACGGCACGTGCATCGTCGTCGAGGCGACCCGCCACGCCGCGATCTCGTCCTCGCGCACGCCGAGCGCCTGCGTCACGTCCAGGTGACGCTCGGCGGCGTCGGCGGCCGCGTCGAGGTTGAGCTGGGCCATGAGGTTCGTGTAGACGTTGTTGTCGACGAGGGCGCTGTACTCGTCCGGGCCGGTCACCCCGTCGATCCGGAAGCGCCCGTCCGCGCCGTGGTGGCCGAGGCTCGTCCACAGCCGCGCGGTCTCGACGAGCAGCTCGACGCCGTGCTCGCGCTCGAACTCCTCGTCGCCGGTGGCGGCGACGTAGCGCTGCACGGCGTGGGCGATCGACGCGTTGACGTGGAACGCCGCGGAGCCGGCGGGCCAGTAGCCCGAGCACTCCTCGCCGTGGATCGTCCGCCACGGGAACGCCGCGCCCTGCAGCCCCATCTCGGTGGCGCGCTCCCGGGCCTGGCCCAGCGTCCGGTGCCTCCACAGGAGCTGGTCGCGCACGAGCGCCGGCTTCGTGTAGGTCAGCGGGGGCAGGACGAAGCTCTCGGTGTCCCAGAACGCGTGGCCGTCGTACCCCGTGCCGGTGAGGCCCTTCGCCCCGACGGCGCGGGTCTCCGCGCGTGCGGACGCCTGCAACAGCGAGAACGACGCGAACCGCAGCGCCTGCTGCAGCTCGGTGTCGCCGTCGACCTGGACGTCGGCGGTCCGCCAGTACTCGTCGAGGTACCGTCGCTGGCCGCGGAGGAGGCCGTCGAACCCCTCGGCCATGGCGTTCTCGAGGCTCGCGTCGACCTGGTCGCGCAGCCACTCCATCGACTGTCGTCCGGACCAGTGGTACGCCAGGTACTTCACGACCCGCAACGGCCGGCCGGGACGGAGCAGCACCGACATCGTCACGCGACCCAGGTCGGGGTCGACCTGGGTCAGGGCCTTCGGCGTGGGGCCGTCGTCGTCGACGTGGATCTCGTGGTCCATCCCGGCGGCGAGCGCGAGCTGCGACCGGCGGGTGCGGTGCCCCAGGACGACGCGTCGCTCGTGGCGGGTGAAGAGCTCGCTCTCGAGCACCTGGCCGAGCGCCGCGGCCTTGCGCGGGTCGCGGGACTGCGTCTCCTGCGCCTGGTTGGCGAGGAGGTTCGACTGGAGCGCGATCCGCAACGGCGCCTCGAGCGCCTCGACCTCGTACCGGATGGCGGCGACGCTGCGCTGCGGGAACGACACGAGGCGCTTGCTCGTCACCCGCACCCGACGGCCGGCCTGGGAGCGCCACACGAGCGATCGCGACAGCGACCCCTCGCGGAAGTCGAGGTACCGCTCGTGCTCCTCGAGCCGGCCGCGGTGCACGTCGAGCGGCTCGTCCTCCACGAGCAGGCGCAGGAGCTTGCCGTCGGTGACGTTGATGAGCGACTGCCCCGCCTCGGCGAACCCGTAGCCGCTCTCCCCGTAGGTCAGCGGGTAGGACTCGAAGAACCCGCTGAGGTACGTGCCGGACGCCGCCCGCGGCTCGCCCTCGTCGAGGTTGCCGCGCAGGCCCAGGTGGCCGTTGGCCACCGTCAGCACCGCCTCGGCGCGGGCCAGGCCGAGCAGGTCGATGCCGGTCTCGCGGATGCCCCACGGCTCGATCGTCGACGCGACGCTGCGGGTCATCGTGGCGCTCCGGCGGTCGGTGGGGCCAGGCGGGACAGGTCGTCGACGACGACGTGCGCCCCGGCGCGGCGCAACGCGTCCGCCCGGCCCGTGCGGTCGACGCCGACGACGACGCGGAACCCGCCGTCGCGGCCCGCCGCCACCCCGGCGATCGCGTCCTCGAAGACGACGGCGTCGTCGGGCCCCGCGCCCAGGTCCTCCGCGGCGGCGAGGTAGCCGTCGGGAGCGGGCTTGCCCCGCAGGCCCCGGGGGACGAGCGACCGCCCGTCGACGACGACGTCGAACCGGTCCCGGATCCCTCCGGCCGCGAGGATCGCCTCGGCGTTGGCGCTCGACGACACGACGGCGGTCCGCGCGCCGGCGGCCCGTACCGCGTCGACGAACGCGACCGATCCGGGGTAGACGTCGACGACCCCGTCGGCGAGCAGCTCCTGGACGTGCGCGTTCTTGAGGTCGCCGAGGCTCCGCACGGTCCAGCCGGACGGGTCCTCCGGATCGTGGCGTCCCGGGTCGTCGTCGCCGGGCGGCGGGCCGTCGGGGAGCGTGATCCCCCGCGACGCGAGGAACGCCCGAATGCCGTCGTAGCGCGGACGGCCGTCGACGTGACGGTGGTAGTCGGCGTCGACGTCGAACGGCGTGAACGCGACGCCGTCGCGGTCGGCGAGGACCCGGAGCGCGTCGTCGAACATGCGCTTCCACGCTCCGGCGTGGAGCCGTGCGGTGTCGGTGAGCACCCCGTCCATGTCGAAGAGGTAGGCCCGCAGGCCGGACGGCAGGGCGACGAGGTCGGGCATCAGGCGGCGCCCTGCTCGAGCGTGGTGACGAGCGACTCGAACGCCGACACCCAGTCGGTGCCGAGCGTGACGGCGTGCGTGCGCCGCCCACGGTCCCGCAGCGCGCGGGCGTCGCCGTCGGCCTGCGCGGCGAGGAGCGCGCCGAACCCGAACGGCGATCCCGGGATCGGCCGGTGCGCCCGGGGGTCGTGGCGGAGGAAGAGGAACCGGCCGTGCGCCGGGCCACCCTTGTGGAGCTGCCCGGTGGAGTGGAGGTACCGCGGGCCGAACCCGATCGTGATCGCGGCGTCGGTCCGTCGGGCGAGCTCGGCCCGCAGGCGCTCGAGCAGGTCGACGGCGGCGGTGCTGGGCGGCAGGTAGGCCAGGAGCGCCAGGTACTCCGGGGCGGCCAGGCCGTCGACCGCCGCGAGCACGGCTCCGGGCTCGGCGGCCGGGGGCTCCTCGGGGCGCGGCGCGTCGTCGCCGCCGTCGAGGGCGGCGCGCGCGGCGTCCTTGGCCGCCTGCACGTCGGGCTGGTCGAAGGGGTTGATCCCCAGCGCCCAGCCGGCGATCGCGGTCGCGACCTCGCAGACGACGAACGCCGTGCCGAGCGGACCGTCACCGGGCTCGTCGGACAGGTCGAGCGTCAGCGTCGGCGGTCCGTCCGTCGAAGGGCTCCCGGGGTCGCCGCCGGTCACGATCCTCAGGATCACGCGGTCGTCGGCCGCGAGGTCGGAGGGCAGCGTGGGGCTGATGACCGGCAGGAGCCCGGCGCCGCCCTTGCCCGTCGACTCGGCGAGGAGCTGCTCGATCCACAGGCCGAACCACGACAGCCGGGGGTCGTGGCACTCCACGACGACCTTGTCGCGTCCCGTGCCGGCGAGCGCGGCGAGCGCCAGGCCGAGCCGCACGCCCGGATCGTCGACGCCGCGCTCACGGACGGACGCCAGGGCGTCGGCGCCACCGCGCGCCATCGCCTCGACGTCGAGGCCGAACAGCGCCGCCGGGACCGTCCCGAACGGCGACAGGGCGCTGTAGCGGCCACCGACGGTGGGGTCGCCGTGGATGATCGTCCGGAATCCGGCGTCGGTCGCGATCGCCTCGAGCTCCGACCCGGGGTCGGTGACGGCGACGAACCGTCGGCCGTCGGGTCGGGCGTCGCGGTAGTGCGCCAGCAACGACAGGGTCTCGACGGTGCTCCCGGACTTCGTCGCGACGAGGACGAGCGTGCGATCGGGGTCGACGGCGGCGTCGACGCTCGCGACCGCGTCCGGGTCGGACGTGTCGAGCAACCGGAGTCGCGGACGGTCGCCGCCCCGCGCGGGGGACGCACGGAGCCAGCGCCACATGACGAGCGGGGCGAGCGACGAGCCGCCCATGCCGAGCAGGAGCAGGTCGGTGAACCCGTCCGCACGGACCTCGGCCGCGAGCCGGCGGAGGTCGTCGACCGATGCCAGCGCGGCGTCCGGCGCCGCGAGCCAGCCGAGCCGGTCCGCGACCTCCGGGGTCCCCGGCGGGCCCCACAGCGTCGCGTCGCCGTCCGGCAGGCGCTCCGCGACCCGCTCCTCGGCCGCGCGGGCGACGAGCGCGTCGAACGGTCCCGGATCCGGGAGGACGGTCGTGAGCGTGGCGCGGGTCATCGGATCTCCGGTGTCGGCAGGGGGAGGGGCGGGGGGGTCGTGGTCGGCGGGCGTCGCGGGCGAGGTTCGCACATCGGGGCTCCGACGCCGAGCTTCCGCACGGTCGCCTGCGGTTTGAGGTTGAATCGGTGCCACGTGATCGCCGTGGCCCCGCTCCTCGTCCTCGCCCTGCTGGGGTGCTCGGTCGCGCTCGCGCGCCTGCGCGCCCGCGGGGGCGCGCGCGTCGGTCGTTGGCGCGTCGGTCGGCTGGTGGACCACACCGGTCGCGACGCCCGGTCGGGGACCGTCTACTCGATCCAGACGGCGACGCTCGTCACGTCGACCGCCCAGCTCGAGTCGGTGTGGTCGCCGATGCACCTCGAGCGGTTGGCCAGGTCGTACTGGAGCTACATGGAGCGGTTCTCGCTCGGGGTCGTCCGCGTCGCCTACGACGACCGTGGCCGCTACGTCTGCCTGCTGTCGCGCCGGATCGTGCTGCTGGGGTTCAGCGAGCCGGAGTACGAGTTCGGCTCGACGCACGGCCTCGTGCGGTGGCGCATCACCCGTGGCCTGCTCGTGTCGCGCCGGGGGAGGGACCGCGGATGGCTCGAGATCGAGGTGCACCGCCGTGACGACATCGGCGTGCGCCGGTCGCGCGACGGTGGCGAGCCGCAGGCGTTGAGCCAGATCTACGTCGAGATCGAGGTGTCGCAGTTCGCGCCGGCGATGAACTCCGGGATCGCCTACCGCGTCTACAAGAACACCCAGTCGCGGTACCACGTCCTGCTGGCGTACGGGTTCATCCGCTCGCTGGCGGCGAACCCGCTCGCCGAGTCGGTCGTCGGGCGGTTCGCGCCGCGACTGCCGATGGTCGACGGCGACGCGGGCCCGGCGCCGGAGCGGGTGCCGAGCGTCCGCGGTCGTCGCTGACGTCAGGAGATCGCGAACCCGGGACCGGCGCCCGGCATCGCCGCGAGCTTCTCGGGGCGGTGCTGGGCGTGGACGCGACGGATCGTGTCGGAGCCGGCGCGCATGACGACCGACTCGGTCGTGGCCCCGCCCCGGGCACGGCGACGGACGCCCTGCAGCAGCTCGCCGTCGGTGACGCCGGTGGCGGAGAAGAGGCACTGGTCGGCGGCGACGAGCACGTCCTGGTCGAGCTGGCGCTCCAGGTCGTAGCCGCCGTCGATCGCGGCCCGGCGCTCCTCGTCGTTGCGCGGCCAGAGCCGACCGACGAGCGATCCGCCGAGGCACTTCACGGCCGCGGCCGAGATCACGCCCTCGGGCGTGCCGCCCACGCCCCAGAGGAAGTCGACCGCGGAGTCGCTCATGACGGCGAGCAACGACCCGGCGACGTCGCCGTCGGAGATGAGCCGGACCTTGCCGCCGGCGGCGCGGACGGCCTCGATCTGCTCCTCGTGACGGGGGCGGTCGAGCGTGATCATCAGCACCTCGCTGATGTCCTTCTGGCGACGCTCGGCGATGAGCCCGGCGGTCTCGACGACCGACCGGTCGAGGTCGAGGAGGTCGGCGATGTCGCGGCCGCCGGCGAGCTTCTCCATGTAGACGCAGGGGCCGGGGTCGAACATCGACCCGCGCGGGGCGATGGCGATGACCGACAGCGCGTTGGGCTGCCCCTTGGCGGTGAGCGTCGTGCCCTCGAGCGGGTCGACGGCGATGTCCAGGCGCGGACCCTCGCCGTTGCCGACGTGCTCGCCGTTGTAGAGCATCGGCGCCTCGTCCTTCTCGCCCTCGCCGATGACGACGATGCCGTCCATCGCCACGCTGTCGAGCACGTGGCGCATGCCGTCCACGGCGGCCTGGTCGGCGGCGTTCTTGTCGCCGCGTCCCGCGAGCCGGGAGGCGGCCAGCGCGGCGGCCTCCGTCGTGCGGACGAGCTCCATGGCGAGGGTGCGGTCGGGCGTCGTGGTCATCGATCTCGAATGCCGGTCGGGGAATGACGGACGCCGCGACCGGGCGGTCGCGGCGGTGGTGAGGGGCGCGGCGCCCGGCGGGCCGGGCACCGCCGGACTGTATCCCGGGGCGCTCCCGGGGTGCCGCGTGGGGGCGGGGGGCGGCGTCGCGGGGACGCTCAGCGCGTCGGGCTCGCCGCGCGCCGCAGGTCGGTGCGCGGCAGGTAGCGGACGCGCTGCACGCCGGTGACGCCCAGGTCGTCGGCCAGGTTCTTCGTCAGGTCGAGCACCGCGCCGTTGGCGAACGGGCCACGGTCGATCACGGGGGCGACGACGGTCCGCCCGCCCCGACGGATCTCGACCTGGGTCCCGCACGGGAGGCTGCGGTGCGCGACGCCGACGGTCCTGGCGGTCAGCGTCTGCCCGCACGCCGTCCGGCGACCGTAGAACCCGGGGCCGTACCAGGTGGCCCGGCCGCTGTCGAGGACGACGACCCGGACCGTGCCCGGGTCCCCGTCGTCCACGCTCGGGCTCGCGAGGTGCTCGCCGGTGGCGCGGGGCGCCGCGCCACCGAGGACGACGCGCAGCTGGTGGTAGCGCTTGGAGCGGGTCTTCCACCGGGCGACGAAGCGTCCGGTCGACCGGACGCGGGCGGACGTCGCCTTGGTCCAGCGGCCGCTCGGGGTCCGGCGCTCGACGATCACCCGTCGGTCGGCGTGCGCGACGTCGAAGTCGCCGCGGATGATCACCGGCTTGCCGGCGACGGTGGTGGGGGCGGCCCGCCACCGGCCCGCCCCGGGCAGCTCGGCCGTCGTGGGTCCGTGGGACGTGGGGTCCTCGTCCGTCGTCGCCGGCGCGACGGCCTCGTCGGACGCCGTGGCGACGACGGTGGCGGCCGGTGGGTCCGCCAGCGCGTCGACGGAGGCACCGCCGGTCGCGCCGAGCGCGGTGGCCGGGGTCAGGATGAGCGCGAGCACGCCACTGAGGGCGGCCCGACGCACGAAATCGGGTGCGGTCACGGGGTCCTGTTGTCTCGCTCTGCGCCTACGGGGTGAGCTGTCGGGCTCGCGCTGAACGAGTGCGCTACGGACCGAGAACGGTCCGATTCGCCCCAGTGGACGGCCGTGAGGCCGGGCCACAGTGGGTCCCCCGCCCCGTCGCGATCAGTGCACGACGGGCTCGGCGTCGCGGATTATGGCAGATGCACGACGCCGTGCAACGTCGTCGGCGCCGCCGCCCCGGCGCGCGCGCATCGTCCGCCGGGGGCGGGGATCGCGCGTGATTCGCGTCGTCCGGGCGTCCGGACGACGTCCGTGCGATGCGTCACACGACGGGGGTCCGGGTGGCTTCTCGGTCCGGAGCGCGCACCTTTTCGCGTTCGGCGGTGTATGGAAAGAGGACCGCGGTCCACCGACGGTCGTCCCCCTTGGCCGGGGGTCGATCGCGCGGGGGTCCCGTGGTACGATCCTGGAACGCCGTTGGCAGCCTGGGCCGCTTGCGCCCGCCACAACCCGAGGCCGACGCGTACTCCTCGCTTTCCTATACCTAGCCCGCCGTCCCCTCGGCGGTGCACCGACGACGCCTCCCCATCTATGTCTGCAGTCGAACTCCAGGAACTCGAAGAGGTCAAGACCCTGCTCCATCGCGGGCAGACCCTCGGCGTGCTCACGCACGCGGAGGTGCAGAAGGCGGTCTCGGAGCTCGATTTCGACGAGTCCGACCACGAGGAGCTGAACTCGTTCCTCGAGCGGAGCGAGATCGAGCTCGTCGACGAGATCGACCCCGCCCACCAGGCGACGCAGGTCGAGCGCGCGCCCGACAAGCGCACCCGCAAGAAGCGCGCCGCCACGCCGCTGGACCTCCGTCCCGACATGACGACGGACAGCCTCCAGCTGTTCCTCAAGGACATCGGCAAGGTCCGCCTGCTCACCGCGGCGGAGGAGGTCGACCTCGCCAAGCGGATCGAGCGCGGCGACCTCGACGCGAAGCAGAAGATGGTCGAGTCGAACCTGCGCCTCGTCGTCTCGATCGCGAAGAACTACCGCAACCAGGGCCTGCCCTTCCTGGACCTGATCCAGGAGGGCACGCTCGGCCTCGTCCGCGCGGCGGAGAAGTTCGACTACCGCAAGGGCTTCAAGTTCTCCACCTACGCGACGTGGTGGATCCGTCAGGCGATCGCCCGCGCCCTGGCCGACAAGGCCCGGACGATCCGCATCCCGGTCCACGTCGTCGAGAAGCTCAACAAGATCGGCCGCGCCGAGCGCAAGCTCGTCACGGAGCTCGGTCGCGAGCCCACCCCGGAGGAGATCGCCGAGGTCACCGGCATCGACCCGGAGGAGGTCGAGTCGATCAAGCGCTCCGCCCAGGCCCCGGTCTCGCTCGAGAAGCCGGTCGGTGACGAGGAGGAGTCCGAGTTCGGCCAGTTCATCGCCGACGAGAAGGCCGAGTCGCCGTACGAGCGCGCGGCTGAGATCCTCACGAAGGAGCACCTCCGCGAGGCCCTCGAGAACCTGAGCTACCGCGAGCGCCGCGTCCTCGAGCTGCGCTACGGCCTCGGCGGCGAGAAGCCGTGCACCCTCGACGAGGTCGGGCACCGCTTCAACGTCACGCGCGAGCGGATCCGCCAGATCGAGAACCAGTCGCTGAAGAAGCTCCAGTCGCTCGCCGAGGCGCAGAAGCTCCGCGACGTCGCGTAGCCGGTCGTCGCAGCACCCTGCGCGAAGGGCGCCCCCGGGGGCGCCCTTCGTCGTTCACGGGCCGGGCCGCCTCCGGGCCACGACCGGGCGGGTCCGGATCGCCAGGGCCCGCCGCCGCGTCGCGCGCCCGTCGCATCGCCCATCCGTCCACCGTCCGTCCGTCGATGGCGGCTGCGGCCGACGGCCTGCCGACAGCGTCGGTATGAGCGTCGACCTGCGTGCCTGCATCGCGGCCCTCGTGGCCGGCGACGGATCCGACCTGCACCTCAAGGTCGGCCGTCCGCCGATGGCCCGCATCGACGGGACCCTGCGCGAGCTCATCCCCGGGCACGAGCCGCTGACGCCGGGCGACACCGACGCGGCGCTGCGGCGGATGCTGCCCGAGGGCGGCGCCGAGCAGGCGTTCGGGACCGATCACGAGGTCGACCTGGCCCACCACGAGGAGGGCCTCGCCCGACTCCGCGTCAACGCGTTCCGGCAGCGCGGCCACGTGTCGATCGTCTGCCGCGTCGTGCCCGACCAGCCGTCGACGCTCGAGGACCTGGGGCTTCCCGAGGTCATCGGCGGGCTCGCCGACGAGGAGCGGGGGCTCGTGCTCGTGACCGGCATCACCGGGTCGGGCAAGTCGACGACGCTCGCCGCGATGGTCGACCGGATCAACCGGTCGCGGCCCTGCCACGTCGTCACGATCGAGGACCCGATCGAGATGCTCCACCAGGACCGGATGGCGATCATCAACCAGCGCGAGGTCGGGGCCGACACCCACGGGTTCGCCCCGGCCCTGCGTCGGGTGCTGCGTCAGGATCCCGACGTCATCCTCATCGGCGAGCTCCGCGACGAGGAGACCGTCCGTGCGGCGCTGTCGGCGGCCGAGACCGGGCACCTCGTGCTGTCGACGGTCCACACGCTGGACGCCACGGGCGCCGTCGACCGGCTCGTCGGGTTCTTCCCGCCCCACCAGCACCAGCAGATCCGCTCGATGCTCGCCGCCACCCTGCAGGGGGTCGTGAGTCAGCGGCTCGTGCCCCGCGCCGGCGTCGACGGTCGGCCCGGGTCGGGCCGCCTCGCGGTGTGCGAGATCCTGCGGGCGACCGGGCTCGTTCGCGACATCGTCCAGGACCCCCGCCGGATCAACGAGCTCAACCAGGTCATCGCCGAGGGCGCCCACTACGGCATGCAGACCTTCGACCAGGCGCTGTGCCGGATGGTGCTCGACGGCGAGGTCGCCCGAGACGACGCGATGAAGGCCGCCGCGCGCCCCAACGACCTGGACCTGCTCCTGCGGGCCGAGGGACGCTCGGCGACGTCGATGGACGACGTCGCCGATCAGCAGCGCCGGGGCTCGGCCGACGACGCCCCGGCCCTGCCGGCGATGTAGTCCCGACCCGGACCGGGACCGGTCCCGGCCCGGGCGGTGGCGCGACCCCGGCCCGCCGGCGGGTCCCCGGGGTCGGGCCCGGGTGCTTCATTCGGTAAAGTCTTGGCATGGCCGTGGATCCCACCTGCCCGGTCTGCCGGACCGCCGACATCGTCTGCGGCAAGTGGACGCTCCTCCTCGTCCGCGACCTGGCGGAGGGCACGACCCGCTTCTGCGAGCTCGAGCGGTCGCTCGCCGGCATCAGCCCACGCACGCTGTCGCTCCGGCTCCGCGGCCTGGAGGAGGAGGGCATCGTCGCCCGGCGGACGTTCCCCGAGGTGCCGCCGCGCGTCGAGTACGCGCTGACGGAGAAGGGCCTGGCGTTGCTCCCGATCATCGAGGGCATGCGCGAGTACGGCGCCCGGTGGCTCGGCGATGACGACGAGCGCGTCCCCGAGCGCCCCGACGGGACCCCGTGCGACGCGGGCGCCCCCGCCCACGCCTGACCGTCGGCGCGTCGTGGGCGGTGCGTTGCCGCCCTTGCCCGATCCACGTCCGACCGGAACTCTCCGTGGCTCCCGGGTTTGGGATCTTCGATGGACCGATTGGCACGCCCGAACGATCACGCGCACCGTCCGGCGGCCGGGGCGGACGACGGACCGTCGACCGGCGGGATCGCGACGACGCGGCGTCAGGCCGTCCACGCCGGCGTCGCGGTCGGCGCCGCCGCCTGGGTCGCGGGCGGTGCGGCATCGCTCGCGGGCGCCGTGACCGGCGACCGGGACGACGAGCTGCGGATCCCGCGCGACGCGATCGATCCCGGGGAGCCGACGCGGACGTTCCGGGCCCCACGACGGTTCGACCTGCTAGGCGCGCGGGCGGACGACGTCCGGGGCCTGGGCCTCCGCGTCCGGGCCCGGGCCGCGGGCGGGCGGTGGAGCCCTTGGCGGTCGCTCGGCGTCCACGACGGCCACGCCCCGGACGGCGAGGCGGCGACCATGGCCGACCCGCTCTGGTTCGCCGGCGCGCGCGAGGTCCAGGTGCGGGCGCGGCGACGGCCGGACACCGCGCTGCGCCTGCGGCTCGTCACCGTGCCGACGAAGGTCAAGCGCGCGTCGGCGCGCGCGGTGCGTCGCGAGGCGACGTCGACCCGGCGGGCGGCGCCGCGCAGCGCGGGCGACCTACGGGTCGACGCGCCGGCGATCATCCCGCGGAGCGTCTGGGCCACCGGGCTACGACCCCGGGCGACGCCGGCGATGGGCGACGTGCAGGTGGCCTTCGTCCACCACACCGTCAACCGCAACGACTACGCCCGGGAGGAGAGCGCCGCGATCGTCCGGGCGATCACCGAGTACCACGTCAGGTCGAACGGCTGGAACGACATCGGCTACAACTTCGTCGTCGACCGGTTCGGCCAGATCTTCGAGGGCCGCGCGGGCGGAATGGACCAGCCGGTCGTCGGCGCACAGGCCGCGGGGTGGAACTCGTTCTCGACCGGCATCGCGATCATCGGGGACTTCACCGCCACGCGGCCCCCGGACGCGGCGCTCGACGCCGTCGCCGCGCTCATCCGGTGGAAGCTCGCGGTCCACGGCGTCCCCACCGCCGGGTCGGTGACGCTGACGTCGATCGGTGGATCCGGCAACCAGCACCCGCAGGGGCGGGCGGTGACCCTGCCGCGGGTGGTCGGTCACCGCGACGGGACGAAGACCGACTGCCCCGGGGCGGTCCTCTACGGGCTCCTGCCCGAGCTGCGTCGCCGGGTCGGAGGCACGACCGCGCCGGCGGTCGCGCTGACGTTGGAGGGACCGGACGACCCGGTCGACTACGGCGGTCGGCTCGCGCTGGCCGGGCGACTCACCGTCGGCGGCGAGCCCGCGCCCGGGTGCCGCGTGACCGTGCAGAAGCGGGGGGAGAGCGGCCGGTGGGTGGACATCGGCGCCGCGACGACCGCCGCCGACGGGTCGTGGAGCGTCGAGTGCAAGTGGCGGCGGGCGGCCCCGGTCCGCGCCGTGTGGGACGGCCACTCCTCGCCCGAGGTCACCCCGCCGATCCGTCCACGGCTGTCGCTCGAGCAACCCACGCGTCGCGTCCGCAAGGGCTCCCGGGTCCGCGTCAGGGGTCGGGCCCGGGGCGTCGACGTCGTCGACGTCTACGTCCGCCGCCGCGTGAACGGCGAGTACCGCGTCGTCGCCCGCCGGCGGCTCAAGGTCCGGGGGAGCCGCGTGACCGGCCGCGTCCCGGTGCGGGGCGCGGGCGTCAACCGGATCCGCGTCGAGGTCCGCACCGGCGGTCACACGTACCGGTCGCCCACGCGCTACATGCGCGCCGTGCGCTGAGCGGTCACCGGTCGCCGGCCCGGCACGCCGCGCAACGGCCGTGGAGCACGACGTCGTGGCCGGTGACCTCGAACCCGGTCCCGGCGCTCAGGCTCGCGATCGCCCGCTCCAGGACGTCGTCGGTGAACGGCTGCACCGCACCGCAGGACTGGCACACCAGGTGATGGTGGTGGTGGTCGGGGGCCAGGCGCTCGTAGCGGGCGATGCCCTGCCCGACCTCGAGCCGCTGCACGAGCCCGAGCTGCTCGAGCTCGTCGAGGACCCGGTAGATGCTCGCCCGGCCGACGCTCTGGTCCCGCGAGCGCAGCGCGTCCTCCATCTCGAGCACCGTGCGGGCGCAGCGCTGGTCGTCGAGCAGATCGAGGATCGTCGTGCGGGCGCCGCCCCGGCGGTAGCCGGCGTCGATCAGCCGGGCCTCGGCGTCGCGGCGCCACGAGGTCGGACGCTCCGTCGCGGTCATCGCACCCATCGTAGCCCGCCCGGCGCGTCGTCCGTCCGGCACGACGACGCGGCGCGGTGCAGGATCGCCTGCACGGGGAGGGACGCGCGGGCGAGGGGCGTACGGGGGACGCATGCGCCACCCCCAGTTGCACGCCGCGCTGCGCACCGCCGCCGACCACGCCGCACGGGCCCTCGCCGCCCTCGTCGACGGCGGCGACGAGGTGCCGTACGAGCTGCTGGAGCACGCCGGGGGGACCCGGCCGACGCTGTACAGCTACCGCCCGCTGGTCGGCCTCTACCTCGAGCGTCACGCCGCCGTGCTCGACGGCCTGCCGGCGGTGACGGAGGCGGCGCACACCGTCGTCGCGGCGTGGGGGGTCGAGGCGTACCTCGAGGCCCGCGGCGTCGACCGGCCGCCCGCCGACGCCCACGCCCGGGCGTGCCTCGCGATCCGCCTCTTCCTCGAGCGGGCGCTCGAGGACGCTCCGGACTTCCGGTTGCGCGACGAGCACGTCGACGCGGCGCTCGCCGAGCTCGAGGCGGTCCTCACCGTCAACGCGACCGAGACGATGGTCGCGTTCCCGCTCGTCGGGATCCGGCCCGAGATGGGCACCGTCGCGATCACCCGCGGGGTGGCGCTGCACCGGGCCGACGCGATCCGTGGCGAGGTCCCGGACGCCGCGCTCACCGGTCCCGACGGTGGCCCGGCGTCGGCGGTGGCGACGTTGCGGTGGGCGGCCCGGCCCGGGAGCCCCGACACCCCGCTGCGGGCCCGCGAGGCGGCGCGTCGCCTCGTCACCGCGCTGCGCCTGCACTGCCCCGCCGCGGCCCCGGCGACCGGACCGCTGCTCTGGCTCCGCGGCGAGGGGGGGCCGTGGCGGGCGATGGCGCTCGGAGGCACGTTCACCGCCCGCGGCGCCGCCGACCTGGGACCGGACGACGTCGCCGACCTGCGGACGTTCGTCGACCTCGTCGCGCGGCGGCTGCCGACGCGGGGCGAGGTCGCGTGGGCGCTGCGACGGTGGTCGCTGGCCCTGGACCGCGACCGGCCGGAGGAGACGCTGAGCGACCTGCTGCTCGCCGGCCGGGCGTTGCTGGAGCCCGAGGGGCCCGCCGCCGGCCGGTTCGCCGGACGGCTCGCCGCGCTGTGCGCCGAGGCCGCCGACCGGGCGGCGCTCACCGCGCGACTGTCGCGGCTCGTGCTGCAGGAGCGCGAGGTCGTGCTCGGCAGCCGGAGGATCGATCGTGACCTGCCGGACCTCGTCGACGAGCTCGCCGACTGCCTGCGCGCGGTTCTGCGCGACTGCGTCTGCGGCCACCTGCGCGGCGACCTCGTCGCCGTCGCCGAGGAGATCCTCGACGGGGCGCTCGACGACGCCGACGACGCCCGGTTCGAGGAGCGGATCGCCACCCACGGCCGGTGGATCGACCGTCGCGCGCAGCGCGAGGCGCCGGACGCCGACGCGGGACCGGACGACGCGGACGGCCCGATCCGGATCACCGACGCCCGCTCGACCGAGGCCCGCGCGACCGACGTGCGGCCGGACGCGCCGGGTGCGTCGGGCGCCGACGTCGTGGACCCGGGCGGGACGACGCCCGAGCCCCGGGACGACGACGCGCGCTCGGACGAGGCCGTCCACCACGAGGAGGACGAGCCGGCGACGCCGGCCCTCGGCGGGCCCCGGCCGATCATCGAGAGCCTCGCCGTCCGTGGGCTGCCCGACCCGGGCGATGCGACCGGCGGCGACCTCTACGACGCCGAGCGGCTCGCCGCGACCGACCCGTCCGCGCTGTGGCTCGACCAGACCTGGGACGAGCCCGCGGTCGACGGGACCCGCGACGACCGCGACGACACCCCCTGGCCGGTCGCCCTCGGCGGCTGAGCGACCGACGGCGCCCCGAGCGCCACGCGCCCGCCGGATCGGGTCCCGGGGCGTGGCGGACGGCGCGGGCGGTGGAGGCCGCCGCACGGGCGGGGCGGATCAGGCGGCCGGCCGCGGCGGGTCGAGGACGTCGACCACGGCCACCAACGCGGGCAGGTCGAAGACCTCGCCGTCCAGGGTCGGAACGACGGTCGGCGCGTCGTCTCCGGTGCTCCGCACGAGCGCCGCGACGGTCTCGCGGTCGCGCGCCGCGAGGCGACGGTGCGCATCCCACGTGTGGCCGACGGCGTCCGCGAGCGGCGCGCCGAGCGCGTCCCGCAACGTCGTGGCGACCGACTCCCCGTCCAGGTCGCGGTCGCGCTCGGCGACGACGGCCACCCGGTTGACGACGAGCCCGGTGAACGGCATCCCGACCTCGGCCAGGTGCGCCCGGAAGAACTCCGCCTCGGCCGCCGGCACGGGGCCCGGACCGGTGATCACGACGAACCGGGTGCGCCCGTCGCGGAGCAGCTCCCCGACCGCGGTCGCGCGTGCGGCGAACCCGTCCGACAGCGGCCCGATCGTCGTGAAGAACGTCTGCAGGTCGCGGAGCAGGTCGACGCCGGTGAGGCGCTGCAGGCCCCGCAGGACCACCCCGGTGCCCCGGCGGGCGATCCGCGACGCCACCCCGCGACGGCCGCCGCCGATGATCGCCTGGATCGCCCGGCCCTCGAGGAACCCCGCGATCCGCTCGGGCGCGTCGAGGAAGTCCAGCGCGTTGCGCGACGGCGGCGTGTCGAGCACGACGACGTCGAACCGGTCGTCGTGGGCCAGGTCGTAGAGCCGCGCGACCGCGGTGAACTCGTGGCTGCCTCCGGCGGACCCGGAGATCTGGCGGTAGATCGGGTTGGCGAGGACCTCGTCGCGGACCCGGGCGTCCGGGCTCAGCTCGCCGATGAGCGCGTCGAACGTCGCCTGCGGGTCGAGCATCGACGCCCACAGCTCCCCGGGGGCGGCGACGCCGAGCCCCGCGAGCCTGGCCGGGTCGACCCGCTCCGGATCGTTGCCGAGTCGGCCCAGGCCGAGCGCGTCCGCCAAACGCCGGGCCGGGTCGATCGTGACGACCGCGACGCGTCGTCCGCGACGGGCGAGCGCCAGGCCGAGCGCCGCCGCGGTCGTCGTCTTGCCCACCCCGCCCGGGCCGGCGCAGACGACGACGTGGGCGTCCGCGATCCGGTCGACGAGCGGCGGAGCCGCGCTCACGACGCCGCCTCGTCGTCCGGGGCCCACGACGGGTCGAGCCGGTCCGCCAGGTCGCCGATCGCGGTCGCGTCGAGGCGTCGCACGGGCACGAGGGGGAGGGTCGCCACCGGCGCGTCGACCGCCCGGCGGAAGCGGTCGAGCTGGCGACGCTGCTCCGCGGCGCGGGCCGCGTGGTGGCGGGCCGCGGCGATCGCGGGATGCTCGACGGTGGTGGCGGTCAGGCGCGCGCGGTCGGCGTCGTCGAACCGGTCGTCGAGGAGCCCGTTGACGACGCCGAGCGCGACGGGCAGTCCACGCTCGTCGAGCGCGTGGCGCAGCTCTCCGGCCTCGGTGACCGGTAGCTCCTCGGCGGTGGCGACGACGACGACCGCGGTCTGCTCCGGGTCCTCGATGGTGGCGGCGATCGTCGCCCCCTGGCGGGCGACGGGGCCGACGCGCGCGGTCCGGGCGAACTGCCCGGGCGCGCCGAGCATCGCCGTCGCGTGGCCGCTCGCGGGGGCGTCCACGACGCACAGGTCGTACGGCTCCGCCCCGGGGGTCCGGCGTCGTGGCTGGCCGAGCTCCCAGAGCTTGCCCATCGCGAGGACCTCCCGCATCCCCGGCGTCGCGGCGGTCAGGGCGGTGAAGAACCGGCTCGACGACAGCAGCCCGGCGAGCGGCCCGATCGGGAGCTGGTCCCGCAGGTACTCGTGGAGCGCCGCCTCGGGCGACACCGACACGTGGCCGACGGCGAGGTCGCCGACCGTGAGTCGTCGCTCGTCGAACCGGTGCTCGGCGGTGTCGGACGCCTCGCCGAACCGGGCGCCGGTCCCGGGGGCGAGCGTGGCGGCGACGTCCCCGCGACGTCCGACCTCGGCGACGACGACGCGGCGCCCTCGGCGCGCCGCGGCGATCGCGAGCGCCGCCGCGACGGTCGACTTGCCGACGCCGCCCTTGCCGGTGACGACGACGAGCCGTCGGTCGAGGAGGTCACCCGGCACCCGGCGGATGGTACGTCACGGCCGATCCCGTCGCAGACGGGGCGGGCCGGTCAGTCGATGATCCGGCCGACGTCGATGCGGGTGACGCGGTGCCGGCTGCTGAGGAAGTACGTCGTGACGACGCGTCCGGCCTCGGCCCGCCCCTGCCAGCACACGGACCGTCGTCCGACCGGCTCGCACGTCAGGCGGTAGGCGCGACGCAGCGCGCTGCGCCGCGAGCCGACCCGGATTCCCTTCGACGTGCGCTGCCGACGGCTCGTCGTGGACACGGCCGTCACCCGTCGCTCGCTCGAGGACCCCGGACCGAACGTCACGGTGATCCCGCGGTAGCGCTGGATCGTGATCCGTTGACCGTGGATCTCGCTGACCGGCCGGGAGACGCTCCGGGGCTCGCCGAGCCGGTCGCGGACGTCCGCGGCGGTCGCGTCGACCCGGACGCCGGCGATCGACGAGCCCGGGACGACGGCGGCCGCCGCGGGGGAGGGGACGGCGGCCGCGACCGCGACGGCGACGACGCCGATCGGGACGGCGGCGGTGGCTCGGCGGCGGAGGGAGGCGGAGGCGTGGCGCATGACCGCATCCTCCTCCCGCCGGCGCACGCCATCGACACCCGGGCGAGGGAGCGCGGAGCCCCGGGGAAGGAACGCGTCGCCCGCCGGCGAACCTCCGGAGCGCAGGGCCTCACGACGCCCGGAGCCCACCGTGTCGCATCCCACCGAACCCTCCGCCACCCCGCCCGCGTTCGGGTCGCCGCTCGACGGCGCCCGGAGCCTGGCGTCCGCGGTCCTCGGCCGGCGCCGGGAGGATTCGCGGGCCGCCGCCGCCGACGCGCCCGACGCGCCGACGTCGCGGCCCCGGGTGATCGTCATGGCCAACCAGAAGGGCGGCGTGGCGAAGACGACCACGACGCTCAACCTCGCCGTGGCGTTGGCGGAGCGCGGGCACCGCGTGCTGGCGATCGACCTCGACCCGCAGGGCAACCTCACGATGTCGCAGGGCCTGGACCCCGACGTCGTGGACCCCTCGATGTACCACGTGCTCGTCGAGGGGCGACCGATCCGCGACGTCACCCACGCGGCCGAGGTCGACGTCGCCGCCGCATCGATCGACCTGGCGTCCGCCGAGGTCGCGATGGCGTCGATGATCGGCCGCGAGCGGGCGCTGGAGCGGGCGCTGCGCGCCGTGGCCGACGACTACGACCACGTCTGCATCGACACGCCGCCGAGCCTCGGGCTGCTGACGATCAACGCCCTGACCGCCGCCGACCGCGTCATCGTGCCGGTGCAGGCCGAGTACCTGTCGCTGCGCGGCCTCGCCCAGCTCCGCCAGACGGTGGAGATGGTGCGCGAGCACCTCAACCCGCGCCTGCGGATCGAGGGCATCCTGCCGACCCTCCTGGACACCCGGACCGTCCACGCCCAGGAGGCGCTGGAGCTGCTCGAGGAGCACTTCGGCGACCAACTCTTCGTCACGCGCGTGCGCAAGACGATCCGCTTCGCCGAGGCCCCCGTGCGGGGGATGTCGGTGTTGCGCTACGACCCCGACAGCCGGGCCGCCCAGGCCTACCGCGACCTCGCCCAGGAGGTGCTCCGTCCATGACACCGCACAACAATCGATCCAGCCTCCGCGAGGGCCCGCTGGCCGACCTCTTCCGCCGCACCGACGAGGCGGCCGCAGCGGCCGCCCCGCCGGTCGATCCGCGACTCCCGAGCCGCGTCGAGATCGGCGCGGACCCGTCGCAGATCCTCGGCCTCGCCGACGTCGAGCCCGACCGCGCCGAGCTTCGCGGCGACGCGATGCCGCTCGTCGAGCGGACCGAGGCGACGGTCGCGGCGTGGGGTGACCGCGCCCCGCAGATCGCCAACCCGCACGGCCCGGTCATCCGCGTCGTCGGCGTCGGCGGTGGCGGCACGAACGCCGTCAACCGCATGATCGAGCACGGCATCACCGGCGTCGAGTTCCTCGCGGTCAACACCGACGCGCAGTCGCTGCAGGACAGCCTGGCCGAGACGACGATCCACCTCGGTCGCGGCAGCACCCGGGGCCTCGGCGCGGGCGCGAACCCGGCCGTCGGCCGCGCGGCCGCGATGGAGCAGTTCGACGAGATCCGCTCCGCGCTGCAGGGCAGCGACATGGTGTTCATCGCCGCCGGCGAGGGTGGTGGCACCGGTACCGGCGCCGCACCGGTGGTGGCCCGGGCCGCCCGCGAGCTCGGCGCGCTCACCGTCGGCATCGTCACCAAGCCGTTCGCGTTCGAGGGTCGTCGTCGCGCGGAGTCCGCCGACCACGGCACCCAGGAGCTCGCCGGCGAGGTCGACACGCTCATCGTCGTCCCGAACAACCGGTTGCTGTCGGTGCTCGAGCGGGGCACGTCGATGGTCGACGCGTTCCGCGTCGCCGACGACGTCCTCCGTCAGGGCGTCCAGGGCATCAGCGAGCTCGTCACCGTCCCGGGCCTCATCAACCTGGACTTCGCGGACGTCCGCACGATCATGCAGGACCGCGGGGCGGCGCTGCTGGGCATCGGCCACGGCACCGGCGACGATCGCGCCGTCCAGGCCGCCGAGCGCGCGGTGTCGAGCCCGCTGCTGGAGACGTCGATGGACGGCGCCAAGGCGATCCTCCTGTCGATCACCGGCGGGGCGGACCTGTCGCTGTGGGAGATCAACGAGGCTGCCGAGGCGATCGGCGAGGCCGCCCACCCGGACGCGAACATCATCTTCGGCGCGATGGTCGACGAGCAGCTCGGCGACGAGGTGTGGGTCACCGTCGTCGCGACCGGCTACGACCACCAGCCGCACCTCGACCCGGTCGACCACGGCGCCCGTCCGGTGCGGGTGCCCGACGGGGAGCCGCGCGTCACGCGTCGCACGGCCCCGCGCGAGCCGGTCGTCACCCGTCGCACCGCGCCCCGCGAGCCGGCGGTCACGCGTCGCGCCCCGGCGGCCGTCGGTCGCGACCGCTACGGCGACGACCCGGGCTGGAGCGTCCCCGAGTTCGAGATCGGCGGCCGGTAGCGCCGCCACGGTCGAGCGCCCGGCCCCGCCGGGCGCTCAGCCGAACCGCACGACGCCGTTGCTCGCGCCGCGGACCTTGGCGAGGTCGGCGAACTCGAGGCGCTTGAGCGCGGCCCGCAGCAGCGCCAGCAGCTGACGCAGGCGCGCGTTCTCCGACCGGGCCTCGAGCATCTGCTGCTTGACGTCGACGGCGAACTCCACGGTGCCCGCGAGCGCATAGGCGGACGCGCCGAGCAGGTCGGCCGGCGCGACGTCGTGGTCGGTGGCCTGGCGCGCCAGCGACGCGTACGCCTGACGCACCGCCGCCGCGGCGTCGTGGTCGAGCGGCTCGTCGTCGTCGTCGAGGAACTCGACCTCGGCGGACGAGAAGCTGTGGAGGTGGTGCTCCTCCACGACGCGGAACGGGCGGGTGCCGCGGGTGAGGACGTCCAGGCGTCCGTCGTCGAACCGCTGCAGCACCTCGACGATCCGCATGGCGCAGCCGACGGAGCGGGGGCCGTCGTCGTCGGCCAGGACGATGCCGAACTCCCGGTCCTGGTCCAGGCAGACCGCCGCCAGGTCGCGGTACCGCGGCTCGAACACGTGGAGCGGCACGTCCTCGCCGGGCAACGCGACGATCGCCAACGGGAAGAGCGGCAGGTCCGGCTCGACGTCGCCCATGACCCGAGGATACGCCCGGACGGACGTCGCCGGTAGGGGTCGCGCACGCCGCGCGTCCGCCGGTCGAGTGGTCGGACGTCAATGGACGGCGATCGCGGCCGATCCACGCGACGACCCGACCCACGGCGGGCGACGAGGAGAAGTCGGCCTCAGCCGTGCGTCGGCGACGGGACCGTCGCCCGCACGACCGGGCGCTCGGCCACGAGCTCGGCGTAGAGCGCGGCGGTCTCGCGGGCGATCTCGGCCCAGTCGAACCGTCGCACGTGCTCGCTGGCGCGCTCGACGACCCGGGCGCGCAGGGCGTCGTCGGTGAGCAGCCGCTCCATGAGCGCCCCGAGCGCGACCGGGTCGCGCGAGGGGAAGCGCAGGTCGACCTGGTCCTCGGGGACGACCTCGCGCAGCCCGCCGGAGTCGGCGACGATGCACGGGCAGCCGGACGCCATCGCCTCGAGCGCGACGAGCCCGAACGGCTCGAAGATCGACGGGACCACGCACAGGTCGCTGATCCGGTAGAGCGCGTGCAGCAGGTGGTCGTCGATCCAGCCGACGAACGTGCCGTGCGCGTCGAGGCCCAGATCGGCGGCCTGCCGGTGCAGCTCCTCCTCGTGCGTGCCGGACCCGGCGACGACGAACCGCACCCCGCCGACCCGCTCGATGACGCCGTCCGGTCCGCCGAGCGCGTCGAGCGCGAACTGGAACCCCTTCTCGTACACGAGCCGGCCGACGAGGAGCACGAGCCGCTCGTCCGGGGCGGCGAACCGGGCGCGCAGCGCGTCCAGGTCCTCGTGCTCCAGCAGGTCGGCGGCGTCGATGCCGTTGGGGATGACCTGCACCCGCGTCTCGTCCAGCCCGAAGACGTCGGACACGTGGCCGCGCATGTAGTGCGAGCACGTGATCGTGCGGTCGGCGCGGCGGGCCATCCACGTCTCGATCCCGTGGATGTGGCTCTGCGGATGCCGGCCGACCCAGCCCTGGTGGCGGCCGTACTCGGTGGCGTGGATCGTGGCCACCATCGGCAGGTCGGCGTGGCGGGCCAGGTGGTCGGCGGCCGACGCGACGAGCCAGTCGTGGCCGTGGACGAGGTCGAACGCTGCGCCGTCGAGCAGACCGCGGCCGCGGACGGTCATGTCGTGGTTCATCGCGGCGATCCACTCGAGGAACGCGTCCATGTCCGACGGCTTCGCCGGCTCGGGGACGCGGTGCAGGTGGACGCCCTCCTCGAGCGTCGGGCCGTCGTCGGTCGGCGATCCGGTGGTCGCGCGGGTCAGGACGTGGATCTCGTGCCCCTGCGCGGCGAGGTGCGTCGCGAGCTTGTGGACGTGCCGGGCGAGCCCGCCCTCGACGACCGGTGGGTACTCCCAACTGAGGATGAGGACGCGCATGGGCTCAGGGGCCGGGGGTCGCGGCGTCGAGGAACGGCGCCAGGTTCCGTACCGACGGATCCGGAGACCCTAGCGCGGCGAGCGCCCCGTCCAGCGCCTCGGCGTGGCCGTCGGCGCGGACGTCCGGGTAGTCGCCGGCGGTGCCGCGGGTGTGGAGGAACGCCCAGTCGCTGGACTGCAGCGCCAGCAGCTCGCGCCACGCCCGGACCGGGGCGGCGGGCCCGCGGGCGACGACGTCGAGCTCGGCCCGCCGCATCCGTGCGGTGCGGTCCGCGACGCCCGGGTTGCTCCACGTCCACAGCGACCGCCGGGCGCCCCAGGTCGTCGTCGTGCGGGCGGGGGAGGGCAGCGGCGCGGGATCGACGCCGGCCGCGGCGTCGTCGGCGAGGACCGGCTCCGGCCCGTCGCGGTGGAGCTCGTCGAGGACCGCCTGCAGCCACCACGGGCCCTCGAGCCACCAGTGCCCGAGGAACTCGGTGTCCATCGCGACCGTCGCGACCCCGCCGCCGGCCAGGCGCTCTCGGGCGGCGGCGACGAACGCCGCCGCGTCGGCGACCGCCCGCTCGCGCGCACGGTCGGGATCCCACGCACGGCCGTCGTTGGACCACGGCATGAGGTCGAACGTCGTGCGCCGGTGCGAGTCGCGGTACGCGCCGGCGGCCGGGATCGCCCCGTCGGCCCACACGAGGTCCATGAGCGTGCGGTCCAGCGGCAGGAGCGTCGTGCCGCACCCGGTCGCGTACGGCCGCAGCTGCGCGTCGGTCCCGTGTCCCAGCGGGTCGGTGAGGTCGACGCACGCGGCGCGCACGCCGGCGCGGCCGAGCGCGTCGTCGAGCGACGGGTCGTAGGCGCACTCCGGCAGCCACAGCCCGCCGCGCCACGGCCGGCCCGCCCGACGGCGGTGCGCGTCGATCCCCACCCGTAGCTGCGCGGTGACGCCCTCGTCGGTCGCGAGCACCGGCAGCACCGCGTGGGTCGCCGACGACGTCCAGTCGGCCCGGGCGAGCAGGCCACCGGTGAGATCGGCCGGCGACCGGGCCGATGCCGCGCCGGCCACGGCCCGCGACGCGGCGCGGTACGTCTCGCGCTGGACCTCCAGCGCCCGCGCCGCACCGTGCGCGCCCGACGCCGACAGCCCGTCGATCTCACGGGCGAACACGTCCTCGCGGACGTCGTCGAGGAACGTGCGGTACCGCCGCGCGACGTCGGGCGCGGCGAGCTGGTCGCCGAGCACCGGCGTCACCGACACCGTCACCCGGTCGCCGAGCGGGTGACGGGCCAGCACGCCCAGCAGCGGCCGGTACGACGTGGCGACGGCCTCCCACAGCCACTCCTCGCCGAACGGCCAGGTGCCGAACCCCTCGACGTACGGCAGGTGGGTGTGGAGGACGAGGACGACCCGCCCCGGCCCGCCGCTCACGGCCGCGGGCGCCGGCCGGCGGGGGACCGGCGGGCGACGAGGTGGCTCCGGGTCGCGCGACCGCTCACGGGCGCAGGACCGCGACGAAGTCGAGCGCCCGGTCGAGGTCGGCGCCCTCCTCCGGCCGCCGCAGCACGAAGTCCGACGCGGCGATCGCGGGGGTGAACCACCCGTAGAACGGCTTCGTCAGTCGCAGCGCCTTGTGGATCCGGTCCCAGCCCAGCCGCTCGATCGCGGTCTGGTGCAGCGCGAGCTTGCGGGCGTGGTACAGGCCGTGGATCTCGACGTGGGAGAAGCGCCGCTCCAACAGCTCGCGGAACTCGTCGGCGCGGTACTCCTTGACGTGCCACGGGTTCTCGGACTTCTCGGCGCCCTCGGGCGCCAGCGTCAGGAGGTTGGGGGTGGAGACGACGACCTCGCCGTCGGGCCCGGCGAGCGTCGCCAGGCGCGCGAGGAGCCCGTCGGGGTCCTGCACGTGCTCGATCGTCTGGAGGAACGTCACGACGTCGACGTCGCCGTCCCACGTCTCGACGAGGTCGCGGTCGAACCGCAGGCCGTCGGCGACGTACCGCAGCCGCGCGTGCTCGTGGGCCTCGGGGTTGGCGTCCACGCCGACGACGTGCTCGGCGTGCCGGGCGAGGACCGCGGCGCCGTAGCCCTCCCCGCACGCCAGGTCGACGACCCGGGTCCGCCCGCCCGCCCGCGCGCGGGCCGCGATCCGCCCGGCGATCCACTCGTACACGACGAGGTGACGGCGGTACCAGTAGTTCTCCTCCGGCACGTCCGGGAGGGTCCGCTCGCCGGTGAGCTCCAGTGGCGGCACGCCGGTCGGCTGGTCGCGCTGGACGTACCGCGGGGCTTCGACGTCGGGCATCGCGGGCAGGGTAGAGGACGACCGCCACGGGCCGGACGCCGGGCGGTGGGCGTGGCGCGAGCCGGGCGCGCGGCCCGGGGCCGGGCGGCCCGGGTGGCGGGCCGTCGGCCGGGGAGCCGCGCGTCCGCCCTACACTCACCGGTCCGATGACGCCCTTCCCCACGACCGGCACCGCCGCGGCCGAGCCCGAGACCGCCGAGCGGATCCGCGACGTCAACACCCGCTACCACGACGGCGCCGCGGCCCACTACGACGCCAAGTGGGGCATCGACTGGGGCGACGTCGGCCGCGACCAGGTGCTCGGCAAGCTCGAGAAGCTCCTCGGCCGCCCGCTGCCGCGGTTCGAGCGGTCGCTCGAGATCGGGGCGGGCACCGGGTACATCACGCTGCACCTGCTGCGGGCCGGGATCGTCGCCGACGCGACCGCCACCGACATCTCGCCCGGAATGGTCGACGCGCTGCGCGGCAACGCGGAGCGGCTCGGCCTCACCGTCGACGCGCGGGTCGCCGACGCCGAGCGGCTGCCGTTCGACGACGAGAGCTTCGACCTCGTCTGCGGCCACGCCGTGCTGCACCACATCCCCGACCTGGACCGGGCGTTCGCCGAGCTGCACCGGGTGCTGCGCCCCGGCGGCGTCGTGCTCTTCGCCGGCGAGCCGTCCCGCAACGGCGACCGGATCGCGGTCGTCCCCAAGCGCTCCGCGACGCTCCTGGCGCCGGTGTGGCGCCGGGCGATCGGCGCGCGTCCCGCCGAGCGCGGCCACGACGACGGGGGCGAGGAGAACCACGAGCTGGAGCACCTCGTCGACGTCCACGCGTTCGTTCCCGACGAGCTGCGCCGGCCGGTCGAGGCGGCGGGGTTCGCCGACGTGCGGGTGCAGGGGGAGGAGCTCGCCGCCAACTGGTTCGGCTGGTTCAACCGGGCGCTCGAGACGACAGCCCGTCGCGAGGACGTGCCGCTGCGGTGGCAGAAGTACGCCTTCCACGGCTACCTCCTCTTCCAGCGCCTCGACCGTCGCCTGCTCGAGGGTCGGCTGCCGGCCGGGATCTTCTACAACCTCATGGTCGTGGGCCGGAAGGCCGCGGACGGGGAACGACCGGCGGCGTAGCGCGTCCGACCGGACGTCCGGCCGCGGGCGGGCCCGGCGTCGACCGGTGAGACGTCCATGAGAACACGGTCACGGGACGGGCGCGTCGTGCAAGCGTGCCCCGCGTCCCCGGGGGTGCGTGCGTGCGTCCCCTCGACCACCAGGAGCCACCGTGTCCCGCATCACCGGGCGAGCGACCCTCGCGGTCCTCGCCGCCACCACGACGTCCCTCGCGCTCGTGCCCGCGACCGCCTCGGCGGCCAAGGTCACGTCGCTGCGCGACTGGAAGCCGGCCAACACGTACTACGTGCGCGCCGACCTCGACGGTCGCGCCGCGCCCCGGCTGGAGCCACGGGCGAAGGTGAACCACGTGAAGGCCGGCCAGTGGATCCGCATCACCTGCCAGACGACCGGGCAGGTCGCCTACGGGTCGAAGGTGTGGATCAAGACCGGCGGGCTGTACGTCCCCGACCACTACGTCAAGACGTACACCGACGGGTTCATCCCGAAGGCGCCGCGCTGCGGCAAGGGGCCCGCGACGCCGACGCCCACCCCGACGCCCACGCCCACCCCGGCTCCCCCGGCGGACTCGGCGACGTTCCGGGCGGCGGTCGCCGACGCCTACGGGCCGGTGTCGGGCGGGGTGCGCCGGATCGAGCGCACGCTGCCCGCGTCGACGACGGTGGGCGACGACGTCGTCGTCGTGCGCTGGTTCATCCCCAACCGCCTGGCGGGCGGTCGGCTGCTCAAGGGCGACGGTCGGGGGTTCTCCGCCGCCCCGGCGATGACGTCCCGGTCGCGCGCGGTGCTGGCGTGGCAGCCCCGCACCGGACGGACGTCGTTCACCGTCACGCCGACGCACCTGGCGTTCGATCTGCCCGACCACATCTGGATCCCCGAGATCCGCCGCAAGCTCGGGATCCCCTACCCGTGGCTGCGCAGGTTCAAGGTGCCGGCCTCGTGGAAGCGGATCAACACCGTCGCGGCGCTCCCCCTCGACGTGAAGTCGCGCGAGGGCGACGTGCGCTCGACCGACCTCCGTCGGCGCGGCACGAACGAGGTGTGGGTCGGGCGTTCCGGCAGCGGCCTGCGCGCCAAGGTGTCGCTGTTGAACTCGGTGACGAACAACGTGTCGATCGGGGCGTGGAGCGTCGACCAGACCGTCGCGATCGAGCGCAGGGGCGGACGCTGGCACGTGCGGGTCCGCGGTGGCGCGTACCCGGCGATCGAGGCCCAGGCGATCGCGCGCCGTAGCGGGGCGAACGTGGCGGCGTTCCGCCGTCGGATCGACCCGGCGATGCGGCGCAGGCCGTTCACGACGGTCGACCCCGGCGGCGGCGCGGGGGCGCTCGAGACGTTCAGCGACTTCGACTGCAGCTCGACGGCCACCGGCGGGAGTCGGTGCGACACCCGGCTGGGCCGGATCATGCGGCGCGTCGTCCGGTCGAAGGACTACTCGAGCACCCGGAGCGGCCGGGCGGAGTGAGCGGCCGCCCGGGTCGGCCCGGGGGCGTGACCGACGGCCCGGGTGGGCGACGGCCCGGGCGTCGCGCCCCGCCCGCACCGGTGCGGGCGGGGGTCGTGGGACCAGGTCAGTCCACCCAGCGCATCCGCTGCGGCGCGTCCCGCATGCGGATGACCTTGGCGGGCACGCCCCCGGCGACGGCGTTGTCCGGGATGTCGCGGGTGGCGACGCCGTAGGTGCCGAGCACCGCGTTGTCGCCGACCGTCACGCCGCGCAGGACGCATCCGCCGTAGCCGATCCACACGTTGTGGCCCACCCGCACCGGGCGGGTGTAGATGCCCTGGGTGCGGATCGGCGCGTCGACCCAGGCGACGGAGTGATCGAAGTCGATGAACATCGACCGGTCGGCGACGATGCACTCGCGGCCGATCGACACGTGCTCGTAGCAGCTGATGGTGCACTCCTGGCCGAGCACGCTCTTCGATCCGATGTCGACGACGCCCTCGTGGCAGCGGACCTTCGTCCCGTGACCGAGCCACGACCACCGTCCGAGCCGCACCGTGCCGGTCGGACCGATCTCGAAGTGCACCCCACGGTGCACGAACGCCGGCCCGTCGAGCTGCAGCCGCTCTCGGTACTTGAGCTTCAACCGCAGCAGCCGCAGCCCCAGGACGAGGTAGCGCGGGTGCAGCATCCCGTGGCTCCGCGCGAACCGCAACAGCGCGAGCGGCCCACCGCGCGGCGGCTCCGGTGGCCGTCGCACGTCGGGGGCGGGGCCGGGATCGGCGGGATCGGCCGCCTCCGGCAGCTCGGACGCGGGATCGCTGGTCGCCACGCGGGCAAGCCTAGACCGGATCCGTCGCCGACGGTCGGACCGTGGGTCGGCCGGTCGGCGGGTCGGCGGGTCGGCCGGGACGGCGGGTCGGTCGACCGTCGTCAGGCGACGGTGAAGCGACCCGCTATCGCCGGTTCGGGTCGAGCGCACGCCGGCTGGCCATGGTCCGGGCACAGCGGGTCGGCTGACCGTCGACAGGCGACGGTGAGACGACCCGCTATCGCCGGTTCAGGCTGAGCGCCCGGCGACCGGGACAGCGGGTCGGCTGACCATCGCTCCGCGACGGTGAAACGACCCGCTCTCGCCCCGCGTGGCCGGCGGGTCAGCCGGCGCGCCGACGTGCGCGTCAGTACCGGACGCGCTGGACGCCGTCACACGCCTGGGGGCGTGGGCCGGCGGGCTCGGCGATGAGGGCGGCGCGGTCCGGGCTGATGTGGGGTCGGATGGTGGTGCGGTAGGCGAAGACGTCGCGCCAGAAGCCGGTGGCGGCCTGGAGGTCGGCGGTGGCGGGGAGGATCTGGATGATGCGGCGGCGGTCGCAGGCGGCGGCCGCGGTGGCGCCGCCGCCCCAGGCGAATCGGACGCCGTTGATGCCGTTGCGCTCGGCGACGTAGGGCGGGAACCACGCGGCGATGTAGATCTCCTCGGCGGAGACGACGGTGCCGGGTCGCAGGTCGGGGACGACCCCTTGGATGATCGTCTCGGTGTCGAAGTTGCCGCCGGTGCTGGAGTCCTGGGCGCGCAGGACGCCCCACCCGCCGACGATCGCCAACGCGACGGCGACGCCGACGAGGGGTCGCCAGGTCTGGGTGGCGAGGGCGACGGCGACGAGGAGGAACGGGACGGCGGGGACGAGGTAGCGGGTGGTGACGATGTCCGGTCCCAGCGCCGAGATCAGCACGATCACGGTGGGCCCGGCCAGGCCGGCCAGGGCGATGGTGCGGGCCCGTCCGGTGCCGCGGGCGACGATCACGAGGGCGAGGAGCAGGCCGGCGAGCGCGATCCAGCCGATCACGGGGAGGAAGAGGTAGCGGCCGTCCCAGCCGGTGGCCAGCACGCGACGCAGGTCCTCGCCTCCGAGGCGGGTGATGCCGTCCATGCCCGCCCCGACGTGGTCGTACTGCACGGCGGCGACGATGAGCGCGGTGACCCAACCGGCCAGCGCGGGGATGACGAACCGCCAGCGGACCGGTCGGAGCCACGACCGTGCGGTGCCGACGACGATCACGGCGAGGGGCACGAGGACGACGTAGTGCGTCCACGGCGCAAGGCCCATCGCGATCCCGGCGAGCAGCGTGGCTCGGGGCGGCCAGTCCTGGTCCTGGGCGCGCAGGAGCAGGACGGTGGCGAGCAGCCCGGCGGTGACCGCGATGCCGAACCCGCGAGCCTGCTGGGCGTAGGTCAGCAGGAGCGGCGAGAGCGCCGTCAGCCACGCGGCGAGCACGACCGTCAGCGGGCGTCCGCCGCACTGACGGGCCAGGATCGCCGCCAGCGGCACGGCGGGCAGGGTCAGCGCCACGACCGGCAGGCGCATCGCGGCGTGCCCGTCGGCGCCGAGCCCCTCGACGATCAGCCGCAGCCCGAGGTAGAACGGTGGCGGTGCGACCTCCTGGTGCATCGCCAGGCGCCAGAACTCGCTCCACTCGTCCTGCGAGGCGACCCACCAGCTGGCCGCCTCGTCCAAGAACAACGGTTGACCGCGCAGCCCCCACAACCACAGTCCGGCCGCCACGGCGGTGGCGGCGATGACCCACGCTCGCGCTCCGCCAGGACTCTCTCTCTCGAACCGATGGCGCTCAAGGCGACCCAGCGCCTACCGGGCTGGGCCTCCGAGTCCGGCCGTCCCGTGTTCATCTGGGCGTGCTCCATCGAGCGCAGCGTAGTCGCGTGCCACACGGTTGGGGGTCGTGGAGCGCCTCTGGTGCGCGGTACCGGCGAACCGCGACGAGCAGGTGCGGGAGCTTGCCGAGCGGACGGTGAGCGCGATCGCGGCGAAGCTCGCCGAGATCGCGAGGGACGCGGGGGCGGCGGAGCCCGTCGTGGCGGTGTCGCCGATGGAACGGCCGCTCCCCAAGCCCGACATCGATCTGGGGTTGCTGCCCTACGTGGTCTGTACCTGTCCTCGGTCCTACCGGGAAGGCTTCCCGGGAGATGACGTGTCCCGCGTCAAGATGTCTCGCACACCTGTTAGTTGAGACCGATGGCCCCGCGCCGATGCGGGCTGCCGGCTTGCGAAGGGCGCCCGGAGGGTGCCCGAGCGAGCCGGCAGCCCGCCGCCGA
>JALNWQ010000015.1 GCA_023230855.1 Solirubrobacteraceae bacterium
CCAACGCCCCGGCCGACGACACCGACAGGTTCCGGCCGTAATCGGTCTCGATCTCGTTGATCGCGGCCAGCACCTCCCACCGCACCCCGTACTGCATCCCCGCCGCCTGATAGATCGGCAACAAGAACGGCGGAATCCGGAACTTGTCGATGAAGAAGTTCGGCACCCCCACCGCCGCCGGACCCGGCACCACCTCCGAGAACCCCGGGGCGTCGCGCGGGGGGACGTCACCACCCTCGACGGGCGCGTCCTCGTCGTCGCCGTCGGTCGTGGCGCCGGACGCGTCGTCGCGGGTGGCCTTCGTGCCGTCGGCCTCGTCGCGACGGGCGGCGCGCTCGCGCTCGTCGCGCTCGCCGGCGGCCCTGGCGGCCTCGCGTCCGTCGCCGCCGCTGTCGTCCGTCAGGCGCAGCGCCGACGCGGCGGCGTCGGGGGAGCCGGCGGACGCCGGCGGCGTCGGCGAGGTCGCGGTCCCGGCCGGGGGCGTCGCGTCCCCGTCGGTGGTGGAGGTCGCCGTCGCGTCGGGCGTCGCCGGGTCGGCCGGCGGCGTCGCGGGCGCCCCCACCTCGGCGACCCGGATGACCGGGGCGCCCATGTCGGGCAGCGCGATCTGCTGGACGGGCGTGCCGGCGGGCGCGTCGACCGTCACGCGGACGACCTTGCCGCCCTGGAGCGTGACGTCGAGGGTGCGGACGTCGGCGCCGGCGAGCCCCGTCGCGCCGAATCCGGTGGCCACCACGCCGGCCGTCGAGAGTCCGACCAGCAGCTTCCGCTTCGACAACGCCATGTTTCTCAGAGATCTCCTCGCCGCGCCCGCGAGGCCGGGCCCGAGTTCGTCGGTCCGCGGGACAGTACCACGGCATCCGGGCGCTCCGCCCCGGCCGCAACGGGCGGTCCGGCCCTCCCGGGCGGTCGGCGGGCGCGCCCTCGACCGACGCTCGCGTCGGACCCGTGGCCGACGTCGGGACGATGCGTCCGGACGAGGTGTCCTCGTCGCCTGCCGTGCGCGCGCCGCGCCGGGGGGGCGCGTCACGGGTTAGGGTGCGCGCCACGGGTGCCGTCCGGCACCGACGTGCTCGACCGCTGGAGACCGCGCCATGCCCGACCCCGCTGACCCCGACATGTCCAAGGACATCCTGCACCGTGTACGTGGCGCCGGTGAGGAGACCGTCGGCAAGATGGCCAAGGACGTGCTGAGCAGCCCGCTGGTCACCGGCGCGGCGAAGCGCGCGATGGAGGTCCGCGAGCGGGCCACGCAGGCGCAGGAGGTCGCGATGGGGGCGTTCAACGTCCCGTCCGCCGCCGACATCGAGCGGCTCACGCGGCGCGTCCGCAACGTCTCGCAGCGGCTCGAGTCGATCGAGGACGCCGTGGAGCGTCTCGACGACCGGCTGTCCGACCTCGGCGACGACACGCGACTGCGCGACATCGCCGCGCAGCTCGACCGGATCGAGCAGCGGCTCGCCGGCGGCGAGACGGCCTGACCCCGGCGGTCGCTCCGCGGCGGGCCGACCGGGCCCGCCGTCGGTCGACGGCGGCTCGCGAGGGTCGACGGCGGCGTGGCGGGCGCCGGCGTGCTCAGGCGAGCATCGCGGCCGCCGCCTCGCCGAGGGCCCTCCACCACTCGGCCCGGCGATCCTCGTCCTCGTCGGTCGGGTCGGGGAAGGCCACGACGGCCGCGCTCGCGATGCCGAGTCGCGCGGCGGTGGCCAGGACCGCGGCGGTCTGCCGGTCCAGGGCCTCGACCTCGTCCGGAAGGTCGCCGGCCGTGGCGCCGAGCTCGCCCGGGAGGAGGTCCACGCTGGCGATCTCCACCGGCTCGAGTCCCGCGGCGCGCGCGCGGGTGAGCAGGCCCGCGTCCGGGCGCTGCGCGCCGGTCGCGCCGAGGGCCCGGCTCGTCCCGTCGGTCGCCCAGGCCGCGGCGACGACGCGCAGCGCGTCGGGCGGCGTCGCCCGACCGGGGCGCGCCACCGCCGATCCCGCTCGGACCGCCCGGCGCACGCCGGCCGCGTGCAGCTCGCCGAGCGCGACCGTCGCGCTGGGCGCCCCGGTGCCCAGCGACTGGATGGTCAACTGCCCGCCGTCGGCGGTCCAGGCTCCGGTGTAGCCCCACAGGCCGCGCTGGTGGTTGCACATCAGCGGGCGCTCCAGGAGCGACTGGGCCAGCTCGAGGGCGCGGCCGGGGTCGCCGACGACGATCGCGCGCTCGGCGACCGGGTTGACGAGCCGGAGCAGCGGCGGCAGGGACGGGGAGGGCGGCGTCGTCACGGCCCGCGTGACGATAGTCGGGTGGCGCGGGCCTAGACTGGACCGCGTGACCGATGAGCCCCCCGCATCCGTCGATCCGTCCGCCGACCGGCCGGGGACGGGCGACGCGCGCCGCCAGCGGCGCGACGCCGTCCGCCGGGCCGTCGACCACGCCGTGTCCGCCACCCAGGACGGGATCTCGGGCGCACGGTCGACCGGGGTGCGCGCCCAGTCCGCGGTGCTGGAGGAGCTCGGGGGCGCGCTGACGCGGATGCGGGCGGCGTTCGACGAGCTCGGCACCGCCGGGTCGGCGCAGGCCGGGGCGCTCGTGGACGAGGTCCAGCAGGCGGTCGGGCGGCTCACCCGGTCGACCGACGGCCCCGACCTCGGCGCCCGGCTCGAGGCGCTCGAGGCCCGCGTCGCCGCGCTCGAGGCCGAGCGTCCGGCCGGCCTTGACGGGGGACCGCCCCAGGCGGTATGACTGACGTCAACCACAGTCCTCAGGCCAGAGCGTGGACGGGAGACCGTCCGCGAGGCGCCGCCCCTCTCGGGACGAGCGCCGACGGCCGACGGTGCGGGCCGCGACGCCCGCGAGCGGCGGGGTCCTCGAGACCCCGCCGCCGTTGTCTTCGGGGTCGTCCACGGTGACGGTTGCGGCGGGCGTCCTCGACCGCGTCGGCGCGATCGATCCGCCCGGGGGGCCGCTCGTCGTCGGGCTGTCGGGCGGGCGCGACTCGGTCTGCCTGCTCGACGTCCTCGCGCGGCTCCTCGGGTCCTCGGCGCTGCTCGCGGTCCACGTCCACCACGGGCTGCGTGGCCACGACGCCGACGCCGATGCCCGTCACTGCGCCGCGATCGCCTCCGCGACGGGGGTGGCGCTGCGGGTCGTCCGCCTGCCCGGCCGACCCGCGGGGCCGGGCTCGGTCGCGGTCTGGGCGCGCGAGGCCCGCGCCGACGCGCTCCTCGCGGCCGCCGACGCGTGGGGCGGCCCGGGCTCCCGCGTCGCGCTCGGGCACACCACGACCGACCAGGCCGAGACGGTGCTGCTGCGGGCGATCTCGTCCCCCGGCGCGCGGTCGCTGGCCGGCATCCGTGGCGACGACCCGGACCGCCGACGGTGGCGGCCGCTGCTCGTGGCGGGGATCACCCGCGGGGAGACGGGCGCCTGGTGCCGCGCCCGGGGCCTGGGGTGGCGGGACGACCCGTCGAACCCCACGTCGCCTCGGGGCCGGGTGCGTGCCGTGCTCGACCGACTCGTCGACGTCGACCGCCGGGCGGTGGGGGCGCTCGTCCGCACCGCCGAGCTCGCCCGCGAGGACGACGACGCCCTGACGGCGCTGGCGGCGCGGGCCCTGCGGGATGCCCCGGCCGGGCCCCGGATCGACGCCGCGTGGCTGCGGGGCGCCCCGGCCGCGCTCGGCCGTCGCGCCCTGCGCATCGCGGCCGAGCGGACCCTCCCCGGAGCCCACGCGGGGGTGGGCGCGCGGCTCGAGGACGTCGTCGCGCTCCTCGAGCGGGGCGGGCCGGCGGCGCTCGACGTCGGCGACGGGGCGCGGATCCGCACCGACGGTCGCGAGCTGTGGTGCGAGCCGACGCCGGCGCGCGACCGTGCGCCCCGCACGCGCGCGTAGACTCCCACGCCGTGCGCGACCCCAACATCGGCGAGATCCTCATCCAGGCCGACGAGCTGCAGGCGCGGATCGCCGATCTCGGCGCCGAGATCAGCGCGGACTACGCCGACCGCGAGATCCTGCTCGTCTGCGTCCTGAAGGGCGCGGTGCCGTTCGTCGCCGACCTCATGCGCCGGCTGACGGTGCCGGTGGAGATCGACTTCATGGCGGTGTCGTCGTACGGCTCGTCGACCCGCTCGAGCGGCGTCGTGCGGATCCTCAAGGACCTCGACGCCCCGATCGAGGGGCGGCACGTCGTCATCGTCGAGGACATCATCGACTCCGGGCTGACGCTCCAGTACCTCCTGCGCAACCTCCGCTCGCGCGAGCCGGCCACGCTCGAGATCTGCTCGCTGCTGACGAAGCCGAGCCGCCGCGAGGTGGAGTTCCCGATCCGCTACGTCGGCTTCGAGCTCCCCGACCGCTACGCCGTGGGGTACGGGCTGGACCTCGCCCAGCGCTACCGCAACCTGCCCTACGTGGCCGCGCTGACCGACGAGGCGATCGCGGCCGCGGACTGATCCGGACGGTCGAGTGGCGGGGCGCCACGTCCGTCCGTCCGGTCGGCCGTCCGCCTCGTGGCGTGGGCGGGTTCGCCCGTTGCTACGCTTGACCCCCGGCTCCCACCGCCCTGACGGTCGACGAGGCGGCACCCACCCATGAGCCGGTTCTTCAAGAGCGCCCTCTTCCCGATCCTCATCGTCCTGCTGCTGGCGTTCTTCGCCCAGCGGTTGTTCCAGGACGAGTCGAAGGAGAAGGTCACCTACGGCGAGTTCATCGGGATGCTCGACCGCGGCGAGGTGAAGAGCGTCCTCGTCGAGACGAAGAGCAACGCGCTCAAGGTCGAGCTGAAGAACGACACGAGCAAGACCTTCGAGGTCGGCTACATCCCCGCCAACGGCGCGCAGATGGAGGCCACCCTCATCGAGGCGCAGCAGAAGAAGGACATCGACCGCTACGACATCAAGTCGTCGCGGACGTCGGGCCTCTGGCAGGTCCTGGCCTACACGTTGCCCTTCGTGCTCTTCCTGGGCCTGTGGTTCCTCATCATGAACAACGTCCAGGGCGGCGGGTCGAAGGTCATGCAGTTCGGCAAGTCGAAGGCCAAGCGCCTGTCGGCCGACTCGCCGAAGATCACCTTCCGGGACGTCGCGGGCGCCGACGAGGCGGTCGAGGAGCTCCACGAGATCAAGGAGTTCCTCGAGAACCCGAAGAAGTTCCAGGCGCTCGGCGCGCGGATCCCCAAGGGCGTCCTGTTGTTCGGTCCTCCGGGCACCGGCAAGACGCTGCTCGCCCGCGCCGTGGCCGGCGAGGCCGGGGTGCCGTTCTTCTCGATCTCCGGCTCGGACTTCGTCGAGATGTTCGTCGGCGTCGGCGCCAGCCGCGTCCGCGACCTCTTCGAGCAGGCCAAGCAGAACTCGCCCTGCATCATCTTCATGGACGAGATCGACGCCGTCGGGCGCCACCGCGGCGCCGGCATGGGCGGCGGTCACGACGAGCGCGAGCAGACCCTCAACCAGCTCCTCGTCGAGATGGACGGGTTCGAGGCGAAGGACAACATCATCATGATCGCGGCCACGAACCGGCCCGACATCCTCGACCCCGCGCTCCTGCGCCCCGGCCGCTTCGACCGCCAGATCACCGTCGACCGCCCCGACCGCAAGGGCCGGGCGAAGATCCTCGAGGTCCACACCCGCGGCAAGCCGCTGGCGCCGGACATCGAGACCGAGGCGCTGGCCGGTCAGACCCCCGGGTTCACCGGCGCCGACCTCGCCAACCTCGTCAACGAGGCCGCGCTCCTCGCCGCCCGCTCGGGCAAGAAGCTCATCACCCAGCACGAGCTGGAGGAGGGCATCATGCGCGTCATCGCCGGTCCCGAGAAGAAGACCCGGCTGATGAGCGACAAGGAGCGCGAGATCACCGCGTTCCACGAGATGGGGCACGCGTTCGTCGGGCACTTCCTCGAGCACGCCGATCCGGTCCACAAGATCTCGGTCGTCGGTCGCGGGCAGGCGCTCGGCTACACGATCTCGATGCCGCAGGAGGACAAGTTCCTCACCACGCGGCAGCAGATCCTCGACCAGATGGCGATGACGCTCGGCGGTCGCGCCGCCGAGGAGATCGTCTTCGGCGAGATCACCACCGGCGCGTCCAACGACCTCGAGAAGGTCACGAGCAGCGCCAAGCAGATGGTCATGCGGTTCGGCATGAGCGAGCGCCTCGGGCCGCGGGTCTTCGGGCACAACCAGGGCCAGCCGTTCCTCGGACGGGACATGGCGTCCGAGCCGGACTACTCCGACGAGATCGCCCGCGAGATCGACGACGAGATCCGCCGGATCGTCGAGAGCGCCCACCAGGTCGCGACCGACCTGCTCAACGAGCACCGCGAGGCGCTCGACCGGATCTCCGAGATCCTCCTGCGGCGGGAGACGATCGAGCGCGACCAGTTCCTCGCGCTGCTCGACGGCCGCGCCGAGGACGACGTCTTCGACGACGAGCCGCCGACGCTGCCGCCCGCGCCGGGGGTCGCCGACGAGCCGCGCCAGGCCGAGCGTCCGACCCCGCGGCCGTTGCCGCGGCCGGGCCTCGGCACCGCGATGGACGCGGGCGACGGCCCCGCACCGCCCCGCCGGGCCTGACCCGCACGGCGCCCACGACCTGCGCGACGGCGGCCCTCGGCCGCCGTCGGTCGTTCGGCATCCCGGCCCGCGACGGCGACCATCGCGGCGTACCCTGCGGCGCATGGCCCGGCCGTTCACCGTCATGGGGATCGTCAACGTCACCCCGGACTCGTTCAGCGACGGCGGGGAGTGGTTCGACCACGACGCGGCGGTGCGCCACGGGATCGAGCTCGCCGCCGCCGGGGCGACGATCCTCGACGTCGGTGGCGAGTCGACCCGTCCCGGGGCGGCCGAGGTCGACGCCGACGAGGAGGCGCGGCGCGTCGTGCCCGTCATCCGCGCGCTCGCGTCGGCGCTGCCCGACGTCACGCTGTCCGTCGACACGACCAAGGCGTCGGTCGCCGCCGCCGCGATCGACGTCGGGGCGACGTACGTCAACGACGTCTCGGCCCTGCGCCACGACCCGCGCATGACGGACGTCGTCGCCGGGGCGGGCGTGCGCTGCTGCCTCATGCACATGCAGGGGGTCCCGAGGACGATGCAGCGGGCGCCGTCCTACGGCGACGTCGTCGTGGACGTCGCCCGGCACCTGCGCGAGCGCGTCGCCGCCGTCGTCGACGCCGGGGTCGCGGAGGACCGGATCGACGTCGACCCCGGGATCGGGTTCGGCAAGACCGTCGACCACAACCTCGCGCTGCTGCGCCGGCTCGACGAGATCGTCGGGCTCGGGCGCCCGGTGGTCGTCGGCACGTCCCGCAAGACGTTCCTCGGCCGGATCACGGGCCGCGACGACCCACGTCAGCGGCTCGCCGGCACCGTCGCCACGAACGTCCTGGCCCTCGCCGCCGGGGCGAGCGTGTTCCGCGTCCACGACGTCGGCGCGGTCCACGACGCGCTGGCGGTCGCCGCCCACGTCCTGGACGGACCGTCCCGCGGGGACTGATCGACTACCGTCCCCGGCCATGCCCGGGGAACACGACGAGCCGCCGTTCGACGACGAGGACCACGACGACGACGAGCTCGACGAGGACGACCGCGACGAGATCACCGTCGAGATCCGCGGCCTGTCGCTCTACACCCACCACGGCGTCACCGACGCCGAGCGGGAGATCGGCCAGCGGCTCCTCGTCGACCTGCGCCTGGCCGTCGGGGACTGCGACGCCACGGTCACCGACCGGGTCGAGGACACCATCGACTACGGCGAGGTCTGCCAGCTCGTGGCCCTCATCGCCCAGCAGCGGTCGTACCGCACCCTGGAGCGCCTCTGCGCGGCGATCGCCGACCGGATGGTGTCGGACTACGGCGCCGAGGAGGTCTGGGTGAAGTGCACGAAGCCGGAGCCCCCGATCGCGCTGCCGGTGGACGAGGTGTCGGTCGAGCTGTGGCGGGCCGGCGATGTCGACTGACCCGACGGCGGAGCCGCCGCGGCCGGACGTCCGTACGGCGTTCGAGCGGGCGACCGCGGTCGTCGCCACCGCCGACGGCCGGTACGTGGGCGACGTCGACGACGACTGGTCCGCGCCGACGGGACCGAACGGCGGCTACCTCGCCGCGATCGCGGTCCGGGCGCTCGTCGCCCGGATGGCCGGCGAGGGCTCCTGGCGACTGCGGTCGCTCACCTGCCACTACCTGCGACGCGCGCGCAACGGGCCGATCGAGCTGCGGGTCGACGTCATCCGGGCCGGCCGACGGACGGCGTCGGCCCGCCTGACCGGGATCCAGGAGGGACGGGAGACGATCGCCGTCCTCGCCGCGTTCACCGCCCCGGGCCTCGCCGAGGCGGCGGCGTGGGGTCCGTCGATGCCGGACGTCGCCCCGCCGCCCGACCCCGACGCGGAGCCGGTGGAGGCCGCCGCGTACCGCCGGCGCTCGGGGCGGTGGATCGCCCCGTTCCCGCAGATGCCCCCGATCGTGCAGCGCGTCCGGGTGGCGCCGCAGCTCGGTGGCGTGCCGTTCGCGGGCCGGCCGCCCGAGCCGGGCGCGGCGGTCGAGACCGGCGGGTGGATCGCGCTGGCGGAGCCGCAGCGGATCGACGTCGCCGCGCTCGTGTTCTTCACCGACATCTGGTGGCCGCCGGCGTTCGACGCGCTGTCGGCGCCCGCGGTCGCCCCGACGATCGAGCTCACCGTCCACGTGCGCTGCGACGTCCCCGACGCCGGGCTCCCGCACGGGCCGGTCCTCGGCCACTACCGCTCGCCCGCGGCGGTCGGCGGCCTCGTGGACGAGGACGCGTCGGTGTTCCTCCCCGACGGGACGCTCGCCGTCCAGTCGCGGCAGATCTCGCTCCTGGCCCCGGTCGGATGAGCCCCGCCGACGCGACGGACCGTCTGCTCGCCGGCGAGCGGATCGGGTACCTCGGGCTGGGGTCCAACGTCGGGGACCGCCGCGCCGAGCTGCAGGCCGCCGTCGACGCGATGCCCGGCCGCGGCGTCCGCGTGCTGGCGTCGTCGGCGGTCTACGACACCGACCCGGTCGGCGAGATCCCGGACCAGCCGAGCTTCCTCAACGCCTGCGTGCGGATCGCGACGACGCTCGACCCGCTCGGGCTGCTCGACGCCTGCAAGGCGATCGAGGCGGCGCGTGGTCGCGAGACCGACCCGACGTCGCCGGGCTACGTCCGTCACGCGCCCCGGGCGATCGACGTCGACCTGTTGCTGCTCGGCGACGCGCCGTTCTCGTCGCCACGCCTCACGCTCCCGCACGCCCAGGTCACCGAGCGGCGGTTCGTCCTCGTCCCGCTGCTGGAGCTCGACCTGGGCCTCACGCTCCCCGACGGCGTCCGGCTCGCCGACCGGCTGGCGGCGCTCCCGCTCGACGAGGGCGTGCGACGCGCGGGGGACCCGCTGGTGGTCCCGACCGCGTAGCGCGCCGCGCGGGCGGGCGGGGCCGGTGCGCGCGGCCCGCGTCGTCGCCCGGAGCCCGGTCAGCCGGCGAGCGGCTCGAGCCACTCCGCGGGCAGCGTCCCGGCCGGGACGTCGCCGTCGTACTCGGGGTAGAGCCGCAGGGCCAACGCGCCGGCGGGGCGGGCGGCGATCGGGCCGTGGAGGTCCCCGATCGTCATGAGCAGGCGCAGGCTCGCCGCGATCTGCAGGTCGGCGGCGCTCGGCGTCCCGTCGCCGCCGAGCGTCCCGTCCGCGAGCCAGCCGTCGATCCGGTCCAGGTGGCGGGGCAGGTCGACGAGGTCGGCCCGGACCGACGCCGGGTTGACCTTGTTCAGCCGGGTCTCGAACCCGACGATCGCCGGCGCGACCAACGGCACGATCGCCGCGGGGAGCGGCAGGCGCGAGCGCTCCTGGTACGTCGGGATCGCCCGCGGCGCCCGGTCGAGCGCGAACCACAGGACCCGGCGCGGGATCGGCTGGAGCACCCGGTCGCCCCACCGCTCCGCCTCGAGGACCGCGGCGCGGCGGGTCGGGTCCGCCGGCAGCAGCGGCGGGTCCGGCACGCGGTCGTCCAGCGCCCGCAGGATCGCCCGCGACCCGGTCATCCGACGGCCGTCCGGGAATCGGATCCCCGGCACGGTCCGGCGGCCGAACAGCGCCTTCTGCAGCGGCGCGTGGGCGCCGGGAGGCCACTCGACGACCCGGTGCTCGATCCCCTTGATCTCCAGGGCCCGTCGCACGGTCTCGCACGGGTGCGAGCCGTGGATGATGAACAGCGTCGTCGTCGCCATGTCGCGCACGATAGGGACCCGCGATACTGCGCGGACATGCTGCTGGTCGTCGACGTCGGCAACACCCAGACGCACTTCGGGGCGTTCCGCGGCGACGAGCTCGTCGAGCACTGGCGGTTCGCGACCGTCCGCACGTCGACGTCCGACGAGCTGGGGGCGAAGCTCACGAACCTCCTGGCGCTACGGGACCTGTCGTTCGACGACCTGTCCTCGTCGATCGTGTCGTCGACGGTGCCGAAGCTCGCCGACGAGTGGCGGCAGATGTCGGACCGCTACCTCGACCACGAGACGGTCATCGTCCGCCAGGGCATCCGCACCGGCATGGCGCTGCGCTACGACAACCCGCGCGAGATCGGGGCGGACCGGCTCGTCAACGCCGTCGCGGCGTACGACCGGTTCCGGCGGGCGTGCGTCGTCGTCGACTTCGGCACCGCCATCACCTACGACCCGGTCTCGGCCGACGGCGAGTACCTCGGCGGCATCATCAGCCCGGGCGTGGAGATCTCGCTCGAGGCGCTGACGAGTCGTGCCGCCGCCCTTCCGCGGATCGACCTGATCGCGCCGCGGCAGCTCATCGGCAAGTCGACGATCGAGGGGATCCGCAGCGGCGTGGTCTACGGGTTCGCCGGGGCCGTCGACGGGATCCTCGGCCGACTGCGCGAGGAGCTCGGCGCCGACACGGCGTTCATCGCCACCGGCGGCCTGGCGCGCCACATCGTGCCGCACTGCCGGCTCATCGACGAGGTCGACGACCTCCTGACCCTCACCGGGCTGCGGCTCCTGCACGAGCGCAACCCGGGCTGATCGCGCCGCGGAGGAGGAGCCGAACGCGGCGCCGGCGACGCCCGTGGACGCCCCCGGCGCCGCACGCCCGCGCGCGGCGGACGGCCGACCCGCGGCCGCCCGTCCGCGATCCGGGCTCTACCCTGGGTCGGTGGCCCTTCCTCCCCTCGACTCGCCCTGGTCGATCGCCGGCGTCCGGATCCCCAACCGCGTGACGCTCGCCCCGCTCGCGGGGATCGGCAACTGGGTGACCCGCCTGCAGGCCAAGCGCCACGGCGCCGGGTACGCCGTGAGCGAGATGGTGTCGTCGTTCGCGATCCACCACCGCAACGAGAAGACGCTGCGCGACCTGTTGACGTTCAAGCCCCAGGAGCGCGACGGCGGGCCGGTCGCGATCCAGCTCTTCGGGCAGGACCCCGAGGTCATGCGCTCGGCGGCCGCCTACGTCGCCGAGCACGTGCCGCAGGTCGACGTCATCGACCTCAACATGGGCTGCCCGGTGCCGAAGGTCTGCAAGACCGGCGCGGGGGCCGCGATGCTCAAGGACCCGGACACCGCGGTGGCGGTCGCCCGCGCCGCGGCCGAGGGCTCGGGCCTGCCGGTGACGGTGAAGCTCCGCTCCGCCAGCCGCAAGGACGGCGAGCACGACGGCTACGCGCTCGCCGCCCGGCTCGTCGACGAGGCGGGCGTCGCGTCGATCGGGTTCCACCCGCGTAGCGCCCAGGTCCACCACCGGGGGACGCCGGACTACGATCTCGCCGCCCGGCTCGTCGAGGAGCTGCCCGTGCCGGTGGTGCTCACCGGGGGCCTGCACACCGCCCGCGAGACGCTCGAGGCCTACGACCGCGTGCGGCCCGCCGCGGTGATGCTCGCGCGCGGCGCGCTCGGCAACCCGTGGCTGTTCTCGACGCTGCTCGGCCGACGCGACGACGTCCCGCCGTCGGTGGCCGAGGTGCTGGCCGAGGCCGACTGGGTCCTCGACCGCACGGTCGAGCACCTGGGCGCGGAGCGGGCCGCGCGCTACCTGCGCAAGCATCACCCGTGGTACGTGGCCCGCCTCGTCGAGGCCGGTGCGGCGGTCGCGTCGGACCCGGCGGCGCACCGGGCGCTGCAGGACGCGTTGCAGCGCAGCGCGGACGTCGAGGAGGCCCGCGGCCTGCTCCACGACGCCGGCCAGGCGTCGGTTCCCGGCTGACGCGGGCGGCCCGGGACGCGTCCCCGGACGGACGGGTCGCGGCCGCGGAGTCGCCCCGACGTCCGGGGCCGTCCGGGTCCGGGCCGGGCGTGGCTATACTGCCCGCTCTCCGCGCGGTGGACGACCCGCCGGTGCCCCGAACACCCCCACGATGCGACGGCCGCTCCGGCGTGCCGTCCGAGAAGGTCTCGTCACGATGCCGAAGGACGTCATCCTCACCCCCGAGGGGCTCGCGAACCTCAAGGCCGAGCTCAAGGAGTTGTCGACCACGAAGCGCCGTGAGGTCGCCGAGCGGATCAAGGAGGCCCGCGAGTTCGGCGACATCTCCGAGAACTCCGAGTACGACGACGCCAAGAACGAGCAGGCGATGGTCGAGCGCCGGATCCTCGACATCGAGGAGCAGCTCCGCTCGGCGTCGGTCGTCGACGAGGCGCGCCTCAGCACCGACGCGGTCCAGGTCGGCACCCGCGTGTCGGTGAAGGACGAGCGCGGCAAGACGAAGGAGTACGCCATCGTCGGGTCGGCCGAGGCGGACCCGAAGGAGAGCAAGCTCTCCAACGAGTCGCCCGTCGGTCGCGCGCTCATCGGCCAGCCCCAGGGCGCCACGGTCACCGTCACCCTGCCGAACGGCAACACCCGCAAGCTCGAGATCCTCGGGATCTCGCGCTGAGCGGCCCGATGAGCGAGCCCGGAGGGGCCCCGACCGCCGACGCCGCGGACGACGGGACCGACCTCCTCGCCGTCCGCCGGGCCAAGCTCGACCGCCTGCGCGCCGCGGGCGTCGACCCGTTCCCGCACGACTTCGACGACGTCGAGCCGATCGCCGACGTCCGCGCCCGCCACGAGGCGCTCGAGGTCGGTGCGGAGACCGACGTCCGCCACCGCATCGCGGGCCGCCTGCGCGCCCGCCGCGGCCAGGGGAAGATGGCGTTCCTCGACCTCGACGACCGGTCGGGACGGATCCAGCTCCAGGCGAAGCTCGACGTCCTCGGCCCCGAGGCCATGTCGCGCCTGCTCGACGACGTCGACCTCGGCGACCTGCTCGGGATCGACGGCATCGCGTTCATGTCGCGTCGCGGCGAGCTGACGATCCGGGTCGAGGCGGTCACCGTCCTGGCGAAGTCGCTCCGTCCGCCGCCGGACAAGCACCACGGCCTGCAGGACACCGAGGTCCGTCAGCGTCGTCGCGAGCTCGACCTCATCGGCAACGAGGAGACCCGGCAGGCGTTCGTCACCCGCTCGCGGATCGTGTCCGAGATCCGGCGGTTCCTCGACGGCGAGGGCTTCCTCGAGGTCGAGACCCCGGTCCTCCAGCCGCTCTACGGCGGCGCGCTCGCCCGGCCGTTCGTCACGCACCACAACGCGCTGGGCCGCGACCTCTACCTGCGGATCGCGACCGAGCTCTACCTCAAGCGGCTCATCGTCGGCGGGCTCGAGCGCGTCTACGAGCTCGGCAAGAACTTCCGCAACGAGGGGATCAGCCACAAGCACAACCCCGAGTTCACGATGCTCGAGTGGTACGAGGCGTACGCCGACGTCGAGGACGCCGCCGACCGCCTCGAGGCCTGCGTCCAGCACGTCGCCCGCGCGATCGACTACGACGGCGACATCAGGTGGACCGAGCGCTGGACCCGCAAGACGCTCGCGGGCGCGATCGAGGACGAGACCGGCATCGACGTCCTCGCCCACCGCACGGCGGAGGAGCTCGCCGCGGTGATCCGCGCGTCGGACCGCACCGACGTCGACCCGGACGGGCGAACCTGGCCGCAGCTCGTCGACGACCTGCTGAGCAAGGACGTCGAGCCGAAGCTCATCCAGCCGACGATGCTCTTCGACTACCCCGTCGAGCTCTCGCCGTTCGCCAAGCGCAAGCGCAGCGAGACGGGCGAGGACACCGGGCTCGTCGAGCGGTTCGAGGCGTTCGCGCTGGGCATGGAGATCGCCAACGCGTTCTCCGAGCTCAACGACCCGGACGAGCAGCGACGCCGCTTCGAGGAGCAGGCGCGCCTGGAGCTCGAGGGCGACGACGAGGCGCAGCAGTACGACGAGTCGTTCGTCGAGGCGCTCGAGCAGGGCATGCCCCCGACGGGCGGCCTCGGCCTCGGGATCGACCGCCTCGTCATCTGCATGACGGGCCGCAGCACGATCCGCGAGGTCGTGCTCTTCCCGACGATGCGGGACTGACGCGGCGGGGTCGCGTTGCCCCGCGCGCGCGGGCGTGGTGGACTGGACGCATGAGCGCCGTCGCCACCACGTCCCCGACCGCGCCGGACCGCCGGTCCGGCGCGACCGCGTCGTCGGTGCTCGTCGTCGGACCGCACGGGGCCCGACGGCGACGGGACCGGCTGGCGACCGAGGAGCCGCTCGAGATCCGCGTCGGCGGACCGGGGGAGGAGCCCGTGTCGGTCGCGGTGACGATGCGCACCCCCGGCCACGACCACGAGCTCGCCGCCGGCTTCCTCGCCGCGGAGGGCCTGCTCGGGGAGGGGATCGTCGGGATCTCGCTCTGCGCGCCGAACGTCGCCCGGGTCCGGATCGCGTCCCCGGTCGACCGGTCGCGGCTGCGGCGACGGGTCGAGGCCACGTCGAGCTGCGGCCTCTGCGGCCACACGACGCTCGACGAGCTCGAGCTGCGGGTCCCGGGGCTCGTCGGCGGCCCCGCCGTCGACCACGACCTGATCACGGCGTTGCCGGGCCGGGCCCGCGCCGGCCAGCGGCTGTTCGACCGCACGGGCGGGCTGCACGCCGCCTCGGTCTTCACCGGGGACGGCGAGCTGCGGGCGCTGCGCGAGGACGTCGGCCGTCACAACGCCGTCGACAAGGTCCTCGGCCACGACATCCTGTTCGGCGCGGGGGAGGGCCCGCGGCGGGGTCCGGGCGCCGCCCGCGACGTCGGTGCGCCGCCCGGCGTCGTCGACGCCCGCGACGCGATCCTCCTGCTCTCGGGTCGGGCGAGCTTCGAGCTCGTGCAGAAGGCCGCGGCCGCCCGGATCGCCGTGGTCTGCGCGGTGTCCGCGCCGTCGAGCCTCGCCGTCGACGCGGCCCGGCGGCTCGGGGTGACCCTGATCGGGTTCCTCCGCGGCGACGCGTTCAACGTCTACGCCCACGACGGGAGGCTGGTCCGATGAGCCGCCACGGCACCGAGCGACGCGACCACGACGCCCCGCAGGACGACCGCGACCTGCGGGTCGGCGCCCCGGCGGACCACGCGGTCGGCGTGCCGGCGACGGTGTCGATCGCCCGCCAGACGCTGCGCCACCTCGGCCCGGCCCGCGGACTGCGGACGTTCGCGAGGATGAACCAGCCGGACGGGTTCGACTGCCCGGGGTGCGCGTGGCCCGAGCCCGAGCCCGGCGACGACGCGACGCGGGCCGAGCGATCCGGCGCGCACCACCTGGAGTTCTGCGAGAACGGCGTGAAGGCGGTCGCCGAGGAGGCGACGCGCCGGACGGTGGACCGCGGGTTCTTCGCCCGCCACGACCTCGCCGACCTCGACGGCCGGACCGAGCACTGGCTGGGGCAGCAGGGGCGGCTCACCGAGCCGATGCACCTGGCGCCCGGGGCCACGCACTATGCCCCGATCGGGTGGGACGACGCGTTCGCGATCATCGCCCGCGAGCTCCGCGCGCTGGGCTCGCCGGACGAGGCGCTGTTCTACACGTCCGGTCGCACGAGCAACGAGGCCGCCTTCCTCTACCAGCTCCTCGTCCGCGCGTTCGGCACGAACAACCTGCCCGACTGCTCCAACCTCTGCCACGAGTCGTCGGGCGTGGCGCTCGGCGAGACGATCGGGATCGGCAAGGGCAGCGTCACCGTCAACGACCTCGTCATGGCGGACCTCGTCGTCGTCGCGGGGCAGAACCCGGGGACGAACCATCCCCGGATGCTCATGACGCTCGAGGAGGCGAAGGAGCGCGGGGCCCGGATCATCACCGTCAACCCGCTGCCGGAGGCCGGCCTCAAGCGGTTCGACAACCCGCAGCGCGTCAGCGGCCTGGCGGGGCGCGGCACCGACCTGGCGGACCTCCACCTGCCGATCCGGCTCGGGGGCGACCTGGCGCTCTTCCAGGCGCTCGGGCGACGGCTGCTCGAGGCGGAGGCGGAGGCCCCGGGGACCGTCCTCGACCACGCGTTCATCGACGAGCGGACCGAGGGGTTCGCCGCGCTCCGCGACCACCTGCTCGCCGTCGACGAGGCCGACGTCCGGGCCGCGACCGGCCTCACCACCGCCGAGATCGACGAGGCGTTCGCGCTGCTCCTCGCGTCGCGTCGCACCGTCGTGTGCTGGGCGATGGGGCTCACCCAGCACCGCCACGCGGTCCCGACGATCAAGGAGATCGTCAACCTCCTGCTGCTCCGCGGCGAGATCGGTCGCAAGGGCGCCGGGCTCTGCCCGGTCCGCGGCCACAGCAACGTCCAGGGCGACCGCACCGTCGGGATCCACGAGAAGCCCGCCGAGCCGTTCCTCGCCGCGCTCGACGCGGCGTTCGGGATCCGCGCTCCGCGCGCCCACGGGCACGACGTCGTCGACGGGATCCGGGCGCTGCGCGACGGTCGGGCCCACGTCCTCGTCGCGATGGGCGGCAACTTCGCCTCCGCGACGCCCGACACCGCGGTGACCGAGCCCGCCCTGCGCGGCGCCCGGCTCACCGTCCACGTCTCGACGAAGCTCAACCGCTCCCACGTCGTGCACGGCCGCGAGGCGCTCATCCTGCCGACGCTCGGCCGCACCGACCGCGACCTCGGCCCCGACGGGGAGCCCCGGGCGGTGACCGTCGAGGACTCGATGAGCGTCGTCCACGCGTCCCGCGGCCGGTTGCGGCCGCCGTCCGACGCGCTGCGCAGCGAGGTCGACATCGTCGCCGGCATCGCCCGCGCGCTGTTCGGCCCGCCGACCGGTCCGGTCCCCGAGGTCCCGGACGTCGGGGACCGTGCGGCCGCCGCCGCGATCCCCTGGGAGGGCCTGGCCGCCGACTACGCCCGCATCCGCGACGGGATCGAGGCGGTCGTGCCGGGGTTCGAGTCCTTCAACGCGCGCGCGGCGTGGCCGGGCGGGTTCGTCCTGCCGCACCCGCCGCGGGACGAGCGCCGGTTCGACACGCCGTCGGGGCGGGCCCGCCTGACGGTCAACCCGCTGACGTGGCCCGAGGTCCCCGACGGGTGCCTCCTCCTCCAGACGCTGCGCTCGCACGACCAGTACAACACGACGGTCTACGGCCTCGACGACCGCTACCGCGGGATCCGCGGCGGCCGACGGGTCGTCTTCGTCCACCCGGACGACCTGGCCCGCCTGGGCCTCGCCGACGGGGACCGGGTCGACCTCGTGGGCACGTGGAGGGACGGCACGGCCCGGCGGGCGGACGGGTTCCGCGCCGTCGCGTATCCGACGGCGCGGGGCTGCGCCGCCGCCTACTACCCGGAGACGAACCCGCTCGTGCCGCTCGACAGCACCGCCGACGGCAGCAACACCCCGACGTCGAAGGCGATCGTCGTGCGGGTCGTCCCGACCGGCGGCTCCGTCCCGGCGTCCGAGACCCACACGTTCGTCCACTCCTGACGCTCCGGCGAGGGGTCGGAGGACCACTGGTACGATGCCTTGAAGGGCAGGGCGAGCGAGCCGGGGCCGCCGGAGACGACCGACAGGGGCGTCAGGATGACCCGGACCGCGAGCCATACCCGACGCAGCACCCTCCGGCCGGGCCCCCGGCGGGAGGTCCCGAGGAAGGACCCACATGTTCGAGCGATTCACGGAACGAGCCAGGCAGGTCGTCGTTCTCGCCCAGGAAGAGGCGCGGACGCTCAAGCACAACTACATCGGCACCGAGCACATCCTGCTCGGGCTGCTGCGTGAGGAGGAGGGCCTCGCCGCCCGCGTCCTCGAGTCGCTCGACATCACCGTCGAGCGCGTCCGCGCGCAGGTCGTCCGCATCGTGGGGTCGGGTGAAGAGGTCACCTCCGGCCAGATCCCGTTCACGCCGCGGGCGAAGAAGGTGCTGGAGCTCGCGTTGCGCGAGGCCCTGAGCCTGGGTCACAACTACATCGGGACCGAGCACATCCTGCTCGGCCTCGTGCGTGAGAACGAGGGCGTCGCGGCCCGGATCCTCCTCGACTTCGACGCCGACAGCGAGAAGATCCGCAACGAGGTCATCCGCATGCTGTCCGGCCCCGGCGGTCGCCGCCAGACGGCCGGCTCGTCGGTCGGCGGCAGCGCCCAGGCCGGCGGCGAGAGCGGCCCGCAGAAGCGCAGCTCCAAGGTCCTCGACCAGTTCGGTCGCGACCTGACGAAGCTCGCCGCCGACGGCAAGCTCGACCCGGTCGTCGGTCGCGAGACCGAGATCGAGCGGATCATGCAGATCCTCTCGCGCCGGACGAAGAACAACCCGATCCTCATCGGCGAGCCCGGCGTCGGCAAGACCGCCGTCGTCGAGGGCCTGGCCCAGCAGATCTCGTCGGGCGAGGTGCCCGAGCTGCTGCGCGACAAGCAGATCTACACGCTCGACCTCGCCGCCCTCGTCGCCGGCTCGAAGTACCGCGGCGAGTTCGAGGAGCGGCTCAAGAAGGTGATGAAGGAGATCGCCAACAAGGGCGACGTCATCCTCTTCATCGACGAGATCCACAACCTCGTCGGCGCCGGCGCGGCCGAGGGCGCGATCGACGCGGCCTCGATCCTCAAGCCGGCCCTGGCCCGTGGCGAGCTGCAGACGATCGGCGCGACGACGATCGACGAGTACCGCAAGTACCTCGAGCGCGACTCCGCGCTGGAGCGTCGCTTCCAGCAGGTGCGCGTCGAGCAGCCGTCGACCGAGGAGGCCGTGCAGATCCTCAAGGGCCTGCGCGACCGCTACGAGCAGCACCACAAGATCGAGATCACCGACGAGGCGCTGCAGGCGTCCGTCGAGCTCGCCGACCGCTACATCTCCGACCGGCAGCTGCCGGACAAGGCCATCGACCTCGTCGACGAGGCCGCGTCCCGCAAGCGGATCCGGTCGATGGGCGCCCCGCCCGTCTTCCAGGAGGTCGACGAGCAGATCGCCGAGGCGCGCCGCAAGAAGGACGCCGCGATCGAGGCGCAGGAGTACGAGTCCGCCGCCGCGCTGCGCGACGAGGAGCGCAAGCTCGTGCAGAAGAAGCGCGAGCTCGTCGAGCAGTGGGAGCAGGGCGAGGGCGAGCAGCCGCGGCTGTCGATCGGCGAGGAGGAGATCGCCGACATCGTCTCGATGTGGACCGGCATCCCCGTCTTCAAGCTCACGGAGGCGGAGACCCGCCGCCTCATGCGCATGGAGGAGGAGCTCCACGAGCGCGTCATCGGCCAGAAGCAGGCCGTCGACGTCGTCTCCAAGGCGATCCGGCGCTCGCGCGCGGGGCTCAAGGACCCCAAGCGCCCGACCGGCTCGTTCATCTTCCTCGGCCCCACCGGCGTCGGCAAGACCGAGCTGGCCAAGGCCCTGGCGCAGTTCCTCTTCGACGACGACGACGCGATGGTCCGCGTCGACATGTCGGAGTACATGGAGAAGCACGCGGTGTCGCGCCTCGTCGGCTCGCCCCCCGGCTACGTCGGCTACGACGAGGGCGGCCAGCTCACCGAGGCCGTGCGGCGCAAGCCGTACTCGGTGCTCCTCCTCGACGAGATCGAGAAGGCGCACCCGGACGTCTTCAACCTGCTGCTGCAGATCCTCGAGGACGGTCGCCTGACCGACTCGCAGGGCCGCACCGTCGACTTCCGTCACGCGATCGTGATCATGACGTCGAACATCGGCGCGTCCGAGATCGCGAAGTCCACGCCGCTCGGCTTCCAGGTCGGCGACGAGGACGAGGCGATCACCTACGAGGACATGAAGCAGCGCGTCACCGGCGAGCTGAAGAAGGCGTTCAAGCCCGAGTTCCTCAACCGGATCGACGAGGTCATCGTCTTCCACAAGCTGACGAAGCCCGAGATCACCGAGATCGTCGACCTCATGCTCGACCGGGTCCGCAAGTCGCTGAAGGAGCGCGACCTCGAGCTGCAGCTCAGCGACGGGGTCAAGGACCTGCTCGTCGACAAGGGCTGGGACCCGGCGATGGGCGCCCGCCCGCTGCGTCGCGCGATCCAGCGGTACATCGAGGATCCGCTCGCGGACTACGTCCTCGCCAACCAGATCGACACGGGCGCGACCGTCCGGATCGACCGGGCGCCCGAGGGCGACGAGCAGGGGCGCGACGTCGTCCTCACGACCGTCGAGACCGAGAAGGTCCCCGCCGCCGTCGGGGCGGCCGAGGAGGAGGCCGCGGCGGCCTCCACCGAGGACGTGCCGCCGGTCGGCGACGCGGAGCAGGACGGCGCGGCCGACGAGAGCTGACCGCCGTGGCGCCGGGTCCCCCGCGGGGGACCCGGCCACGCGCGCGTCCGGCCGTTCCCGCTCTCGCGGGCCCATGACGCATCGCCCGTCGTCGCGGGCGGTTCCTTGCAGGGATGCGGTGGGGAACCCACGCGATAGGTTGTCGGGTTGATGCGGGGCTCCAAGCGCCAGAGGTCTCTGCGGCTCGCGAACGGCGGGCGCGCGTGACCGACCCGGAACCGAAGGACGACACCACGGCCGACGACCGACGCGGGGCCTTCTCGGCGTGGGTCCCGGGAGAGGCGGGCGTCCTCCCGCGGGGCGTCGCGCAGCAGGCGCGAGCCCGCCTGGACCGCATGCGGACCAGCGGTCGGCCGGCCGCCGACCCGTCCGTCGGCGCGGGGACGCGACAGGACGCTCCCGCGGAGCTCCCCGCGGCGACGCTCGCCGCCGCCACCCGCGTCGTCGGAGCCGGCCTGGCGCCGCCCGAGCAGGGGCGCCCGTTCCTCGAGGGCCCGACGTTCGCCGCGCCGTTCCACGCCGCCGGCGAGCTCAGCGACGCCCCCTACTACTACGGGCGCATGGGCAACCCCGGGTTCGAGGCGTACGAGCGCGCGCTCGGCGCCCTCGACGGCGGCCACGCGGTGGTGTTCGCGTCCGGCATGGCCGCGGCCGCCGCGGTGCTGCTGCGGCTGCTGGGCCCCGGCGACCTCCTCGTCGCCCCGACCGACGGGTACCCCGGGGTCGTCCACATCGCCAAGGAGCACCTGGCGATGCGCGGCGTCGGCGTCCGTCTCGTCCCCACCGACGACCAGGCGATCCGCCGGGCCGCCAAGGGCGCGAGCCTCGTCTGGATCGAGTCCCCGGCCAACCCCGGGCTCCAGCGCCTCGAGCTCGAGGAGACGATCGCGGCGTGCCGTCGCGCCGGCGCCCGCGTCGCGGTCGACAACACGCTCGCGACCCCGCTGCGTCAGCGGCCGCTCGAGCTGGGGGCGGACCTCGTCGTGTCGTCCGACAGCAAGCACCTCACCGGGCACAGCGACCTCGTGCTCGGGCACGTGTCGACCGGCGACGAGGAGATCGCCGACCAGCTCCGCCAGTGGCGCACGCTCGTCGGCTCGATCCCGGGCCCGTTCGAGGTCTGGCTCGCCCACCGCTCGCTCGCGACGCTCGACGTGCGCCTGCAGCGGCAGGAGGAGGTCGCGGCGGCGGTCCATGCGGCGCTCCGCGACCGCGAGGACGTCTCGGACGTGCGCTACCCCGGGTTCAGCAGCGTCGTCGGGTTCGACCTCGGGAGCCCCCGGCGGGCCCGGGCGTTCCTCGCCGCGCTCGACGTCGTCGTCGAGGCGACGAGCTTCGGGGGCATCCACTCCTCCGCCGAGCGACGCGACCGGTTCGGCGACGGGCAGGTCACGCCCGGCTACGTGCGGCTCAGCGCCGGGATCGAGTCGCCGGACGACGTCGTCGCCGACGTCTTGCGGGCGCTCGACCTGTCGTCGTGACGGGCCGGTAGGGACCGATGGCCCGGGCCACGACCGTGCACGTGTGCTCCGCCTGTGGGCACGAGACCCCGCGGTGGATGGGGCGCTGCCCCGGGTGTGGCGAGTGGGGGACCCTGACCGAGGAGCGCGCGCCGGGTCGCGGGTCCGGCGGGCGCCCGCCGCGTGGGGCCTCGAGGGCGACCGCCGGGGGAGCGCCGCCCGGCCGCCCGACGCCGCTGCGTGACGTCACCGCGCCCGCGGTGCCCCGCCTGCGGACCGGCCTCGGCGAGGTCGACCGGGTCCTGGGCGGCGGCCTCGTCCCGGGGTCGCTCGTCCTGCTCGGGGGATCGCCGGGGATCGGCAAGTCGACGCTGCTCAACACCGTCCTCGGCCACCTGCAGGGCGCCGGTCACGCGACGCTCTACGTGTCGGGCGAGGAGTCGGCGGCGCAGGTGCGGCTCCGGGCCAGCCGGCTCGTTGGGGGCGAGGGCACCGCCGGGGCACCGGGGGCGCTCGACGTGCCGATCCTCGCCGAGACGGACCTCGCGACGATCGTCGCGACCGTCGAGGCGGAGCGGCCCGCCGTCTGCGTCATCGACTCGGTGCAGACGATGTCCGACCCCGACCTGTCGGGCGCGCCCGGATCGGTCGGCCAGGTCCGCGAGGTCGCGACCCGGCTCATGGACGTCGCCAAGCGCCTCGACGTCGCGATGATCCTCGTCGGGCACGTGACGAAGGACGGCGCGCTCGCCGGCCCGCGGGTGCTCGAGCACCTCGTCGACTGCGTCCTGCAGTTCGAGGGCGAGCGGGAGCGGACGTACCGGACGCTCCGGGCCCACAAGAACCGGTTCGGCTCGACCAACGAGGCCGGGGTGTTCGAGATGCACGGCGTCGGGCTCGTCGAGGTCCTCGACCCGTCGGCGCGGTTCGTCGGCGAGGCCACCCGGGCCGCCGGGTCGGTCGTGCTCTGCGCGATGGAGGGCACGCGGCCGCTGCTCGTCGAGGTGCAGGCGCTCGCGTCGCCGAGCGAGATCGTGCCGCCCCGACGGGTCTGCAACGGCATCGATCGCAACCGCCTCGCGCTCGTCCTGGCGGTCCTGGGTCGCCACGCCGGGATCTCGACGGGAACGAGCGACGTCTTCGTCAACGTCGTCGGTGGGGTCCGGGCCGACGAGCCCGGCGCCGACCTCGCGGTGGCGCTCGCGGTCGCGTCGGCGGTCCGCGGCGTCGTCCCCGGGGGCGAGGGCGCCGCGCTCCCGGTGGCGTGCTTCGGCGAGGTCGGCCTCACCGGCGAGCTGCGGGGCGTCGCCCACGCCGACCGACGGCTCGCCGAGGCCCGCAAGTTCGGCCTCGCGACGGTCGTCGAGCCGGGCTCCGCGGCGACGCTCCGGGCCGCGCTGCGGATGGCGCTGCCGTCGTCCCGTCGCGGGTCGGACGACGCCCGACGCTGACGTGCCCTCCGCTCCGAAGGGCACCGGATCCGGGCGGTCGCGCGACGACGCCGCCGCCGGCGCGGGACGCTAGGATCGCGAGCTTCGGTCCCGACCCTGCCACGATCGGGTGATCTCCGATGCCGATTGCTACAATGTGCCTGATGGCGCAGCGATCCGGTGAAGAGCTTCCTGAGCTCGACGGTCGTCAAGAGCCCCGCCTCGTCAAGGCACTCGAGATGATCGCGCCGGGAACGGCGCTCCGTGAGGGGATCGACTCGATCCTCACCGCGCACACCGGCGGACTGCTCGCGATCGGTGAGCCGGAGGAGATCACCCACCTCTGCTCCGGCGGCATCCGGCTGGACATCGACTACACCGCGGCGATGCTGTACCAGCTCGCCAAGATGGACGGGGCGATCACGCTCAACGCCAACGCGACGAAGATCGCGATGGCCAACGTCCAGCTCGTCCCGGACCCGACGATCCTCACCCAGGAGACGGGCACCCGGCACCGCACCGCCGAGCGGGTGAGCAAGCAGACCGGCGCGCTGGTGATCGCCGTGTCGCAGCGTCGCGAGGTGGTGTCGGTGTACGTCGACGGCTACCGGTATCAACTCGAGCCGATCCCGGTGGTGCTCGCCAAGGCCAACCAGGCGCTGGCGACGCTCGACAAGTACCGCGTGCGGCTCGACCAGGTCTCCACGCGACTCACCGCGTTGGAGTTCGAAGGCGGGGCGTCGCTGCACGACGTGCTCACCGTGCTGCAGCGCGCCGAGCTCGTGTCGCGGATGGCGGTCGAGATCGAGCGGTACATCGTCGAGCTCGGCACCGACGGCCGACTCATCGAGATCCAGCTCGAGGAGACCACCGTCGGCACGTCCGGGGAGAAGGCCGCGCTGATCCGCGACTACATCACCGACGTCGACGAGGAGTCGGTCGCCGAGGCGCTCGACCGGTTGCCGCGACTGCCGCACTCCGACCTCCTCGACTTCGGGCGGTTGGCGGAGCTGCTCGGCTACGACCGTAAGCTCAACACGCTGGACTACCCGGTGAGCCCTCGTGGCCATCGGGTGCTGGGACGCATCCCGCGTCTTCCCAAGCTCGTCGTCCAACAGGTCATCGAACGGTTCGGTGGCCTGGACGAGTTGCTCGTCGGGACCGACGCCGATCTGGAATCGGTGCCCGGGGTCGGCGAGATCCGGACGAAGGACATCCGCGAGGGCCTTCGTCGCCTGCAGGAGATCAATCTCGTCGACCGGTTCGTGCAGACGTGACGCCCCAGGGCGTCACCTCCGCCGCAACCCGTCGTCCCGCCGAGCGCGGACCACACGAGGAGAGACCATGACCGAGAACATCGACGACGACCTGTTCGATCCGCCCTCCACGGAGTGCGACTTCCAGGTCGGCGACAACGTCGTGTACCCCCACCACGGAGCCGGCGTGGTCCGGGCCCGCGCACCGCGCAAGGTGCTGGGCGAGGAGCGGGACTACCTCAAGATCCGCATCCTGCACAACGACATGACGGTCCACGTGCCGTGTGACCAGGCGAACGCCGTCGGGCTGCGTCGGGTCATCGACGAGGAGACCATGCGCACCGTGCTGGGCGTGCTGGGCGGTCCGTGCACCGAGATGCCCAAGAACTGGAACCGCCGGTTCAAGCACAACCGCGAGAAGATCAAGACGGGTGACATCCACGAGCTCGCCGAGGTCGTGCGCAACCTCGCGACCCGCGAGGCCGAGAAGGGCCTCTCGACCGGCGAGAAGCAGATGTTCACCCGGGCCAAGAAGGTGCTGGCGTCGGAGCTGATGTACGCGCTCGACAAGTCCGAGGAGGAGGCCGAGGAGTACCTCGACGACCTGCTGGGCGCCGAGGACGCCGGTGGCGCGCCCGTCGCGTCGGCCGACGACGTCGAGGACGCCGAGGACGCCGAGCTGGCGCTCCAGGACTAGGACCCACCGGCCCGCCGCACCATCGATGGCCGTCGCCGTCGTCGTCGCGGGGGGCCGGGGCGAGCGCCTGGGGCACCAGCGCCCCAAGGCCCTCGTCCCCGTGGCGGGGCGCCCGCTCGTCGCCTGGGCGCTCGGCACGCTCATCGGCGCGTCGGCGCTGCGACGGATCGTCGTCGTCCTGCCCGCCGGCGAGCGCCTGCCGGACGACCCGGTCGCGTGGGGTCTGCCACCGACCGCGTGGGATGCGGGCCCGTCCGCGCCGGCGTCCCCCGCCCGCGTCGTCGCCGTCGCCGGCGGCCGTGAGCGATCGCACTCCGTGCGCGCCGGCCTTGACGCCGCCGGCGACGGGCCCGCGGACGAGCCGGTGCTCGTCCACGACGGCGCGCGCCCCCTGCTGACGCCGGACCTCGTCGACGACTGCCTGCGGGCGGTCCTGGAGGGCGCCGACGCCGCGATCGCCGCCGCCCCGATCACCGACACCGTCAAGGTCGCCGACCCGGCCCGGGACGGCACGGCGCCCCGGGTCGTGCGCACCCTCGACCGCTCCCGCCTGTGGGCCGTCCAGACGCCGCAGGCGTTCCGGCGCGCGGCGCTGCGCACGGCGCTCGACCGGCCGGACGCGGAGATCGCCGCCGCGACCGACGACGCGTCGCTCGTCGAGGCGGACGGTGGGGACGTCCGCGTCGTCGTCGCCCCTCGGTCCAACCTCAAGGTCACCGTGCCCGAGGACCTGCACCTCGCCGAGCTCCTGCTCGGGGCGCGGGCCACCGCGACGGGCGCTGCGCGACAATCGGGCTCGTGCTGACCGACTACCACGTGCACCTGCGCCCCGACGAGCGCCCCTCGGAGCCGGAGCGGTACTTCACGACCGACAACGCGTCGCGGTACCGCGAGGCCGCCGGCGAGCGGGGCATCACCGAGCTCGGCGTCGCCGAGCACATCCACCGGTTCGAGCAGGCGCTCGAGATCTGGCAGCACCCGTTCTGGCGCTTCTCCGCCACCGACGACGTCGACGCGTACTGCGCGTTCGTCCGCGAGGAGACCGACCTGCGGCTGGGGATCGAGGCGGACTTCATCCCGGGGCGCGAGGACCACCTGGCGCGGTTCATCGACGCCCGCGACTGGGACTACGTCGTCGGGTCGGTGCACTTCCTCGCCGACCGCGGCGTCGACGCCGAGTACTCCGAGACCGGCGACAACTGGGACGTGTGGAAGGGCGCCGGGAGCGCCGACGAGGTCTGGAAGCGGTACTTCGAGACGCTCGCCGAGGCCGCCCGCTGCGGGCTCTACGACATCCTGGCCCACCCCGACCTCGTCAAGGTCTGGGGCCACGCCCGCCCGGTGCCCGAGCGCGACCCGCGGTTCCACTACGAGCCGGCGATCGAGGCGATCGCCGACACCGGGATCGTCGTCGAGGTCTCCACCGCCGGCCTCCGCAAGCCCGTCGGCGAGGTGTACCCGGCGAAGGCGTTCCTCGAGATGGTCGCCGACGCCGGCAACCCGGTCGCGTTGTCGAGCGACGCCCACCGGCCGGAGCACCTGGGCTACGGGTACGCCGAGGCGCTCGACCTGCTGCGCGAGGTCGGCATCACCGAGCTGACGACGTTCGACCGGCGCGAGCGCCGCAGCGTGCCGATCGAGGACGCCGACCGGGCGGCCGCCCACGTCCACGGCGACGCCGCGCCGCCGACGATCGACCCCTCGACGGGCCGGCCCGGCTGATGACGCCGACGGTGCGCACCGGGCTGGGGTGGGACAGTCACCGGCTCGTCGTCGATCCCGGGCGACCGTTCGTCCTCGGTGGCGTGACGATCGACGGCGACCTGGCGCTCGACGGGCACAGCGACGCCGACGTCCTGACCCACGCCGTGATCGACGCGCTGCTCGGCGCGGTGGCGCTCGGCGACATCGGCGACCACTTCCCCGACACCGACGAGCGGTGGCGGGGCGCGGACTCGATGGCGCTCCTCGCCCACGTCGTCGGCCTCGTGGCCGACGCGGGGTGGACGGTCGGCAACGTCGACGCCACGGTCGTCCTGGAGCGCCCGAAGCTCGGGCCCCACAAGCGCGAGATGGCGGACCGCCTGGCGGCCACGCTCGGCGTCGACCGCGACGCCGTCAACGTCAAGGCGACGACCGCCGAGCGGCTCGACGCGGTCGGGCGTGGCGAGGGCGCGGTCGCCCACGCCGTGGCGACCGTGGTGCGGGCCGCCTGACCGGCGGGCTACGATGTCGCGCCGATGGGCGCCGCGCGACGCATGCTCCGGACGCCCATGGCGGTCGTCTCCGGGGCGATCCTGGCCCTCGGGTTGCTCTCGCTGCTCGCGCCGTCGACCGCCACCTACGACCCGTGGGCGTGGATCGTCTGGGGCCGCGAGATCACCGAGGGCGACCTGTCGACGGTCGACGGGCCGTCCTGGAAGCCGCTCCCCGTCGTCGTGACGACGCTCGCGGCGCCGCTCGGCGAGGACGCCGCGCCGTACGTCTGGATCCTCGTGGCCCGGATCGGGGCGCTCGCGGCGGTGGCGTTGGCGTTCGTCCTCGTCCGTCGGATCGGCGGCGCGGCCGCGGGCCTCGTCGCCGCGCTGGCGATCGGCCTGGCCCCGTGGTGGATCTTCAACGGCTGGCTCGCCAACAGCGAGGGGCTGCTCGTCGCCGCGGTGCTCGGCGCGGTGCTCATGCTCGCGGAGGGTCGCCGGCGCTGGGCGTTGCTCTGGACGCTCGCCGCCGGCCTGCTGCGACCGGAGGCGTGGCCGTTCCTCCTGGCGCTCGCGGCCTGGATGGCCTGGCGGGGCGACCGACGCGACCGGGTGGCCGTCGCCGCCGCCATCGTCGTCATGCCGCTCGCGTGGCTCGTCCCGGAGCGGTGGGGATCGGGCGACTGGCTCCGGGCGGCCACCCGGGCCCAGAACCCCGACCCGGGCGCGGCGTCGCTCACCGACTTCCCGGCGTGGACGGTGACGAAGGACTTCGTCGGCATGCTGCCCACCGCGCTGTGGGTCGCGGCCGCGGTGGCGCTCCTCGCGGGGCTGGTGGCCCGGTCGACGGGCCGCGACGCCCGACGGCGGGCGGCCGACGTCACCGATCCGGCCACGGGCGGCCCGGACCGCGGCGCTCCCGCCGCCGACGACGCGACGCCGACCCGCGACGCCGACGTCGGCCCGGGGCTCTGGGCGGCGGCCGGCGGATGGTCGCCGCGGACGCGGTGGCGGACCGTCGTGGGGACGGCGGTCCTCGGGCTGGCCTGGCTCGTCATCGTCGTCGCGATGACGGAGGGGGGGTTCTCGGGCAACGAGCGCTACCTCGTCCCGCCGGCGGCGCTCGGCGTCGTCGTGGCGTGCGCGGTGGCCGGCGACCTCCTGGGCCGCGTCCCGGTGGGGGCCCGGTGGGTGGGGCTGGCGGCGATGCTCGCCGGCGTGACGGTCGCGGCCGTCGACGACGTGCCCGACCAGCGCGACAAGGTCGTCTACGAGGCCCGGATGGTGGCGGACCTGCCGAACGCCATCGACGCCGCCGGTGGGGCCGACTGGATCCGCTCGTGCGGTCCGGTGTACACCCACAAGCTCATGGTGCCCCAGGTGGCGTGGCGCCTGGGCGTGCACACGACGACGATCGACTACCTTCCGCGGGGCCCCTACGCCGTGCTGTTGCGGACGCGGATCACGAAGGACCGCCAGGTCCACCCGGTCGCCCGCGACATCCCCGGGATCCGGACCGTCGCCCGCACCGGCCGCTGGATCGTCGAGGCGGCCTGCCGACCGCGGGGGGACGACGCGCGATGACCGCCCCGACGACGACGCCCTCCGGCGCGGAGCGCCTGCTCCGGACCCTCGACGATCGCGGTCGGCGCGTCGTCGACTGGATCGTCGGGCCCGGGGCGCCGCTGGCGGTCGTCCTCCTCACCGTCTGGTCGGCCTACCTGCGGACCCGCAACCTCGACGCACCGCTCTGGATCGACGAGGGGATCAGCATCGGGGTCGCGTCGTACCCGTTCGGCGAGATCCCGGACGCGCTGCGGCTGGACGGCAACCCGCCGACGTACTACTGGATCCTCCACGGTTGGATCTCGCTCCTGGGGAGCACCGAGGCCGCGGTCCACGCCCTGTCGGCGGCGTTCGCGGTGGCGATCGTCCCCGTGACGTGGCTCCTCGCCCGCGGGCCGCTCGGCCGGCGGTCGGCGCTCGCCGCGACCGCGATGGCGGCGGTGCTGCCCTACCTCACGTACTTCGGGCAGGAGACCCGGATGTACTCGATGGTCGCCCTGTTGTCGGTGCTCGTCGCCGGCCTGCATCTCCACGTGTTCTCCGACGGCGCCCGGCTGCGGTCGCGGATCGGCCTGGCCGCCGTCCTCATCGTCGCGCTGTACACGCACAGCTGGTCGGTGTTCCTCGTCGGCGGCAGCGTCGTCGCGGTCGGCGTGCGGGCGCTGCTGCAGCCCGGTCGCGCCGCCCGGTGGGCGGTGATCCGGGTCGGGTTCCTCATCCACGCGACGGCCGCCGTCGCGTGGGCCCCGTGGATCCCGACGCTGGTGCGGCAGTCCGAGGAGACCGGCGCGCCCTGGTCGCTCACCCCGACCTTCCGGATGCTCGTCGAGAGCATCGGGTCGCTCGCGGTGCGACCGGCGCAGGCGACGATCCTCCTGACGGCGATGGTCTTCGGATTCGGCGCGCTGGCCGCCGCGGCCCGGGGCCGGTTCCGGGGTCGCGGGGTGCCGGAGCCCGAGCTCGCCCGCTCGATCTTCCGTCACGGGACGGTGCTCGCGGCGATGTTCGTCGCCATCGCCCTCTTCGCGTTCGCCTCGTCGCTCATGAACCCGGCGTGGGCCAACCGCTACATGGGGGTGCTCGTCGGGCCGCTCGTGCTGCTGTCGGCGACCGTGCTCACCCGGTCCGGGCGCGTGACGCTCGGCATCCTGCTCATCCTCCTCGTCATGTGGGGCGTCGACACCCAGGGCGACCGCCTGCACGCCAAGGGCTCGCCGGCGCCGGTCGCCGACGCGGCGGCGTCGAGCCTCCGCCCCGGCGACCTCGTCGTGAGCATCCACCCGGAGCAGCTGACGGTCGTGCACTACTACCTGCGCGATCGCGGGGCCCCGGAGGGGGTGCGCTACGCCACCGCGCTCGGTCGCCAGGAGGACGTGCGGCTGTTCGACTGGCGGCACGCGATGGACCGCCTGACCGCGGCCGAGCCGTGGCGCGTCGCCCGGACCCTCGTCGACGCCCAGCCGGAGGGCTCTCGCGTCCTGCTCGTCCTTCCCGTAACCTCCAGTGGCAACTGGCAGGGTCCCTGGACCCGGCTGGTGGCCGAACGCAGTCGGGCCTGGAAGGCGCTGCTGCAGACCGATCCGCGCCTCAGAATGGTCGGGCGTCGACCGGTCCAGGGCCCCGGAAGAGGCGTGTACGGCATCCTCTTCGACGTTGGACCGTGACCATTCGCTCCGCGGGGTGTAGTCCCGAGGAGCCCCCCGCAGGACGCACACCACCGCTGGAGCCCCGATGCACGGAACCGACCCGACGCCGACCCCCGGACCCGACGGCCGCACCCTCGTGCTCGGCGGGGGGCCGGCCGGCCTGACCGCCGGCTACCTCCTCGCCAAGCGTGACGCCGACGTCGTCGTCTACGAGGCCGGTGACCAGGTCGGCGGCATCGCGATGACCGTCGAGCGCGACGGCTACCGGTTCGACCTCGGCGGGCACCGCTTCTTCACGAAGGTCAAGGAGGTCGAGAACCTCTGGTACGAGATCATGGGCGACGAGTTCCTGCGCCGCCCGCGGATGTCTCGGATCTTCTGGAACGGCAAGTTCCTGGCGTACCCGCTCGAGGGCATGGACGTCATCAAGAAGCTCGGACCCGTCGAGCTGACGCGCGCCGGCTTCTCGTACCTCTGGGCGGTCGCGAAGAAGCCGTTCCGCCGCAAGCCGGAGGCGACGCTCGAGGAGTGGGTCTCCAACCGCTTCGGCAAGCGGCTCTACCAGCTGTTCTTCAAGACCTACACCGAGAAGGTGTGGGGCCGCCCCTGCGACGAGCTCTCCGCCGACTGGGCCGCCCAGCGGATCAAGGGGCTGTCGTTCTGGACGGCGGCCAAGGAGGCGTTCTTCCCGTCGAAGAACGGCGACATCAAGACCCTCATCACGGAGTTCGACTACCCCCGCTATGGCCCGGGCCAGATGTGGGAGAAGATGACCGGCGCCATCGCCGAGCGCGGTGGCGAGATCGCGATGGAGACGCCGATCGAGCGCCTGCGGCTCGAGGGCAATCGGATCACCGCCGTCACCGCCGGCGGCGAGACGGTCACCGACTTCGACCAGGTCATCAGCTCGCTCCCGCTGCGCAACGTGCTGCGCATGACCGACGGTGCGCCCGAGCACGTCAAGCGCGCCGCGGAGGGCCTCGAGTACCGCGACTTCCTCACCGTGTCGCTCGTCATCGACGGCGAGGACCTCTTCCCCGACAACTGGATCTACATCCACGAGCCGGGCGTCACCGTCGGCCGGATCCAGAACTTCCGCTCCTGGTCGCCGTGGATGGTCCCCGACGACTCCAAGGCGTGCGTCGGCATGGAGTACTTCTGCTTCAAGGGCGATCGGCTCTGGGACAGCGCCGACGAGGACCTCGTCGCGCTCGCCACGCGCGAGCTCGAGCAGATCGGGCTCGCCAAGCCCGGCCAGGTCGAGAAGGGCTACGTCGTGCGGGTGCCGAAGGCGTACCCGGTCTACGACGACACCTACAAGGAGAACGTCGCGGTCATCGCCGAGTGGCTGGAGGGCGTGGAGAACCTGCAGCAGGTCGGCCGCAACGGGCTGCACCGCTACAACAACTCCGACCACTCGATGCTCACCGCGATGCGCGCCGTCGACAACGTCTACGGCGCCGACCACGACCTGTGGGCGGTCAACGCCGACGCGGTGTACCTCGAGGAGGGCGAGGAGGAGGCCAACCCGTACCCGTACGTGGCGGGGGCCACCCCGGCCGGTGAGTCGTCCTCGGACGACGACGCGGCGGTCACCACGAGCCGCGAGGTCAGCGGCCGCCGCTGACCTCCGGGACGCGCGCCCCGTCGATACCCTCGGCGGGTGCGCACGATCCGTCTGCAGGACACCGCCGGCGGGGAGCTGCGGGAGCTCCGTCCCCGCGTCGACGGCCGCATCGGGATCTACGTCTGCGGACCGACGGTCTACAGCCGGGTCCACATCGGCAACGGTCGCCCGTTCGTCGTCTTCTCGCTGCTCAAGCGGTTCCTCGTCCACGAGGGGTACGACGTGACGCTGGTGAGCAACCTCACCGACGTCAACGACAAGATCTACGCGGCCGCCGTCCGCGAGGGCGTGCCCTCGGGCGACCTGGCCGTCACGATGGGCGACCACTACCGCGCCGACACCGATCGGCTGGGGCTGGGCCGGCCCGACGTCGAGCCGCTGGCCACGACGTCGATGCCGGCGATCATCGACCTCATCGCCGACCTCGTCGCGCGGGACGCCGCCTACGCGGTCGACGGCGACGTCTACTTCCGCGTCCGTCGCGACGACCGCTACGGGTCGTTGTCGCACCGCGACGTCGACCAGATGGACCAGGGCGAGGGCGACGACGCGCCCGGCGGCGCGTCCCTCAAGGAAGACCGGCTGGACTTCGCGCTGTGGAAGGCGACGAAGCCGGGCGAGGACACCGCCTGGGACAGCCCGTGGGGCCGGGGTCGGCCCGGCTGGCACATCGAGTGCTCGGCGATGGCGGAGGAGGCGCTGGGGCTGGGCATCGAGATCCACGGTGGCGGCAACGACCTCGTCTTCCCCCACCACGAGAACGAGGCGGCCCAGACCCGCTGCGCCCGCGACGCCGAGCTCGCCGCGATCTGGATGCACACCGGGATGCTCGAGCTGCGTGGCGAGAAGATGTCGAAGTCGGTCGGCAACGTCCTGCCGCTGCACCGTGCGATCGACGAGATCGGTCGCGACGCGCTCGTCCTGCTCTACGCGTCGGCCCACTACCGCAAGCCGCTGGGGTTCGATGACCAGGCGATCGCGGGGGCGCAGGGCTCGGTGCGCCGGCTGCGCGAGCTCGGCCGGAGGATCGCGACCGCCGGAGACCCCGGCGCCGCGGACGCGGCCACCGACGCTTCCGGTCGGCCCGACCCGCACCGGGACGCCTTCTTCGCCGCGCTCGCCGACGACTTCAACACCGCCGCCGCGCTCGGCCATCTGTGGCGGTGGGTCCGCGAGGCCAACGGGACGCTCGACGCCGGGAGCCCGGTCGACCCCGCGCCGTTGCGGGAGATGCTCGACGTCCTGGCCCTGGCCGATGTCCTGGAGCCCGTCGACGGCCACGACGCCGACGACGGGCCGGACGACGCGGCGTTGGCGCTCCTGGCGGCCCGCGACGAGGCCCGGGCGGCGAAGGACTGGGCGCGGGCCGACGCGCTTCGGGACGAGCTCGCCGCCGCCGGCTGGACGGTGCGCGACGGCGCGGGTGGGGCCGAGCTCGTGCGGGGCGACCGGTGAGCGGCCGCGGCGGCGGGCGCGGCGGGCGACCCGGGGGACGGGGTCGCGGCGACGGCGGACGTGGCGGCGACCCCGGACGTGGCGGGCCCGGGGGGCGGGGCCGCGGCGACGATGGCGGCCGACGTGGCGGAGGCTCGGGGCGTGGCGGTCCGGGCCGTGGAGACGCGGGGCGCGGTGGTGCGGGCCGTGATGACGCGGGCCACAGCCGTCCGGGACGACGAGGTGACGGGGGGCGTGGCGGTCCGGACCGTGGAGACGGGGGCCGCGGCGACCGCGGGTCGCGGCGGGGACGTCCGGCGGGAGACCGTCCCGACGTCGTCCTGCCGCGGCTGCCGGCCGAGACCGATGTCCTGTACGGCCGCAACGCGGTCCACGAGGCGCTCCGCGCCGGACGACGTCGCGTCCGGGGGATCTGGGCGACCGAGGCGACGATCGCCGGCGAGGACTGGCTCGCCGGCCACGGCGCGCAGGCCGCCGACGGGGAGCTCCTGGACGCGCTCGCGGGGACCGACGACCACCAGGGCGTCGTGCTCGCCGCCGCCCCGTACCGCTACGCCGACCTCGACGCCCTGCTCGCACCGGCGGACGCGACGGGGGAGGGGGAGGAGGGCCCCACCGCGGCCCCGCTGCTCCTCGCCCTCGACGAGGTCCAGGACCCCCGCAACGTCGGGGCGCTCGCCCGCGCGGCCGAGTGCGTGGGGGCGACCGGCCTGCTCATCTGCCGGCACCGCGCGGCCGACGTCACCGCCGCGGCGGTCAAGGCGTCGGCGGGCGCGATCGAGCACCTGGCGGTGGCGCAGGTCCGCAACCTCGCCGACGCGCTCGGGGACGCCCGGGACGCCGGGTTCTGGATCTACGGCGCCGCCGGGGCGCCGATCGGTGGCGCGACGCCGGTGCCGTACGACCGGCCGGACTACCGGGCGCCGGTGGTCCTCGTCATGGGGGCCGAGGGCACCGGCCTGCGCCCGCGCGTGGCGTCGGCGTGCGACGAGCTCGTCGCGCTGCCGCAGCGCGGGCGGATCTCCAGCCTCAACGTCGCCTCCGCGGCTGCGGTGCTCCTGTACGAGATCTTGCAGCGACGTGAAGGGCTTGACAGGGACACATAACGTCTGCAAGGGTGGCCCGCGTCGTCACCTTCCACCTGAGGTCTAGACCGGGCCCGAGGGTGGGGAGCGGCGACGGGAGCAGTACCGAACACGCTGATAGCGCCGTGGGAGGCGCGCGCTACGGGAATTTGCGGTCCGCGGGCAGGCGGACGGAAAGGCATCCGTGGCACAGACAACGACCCATGAGAACCGTCAGGCTCAACGTAAGGTCGAGGATGGCTTCCTCCTCGCCCGCGCCAAGCGCGGGGACGAGCTGGCGACCCATCGCCTGATCGAGCGCTACCAGGGATTCGTCCGCATGAAGGCGGCTTCCTTCTTCCTGAGTGGCGGCGACCGCGACGACCTCGTCCAGTACGGCCTCATCGGGCTGCACGAGGCGATCCGTGACTTCCGCAACGACCGCGAGTCGAGCTTCCGCAACTTCGCGGAGCTCTGCATCACGCGGCGGATGATCACGGCGATCAAGGCCGACAACCGCCACAAGGCCAAGCTCCTCAACGACGCCGTGTCGCTGTCGTCCCCGCCCCCGGGGGCGATGGAGGGCGAGAGCACGCTCCACGAGGTCCTCCCCGGCCCGGGCAAGCACGACCCCGCGCGCCTGGCCGTCGACCGCGACGAGCTGCGCGCCCTGGTCGCGTCGGTCCCCGAGCTCCTCAGCGAGCTCGAGTCGCGCGTCCTGGCGCTCTACCTCCGCGGCCGCAGCTACGAGGACATCTCCGAGATCCTCGGGTCCGACACGAAGCGCGTCGACAACGCCCTGCAGCGCGTCAAGCGCAAGATCGGCGGGTTCCTCCGCGAGCGCGAGGCGATCTGAGCCTGCGCGACCCGTCCGGCGGTCCGTAGGATGCCTGGCGCGATGCCGCTCCCGACCGTCCTTCCTGCTCCGTCCCCCGCCGCGGCGACCCTCGTGCCACAGGTCACCGCGTCGGCCGGGACCGTCATCGCGGTCGTGCTGGGGGTGATCGTCCTCCTCGTCCTGCTGCTCGCCGTCACCGGGTTCGTCGCCGGCCGGCGACGCGCCGACGCCCACCGCGCCGAGCTCGAGGAGCGCCTGCGCCTGGCCAACTCGGCGCTCGCCGACGCCCACGCCGCCGACGAGGGCTGGGACCTCGCCCTCCTCGAGGCCGCCGCCCGCCAGGCGGCGATCGACCGCGGCGTCGCGAGCCCGCAGGGCATCGAGCTCATGCTCGTCTCCGTCGACGACCAGCCGGGCGTCAGCGACGACCGGGCGACGTTCGACGTCGTCGACGGCGACCGCCACCTGACGATCGTGCTCGGTCGCGGGGCGGACGGCGCCTGGTCGGCCGTCGACGCGGGCTGAGCATGGCCGGCCCGCTGCTCCTCGACGACAGCCCGGTCGGGGAGCGTTGGGCGCGCCGCGCCCGCGGCATCGGCGTCGAGGTCCTCGCGCTCGTCGTCGTGACGGTCGCGCTGCCCTTCCTGCTCGCGGGCGGGCTCGTCGTCGACGCCGTGCTCGCCGTCGTGCGACGGAAGCCCGCCACCGCCGCCCGGCTCGTCCTCATGCTCTGGTGGTTCCTCGCGATCGACCTCCTCGCGCTGTCGCGGGTGATCGTCATCCGCTGGTCGACGCTGGGCCGCGACACCCCGGGCCGCCGTCGCCGGCTCAACCGCGCCCGGATCTGGTGGACGTCGCACCTCCTGGCCGGGGTGCGCGTGCTCTTCCGGCTGCGGATCGAGGTCGAGGACGTCGAGCAGGCCGGTCCCGGACCGGTGATCCTGCTCATGCGCCACGCGAGCATCATCGACAACACGCTCCCGGACGCGATCGCGTCCCGCGCGCACGGTTACACCCTGCGGTACGTCATCAAGCGCGAGCTGCGGATGGTGCCGACGCTCGACATCGGCGGCGAGCTCGTCCCGACGTTCTACGTGCGCCGCGACTCCGGCGACACCGCCCGCGAGCTCGAGCGGCTGCGACTGCTCGCCGTCGACCTGGGGCCCGACGACGGGGTGCTCATCTACCCCGAGGGCACCCGCAAGACCGAGGCGAAGCTCGCCCGGGCCAAGGAGATCATCCGCGAGCGCCGGCCGGAGCTCGCCGAGCGCGTCGAGCGGTTCCGGCACGTGCTCCCGCCGCGACCCGGCGGCCCGCTCGTCGTGCTCGAGGACGCCCAGGACGTCGACGTCGTGCTCTGCGGCCACGTCGGGTTCGACGGGTTCCGCAGCGTCGGCGACGTGTGGCGCGGCCGGTTGATCGGCACGACGATCCGGATCCGGTTCTGGCGGATCCCGGCGGCCGAGGTCCCCCGCGACGCCGACGAGCGCCTGGCGTGGCTCTACGACCGCTGGCTCGAGGTCGACGCCTGGGTCGGCGAGCAGCACGCCCTGCTCGGCGACGTCCACGACTGATCGACGCGCCTTCGGGCGCGCCGCCTCGACCTGACGCGGTCGGTGGCGGGCAGTGCGGCGGCGGACCGGGGCCTGGGCCACCGGGCCGGGCGGGGCCGGGAGACCGGGTCGTCTGACCGTCGTGTGGCGATGGTGGAACGACCCGCTGTGGTCGTCGCGGGGGTCACCGATCGGCGGGGTGACTCGGGATGGCGGGGGTCCCTCGATCGGGAGGCGTGGTTCATCCCGGATGGTGCTGGTGCTGGGTGTCGGGTCGGTGTACGGTGCGCGCACGTTCGCGCGTGTGTGGACGGGCCGGCGGGTTGGTGTCGTCGTGGCGGTGGCCGTGGTGGCGTTGGTGGTGCCGGGTTCGGCGGGGGCGTTCACGGCGCAACCATCAGGGGGCGAGGTCGTGGTCGCCACGGGTGATGCGGCCGACGAGGTCGCGGTGTCGGTGGCGTCGGACGGGCGGGTGGTCGTCGAGGTCGTGGGGCAGGCGTTGGAGGGTCCTTCGCCGTGCGCGTGGGACGAGGAGGCCGAGCAGCTGCTCTGTCCGGCCGGCACCGTGTTGCGGGTGGAGCTCGGTGGGGGTGACGATGCCCTTGACGTGTCGGGCGGCGCGACGGTCGTGGCTCTCGGAGGAGCGGGCGGCGATGTGATCGACGGGGCGACGACGGCGTATGGCGGGGATGGCGATGACGCCATCTCGGTGACGGCCGGGCCGGGGGCTCGTGGGGCCTTCGGCGAGGGCGGGGATGATCGGATCGAGGTGTCCGGGTCCACCGGTGGCGGTGAGGTCGTGCTCGAGGGTGGGCCGGGGCGGGACGTGTTGGACGCGTCGGGCGCGAGTGGGCCGGGGATCGTGCTGCGGGGTGGCGACGGGCCGGACGAGCTGGTCGGGCCGGTCGGACCGGCGGTGCTCGACGGTGGCGAGGGCGACGACGCGATCGACGACGGCGGCGGTGGGCCTCCTGCAAGCAGGGGCGTTCGCCGCGGTGGGTGTTCTTCGAGCGGGTCGTGTTGCGGCCGAAGGGGGGCAGGCGGCGGTACCGGATCTCGGCTGACGTGCAGGGCGTGACGTTGCGACCGGTTCGGGGCAAGGCACTGCGCCGGCGCTGGCGGAGCAAGCCGCCGCCGGCGCCGTCGTGGTCGCGCTGATGGAGCGTCGCACTGACGTGATGCCCGGTTGGTTGTCTTGGTGGATCGCGGCATTCTCTGGAGCAGTCCTTGCAGGAGCCGGGTTGTACGTCGCTTTCGATCAACGCGACTCGGAGGGAGGGAGGGGCAGGTGTCGTCGTGGTGCCCAGGAAGATTCTCCCCGCGGCTGACGGCGCGGTGCTCGGGGGCCGGCCGGCCGGTGTAGCGGCGGTGGGCGTCGCCGATGGTCTGGCGGCTTCGGGTGCCGCAGGGCACGAGGGCCTGCTCCAGGGGTGCGGTGGCGATCGCTGCGGGCCTTCCGGTTGAAGGCACGTTCCACTGCGGCGCGGCCGTCCCTCACCGGATCCCCGTCGCCCGCGCCTCAGACGACCTCGCCGGTCTGCACCGCCCAGAGCGCCGCGTAGCGTCCGCGGACGGCGAGCAGCTCGTCGTGGGTGCCGGACTCCGCGACCCGTCCGTCGTGGAGGACGTGGATGCGGTGGGCGTGACGGATCGTCGACAGGCGGTGGGCGATGACGATCGTCGTGCGGTCGCGGCTCACCCGCCGCAGCGACCGCTGGATCGCGGCCTCGGTCTCGTTGTCGACGGCGCTCGTCGCCTCGTCGAGGACGAGGATCGCCGGGTCGCGGACGATCGCGCGGGCGATCGTCAGGCGCTGCCGCTGACCGCCCGACAGCTTGACGCCGCGCTCGCCGACCGGGGTGTCGTAGCCCTGGGGGAGCGCCCGGACGAACTCGTCGGCCTCGGCGAGCTCTGCCGCCCGTCGCAACGCCGCGTCGTCGGCGTCCGGGGCGCCGTAGCGCAGGTTGTCGGCGACGGTGCCGTCGAAGAGGAACGTGTCCTGGCCGACGTAGCCGATCGCGCGCCGCAGCGACGTCAGCGACAGCTCCTCGACGCGGATCCCGTCGACCTCGACCGCGCCACCGTCGGGCTCGTACAGGCGCAGCAGGAGCTTGACGACCGTCGACTTGCCCGCCCCGGTCGCGCCGACGATCGCGTGCGTCTCGCCGGCGCCGACGTCGAGGTCCAGGCCCCGCAGCACCGGCCGGGCGGACGCGTCCCCGCCGACCCGTGGCGCCGCCGGGGCGTCCGGGTCGTCGTCGGCGGGCGCGCCCGCCGGACCGGGTGCCGCCGTCCCGACGGTCACGTCGCCCCCGGCGTCCGCGAACGCCGCCGGCGCGTAGCCGAACGCGACCCCGTCGAACCGCACCGCGCCCGGGGTGGGGGACGGCAGCTCGCGCGTGCCGGGACGGATCCCGACCGGGGTGTCGAGCAGACCGAGGATCCGGCCGATCGACGCCACGCCCCGCTGGTACAGGTCGAGCGTCTCGCCGAGCTCGGTCAGCGGCCACAGCAGCCGCTGGGTCATGAACACCAGCACCGAGTACAACCCGATCTCCAGGTCGCCGTCGAGCGCGGCCCGGCCGCCGAGGACGAGGGTCAACACGAACCCGACGAGGATCGCCATCCGGATCAGCGGCACGAACGCCGAGCTCAGGGCGATCGCGCGCCGGTTGGCGTGGGCGTAGGCGATCGACTCGTCCGCCACCCGGGCCGCCTCGCGGTCCTCGGCCCCGAACGCCTTGATCGTCGCGATCCCCCCGAGGTTGCCGCCGATGAGCCCGCCGAGCCGCCCGGCGTGCTCGCGCACCGCCCGGTATCGGGGCCCCAGGCGCCGCTGGAACAGCAGCGACCCGCCGACGATGATCGGGATCGGCAGGAACGCCATGAGCGCCAGCAGCGGCGACACGACGACGAACACCGCGCCGACCGCGACGACGTTCGTGATCGTCAGGATGATCTTGCTCGCCCCGATGTCGAGGAACCGCTCGAGCTGGTTGACGTCGTCGTTGAGCACCGTGAGCAACCGCCCCGACGCGCGGTCCTCGAACCAGCCCATGTCGAGGTCCTGCACGTGCCGGTACGCGTCGATCCGCAGGTCGTGCTGCACGTCCTGCGCCAGCCGTCGCCACCACACGTTCGACACGTACTGACTCACCGACTCCAGCGCCCACGCGACGACGGTCACCCCGGCGAGGACGAGCAGCTGGTCCTCGCGGTCCGGAACCCCGAGCAGGTCCGCCACGAAGCTGTCGTCGGTGCGCACGACGACGTCGATCGCGACCCCGATGAGGATCTCGGGCGCGATGTCGAAGAGCTTGTTGAGGACCGTCGCGACCGCCGCCCGGCCGGCCCGGGCCCGGAACCGCCGGTCCCGGCGCCACAGCCGGACGAGCGGATGGACGGACGGTGCGGACGGGGTGGAGCGGGCCATCCCGGCCTAGGCTACGCACGCGGCCACGCCGTCAGCGCGACAGGGTCATCGTCAGCGCGCCGTCGCGGCGCATCGTCACCGACCACTCGTGACGCTCGGCGTACGCCGACAGCGCCGTGGGGGTCGCGCGGATGCGGCCGGTCGCCCGCCCGGTGCGGTCGAACCGGATCCGCGAGCGCTTGCCGTGGAACCCCCGGTCGGACGTCCAGCCCTCGTCGAGGTACGCGGTCCACGTGAACCGGTCGCCCTTCCGGGCCCTGAACCGCATCGTCACGCGACCGTCGCGGGCCCGGAAGCGGAACGTCGTGCCCCGCACGATCCGGCCGCCCCACACGAACCCGCCCCGCGCGACGAGCACGCCGCGGCGGATCCGGGCGCTCTTGAGGACCATCGGCAACCGCATGCCGCGCCACCGCAGCTGCGGGCCCCACACCGGATCGATCCCCGCCCCGAACGGGCGCCCCGGGGTCAGGTCGACCCAGCGCCCGCCGCGACGGACCTTGGCCTGGAGGATCCCGGTGGCGACGCGCGGGTCGAGTCGGGTCCGTCGCCCCTGCACCGCCACCCACACGCCGGGCCCCGCCAGCACCGACACCGCCGAGCCGCGCAGGTCGGTGAACCCCCGTCCGCGCTCCGACGGCAGCGCGGCCGGCCGGACCCGACGGGCCGGCAACCGGTCGATGGCCTCCTGGAGGAGGAAGAGCGTCAACCCGTTGTAGACGGCCATCCCCGCGTAGGCGTCGAGGCTGTCGTACGTGAGGCTCGTGACGCTCGGGGTGATCGCGATCATCCCGTCGTCGACCGTCGGGTAGGCGACGAGCTTGGCCCACGCCCGGTCGACGAGGCGCTGCCAGCGGCCCGCGCCCCCGCGGTCCGTGGGCATCGCGACGACGCCGACGAGCATGCTCGCGGCGAGCGTCCAGCTCTGCTGGCTGCTGCGGCCCATGTACGAGACGTCGCCGTCGGGGGCGGTCGCCAGCTGGACGAACCGGACCGCGTCGGCGCGCAACGACCGGGCGTCGGTCGACAGGAACGGCCCGGCCGCGTCGATCTGCTGGAGGATCCCGGCGCTCAGCACGTGGTAGGCGAGTGGGTTGCTCGGGGGATCGCTGATGACCCGGGCCCGCGTCGACGTGTCGCGGACCCGCGGGCCGGCGTGGCGGACGGCCATCCCGTCGACGTACGCCCGGACGTGGCGGGCGAGCTCCGCCGGGTCGCTCGACGCGCCCAGCGCGAGGATCCTGGCCGACGCGAGCGCGTCGACGAGCTTCCAGTTGTTGAAGCACGTCGGCTTCGTGTAGCACTGCTCCACGTCGCTGCTGCCACCGCGCCACCCGCGGAGGTACGCGAGCCACGTCCCGCGGGCCGCCTCGTACCGCGCGTCGCCGCGCAGGTGCTCCTCGGCCCACCCGAGCGCCGTGACGACCGCCCAGGCGTCGAACGGCGACGGGGTCGCGTTGCGGGCCGCGTACGTCACGCTTCGCAGGCCCTTCTCGATCCAGGCCGCGCGGCCGGTCCGGATCCCGGCGCGGAGGTAGGCGTACCCGAGCATCGGCGTGCCGTACGCGGGATAGCGCTCGACCGCACCCGCGTCGTAGAGGAACGGCTCGCGGACCTCGCCGTCGGCGGCGATCCGTGGCTCCCACGCCCGCAGCGTCCGGTCGACGTGCGCCTCGATCGCGGCGCGCGTCGCGGCGGCGCCGGCCCGCGCGGGCGACGCCCCGAGCACGGTGGCGAGCACGAGGAGCAGGAGCGGCAGGACCGCGCCGCGGCGACGGTGCGTGGACGGTGGTCGACGGGCGGCGGGCGTCGCGGCGGGGGGCGAGGGGCCGGAAGGCGGGGCGGACGCGCGCACCGGACGAGGGTAGTCGGGCGCGCCGCGGGAGGGTCCGGACGCCGGATCGCCCGTCCCCACGGACGATCCGACCGAAGCCGGCGATCGGACTCGAACCGATGACCGTCCGCTTACAAGGCGGGTGCTCTACCAGCTGAGCTACGCCGGCCGACGGGGAGCGATGGTACCGGCCGGGAGCGGCGGGACGCCCCGCGCGGACGCACGTCGCGGCGCGCCGCGACGGCCCTGTAACCGTGACGCCGCGCCGGGGTGAGAGAAGGGGAGATGGCCGAGGACCCCGCGCGCACCGACACCCCCGCAGGCGACGACCGTCCCCTGCCGGTGCCGGCCGGGGAGCGCGTGCCGGTCCCCGCCCGTCGGGCCACGGCGGTCGCCCCCGCCGCGGCGAAGGCGCCGGTCGAGATCGACGTGACGAAGCGGCGCGAGCTGCTGGCGAAGGTCGTCGGCAAGGGCGTCAACCCCGTGCTGTACTGGACCTTCCGGGCCGTGGTGCAGCCGGTCCTGCACGTGTACTTCCGGATCTCGCGCGTCGGCCGGGAGCACGTGCCCAAGAGCGGGCCGGTGATCATCGCCGCGAACCACCGCAGCTTCTTCGACCCGTTCGTCATCGGGTCGATGTCGCGCCGGCCGCTGTACTTCGTCGCGAAGAAGGAGCTGTTCCGCAAGCCGTTCCAGCGGTGGTTCCTCAACAGCCTCGGCGCGTTCCCGATCGATCGCGGCAGCGCCGACGGCGACGCGATGGAGACCGCCCGGATGCTGCTCGAGCGGGGCGACTGCGTCGTGATCTTCCCCGAGGGCACGCGGATGCGGCCCGGCGGGCTCGGCCGGCCCCGGAGCGGCGTCGGCCGGCTGGCGCTGCAGACCGGCGCCCCGGTGGTGCCGGTCGCCGTCCACGGCACGACGCACGTGCGACGGGGGTGGCGGATCCGGCCCCACAAGATCATCGTCCGCGCCGGGCGCGCGCTGACGTTCCCGCGGGTCGAGGAGCCCAGCCGCGAGCTGGCGAAGGGCGTCACCGACCGCGTGTGGCCGAGCATCGTGGCCCAGTGGGACTCGCTCGGCGGCCACCCGGCCGAGCGGGGGATCGGCGTCGACCCCGCCCACCTCCACCCCGAGCTGGGTCCGAACGCGACGACCGGCGCGTCGCAGCGACCGGTCGAGGCCCTTCCGGCGCCCACCGAGCACGAGCCCGAGGAGGCCCGGACGGCGGAGCGCTGACGACGTCCCCGGCGCGCTCCACCGTCGTCGCCGACGGTAGGGTGGGCGCCGTGGAGAAGGTGGAGCTCGACGAACGGTTCTCCGAGCTCTATCGCGCGCACCTGCGCGACGTCTACACGTACCTCTACTACCGGGTCGGCAACCACCACGACGCGGAGGACCTCACCGAGCACACGTTCCTGCAGGCCTACCGGCACTTCGAGCGGGCGACGGCCGAGTCCGACGGACGGCCGCTGCGACCGTGGTTGATCCGCATCGCGCACAACCTCGCGGCCAACCACTTCCGCGACCGCTCGCGCCGCCCCCAGACCTCGATCGACGACGACGCGTCGACGACGGTCCTGCGGGCGACGCACACCACCGAGGACCTCGTGGAGGAGCGTGACGAGCTCAGCCGCATCCTCGCCGCCGTGCAGGACCTGCCCGACGACCGCCGTGAGGCCCTGATCATGCGCTTCTCCCTCGGCATGGACAATCGCGAGATCGCGCGTGCCATGGGGCGCAGCGACGGCGCGACCAAGGTGCTGATCCACCGCGCGATCAAGCAGCTCGAGGGCCTCGTCGCCGACACGCCCACCACGGGGACCCGATGACGATGCCCGTCGCCGACATCGAGCGCCTGCTGCGCGACGCGCTGTCGCCGGTCGACCCACCCGAGCGGCTCGGCACGCGGGTCGAGCAGACGCTCCGCTCGCTGTCGGAGCTCGCCGCCGACGAGCTGGAGTCCTGGGAGCTCGCCGCGATGCGCGATCCCCGCAACTGGATCCGTCCCGCGGTCGCCGTCGGCGTCAGCGGCGCGGCCGGGGCCGGGCTGGCCGTCATCGGCTGGCGGCAGCGTCGCCGCCAGCGCGACCGCCGCTCCGCGGGCGCGGGCGCCGACGGCCTGGACCGCGCGGTCGCCGACCTGGCCGACGCGCTCCGGCGGCGGCTCCAGCGCCCGCACGAGCGCTGATCCGCCAAGCCGTCGGGATCGGCGACCGGGTCGTCCGGCCGGTCTGCCTGCTACGTTCGCCCGAATGCCCACGTGCTACCGCCACCCGGCGCGCGAGACGGCGGTGGCGTGCTCCAACTGCGCGCGGCCGATCTGCCCCGACTGCATGACGCCGACCGCCGTGGGGATGCGGTGCCCCGAGTGCTCCAAGGAGCGCACGCGGGTCCACACCGCCCGGTCGATCACCGCCGGGCACGGCGTCGTCGTGACCCAGGCCATCATCGCGGTCTGCGTCGTCGCGTTCCTCGCGGGCGGGGACGTCGGCGTGAGCGACCGCAGTGGCTCCGGCTGGCTCTACGAGAACGGGGCGCTCAACGGGTACCTCGTCGCCGACGGGGACGTCTGGCGGCTCGTCACCGGCGGGTTCCTCCACGCCGACCTCATCCACATCGGCTTCAACATGCTGCTGCTGTGGTTCCTCGGCTCCGAGATCGAGCGGGGGATCGGGCCCGGCCGGTTCGCCGGCGTGTACCTGGCGGCGCTGCTCGGCGGGTCGTTCGGGGCGCTGATCCAGACCCAGGGTTGGACGGTGGGGGCGTCCGGCGCGGTGTTCGGCCTCATGGGCTACGCCCTCGTCGAGATGCGCCGCAACGGCATCGGCATCTTCCAGAGCCAGATCGGCTTCCTCGTCCTCTTCAACATCGCCCTGTCGTTCCGGCCCGGCGTGAGCTGGGGCGGGCACCTCGGCGGCCTCGTGTTCGGGGCGGCCGCCGCGCTCCTGCTGCACGAGGCCGGTCGCCGCGGGCCGCGGTGGGCGGGACCGGCCGTCCTCGGCCTGCTCTGCGTCGTCGGCCTGGTCGGGGCGCTCGTCGTCGCGGGCGACCCGGCACTGACGGACGGGACGTGAGGGCCGCCGATCGACGGGCCCGGGACCGGCGCCCTGCGCGACCGGGACGGCGCGGCCTCCTCGTGCTCGGCGCCGTGGTCGCCGTCGTGCTGGGGGCGGTCGTGCTCGGCCCCGGTCGCGGGAGCGCCGAGGACCGGCGTGCCGCGACGGCAGCCGTCGACCGGCTGTCCGCCGCGGTAGACCGGGACGCGGACGCCTCGTCGGCCGACCTCTGTCGGACGGTGGGCCCACGCACCCGCGCCGGGCTCGCGACGCTCGCGCGCTACCTCCCCGAGCCGCGCCGGGCGTGCTCGGCGTTGCGCGACGACCTGCTGCGCGCGGCGCTCGGGCCGCTCCCGGGGGCGACGGGCCGCGCGTTGGAGGCGGACGTCGACGGTGACGTCGCGGTCGTGACCGTCGGCGACGGGCCCGAGGTCGGCCGGGCGGTGCGGCGTGACTCGCGGTGGATCGCGGACCCGGCGGTCGGCGGACTCGGGGCGTGGCGCCTGGAGACGTCGCGCCGCTGCTCGCAGGCGCTCACCCGCACGCGGCTCACCCCGCCCGGGTTCGAGGCGGCGGCGTACGCCCGGTCGATCGAGGTGCGTGCCGGTGGCGTCGACGCGGTCCTCCGGATGCTCGAGCCCGGGAGCGTGCCCGCCGGCGTCGCGGGCGTCGTCGGCGAGCCGCGGCGCGCGTTGGAGGAGCTCCGCGACGGGCTGCGCCGGGCGCAGCGGGCGGTGGGTGGGGGCGACCTCGACCTCGACGCGCCGGACTCCGCGCAGCTGCCGTCGCTGCTCCAGCTGCTCGAGGCGTTCCCGACGTTGCGCGACGTCGGGGTGGTCTGCCTGGGCGGCCCGGCGATCCCGTCCGCGTCGGTCCAGGCCGGGAACGACGCCTGCCTCGCGGCCCGGCCGCAGATCGACTCGGCGTACAAGGTGGCGGGTCGGGCGAGCGACGACGTGACGTCCGCCGGCGCGTTCGACGGCCTGGCGGTGACCTGGACGTCGTTGGGGCAGCGGATCGCGACGATCGACACCGGAGACGGCGACGAGCTGCGCGCGGTGCGCGACGCGGTGGTCGCGGCCACCGAGGAGTCCGCGGCGTCGGCCCGTGCGATCGCGACCGCGGCCCGCGAGGGGACGGACGCCCCGACCGCGGCGGGGCGCCTGGGCCTGGCGCAGCAGGCCGCGCTCGAGGGGCTCATCGCCCTCGGCCTGCGCCGGTGCGGCGACATCGGGGTCTGACGCCCGCGCCGGGGGAGGCGCGCGGCGGGCCGCCGTCCCGCGGACGGTCGCGGCGGACGCCGCGTCGACGGGCCTCCGGGCGGGAGGCCCGCCGGACGGCGCGGACCCGAAGGGCGTCAGTGGTCGAGGACCGTGCGGTACAGCGCGTCGATCCGCGCGGCCATCCGCGCGGCCGAGAACCGGCGCGGGGTCGCCTCGCCCGCGGCGGCGCCGAGGGCGATGCGGCGCTCCGGATCGCGGCGGAGCGCCGCCAGCGCCCCGGCGAGCGCGGCGGGGTCCCGTGGGGGCACGAGCACCCCGAGCCGCCCGCCGTCGAGGATCTCGGGCAGGCCACCGTGGTCGGCCGCCACGACGCAGCACCCGGCCCGCGCCGCCTCGAGGGCGGCGTTCGGCAGCGGATCCGGGTCGGTCGACGGCACGACGACGACGTCCGCGGCCCCGTACACGCGACCGACCGGCTCGACGAACCCCGGCAGCAGCACGCGGTCGGCGACCCCGAGCTCGGCGGCCCGCCGGCGGAGCTCCGCGGGCGGGCCCGGGGCGCGGCGCCATGCCTCCCCGGCGACGAGCGCGACGACGTCGGGCGCGTCGCGCAGCGCGGGGTCGCCGAGCGCCTCGACGAGCAGGCGCTGCCCCTTCCACGGCGAGATCCGTCCGAGGACGGCGACGACGAACGCGTCGTCGGCCAGGCCGAGCGACCTACGGGCCTCGTCGCGGGCGACGGCCGGGCCGACGTCCCCCAGTCCGTCGTGGATCACGGTGGCGCGGGACGACCGCCGGGTCCCGTCGAACTGGGCGCGCACCGCCTCGCTGACGCACGGCAGCGCGTCGGCGGTGAGGAGCAGCCGCCGGAGCGCCGGCCAACCGCGCGCGAAGCCCGCGTAGTCCTCCCGGACGTGCCACACGTGGGGGATGCCGGCGCGGCGCGCCACGGCCGCGCCGCCCAGGGTCACCGACGTGTTCGTGTGGACGAGGCGGACGTCGTGGTCGGCCACGACCCGTCCCAGCGCGCGGACGTCCGCCCCCAGGGCCCGGCCCAGGCCGACGAGGCCGGTGGGGGACAGCACCTCGCGGCGCAGGACCGCCAGCGGCCGGACGAGCACGTCGGCCCCCGCGTCCCGCAGGTCGTCGACGAGCGGGCCGTCCTCGGCGAGCACGACGAGGGGGCGGAACGCCGCGCGGTCGAGCCCGTCGACGATCGTCGTGAGCTGGCGGTCGGCGCCGTACCGTCCGGCCGAGCTGTGGAGGTACAGGACGGTCCGGGGGCGTGGGGCGCTCACGCCGGGCCCTGGCCGCGGTCGTCGGCCCCCGGGGTCGGGCGGACCGCACGGGGGTTGCCCTGCGACGTGACGTGCGGCACGCTGGGAGGGTATCCGGAGCCACGCGGCGCCGGACGCGTCGCGCCGACGTCGGCCGGCGCCGAGCCATCGGAGGGAGCACCGACATGCCGGACGTCATCGACGAGGACCGCCTGCGGGCGTGGGCGGCGGAGCACGGCTGGGACGTCGTCGACGGCGGGCTGGAGCGGGACCGCACGTTCGCGGACTTCGCCGGGGCGCTCGCCCACGTCGTCGCCGTGGGCGCGCTGGCCGAGGAGCGCGACCATCACCCGGACCTACACCTGCACGGGTGGAACCACGTCCGGGTCCGGCTCGTCACGCACAGCGTGGGTGGCGTCACCGATCTCGACGTGGCGCTCGCCACCGCGATCGACGGGCTCGTGGACGGCTCGGGCGGCGCGGCGTAGGGCCCCGCGGGAGGCGTCGCGTGGGACCACGCGACCGAGCGATGAGCGTGTACGCGCCAAGAATGGGGCGTTCAGGGATTCTTACTCCCGTTTAGGCCCGGGATCCGCCATGATGGCGCTTGTCCGAGCCGATCCTGGTGCGGCTGGACGGGACAACATGGTGCGACGCCCGGGACGGCGCCGTACCGACATACGGGAGGGTCCGCCCTCCCACCACACACACGCACGGCAGCCCCGTGGAGTTCGCTCCACGGGGCTGTTCGTGCGTGTGGTGGGACGTGCGTCGCGCTCAGCGGCGCCAGTCGAGGAAGCCCTCGCCGCTCTTGCGGCCGAGCTTGCCCTCGGCGACGAGCGCCTCGAGCCGCGCCGGCACGTCGGCGCCGATGACCTCGCCGATCGCCTTCGACACGTCGAGGCCGACGAAGTCGAGCAGGGCGAACGGGCCCATCGGGTGGCCGGCCCCGAGCTTCATCGCGGTGTCGATGTCGGCGGGGGCGACGCCGGTCTCCTCGTGGAGTCGCACCGCGTCGAAGAGGAACGGGAAGAGGAGCTTGTTGACGACGAACCCCGGCGTGTCCGGCAGCTCGACGGCGGTCTTGCCCCACAGCTCGACGAGCCCCCGGACGCGGGCCTTCGTGTCGTCGCTCGCGGCGGCGGGGAAGATGAGCTCGACGAGCTCCATCGCCGTGACGGGGTTGAAGACGTGGAGGCCGACGAACCGCTCGGGCGCGCCCGTCGCCTCGGCCAGCCGCTCGATCGAGAGCGACGACGTCGTCGACGCGATGATCGCTCCGGGGGTCGCGATCGCGGCGATCGCCCCGAGCACGAGCCCCTTGGTCTCGGCGTCCTCGGCGACGGCCTCGACGATGATCGTGCCGCGGCCCAGGTCGGCCTGCTCGGTGGTCACGGTGACGCCCGACACGTCGATCTCGAGCTTGCCGCCCTGCTTGGCGATGGCGGCGCGGGCGCGGTCGGCGCTGGCGTCGGACCGGGCCCACAGCACGACGTCGGCGTGGCGGGCGGCGGTGACGGCCAGGCCCGTGGCGATGGTGCCGGATCCGGCGATGGCGACAGTCTCAGACATGGATTCCCCAGGGGGCTCGCGGACGAAGGGCGCGGATCCTACCGTGAGTACGAATCGCGCGCCCCCCGGACGGGGGGGCCGGACGGGTCGTCCGGACCGCACGGTCCGGACGACCCGTCGACGACGTGGTGGCGCCGACCGGGGGCGGAGCGCCCGCGGCGGGCGGCGTCGACGCGCCGCCGGTCGGTCAGTCGGCGGCCAGGCGGAAGCCGACCGACGCGGGCTCGAGCGTCAGGGGCGACGCGGGCGGGGCGTCGACGAGCTCCACCTCGTTGTAGGCGAACGGCGCGAGGTCGTTCGGGCCGTCCGGGTGGAACAGCGCGGCGAGCAGCTGGGCCTGGCCGCGACCCGGCCCGAGCTCGAACTGGCCGCCGGCGTACGCGCCGATCCCGCGCGACGTGCACGCCGCGTAGACCGCCGAGAGCTCCCGCAGGCCGCCGATCCTCGAGGGCTTGACGTTGACGACCCGTGGCTCCCACGGGAACGCGTCGAGATCGGCCGCGTCCTGCAACGGCAGGTCCCACGTCAACCGGTCGGCGTGGGCGTCGAGGATCGGCCGCGTGTCGTCGGTGGTCCGGGCGTCCTCGATCCACGCGTCCGGCAGGCCCTCGATGACGGCCCGGTACAGCGCGGGGTCGGCGGGGGTGTCGACGATCGTGCCCGTGTACCAGCCCTTGAGGTCGACGACCTCGACGGCCCCGGTCTCGTGGACCGCCGCGATCGCGTCGACGGTCCACGCCTCCCCGAGGTCGAGCTTGAGCCCGAGCCCCGGCACGCGGCGGCGCAGGTCGGCGATCGCCGCGGGGTCGGGCGGGTCGCCCAGCCCCCGGCTCGAAGCGAACGTCAGCGGACGCACCTGTCGCTCGACGACGTCGGCCAGGGAGCGCCCCGACTGGCGGAGCGCGAGGTCGAGCGCGGCCGACTCGAACGCCCAGCGCCGGTAGCGCCGGTCGACGTCGTGCGCGGGCGGGACGGGGAAGAGGTCGAGCTCCCCGACCCGGTCGCAGAACGTCCCGATCGTCCAGTCGCCGCGCAGGTCGGGCAGGCCGTCCCAGGCCTGGAACCGCGGGTGGTCGTCGGGGTCGTAGTCGACGTCCTCGCCGACCCCGTCGTGGCCGTCGCCCGACAGGCGGACGATCGTGACCCGGCGGACGAACCGGGGCGTCGCGCGCTCCAGCGGCTCGCGGTCCACCCGGTCGATCCGCAGCGGCAGGCCGGCGATCGCATCCCACAGGGCGGGGCCCGGGGTCGGGGGCGGGACCGGGCGCGGGGTCACGAGGGTCGCCCCGGCAGCGCGGTCGACGGCAGCCCGGGCATGCCGTCCTGCGCGGCCGCCCCGCGGACCTCGCCGGAGCGGCCGAGGGCGGTGAGGCGCGTGATCTCGGCCTCCGCGAACCGGCGCACCGGATCGTCGGCGGGCAGCTCGGCGACGAGGCGGGCGACCCGGTTGCGCAGCTGCTGGGCGAAGTGCGGCGTGGCGGCGGCGGTCAGCTCACGGACGTCGTCCACGGAGACGGTCGCGCCGAGTCGGCGGCGGGCGGGGCTCTCGGCTTCGCTCATCGCCCGCAACCTACCTCGTCCGGCGGCCCGGGTCAGCGGTCGCGGGACGGAGGCGGCGTCGGCGCGCTCGTCGTGCCGGTGGTCGTGCGCGCGGGCGGCGGCGTCGCCCTGGTCGACGTGGCGGGCGGCCGGGTGTCGACCGGGACGATCTCCAGCAGCGCGTCGAGCTTGGACTGCAGGCCGGGGGTGATCGCCTCGGGGTCTCCGACGATCCAGGCGCGGTTGTAGACGCCCTTGCTCGGGTCGGACTGGTACCCGGGGCGGACGTCGAGGAGGAACTCCTGCACGGGGGCCGGCAACGCGTCGGCGTCCGGCAGCAGCAGCAGCGGGCCGTGCAGCCCGGTCGCCGACAGCGGCGCGAGCGTGATCGCGGTGAGGGGGTCGGTCGTCCGCCCGAACGTGAAGCCGTGCCCGGGCTGGTTGATGTCCCAGCCGAACGACCCGTTCCGGAAGCGGGCGAACGCGATCGCGTTCGTCACCGGGTCCTGGCCGCCGACGCGCCGGACCTTCCCGTACCTGCGCAGCGCCTTGCTCACCGCGGGGGGGACGACCTTGCTCGGGCCGAGGACGTAGAGCGCGGGGTCCTGGTGGTCGCGCAGCTGGCGGGCGGTGACCGGCGGGATCCCGGCCTTCGTCACGAACGCGATCGGGTCGCCGGTCTTGGCCGCCCAGGCCGCGGCCGGGGCGGCATACTCGGGCGCGTCGGCGCTGACGACGAGGATGCGGTTGCTCTGGCGCTTGCGCGCGGCGGCGGCGAACCGGTCGACGCCGAGCGCGACGGCGTACGGGTCGGTCCCGTCGACGTTCGTGGCCCGCAGCCCGTCCGGTCGCGCGGTGGCGCCGACGCGGATGACCTGGGCGCGACCGCCGGCGGCGTCGCTGCCGGTGGGGGCGAGCGCCTCGAGCGCGTCCTCGGACGCCTCGGGCAGGTCGTCGCCGTCGGAGAGCAGGACCGGGGCGCCGAGCGGCGGAGCCATGAGCGCCGTGGCGGCGAGGACCGAGCGCCAGTCGCGGCGGTCGACGAGCGCGACCGCCCGGGCCTTCGTCTCGGCGGCGCCGCCGGAGTAGATCGCCCGTGCGACCGACGCCGCGGCCTGGACCGGATCGTTCGTCGACACGCGCGTGGTGTTGCGCGTGGCGAGGACGGGGAGCCCGAGATCCGCGACGGCGGCCTCCTCGGCCTCGCCGGGGGCCTGGAACGGGGAGGGCTCGTCGTCCCCGCACCCCGCGAGGGCCAACGTCGCGCACAGCGCGGCGACGACGCCGTACGTCATCCCCGGTCGGCGGTGGGGGGACCGTCTCCCTCGCATGCGCGCAACGGTACCCGGACCGGTCGGCGGCGCGTCGGACAGGTCGTCCACGAGCGGGGTCGAGGTCGCCCCCGGTGGGCGCCTCGCGGCTCCTTCCCGGCGCACGGGACGTTGCGTGAATGGATGCGATCGTGCAACGGGGCTGCTACCGTTCCCGAAGCCGAATCTCCGACTACCTTGTCGGTGAGCGGGGGAACCACCTGTTCCTTGGGGCTAATCCGTCGCGTCGCGACGGAAGCGCTGGCTCTTTCTGCGCTAGCCCGTCAGCTAACCCCGCAGGCCCACGAAAGAGATCAGAACAGTGCGCCTCATCACCCGAACCGCGGTCGCGGCCGCCCTCATGACGGCCGCCTTCGTCGTCCCGTCCTCAGCCGTCGCGGCGCCCCACACCGGGGGGCTCGACCTCACCGCGACGCCCGAGCAGCCGGCCGAGACCGCGCCGCCGGCCGTCGGGGCCGTCGAGATCCCCGCCGGCATGCGGACGACCAACGGCGTGCGGGCCAAGCGCTACAAGGGCAAGAACGCGGACGGGCGCACCGCCTACTTCGCGCGGGTCCCGCTCAAGGCGCCCGTCGAGGTGCAGCGGGCGGTCATCGCCGCGAACAAGATCGTCGGCAAGCCCTACAAGTGGGGCGGCGGCCACGCCAAGGTCGAGGACAGCGGCTACGACTGCTCCGGGACCGTGAGCTACTCGCTCATCGGGGCCGGCCTGCTCAAGACGCCGCTGTCGTCGTACGAGTTCGACGACGTCTGGAAGGTCGCCGAGCGCGGCAAGGGCCAGTGGATCTCGGTCTACGGTAACCGCAGCCACGTCTACGCCGTCATCGCCGGACTGCGGCTCGACACGTCGGCCGCCGGCGACCGCAGCGGCAGCCGCCGCCTCAAGGGGCCGCAGTGGCGCCCCGACAACCGCACGGACGCCAAGCGGTTCACGCTGGTGCACCCCACCGGGCTCTGAGCCACCGGGCGCGGTCGGCCCGCGCCACCCACCCCGCCCCGAGACGGGCGGTCGTCGACATCCTCCGACGGGCCACCACGGTGGCCCGTCGTCGTGTCGTGGCGGGCGTCCGCCGCCGTGGGTGGAGGCGCCGGGCGCCGGGCGTCCGGCCGGGTGGCGCGCGACCGTCGGGACGATAGGGTGTGGCGCGCAAACCGCCCACGCCGAAAGGGAGCTCCACATGGGTATCGGCGCCCGCATGTCCACCGTCATCAAGTCCAAGATCTCCCGTGTCCTGGACAAGGCTGAGGATCCGGGCGAGACGCTCGACTACAGCTACCAGAAGCAACTGGAGAACCTCCAGAACGTCAAGAAGGGGATCGCGGACGTCGTCACCGCGAAGAAGCGCCTCCAGCTGCAGAACGAGAAGCACCAGCAGGCGATCGTCAAGCTCGACACCCAGGCCCGTCAGGCGCTCGCCGGCGGCAACGAGCAGCTCGCCCGCACGGCCCTGGAGCGCAAGAGCGCGATCCAGACCGAGATGCAGTCGCTCGACACGCAGATCACCGAGCTGGAGAACCAGCAGCAGGCGCTGATCGCCAGCGAGCAGAAGCTCCGCACCAAGGTCGAGCAGTTCCGGACGAAGAAGGAGACCATCAAGGCGCAGTACAGCGCCGCCGAGGCCCAGGTCCGGATCTCCGAGGCCGCCACCGGCGTCGGGGAGTCGATGGCCGAGGTCGGCATGGCCATGCAGCGCGCCGTCGACAAGACGGAGAACATGCGCGCCCGGGCCGACGCCGTCGCCGAGCTCGAGGCGGCCGGGACGTTCGAGGACCTCACCGCGCTCGGCGCCGGCCAGGACGACATCGACCGGCAGCTCGCCGAGCTCGGCAGCGGCACGCAGGTCGACTCCGACCTGGAGCGGATGAAGGCCGAGCTCGGGATGGGGACCGCGCCGTCCGCCGGCGAGCTCTCCGCCGGCGACGCCGACGCGGCGGCCGGCGCCGAGGCCCCGAAGGAGCCGGGCGCATGATCGTCCGGATCTTCGGGGATCAGCAGTACCGGATGCCCGACGAGCACCACGTCCCGCTGAACGACCTCGACGACGCGATCGTCGAGGCGGTCGAGGCCCGCGACGAGGCGACCTACCGCTCGCGGTTCGACGCGCTGCTGGCGTACGTCCGCGAGCACGGCGTCCCGCTCGACGACGACGAGCTCACCGGCAGCGACGTGCTGCTGCCGCCGGCCGACCTCACGCTCGAGGAGGCCACCCGCGAGTTCACCGGCGAGGGGCTCGTCCCCGACCCGACCGAGGCCTGAGTCGCGAGCGCCGTGCCGGGCCCCGTCGCTCCGACGGGGCCCGTGCGCGCCGCGACGCTCAGGCGTCGCCGACCGGGGCGCCCCACAGGGGGTACCACCGGTCCATCTCGGGCTCGACCGGCATGAGCGGGTCGAGCACCGCCTTGAGCTGCAGCTCGCGCTCGCGGTTGCGCTCCTTGCCGCCGCCCACGGGCACGAAGGGGTACCACGTCCCGCGCTTGGCGAGGTAGATGAGGTGGACCGGGCGTCCGCCGTCGCGGTCGCGCAACGCGAACACGGCGCAGAGCACGCGGTCGGCGTACCCGCCCGCCTGTAGCGCCTCCATCACGGCGTTGACGCCGATGACCTGGTCGTCGACCTCGGACGTCCCCAGCACCATCCAGCGGTACCCGAAGTCGTCGTCGCGACGGGACACCGTCGTCCCGGACTCCGCGCCGGTGCTCTGGAGGATCGCCTCCATGTCGTCGGCGATCTGGTTGAAGTCCCCGGTCGCCAGGGGCTGGAACACGATCGCGGCCTCGCCGCTCGTGGACAGCCCGTGGGTGAGGTCCAGGTCCAAGTACGCCGTGGTCATCGCGAACAGGCGGTCGGGGCGGACCTGCTTGACCGTCTTGGTGCGGCCGAACAGCGTGTCGAGGAAGCCCATGGTCGTCGTCAGGACGCGGTGCGGCCGGACTGGAGCTGCGTCTCGATCCGCTGCAGGGCGGCGATCCGCTTCTCGGTCGGCGGGTGCGTCGAGAAGAGGTTGGAGATCCCGGACTTCACGCGGGGCGACAGGATGTAGAAGGCCTGCACCGCGCCGACCTCGCGCAGGTCCGAGTCGGGGGTCTGCTTGATCCCGTCCTGGATCCGCACGAGCGCGGCCGCGAGGGCGCTCGGGCGGCCGGTGACGATCGCGGCGCCGCGATCGGCGGCGAACTCGCGGTACCGGGACAGGGCCTGCAGGAGCAGGAACGACACGACGTAGACGACCGCCGCGACGAGGATCACGACGAGGATGCCGGGACCGTCGTCGTCATCGTCGCCGCCGGCGAACCAGATGCCGTTCTGGACGATCATCGCGGCGAGCGACGCGAAGAAGCTCGCGAGGGTCATGACGAGCACGTCGCGGTGGGCGATGTGCGCGAGCTCGTGCGCGATCACGCCCTCGAGCTCGGCGGGCGGGAGCAGCTCGAGCAGCCCGGTGGTGACGCACACCGTGGCGGACTTCTGCGACCGGCCGACGGCGAACGCGTTCGGCATCCGGTCGTGGGCGACCGCGACCTTCGGCTTGGGCAGGTCGGCCTGGAGGCAGAGCCGGTCGACCATCGCGTGGAGCTCCGGCGCCTGGGCGGGCGTCACCTCCTGCGCGTGCATCGCGTGCAGCGCGAGCTTGTCGGCGGTGAAGAACTGGAACGCGAGGAGCGCGGCGAGGATGACGATGACCGCGCCCATGTTGCTCATCGCGGCGATGAGCACGCCGCCGAAGATCGCGTAGACGAGTCCCAGCGCGAAGAGGGTTCCGACCATCCGGACCTGCAGTCCGGGGTCCTTGCCGAATGCCGCGCCGCGAGCCATGCCGCAATGGTCGCACACCGGGGCGCCGGTGATGACGCGTTCGTCGCCGGTCGCGTCGAGCGTCGTCGCGCCGAGTGCGCGCAGACGCGCCCGTCGAGCGCAAACCCCGTTGCACCGCTTTCCGCCGCCGCGCGGGGCCCCTACGGTGTCGGTCGGTCGTGATCCCGGTCCGGCCTGCCGCCACCCGTCCGCCGGAGGAGCCGCGTCCGGCCGGCGCCTCCCCGGGTCCACGGGACCCCGTCCTACACCGTCGAGCGCCACGTGCCCACCCCAGCCCTTCGCCACGCCCGCCCCCTGCTGCTGCTCGGGCTGGCCGCCCTCGTCGCCGTCGCCGTCGCGCTGGCGCCCGCCGCCCCGGTCGAGGCGCAGCAGGCCAAGCTCGACGAGCTGCGGGGCAAGATCGGGTCGACGCAGGGCCGGATCGACAAGCGCAAGAGCCGGGAGCGCGTGCTCACCGCCGACATCCAGCGCCAGAGCGCCAAGGTCCAGGGCCTGCAGGGCCGGATCTCGACGCTGCAGTCGCGCCAGAACGCGGTGCAGGCCGACCTCGATCGCAGCGAGGCGGTGCTCTCGACCACGCAGTCCGACCTCCGTCGGGAGCGGGCCCGCCTGACCCGGCTCCGCAAGCAGCTGACCCGGGCGCGCGAGGTCCTGTCCGCGCGCCTCGTCGAGCTCTACACCGCCGACCGGCCCTCGCTTGTCAGCATCGTCCTCAACAGCGACGGGTTCGCGGACCTCCTCGAGCGGGGCGAGTTCCTCCGGCGGATCGGACGGCAGGACCAGCGGATCGTGGCGGCCGTCCGTGACGCGCGCACCGACGCGATCGCGACGGAGAAGCGGCTGGCGTCGCTCGAGTCGCGCCAGCGCGCCGCCGCCCGGCGGATCGAGGGGCGCCGCGACGAGATCGCCCAGGTCAAGGGCGGGCTCGTGAGCGCCCAGCAGTCCTATGCCGCCGCACGCGACCGTCGCAAGGCGCTGCTCAAGGGCGTGCGCTCCGAGCGTCAGCACCTCGAGAAGGACCTCGCCGCGATGCAGCGCGAGGAGTCGAAGATCCAGGCCAAGCTGTCGGGGATGCCCAGCGGCGGCCCGGTGCGCCAGGGCGGTGGTCGCCTCGCGTGGCCCGCGAACGGGCAGTTCACGTCGCCGTTCGGCCAGCGGTGGGGACGGCTCCACGCCGGGATCGACATCGCCGTGCCGACCGGCACCGCCGTCCACGCGTCCGAGTCCGGCACGGTCGCGATCGCCGGCTGGGTCGGCGGCTACGGCAACTACATCTGCATCAACCACGGCGGCGGGCTGTCGACGTGCTACGCCCACAACTCCCGCCTCGGCGTGAGCGTCGGCCAGAAGGTCTCCAAGGGCCAGGTCATCGCCGCCAGCGGCAACACCGGCAACAGCACCGGGCCGCACATCCACTTCGAGACCCGCGTCGGCGGCGTCCCGCGCGACCCGATGGGCTACCTGTAGCCGGCCGCCCCGGTCGCCCGTGGCGGCCGACGATGATCTAGCCTCCGGGCGGTGCAGCCGGAGATCGACCTCCTGGGCCTTCCGGTCAAGACCTTCGGCCTGTGCTTCGCCATCGCGTTCCTCGCCGCCGGCGCGGTCATGACCCGCCGCTTCCGCGAGCTGCGCTGGCCGGCCGAGCACGCGACGGAGGCGCTGATGGCCGCGCTCGTCGGCGGCCTCGTCGGGGCGCGGCTCTACTGGCTCCTCGACAACTGGGACGAGGCGGGGGACGACGTCCTGGGCTCGCTCTTCAGCGGGGCCGGGCTCACGTGGTACGGCGGGGCGGCCGGCGGGGCGATCGCCGTGCTGCTGTGGGCGCGTTGGCGGGGCCACCTCAAGCCCGAGCTGCTCGGCGGCGCGGCCCCCGCCCTGGCGCTCGGCTACGCGATCGGCCGGGTCGGCTGCCAGGTGTCCGGCGACGGCGACTACGGCAAGCCGACCGACGTCGCGTGGGGGATGGCCTACCCCGACGGCGTGGTGCCCACCACCGACGTCGTCCACCCGACGCCGATCTACGAGACGCTCGGGATGGGCGTCGCCGCGCTCGTGCTCTGGCACCTACGCGACCGCGTCCCGCCCGTGGCGCTCTTCGGGCTCTACCTCGTCTTCGCCGGCCTGGAGCGCTTCGTCGTCGAGTTCTGGCGTCACAACCCGACCGGGGCCACGGGGCTCACGACCGCGCAGCTCACGAGCATCGGCCTGCTCGTCGTCGGCGGCGCCTTCATCGCCCGCTACGGTCGGCGGCCGCCCACGCCCACCGCCGCCTGACGGACGGGCCACGGCGCCGACGTCGGGGGCCGCCGCCTCGCGGATCGGGAGGACCGGACGGCCATCGGGCTCAAGGTTCGCGGGCGACCTGCCGATGGTGGACCTGATGGACCCGCGACGCGTCATGCGAGCCGCCATCCCGGGCGCCGGGGTGGGAGCGCTGCCCGTGGTGGCGAGCGTCGTCATGGCGGCCGGGGTCGCGGGCGTCCTCGGCGGCACCGGCGTCGTCAGCGTCCCGGCGTCCGGTCCCGACGCCGCGATCGTCGTCCCGCCCCGCACCGACGCGGACCGTCCGGTGGTCGCGCGGGGCGACCGCGACGCGACGCTCGTCGCGTCGGCCGCCGCCCCCGGAGCGACGGCCGCCGGCGCCGTGGTCGTCCCCGATCCCCGTCCGCGGACGACGACCACCGTCGCGGTCGCCGCGCCACCGACCCGCTCGCCCGACCCGGCCCCGCCGCAGTCGCGGCCCGCGCCGACCCCGACGACGACCGCCCCGGCGTCGCCCGCCCCGCCGAGCCCGACCCCGAGGCCCGCCCCGCAGCCGACGCCGACCACGCCGTCGGAACCCGCCCCGGCCGCGACCCGCGACCTCGGGACCCGCGCGAGCTCCGCCACCGACGGCGTCGCCGACACGACGACCGACCTCACCGGCGCCCTGGCGGACGTCGTCGGGCCGGACACCGGCCTGGGCCAGACGCTCACCGGCGTCGGGGCGCTCCTCGACGGCACCGTCCGCGGCCTGGGCGACGCGCTCGGCGGCCTGCTCGGCGCCCCGCGCTGACCGGGCCCCGCGGCGGTCCGCGCGCGCCCCGCGCCGGGTCGCTGCCATCATCCCGCGGCGATGACCGACGCGCTGCTCGACGTCTACCCCCGCGGCACGCGCCGTGACGACGACGGTCGACTCCTGCTCGGGGGGTGCGACGCCGGCGGGCTCGCGCGCGAGCACGGCACCCCGGCCTACGTCGTCGTCGAGGACGACCTGCGCGCCCAGGCCCGCGCCTACGTCTCGGCCTTCCGGGCGCTCGCCCCGGACGCGCACGTGTCGTTCGCGTCCAAGGCGTTCCCGTGCACCGCGATCCTGAGGATCGCCCGCGAGGAGGGCCTGGGCTGCGACGTCGCGTCCGGCGGCGAGCTCGCGCTCGCGCTCAACGCGGGGTTCGCGCCCGCCGACGTCCACCTGCACGGCAACGCGAAGTCCGAGGCCGAGCTCGCCGCCGCGGTCGAGCACGGCCTGCGCCAGGTGGTCCTGGACGGGGTCGACGACGCCGAGCGGCTGGCGCGGATCGCCGCCGAGCGCGGCCGGGTGCAGGCGGTGGCGATCCGCGTCACGCCCGACGTCCGCGGCGACACCCACGACGGGATCTCGACCGGGCAGGCCGACTCGAAGTTCGGCCTGGGCGTCGACGACGCCCGGTCCCTGATCGACCGGATCGGGACGATGCCGTCGCTGCGGCTGGAGGGCCTGCACTTCCACGTCGGCTCGCAGCTGCTGGAGCTCGACGTGTTCCGCCGCGCGGTCGCCGCGGTCGCGCCGCTCGCCGGCGCGGTCGAGGAGCTCAACCTCGGCGGCGGACTCGGCGTCGCCTACCTCCGCGACGAGGTCGCCCGGCTGCCGTCGGTCGAGGCCTACGCGCGCGAGAAGGTCTCGGCGGTGCGGGAGCTCGTCGGCGACCGGATCCGGATCGCCGACGAGCCGGGCCGGTCGCTCGTCGGCCGCGCCGGGGTGACGCTCTACACCGTCCAGACGGTCAAGCGCAACGTGCGGACCTGGGTCGGCGTCGACGGCGGGATGGCCGACAACCTGCGGCCGATGCTCTACGGCGCCCGCTACGAGGCCCAGATCGTCGACCGGTTCCCGGCGGGGGAGGGCCCCGATCCCGGCGAGCCGTGCCGGATCGTCGGCAAGCACTGCGAGTCCAGCGACGTCGTCGCCGACGCGGTGCTGCCCGACCCGCGGCCGGGCGACGTGCTCGTCACCCCGGTCACCGGCGCCTACGGCCACGCGATGGCGAACGTCTACAACGGGGTGCCACGGCCCCCGGTCGTGCTCGTCGGCGACGGTCGCTCGCGGGTCGTCGTCCGGCGCGAGCGGGTCGACGAGCTGTGGGGCCGCGACGTCGGCTGATCGCCCGGCCGGGCCGGTGACGTCGGCGGTGGCCGTCGTGCCATGATCCGGCGCGATGTCCGACGTCCCCGCCCCGTTCCGCGTCGGCCTGCTCGGTCACGGCACGGTCGGCTCCGCCGTCGCCGGGCTGCTGCCCGACCGGGCGGACTCGATCGCCCACGTCACCGGCCTGCGGCCCGAGATCAGCGGGATCCTCACCCGCAGCCGCGGGTCGTTCGACGAGATCCTCGCCGGCAGCGACCTCATCGTCGAGGTCATGGGCGGCACCGACGTCGCCCACGACCACGTCACGCGCGCGATCCGCGCCGGCAAGCACGTCGTCACGGCCAACAAGCAGCTGCTGGCCGAGCACGGCGAGGAGCTGTGGGCGCTCGCGCGGGAGCACGGCGTGCAGCTGCGGTTCGAGGCGGCCGTCGCGGGGGTCGTGCCGGTGATCCGCGTCCTGCAGGAGTCGCTCACCGGGCAGCACATCGACCGGCTCCACGGGATCGTCAACGGCACGACGAACTTCATCCTCACCCAGATGGCGGCGACCGGCGCGTCGTACGCCGACGCGCTCGCCGAGGCGCAGCGCCTGGGCTACGCCGAGGCCGACCCCAGCGACGACGTGTCCGGCAAGGACGCCGCCGCGAAGATGGCGATCCTCGCCCGCCTGGCGTTCGACACCCCGGTCCACCTGTCCGACGTGCCGTACGAGGGCATCGAGCACCTCACCGCCGAGGACATCGAGTACGCCCGCGACCTCGACCTGTCGCTGCGGCTCATCGGCACCGCCGAGCGGATCGGCGACGAGCTCGCCGTCCGCGTGCACCCGGCGTTCCTCTACCGCGGCCACCCGCTCGCGGCGGTCGAGGGGTCGTTCAACGCCGTGACGATCGAGTCCCCGTCGATCACCGAGATCACGCTGTCGGGCCCCGGCGCCGGTGGTCCGCAGACGGCGACCGCGGTCATCGGCGACGTCATCAGCGCGATGATCCCGCCCGCCCAGACGCCGCCGACCCGCAACACGCTCGGGTTCGTCGACGACGTCGTCTCGAGCTTCTACCTCCACGTCGACGTCGCCGACCGACCCGGCGTGCTCGCCCAGATCGCCCAGGTCCTCGGCCTGCAGGGCGTCTCGATCAAGAGCGTCGTCCAGAAGGGGACCGGCAACGGGGCGCGGCTCGTGCTCGTCGTCCACCCCGTCCTGGAGTCGCGGTTCTTCGGCGCGGTCCAGATGATCGGGTCGAAGGACTTCGTGACCGCGCCGCCGCGCGCGATCCGCGTGATCGACGAGGAGTTCACCGCATGAGCACCGCCCCGTTCCCCTCCGGTCCGCCCGCGGGCGGCGCCCCCGGCGCGCCTGCGCACCGCCTGTCCGGCGTCGACTCGATCCGCCGGATGGGGCTCATCGAGCGCTACCGCGACCGGCTGCCGTTCGCCGACGACGACCCGGTGGTGAGCCTCAACGAGGGCTCCACGCCGCTCGTCCACGCACCGCGGCTGTCGGAGCGCGTCGGGGCCGAGGTGTACCTCAAGTACGAGGGGCTCAACCCGACGGGGTCGTTCAAGGACCGCGGCATGACCGCCGCCGTGTCGGCGGCCGTCCGCGAGGGCTCGCAGGCCGTCATCTGCGCGTCGACCGGCAACACCGCCGCGTCGCTGGCCGCCTACGCCGCCCGGGCGGGCATCCGCGGCGTCGTCCTCGTCCCCGACGGCAAGATCGCGGCGGGCAAGCTCGCCCAGGCGCTCATGCACGGCGCGCAGGTCATCGCGCTGAAGGGCAACTTCGACGAGGCGCTGCGCCTCGTCCGCGAGATCGCCGAGCACCACCCGATCTCGCTCGTCAACTCGGTCAACGACTTCCGGATCGAGGGCCAGAAGACCGCGGCGTTCGAGATCGTCGAGGACCTCGACGGCCCGCCCGACGCGCTCTGCATCCCGGTCGGCAACGCCGGCAACATCACCGCGTACTGGAAGGGCTTCCGCGAGGCCGCCGACGCGGCCCCCGACGGGTTCGGCGACGGACGTCCGCGGCTGCCACGGATGGTCGGGTTCCAGGCGCGCGGGGCCAACCCGCTCGTGCGCGGCGAGCCGGTCGCGGATCCCGAGACCGTCGCGTCGGCGATCCGCATCGGCAACCCGGCCCGGTGGGAGCAGGCGATGGACGCGATGGTGTCGTCGGGCGGCCGCGTGGCCGACGTCGACGACGCCCAGATCCTCGACGCGTACCGGTTCCTCGCCCGCGAGGAGGGCGTGTTCTGCGAGCCGGCGTCGGCGACGTCGGTGGCGGGGCTGCTCGCGCACGGCGCGGTGAGCCCCGAGGGCCTCGACCGTCCCGAGCGGATCGTCTGCGTCCTCACCGGCCACGGCCTCAAGGACCCCCAGACGGCGCTCGACGAGTCGCCGCCGGTCATCCCGTGCGAGCCGACCCTGAAGGCCCTGGAGCGGATCCTGCTCGGGTGACCGGGGCGCGCCGGCCCGGGTCGGCGCGCTCCCGCACGTGGCGCCGTCCCGCCGGGCGGCGGGCGCACGGCGGGGCGGTCAGGTGCCGTCGCCGGGGCCCTCGAGCTCGCGGCGGGCGGCCTCCAGCGCCCGCACGAGCCGCTCGAGGTCCTCGTCCGCGGGGTCCTCGCCGAGCGCCTCGGGCGGCGCGTCCCCGCCGAGGGCCACGAGGTGGCGGTCGGCCTGGCGGGCCAGCTCGGCGTCCTGCTCGTGCCGGGCGGCGGTGCGACGCCGCTCGGCCGGGGTGAGCTCCGGGTCCCCCAGGCGCCACAGGTGCTCGTGCGAGCGGGCGGCCGCCGCCTCGAGCTCGGCCTCGTCGTGACGCGCCGCGATCCGCAGCAGGTCGGCGTCGCGCGCCAACGCGTCGGTGAGGTCGGCCCCGGCGAACGTGCGGCCGCGGTTCGTCTGGTGGCGCCACAACGCGAGCGCGGCGCCCAGGAGCGCGATCCCGATCGCGAGGAGGAGCAGGCCGGCCCCGCCGCCACCGGCGGCGGCCGCGACGAGCAGGCCGGCGCCACCGGTGCCGAGCACGAGCGTCGGCCACGGGTCGAGGTCCTGGCCCGGCGCCCGGACGAGCGCCTGGATCGGCCGTCCGTCGAACTGCCAGCGGATCCGGCCCCACGGCCGGACCTCGACGAGCGGGCGGGCCTCGTGCATCGCGCGGTCCCAGGCCGAGGCGGGAAGCAACGACGCCGGCGGCGGTCCGGGATGGGTCGGGCGCGACACGGTCGAGGGATCGTAGACGGGCGTCGCGGGGGACGACCGTCGGCGGGGGCCCGCCCCGGTCAGGCCCCGCGGGCCAGGCGGACGAGCTCGGCGGGGCCCGTCGACGGCTGGACGCGGATGCGCGGCAGGAGGAACGCGTCGTCGGACCGTGCGGCGACCCCCGCGTCGACGGTCGTCGCGCCGTGGTAGCCGGCGGCGTCGGCGGCGGCGCGGACGCCCGCGTCGTTGCGGCCGGCCGGGTAGCAGAGGAACCGCGGGTCGACGCCCAGCCGGTTGCGGATCATCCGGCGGGAGCGGACGAGCTCGTCGCGCAACGCGTCGGGGCCGAGGGTCGTCAGGTCGGGGTGCGTCACGGTGTGCGACCCGATCTCCCAGCCCTGACGGATCATCCGCCGGGCGCCCCACAGCGGCAGGCCGTCGTCGCCGAGGTTCTGGACCGTGAGGTTGAGGACCCCGGGCCAGCCCGCGCGCAGCAGCACCGGGGCGGCGTTCATCACCTGGTTCAGCGCGCCGTCGTCGAAGCTCAGCACCACCGGACGGCGTGGGAGCCGTCCGTCGCCGTGCCAGGCGGCCCACACCTCGCCCATCGTCACGGCCTCGAACCCCGCCCGCCGCAGCGCGGCGACCTGGGCGCGGAACGTCGACGGGGAGACCCACAGGTCGGGGTAGGCGGTCCCGGCGGGCGCGTCGGCGACGAGGTGGTACATGAGGATCGGGACGCGCGCGGCGCGGGCGTCCGCCCCGGACACCGCCCAGTCCCGGCCGCGGTCCGCCGGCAGCCCCGGGGCGTCGCCGTCGGCCCGCGTGGTGGTGCGGTCGGCGGGCGGGGGCGTGGTGGCGGCCGGGACGGCGGCCGTCGGGGCGCGCGGGGGCCGGTCGTCGCCGCCGCGGGCCGGCCCGAGCGCGGCGACGATCGCGACGAGCGCCGCCAGCCCCACGATGAGCGGGAGCAGCGACCGGGAGGGGGCCGTCGGTCGGGGCATCGCGGGCAGGGTGCCACAGGCCGCCGCGGCCCGTCCGCGCGGGGCGCGCGTCGGGGACGATGCCTTATGGTCGTCGTTCGCATGGGCCGAACCGTCAGCGTCTCCGTCCCCGGCTCCAGCGCCAACCTAGGCCCGGGGTTCGACTGCATGGCCGCCGCCGTCGACCTCCGTGTCGAGGTCGAGGTCGAGGAGACCGGCACGTTCGCCGTCGAGCACGACCTGCCGCTCGAGATCGACCGCGAGAACATCCTCATCCGCTCGTTCGAGCGGCTGCGGCCCGCCGACGGGTTGACGTTCCGGGTGCGTTCGGACATCCCGTTGTCGGGAGGGCTGGGGTCGAGCGCCAGCGCGATCGTCGCCGGCCTGGCCGCCGCCGCCGCGCTCGACGGCGGGAGCACCGAGCCCGACGCGCTGCTGCCGCTCGCGGTCGACATCGAGGGGCATCCCGACAACGTGTCGGCGGCGCTCTACGGCGGGTTCGTCCTCACCGACGGGCGGTGGACGGTCAGGATCGAGCCTCCCGCGACGCTCGAGGCGGTGTTCGTCGTCCCGGAGGAGGCCGTCCGCACCGCCGCGGCGCGCGCCGTGCTACCCCAGTCCGTCCCGCTCGAGGACGCGACGGCGAACGTCGCCTGGGCCGCCGCGCTCGCGCTGGGCCTCGAGCGGGGCGATCTCGACATCGTCGCCCACAGCCTGCAGGACGTGTTGCACCAGCCGCACCGCGCCGCGCTGTTCCCGCGGTCGTCGGCGCTCATCGACGACGCGGTGACGATCGGGGCGATCGGCGCGACGGTGTCGGGCGCGGGGCCGACGGTGATGCTGTGGGTCCGCGCCGGCGAGGCCGAGCAGGTCGCCGACGCGGTCGCCGATCGGACGTCGGGCTGGGCGAGCGTCCTGCGGGCGCCGTTCAGCCCGGACGGGCTCCGCGTCCGCGTGGGCGCGCCCGGCGACTGAGCGACGCGCCGGACACGCGCGCCGGCCGCGGGGGCCGGACGCCCGACGGTGCACGACGCCGACCGGCGGGAAGGAGTTCGGCGGCGGTCGGCGAACACGGTGTCATGCGCCGCCAGCTCCTCGCCGAAGCCGACCTCGAGCGCCACCTCCTGCGCCTGTCGTTGGGGAGCCTCCACGCCGAGCGGCTCTGCTGCCACCGCTGCGGGCGCACCCCGCTCGTCGGCGAGGTCGTCTACCGCTACCCCCGGGAGCGGACGATCTGCGCGCTCTGCCGCCCGAGCCGCCGCGACGAGCCGCTGGCCGCGGTGCCGGTCCGGCACGGCGAGGAGATCCGGGCCCAGCGGATCAGCGCGCCACGCCGGGACCCCGCCGTCGACTGAGGAGCGCCGACGTCGTCGTTCCCCCGCGGGACGACTGATCTAGACTGCGGCGCGTGGACCCCGTCACCGCGTCGCTCGTCATCCAGCATCCGCAGGAGCGGGTGTTCGCGTACCTGGCCGACATCGCCAACCACGCCGGCATCCTCGACCACCGGTTCGTCGACTGGCACCTCACGCGCGAGGACTCGATCGGGGTCGGGGCGGGGGCCCGGTTCAAGATCCGGTTGCCGTTCAACCGCTTCTCGTACTTCGACGTGACGCTCGTCGACGTCGAGTCGCCGCACCGGATCGCGTACGTCGGGCGCGGCGGCAAGTACGACCGCACGCCGATGCTCGGCGAGATCACGCTCCGGCCCGAGTCGGGTGGCGCGTGCCGGGTCACCTGGCGCGTGGAGACCGAGCCGGGCCTGCCGTCCGATCGCCTGGCCGAGGCCGTCGGCGGGCAGCGGGGACGGGTGCGCCGCGGCCTGCAGCGCGGGCTCCACCGCCTGCGGGCGGCGCTGGAGGACGGCGTCGAGGGCCGGCGCGGATCGACCGGCCCCGTCGGCGTCGCGGGCGGCCCGCGGAAGCCGGCGTCCGGGTTCAGGCTGGGGACGCAGCCCGACGCCGGACGGCTCGACTAGACTGCCCGACCATGCGTTCGCGGGTCTTCCCTCTGGCCGCGGCGGTCCTGGCCTCCGTCGCCCTCACCGCCTGTGGCAACAAGCACGACATCGTCCACCACGGCGAGTCCGAGGCGCACTTCGTCGACGTAGGGGCGAAGGACGGTGGACCATACGTCAAGTACCAGGTCCAGATCTCGCGCCAGCTCAACCCCGGCCAGATCGAGGCCGCCGACCTCAAGGGCGGCGAGCGCGAGCGGATCGACCCGGAGGACTCCGAGTACTTCCGCGGCCTGACGCCGGAGCAGCTCAAGCTCGACGTCAAGCCCAAGGGGCAGCCGCAGATCGACAACGAGGTGTACTTCGGCGTCTTTATCGCCGCGTACAACGAGAACCACTCGGCGCAGGACTCGGTGCCGATCAGCGGCATCGAGATCCGCGACAGCGGCTACGTCGAGGACCCGCCGAACGCCCGGATCGCGGCCCGCAACGCGAGCCACGTGTTCAAGCCGGTCAACCCGGTCCGCGCGCCCAACCCGTTCCTCTACGAGCAGTCGTCGATCCCGGCGTTCACGCACGAGAGCGTCGGTCGCCTGCCGCTGGCCAACAGCCCGGCCGGTCAGTCGACCGCCGGCGGTGCGCTGCTGCTCTTCAAGATCCCGCAGATCTCGCTGGAGAACCGCCCGCTGGAGCTGCACCTCAAGGGCCCGCTCGGCGGCGAGGCGGTCGTCGACCTCGACGTCTGATCCCACCCCGCGGTCCGGCGACGCCGGCCGCGACCGCAGCGCCACGACGAGGCCGCCCCCGGGGCGGCCTCGGTCGTTCCCGAGGGTCGTGCGTCGGGCCGCACCGCGCCGTCGGGCGGTGGGGGTGGACCGGAGAGGGGACGTGGGTGGTCCGGAAGTCGGGTCCACCCCAGGCGGGGGGGGCGGGGGGCCGGACCGCGACCGGGGCTACTCGAGCGCCGCCGCCAGGACGGTGCTCGCGACCGGGGCGGCGGTCTCCCCGCCCTGGTAGTTGCCCGCCCGCATCACGGCGATCGCCAGCGGGTCCTTCGTCGACCCGCCGCCGGCGGGGGCGAACGCGACCATCCACGCGGTCGTGCTCTTGCCGTCGCGGTTGCCGCACGAGCTGTCTACGGGCGGCGGCTCGGCGCCGTCCGGTGCGGGCTGCGTCTCGCACGCGGCGCCCTGGGTGGCCCGCAGCTCGGCGGTGCCGGTCTTGCCGGCGGTCGTCACGCCGGGCACGGCGGCCTTGCGCCCGGTGCCGTCGGTGATCGTCGCGACCATGAGGCGGCGCATCTGCCGGGCGGTGCGGGCGCTGACGACCCGTCGGGTGGGGGCGTCCTCGCCGCGCCGGAGGAACGTGATCTCCGGCTCGCGGCCACCGTTGGCGATCGTCGCCGTCACGCGGACCATCTGCAGCGGGGTGGCCTGCAACCGCGCCTGGCCGATGCCGGACTGCGCGAGCTCCCCGACGCCGGAGGGCTCCGGCACGGTGCTCGTCGCGGCCCCGGGCACCATCGACGGCTTGTTGAACCCGAACCGCTCGGCGTCGGCGACGAACTTCTCCGCCCCGATCTTCACGGCCAGCGGGGCGAACACCGAGTTGCAGGAGTGCGCGAAGGAGTTCACGAGCGTGCCGCCACACGGCTCCTCGTTGGAGTTCTGGATCCCCAGCGCCCCGGTCTGGACCTCGTACTCCGTCTCGGGGGTCGCCGCGCCCTCCTCGAGCGCCGATGCGGCGGTGACCATCTTCATCACCGACCCGGGGGGCTGCAGCACGCTCCACGCCGATCCCTGGAACGCGAGCACCTCGCCGGTCCGTGCGTTCATGACGATCGACCCGTTGGAGCTCGGGGCGTCGGCCTGGGCCTCGGCGGCCTTGCGGACCAACGCCAGCGACACCGAGCTGCGGACCGGGTCGGCCTGCTCGGGCTCGACCGCGCGCAGCGTGCGGTCGCCGGCCTTGAGCTCGCCGCCGGGCTTGCCGATGAGCTGGGCGTTGAGGATCCGCTCCAGGCCGCTCGTGCCGACCGTCGCGCCGGGCGGCACGCCGAGGCGGTCGAGCGTCGCGGCGTCCTCCTCCAGCGCCGTGCCGACGCTCCCGGCGACCGACCGCGCGAGCTCCGGGGCCTCGGGGGCGGAGCGGTCGGCCCCGCGGGCGATGACGCGGCCCGCACGGTCCAGGAGGTCCGCCCGCGGCGGCATCCGCATCGACCGCGTCAGCTCCTCGCCGTCGCGCAGCCCCGGGATCGTCATCTTGCGCGACCAGCGGATGCGGGCGTCGTCGCCGGACCCCTCGATCGGCAGGCGGATGGTGCCCCGGAAGGTGCCGAACAGCCGGGTCTGCACGGCCACCGGCAGGTCGAACGCGTCACCGTCGCGGGACGGCTCGCCGGGGACGATCCGCGTGGCGGTGGCGGTGGCGACCGCTTCCCGGTTGAGCTCCGCGAACCGCTGCGCGGACACGCGGTCGTGGGTCACGTCGTCGAGCCGCCGGTACATCGCGGCGTGGTCGCCCTTCGCCCACGCGTCGGCGTAGGCCCGGGCGACGCGCTCCTCGGCGGCGCGATCGGCGCGCGCCGACAGCAGGACGTAGCCCCCCACCCCGCCGGCGAGGACGAGCACGGCGACCACGCCGGCGCGCGCCGGAAAGCGACGTCCGGTCCCCGTGGCCCCCGACGGGCCGCCCGGCCCGCGGGACCCGCCCCCGGCGCCCGCCCCGCCCGCGGCGCCCCGGTCGGCGGAGCGGCCGCGACCGCCGCGACCGCGCGCGGGTGGACGTGGCGTGGAGCGCGCGCGTCCGCCACGACGCCCGTCGTCGGCGACCCGCTCGGACGCGCGGGCCGCCGCCCGCGCCCGCGCGGTGTTGGCGACCACGGGCTCGTCGAGCCACGGCCGGGCCGCGTCGGCGTCCGCGTCGTCGTGGGACGGGGAGGGCGGTCCGTCGGTCGGGGGTCGGTGGGGCCCGGTCGCGGGTGGTGGTCCCGCGGGCCGGCGCGGCGACGGATCGCCGGGGGCCGGCGGGCGCCGGTGCGCCGACCCGAGGACGCTGCCCCGGAACGGCCCGGACGCGGCGTCGGGTGGGCGATCTCCCGGGGCGGGGTCGTCGGCCGACGGCCGCTGGGAGCCGGGTGGGACCATCGAGGCATCGATGATACCCGCCGGGTCCCGTGGCACCGCACGGCGAGCGTCCCCGCGCCCGACGGGGTCGAGGGGGTCGACGGGGTCGGTAGCGTGCGCCCGGCATGTCCGTCCTCGACTGGGTGCTCGTCGTCGTCGCGCTGCTCGCGGCGGCGGGCGGCGCCGCGCAGGGGTTCCTCGCGTCGGGGCTGGGGCTGCTGGGCTTCGCCGTCGGAGCGCTGCTCGGCGCGCGACTGGCGCCCGTGGCGCTGCCCGGCGGCTCGGCGCACGTCGACGCGCCGATCGCGGCGATCGTCGGGGCGGTCGTGCTGGGGATCGTGCTCGGCACGGCCCTGCAGGCGATGGGGGACCGGCTACGGGACCGGATCGCGGCTGGGCCGCCGGGGGCGGCGCGGGGGATCGTCGTGGCGGTCGACCGCGCGCTCGGCTCCGTGCTCGCCACCGGGCTCGTCGTCCTGGCGGCGTGGCTGCTGTCCGGCGCGATCCTGCAGGCCCGGAACCTGCCTGCCGACTGGCGGTCGGCGGTGCGCGGGTCGTCGGTCCTCGCCGAGCTGCGCGACGCGCTGCCCCCGGCGCGGGACGCCCTGGCGTTGCTGTCGCGGATCGACGCGCTTCCCGGATTCGCCGGCCCGCCCGCCGAGATCGACGCTCCCGACCGGGCGATCCTCGACCGCCCCGGTGTCGCGACGGGGCGCCGCGGGGTGGTGCGGGTCGAGGGCGAGGCGTGCGGGATCGGCGTGGTGGGCAGCGGATGGGTGGTCCGCGACGGCCTCGTCGTGACGAACCAGCACGTCATCGCCGGGACATCCCGCGTCGTCGTGCTCCCGGAGTCCGGCGAGGGGGCCCGCGACGCCCACGTCGTCTACGCCGACACCGCCCAGGACATCGCGATGCTCGAGGTGCCGGGCCTGCGGGCCGGACGACTCCGGATGCGCGACGCGGAGCGCGGCACGGCGGGGGCGCTGCTGGGCTACCCGCTCGCCGGGCCGTTCCGCGCCCGTGCGGCGCGGATCGCGTCGGCCGCGGTCGTCCCGGGCGAGGACGCCTACGGGCGCGGACCGGTGCGGCGGGCGGTCCTGCCGTTCCGGGGACGGGTCGAGCAGGGCAACAGCGGCGGCCCGGTCGTCGACGAGCGCGGCCGGGTGCTGGGCACGGTGTTCGCGTCGGCGGTCGCGAAGGGCGCGCGGACGGGGTACGCGGTCCCCAACCGCGTCATCCGCGACGCCCTCGGCTCGGTCGTGCGCGGGCGCGCCGTGAGCCCCGGGCCGTGCGGGTGACGGCGCCGGGCGGGCCCGGCGCGGTGGATCGGCGGTGGATCGACGCGGCTCCTCCACGAACCTCACCGACGTTCCGCGGGCGTCCCGCTACCGTTGCCCCCGTGGGCAAGACGCTGGTCATCGCCGAGAAGCCGTCCGTGGGACGCGACCTGGAGAAGATCCTCCCCGGGTCGTTCCAGACGGGCAAGGTGGGCAGCGAGCGCAACGCCCGGTGGCTCGAGGGGCCGGACCACATCGTCACCTGGGCGATCGGGCACCTCGTCCAGCTCGCCGAGCCCGACGCGTACGACAAGCGGTTCAAGCGCTGGAAGATGGAGGACCTGCCGATCGTCCCGGAGACGTTCAAGCTCGTCGACCGCGACGACGGGTCGAAGAAGCAGATGGCCGTGATCCGCAACCTCGTCGGCCGCTCCGACGTCGACGAGGTCATCAACGCCTGCGACGCCGGGCGCGAGGGCGAGCTCATCTTCCGCTGGGTCTACGAGCGGGCCGGGGCGACGCAGCCGGTGCGGCGCCTGTGGCTGTCGTCGATGACGGCCGACGCGATGCGCCGCGCGCTCGCCGAGCTGCGCTCTCCGGACGAGGTCGACCTCCTCGCGCAGGCCGCCCAGTCGCGGTCCGAGGCGGACTGGCTCGTCGGGATGAACGCGACCCGCGCGGCCACGATCCGCCTGCGGACGAGCTTCGACGGCGCCGTGTCGCTCGGTCGGGTGCAGACGCCGACGCTCGCGATCCTCGCCCGTCGCGAGGAGGAGATCCGCGCCTTCGTCCCCGAGCCTTATTGGCTCGTCGACGCCCGGTTCGTCGTCGACCCGGCCGGGGCGCCCGACGGGGTCGACCCCAAGGCCACGAGGGCCTACTGGGGGCGGCTGCACCGCGGGACGAAGCCTCGGCTGCCCACCGCCGCCGAGGCCGCGGCCGTCACGCGGGCGATCGAGGGCCGCCCGGGTCGGGTCACGAAGCTCGAGAAGACCCGGCGCAAGGAGAAGGCGCCGCTGCTCTACGACCTCACGTCGCTGCAGCGCGAGGCGGGCAGTCGGTTCGGGTTCACCGCCCGTCGCACCCTCGCCGCCGCGCAGCGGTGCTACGAGGAGCACAAGGCGCTGACCTATCCGCGGACGAGCTCCCGCTACCTCACGACCGACATGATCCCGGAGATCAAGCCGACCGCCGCGATCGTCGGCGAGCAGGCCGACTACCGGGCCGGCGCCGCCTACGTGCAGGGCCTCGACCGGTTGCCGCTCGGCCGCGTCGTCAACGACGAGAAGGTCGCCGACCACCACGCGATCATCCCGACGAACGCGCCGCATCCCGTGGGGAAGATGGGGTCGGACGACCGCCGGATCTACGACCTCGTCGTCCGCCGGTTCCTCGCGGTGTTCCATCCCGAGGCGGAGTTCGAGAACACGCGGATCGAGACGACCGTCGACGTCACCGTGCCCGTCACGACGGCCGCCGACGACGGGACCGAGACGACCGAGGAGGTCGGCCCGCAGGTGTTCCGCACCCGCGGTCGGGTGCTGCTCGTCCCCGGCTGGCGCGGGGTCTACGGCGAGACCGTCGACCCGCAGGGCGGCGCGGTCGGCGCGGACGTGCCGTCCGGGCAGGACGACGACGAGGGCCGCAAGCAGACGTTGCCCCGGGTCGTCCAGGACGAGGCGGTGACGACCGTCGAGGTCGACGAGCAGGAGAAGGTCACGAAGCCGCCGCGGCGCTACAGCGACGCGTCGCTGCTGGGCGCGATGGAGACCGCCGGCCAGCTCGTCGACGACGACGATGCGCGCGAGGCGATGAAGGAGTCCGGCATCGGCACGCCCGCGACACGGGCGTCGATCATCGAGCGGCTCATCGACGTCGGCTACGTCGAGCGCGACGGCCGGGCGCTCATCGTCACCGAGAAGGGCACGAACGTCATCCGCCTGCTCGACGGGCACCCGCTGACGTCGCCGTCGCTCACCGGGGACTGGGAGCACCGGCTGGGCCGGATCGAGTCCGGTGCCGAGACCCGCGAGGCGTTCATGCGCGGCATCGCCGGGTTCGCGGAGCAGACGGTGAAGGAGCTCGACGCGAAGCTCAAGGACGTGCGGATCCCGCGCGCCAACCTCGGGCCCTGCCCGGTCTGCGGACGCGACATCACCGAGAACCGCAAGGGGTTCTCCTGCTGGGCCAAGGACGACCCGGGGTGCGGGTTCGTCATCTGGAAGCAGAAGGCCGGCAAGACCCTCGCCCCGGCGGTCGCCAGGGAGCTCATCAAGACCGGGCGGACCGCCAAGCAGGTCACCGGGTTCAAGAGCCGCGCCGGACGCAACTTCCGGGCCCGACTGGCGCTGTTCCAGAACGACGAGGGCCGCTGGCGGGTCGAGTTCGACGAGCCGTGGGCGAAGGAGGGCGCCGCCGCCCCGAAGGGCGAGGGCGACGGGATCGCGATCGTCGACGGGGACGGGGCGGCCCCGGCGGGGGACGCCGCGGCCGCCTAGGTCCCGTGCAGGCGGCCGTGCACTCCGTCCGCCGTCGGTGAGACGGTCGATCCGTGGCCCTGCAGCTCGTCACCGGACCGGTCAACGCCAGCAAGGCGGGGGTCGTCCTCGGGCTCGTGCGGGCGTGGGTCGCGGCCGGCAGGGCTCCCGTCCTCGTCGTGCCGACCGGCCCGGACGCCGACCGCTACCGCCGCGAGCTGCTCGACGGGGGGCGGGCGGTCGTCGGGGTCGCGGTCGGCCCGTTCCAGGCGCTGGAGGACCTCGTCCTACGCGCCACGCGGATCGTGGCCCCCGACGCGGGGGCCGTCGCCCGCGACCGCGGCATGGCGTCCGCGTTGCGCACCGTCGCGGCGCCGGGGCCGCTCGCGGGCCTCGACCGTAGCGCCGGCGCCCGCCGTCGGTTGCTCGAGCTTCTCGACGACCTCGCGGACCGGCGGGTCGAGGTGGCCGCGCTCACCGGGGGCCTCGACGCGATGGACGCCTGGGAGCACGGGGTCGACCCGCGGCTGAGCGCCGACCTGCGCACCGTGCTCGAGCGGTTCGCCGGCGTCGACGCCCACGCGGCCGGGTCGACCGACGGTCGGGCGGCCGCGCACGCCGGGCGCCGCGCCGCCGTCACCGCCGCCCGCGACGCGCTCGTCCACGACCCCCGGGCGTGGGGCGGGCGACCGGTCGCGCTGTACGGGTTCGACGACCTCACCGACGGGCAGCTCGGCCTCGTCACGGCGTTGGCGACCGGCGCCGACGTCGTCCTCTCGCTGCCGTTCGAGGACGGGCGCCCCGGCACCGCCGCCCGCCGCGAGCTCGTCGAGGAGCTACGCCGGCGCGCCGACGACCTGGCCCGCCGGGCCCGGGAGGGGGCGGCCGGCGACGTCACGGTCGAGCGGCTACCGCTCCGGGTCGACGATCCGCTCGTGCCGCGGACCGGCGCGCGGATCGACGGGCCGGAGCTGCGGCTGGCCCCGCCAGACCGTCCCGGGGGCCTGGGCCGGCTGGAGCGGCGACTGTTCGCCGCGTCGGTCGTCGACGACCGGCCGCCCGCGCCGGGCGCGGCCGACGACGTCGTGCTCGTCACCGGTGGGGACGACCGGAGCGAGGCCGAGGCGCTCGCCGGCGCGCTCATCGAGGCCCGCGCCGCCACCGGGGCGGCGTGGCACCAGATGGCCGTCGCGGTCCGGGGCGCCGGCGGTCCCGTCGGCGCACGGATCGCGGCCGAGCTCGTCGCCCGCGGCGTGCCGGTGGCCCGCCCGCGCGAGGTCCCGTTGCGGGCGACCGTGCTCGGCGCGGCGCTGCTCGCCGCGCTGGAGGTCGCGGCGGGGCGCGGCGCCGCGCCCGACGTGGCGTCGGTGCTCCGGGTCGCGGTCGCCGACGATCCGGCGGCGCTCGACGCCCTCGACCGGTGGGCGACGACCCTCCGCCGCGCCGGCGACGTCGACCCGGACCGCTGGCGCGAGCAGGCGCGGGGGCAACGCCCGGCGGCGGCGGGCCTCGAGATCCTCGACGCGCTGACCGCCGCCCGCGACGCCGGACCCCGCGCGCTCCCCGCCGCGGTCGCCGAGGCGGCGCGACGCCTGGCCGACGCGGCCGGCGCCGCCGACGGTCAGGCGGGGGCGCTGGCGAGCGGGGACGCCGACCCGGGGCCGCGCGCCGCGGACGTCGCCGCGACGACGTTGCGGCTCCTGCAGGCCCTGGAGCGGGTCGGCGAGCGCGACCCGCGGCTCCTGCCCGACGACGCCGAGCTCGGCGACACGCTGGCCGAGCTCCCGGTCCGGGCCGGCGACGCCCCCGGGCCGGGACGGCTCGAGATTGCCGAGCCCGGCGAGCTGCGTGGCCGCCAGCTGCACGTGCTCGCGATCGCCGGGCTCACCCACGACGCGTTCCCCCGGCCAGAGCCGGTCGACCCGCTCGTCGACCGCACGGTCCGCGACGCGCTGCACGCCGCCGTCGGCCTACCGGTCCGCCAGCGCGGGGATCGCCTGTCGGCCGAGCGCCTGCTCTTCCTGCAGCTCGCGACCCGCCCCACCCGGCGGCTGCTGCTGAGCCGTCCGACCCACGACGCGAAGGGCGAGGAGCGTCCGGCGTCCCCGTTCCTCGACGACGCGCTGACCGCGCTGTGGCCGTTGGAGCCGACGCGCCCGGGCCATCGCGCCGCCGCGGCGGTCCGCCGACCCCGGCGGCGGGCGGTCGCCCGGCCGACCCCGCTCGGCGTCGATCTTCCCGACGACGCGCTGGACGCCGTCCGGCGGGCCGTGTTCGAGCACCGCCGGTGGAGCGTCGGCGACGTCGAGGCGCTGGTCCAGGATCCGGTGGCGTGGCTCGTCGACCGGTTCATCGGCGCGCAGGACGCCGAGCCGCGCCCGGTCGCGATGCGCGAGGGCACCGTCGCCCACGAGATCCTGGCGTCGGTCGTGGAGGTCGCCGCCGCCGGCGGGCGGCGGTACGGCGACCTCGATCCCGAGATGCTCGTGCTCGCGGCGCAGCGCGAGGTCGAGGCGCGGACCCGCCAGCTCACCCGGGGGCTGGATCCGGTCCAGGCCGAGGTGAGCGTGCGGCGGATCCGGCGCGGCGTGTCGGGCGTCCTGCGGACGCTGCCGGAGCGCTTCGCCGAGGCGACGCTCATCGCGACCGAGTGCGACCTGGACGACGACGGCGAGGCCCGGCTGCCCCCGATCGTGCTCCCGGACGGGATCCGCCTCGTCGGGCGGATCGACCGGATCGACCGGATCGCCGACCCCGACGACGACCGTCGCGACGGGATCGGCGTCGTCGACTACAAGCGCGGAGCGGGATCGGTGGTCAACGCGACGAAGTGGGCGCAGACCGGCACCGTGCAGGTCGCGCTCTACCTCCACGCCGCGGCGGCCGCCGCCGGCGAGCCGGCCTCGTACGGCCTGTACCAGTCGGTCTCCGATCCGCCGACCCTCGGCGGGGCCGAGGTCCGCGTGACCCGGGGCGGCGGCCACCGCAAGGGGCACGCCCCCGACGACGTGGCCGGCCGGATCGAGGAGGCCCTGGAGCGCGTCCGCGAGGACCTCGCCGCGTTGCGCGCCGGACGGATCGCCCCGCGCGCCGGTCGCCACGCCGCCGTCGACGACCCGACGCGTCGTCGCCATCACGCCGTGGCGCGGTGGTTGACGTGAGTCGCCCGTCGTCGCCCGGTGGTCCACCGCCGCCGCCCGGGCCGGGGGCGTCGCCCGCCGACGCGGTGGGGGCCTCCATCCAGGCCTCCGCGCCGGACGGGGATCCCGTGGGGCGCCCGCCGGCGCGTCCCCCGGCGCCGGACGTCGCCACCTCGATCCCCGCGGGACGGCTCCGGACGACGGACGGCCGACCGCTGCGCGCGCTGCCGTCGTCCGACGACCCGGCGCCGACGTTCACCGCACGGCAGGCCCGCGCCGTCGACGACCGGCCGTCCACCGCGCTGCTCGTGTCGGCCGGGGCGGGCGCGGGCAAGACGAGCGTCCTCGTCGAGCGCTTCCTCCGGCTGCTGCTCGAGGACGACCGGGTCGCCGCCCGGGACGTCCTGGCGATCACGTTCACCGAGCGGGCGGCGACGCAGATGCGCGACCGGGTCGACCGACGCCTGCGCGACCTCGTCGGGGGCGAGCCCGGCCGTCCGGTCGAGCTGCCGGAGCGGCTGCGGACCGACGACGCCTGGATCGGCACCTTCCACGGCATCGCCCAGCGGCTGCTGCGCCGGTTCGCGTTCGACGCCGGCCTCGACCCGGACTTCGTCGTCGCGTCGCCGGACGAGGCGGCGCGGCTGCGCCGCACGGCGTTCTCGGACGCGGTCGCGGCCTGGCTGCGCGACGTGCCCGAGGACGACGAGGGACGACGGCTGCTGGACCTGGGGCTCACCGGCCTGCGCGACCAGACGCTCGCGCTGCTCGACCTGCGCCGCAGCCAGGGCGCGGACCCTGGCGATCCCTCCGCGCCGGGGGTGCCCGCCGCGCCCGACGACCAGGACGCGCTCGAGGCCGCGGCGCGCGACGCCGTCGACGCGCTGCGCGCGGCCGCCGCGGCCGCGACCGACGAGATCGGCGACGTCGGCGACGACGCGAAGAAGACCGTCCTGCAGGTCCTGGACGCCTGCGCCGAGATCGCCGCCACCGACGGGACGCCGACGTCGCCCCGGCTGCGGGCGTGGGCGGGCGCGGTGAGGCCGGCGGCGGCCAAGGAGCTGAAGGGCCCCGCCTGCGCCGGGCTGCGCGGCGCCGCGCAGCACGCGTGCGTCGCCGTCGACCGCGTCGTCGTCGCCCCGGCCGCCCGGCGCGAGGTCGCCGCCCGCGACGCGCTGCTGCGCCGCACCGCCCGCCGCTACGCCGACCTCAAGCGGAGGTCCCGGCTGCTGGACTTCGACGACCTGCTGCTGCGCCTCGACGGCCTGCTGCGCACCCGCCCGGTCGTCGCCGAGCACCTGCGCCGCCGGTTCCGGCACGTCCTCGTCGACGAGTACCAGGACACCAACCCGTTGCAGACCCGGATCGTCCGGGCGCTGGCCGGGGAGCGTGGGGAGGACCTGTTCCTCGTCGGCGACCGGTTGCAGGCGATCTACGGGTTCCGCAACGCGTCGACGGTGGGGTTCGACGCGGCCGCCCGGGCCGCCCGGGACGCGGGGAGCCTCCTGCCGCTCGACGAGACGTTCCGCTGCCCGCGGGCGGTCATCGCGCTGACGAACCACGTCGGTCGCGCCGCCCACGACGGGTACCAGCCGCTCGTCGGCGGGCACGGACGACCGCCCGCCGCCGGCGACGACCCGGTGCGGGTCGCGGTGCACGTCGTCGGCACGGGGCGTGACGTCGAGCCGCCCGCGGAGCCCGACCGCGACGACGTCGCCGACGCCGACGGCGTGCCGTTCGACCCCGACGCCGCCCCGATGGCGCCGGAGGAGGCCCGGCACGTCGTCGCGCTCGTCCGGTCGCTGCTGGCCCCCGACGCGACCGGTCGCGCCTACCGGCCGTCCGACGTCGCCGTCATCTGCCGGGCCAAGACGCGGTTCACGGTCCTGGAGCGCGCGCTGCTCGACGCCGGCGTCGACGTCGTCCCCGCCGCCGGGGCGCCGCTCCTGGGCACGCTCGAGGTCCGCGAGCTCGAGGCGTGGCTGCGGGCCGCGGCCAATCCGTACGACGACGTCGCGCTGCTCGGGGCGCTGCGGCTGCCGACCGGGGGCGTCGACGCCGACGCGCTGTACGCCCTGGGCGCGTACCACCGCAGCCATCGCACCGTCCCCGCGGGCGCGTCGAGCACGGTTCCGCTGTGGGACACGCTGCGGCAGCTCGACGTCGACGACCTGCTGGCGCCCCCGCGGGCCCGCGACGCGCTCGAGGCGCAGACGACGCTCCTCGTGCAGCACCGTGCGCTCGCGTTGCGGCTGGCGCCCGCCGAGCTCGTCGCCCGGATCGTCGCCGACGACGGGTACCGCGCCGGGATCCTCGCCCGACCGGGTGGCGCCCGCCGCTGGGCGGCGGTGCAGCTCTTCCTCGACTGGGTCGCCGAGCGGCAGCTGGCGGGCGACACGCTGGACCGGCTCGTCGCCCGGATCGCGGACGGCCGGGACGACGGCCCGACGGTGCCGGTGCTCGCGGGCGGCGACGCGGTGACGATCACGACGATCCACCGGGCGAAGGGCCTGGAGTGGCCGGTCGTCATCGTCGCCGACACCGGCCACCGCGGGCGGACCGACCGTCCGCCGGTGCTCCTCGATCCCGATCCGACCGGGACGCGGATCGGCGTCGCCCCGAAGCTCGACGGCGACCGGGTCCCGCTGTGGGATCACGCCGACCTCGACGCGGCCCGGCGCCGCGAGGAGGCCCGGGAGCTGCGTCGGCTGGCCCACGTCGCCCTCACCCGGGCGGCGGACCGGCTCTACGTCGTCGGCGCCTGGAAGGCGGCCGACGACGACGGCGCCCGACGCCTGAAGGCCGACGCGGCGGTGCCGTTGGACGGCGAGGGCGCGCACGACGGGCGGCCGTACGCGTCGACGTTGTCGTGGTTGCTGCCGCTCGTCGCGCCGGCCGACGCGTGGCCCGCGGTCGGCGAGGACCGGGTGCTGCGGGTCGTCGACCCGGCCGACCCCGACGGGCCCGCCGAGCCGGTGCTGCTGCGCGTCGTCGACCCGGACGGCCCGGTCGACGACGCGGTCGCCCCGAGCGCCGAGGCGTCCGACGACCGCCCGATCCCCGGCGCGTCGGACGGCCCCGACGACGAGCCGGCGAAGGCCGACGTCGCGGGGGCGGCCGCGGCCGCGGTCCTCGGGCGGCTGACCGCGGACGACGGGCCGGACGCCGTGGGGGCGACGGACGGGCCCGGCGGCGTCGGCGGCGACGGCCCCGCGCCGGGTGGCTCCGCGGCGGACGACCCCGACCCCGTCGAGTCGGTGTGGGAGGACGAGTCGGACGAGGCGGCGGACGCCCCGTACCCGTTGCCGAGCCCGACGAGCTTCTCGGCGTTGAGCGCCCGGCTGCCCGACGCGACCGTCGACCCGGAGGGCGCGGCCCGCGACGGCGTCGACGAGCCCCCCGACGTGCCCGCGGTCCCGGTGGCGACCGCGTCCGCGTCGACCCCGGCCGGGCGACGCGCGGCGGAGGGCCCCACGTTGGCCGCGCGCACCCGGGGGGTCGCCGTCCACGCGTTGCTCGAGGACCGCCTGGCCCCGTCCGGCGGGCGGATGACCGCGTCGGGGCCGGTCGACGCGCGGGCGCCCTCGGCCGACGAGGTCCGCCGTGCGGTGGCGTCGGCCGACCGGGCGGCGCGGCCGTCGGACGCCGAGATCGCCGAGATCGCCGGGGCGGTGGAGGCGTTGCTGTCCGGGCCCACCGGTCGCGCGATCGTCCGGTCGGGCCGGCGGCGGGCGGTCGAGCTGCCGATCCTCGTGCAGCTCGACGAGCGCCGACCGTTGGTGCAGGGCTACGTCGACCTGTGGCTGCGCGATCCGGACCACACGGTGACGGTCGTCGACTGGAAGACGAACCACCTGGACCCCGGGGCGTCCCCGGCCGAGGTCGTCGAGCACGGCTACCACCTGCAGCGCGCGGTGTACGCCCTGGCGGCGCTGGAGCACGGCGCGCCCAAGGTGCAGGTCGTCTTCGCGTTCTCGGCCGCCCCGGACCGCCCGGTCCTCGCCGCCTACGGTCCGACCGACCGCGACCGCCTGCGCGCCGAGGTCGTCGACGCGATCGACCGCGCCGAGCGGGTCCCGCCGCCGGCCTGAGCGTCCTCGCCGTCGGGGTCAGTCGTCCCCGCCCTCCGCGTCGTCGTCCGGGATGACGCCCAGCACCGGCGGCCCGGCCGGGTCGCCGCCGCGGAGCAGGCGGGTGCGGTCGGCCTCGGCGTCGACCGACGCGCCGAAGAGGAACGTCGCCGACGACAGCCAGAGCCAGAACAGCAGGACGACCGCGCCGCCCATCGCCCCGTACGCGCTGCCGAACCCGCCGATCGTGACGTACAGCGTGAACGCGAACGTCCCGAGCATCCACGCCACCAGGGCGGTCACCGACCCCGCGCTGACGAGCCGCAGCCGTCGGCGCGGGACGTCCGGCGCGCGCTGGTAGACGAGCCCGATCGCGACGAGCAGGACGAACGCGGCGATCGGCAGCCGAACGATCGACCAGACCGTGCGGGCCACGTCGCCGAGGCCCAGCGTCGAGAACAGCGACTCGGCGATCCCGCCCCCGACGACGACGAGCGTCGCGGCGATCGCCATGAGGACGATGACGAGCAGCGCGTTGCCGACGTCGACGAGCTTGTGGCGGACGAACCCGCGCGACTCCTCGACGTGCTGGACGACGTTGAGCGCCCGGCCCGCCGACGCGAACGCGCTCGACGCGCCGTTGGCGGCCAGCAGCACCGAGACGACGAGCGCGACGCTCGCGCCGCCCTTGGCCTTGTCGAGCGCGTCGGCGACGAGGTCCCGCAGCGCGGCGGCGCTCTCGTTGGCGCTCGCGCTGCCCGCCTCGTCCTGGACGAGGTCGGCGAACTCGTCGGCGATCCGGTCGGGCAGCGAGCCCGCCCCGAGCAGCGTGAGCAACGCCACCGCCACGAGCAGCGTCGGGACGATCGACAGGATCGCGTGGTAGGCGAGCGTCGCCGCCCGGTCGGTCATGTTCTGCGCCTGGAACGCCCGGAACGCCCGGACGTACACGCCGCGCCACACCGCGGGCGGCAGGCGCGTCGACGCGGGGGCGCGCAGGCGGACGGGACGGGACGGGACACGCACGGCCCGCACGCTATCGCCCGCCGATCGGCGCGTCCGGTCGACTTCCACCGTCGTCGGCGACGGGCGTCCGGCCCCGGCCCGGACGGAATGGTCGGAACCAGGTATGGAGCAAACCGGGATCGGCCTGTATCCTTTCCGGTTCGCCCCGGGAACCGCCTGCCACCGCTACCGGATCTGCCGGTCCCTGCGGAGCGACGCCCTCACATGACCGCATTCACGAACCTCCCGGAGGCGCACGGCCTCTACGACCCCCGGAACGAGCATGACGCCTGTGGCGTGGCGATGGTCGCCCGCCTGGACAACGTGCCGACGCACGAGACGATCACCAAGGCCCTGGTGGCCCTGGAGTGCATGGACCACCGGGGCGGCGCCGGCGCCGATTCACGCACCGGCGACGGCGCCGGCATCCTCGTCCAACTACCCCACGCGTTCTTCCGCTCCGTCGTCGACTTCGAGCTGCCCGAGCCGGGCCGCTACGCCGTCGCGATGTGCTTCCTCCCGCGCGACGACACCCGCCGGCGGCTCATCGAGGAGATGCTCGAGCGCAACGTCCGGACCGAGGGGCAGATCGTCCTGGGGTGGCGCGACGTGCCGGTCGACCCGGACGCGATCGGGCACATCGCCCGTGCCGCCCAGCCGACCGTGCGCCAGCTGTTCGTCGAGGCCGGTCCCGGGTTCGACCACGACGTCGAGGCGTTCGAGCGCAAGCTCTACGTCATCCGCCGGATCTGCGAGCTCGCCACCCACGAGCTCTACGTCAGCACGTTCTCGTCGCGGACGATCGTCTACAAGGGCATGCTCCTGTCGGCCCAGGTGCCGGCGTTCTACCCCGACCTGCGCGACGAGCGGTTCACGTCCGCCCTGGCGCTCGTCCACTCCCGGTTCTCGACGAACACCTTCCCGAGCTGGGACCGCGCCCACCCCAACCGCGTGATCGCCCACAACGGCGAGATCAACACGCTCATGGGCAACGTCAACTGGATGCGCGCCCGCGAGTCGCAGCTCGCGTCGTCGCTGTTCGGGCACGACATCGACAAGATCAAGCCGGTCGTGCGCCCGGGCGGATCGGACTCGGCAACGCTCGACAACGTCCTCGAGCTGCTCATGCTCGCCGGCCGGTCGCTCCCGCACGCGGCGATGATGTGCGTCCCCGAGGCGTTCCGCGGCCGCAACGACCTGCCGCCCGAGCTCGTCGGCTTCTACGCCTACCACTCGCTGCTCATGGAGCCGTGGGACGGTCCGGCCGCGGTCTGCTTCACCGACGGTCGCGTCGTCGGCGCGACGCTCGACCGCAACGGCCTGCGCCCCGGTCGCTGGGTCCAGACGAAGGACGGCTGGATCATCCTCGGGTCCGAGACCGGGATGCTCGACGTCGAGCCCGCCAACATCGAGCGGCTCGGCCGCCTCGCCCCGGGCAAGCTCTTCCTCGTCGACCTCGAGCAGCACCGGATCGTCGAGGACGAGGAGGTCAAGCGACGCGTCGCGATGCAGCGCCCGTACGAGGCGTGGCACCGCGAGCAGGCGGTGCACTTCTCCGACCTGCCGGTCCGGCGGGCCGTCCACGAGAGCGGCCGTCACCTGCGCCAGCTCCAGCAGGCGTTCGGCTACACGCAGGAGGATCAGCGGACGCTGCTGGCCCCGATGGCGTCCGCCGGGCAGGAGCCGCTCGGATCGATGGGCAACGACGCCGCCCTGGCCGTCCTGTCCGATCAGCGCCCGCCGCTGTTCAGCTACTTCAAGCAGCTCTTCGCGCAGGTGACGAACCCGCCGATCGACCCGATCCGCGAGGAGCTCGTCATGTCGCTGTCGACCGCGATCGGCGGTCAGCGCAACCTCCTGGACGAGACGCCCGAGCACGCCCACCAGCTCGTCCTCGACCAGCCGATCCTGCGCAACGACGAGCTCGAGACCCTGCGCCAGGTCGACCACGGCGTCTTCCGCTCGTACACGCTCGACATCACCTGGCCGGCCGAGGAGGGGCCCGACGGGCTCCGGGCGCGCCTCGCCAACGCCTGCGACGAGGCGTACGACGTCGTCCGCCAGGGCTGCAACGTCCTGATCCTCTCCGACCGCGAGGCCGACGAGGGACGCGTCGCGATCCCGTCGCTGCTCGCCACCGCCGCGATCCACCACCACCTCGTCCGCGAGGGGGTGCGGCTGCAGTGCGGCCTCGTCCTCGAGTCGGCCGAGCCGCGCGAGGTGCACCACTTCTGCACCCTGCTCGGCTACGGGGCGCAGGCGATCAACCCGTACCTCATGCTCGACACCGTCGACCAGCTCGTCGAGACGGGCGAGGTCGCAGGCGTCGACGACGTCGAGACGGGGCAGCGCAACCTCGTCAAGGCGATCGGCAAGGGCCTGCTGAAGACGATCTCGAAGATCGGCATCTCGACCGTCGCGTCGTACACCGGCGCCCAGATCTTCGAGGCGGTCGGCCTGGCCCCCGACGTCGTCGACCGGCACTTCACCGGCACCGCGTCGCGGATCGGCGGCATCGGGCTCGACGTCGTCGCCCAGGAGGCGCTCGACCGGCACGCCCGCGCCTGGTGGACGGGCCGTCCGGCGACGTCCGACGACCTGCTGCCGGTCGGCGGCCTCTACAAGTGGCGCCGCGACGGCGAGCACCACATGTGGAACCCCACCACGATCTCGCTCCTGCAGCACGCGGTGCGCAAGGGCGACCTGTCGCCCGACGGGTCCACGCCGGCGGAGGACGCCGCCGAGGCCCGCACGTCGTACCGCGCGTTCGCCGACGCGTCCAACGGCGACGCGACCCGCCGCGCGACGCTCCGCGGGCTCATGACCTTTCGCACCGACGGGGTCGAGCCGGTGCCGCTCGACGAGGTCGAGCCGGCGTCGGCGATCGTCCGCCGGTTCGCGACCGGGGCGATGTCGCTCGGGTCGATCTCGACCGAGGCGCACGAGACGCTCGCGATCGCGATGAACCGGCTGGGCGGCAAGTCCAACACCGGCGAGGGCGGCGAGGACCCGCGACGGTTCACCCCCGACGCCAACGGCGACCGTCGCCGGTCGGCGATCAAGCAGGTCGCGTCGGGGCGCTTCGGCGTCACCGCGCACTACCTCGCCAACGCCGACCAGCTGCAGATCAAGATGGCCCAGGGCGCCAAGCCCGGCGAGGGCGGCCAGCTGCCGGGCCACAAGGTCGACAAGTACATCGGCTCGGTCCGCCACACCACGCCGGGCGTCGGCCTCATCTCGCCGCCGCCGCACCACGACATCTACTCGATCGAGGACCTCAAGCAGCTCATCTTCGACCTGCGCTGCGGCAACCCCGACGCGTCGGTGTCGGTGAAGCTCGTCGCCGAGATGGGCGTCGGCACCGTCGCGTCCGGGGTCGTGAAGTGCGGCGCCGACCACGTCGTCATCGCCGGCCACGACGGCGGCACCGGCGCGTCCCCGCTCAGCTCGGTCGTCTCGGCCGGCGTGCCGTGGGAGATCGGCCTGGCCGAGGCGCAGCAGACGCTGTTGCTCAACGACCTGCGCACCCGCGTGACGGTGCAGACCGACGGGCAGCTCAAGACCGGCCGCGACGTCGTCATCGCCGCGCTGCTCGGCGCCGACGAGTTCGGCTTCGCGACCGCCCCGTTGATCGCGACCGGCTGCATCATGATGCGCGCCTGCCACCTCAACACCTGCCCGGTCGGCATCGCGACGCAGAACCCCGAGCTGCGCAAGCGGTTCAAGGGCACGCCGGAGCACGTCGTCAACTACTTCCTCCTCCTCGCCGAGGAGGTCCGGGAGATCCTGGCGTCGCTCGGCGCACGGACGTTGGACGAGGTCATCGGCCGCACCGAGCTGCTCGCCGCGGACGAGGCGATCGACCACTGGAAGGCCCGCGGGGTCGACCTGTCCCGCCTGTTCGAGCGGCCCGCCGAGGCGTCCGGGCCCGGCACCGTCCTGCACGGCATCGAGCCGCAGGTCACCGGCCACCTCGACGCCCACCTCGACTGGACGCTCATGGAGCGGGCGCTGCCGGCGATCGAGCGGGCCGAGCCGGTCCGGATGAGCTCGCCGGTCCGCAACATCGACCGCTGCGTCGGCGGCATCCTCAGCTCGCAGATCGCGCGCCACCAGGGGGCCGACGGCCTGCCCGACGGCACGCTGTCGGTGACGTTCACCGGGTCGGCGGGCCAGAGCTTCGGCGGCTGGCTCATGCGCGGCGTCGAGTTCCGCCTCGTCGGCGACGCCAACGACTACGCCGGCAAGGGCCTGTCCGGCGGGGTGCTGTCGGTCCGGCCGTCGCCCGAGGTGACGTTCGTGCCGGAGGAGCAGCAGATCGTCGGCAACACCTGCCTCTACGGCGCGACGAAGGGCCGCGCGTTCTTCCGCGGCCGCGCCGGCGAGCGGTTCGCGGTGCGCAACTCCGGCGCGAGCGCGGTCGTCGAAGGGGTCGGCGACCACGGGTGCGAGTACATGACCGGGGGGCGGGTCGTCGTCCTCGGCCCGACCGGCCGCAACTTCGCCGCCGGCATGTCGGGTGGCCTGGCGTTCGTCTTCGACGAGCACGGCACGTTCCGCGACCACGTCAACCCGACGATGCTCGACCAGCTCGAGGAGCCGGACGAGGCCGACCTCATCGAGCTCCGCGACCTCGTCGTCGAGCACGGCGACCGGACCGGGTCGGCCGTCGCCGCTCGCGTCCTGGCCGACTGGAGCCACGCGCGCGAGCGGTTCGTCAAGGTCTTCCCGGCCGACTACAAGCGCGTGCTGGCGCAGCTCGCGGCCGAGGAGGCCGCGGCCGCGCAGGGAGGCCTGCAGGCCACGCCGGCCGAGAGCCGGACGGAGGTGCGGCCGTGAGCCGTCCGCACGTCCACGTCAACCACGACACGGAGGGGCGGGCCTGATGGGCGAGCTCGGAGCGTTCCTGAAGATCGACCGGTCCCCCGTCCGCTGGGACGACCCGGCCGAGCGGGCCGGCCGGTACACGGAGTTCGTCGTCGACCGTCCCCCGGCCGAGGTGAGCGAGCAGGGCGCGCGCTGCATGGAGTGCGGCGTCCCGTTCTGCCACAACGGCTGCCCGCTGGGCAACCTCATCCCGGACTGGAACGACCTCGTCTACCGCGGCGAGTGGCAGCAGGCGATCCGCCAGCTCCACGCGACGAACAACTTCCCCGAGTTCACCGGCCGCGTCTGCCCCGCCCCGTGCGAGGCGGCGTGCGTGCTGGAGATCAACGAGGGCGACGCGGTGACGATCAAGCAGATCGAGCACACGATCATCGACCGTGCCTGGGCCGAGGGCTGGGTCGTGCCGGAGCCGCCGACGCACGAGACCGGCCAGCGGGTCGCGGTCGTCGGCGCCGGGCCCGCCGGGCTCGCCGCCGCCCAGCAGTTGCGTCGCGCGGGGCACGCCGTCGTGCTCTTCGAGCGTGACGAGGCCGCGGGCGGGCTCATCCGGTTCGGCGTCCCGGACTTCAAGATCGAGAAGCACGTCGTGCAGCGTCGCGTCGACCAGCTCGTCGCCGAGGGCGTCGAGCTGCGCTGCGGCGTCGAGGTCGGCGTCGATGTCACCGCCGACGAGCTGCGCGCCGAGTTCGACGCCGTCGTCCTGACGGTCGGCTCGCGGGTGCCCCGCGACCTGCCGGTCGAGGGCCGCGACCTCGAGGGCGTCCACTACGCGATGGAGTACCTCTACGAGCGCACCCGTTGGGCGCAGCACGACCAGGGCGTGCCGATCGACGTGCCCGGCGGGGGCTGGGAGTCGAAGTCGCGCGGGATCAGCGCCCGCGGCAAGCACGTCGTCGTCATCGGCGGCGGCGACACCGGCGCGGACTGCGTCGCCCAGTCGATCCGCGAGGACGCCGCGTCGGTCGTGCAGGTCGAGCTGCTGCCCGAGCCGCCCGCCACCCGGCCCGACGATCGGACCCCGTGGCCGTTGTGGCCGGCGAAGTTCCGCCTGAGCTACGCGATGGAGGAGGCCCGGGCGATCGGGCGCGGCGTCCAGACGTTCTCGGTGTCGACGTTGCGCCTGGAGGGCGACGAGGACGGTCGGGTGGCGCGGTTCCACTACGCGCAGGCCGAGCCGGCCCCGCCGTTCGGGCCCGTTCCCGGCACCGAGCAGGACGCCCCGGCGCAGCTCGTGCTGCTCGCGATGGGGTTCCTCCATCCCGAGCCGCGCCTGCTCGACGGGTTCGGGCTGGCCAAGGACGCCCGCGGCAACATCAAGGCCGGGGCGTACGCCACGTCGGAGGAGGGCGTCTTCGCCGCCGGTGACTGCCGTCGCGGCCAGTCGCTCATCGTGTGGGCGATCAACGAGGGTCGCCAGGCCGCCCGCGTCGCCGATCGCTACCTCGCCCGCAAGGCCGGCCGCGCGGCGCGCCCGTCGGCGCTCGCGGGGGTCTGACGGAGCCCGGGTCCGGGCGCTCCGCGGTTCCGGGGGGAGGCCCGGACCGCGGCCCCCGGTCCCGGAAGCGGGGCGAGCGCCCCGCACATCGCCGGCGGATCGCTCCAGATCGCCTGCGCGGCGTGAGCCCGGCCCGGGGCCGGGCTCATGAGCGTGGGGCCGAGGCGGGGTCTGCCGGTCGGGCGTCGTCGCGCCGGGGCCGCCATGTGACGAACCCCGCCGGATGAGGTGGGTTTCGTGACGTCGAATGGTCCGGTCGGGACCGCGATGCGACGAACGCCGCCGATCGTGACGGCGTTCGTCGCATCATCCGCCACCCCGTGTCCCTGTCCGTCCGATCGACCGCGCCTTCCTCCCGCCAACGGTGACGCCCCCGTCACCGGTTGGTAGCGTGACGTCGAGCCGATGCACGACGCCCCGCCCCGATCCGCCGCCGCGCCCCGCCCACCGGGGCGGCGTGAGCGCGCCAAGGCGGCGAACCGCGAGGAGATCCGCCGCGCCGCGGTCGAGGCGTTCACCGAGCAGGGCTTCGGGGCCACCACCGTCCGCGACATCGTCCGGCGCACCGGCCTCGCGTCCGGGACGTTCTACAACTACTACCCGGACAAGGAGTCGATCCTCGCCGAGATCGTCGCCGAACACGTCCGGGACGCCGGGGCGGCCATGGCCGAGGCGCGCGCCGCCGCGACGACGCCCGGCGACGCCGTCGAGCGCGGCGCGGCCGCGTACTTCCGGCTCCTCCTCGAGCGCCCCGACCTGCTCGCGCTCTTCCGTCGCAACTCCGGGTCGGTGCGGGCGTACGCCGACCAGGACCTGCTCGACACGCTCGTCGACGCGCTCACCGCCGACCTCGACCGCCTCGTCGCGGGCACCGACGACGCCACGCTCGACACCGACCTGCTCTCCGCCGGGCTCATCGGCGCCGGGATGGAGATCGCGGCGCGGTTCGCGGAGCGGGGGGGAGGGGACCCCGAGCGGCCGCTGGCCGCGGTCCGCGCCCTCGTCCTCGACGGCGTGCTCGGCGGCCGACCCCGCTGACCGCGCCGTCCGCCGACTAGACTCGCCGCGTGTTCTGTCGCCACGGCCGTCGCGAGGATCGTTGCGTCATCTGCGCCCGGGACCGCGAGCGGGAGAAGGCCGCCGCCACCCCCACCCGCGCCCGTCGGACCGCGACGCGGACCACCGCCGCCTCCCGCCGCACCGGCGGCGAGCGGGCGGGCGCCAAGGCGTCGCGCCCGGGCGTGCGGGTGACGAAGCTCGCCCGCCACGCCGACGACGGCTGGCGGCACGAGCTGCTGCCGGGGATCCGCTCCGCCGCGGACGCCCGCGACCTCGTCACCCGCACCGTCCAGTCCCGCGCGCGCCTCGACCGGCTCGCCACCGACCCGGTCGGCCCGTACGCCGTCGCCGCCGACCAGGCCGCCACGTCGGGCGCCGGACCGGACGAGGCCGCCTGGACGCTGTTCCAGATCGCCTACTACGGGCCGCTCACGGGGAGCGCGCCGTTCGCCGTCATCGACGACCTGCTCGTCGGCCTCGACGAGCCGCTCCCGGACGCCGAGCGCCTACGGGCCGCGGGGCCCGGGCCGCGCGGTGCGCACGCGGCGGACCGGGGCGACGCCACACTGCGGGCGTTCCGCGAGTGGGCGGCCCGGGGCGGCGGGGCGATCGCCGCGCTCCGCGCCGGGGGCACCGACCCCGCCCGTCGGTTCGACGCCACGTACCGCGCGCTCGCGCTCCCCGGGCTCGACCGCGCGGCACGGTACGAGTTCGTCCTCACCCTCGGGGCCCTCGGCCTCGTCGACGTGCGGCCGTGGTCGCTGCTGCTCGACGCCGGAGGCGACCCGGTGAGCGTCGCGGCCAAGCGCCTGCTCCAGACCGGTGACGCCGTCCTCCTCCAGCGACGCCTGGGCGAGCTGGCCCGCGAGCTCGACCTCCCCGTCGGCGCGTTCGACCTGGGGCTGCGGCTCTGGGACGCCACCGGCACCGGGGCGGCGGCCGGTCCACGCCTGACCTTCGACGACGGCGAGCGCCTCGTCGTCGCCGGCGTGCCGGTGACCGTCGACCCCGACGAGGTCGCGGTGCGCGTCGCCGCGATCGGGGCCGCCGAGGAGCACGCCGACGAGCGGGGCGACGAGATCGGGGGGTGAGAACCCCGCGGCCCCGGGGTACCCCTCCCGTGGACCACTCCGGATCCCCTCCATCCGACGACCGGCCGATCCCCGACCCGTTCGGGCCGGCGGGTCGGCGTCGCCGCGGAGCGCGGCGCGACCCGGCGACCGTCCTGGCGGAGCACGCGTCGCTCATGCTCCGGATCGCCCGGTCCCTGTCGCACTGCGAGGCGGACGCCCACGACGCCGTCCAGGCGGCCGCCGAGCGGTTCCTGCGTCACCACGACCGGCTCGACGACGAGGTCGCCGGGTGGCTGGCGACCGTCACGCGTCGCGAGGCGCTCCGGGTCCGGCAGGGCCGCGGCCGGACCACCGCGCTCGACGACGTCATCGCGATCGTCGAGGACGACGGCGCCGGGCCGGACGAGGTCGCCGCGCGACGCGAGGAGGTCGCCGTCGCGCGCGAGCTCATCGGACAGCTGAAGCCCGCCGAGCGCCAGGCGTTGTGGTTGCAGGCCGAGGGCCTGAGCTACCGCGAGATCGCCGACCAGCTCGACTGGACCGGCACGAAGGTCAATCGGTCGATCGCCGAGGGCCGCTCACGGCTCAAGGTCGGGATGGGTCGGATCCTCAGCGGCGAGGGCTGCGCCGCGGTGGGGCCGGCGATCGACCGTCTGGCCGACGGCCGGGCCGACGCGGACGACCTCGTCGCGCTGCGACCGCACCTGCGCCGCTGTGGCGCGTGCCGCGTCCGGCTGCGTCGCGCCCGCGGGGGTCACCTGGCGTTCGTGCCGGCGCCGCTGCTCGCGCTGGCGCCGTGGGTCGGCGGGGGGCACCGCGCCCCGCGCACCCGGGTCGGGGAGCTCGTCGCCGAGCGCCTGGCCCCCGTGCTGCCCGGCGTCACCGGGTCGGCGACCGACGCGGGCCTGGCGCTCGGGGCGGGCCTCGCCACCGTGATGCTCGGGGCGGGGGTCGTCATCGGAGCCGGCGGCGGAGGGGACGGCGATCGTCCACCGGTCCTGCTGCACGGCGCGACGACGACGATGTCCGTGTCGGCCCGGGACCTGGGCCGGGTGGCCGGCGAGCGCGCCGCCGTGCCGACCGCCGCGGACCGCCGGGCGGACCGGGCCGTCGACCGGGCGCTCGCCGATCCGCCCACCACCGCCCTGGGCCGCCGCGCCGCGACACCCGCCCCGACCCCGGCCCGGTCGGCCACCACGTCCACGCGGTCGGCGCCCGCGGCGCCCGCCGCCGCGTCGGGGGCGCAGGGAGCGTCGGGACGTGGCCCGTCCGGCCCGACGTCGGGCGCCGCGGCCCGCGAGTTCGGGTTCGAGTGAGACCCGTCCGGACCGGCCCGTAGCCTGCAGGACGGCAGCGAGGAGTCACCGTGCAACTGGCCTTCATCACCCCCCAGGACGCGATCCGCGTCATCGCCGAGTCGATCGGCCGCGAGGCGCGCCGCCAGCTCGTCGCCGAGGTCGTCCGTGCGTGGGTCGACGAGATCCCCGAGCCCGAGCTCGTCGGGCAGTACGCCCGCACGCTCGCGGACCTCGACGAGCACGACCTCAACATGCTCGCCGCGTGGCACGCGTCGATGGAGGTCGGCCAGCCGGTCGCCAACCGCGACTTCCTCGTCGGCGTGTTCCCGACGCTCGGCGAGAACCGGCGCGAGGCGCTGAAGATCGCCGCCGGGTTCCGCGGCGAGGACGCCTTCGACGCCGGCGTCGCCGAGGAGCAGGCGCTGCGGATGGTCCTGCCGTACCTCTCGACGGCGCGTGCCACCGAGCTCGCCGAGGAGGCGCTCGAGCTGTACTGCTGGGATCGCCTCGGCAGCGAGAACTGAGGGCGTCCCGCTCCGCCGGCCCGGATCGGGCGCCCCACCGCCGCCCGGTGTGGCGGCGTGGCGTCCGACGGCGTCAGTCGACCTTGCGCAGCACGTCGTAGCGTCCGACGCCCTCGCGACCGGCGAGGCGCCAGCGGAAGAACGCCGTGTCGAGCCGGAGCCGTCCGAGCTCCAGCGTGTTGCCGGCGACGGCCTCGCCGGTCGCCGTCCACACCGGTCCGCGGTCGCTCTCCCACAGCTCGACCGTCGCCTGCACGTGGCGGCCCTCGGCGTCGGTGGTCGTCGAGATCCGCGGCTCCGGCGCCTCGACCGCCTCGGCCGGGGCGGAGGGGTCCGGGGCGACGTCGTCCTCGTCGTCGTCCGACGGCTCCGGCGGGGGCACGCGGGCGATCGCGGCCCACGACACCTCGTCGGCGTGCGACGGCGCGCCGGCGGGGCGCATGGCGGTGACCGCGAACGACGGGCCACCGTCGAACCAGCCGGTGATCGTGCGCGACAGGTCCATCCGGGACCAGTCGGGGGCGCCCCACTGGTGGCCGCGCTGGCCGACCCCGTCGACGGTGATCCTGCGGTGGCCGTGCTCGGCGCCCAGGTGGATCGATCCCCGCACGCGGCACGGCTGCTCGTAGCCCTCCATGCCGCCGATCCGCGCGGCGGGATGGTCGGGCCCGAGCACGAGCGCGGGACCGGTCGCCTCGTAGGACAGGTCGATCGCGCCGTCGTCGGTCGCCGCCGAGATCGTCCACCGCCGGTGCGGCTCGACGACGTCGTGGTCGATCCCCGCCGCCTGCAGGTCGGCGTAGGACTCCGGCGGTTCCGGCAGCGCCACCCCGCCCTCGGCGTGGGTGAGGACCGGCGCGCCGCCGGCGAACACCATGACGAGGCCGGACGCGATCCCGGCGGCGATCCCGATCCGGATCGTGCCGTGCACGCCGGTGCCGGGGTCCGAGAACGCGCACGTCACCGCGTCGCTGAACCCCGGGTCCGACGAGCGGCGGGGGCGTTCCAGGGACGGGTCGAGCGCCATGGCGCCCGATCATGCCAGCGGACGCGGCCGGACGCGTGCGGGCGACGACGCGCGTCGCGCGGTCACGGGCGGTCGGCGTGACGGACGGCCCGGGGATCGGTGGCCCGCGGGGCGATACGATGGGTCGATGGCCACCGTCGAGGATGTCGAAGCCGCGCTCGCGAACGTCATCGACCCGGAGCTCGGGCTCGACTTCGTCGAGCTGGGGTTGATCTACGGGATCGCGATCGAGGACGGTCACGTGCAGGTGACCTACTCGCTGACGACCCCGGGCTGCCCGATCGGCCCGCAGGTCGAATCGCAGATCGAGGAGTTCGTCAGCGAGCTCGACGGCGTCGTGAGCGTCGGCTCCGAGGTGACGTTCGTGCCGCCGTGGACGCCCGAGAAGATGAGCGAGGACGCGAAGTTCGCCCTCGGGTTCTGAGCGGCGTCGCCGCTCGCACCGCCGTCGGCCGCGGCCCCACCCCGGTCGTCCCCGATCGGGTCCGGCGACCCGCAACGCGCACCGCAACCCGTTCGCCCGATCGGGTTTGGTGCCCGTAGACGATGCCCCGCCGCCCGCCGACCTCCCGTGACCTCCGACGCCGCGTCCCGCCGGTGGCGGCGGCCGTCCTCGCGCTGTGCGTGGCGGCTCCGGCCGTCGCGGGCGACGCCGGCGACCGGTCGACGGGCCGCGAGGGCGCGCCCGGGACCGCCACCGTCGAGCAGGGCGCCCCGACGGGGCCCCGCGGCGCACGGCCCGCCGCCACGGCGTCCGGCCGGCCGTCGACGCCGTTGCGGACCGCGGGCGCCCGCTCCTCCGGCCGCGGGGACCGTGGGGCGGCGTCCGGCCCCGCCCGCTCCGGGCCGACCGGTCGGCTCGTCGTCACGCTCCGCGACGCCCGGGGCGGCGCGCGCGCCGTCCGCTCCCGCCTGGGCCGGGTCGCCGAGCGGGCCGGCGTCCGCGTCGCCGACCGCGACGAGGATCGCGCGACCGTCGTCGTCGAGGGCGGCGACGCCCGGGCGCGCTCCCGGATCGCCCGCCGCCTGCGGGCCGACGACCGGGTCGCCGACGTCGCGCCGGAGCGCCGCGCCCGCCTGCGATCGCTGCCGAACAACCCGGGACTGCGCGTGCAGGACCCGACCCTCCCCGTCGGCGAGGTGTACCAGTGGTGGGCGCAGCGGATGGGGCTGCCTCGGGCCTGGTCGCTGGCCAACGGCCGCGGCATCAAGATCGCGGTGATCGACTCCGGCGTCGACCGTGCGCATCCGCAGCTCGGGCCGGTCATCGAGGAGGCGCACGTCGACGGGTCGACCACCGGCACGAAGGACACCGACGAGCTCGGGCACGGGACCCACGTGGCGTCGCTCGCCTGCTCGGTGTTCAACGGAGGGGCCGGGATCGCGGGCGCCGGGGGGCGCTGCCGGCTCATCGTCATCAAGAGCGGGCTGAGCGACTCCAGCGTCGCGTCGTCGATCGACACCGCGGTCGACCGCGGGGCGGACGCGATCGTCATGAGCTTCGGGGTCGACGGCGTCGCCACCGCGCCCGCCGCGATCCGGGACGCGCTGCGCAACGCGGCGGACGAGGGGGTCGTCGCCGTCGCGGCCGCCGCCGACCAGCCGGTCGCCGAGCAGGGCTACCCGGCGAACGTCCTGCAGCCGACCGGCACCGGGCCGCGGATCGACGAGGGCATCGGCCTGACGGTCACCGCCGTGCAGGCCGACGGGACGCGCGCGCCGTTCGCCGGGTACGGCAGCCAGATCTCGGTCGCCGCCTACGGCACGTACCGGGCGGACCGGGCGCCGTTCGGCCTCGTCGGCGCGTTCCCGGCGGGCCGCGTCGGGTACGAGCAGGACGTGCCGCACCCGGACGGCTCGGTCACCCCGGGTTGTCGCTGTCGCACGAGCATCGACGGCGACGCGCGCTACGCCTACCTCCAGGGCACGTCGATGGCCACCCCGATCGTCGCCGGCGTCGCCGGGCTCGTGCGCGACGCCAACCCCGACCTCGACGCCGCCGCGATCGTGCGCACGATCAAGGAGACCGCCACCCGCTCCGGCGGCTGGAACGAGCAGACCGGGTGGGGGATCGTCGACGCCGACGACGCGGTCGACAAGGCCCGTCGGATCGACCTGCGCGCGCCGACGGCCCGGTTCCGCACCCGCTCCCGCCGCGTGTCGTCGTCGCGGATCCGCCTGCGGTGGCGCCAGGACGACCCGGCCCCCGGGGCGCTCGTCGCCAGCGGCATCCGCCGGGTCGAGGTCTTCCGCAGCGTCGACGGTCGCGGCTTCCGGCGGGTCGGCAGCGCGAAGCGCGGCCGGTTGACGGTGCGGGTGCCCCGCGGACGGGTGCGGTTCGCGCTGCGTCCGGTCGACAAGGCCGGCAACCGGGCCGACCGCCCCAAGCGCAAGACCCGACGCGGCACGATCCTGCTGCGGCGCTGACGGCCCGCCCGGGTCGGTCGTCGCGCCGGTGCCCGACGATGGGGGAGGATGGGCGGGATGGGGCGTCCCGCGCAGCCGAGCCCGACCGGTGGATCGTCCGGAGCCGCGTCACGGCATCCGGGTCCCGGCCGCCGGTGGCGCGCCGCGGGCGCGGTGGCCGGGATCGTCGCGCTGCTGCTCGTCGCCGCCGCGATCGTGCTGGCGTCCGACGCGTCGGACGGCGACGGCCGGGGCGCGACGTCGCCGATCGCGGACCTCGACGCGGAGTTGGCCGTCGCCCGGAGCGTCGACGACGCCGTCCCCGCGGCCCGCACGCGTGCGTTCGACGGCGACCGGGCGCTGCGGCTCGTCCGGCTGCAGGTCGCCGCCGGCCCCCGCCCGGCCGGGTCGGAGGCGCTCTCCCGGGTGCGGCGTCGGCTCGTCGCCCGGCTGCCGCGGGCCCGTGCCGAGCGGGTCGCCGGGCACCCGGGGCTCGTCAACGTCGTCGGGCGGATCCCCGGGCGTCGCCCCGCGGTCGTCCTCGCCGCCCACTACGACACGCAGCTCGACCCGCCGGGGTTCGTCGGGGCCAACGACTCCGCCGCCGGGACCGCGGTCGTGCTCGAGGTCGCGCGCGCCCTGGACCGCATCGACCGGGCCGAGCGCCGCACCGCCCGGCGGAAGGGGCGGGCGGCGCCCCGTCGCCGCGAGGTGCGGTTCGTCCTCCTCGACGGCGAGGAGCTGCCGCCCGCCGGCGATCCGGCCCGGTTCGCCGAGCAGGGCCTGCGCGGGTCCCGGGCGTACGCCGAGCGGCACCACCGGTCGCTCGGGTCGGTCGTCGTCGCCGACTACGTCGCCGGTCGAGGCCTGCGGCTCCCGCGCGAGCCCGGATCGGACCCCGGCCTGTGGCGCCGCGTCCGCGCCGCCGCCGACCGGGCCGGCGTGGGGGCGGTCTTCGCCGGGGAGGGCCGCACGGCGATCGTCGACGACCACCTGCCGTTCCTCTGGCGGGGCGTGCCGGCGGTGACGCTCATCGACTGGGACCACCCGGTGAAGAACACCGCCGCCGATCGCATCGACCGGCTGTCGCTCCGGGCGATCGACGCCACCGGCGAGGCGCTCGTGGAGTGGGTCCGCCGCGAGCGCCGCCGGCGCTGACCGGCGCGTCAGCGGGCGTTCGCGTCGACGATCCGCACCCCGGCGGGGGCCCGGGCCGGGAGTCGGACCATCGTCGTGCCCATGACGAGGATCGCGATGCAGGCCCGGTCGGGCGGGACGGTCGCGCCGATGCGCAGGTCGATCGTCGCGGTGCGCCCGTCGAGCGTCGCCGCCGCCGAGGTCACGCCCTCGCACGCACCGCGACCGTAGGGCACGACGATGGTCCGGCGATCCGGCTGCAGCACCGCCCCCGAGAATCCGACCGGACGCGGGCTCCGCAGCCCCGGCGTCACCGGCTCGATCGGGGTGGGCCAGCCGACGGTGCGGGTCGTCCATCCGCCGACGGGCACGAGCCGCACGCGGTCGGTCGCCCGCAGGCACCGCACCGTCGGACGGGTCACCGTCCAGAGCGTCAACCGGCGGATCCGGCCGCGGCCCGACACCGTCGCGTGGTCGATCGCGTCGCACCCGACGCCGCCGCCGTGGCTCATCGGCCCGCCCAGGCGCGACAGGGTCAGGCGGCCCCTGCGGAACGCGACGCGGCCCCAGCCGACCGCCCGCAGGCGGGACGCCCCGGATCCGCCGTCGGCGGTCGCCGCGTGGGCGGGGCCGGGCACGGCGACGGCGAGCGCGGCGGCGACGGGGACCGGGATGCGACGCGGACGCATGGCCTGACCCTAGCCGAGGCCGCGATCCATCTCCGATCGTGTGGATCGGGAATGCGGTGGCCGGTCCGGTGGCGAGTCCGTACCATGGGAGGGGTGAGCGCGCCCTCCACGCCCGACACCGTCCTGCTCGCCCGCCCGCGCGGCTACTGCGCGGGCGTCGACCGCGCCGTCCAGACCGTCGAGCGCGCGCTCGAGCTCTACGGCCCGCCCGTGTACGTCCGCAAGGAGATCGTGCACAACAAGCACGTCGTCGAGACGCTGCGCTCGCGCGGCGCGATCTTCGTCGACGAGCTGACCGGCGACATCCCCGAGGGCGCGATCACGATCTTCAGCGCGCACGGCGTGAGCCCGGCGGTCCACGCCGACGCGGCGGAGCGCGGCCTGCGGACGATCGACGCGACCTGCCCCCTGGTGACGAAGGTCCACCGCGAGGCGGTGAAGTTCGCCGAGGACGGCTACCGCATGATCCTCATCGGCCACGCCGGCCACGAGGAGGTCGAGGGCACGATGGGCGAGGCGCCCGACCACATCACCCTCGTCGAGACGGTGGACGACGTCGACGGGCTCGACATCGACCCCGACACCGAGAAGCTCGCCTACATCTCGCAGACGACGCTGTCGGTCGACGAGACGCGCGAGATCATCGATCGGCTGCGCCAGCGGTTCCCGCACATCACCGGGCCTCGCAAGGACGACATCTGCTACGCGACGACGAACCGCCAGATGGCGGTCAAGCAGCTCGCCGCGCAGTGCGACCTCGTCCTCGTCATCGGGTCGCGCAACTCGTCGAACTCGCTGCGGCTCGTCGACGTCACGCGCGAGCTGGGGACCGAGAGCCACCTCATCGACAACGCCGGCGAGGTCGACGAGGCGTGGCTGGACGGCAAGCGCACCGTCGGGATCACGTCCGGGGCGAGCGCCCCCGACGAGCTCGTGGAGGAGCTCGTCGCGCTCTTCCGCTCCCGTGGCACCACCGACGTCCGCGAGCTCGAGGTCATCCGCGAGGACGTGCGGTTCATGCTCCCCAAGCCGATCCGCGTGGAGCAGCGCGCCCGCGAGGCGGCGCGGGCGTAGCGCGACGACCGCGGGTGGCTCCCCCGGTCGCAGCCGGCGCGCCGTGGGCCGCGCCGGGCCCGGACGGCGACACGCTCGTCGTGTCCGACCTGCACCTCGGATCGGCGACCGGCAGCGACCTGCTGCGCCGGTCGACCGACGCGCTCGACGGGCTGCTCGACGGCCTCGACGGGGTCGGCCGGCTCGTCATCGCCGGCGACCTGCTCGAGCTGCGCCACGGCCCGGCCCGGGCGATCCTCGACCGGGCCCGACCGGTGCTGCGGGCGATCGGCGAGCGCCTCGGCCCCGACCGACGGGTGCTGGTGCTGGCGGGCAACCACGACCATGCGATCGTCCGCCCGTGGATCGACCGTCGGCGGCTCGCCGGCGAGGCCCTGGCGCCCACCGACGCCGCCGACCCGGTCGACGTGTCCCCGCTCGCCGTCGCGATCGCCGACGCGCTGGCGCCGGCGGCGGTCCACGTCGCGTACCCGGCCGCCTGGATCGTCGCCCCCGATCGCGGAGCGTCCGGTGGGCCCGCCGGCGTCCTCGTCACCCACGGCCACCACCAGGACGCGATCTGGCGGCTGCCGACGGTCGAGCGACTGCTCGCCGGCGCCGTGGCGCGCGCCCACCGCCAGACCCAGGCCGACACCCACACCGTCGAGCAGTTCGAGCGGCTCCTGCGGCCCGCCTACGGCTGGATCGAGGGCATGGCCGAGTACGCGGAGCGCGACGGGCAGGCCCGGTCGCAGCGCACGTCGGCCCGCGTCTGGGAGCTGTTGCGCGACGGCCGCGGGGTCCGGGGACGCGCCGCCCGGATCGCGGTGCCCGTCGCCGTCCGCGCCGCGCGGCGCGGCGGCCTGGGCGACCTCGAGCCCCGGCTCGACCCCGACGTCCTGCGCCGCGAGGGCCTGGCCGGCGTCGCGACCGTCGTCCGGCGGTGGGGCCTGCGGCCCGCGCACCTCGTCAGCGGGCACACCCACCACGCCGGTCCGCTCGCCGACGCCGCCCCGCACGAGTGGCGGACGGCCGCCGGCATCCGCCTGTGGAACCCGGGCGCGTGGGTGTGGGACGGCACGTCGCCGTCCGGTGCGGTCGACGGCCGGGCCCATCCCTACGCGCCCGGCGGCGCGATCCGGATCGGGGTCGACGGCGAGCCGCGGGTCGTCCGGCTGCTGCCCTGACCGTCGGGGGCACGGGGCGGCCGGCGGGCGACCTCCGTCCCGGTCGAGGCGGAGGCGCCGAGCGCGGGCGGTCCGCGGTCAGCCGTGCCCGGGCAACGACTCGCCCGCCCCGTCGGCGGCCAGGCCGGGCGCGAAGCTCACGCCGTGCACCACGGCGCCGGGGCCCGCCTCGACGGCGATGACCCCGTTCGTCGACCGCTCGTGGGCCCGGACGAGGTACGCCCCCGGGCCGGGGACGCCGAACGGGTGACCGTCGACGAGGACCGTCCCCTCGTCCGCGCCGTCCGGCTCGGCGACGACCCACACCTCGCCGGCGCGGTACGGGCCGTCGTACGGCCCGTCCTGCTCGGGCGTCGGCAGCACGAGCATCGCGTCGTCGTCGTCGATCGGTCGCAGCGGCGCGAGCGGCTCGTCGTCGAGACCGAGCAACTCGAGGATCGCCTCCTCGCACTCCCGGTAGCCGCCCTCGCCGACGTGGTGGTCGACGAGCCAGCTCGACCCGTCGAAGAGGTAGCGCGACGGCCAGCCCGGGGCCTCGAAGTCGTCGCGGTACGTGCCGTCGGCGTCGATGAGCACCGGGAACGTGATCCCGAGCCGCTCGACCGCCGCCCGGATCGCGTCCGGATCCCGCGAGCACGCGAACCCCGACCAGTGCGCGCCGACGACCCGCAGGCCGTGCTCGGCGTACCGGTCGTGCCACGCCTGCAGGTAGGCCACCGACCGCACCGACGCCGGCCGGCAGAAGTCCCAGAACTCGACGAGCACCGGCCGCCCGACCTGCTGGTCCATGCGGAGCATCGCGACGTTGACCCACTCCGCGGGGCGGGGGAACGGGGGAGCGGGGATGGTCTCCGCGGGGGCGCGCATGGGGCGGCCACGTTACCCGGCGGGACGACGATCTACCATCCGGCGCGATGCTCCGCACGGTCAGCCGCGGGCGCGGGCCCCGGCGGCGCGCCCGGTGGTCGCTCGGCCTCGCGATCCTCGTCCCGGTCCTGTGGACGGCCACCGCCGCGTCGGCGGGCGCGCACGATCCGCTCGGTCCGCGCGATCTGCCGCTCCCCGAATGGGCGTTCCCGTGGATCGTCGCGGCCGTCCTGCTGGCGATCCAGGTCCGGTGGCTGCGGGGGCGTCCCGCGGCGCCGCGGTCGGCCGCGCCGACGGCGACGGACGGGACGGGACGGACGCCCGCCGCCGCGGTCGCGCTCCGGGTCGCGCTCGGCGCGCTCGGCGTCGCCGGCCTGGCGGTCGCGCTGTGGGCCGGGAGCACCGGCACGTCCAACCCGCGGGCGAACCTCCTGCCGACGGTGCTGCTCGTCGGCCTGCTCGTCGGGCTGCCGGTCGCGTCGATCGCCGTGGGCGACCTGTGGCGGTGGCTCAGCCCGTGGGGCGCCGTGGTCGACGCCGCCGGGTGGGTCGGCCGTCGGGCGTCCGGGCCGCGGGGCCTGCCGGAGCCGTTCCGGTGGCCGGAGCGCCTCGGCAGCCTGCCGGCGGCCGGCGTCCTGCTCGTCGTCGGGTGGATCCAGGTCGCGTCGCCCGCACGGGACGACCCGGCGGCGTTGGCGCTCCTGGGGCTCGTCTACACCGCGGTCCTGCTCGCCGGGGCCGGCGCGTTCGGCCGGGCGTTCCTCGACCGGGTCGACGGGTTCGCGTTGCTCGGGCGGATGGGCGCGGCGCTGTCGCCGTGGACCGTCCGCGACGGCCGGCCCGCGCTGCGCCGCCCCGGGGCCGGCCTGGCGTCCGCCGCAGGCGATCCCGGCGTGCCGGCGGGAGCGATCGCGTTGGCCGCGACCGCGACGTTCGACGGCGTGGCCTCCACCGGCGCCTGGTCCGGCGACGACGGGATCGGGCCTCGGCTCGAGACGCTGTTCGTCGACCTCGGGCTCCCGGACGGGACGGCGTCGACGGTCGGCTCGACGGTCGGGTTGCTCCTCGTCGCCGGGGCCCTCGCGGCCGTCGCCGCGGGCGTCGTCGTCGCGCTCCGGCGGGCCGGCGGCGCCCGCGACGGCGATCCGGCGGCCCGGGTGGCCGGTGGGCTCGTCGCGGCGGGGCTCGCGACGATCGTCGCCCACTACGGGTCGCTGCTCGTGTCGGAGGCGCCGACGATCCGCTCGCTCGTGTCGGATCCGCGCGGCGACGGGTCGGACTGGTTCGGCACGGCGAGCCACACCGGGAGCGTCGGCCAGTCCGGCGCGGTCGCCGTCTGGCTCGTCCAGCTCGCCGTCGTCGCCGCGCTCCACGTCGCCCTGCTCGTCACGCTGCGCCCCGCCGCCCGCGGGGGACGGAGGGCGACGGTCCGCGTCGCGACGGTCGGGCTGGTGGCGTCGGTCGCGTCGGTCGCCCTCGCTCTATGGTTGTCGACGTGACGGTGCTCGCCCACATCGGCCACTGGTACCACGTGTTCCTGTACCTCCTGCCGGTGGCGCTCGTCGCCGGGGGACTGTGGCTCGCGGGACGGCGCCTGCCCGACGACGAGGACGACCTCGACGACGATCCGTTCGACGAGGGGCTCGACGACGAGCCCGACGTCGCCCCGGGCCCGTCCCGCTGACGCCCTCGCGGCATCGACCGAACGTCCACCGCGGGGTGGCGCGGTCACGGCGGGGTACGGTCGCGACGACGACGGTAGTACCAAGCCTCATCCACCGAGCGCCCCACCCGACCACGGAACCGCGACGACCGCGCAACCGACCGGTCGCGGTGGGGTTATCCCGGGTGAAGGCCCGAACGATCCGACCGGGAGGTGACGACGATGCCCACCACGACCAACGACCGTCCCGACATCAACGCGCTCCACGCGCTCCTGGACTCGGTCGCGGACACGCACGAGATCGTCGTTCGCGACGCCCGCTACGCCGACGACGCCCTGCACGGCGCGTGGGCCTCGGCGCGCGAGGACGCCCGCGACGCGTGGGCGGCCTGGTCCGCCGAGCCGGGGCCGGTCCGCTGGGCGGTGTACGTCGCCGCCCGGGACCGCGAGGACGCGGCCGTGGCGGCCTGCGCCCACGAGCACGCGACCGTCTGACGTCCGCGCCGACCGGGTCGCCGTGGGTCAGCCCGCGCCGGCCTCGGCCTGCAGCACGCGGATGTCGTGCGCCAGGCCGTCGTCGGTGAGCACCTGCACCGGCCACGCCACCCGCTGACGGCCGCGGCCGTCGACGAGCAGGACGTACGCGTTGTGCTCGAACCCCTGGCCCTGGGGCTGGATGCCGTAGGCGCGCCAGATCGGCCGGAGCGCGTCGCGCTCGCCGAGGAGGAACCGCATCCGGTCCCGCAGGCCCATCCGGTTGACGAACCGCTGCGCCGACGCCGGGGTGTCGCGCTCGGGGTCGACGGTGACCGCGATCACCGGCACCGGCGCGTCGAGCCGGTCGAGGGCGCCGGCGATCTGCCGCGCGGCGACCGGGCAGGTGTCCCGGCAGGTCGAGTAGAGGAAGGTGACGACGAGCGGCGCTCCGCGATACTCGTCGAGCGTCGCGATCCGACCCCGCTGGTCGCGCAGGCGCAGCGGCGGGGCGAGGGCGTCCGACGCGCGGGTCGGTCCGGCGAAGGGGCTGGCGGCGGACTCCACCCCGTCGACGGCCGCGGCGACCGGCGTCACCGCCTGCGGGCGGAGGAGCACGAGGCTCACCGCCAGGCCGAGCGTCACGGTGAGCGTCACGAGGAGGGCGAGCGGCAGGCGCGGATGCACGTCGACCCAGGGTACGCGACGCCGGACGATCCCGCGGGTCGCTACACTTTCTGAAGTAGTGGAATCCCGATGGGCTATCAGGTGATCGCATGACACCCTCCGGTGCGGAGTTCGTCCGCCAGATCAAGGGGCAGGTCGACGAGGTCGACCCGGCGCAGGTGCAGGAGGTCCTCTGGGACCCGGACACCGTGATCGTCGACGTCCGCGAGAGCGACGAGGTGTCGGCCGGCAAGCTGCCCGGCGCCGTCCACGTCGCCCGCGGCTTCCTCGAGTCGCGGATCGACGGCGCGGTCGGCGACCGCGACAAGCGCGTGATCCTCTACTGCGCGTCCGGCAATCGCTCGGCCCTCGCCGCCCGGACCCTCAAGGAGGACCTGGGGTACGACCGCGTCGAGTCGATGACCGGCGGCTACACGCTGTGGAAGGACCGCGGCTACGAGGTCGACGTCCCCCGCGTCCTCACGCCGTCGCAGCGCGAGCGCTACAGCCGCCACCTGCTCATCAACGAGATCGGCCTCGAGGGCCAGCTCAAGCTCATCGACGCGAAGGTCCTGCTCATCGGCGCAGGCGCGCTCGGGTCGCCGAACTCGCTCTACCTCGCCGCGGCGGGCGTCGGGACGCTCGGCATCGTCGACGACGACGTCGTCGACCTGTCCAACCTCCAGCGCCAGGTCGCCCACGGCACGTCGACCATCGGCGAGCCGAAGACCGAGTCGGTCGCCCGGCGGCTCGAGGACCTCAACCCCGAGGTGAAGGTCGTCCAGCACCGCACGCGCCTCGACGCGTCGACGGTCCTCGACATCTTCCGCGACTACGACGTCATCGTCGACGGCACCGACAACTTCCCGACGCGGTACCTCATCAACGACGCCGCGGTCCGCCTGGGCAAGCCGGTCGTGAGCGCCGCGATCCTCGGGTTCGAGGCGCAGCTGTCGGTGTTCGACACCCGCCGCGACCAGGAGCACGAGCCCGGCCCGTGCTACCGCTGCCTCTTCCCCGAGCCTCCCCCGGCCGAGCTCGCCCCGTCCTGCGGCGCCAACGGCGTCCTCGGCGTCCTGCCCGGCACCGCCGGCCTGCTGCAGGCGACCGAGGTCATCAAGCTCGTCGTCGGCGTCGGCGACCCGCTCCGCGGCCGGCTGGCGATGTACGACGCCCTCGCGGCCGAGATGCGGGAGGTCAAGGTCCGTCGCGACCCGTCCTGCCCCGTCTGCTCCGTCGATCCCGCGTCGATCCCCGACGACGAGCTCGGCGTGTTCCCCGACTACGAGGCGTTCTGCGCCGCGGCGGGCTGAGGCTCCGACCCCCTACGATTCGCAACCCATGGCCAACATCCGCATCCCCCCGGTCCTGCGCCCGTCGGTCGGCGGCGAGCGCCAGGTCGACGCCGACGGCGCGACCGTCCGCGAGGTCCTCGACGCGCTGACGACCGCGCACGAGGAGCTGCGCGGCCAGCTCTTCGGCGCCGACGGCGAGCTCAACCGGTTCGTCAACGTCTACCTCAACGACGAGGACGTCCGCGTCCTCGGCGGCCTCGACACCGCGGTCGGCCCGGCCGACACGCTGCAGATCCTGCCGGCGATGGCCGGCGGGGCCCGCTGACGCGATCCGTGGCCCGGTCCCGTGCCCGCCGTCGCGGCGACCGCACGGGATCGGCGCCGTTCGGGCACGGGATCGGCACGATCTCCCGGTTGGTCCGTCGCGGGCCGGTCGGGGACGATCGACCGCGATGACCACCACCGAGCCCCGCCCCCTCGACGACGAGGCCCTGGAGCGCCTGCGGGCGCTCACCGGCGTCGCCGACGCGACGTTCCGCGAGCATCAGCTCGACGCGATCCGCGACCTCGTCGAGGACCGCGGTCGCGTGCTGTGCGTCCAGCGGACCGGGTGGGGCAAGAGCGCGGTGTACTTCGTCGCGACCGCGCTCCTGCGCGCCCGTGGCGCGGGCCCGACGCTCATCGTGTCGCCGCTGCTGGCGCTCATGCGCAACCAGCTCGAGGCGGCGACCGCGATGGGCCTGCGCGCCCACACGATCAACTCGACGAACCAGGGCGAGTGGGCCGAGGTCGAGCGGCGGCTGGAGGCCGACGACGTCGACCTGCTCCTCGTCGGGCCGGAGCGCCTGAACGCCGAGCGGTTCCGGGAGCGGATGCTGCCGCTCGTCGCGTCGCGCACCGGCCTGCTCGTCGTCGACGAGGCGCACTGCGTGTCGGACTGGGGGCACGACTTCCGCCCCGACTACCGGCGGATCCGCGACGTGCTGGCCGGCCTCCCCGCCGACGCCGCCGTGCTCGGCACGACGGCGACCGCCAACGACCGGGTCGTCGACGACCTCGTGGCGCAGCTCGCGCCGCCGGACGCGGGCGACGATCCGACCGCCGGGCTCCGGGTGTACCGCGGGTCGCTGGCGCGCACGAGCCTGCGACTCGAGGTCGTCGACCTGCCGCACCCGGCCGAGCGGCTGGCGTGGCTCGTCGAGTGCCTCCGTCCGGACGCGGGGGAGGACGCGCTCCCCGGCTCGGGGATCGTCTACACGCTCACCGTCGCCGACGCCGAGCAGGTCGCCGGCTTCCTGGCCGACCACGGGATCGCCGCCGCCGCCTACACCGGCGGGCACGACGCGGACGCGCGGATCGCGGTCGAGGAGCGCCTCCGGGCCAACGACGTCAAGGCGGTCGTCGCCACGAGCGCGCTCGGGATGGGCTACGACAAGCCCGACCTCGGGTTCATCGTCCACTACCAGGCGCCGGGATCGGTCGTGAGCTACTACCAGCAGGTCGGCCGGGCCGGTCGCGGCGTCGACCACGCCGACGTCGTGCTGCTGCGCGGGGCGGAGGACCGCCGGATCCAGGACTTCTTCATCGGGCAGGCGTTCCCGCCCCGCGAGCGGGTCGACGAAGTCCGGTCCGCGCTCGCGGACGCGGGGGGCGCGGGCCTCACGACGCGGGGCGTCCAGGCCCACGTCAACCTCGGCCTGGGCCGTCTGGAGGCCATGCTCAAGGTCCTCGACGTCGAGGGCGCGATCCGCCGGACCGGCAACCGCTGGGTGACGGTCGCCGACAGCGACTGGGCCTACGACGAGGCGCGCTATCGGCGGATCACCGAGCTGCGCCGGACCGAGCAACGCGCGATGGCCGACTACGGTGGCGACGGGCGCTGCCTCATGCGGACGTTGCAGGAGCAGCTCGACGACCCCGCCCCGACCGACTGCGGACGGTGCGCCGTCTGCGCCGGGCCGCGGTGGGCGCTGGAGCCCGACCGCGGCCTCGTCCGCGACGCCCAGCAGGCGCTGCGCTCCCGCCCGGTCGGCTTCGATCCCAAGCGGATGGCCCCCGAGGCCGGGACCGGCACGATGCGCCGGATCGCCGAGGGCGTCCGCACCGAGCCGGGGCGCGCCCTCGCCCGTCGTGGCGACGCGGGCTGGGACGCCGACGTGCGCGCCGCGCTGGAGGACGGCCGGGTCACCGACGAGCTCGTCGCGGCCGCCGCGGCGCTCGTGCGCGGGTGGGACGCGACCCCGGCGTGGGTGACCGCCGTGCCGGCCCGTCGTGCGCTGCGGGAGGGGGCGGGACGCGACGGTGCCACGGCACCGGAAGGGGCGGCCGGCGTGGTCGAGCGCGCGGGCGGCGGGCCGGTCGGCGACGCCTCGGCTCCCGACGTCGTGTCCGACCTCGGGGCGCGGCTCGCGGCGGCGCTCGGCCTGCCCTACGTCGCGACGCTCGCCCGCCTCGAGGACCGTCCGCCCCAGGACCGGCAGCGCGGCGCCGCCCAGCAGGCCGCCAACGTCCGCGGCGCGTTCGCCGTCGTGGGCGACGTCCCGGACGGCCCGGTCCTGCTCGTCGACGACGTCCGCCACTCCGGCTGGACCCTCGCGATGGTCGGCGGTCAGCTCCGCCGCCGCGGCGCCGGGCCGGTCCTGCCGCTGGTGCTCACCACGGCGTGACGCGGCCACGGGGCCGCGGCGAGGCCGGCCTCGCCGCCCGCGCCCGATGCGCGACCGGCGGATCGACGCGACGCGGCGTCGCGTCGATCTCCTACGCCTGCAGCCCGGCGACCGCGGCCCCGACCGTGCCGGCGCTCACGGCGAGGAACGAGAGCACCGTCACGACCCGGTACGGCAGCGCCTTCGACCACGACTCCCGGAACGCCAGCGGAAGGAACAGCAACGGGTTGACGATCGTGCCGGCGATGAGGGCCGCCCGGTTCCACGTCGCCAGGTCCGGGAGGGCCGTGCCGACCGCGATGAGGAGGACGCCCATGATCACGTAGTCCAGGTGCATCTGGAGCAGGCGACGCGGGCTCCGTACGCCGACGCGGCGCAGCGCGTCCGGATACTCGGTGCGCAGCACGACGAGCCATCCCAGCAGCGCTCCGAGCGCCAAGAGGCACAACCCGACCTGCGTGAGGACGTCCATCGGCGGACCCTACCCGCGGGTCGTCCGGGGCCGTCGCGCGCCGCCCGGGTCGCCCGCGAACACCCGGCGGACGAGGTGTCCGCGACTCGTGGAGGCGACGCCCGGCCATCGCTACACTTCGTGAAGCAATGGCGCTCCCTCCCCTCGAGAACCGTCCCTGCGCGGGTCGCTACGGCGACATCGTGCAGTCGATCGGCAACACCCCGCTGATCGAGCTCAAGCGGCTGTCGCCCAAGCCCGGCGTCCGGATCTGGGCCAAGCTCGAGTCCGCCAACCCGACCGGATCGGTGAAGGACCGCGTCGCCAAGGCGCTGATCGAGGATGCCGAGGAGCGCGGGACGATCGGACCGGATTCGGTGATCCTCGAGCCGACGTCGGGCAACACCGGCATCGCGCTCGCGATGATCGCCAAGCGCAAGGGCTACCGGCTCAAGGTCGTCATGCCCGACAACGTCACGCAGGAGCGCACGCAGCTGTTGCGGATGTACGGCGCCGAGATCGTCTACTCGCCGGGCAACCTCGGCTCGAACGGCGCGGTCGCGCTGGCCGAGAAGATGGCCGCCGAGGATCCCACGTACGTCATGCCGTACCAGTACGGCAATCCGGCGAACCCCGGCGCCCACTACAACGGCACGGCGCTCGAGATCCTCGAGGAGCTCGACGGTCAGGTCGACGCGTTCGTCGCCGGCCTCGGCACCGGCGGGACGCTCATGGGCAACGGCCGCCGGTTCAAGGAGGAGCTCGGCGACCGGGTGAAGATCGTCGCGGCGGAGCCGATGCAGGGCGAGCCCGTCCAGGGGCTGCGCTCGCTCGACGACGGGTTCATCCCGCCGATCATCGACCTGTCGCTGCTCGACCGGAAGATCTTCGTGACGAACGAGGACGCGATCGTGTGGACGCGCAAGCTCCTCGACGAGGAGGGCCTGTTCGCCGGCGTCTCCTCCGGCGCGATCGCCCGGGTGGCGGTGCGCATCGCCAACGAGATGGACGAGGGCAACGTCGTCTTCATCGTCTGCGACGACGGGTGGAAGTACCTCTCCTCCGGCATCTACACGAAGCCGATCGAGGAGATCGAGAACCTCGACTCGACCGTCTGGTGGTGATCTGACATGGGTCCGATCGGCGTTCCCGAGCTCCTCATCATCCTCGTCATCGCGTTGCTCGTCCTGGGCCCGAAGAAGCTCCCCGAGGTCGGCCGCTCGCTCGGGAAGGGCCTGCGCGAGTTCAAGCAGACGGTGTCCGGCGCCAACCCGTTCGACGACGACTTCGGCGACGTCGAGGACCGTCCGGCGCGTCGCCGGGAGCCGGCGGCGATCCCGCCGCCGCGGACCCCGGCCGGCCGTGATGCCGACGCCGACGCCGACGCCACCGACGTGTCCGGCCCGACGGCCGATCGAGCCTGATGCGGATCACGTCCGAGGCGCTCGACGCCGTCGTCGCCCACGCCCGCCGCGACGCGCCCGACGAGTGCTGCGGCGTGCTCGGGGTGCGCGACGGCGTCGTGACGTCCGTCCACGAGCTGGAGAACGCCCTCCAGGGCCCCAAGCCGTGGGGGTTCGAGATCGCCCCGCAGGACCTGCTGCGCGTCTACAACGAGATCGAGGACGCGGGGGCGGACCTCGGCGTCATCTACCACTCCCACACCCGGTCGGCCCCGTACCCGTCGCAGACGGACATCAACTTCGCCGCCGGTTGGCCCGGCGTCGAGTGGCTCATCGTCGGCACGCAGGCGGACGAGCCCGAGATCCGCAGCTACCTCATCGACGGCGGCACGGTGACCGAGGTCGACGTCGTCGTCGAGGGCTGACCGCGTCGAGGGTCGACCGGGACGTCGCGACGCGGGGCGGTCGACCGCGCGGTGACGTCGGCGGGGCTGCCGGTCCGGGCTCGGCGTCGCCCCGGGGCCACGGGATCAGCCGGCGGTGGCCGTCCGCTCGCGCTCCCAGGCGAGCTCGGAGCGGATCCCGATCGCGGCGAGGCGCGCCTCGCCGTCCTCCAGGTCGGTCGCGTCGGCGAGGAGGCGGGCGAGGCGGGCCGGGCCCGCGATCGCGGCCTCGACGTCGAGCACGAGGACCCGGCCGCCGAGCGCGGTGAGCTCCACCGACCGTCGACCGTCGCGGATCGTGGCCGGGCCCCGCTCGCCGCGGGCGCACCGCGCCGCCATCGCGCTCGCCTCGGTCACGACGTGGGCCAGCGCGTCGTCGAGGCCCTCGGGATCGAGCGGCAGGTCGGCGAGCACCCCGCTGCGGTCGTCGATCTCGGCGACCCGGGCGGCGACCTCGTCGGGGGTGAGCTCGCCGTCGCAGCCGGCGCCGACGATGCCCAGGGCGGTCGGCACCCCGGCGTGGACGAGCCGCAGCCCCGCGGCGAGCAGGAGCGCGTCGGCGAGCGGGCTGGCCAGCCCGGCCTCGTCGCCGTGGGCCAGGACGTCGCCGCCGACGTCGACGAGGAGCACCCCGTCGCAGCCCAGCGGGCCGAGCGCGTCCCGGATCCCGTCGGCGACCGCCGCCGGTCCGGGGTTGGGATCCACGAGCACCGTCGGCGCCCCGAGCACGTCGCTCATCCGCGACTCGGCGAACCCGATGCCACCGGTGGTGCGGGTGCGGCCGTCGGCGCGGGCGACGGTGGGGGAGAGGACGTCGTGGTCGACGATCTCGTCGAGCCGACGCGGGCCGGGGACCGGGTCGACCGGCAGCCGCTCCCAGGTCAGGCCGCCGACGACGAACGGGCGGCCGAGCAGCCGGGCGGCGCCGAGCGCGCCGACCACGTCGCCGCCACCGCCGATGCCGAGGCAGAGGATGCGCGCGCACCCGGGCAGGAGGTTCGTCCCGGGCGCGGCGCCGACGGCGGTGACGCCCGCGGGGCGGGCGTCACCGGTCGGGGAGGAGGGGACCCCGGAGGGATCCGGGATCACGCCAGGACGGGAACGCGGTCCGCGGCGCTGGCGAGGATCGCCTCGATCTCGCCGGTGGCCCGGGCGAACTCGCCGTCGGACAGGACCGGGGTGCCCTCGAACGGCAGGTCGCGCTGGACCTCGAGCCACGACCGGCATCCGCCGAAGTCGTCGCGCACGCGCACCGTGACCGGGCGCGGGATGCGGTAGGCCCGCAAGAGCACGATGTGGAGCGGATGACGGTGCTTCCAGCGCAGGCGCTTCTCGGCGTAGTCCGACGTCCACACGTAGTACGGCGACAGCGCCTCGACGACGCGGGCGTCCGTCACGGTGTAGTGCGCCACGGCCTCGGCCCACGCCCGGATGCGCACGCGCTCCGGCTGCGGGATGCCGCCGTCCTGCGTCAGCGCGGAAGGCGGCGGATCGCCGTCCGGCCACACGCCCTCCTCGAGCGCACGACGGAGCTCGGGCTGGTGCGACTCACGGATGACGTCGTTGCGCTGGTGGTCGAACGTGGGGTACAGGAAGAAGCGATCGTGCTCGAGCCGGAAGTGCTTGTGCTCCTCCCGGATACCACCCTTGCGTAGCGTGAGCAGCTGCTCACCCTCGGCGAGGGCACGAACCGTGACCGCCCATTCCTTGAAGGCAATCGGCATGGCGGGTACCAGTGTTGGCGATGAACGTTCCCGTCGCGCAGCCGCGAACCAGCGGAGATCGCAACGGGACGGAGAACGCATCGTTGCAGAAACTGCGCAAAAATCCAAGAGGTTGCGGGAGGTTCTGCCGTGACGATGGTCACTCGACGCCCGTCGCCCCGTCCACGGGCCCGACGCGACGCCCGGACGGGTCCGCCCTCGCCCCTCCTCAACCCGTGGAGTGCGCCCCGCAGCCGCCCCCGCCCGGCGTCTCGATCCGCAGGACGTCCCCCGGCTCCAGGCGCCCACCGGCCTTGGCCCCGACCGTGCGGCCGGCGACGACGTTGCGGCCCGGCGCGCCGTCGGCGCCGCCGTCCGCGCCGGCCGGCCCGATCGCTCGTCGGTCGGTCAGGAGCTGGTAGTCGAGCGGCGCGAGCGCCCGGAGCTCGCGGACGACGCCGTCGCCGCCCGGGTGGGCGCCCGCCCCGCCGCTGCCGCGGCGGACCTCGTACCGGGTCACCCGGACCGGGAACGACGCCTCCAGCGCCTCCACCGGCGTGTTGCGCGTGTTCGACATCGCGACGTGCACCGCGCTCGGCCCGTCGGCGTGGGGGAGCGCCCCCTGCCCGCCGCCGATCGTCTCGTACATCGTCCGGTGGTCGTCGCCGAGGGTGACGTTGTTCATCGTGCCCTGCCCGAGCGCGCGGCCGAGCGCGCCGAGGACGAGGTCGGCGACGCGCGAGCTCGTCTCGACGTTGCCCGCGACGACCGCCGGGCGGCGTCCGTCGGCGAACGGTCGGGCGTCGAGCAACGACCCCGCACGGGTCAGGACCGTGATCGGGCGCCGGGCCCCGTCGTCGGTCGGCAGCTCGGGGTCGGCGACCGCGGCCCGCACCGCGAAGAGGCAGGCCGACTCGGTCACCGCACGCGGGCAGTTGAGGTTGTGCGCGCCCTGGTCGGGCACGTCGCGCAGGTCGATCGTCACGCGGCCGTCGGCGACCTCGACGGTGACGGTCATGGCGATCGGCCCGTCGCGGCCCTCGAGGACGTCGCGGCGGCGGTGCGTGCCGACGGGCAGCGTGTCGATCGCGGCGGTCATCCGGCGCTCTCCGTACGACAGGACCTCGTCGATCTGCGCCGCCAGGCGGTCCGGCGACCGGTCGCGGGCGAGCGCGAGCAGCCCGCGGGCGCCGATCCGGGCGGTCGCGAGCTGGGCGCGCAGGTCGGCGCGGCGCTGCGCCGGGTGGCGCATGCGGGCGACGAGCCCGGCGATCGCCGCGTCGTCGAGCGGACGCGGTGGGATGACGACCCCCTCCTCGTCGAGGGTGACCGAGTCGGCCGGCATCGAGCCCGGGGTGCGGCCACCGACGTCGGCGTGGTGGGCCCGGGTCGCGGAGAACCCGACGAGCGTGCCGTCGGGGGCGAGCGCCGGGGTGACGACGGTGATGTCCGGCAGGTGCGACCCGCCGGCGAACGGGTCGTTGAGGATCCACGACGCGCCCGGGGCGATGGCGTCGCCGGCGCGCTCGCGGACCGCCGCGACGGACGCCGGCATCGCCCCGAGGTGGACCGGGATGTGCTCGGCCTGGGCGATCATCCGGGCGTCGGCGTCGAACAGCGCCGTCGAGCAGTCCCGGCGCTCGGTGATGTTCGGCGAGTGGGCGCTGCGCACGAGCGTGGCCCCCATCTCGTCGCAGATCGCGCGGAGCCCGCCGACGAGCACCTGCAGGTCGACCGCGTCGAGGCGATCGCTCACGGTCGGGGCTCCCCGCCGTCGCGGTCGAGGCGGAGCGTGCCGTCGCCGTCGCGGCGGACGCGCCAGCCGGCGGGCACGACGACCGTCGTCCCGTCCTCGGGCAGGACGAGCGGCCCCGCCTGCGCCGCGGTGGCCGGGACGTCGCCACCCAGCCGCACCTCCGGTGGGTCGGCGACGACGGTGCGCCGGATCGTCACGAGCTCGAGCTCGGCGTCGGGGTCGTCGAACCCGTACCGCTCGCGGTGCGCGGCGGCGAACGCGCGCCGCAACGCGTCGGGATCGGGCTCGACGTCGCGGACGGTGAGCTCGAACGCCTGCCCGACATAGCGGACGTCGTAGGCCATCCGCACCGTCCCGTCGCGCGCGCCGCCCGGTCCGTCGTCGTCGTCGCCGGCGGCCCAGATCGCGGCGTCGGGCCGCAGGCGGTCGGCGGTGATCGCGTCGCCGCGCAGCAGGACCGTTCGCGCATGGTCGCGTCGACGCGGCGCGGCGGCGAGGCCGACCGCGGAGAGCACGCCGCCGGTGCGGGGGACGAGGACCCGGTCGATCCCCAGGCGCTCGGCGAGCGACGCGGCGTGGAGCCCGCCGGCGCCGCCGTAGGCGAGGAGCGCGAACCCGCGCGGGTCGATCCCGCGCTCGACCGTCACGGTCCGCAGGGCGCGCTCCATCTCGGTGTCGGCGACGCGCAGGATGCCGCGGGCGCACGCGTCGCGGTCGAGCCCGATCGCCGCCGCCAGGCGGTCGACGGCGTCCGTCGCGGCGGCGGCGTCCAGCGCGACGCCGCCGGCGAGCGGTCGCGACGGGTCGAGCGTCCCGAGGACGACGTGGGCGTCGGTGACCGTCGGCTCGGTCGCCCCGCGGCCGTAGGCGGCCGGGCCGGGCTCGGCGCCGGCCGAGCGTGGCCCGACGCGGAGCGCGCCGCCGCTGTCGACCCACGCGATCGATCCGCCGCCCGCGCCGACGGTGTGGATGTCGACCGTCGGGAGGGCGATCGGTCGCCCGCCGATCGTGCCGCCCCCGACCTCGGTCGCGTGGCCGTCGCGGACGACGAGGACGTCGCAGGACGTGCCCCCCATGTCGAGGCACAGGAGGTCGGGCTCGTCCGACGCGGCGGCGACGAGCATCGCGGCCGCGGCCCCGCCGGCCGGGCCCGACAGGACGGTCGTGGCCCCGCGGGCCGCGGTCGCCTCGAGGTCGCCGACGCCGCCCGAGGAGTGCAGGACCTCCGGCGTCGGCAGGCCCGCGTCGGCGCAGCGCCCGGCGAGTCGGCGGAGGTACCGGCCGACGAGCGGGGACACCGCGGCGTCGACCTCGGTCGTCGCGGCGCGCTCGTACTCGCGGAACGTGCCGACGGCGGCGTGCGAGAGCGACACGTGGACGTCGGGGCCCAGGCGGTCGCGCAACGCCCGGCCGAGCCGCCGCTCGTGCTCGGGATGGCGGTCGGCGTGGAGCAGCACGACGGCGACCGCCTCGGGCTCGAGGTCGGCGACGCGCCGGGCGACGCGGTCGGCCTCGGCGTCGGTCAGCGGCTCCTCGACGCCGTCCGGGCCGCACCGCTCCGCGACGGCCACCCGTCGCTCCGGCGGGGTCAGTGCCGCGGGTCGCGCCCGGGCGAGGTCGTAGAGGTGGGGGCGGTCCTGGCGCCCGAGCTCGACGACGTCGACGAACCCGTCGGTCGCGCACAGCGCGGTCCGGGCCAGGCGGCCCTCGAGCAGGGCGTTCGTCGCGACGGTCATGCCGTGGCGGAAGCCACGGACGGCCGCGACGTCGGCCCCGGCGCGCTCCAGCACCGCGTCGACGGCGGCCAGGACGCCACGCGACTGGTCGTCGGGCACGGTCGGCGCCTTCGCCGTGACGATGCCGGCGTCGGTCACGAGGACCGCGTCCGTGAACGTCCCTCCGACGTCGACGCCGAGCAGCACGTCGCGGAGGCTACGCGGTCGCCGGGCCGCGCCGGGCCTCGCCGCCTCGGCCCGCGCGACGCCGCGGGCCGACGGCGTCGCCGACGCTCCCGGCCGACCGGGCGGCCCGTCCCCGTCCGGCGCGCCGGGTCAGGCGACGAGCGCCTGCTCCGCCATGAGCGCCCGCTCGAACTCCGCGTCGAGCTCCTCGGTCTCGGTGAGGTGCTGGTGGGAGGGGCAGTAGCGGGAGCCCTCCAAGGGGTCGCGCTGGCACGGCTGCCCGCGGCGCGTCGTCGCCTGGCAGGTCGGCTGGGTCCCCGACAGGTCGTGGCCGAGCGACGGGTCCCGGCGCAGCTGCTCGGCGAGGCCGCCGACGTGCAGGCGCACCGCCTGCCAGACGCGCGCCTGCTCCGCGATCGGGAAGAGGAAGCGGATCTCGTGGAACAGCGTCTTCGCCGGGTGGGCGAAGTAGTGCGGATCCCCGACGAGGCGCTGGATCGTCGATTCGCAGGCGTGGAGCAGGTGCTCCTGGCTCTCCCGGCCGCGGTCGGGCGGCAGGCTGCGGAGGACGTCGCGGTACAGGGCTCGGCTCAGGTGATACATGGCGAAGTGGGCCGGGACCGTCGCGCCGGCCGGTGGGTGGCGGGCGACGTGCCGGGTCTATGGGCTACAACCCGCGAAATGTTCGATTCCGGTTAAGGGCGCGCCGCCGGGCGCCACCGGGGCGTCAGGACCAGGGCTCGAGCCGCACGTCCGGCCCGCCGTCGCCGGCGACCACGACGGTGTGGTGCCCGTCGAGCGCGGGGTCGGTCGCCGGGTGGTCGGTGCGGCGGTGCGCGCCGCG
>JALNWQ010000016.1 GCA_023230855.1 Solirubrobacteraceae bacterium
CCGCCACAGACCTGCCGGTTCGCCGCCTTAGCGACACCCACCCCACGGACACGCCCACCGAAGCAGGTGCGGACGTCGCCCCGGTGACGAACCCCACCCTCCCCCACGCCCCGCGCCCCCTCGACGTCGCCCACCGTCGCCGACGCGGCGCACCCCGCCACGGACCTGCCGGCTCGCCCCCACCGCGACACCCACCCCCTCGACGTCGCTCACGGTCGCCGACGCGGCGCACCCCGCCACGGACCTGCCGGCTCGCCCCCACGGCGACACCCACCCCATCGGCGGCACCTACCCCACCCCATCGGAGACGCCCACCCCGCCCCATCGGCGACACCCCACCCCACCCCCACGCCCCGACCAAGCGCCCCGCGCCCCGACCACCCCGCGCCGTTCTGTCAGGCTTGCGTCCGTGCCCGGCGCCGCCACCGTCGGGGCGCTCGTCGCCCTGACGCTCCTCCTTCCCGTCCGCGTGCTGTTGCAGCGGCGGTGGACCGGGGCGAGCGGGATCGTCGTCGGTCCGGGGTCCGCGGCGCGACGCCCGGGGTCCGGTCGCACCGCGGTGGCGTTGCTCGCCGTCGGCTCGCTGCTCGTCGGGCTGGGGCCGCTCCTGCACTGGACCGGGGTCGGGTGGGCGTGGGAGCCGGCGGACGCGACGCTCGTCCACGGGGTGGGGATCGTGCTCGTCGTCGGCGGCACCGCGTGGACGTTCTGGGCCCAGGTCGTCATGCGCGACGCGTGGCGGGTCGGGCAGCGCGACGACGAGCGGCTGCGGCTCGTCACCGACGGGCCGTTCGCGCACGTCCGTCACCCCGTGTACAGCGGGATGGTCGCGATCGGCGTCGGGCTGTTGCTCGTCGACCCGACCGTCGCCGGCGCGATCGGGGCGCCGCTGCTCGCGGCCGGGGCGATCGTGCAGGCGCTCCGGGTCGAGGAGCCACACCTGCGCGACGTCCACGGCGCCGCGTACTGGGCGTGGGCGCGCGACACCGGCCGGTTCCTCCCCCGGGTACGCTGACCGCGGTGATGGCCCCGCTGGACCGGTTCGACGACCCGCCCCCGGGCAGCACCGCCGACCCCGACGCGTGGCGTCGAGCGGTGGCCGAGGTGCAACGGGCCGCGGTCACCGCCGGCGAGAGCGGCCGACGACCGGTGCACCCGGTCCTGCCCGAGGTCCGTCCGGGCGTGACCGTGTGGTGGATGGTGCGTCCCAGCGCGCCGGCGTGGCCGCTCGGGATCGACGTCGACCCCGCCGGCACCGGTCAGACCGCCCCCGGTCGCGTGCCCGCGCGCCGCGAGGTGTCGCGTCGCACGGTGGCCACCGCGATCGGCCTCGGCGCGGCCGGCGGCGTCACCGCCGACCTGGCGTTCTTCGGAGGTCAGGTCGTCGGCGTCGGGATCGTGGGCGGGATCGTCGTCGGCATCGGGGCGCTGCTCGCCGGCGACCTGCGGTACCGCGGGTACCGGACCCCGTCGACGCCGGTCCGCAATCGTCGCCTGCGACTCGCCGAGCCGGCGGTCCGCGAACCGGCGGCCGGGCACGACCAGCTGCGTCGGATCCTCCACGCGCACGGCGTCGCGCACCGGCTGACCGTCGGATCGGACCCGGAGCCCGACGCGGCGTTCGCCCGCGACGCGCTGCACCGGCTCCTGTGGGTGGCGGCCGCACCGGGCGCCACCCCGACGCGGGCCGGCGCCCCCGGCGACGGGTCCGACGCGCACCGCCTCGAGGACCTGGCCCGCGCCGCCGACGCGCTGGCGGCCGACCTGGACGAGCTGGAGCGTCGCACCGCTCGCGGACCGCTCGGGATCGAGCCCGCCGACGACGACGCAGACGACGATCCCCGCACCACCGACGGCGGGGATGCCGAGCAGGACGGAGCGATCGCGTTCGCCGAGCACACCCGCGCCAACCTTCGGCGCGCGCTCGACGAAGCCGGCTGACCGCCGGTCAGACCTTGCGGTACCGCGGCGCCCAGGACCCGTCGTCGGCCTTGACGAAGTCCTGGAACAGGCCGGGCGCCTCAGCCTGCATGACCGTGGCGATGCGGTCGAACACGAGCCGCAGCTCCTCCTCGGCGCCGTCGGCGGTCCGCGTCTCGATGACGTGGCGGATCGTCCGCGCGTTGGCGGTCCAGATGATGTCGGTGCTCAGGCCGATCGGGGCCAGGCGACGCAGGGCGGAGGTGACCTCCTTCTTCACGTGGAAGGGGACCCCCTCCTCGTCGATGCCGAGCTCCTCGGCCGCCTTCACCTGGAACTCCTCGAGCTGCTCGACGATCGCGACGACCTGGTCGCGGACCGGCTCGAGCGCCGGGGGCACCCGGAACCCGATGTCGGTGAGCCGCACGTACCGCAGCGACTCCTGGCTGAACGCCGACCCGGCCCGGTGCCGGACGAGCTCGTGGGTGAAGACGCGGGACACGTTGCGCAGCGCGAACGAGTAGTTGGCGTGCTCCAGCACGCTGCCGTGCGCGGAGCGCAGGATGTTCTCGAAGTACTCGCGCTGGTCGGTCCGCACGCGGGTGACGTTTGGGTTGAGCCCCGGCTCCCAACTGCGGTAGCAGGCACGCCCACCGAACTCGACGAGCATCTCGCCGTCGTTGCGCTCGCCGTCGGCCAGGCGTCGATCCAACCAGGACGCGCCACCGACCTCGTCGAGGTAGGAGCGCATCCCGTCCAGGTCGATGGATGGACGGGCGATGAGGTGGACGGTCGGCTTGGTCTCGTGCATGGGTCTCCTAGACGCGGTCGGCGGCCGTCGGGTCGGCCCCGCTGGAGCCCATCTCGCCCCTCACCGGGCACCGCACGGAACCCGGGACCGTATCGGTCCCGCGCCGCCGATTCTCCCCGGTCGCGCCCGGACGCGACGCCGGCCCGACGGCACGGGGCCCCGACCGTGGTGGACGCTACCGGCGGACCCGGACCGTGCCGGCCTTGACGACCGTCGTGCGGCCCTTGGCGGGACGCAGTCGCACCACGACGCGCCACCGTCCGGCGGGGGCCCGGACGCTCACCCGGTACGCGCGCTCGCGCTTCGCCAGCCTCCGGTACCCGGTGCGGATCAGGCGATTGCCGCGTCGCAGCTCGACGCGCAGCCGTTGCTTGCCGGACCGGACGTGGATCCCGATCCGCACCGTCCGCCCGCGCGCCCGCGGCCGGCCGACCTTGATCGGCAGGCGGGTCGCGCCCTCCCCGATCCCGGTCCCGGTCCCACCGCCGTCGCCCGCGCCGCCGTCGCCGGAGTCGGTGCCGCGGTCCACGTCGGAGTCGGTGCCGGTCTCGCCGCCGGTCCCTCCGTCGTCGTCTCCGTCCGGCGCGCCGGCGGTCTTCGCGTCCGCGAGCGACGCCGGGCAGTCGAGGACGAACGCCACGGCGTGCCCGCCCTTGATCCCGACGCCGATCCGGTTCGAGTCGACGTCGAGGATGACCTGCCGGTGCCCCGCGGAGCGCAACCACTGCTCGAGCGCCCCGGCGGCGGTCATGCCGAGGGAGTTCTGCGCCAGGACCGGCCCGCTCCAGCTGAACTCCGAGCATCCGGCCGCGCGGGCACGGGCGATGTACGGCGGGTCGAACTCGTGCGAGATGTCGTCCCGCTCGACGTTCGCCGCCACGTAGTCGTCGGCGATCTCGGTGAGGATCGCGGCGGGCCGGAGCGGATCCAGGCCCTGCTTCGCCCGCTCCGCGTTGAGCAGCTTCACGAACGCGCCCTCGGTGGTGGACTGCACCGGGTCGCCGGCCATCGCGGGAGCCGTCAGCCCCAACGTCGTGGCCGCCGCGAGCGCGGCGACCGCGAAGGTCGTGCGGGATCGACGCAACGTGTGGCTCATCGGTGACTCCTCGCGGTCCGCCCCCGGCGACGGTCGACGGCGTACGACGAGGATAGCCGTCGATGGGGCGGCCGCCCCGCACCACCGAGCCGATCCGGGGCCCGGTCGCCCGGTGACAGGTTGGCGGACCGGAACGCCGGCCCGCCCGCCCCCGGGCCGCCGGCCGGGTCAGAACAGGTCCGGCAGGGCGTCCGCGACGGCGCCGACGGTGTCCATCAGCGGGTCCGGGTAGACGCCCAGGCCGACGACCGCGATCGCCGACGCCGCGGCGACGAGGATCGCCGGGACGTGCGGGCGCGACGACGGCTCGGGAACGACCTCGTCGGGGATCGCCGTGGCCACGTCGGTCGCGCCCGGGACGAGGACCGCGGTCGACGGTCCGCGCCCACCACCGACGACGACCGCGTCGCCACCGTCCGTCGCGACGTCCGGGTCACGCTCCGCGCGTGCGCCCCCGCCGACGAGGGCCGCGTCGGCGTCCCCGTCACGGTCGGCCTCGCCGTCGCCCGCCGCGTCGGCGGTCGTCGCGGCCACCGCCGCGTCCTGACCGCCGCCGAGCCACATCCGGGCGACGAGCCGGAGGTAGTACGCGAACGAGATCATCGACCCGATGACGAGGAACAGCGCCAACCAGCCGTAGCCGTTGTCGAACGCCGCCTCGACGAGGCGGAGCTTGCCGACGAACCCGACGGTCGCCGGAACGCCCGCCAGGCCGAGCAGGCCGAGGGTGAGCGACACCGCCACCACCGGACGGCGACGACCGAGGCCGTCGAACGCCTGCTGGTCGTCGGTGCCGGTCTCCTCCTCCACCGCGACGACCGCGGCGAAGCACGCGAAGCTCATCACGACGTAGGCGAGGAGGTAGAACACCATCGCCTCGGCGCCGAGCTGCGTCGCCACGACGACGCCGACGAGCAGGTAGCCGGCCTGGGCGATCGACGAGTACGCGAGCAGGCGCTTGACCGAGCCCTGGCCGAGCGCGCCGACGTTGCCGACGATCATCGCGATCGCGGCGAGCACCGCCACCGCGGGGCCCCACGTGCCGGACGCGCCGGGCAGCGCCACGTCGAACAGGCGCACGATGGCGATGAGGACCGCGACCTTCGTCGCCGTCGCCATGAACGCCGTCACCGACGTCGGGGCGCCCTCGTACACGTCGGGGGTCCACTGGTGGAACGGGGCGACCGACGCCTTGAACGCCAGGCCGACGAGCGCCATCGCGATGCCGCCGAGCAGCAGCGCGTCGTCCGACAGGCCGTCCTCGCGGATCGCCGTGGCGATCGCCTCGTAGTCCAGGTGCCCGGTCGCGCCGAAGATCAACGCGTAGCCGTAGAGCAGCGTGGCGGACCCGACCGACCCGATGATGAGGTACTTCATGCCGGACTCGAGCGAGCGACGACGCCGCAGCTCGGTCGCGGCCAGCACGTACAGCGGGATCGACAGGAGCTCGAGGCCCAGGAACGACGACACGAGGTTCTGGGCGCTGAGGAAGAGCACCATGCCGGCGCCCGTGACGAGCAGCAACGAATGGAACTCGCCGTGCGACGCCTCGCGCGCCGCGAGCGAGCGGATCGACAGCAACGCGGCGGCGGCGCCGGACGCGCCGACCGCGATCGTGCCGATCATCGCCAACGGGTCGAGCGCGAGCGCCCCGCCGACGAGGCTGCCGCGCTCGTCCCACTGCCAGATCGCGAGGCCGATCGACGCGACGAAGACGGCGAAGCTCAGGGCGGGGACGAGCACCTCGCGGACCGCGCGGGCGCGGAAGAGGCCCAGGAGGAGCACGGCGACCGCCCCGACCGACAGCGCGAGCAGCGGCGACAGGCCCGCCCAGTCGATGTCGGGCGTCTCGAGCTTGGCGAGCGCCGCGAGCGGCGCGAGGATCGACGCGCTCATCGGCCCGCTCCGTCCGTCGGCAGATCATCGGTGGGGGCGCCCGTCGTCGGGTCGACCGGCATCCCGGAGGACGGGTCGACCGGCATGCCCGTGGTCGGGTCGATCGGCAGCCCGGTCGTCGGGTCGATCTCGATCCCGCCGGCGCCGGCGGCGCCCGCAGCGGTCCCGGCGCCGGCCGCTCCACCGGCGGTCGCGCCACCGGCCGCCGTGGTCGCCGACGCGCCTTCGTCACGGACGCCCGTGCGACCGTCGGCGATCGCCGCCGCGTGGGCGGCCGCCCCGGCGGCCCGGTCGGTGTCGCGCAGGACGACGTCGGGCTGCAGCGCCAGGGCGACGATGACGAGCACCGGCACGGCCAGCAGGCCCAGCTCCGACGGCGACAGCTCGCGGCTGTCGACCTTCGGCCCGACCCGGTTGTGGGTCGTGCGGATGAAGAGCCGCAGCGCGTAGACCGACGCGAGGACGACGCCGAGCGACGCGACGATCGCGAATCCGGGCGCGACGCCCTCCCACGCCCCACGCAGGATGTAGAACTCGCCGGCGAAGTTCGCGCTGCCCGGCATCGCCAGCAGCGCGTACGTCACGACGATGAAGAGCGCGGCGAAGATCGGGGCGCGGAACGCCACGCCACCCATGTCGCGCAGGTCCTCCGACCCGCCCGCGCGGGCGGCGAGGATCGCCACGACGAGCATCGCCGGCAGCGTGACGAGGCCGTGGTTCACCGAGTGGAGGATCGCGCCGGCGGCGCCGTCCTCGCGCAGCGTCAGCGCGCCGATGGTGATGAACCCCAGCTGCGCGATCGACGAGTAGGCGAGCACCAGGCGGATGTCGGTCGTCGTGAACGCCACGACGCTCGCGTAGAGGATCGAGATCACCGCGACGACGAGCACGACGAGCCGCAGGTCGACGACGCCCTCGGGCAGCAGCGGGAGCGCGAGCGCGATGAACCCGTAGGCGGCGACCTTGCTCAGCACGCCGGAGAAGACCGCGAGCACCGGCAGCGACATCGACTTGTAGCCGTCGCGGACCCAGCCGTGGATCGGGAACGCCGGCATCTTCACGAGGAACGCCGCGGCGAAGCACGCGAAGATCCAGCCCTGGCTGCCCTCGGGCACGCCGCGCTCGGCGATGTCGGCCAGGGCGAAGCTGATCTCGCCGCCCTGCGGGGTGGCGAGCACGCCCGCGGCGACCGCGGCGATGAGCATGAGCAGCGACCCGACGAGGGTGTAGACGACCATCTTCAGGACGGCCGACACGCGCTGCTGCCGCTCCCCGTCGCCCCACCCGATGGCGAGGAAGAAGAACGGGATGAGCATGAGGTCGAAGAACCCGACGAAGAGCAGCAGGTCCTGGGCGAGGAACGCGCCGAGGACCGACGTCTGACCGATCCCCAGGAGCAGGTAGTACGCGCCGGGACGGTCGTCCTGGACCCGGTCCTGCGTCGCCGACCAGACGATCGCGAACGCGAACCCGACGGTCGTGAGGAGCAGGAGCCAGACGTTGAGCCCGGTCGTCGCGAGCGAGTAGTCGACGCCGAGGGCGCCGATCCACTCGTCGGACGTCACGCGCTGCAGGCCGCCGGCGTCACGGTCGAAGTCCAGCAGGAACGCCACCGACAGCGCCAGGATCGCGAGCGACCCGGGGACGGCGACGAGGCGGGCGTGGCGACCGGCCGCCAGGCCGAGCAGGCCGACGACGACGGGGAGCCAGAGGAGGATCGAGAGGTGCAGCATCGCTCAGCTCTGGGCCAGGAAGTAGACGAGGACGGCGGCCAACCCGGCGAGCAGCACCGCGGAGTAGCCGCGCAGGTAGCCGGACTGCATGCGCCGCACGAGGGCGGACGCGCCGCGGACCGTGCCGGTGGTCCCCCCGACGAGGCCCGCGCCGACGACGAGCCGGTCGAACGTGTCGTGGAAGAACCGGCCGAGCCAGCGGGCCGGGGCGACGATCGTCGCGTGGATGAGCTCGTCGAACCACCACTTGTTGACGAACAGCCGGTGCAGCCGCGGGAACCGCTCCTGCCATCCGGACGAGATCGCGGTGGACTCACGACCCTCCTGGGCGGGTCGGCCCCAGATCACGTAGGCGACGTAGATGCCGGCCACGGCGATGAGCGTGCCGACGACCATGCCGACGACGATGATCGTGTCGCTCGGGTGGTGCAGGCCGCGCTCGGCGAACACCGGGTCGAGGAGGAAGTCCTCCATCGGCGTCAGGACCTTGGGGATGCCGAGCAGCCCGCCGACGCTCGCCAGCACGGCGAGGCCGCCCATCGCGATCCGCATCGGGAGCGCGCGCTCGGCGATGTGGTGCTCGGGACCCGGGAACCCGACGTGGGTGTCCTCGAGCTCGCCGGTGGCCGGGTTGCGGTGGTCGGGCGCGTGGTACAGGCGCCCGTCCTCGAGCTCCTGCGCCTCGGGGCACGGCGGCCCCCAGAACGCCCGGAAGATCATCCGCCACGTGTAGATGGCGGTGAGGAACGCGCCGAGGTAGCCGCCGATGACGAGGATCCACATCCAGCCGCCCTCGCCGGCCATCGCCGCGAGGATCTCGTCCTTGGAGAAGAACCCCGAGAACGGTGGGACGCCCGCGAGCGCCAGGCCGCCGATGACGAACGCGCCGTAGGTGAACGGCATCGCCTTGCGGAAGCCGCGCATCCTGTCGAGCGACTGCTCGCCGGCCATCGCCGCGATGAGCGACCCGGCGGCCATGAAGAGCATCGCCTTGAAGAACGCGTGCGTCGTCAGGTGGAACATGCCCGCGACGTACGCCCCGGCGGACACGGCCATGATCATGTAGCCGATCTGCGACATCGTCGAGTAGGCGATGACGCGCTTGAGATCGGTCTGGGTCAGGCCGATCGTGCCGGCCACCAGCAGCGTCAGCAGGCCGATCACCGCGCCGACGACCTGCGCCGTGGGCGCGAGCTCCATCAACGGGTTGAGGCGGGCGATGAGGTAGACGCCCGCGGTGACCATCGTCGCCGCGTGGATGAGGGAGGAGACCGGGGTCGGGCCCTCCATCGCGTCGGCGAGCCACGTGTGCAGCGGCAGCTGCGCGGACTTCGCGAACGCGCCGATCATGAGCAGCAGTAGCGCGACGGTGAGCGAGCCCTCCGATCCGCTGCCCGACCCGGCGAACGTGTCCTCGGCGGCGGCGAACGTCTCGAGGAAGTCGACCGTGCCGGTGTGGCGCAGCAGCAGGATCGCGCCGAGCACCAGGCCGACGTCGCCGACGACGTTGATGACGAACGCCTTGATGCCGGCCGCCGTGGCGGTGGTGCGGCGGTACCAGTAGCTGATGAGCATGTAGCTCGCCGCGCCGACGAACGCCCAGCCCGCGATGAGGAGGAAGAAGTTCCCCGCCAGCACGAGCAGCAGCATCGAGAAGACGAAGAAGTTGAGGTACGCGAAGAACCGCGGATACCCCTCGTCGCCGCGCATGTACGCCAGCGAGTACAGGTGGATGAGCGTCGAGACGCCCGTCACCACCAGCAGCATGATCACCGACAGCGGGTCGACGAGGATCTCCATCCGCACCTCGACCCCGCCGCTGGACGCGTAGGTCCAGAGCGACGACGCGATCTGACGGCCACCCTCGGCGTCGCGGTCGAGCAACCCGATGAGGGTGAGGACGGAGAAGACGAACGCCAGGGCGATGGTGGCGGTGCCGACGATCCCGGCCCCCACGCCGCGCCAGCCGCGGCCGCCGAGGGCGAGGAGGATGGTGCCGGCGAGTGGCAGGGCCAGGACGGTCCAGGCGGTGAACGTCGGGCTCATCCGTGCAGCTCCCGCAGCTCGTCGGCGTCGACGGCGACGCGGTTCCGGTACAGCGCGACGACGATGCCCAGGCCGATGGCGACCTCGGCGGCGGCGACGACCATCACGACGAGCGCGAAGACGTGCCCCTCCGCGGCGCCGTGCATGCGGGCGAACGCGACGATCGCGAGGTTGCCCGCGTTGAGCATGAGCTCGAGGCAGAGCAGGATCATCAGCGGGTGCCGGCGCGTGAGCAGCCCGGCGGCGCCGATGATGAAGATGAGGGCCGAGACGGCCAGGAACCAGCCGATGCTCACCGTCGGTCCTCCGTCCCGTCGTCGTCCCCGTCGTCGAACTCCGCCGACGGCGGCGATGCCGCACCGGTCTGCGGCGTGATCCGCGCCCGGATCGCCCCGGGGACCGGGTTGATCGCGCCGACGCCCTCGCGCATCGACCCGGTGCCGGTCGGGGCGAAGAGGTCGAGCGCGCTGATCGTGCGGTCCTCGCCGGGCAGCACGCCCCGGCGGCGGCGCGCGAGGACGACCGCGCCGACGGTCGCGACGAGCAGCAGCAGCGCGGAGCCCTCGAACACGACGAGGTAGCGCGACAGCAGGAGCTCGCCGATCTGGCCGGGGCTGCCGAGCTCCGGGTCGTACGGCGCGCCGCGGGTGTCGATCGCCTGCAGGCCCGATCCGATGAACGTGATCGCGAGCAGCACGACGAGGCTCGCCCCGATCGCGTAGGAGAGCCACCGCAGCGACGGGCCGGATCCCCCGCGGGGGTCGGCGTCGCCGCCGACGTACGCGGTGACGAACAGGTAGAGCACCATCACCGCCCCGACGTAGACGAGGACCTGGACCACCGCGACGAACTGCGCCTGCAGGAGCATGAAGAGCATCGCGAGCGCCAGCAGGTGCACGACGAGCGACAGCACCGCGAAGAACGGGTTGCGCAGCGCGACGGTCCCGACCGCGGCGATGACCGCGAGCGGGCCGACGATGAAGAAGAGGAGCTCCGCCATGGGCTACTCGCCCTCCCTCCGCAGCGGGGTGCGGACCGGGGGCTCCTGGAGCAGCATCTCCTTCGTGAAGATGAGGTCGGAGCGGTTGTAGTCCGCCAGCTCGAAGTCGTGGCCCATCGTGATCGCGTCGAACGGGCAGGCGATCTCGCAGTAGCCGCAGAAGATGCAGCGGCTCATGTTGATCTCGTACACCGCCGCGTACCGCTCGCCCCCGGACACGCGGTCCTCGGGGTCGTTCTCGGCGGCGACGACGCGGATGCAGTCCGCGGGGCAGGCGGCGGCGCAGAGCGAGCAGCCGACGCACTTCTCGAGGCCGGTGTCCTCGAACGTGTGGAGGCGGTGACGGCCACGGAACCGCGGGTACACCGGGACCTTCTCCTCGGGGTACTCGACGGTCGTCGTGCCGGCCACGACCTGACCGAACGTCGTCTTGAGCCCCCGCAGGGTCTCACCGAAGATGCGGTACGCCCCGGCGAGGCCGCCGGGCTCGGGGCCGCGCTGCACCGCGACGACGTCGTCGGAGAGCAGGCCCAGGCCGTCCGAGGCGGGGTGGGATGTGGTTCCTGTCCGGGACATGAGCGACTCGATGGTGAGGGAGGGCGAGGGGACGGACGCGCTACCAGGCGACGACGACGACCGCGGTGACGAGGGCGTTGACGGTGGCGATCGGCAGCAGGACCTTCCAGCCGAACGTCATGAGCTGGTCGTAGCGGAGCTTCGGCAGCGTCGCGCGGATCCAGACGATGAACGTCACGACGACGATCGTCTTGGCGAGGACGACGAACGGGTCCAGCCATCCGGGCTGGTCGACGAACGGCAGGTGCCACCCGCCGAGGAACAGCGTCGTGAAGAGCCCGCCGGCGACGATGAGGTGGACGTACTCCGCGACGTAGTACAGGGCGAACCGACCGCCGCCGTACTCGGTCATGAACCCGGCGACGAGCTCGGAGTCCGCCTCGAGCAGGTCGAACGGGGTGCGGTTGATCTCGGCGAGGGTCGCGATGAAGAACGTGATCGCCCCGACGAGCTGCGGGATGACGAACCACAGCGCCGACTGCTCGTCGACGATCTCGGTGAGCGACAGCGTGCCGGCCGAGATGATGACGCCCAGCAGCGCCAGGCCCTGCGCGATCTCGTACGAGATGAGCTGGGCGGCGGCGCGCATCGCGCCGAGGAAGGAGTACTTCGACGCCGACGACCAGCCGCCGAGCAGCACGCCGTACGACCCGACCGACGCGAACGCGAAGACGATCAGCAGCCCGATGTCGGAGTCCAGGCCGTACAGCCCGACCGGGGTGCCGAGGATGTCCTGCGGCGCCCCGCTGAACGGGATGAGCATGAACGTCGCCAGCGCGCACACCATCGCCACGAGCGGCGACAGGATGAAGAGCCAGCCGATGGCGTTCGTCGGCCGGAACTGCTCCTTGCCGAGGAGCTTGAGGATGTCGGCGGCCGGCTGCAGCGTGCCGAACGGGCCGACGCGGTTGGGCCCTGGCCGGTTCTGGAACCGTCCGAGGAGCTTGCGCTCGTACAGCAGCGCGAGCGGCACGAGCGAGAACCCGACCCCGAAGACGACGAGCGCCTTGAGGATCTGGACGTACCACGGCTCGTAGTAGCCGACGGTGGAGAGCAGGGGCATCAGGCGCGCTCCGTCTCGACGAGGACGACGGGGCCCGACACCGCGTCGGCGCTCTCGGCGGCCAGGCCGGCCTCGAGGAAGACGCTGCCGCGCGGGGCGCTCTGGCGCAGGTGGGCGACGGCCCGGACCGCGGCGCCGCCGTCCCCGGTCGACACGCGCACCCGCTGGCCGTGGCCGATGCCACGCTCGCGGGCGTCGTCGGGGTGCAGCTCGGCCCGCTGGCGCGGGGTGAGGAACCGCAGCGCCGGGGCGTGCTCGACGTCGGGCGTCGACCACACCGAGCGGAACGTCCCCAGGCGCAGCGCGCCGTTCGACGAAGCCGCCGACCGGGGCGCGTCGAGCGTGAACGGCCCGGTCTCGCCCTGCGGGAACGCCGCGGCCGCGTCGCGCTCCTGCCACCGCACGCCGAACCCGCCGATCTCGTCGTGGGTGATCCCGGCGTAGAACGGGACGGCGTCCGCGATCTCGGCGGTGACCATCATGACCGTCAGGGCGCTCGTCTCGCCGCCCAGGGCGACGAGCAACCGGGCGAGCGTGCGCCACGTCGCCCGGACCTCGCCGGGCCGCGCGGCGGCGGGGCGCAGGCGCTGCAGGCGACCGTCGGGATGGGTGACGGTGCCCTCCTTCTCGGCGCCGGCCTCGGCCGGGAACACGACGGTGGCGTGCTCCAGGATCCCCTCGGTGAGGAACTGGGCGTGCGCCACGACGCCGGTCGCCGCGCCGAGCGCCCGCTGCCACAGGTCGCGGTCGCCGTGCGTGCGCAGCGGGTCGGCGTGCAGGAGGTGCAGGACGGTGAGCTCGCCGTCGACGAGCGCCTCGGCGATCCCGCGGGCGTCGCGGCCGGGATCCTCCGGCTCGCGGTAGCCCGGGCCGGCGGTCGGCAGGAACCCGATCTCGCGCAGGCCGCGGCCGTTGCCGCTCGACGGGATCTGCAGCAGGCCGGCGCCGGCGCGGTCGTCGGTGAGGCCCAGGCGGCCGGCGATCTTCAGCAGCCCGCGGGCGGCGTTGGCCCCCGGGTCGGAGCCCTCGGCGGCGGCGGGCGCGCCGGCGGTCAGCCGCTCGCCCCAGAGGATCACGACGTCCTCGCCGGCCTCGCGCAGGTCCTTGGCGAGCGCCTCGATCGCGGCCGGGTCGGCCCCGGCGGCGGCGGCCGGTCCGGCGACGTCGCCGACCCCGCCGATCGCGGCGTCGAGGGCGACGACGAACGCCTCCCCCGCGCCCGGCGCGAACCGGACGCTGTGCTCGGCGATCGGGTCGAGCGACGACGGCCGGCTGCCGGCGACCATGAGCCGCACGCCGTGACGGCGGTGGCCCTTGCGCAGGCGCAGGTCGACGATCGGCATGTCGTCGACCGGCTCGGTGTCGAGGACGAGCACCGCGTGGGCGTACTGCAGGTCCTCGACGGTGGCCTGCGCCTCGGGGGCGTCGAGCGCGGCCATGAGGCCGGCCGACAGCGCGCCGTCGCGGCGGCTGTCGAGGTCGCGGCTGCCGAGCGTCTCGGTGAGGATGCGGCGCAGGAGCCAGCCCTCCTCGTTCGAGGTGCCCGACCCGGCGAGCGCGCCGACGGTGTGCCCGTCGCCGTCGGAGCGGCCGAGGAGCTTGACCGCCTCCTGCTCCGCCCGCTCCCAGCTCACCGGCCGGAGCTGGCCGTCGACGCGGACGAGCGGTCGGGTGACGCGCTCGTCGACGTAGGCGCCCTGGTAGGCGAAGCGGCCGCGGTCGCAGAGCCAGCCGTCGTCGACGGCGTCGTTGTCCCGTGCGAGGACCCGCTGCACGCGGTCGTCGCGGACGGTGTAGCTCACGTTGCACTGGCCGGGGCACATCGTGCAGACCGACCCGGACTGCTCGATGTCCCACGGGCGCGCGCGGAACCGGTACGCCTGGCTCGTCAGCGCGCCGACGGGGCACAGCTCGATGATGTTGCCGCTGAACGGCGCCGAGTACGGGTGCCCGTCGAAGGTGCCGACGAACGTGTCCGCCCCCCGCTCGTGCAGCACGAGCTGGTAGTCCTCGGACACCTCCTGGCTGAACCGCACGCAGCGGTAGCAGAGGATGCAGCGCTCGCGGTCGATCGCGATCAGCGGGCTGAGCTCGACCGGCTTCTGGAAGTGGCGCTTGGGCTCGACGAACCGCGACTCGCCGCGGCCCCAGCCGTAGGAGATGTCCTGCAGCGGGCACTCGCCGCCCTTGTCGCAGACCGGGCAGTCGAGCGGGTGGTTGAGGAGGAGGAACTCGACGACCGACTCCTGCGCCGCCTTGACGCGGTCGTTCGTCGTGTCGACGACCATCCCGTCGCGGACCGGCGTGGAGCACGCGGTCTGGAGCTTGGGGATCCCCTCGATCTCCACGAGGCACATGCGGCACGCGCCGACGGGCGCGCCGAGCTTGGGCTCGTAGCAGAAGACGGGGATGTCGACGTCGCCGAGCTTGGCCGCGTCGGCGAGCATGAGGCCCGCGGGGGCCTGGACCTCACGACCGTCGATCGTGAAGGTGATCTCTTCGGGCTGCGGTCGGGGCATCAGTGCTGCGGCGCGCCGGCGCCGATCCCTTCGAGGATGGACTCCGGTCCGTGATCGGACTCCAGGCTCGCGAGCAGGCGCTGCTCCGCGTCGCGGCGGGCGCGCTCGATGTGGGCCTCGAACGCGGGACGGAACTTCTTCACCATCGAGCTGACGGGCATCGCCATGGCGTCGCCCAGGACGCAGAGGCAGTTGCCCATGATCTGGTCGCAGACGGACTCGATGACGTCGAGGTCCATCGGCGTCGCCTCACCGGACCGGATGCGCAGGAGCATCTTCGTCGTCCAGTTCGTGCCCTCGCGGCAGGGGGTGCACTTGCCGCAGCTCTCGTGCTTGTAGAAGCTCGCGGTCTTCACCGCGATGTCGACGACGGAGTTGGAGTCGTCGGCGACGATGATCGCGCCCGACCCGAGCATCGATCCGGCGCCGGCCAGCGCCTCGTAGTCGTAGGGCACGTCGAGGTCGTCCTTCGTGAGCACCGGCGACGACGACCCGCCGGGGAACCACAGCAGGACCTCGCGGTCGTCCTCGATCCCGCCGGCCAGGCCGTAGATGATGTCGCGGCCGGTCATGCCCATCTCGATCTCGTAGTTGCCGGGCCGCTTGACGTTGCCCGACACGGAGATGAGCTTCGTGCCCGAGGACTTCTCGACGCCCATCGCCGCGTACGCCTCGGCGCCGACCCGCAGGATGTACGGGATCGCGGTGAGGGTCTCGACGTTGTTCAGGAGCGTCGGGCCCTGGTACAGGCCCTGGTTGGCCGGGAACGGCGGCTTGAGGCGCGGGTTGCCGCGACGGCCCTCGAGCGCGTCGAGCAGGCCGGTCTCCTCGCCGCAGATGTAGGCGCCCGCGCCGCGGTGCACCCACATGTCGAGCTCGACGCCCTTGCCCAGGACGTCGGGGCCGAGGTACCCGGCGGCCTTCGCCTCGGCGATCGCGTCCTCGAGGATCGTCGCCTGCTGGGCGTACTCGCCGCGGATGAAGATGAACGACTTGTTCGCCCCCACCGCGTAGGCGGCGATGATCATCCCCTCGATGAGCGAGTGGGGGTTCTTCTGCATGAGCTCGCGGTCCTTGAAGGTCCCCGGCTCGGACTCGTCCGCGTTGCAGACGAGGTACTTGTCCATCTTGCCCTGCGGGATGAACGACGCCTTGAGCCCGGTGGGGAACCCGGCGCCGCCGCGCCCGCGCAGCCCCGAGTCCTTGAGGCTCGTGACGAGCGAGTCCGGGGCCATCGCGAGCGCCTGCTCGGCCATGAGGTAGCCGCCGCGACGCTTGTACACGTCGAGCGTGTGGAGGCCCGGCTCGTCGATGTCCTCGAACAGCAGCTTGGTGCTCATGCGACGCCCCCTCCGGAGGGCGGGGCGACGGGGACGCGCAGCGACGGGGGCGTGTCGACGGGGTCGAGCATCCCTCCCTCGGTCGCGGCGCGACGCACGTCGTCGGTGTTCGCGGCCTCGTCGGCCACCCGGCGACGGACGAGCTGCCGCTCCGGCAGCGGGTCGGCGCCGCTGAGGATCTGCTCGGCGAGCGGGGCGACGTCGTCGGGACCGACGGGGCCCACGTACACGCCGTCGACGGAGCACATCGGCGCGATGTCGCACGCGCCGAGGCACTCGAACCCGCGGATGTTGACGTCGGGATCGCCGCCGACGCGGTCGCGGAGCGCGGCGAGCAGCTCGTCGCCGCCCCGCAGCGAGCAGGAGATGTTCGTGCAGACGTAGACCGTGCGACGCCCGACCGGCTTCGCCTCGAGCATGTCGTAGAACCCGACGACCGCGGTGAGGTAGGCCGGGGTCAGCCGCATGACGCACGCGACCTGCTCGATCGCCTCGGGCGAGCACCAGCCGTGCAGGCGCTGCGCCGCCGCGAGGGCGGGGATCGACGCCGACCGGTGGTCGGGGTAGCGCGACATGAGGTCCTCGATCTCGGCGCGCAGCGCGTCGGGGACGTCGACCTGCGCCGGGTCGGGCACGCCCGCCGGGTCCTTCGTCGGGTCGTAGGACTCGCGCCACTCCGGCCGACGGGAGCCGTCGGCGAACCGGTGGACGTCCTGCCGGAAGAGCCGGCCGCCGGCGAGCGCCGGGTCGGCCGGGTCGCCGTCGGTGACGGGGACGCGCGAGCGGATCCGGGCGTCGGCGGGGGCCTCGCCCGCCTCGTCGCGGCGCAGCGCGTCGCGGTCGAGCGGGCCGAGCGGGTCGCGGCGGACGCTCATCGGTCGATCCCTCCCAGCAGCGGGTCCAGGCAGGCGAGGGTCGCGATCATGTCGGCGATGTAGCCGCCGCGGCACATGTCCTCAAGCGCCTGGAGGTTGATGAACGACGAGTCGCGCATGTGCACGCGCGCGGGCTTGCTCGACCCGTCGGAGCGCACGAAGCAACCGAGCTCGCCGCGCGGGCCCTCGATCGCGTGGTACGCCTCGCCGGCGGGCACGCGCATGCCCTCGGTCACGAGCTTGAAGTGGTGGATCAGCGCCTCCATCGACGTCGCCAGCTCGTGGCGCGGCGGCAGCGCGACCTTGCGGTCGGTCGTGATCCACGGGCCCTCGGGCAGGCCGTCGATCGCCTGCTCGATGATCCTCACCGACTCGCGCATCTCGGCCATCCGGACGAGGTAGCGGTCGTAGTTGTCGCCCTCGGTCCCGACGGGGACCTGGAAGTCGAAGTCGTCGTACGACGAGTACGGCATCGCCTTGCGCAGGTCCCACGGCACCCCGGCGGCGCGCAGCAGCGGCCCGGTGACGCCCTTGGCCTGCAGCGTCGCGGCGGGCGCCACCCCGGTGTGCTTCATCCGCGAGAGGAAGATCTCGTTGCGGGTGAGCATCGCCGAGTACTGGTCGAGCCGCTTGGGCATCTCGCGGACGAACCGGCGCAGGCTCTGCTCCCAGCCGCCGGGGATGTCCTCGGCCACCCCGCCGATCTGGAAGTAGCGCGTGTGCATGCGCTGACCGGACGAGTACTCGAAGAGGTCGAGGATCGTCTCGCGCTCGCGGAACGAGTACCAGAGGATCGACATCGCGCCGATGTCGAGCGCGGTGGTGCCGAGCCACACCAGGTGGCTCATGATCCGGTTCAGCTCCAGGTGGATGACCCGCAGGTACTGCGCGCGCTTGGGGACCTCGCACTCCAGGAGGTCCTCGACCGCCCCGCAGTACGCCATCGCGTTGAAGTAGTACGCGAGGTAGTCCATCCGCTCCACGAGCGGGATGGCCTTCCAGTACGCCTTGTCCTCGCAGGTCTTCTCGATCCCGGTGTGGAGGTAGCCGACGATCGGCTTGACGTCGCGGACGACCTCGCCCTCGAGCGTCGTCAGCAGGCGCAGCACCCCGTGCGTGGCGGGGTGGTGCGGCCCCATGTTGATCGTGAGGAGCTCGGCCTCGTCCTGGGTGGCGACGGTCCCCAGCTGGGACGAGAAGTCGATCGACGCCTCGTGGGCGCGGTAGCCGCCGGGGACGACGGACGCCGGCGCCTCGGCGGTGGCCGTGGCGGCGCCGGCGGGCGCGGACGGGCCGCCGATGCGGTCGTCGCGGTCGGCGATGTCGGCGCCGCGCTCGCGGACGTCGGTCCCGGCGGCCGGGGCGTCGTGCTCGCGGTGGGCGGGGCGGGCGGTCGGCTCGTCGGTCACTTCCACCACCCCGGATGGTCGGGCTCGGACTCGGTGAAGATCACGGGCTCGCCGCCGATCGGGAAGTCCCGCCGCTGCGGGTGGCCGATGTAGTCCTCGGGCATGAGGATGCGACGCAGGTCGGGGTGACCGTCGAAGACGACGCCGAACATGTCGTAGACCTCGCGCTCCTGGAAGTCCGCGGTCGGCCAGGCCGGCGTCACGGACGGGACGCGTGGGTCGGCGTCGTCGACGCGGACCTTGACCGAGATCCGGTCGCGGTTGCGCAGCGACAGGAGCTCGTAGACGACGCCGAACCGGCGCGGCTCGGGGTGGTAGTCGACCCCGTGCACGGACATGAGCATCGCGTAGCCCTCGGACCGCATCCGCTCGAGGACGTCGACGACGGCGTCGGGGCGGACCTCGATCTCGGCCCGGCGCGGACGGTGCGTCGTGGCGACGAGGACCCCGGGATCGTCGGCGGAGATCAGGCGGCCCAGGCGCTCGAGCGCCTCGACGTCAGGCACCGGTGCCGTCCCGGTCGTCGCCGGCGTTGCGCGCCGCGGTGGTGGCGGCCAGCTCGCGCGACAGCGCCACGATGTCGGGCTCCTCGCCGGTGCTCCGCGCCCACTCCTCGGTCCCGTGCGCCCGGTAGCGGTCGCGCCAGGCCATCGTCGGGTCGTCCTGGATCATCCTGCGGAGCTTGAGGATCCCGTAGACGACCGCCTCGGGCCGCGGCGGGCAACCCGGGACGTGGACGTCGACCGGCATGAACTTGTCGGCCGGCACCACCGAGTAGTTGTTGAACACGCCCATCGACGAGCTGCAGGCGCCCATCGCGATGGCGTACTTCGGCTCGAGCATCTGGTCGTAGACGCGCCGGACGATCGGGGCCATCTTCATCGACACCCGGCCGGCGAGGATGATGAGGTCGGCCTGGCGCGGCGTGCCGCGCATCGCCTCGCTGCCGAACCGCGAGATGTCCATCCGGGCGCCGACGAGGCTGATCATCTCGATCGAGCAGCAGGCCAGGCCGAAGGTCAGCGGGAAGATCGAGTTGCCCTGCGCCCACTTGACGGCCTTGTCGAGCGTCGTCGTGACGATGCTCTCGCGGACGTAGGCCTCGAGGTCGTCGCCCTCGAGCTCGCCGCGGAGCAGGTCGCGCGCGCGCTGCTGCCGGACGCGGAACGCGTCGGGGTCGCTGCCGGTGAGCGCCCCGAAGGGGTCGTCGGCCGGTGCGTTGGTCGTCGGCGCGGTCGATCCCGCGCCGTGACGGATCACTTCCATTCCAGGGCCCCCCGACGCCACTCGTAGACGAACGCCACGAGCAGCACGACGATGAAGATGCCCGCCCCGATCAGGCCGACCTCGGCGTAGGCGTCGAGCTCGACCGCGACCGGGTAGAGCAGGACGACCTCGAGGTCGAAGATGAGGAAGAGGATCGCGACGAGGTAGAAGCTGATCCCGAACCGGAAGTTCTTCTGCACCTCGGACGGCAGGCCGCACTCGTACGGCTCGTGCGTGAACGTCGTCGGCCGACGGCGGAACCGCGGGCCGAGCCACGTGTTGGCGAAGAGGAACAGCGTGCCGACCCCCGTGGCGAGGAGGAGGAACACGAGCAGAGGGAGATAGGTCCGGAGCACCACCGACTGTTCTATCACCCCGGAGGGGTCCGATCGGGCGTCGGAGCGCCTGGATTGGAGGGGTTTCGCCAGGCGGGGGACAAACGGCGCGACCGCTCGTGACACCGCGCACGAGCACCGGTGCGCCGTGCCACGATGGGGCCCGCGGGGCCATTTTCGACAGGCCGAAAACCGACGGTTTTGGTTGGTGATCCGGTGGGTGGTCCGGGTGGAGTGGACGCCGGATCCGTGCGCGCGTGCGGGGTCGTGGCGCGCCCGCCCGTGGCCGGGCGCCGTGAGGCGCGCCTGCCCGTGGCCGGCCGCCGTGAGGCGCCGCGGCGGCGGAGGCGCGGCGACCGGAGGCGCGCGGACCGGAGGCGCGCGGACCGGAGGTGCGGCGACCGTTGTGGCGTGGAACGACGACGGGCGGCCGTGAGGCCGCCCGTCGTCAGGGTGAGTGGGAGGAGGGCCGGGGTCCCGGCCGGGGTCACTCGCCGGTCGCGCCGGCGTCGGCGTCGTCGGACGCGTCGTCGCTCGGCGTCGCGCCGCCGGAGGCGCTCTCGCCGTCGCCGGACGCGGCCGGGTCGCCGTCGAGGTCCGGGGCGCCGGGCTGCGGCGTGCCGCCCTCGGCCGGCGGGGCGCCCTTCTCCTTGCAGCGCTCGGCGGCGCTCTTCACCGGGTCGGGGCCGGCGGTCGCCTCGGCCTCCATGCCGGCGTAGCGGCAGAGGAACTCGGCGATCTTCGCCGCGTCCTCGCCGACGGCGAGGTTCTGGGGCATGATCGCGCCGGAGAAGCCACCGTTCGCCAGGGCGTAGATGACCGACCCGTAGGTCTCGCGGCGGACGTCGAAGTTCGGCCCGTCGGTGCGCTCGCGCTCCTTGATCCGCTCGGCGCCGCCCTGGGTGCCGGCGGCGGCCATCGTGTGACAGCCGGAGCACCGCTCCGCGAACAGGTTGGCGCCCTGCACCACCCGCGCACGCGTCGCATCGTCCGCGTTCTGGAAGTTGCCGACGCCGGCTGGGTCCTTGTCGAACAGCCCGTCGTCGAGGTTCGTCTGGACGGATTCCGAGCCGCAGGAGGCGAGGACGAGGGTCATCGCCAGAGCAGCAAGGGTCGTGAGGGTTCGACGCTGCATGTCGCGCGCATCGTAGACCACCACCGCGTCGACGAGTTGCGTCCTCCCCGGGTGGAGCCGCGCCGACGACGTCCGCATCCGCGATCATTGCGCCGATGCGGCGGCCAGATCGAGTCGTGGAGCCCCTCCGCGATCTCCGTTGGGCGATCGTGGGGCTGACGCTCGCCCTGGTGTCGATCGTCATCGTCAAGGCGGTGATCAACACGGGGCCGGAGCACCGGGTCGTCGACGGGCGCCTCGTGCTCGTGCTCGACGAGTACCGGATCGACCCGCGCAACCTGCGCGCCGACCCGGGCCCGTTGCGGATCGAGGTCCGCAACGCCGGGCGCCTCCTGCACAGCGTCCGGGTGATCAGCGACGACGACAAGCGGGGCGGGCGCCGTGAGACGTTCGCCACGTCGTTGCCGCCCGCGGTGGCGTCGGGCGAGCGGCGCGCGATGGAGTTCCGCGTGCAGCTCGACGGCCGGACCCGTGAGGTGTCGCGCGTCTGCCTGCACCCGGGACGCTATCGCATCATCAGCGGCGAGCCGGGCGACGAGGAGCTCGGCATGGTGGCGGACCTCGTCGTGGAGGGCGCCACCCCGTCCTGCCGCCTGCCGGATGCACGACGCAGTCGCGCCCGCCCCGAGCCGGACGAGAACTGACGGACCGGACGCGAGTCCACCGCGCCGACCGGACCGGAGGAGATCCGGCCCCGCGCGGAAGGAGCCCGCGGCGGGGCGTCGAAGACGTCATCAGCTCCCGGCGCCGACCCGAGAACCTCCGCATCTGCACCTGATGCCCGCGCGTGGTCCTCGACGGCGGCAACCATTGGTCGGCGCCGGGGGCGCATGCCTGCTCTCCGGGCCGGCGGCCCCGTCCGTCGGCCCGGCCAGGAGCGGCCGCGCGCCCGCTCAGAGGCCTCCGCGCTCCGCCACCACCCGCAGGGCGAGGAACGCGATGACGAAGGCGGACGTCGTCATGATCCCGATCTCGCGGCGGACGATCTCGCGCACGACCCCGCGCTGGCCGGCCGCGTCGAGCGTCTCGACGTCCGCGGCCCCCTCGAGCCCACGGCGCTCGAGCACCTGGTCGGCGGCGATGAGGCGCATCTGCTCGGCGACGAACGACACCGCGATCGGCACGAGCGTGTAGATCCAGAACAACCAGCCGTCGGGCTTGTCACCACCGATGTACACGACGCCGGCGAGCAGGACGAGCGCGAGCGCCCCGACCTGCGTCGCCCGGACCGCCACCCAGTACCGCTGGTCGGCGTCGAATCGCCACCACAGCCACAGGCCCCAGAGGCCCGACGCGACGCCGACGGCGCACACGGCGAGCGAGACGATGAGGGCGAGGGAGGCCATCGGCGCCGATCGTTGCAGTCGGGACGCGGGGACGACCGGTCGGTCAGCCGCGACGCGCGACCTCGAAGGCGACGAGGGTCGCCGCGCAGGCGACGTTGAGCGACTCCACCGGGCCCGCCATCGGGATCGACGTCCACGTGTGGACGTACGCCGCGGCCTCCGGCGACGCGCCGGCGTGCTCGCCGCCCAGGAGCAGCGCGACCCGCGGCGGCAGCTCGACGTCGAAGAGCGACGTCGACGCCCGCGCGTCCATCCCGACGACGGCGAACCCGGCGTCGGTGAGGGACGACAGCGCCGCCGGGGCGTCCGGGGCGCGCAGCACCGGCGCCCGCCACGCCGTGCCGGCCGATGCCTTGATGACCTGGGGCCCGAGCTCCGCCGTGCCGCGCCGTGGCAGCACGATCCCGTCGACCCCGGCCGCGGTGGCCGACCGCAGGATCAGCCCGAGGTTCGCGGGGGTCGTGACCCCGTCGACGACGAGCAGGCGCGCCGACCGGTCGGGCTCGCGGGCGAGCGCGTCGAGCGCCTGCCCCAGCGGCCGCATCGCCGGCGCGACGACGTCCGCCACCACCCCCTGGTCCTGACGGCCGTTGCCCGAGATGAGCGACACGCGGTGCGCCGACTCCTCCCGTAGCGCCACGCCGCGCTCGCGGGCGGCCCGCGTCACGTCGCGCCCCACCGCGCCCGAGCCCGTGGCGACGATGACCTCGACGACGTCGAGCGACCGGTCGGCCAGCGCCTCCAGGACCCCGCGGCGCCCGTAGACGGTGATGCACCGGTCGCGGCGGTGGCGGGGATCGATCGGCGTGCCCATCGCGGGGAGGCTACGCGTGCCGTGCGGACCGGGCGGGCCGGCCCGACGCCGGGCGGACGCCGGCCGGGCCTCCCACGTCGACGCCCGTTGGCCACCGTTCACACGACGCGAACGATCCCCAACCGAGCCGCCGCTCCCCGCCCCACCCGATCGACCCGCCCCGCGCCGTTGGCCACCGCCGTTGGCCACCGTTCACACGACGCGAACGATCCCCAACCGACCCGTCCTGGCGGGGTGACGCGGGGCGGCGCGGGGCGGCGGGGGGCCGACGCCGGCGGGGATCACCCTCACGCTCGTGCGACCGCGATCCCCCTGAGCGTCGGTGTGCGTCGTCCGGGTGGAGCAGCCCGAATCGGGAGGTGCGGTCCGTCACCCGAGCGTCGCCCCACGCCGCCGGCCGCGCACGCCGGGCCGGCCGCTCCGCGGCCCCGGCGCTAGCCTCCAGCGCGATGCTCGACCTCAAGGTCATCCGCCGCGACCCCGACGCCGCCCGGACCGCGCTCGCGCGACGCGGAGCCGACGACGCGGCCGTGCTCGACCGGGTGCTGGAGCTCGACGCCCGACGCCGCGAGCTGCTCCCCGAGATCGAGGGGTTGCGCGCCGAGCAGAACGCCGCGAACCAGGCGATCGGCCGGGCGCAGAAGGCGGCCAAGGACGGCACCGGATCGCAGGGCGCCGCCGACGCCGCGATCGCCGCGATGCGCGAGGTCGCCGCCCGGGTCAAGACCCTGCAGCAGGAGCTCAACGACGTCGACGACACGCTCGACGCGACGACGAAGCGCCTGGCCAACCTGCCCCACCCCGACGCGCCGGCGCAGGACACCGTCGTCCGTGAGGTGGGCGACGCCACCATCGACGGCCTCGGGCTGCGGGCCCGGGCCGCCGCGGACGGCGGCGCGCCGTTCACCCCGGCGGCCGAGGCCCTCGACCACCTGACGATCGCCGGGCCCGACCGGGTCGACATGGAGCGCGGCGCCCGGCTGTCGGGCTCGCGGTTCGCGTACCTCCGGGGCGACCTCGTGTTCGTCGAGATGGCGCTCGTCCAGTGGGCGCTGCACAAGCTCCGCGGGCACGGCCACGAGGCGGTCGTCCCGCCGGTGCTCGTCCGCGAGCAGGCCCTGTACGGGACCGGGTTCCTGCCCGACACCGAGCAGCAGCTCTACGCGCTGCCCGAGGACGACCTGTACCTCGTCGGCACGAGCGAGGTCGCCCTGGCGTCGATGCACGCCGGCGAGATCCTCGACGCCGCCACGCTGCCGCGACGCTACGCCGGGTTCTCGCCCTGCTTCCGGCGCGAGGCCGGAGCCGCCGGGGCCAGCGACCGCGGGATCTTCCGCGTCCACCAGTTCGACAAGGTCGAGATGTTCTGCTTCGTCCCGCCCGAGGACGCGGAGGCCGAGCACCAGCGGCTGCTCGGCATCGAGGAGGAGATCCTCGGAGAGCTCGGCATCCCCTACCGCGTCGTCGACATCGCCGTCGACGACCTCGGGGCGTCCGCGGCCCGCAAGTTCGACTGCGAGGCGTGGCTGCCGTCGCAGCAAACGTACCGCGAGCTGACGTCGACGTCGAACACCACCGAGCACCAGGCCCGTCGACTGGGCATCCGGATCCGGGACGACCGGTCCGATCCGCCGCGCCGACCGGAGCCGCTCGCGACCCTCAACGGCACCGCCATCGCGGTCGGCCGCACCATCATCGCCCTGCTGGAGCACGGCCTGCAGGACGACGGGAGCGTCGTGATGCCGCCGTGCCTGGTGCCCTTCGGGGCGCCGGCGGTGCTGCCGCCCGCCGCCGCCTGACGGCGCGCGGGAGCGCCCGCCGTCGAGGTCACGGGCCGGCCGGCGACGCCCACGCCCGTCGCCGCGGCCCGTTGGCGGCTTGCGCGCCCGTCGTCGGACCGGCCGGCGACGCCCGCGCCCGTCCACGCGCGTCCGCGAGCGGGGGCCGGCTCAGCCCGCGGTCTTCCGGGCCAGCTCGCGCGAGGCGAGGACGTCGGCCGCCAGCGGGATCACGATGAGGATCGCGGCCGGGATCGCCAGCAGCGTGGGCGGATCGTCCGAGTTCAGGACCTGCAGGAGACCGAACAGGACGACGTTCGCGCCGACGATCGCGGCCGGGAGCCTCCAACCCCACAGCCCGGCCTTGAACGCCCCCCACGTCACCACGCCCGCCAGGACGAGGAACGTCGTGCCGTGCGTGCCCCCGACCGGGCCGACGAACGAGTCGCTGTCGAACACGTCGAGGTAGCCGAGCAGGAGCGGCACGAGCAGGAAGACGTCGATGAGCGCGACCACGCCGATGATCTTCAGGAACTTGCGGGTACGCGCGGGATCCGCGGTCGACACGTCGAACATGCCGCCGAAGGGTACGGAACGCACGTTCGGGACGGCCCCACCGACGCTCGGCACGGTCGCGCCGGTCCGGGTGGTCGTGGCGGCGTGGACGACCCGCCGCCGGTCTGGGAAGGTGCTGGTCGTCGGGAGGACCGTTCCGCGGCCTCGCTCCCGACACGTCACGAACCCGAGCACCGAGAGGCCGGATGAGCACCGCCCAGGACCCCAGCACCCGCACGTACGAGCAGGTCGTCGCCGAGCACCGGTGGAACGTGCCGGAGCGCCTGAACATCGCCACCGTCGTCTGCGACCGCTGGCCCGCCGACAAGCCGGCGATGGTCCACGAGGACCCCGACGGCCACGTCCGCGAGGTCGACTTCGGCGAGATCCAGTCGCTCGCCGCACGGTTCGCCAACGTCGCCGTCGACCACGGCGTCGAGCGCGGCGACCGGATCGCCATGCTCCTGCCCCCGACCCCCGAGACCGCCGCCGCGTTCATCGGCACGTACAAGGCCGGGGCGGTCCTCCTGTCGATGTCGGTGCTCTACGGGACCGAGGGGATCCGCCACCGGGTCGCCGACAGCCAGGCGCGCATCGTCGTCACCGACACCGCCCACGAGGCGCTCATCCGCGAGGCGATCACCGGGATCGACCCCACCCCCGCCGTCATCGTGCTCACCCCCGAGCTGCTCGCCGGCGCGTCCGACGCGTTCACGACCGTCGACACCTCGAGCGAGGACCCCGCCCAGCTCTTCTACACGTCCGGCACCACCGGCCTGGCCAAGGGCATCCTCCACGCCCACCGGTTCGTCCTCGGGCACGAGGAGTTCGAGTACTGCCACGAGCTGCAGGACGGGGAGCGGTTCCGCTCGATGGCCGAGTGGGCGTGGGCGGCCGGGATCAACCCGCTCATGGGCGCCTGGCGCCTCGGCGCGGTCCAGTACGTCGCCCAACGGGCCGGCGGGTTCTCGCCCGAGGCCGAGCTCGAGTTCCTCAGCCGCCACCGGATCACCAACGTCTTCACCACCCCCACCGCGCTGCGGTCGCTCATGGCCGTCGAGAGCGCCGGCGAGCGGTTCCCGATCCCCCTGCGCCGCGCCTGCTCCGCCGGCGAGCCGCTGAACCCGGAGGCGATCCGCTGGGTCCGCGAGCAGTACGGGATCACCGTGCTCGACTTCTACGGGCTGTCGGAGGGCTACCCGCTCTGCGCGAACTTCCCGTTCATGGAGGTCCGGGACGGCTCGATGGGCAAGGTCATGCCCGGCTGGGACGTGCAGGTGCTCGACGAGGACGAGCGGCCCGTCGCCGTCGGCGAGCGCGGCGAGATCTGCTGGCGGCGCGGATCGAGCCCGACCTGGCCGCTCGGGTTCTGGAACAACCCGGACGCGACCGAGGAGACGTTCGGCGGGGAGTGGTTCCACTCCAAGGACGCCGCCCGGATCGACGAGGACGGCTACGTCTGGTTCGAGGGTCGCGCCGACGACGTCATCCTCACCGCCGGGTACCGGGTGGGCCCGTTCGAGGTCGAGTCGGCGTGCCTGGAGCACGACGCGGTCGCCGAGGCGGCGGTCGTCGCCAAGCCCGACGAGCGGCGCGGGTGGATCGTCAAGGCGTTCATCCGGGTGGCCGAAGGCCACGAGCCGAGCGACGAGCTGGGCCGCGAGATCTCGCAGTACGTCCGCGACACGCACTCCGCCTACGCCTATCCGCGCGAGGTCGAGTTCGTCGACGACCTGCCCAAGACCCTGACCGGCAAGATCCGCCGGATCGAGCTGCGCAAGCTCGAGGAGGAGCGGGCCGCCGGGCGCGGATAGGGCGCGCCGGCCCGCAGGCGGACCGGGCCGCCGGCCGGGTCACGGGCCGGCCGGCCCGCCGGCCGGGGACGGACGCCCCGGAACGCCGTGGGGCCGGCGTCGTCGCCGGCCCCACGAGGAAGGTTGCGCGCTCCGTCCCCCCGGACGGAGCGCGCCAGGGTCCCGTCCCGGACCCAGCGGAGGGGAGGGGATTCGAACCCCTGGATCGTCACCCGACCTCTGGTTTTCAAGACCAGCGCAATCGTCCACTCTGCCACCCCTCCAGAGGACGCCCCCACACATGGTACTCGCCCGGCGGCGATTGACAATCCGCTCATCAGCGATTCGTCTGGTCGCCCCGTCCGCCGGGTCGCCCGGCCGTCGACGTCACGACGCGTCGCACGCGCCCGCCCCGGCCCGGCGCCACCGTCGTTTGCAGGGCATTCGCCGCCCGGGGCCCGTGGACGCCCGGGAGCCGTCCGGTGGTGGGCCTACCGTCGAGGGGCGATGCGGATCCTGCACACCGCCGACTGGCACGTCGGTCGCACGTTCCACCGGGCGGACCTCCACGAGGCGCAGGCCGCCGCGCTCGACGCGCTGGTCGCTCTCGCGCAGGAGCACCGCCCGGACGCGATCCTCGTCGCCGGCGACCTCTTCGACCGGGCCATCCCGCCCGTCGCGGCGGTCGAGCTGGCGTGCGGCGCGCTGGCGCGCCTCGCGCGGGTCGCCCCCGTCCTGGCGATCACCGGCAACCACGACTCGCCGGGACGACTCGGGCCGTTCGCCCGGCTCATCGAGGCGGCCGGGGTGCACCTGCGGTCCGGCGTCGACGACGTCAACCGGCCGCTCGTGCTCGAGGACGAGCACGGGCCCGTGGCGCTGTACGGCGTCCCGTACCTGGAGCCGGACGTCACCCACGAGGCGCTGGGGGCCGGCGAGCGCAGCCACGCCGCGGTGCTCGGCGCCGCGATGGACCGGGTGCGGGCCGACGCCGCCGGCCGCGACGGCACGGCGCGGATCGTCGTCACCGCCCACGCGTTCGTCCACGGCGGGCAGGTGTCGCCGTCGGAGCGCGACATCACCGTCGGCGGCGCCGCCGAGGTCGCGGCGTCGACGTTCTCCGGCGTCGACTACCTCGCGCTCGGCCACCTGCACCAGCCGCACGCCGTCGCGCCCGGCGCCCGCTACGCCGGGTCGCCGGTCGCGTACTCGTTCGTCGAGGGTCGGATCCCGCGCAGCGCCGTGCTCGTCGAGCTGGGCGCCCCGGGCGAGCCGGTGACCGAGCGGCTCCTGCCGCTGCCGACGTGGCGGGCGACCGCCGAGTTGCGCGGCCGGCTGGCCGACCTGCTCGACGACCCCGCCCACGACGCGCTCGCCGACCGTTGGCTGCGCGTGACGCTCACCGACGACGAGCGTCCCGCGAGCCCGATGGAGCGCCTGCGGGCGCGGTTCCCCCACGTCCTCGTCCTCGAGCACGAGCCGGAGGGCCGCCCCGCCACGCGGGCGCGCACCGACTACGCGGCGCGCGTCCGGGGCGTCGGCGACCTCGAGGTCGCGATGCGGTTCGTCGACGACGTCCGCGGCCGGGCCGCCGACGACGCCGAGCGCGACCTCCTCGACCGGGCGGTCGTCGCCGCCCGTCGCGAGGAGCCCGCGTCGCGCCCCACCCGGAAGGACGCGGACCGCGGGCGCGTGCCGGTCGGCGCCGGCGATCGACCGGGTCGCTGACGGCGTGCGCCTGCACCGGCTGCGGATCCAGGGGCTCGGCCCCTTCGGCGGGACCGAGGAGGTCGACCTCGACGCGCTGTCGTCCGGTGGCCTGTTCCTCCTCACCGGCCCGACGGGCGCCGGCAAGACGAGCGTCCTCGACGCGATCTGCTTCGCGCTGTACGGCCAGGTGCCCGGCGCCCGGCAGGACGGCGGCCGGCTCGTCAGCGACCACCGGCCGATCGAGCTGACGCCCGAGGTCGAGCTGGAGGCGACGATCGCCGGCCGACGGATCCGGGTGCGACGCGTCGCCGAGCACGTGCGGCCGTCGCGGCGCGGTGGCGGCACGACGATCGAGCGGCCGTCCGCGACGCTCCAGGAGCGCCGGCCCGGCGGTGACTGGGTGGCGGTCAGCACGTCGCTGCAGGAGATCGGGAGCGAGCTGCAGGCGCTGCTCGGCATGAGCCTCGACCAGTTCGCCCAGGTCGTGCTGCTGCCCCAGGGCGGGTTCGCGACGTTCCTGCGCGCCGGGGCCGAGGAGCGCCAGAAGCTCCTGGAGCGCCTCTTCGACGCCCGACGGTTCGCGCGGATCGAGTCGTGGCTCGAGGAGGAGGCGCGCCGTGCCCGCGTCGCCGCCGAGGACGCCGAGCGCGGGTTCGAGCAGGAGCTCGCGGCGCTCGTGGCGACGGTGTCGGGCGGCCCCGACGACCCACCGGACCCGCGTGACGCCGACGCGGTCCGCGGGTGGCTCGACGCGATCACCGCCCGGGTCGCCGGCGAGGTCGACCGGACCGTGGCGCTGCGGACCCGCCACGCGGAGGCGCTCGACGCGGCCCGACGCGCCGAGCAGGCCGCCCGCGACCGGGACGCCCGGGCCGCCGAGCGCCGCCGTCACGCGACCCGGCTCGCCACGCTCGAGGCCGAGGGCGCCGCCCGCGACGCGGACCGCGCGACGCTCGACCGTGCGCGCCGCGCCGCGCCGGCGCGAGGCCCTCACGCCGAGGCGGTCAAGGCCCGTCGCGACCGGCACGGAGCCGACGAGCAGCTCGGCAAGGCCCGCGAGTGGGTGCGGGGCCTCGAGGCCGACGACGTCGACGCCGACGCGCCCGACGGCTGGCCCGCCGCCCGCGACGCCCGGGCGCGCCAGCACGCGGAGCTGCAGGCGCTGGCCGAGCGCGAGGCGGCGTTGCCGGAGCGTCGACGCGCGCTCGACCGCCTGACCCGCGACGCGGAGCAGGCCGAGCGCGACGCGGCCGCCGCCGACGACGCGGTCCGGGCCCTGTCGTCCCGCGGTCCCGCGCTCGACGCGGAGCTGCGCGAGCGCTCGGACGTCGCCGCCCGCCTGCCCGACCTGCGCGCCGCCGTCGAGCAGGCCGCGGCGCGCACCACGGCCGCACGCGCCCGCGACGCCGAGGCCGCCACCCTCCGCACGGCGCGCGACACGCGCGACGCCGCCGTCGCGGCCCACCAGGACGCACGGGACCGGCTGCTCGACGTGCGGGCGCGACGCCTGGCCGGGATCGCCGCCGAGCTGGCGGGCACGCTCGACGACGACGCCCCGTGCCCCGTGTGCGGGTCCGCGGAGCATCCGCGCCCGGCCTCGCCCGGGGCCGACCACGTCGACGAGGCCGCCGAGCGGGCCGCGGAGGCCGAGGCCGAGCGGCTCCGCGTCGCCCGCGAGGCCGCCGACGCGCACGTCGCGACGATCGACGCGCGCCGCGCGGCCGCCGCGGCGGTGGCCGGGGACGAGCCCGTCGACGTGCTCGCGGAGCGCGAGGCCCGGGCCACGGTCGCCGCCCGGGACGCCGAGGACGCGGGCCGTCGCGCCGACGAGCTGCGCCGCGAGCGCGACGCGCTCGTCGCCCGCACCGACGCGGAGCGCCGCCGGTCCGCAGACGGACGGGAGCGCGCCGCGAAGACCCGGGCCGAGGCGCAGGCGCTGGAGCGCGAGGTCGCCACCACCGTCGCCGAGATCGACGCCGCCCGCGGCGACCACCAGACCGTCGCGGCGCGTCGCACCGCCCTGGAGTTCGACGCCCGCTGCCTGGACAAGGCCCACCGTCTGGCGCAGGAGGCGGACGCGCTGCGGACCGCCGCCGACGACGCCGAGCGGCGGTTGCGCGACGCGCTCGACGCCGCAGGGCTCCGCGACGAGCGCGAGCTGGCGTCGGCGGCGCTCGACCGCGCGGCGACGGACGCCCTGGAGCAGACGATCCGCCGGCACGACGACGAGCTCGCCGCGGTGCGGGCCGCGCTCGCCGACCCGCGCCTGGCCGACGTCGACCCGGACGCCCCGTCCGGCCTGGCGGCGGCGGAGGCCGCGGTGACCGAGGCGGGAGCCGCGCACGAGGCGGCGATCACCGCGGCCGGGGCCGCGTCCGACGCCGCCGCGCAGCTCGCGACCCGCGCCCCACGGCTGCGGGCCTCCCTCGACCGGCTCGCGCCGCTGCGGGACGCCCGCGCCCGCGCCGGCGACCTCAGCCGCCTGGCGGCCGGGTCGAGCGTCGACAACGAGAAGCGGATGCGGCTGACCGCCTACGTCCTCGCTGCCCGTCTGGAGCAGGTGGCGGCCGTGGCGTCCGACCTGCTCGGGCGGATGTCGTCCGGTCGCTACGGCCTGGTCCACCACGACGAGCGGTCGGGGCGTTCCCGGTCGGGCCTGGGGCTGCGCGTCGTCGACGGCTGGACCGGGGAGGAGCGCGACACCCGCACCCTGTCGGGCGGCGAGTCGTTCTTCGCGTCGCTCGCGCTCGCCCTGGCGCTGGCCGACACCGTCACCGCCGAGGCGGGCGGCCGGCCGCTCGACACGCTGTTCATCGACGAGGGCTTCGGGTCGCTCGACGAGGAGACGCTCGAGGAGGTCATGGACGTCCTCGACGAGCTCCGCGACGGCGGCCGCGTCGTCGGGATCGTGAGCCACGTCGCCGAGCTCCGCGGCCGCGTCCCCACCCAGCTGCAGGTCGTCAAGGAGATCGACGGATCGCACCTGCGGACCGCGAGCGTCGCGGGGGCGTGACGCGCGGCGACGGCCCGAGCCACCTACTTCGGTGCCCGCTTCGGCGGCGCGTGCATCAACGTCGCGTGCGTGCCGACGAAGGCGCTGATCCACCGCGCCGGCGCGCGCCGCGACGGCGACGACCCCGGCCCGTGGTTCGCGGAGTCGGTGGGCCGCCGTGACGCGCTCGTCGACCGGTTGCGGGCCCGCAACCGCGAGCTGCTCGACGAGGTCGACGCGGTCACCCTCATCGACGGCCACGCCCGCTTCGTCGGACCGCACGAGGTCGAGGTCACCGGCGGCGACGAGCGGCTCACCGTCCGCGCCACGACGATCGTCGTCAACACCGGAACGGTCCCCGCGCCGCCCGCGATCCCGGGCGCCCGGACGGGCGGACGGATCCACGACTCGACGACGCTCCAGCACGTGGAGCCGCTGCCCGAACGGCTCGTCATCGTCGGGGCCGGCGTGGTCGGCCTCGAGTTCGCCGGGATGTTCGCCGGGTTCGGCTCGCGAGTGACGGTCGTCGCGTCGGGCGGGTCGCCCCTCCCCCACGAGGATCCCGACGTCGCCGACGCCGTGCGCTCCCTCCTCGCGGAGCAGGGGGTGACGTTCGCCCTGGGCGTGCGCGCGACCGCGCTCGACGAGCGGCCCGACGACGTGACCGTGACCCTCGACGACGGCGCGACGCTCGCCGCCGACGCGGTCCTCCTCGCCACCGGACGGGCGCCCGCGACCACCGACCTGGGCCTCGACGCCGCCGGGATCGACGTCGATCCGCACGGCCACGTCGTCGTCGACGACCGGTTGCGGACCACCGCGCCCGGGGTGTTCGCCGTCGGCGACGTCAACGGTGGTCCGCGGTTCACCTACGTGTCGCTCGACGACCACCGGATCGTGCTCGACCAGCTGACCGGGCCCGGCACGCGACGGACGACCGACCGCGTCGCGGTGCCGACGACGACGTTCCTCACCCCACCGCTCGCCGGCGTCGGGCTGACCGAGGCGGAGGCGCGCGCCACCGGTCGGCCGTTCCTCGTCGCGTCGAAGCCGATCGCCGCGATCGCCGCGATGCCGCGCCCGAAGGCGATCGGCGACACGCGCGGGCTCATCAAGGTCCTCGTCGACGCGGAGACCGACGCGGTCACCGGCGCGACGTGGCTCGGCGTCGACGCCCAGGAGACGATCAACCTCGTCGCGCTCGCGATGCGCGCCGGAGTCACCGCGACCGAGCTGCGCGACGGGATCTGGACCCACCCGTCGAGCACCGAGGCGCTGAACGAGGTCCTCGGCGAGCTCCACCCCGCCGGGTGACGCCGACGCCGGCCCGGGAACGACGAAGCCCCCGCATTCGCGAGGGCTTCAAAGGCGCGCCCGTCAGGATTCGAACCTGAGACCTTCGGTTCCGTAGACCGACGCTCTATCCAGCTGAGCTACGGGCGCAACGGCGAGCCAGTGTAGCGGTCCGGCCCCCGGCGCGTCGTCCCGCATCACGTCGGCCGCCGTCGGGGCCGGGACGTGCAGCGGGCCCGAGGCGCACCACCCCGCGGCGACCGCTCCGCGCGCAGGGCGCGCGCCGTCCGCGCCGCCCGTACGCCGCGCTCCTACCCCACGTCGACGAGGCCGACCGGGCAGCTGACGCCGGTCTCGCCGTGGCCGCAGTAGCCGTGCGGGACCTTGTGGAGGTACTGCTGGTGGTCGGGCTCGGCGTAGTAGAAGGGGATCGCGCCGCCGACGAGGGCCCCACCGGTCGGCTCGCCCCCCGCCCCACCGCGGATCTCGGTGGTGATCGCCCCGTGGCCGGCGGCGGCGAGCGCCCGCTGGTAGTTGTCGCGCGACGTCTCGGCCTGGCGCAGCTGCTCGTCCGTCGTCGCGTAGATCGCCGACCGGTACTGGGTGCCGACGTCGTTGCCCTGGCGCATGCCCTGCGTCGGGTCGTGGCCCTCCCAGAAGGTCCGCAGCAGCGACTCGAACGTCACGTCGCGCGGATCCCACGCGACGAGGACCGCCTCGGTGTGGTTCGTCCGGCCCGCGCAGACCTCGTGGTACGTCGGGTTGGGGGTCTGCCCACCCTGGTAGCCGACCGCGGTGACGAGCACCCCCGGGGTCGTCCAGAACGACCGCTCCGCGCCCCAGAAGCACCCCATCCCGAAGAACGCGTGCTCGGCCCCGTCGGGGAACGGCGGCACGATCGGCCGGGCGAGGACCGGGTGGACGCCCTCGATCGGCATCGTCGCGTCGCGACCCGGCAGGGCGTCCTCGGGCGCGATGAGCGTGGCGGGCTTGGTGCGGAACACGGCGGTGCCTCCGGGGGTCGCGGGGTCCGTCCGAGCGTAGTCGATCGCCCACCCCGCCCCCGACGGCACGTCCAACGCGTAGAATCGTCGCGTGAGCAACGCGCTGGGCACGCCGGGGGCAGGTCCGACCTCGCCGTCGCCGATGCCCGCGCTCAAGCCGCGGATGCGCGGCGTGCTCCACCAGTGGGCGGCCGTCGTCGCGGCGCTCGCGGGCACCGGGCTCGTCGTCAGCGCCCCCAACGCCGAGGCGCGCTGGGTGTCCGGCATCTACGCGCTGTCGATGGTGGGCCTGTTCACCGTCAGCGCGATCTACCACCGCGTGAACTGGACGCGGGCGTCCGCGCGACAGTGGATGCGCCGCCTCGACCACGCGATGATCTTCGTCATGGTCGCCGGGTCGGTGACGCCGGTCGCGGCGATCGTCCTCGAGGGCGGGATGCGCACGACGGTCCTCAGCGTCGCCTGGGGCATGGCCGCGCTCGGCATCACGATCAAGCTCCTCTGGATCGGCGCGCCGAAGTGGGTGAGCGCCACGATGTACATGGCGATGGGCTGGGCGGGCCTGGCGATCCTCCCCCGCCTCGTGGGCGACCTCGGGGTGTGGCCCGCCGTCGGGATGCTCGGCGGCGGCGCGTTCTACACCGCGGGCGCGGTGATCTACGCGAGCAAGCGCCCCAACCCGTTCCCGCGGGTGTTCGGCTACCACGAGATCTTCCACGCGCTCGTCATCGTCGCCGCGCTCGCGCACTTCCTCGTCATGGCCCTCGCGGTCGTCCCGCACCAGGGCTGACCGCGTCGCACCGGCCACCGGCGACCGCGCCGCCGGCCCGCCGGGGACGTCCGCCGACCCGCGCGGACCCCGCCTCGCGCCCCTCTCGGTACACTCGGCGCGCTGGAGCGTTGGCCGAGTGGCTTAAGGCGCTCGCCTGCTAAGCGAGTTGGGGGTTTGAAGCTCCCTCGGGGGTTCGAATCCCCCACGCTCCGCCTGATCGTGGACCCCGCCCCGGCGGGGTCCACGTCGTTCGGCGACCGGGTCGCGGCGGGCCCGTTCGACGGGCGAACGTCCGGAAACCGGCCCGGCGACGGCCGCGCGACCGGACCGCATAGCCTGTAGGGCGTGAACTGGACCGTCGACGTCCCGGTGGACACGCTCCCCGCGCTTCCACCACTGCCACCCGCGCTCCGCGCAGCGCTCGACGACGCTCTGGCGCGCCCCGCGCTGCAGCAGCCCTCGTGGCCCGATCAGGCCTATGTGGCCAAGGCGCGGGCGCTCCTCGAGGCGGTTCCGCCGATCACGATGCCGCCCGAGGTCGACCGGCTGCAGGCGCAGGTCGCGGCCGTCGCGCGCGGCGAGGCGTTCCTGCTCCAGGGCGGGGACTGCGCCGAGACCTTCGTCGACAACACCGAGGAGCACCTACGCGGCACCATCCGCACCCTGCTCCAGATGGCCGTCGTGCTGACCTACGGCGCGTCGCTGCCGGTGGTCAAGGTCGGCCGGCTCGCCGGCCAGTACGCCAAGCCGCGCAGCTCCGACGTCGACGCGCTCGGCCTGCCGTCCTACCGCGGCGACATGGTCAACGGCCTGGAGGCCGACGCCGACCTGCGCCGTCCCGACCCGGGCCGCCTGATCCGCGCGTACGCCAACGCCGCCGCGGCGCTCAACCTGTCGCGCGCGATCACCGGCAGCGGGTTCGCCGACCTGCACCACGTCCACGAGTGGAACATGGACTTCGTCCAGCAGTCCCGCGCCGGGGAGCGGTACGAGCAGGTCGCCGGCGAGATCGACCGGGCGCTGCGGTTCATGTCGGCGTGCGGCGTCGACGACTCGTCGCTGCGGACGGTCGAGCTCTTCGCCAGCCACGAGATGCTCGTCATCGACTACGAGCGCGCGCTGCTGCGGCTGCACGAGGGCCGGCTGTACGACCTGTCGGCGCACCAGCTGTGGATCGGCGAGCGGACCCGTCAGCTCGACGGCGCGCACGTCGCGCTCGCGGCCCTCATCGCCAACCCCGTCGGGGTGAAGATCGGGCCGAAGACGACGCCCGAGACCGCCGTCGAGCTCGTCGAGCGCCTCGATCCCGACCGGGTCGACGGTCGCGTGACGCTCGTGTCGCGGATGGGCAACGACAAGGTCCGCGACGTGCTGCCGGCGATCGTCGAGGCGGTGCGCGACAGCGGCCACCTCGTCGTGTGGCAGTGCGACCCGATGCACGGCAACACCGAGGAGTCGCCGTCGGGCCACAAGACCCGCCACTTCGACCGCGTCGTCGACGAGGTCAAGGGCTTCTTCGAGGTCCACCACGCGCTCGGGACGCATCCCGGCGGGATCCACGTCGAGAACACCGGCGAGGACGTCACCGAGTGCCTCGGCGGCGCGCAGGAGATCTCGCACGAGCAGCTCGGGTCGCGGTACGAGACCGCGTGCGACCCGCGGCTCAACACCCAGCAGTCGCTGGAGCTGGCGTTCCTCGTCGCCGAGATGCTCCGCGCGGCGCCCGGCCGCCGCTAGCCGTCCCGCCCGGCCACGGACCCGGCGTCGCGGGGTCCGTGGCCACGGGGCGCCCGGGACCGTCCGGGCGATCGGCCCACGTCGGGCGGCGGAGCGACGGTCAGCCCGGTCAGCCGGCGGTCCCGGTCGACGGCGCGGGCGTCGCGTCGTCGATCCCGTCGGGCCGCTGCGGCGACGGGGCCGACCCGTAGTCGCTCATCCGCACGTCGATCTTCGTCCGGCCGGCGGACGCGGCGGCGGGGCCGAACACGTCGGCCGCCGCGAAGTCCTGCTGGAGCCGGTAGGTGAGGCCCGCGTCGTCGATGCACGCGGTGACCGGGATCGCCGCCCCGTCCGGCGCTCCGTCGATGAGCGCCTTGGCGGTCGGGTCGTTCACGTTGTCGACGACGTCGGCGACCGCCACCTCGGCGGTGAACGACCGGCACCGCACGCCGTCGTAGGTCTCGACGTCGCCCACCCCGGTGATCCGCGCCTTCTGCAGCTGCTGCGCCTGGGCGAGCGGGTCGCTCGAGCCGACCGGGTTCTGCGTGACGACCCAGTCCGACCCACCGGGCGGCTGGATGTACACCCGGTCGTTCTCGCCGTACCCCTTGAGGCGGACCTCCTGCGAGCCCTGCTTGACGGTCTGGTCGAGCGCGTAGCGCTGCTCGACGAGGTCGGCGGTGCCCTCGGCGCTCGTCGCGATCGGGCCGGACGACATCTCCAGTCGCAGGCGCGCGGTCCGCGCCTTCGTCGTCGAGTCGGCGCTGCGCTCCAGCGCCGCGCGGATCGCCTGCTCGCCGTCGCCGGGCACGCCGGCGGAGGGCGCTCCGCCGGCGCCCCCGGTCGGCGTGGTGGCGGTCGGCGTCGATCCGGTGGTCGTCGTGGTCGGGTCCGGGTCGTCGTCGCCGCAGGCGGTGACGCCGAGCGACGCGAGGACGAGCAGCGCGGCGACCGCCGGACGCGTGCCGCGGCGGTCTCTGGTCCGCGGCCCGGGGACGGCGGGCTGGTGCAGGTGGTGGGACATGCGTCACAGCGTAGGCGCCGTTCGACGTGCGACGACCTCCGTGAGACGCGTACCACGTACGCGGGTGAGGGGCGCCACCCGGGCCGTTCCGCCTCGCGAGCGCCGCCGCGCCAGGGTGGGCCCACGGTGAGCGGCAGGGCGCCGGGTTGCGTCGGGGGCGCGACGACCCACGCCTATGTTGGGCGCGATGTCGGCGCCCACGTCCCCGTCCGCGCCCGGCCGCGTCGACGGCGTCCGGATGACCGGCCTGTCGCGGTCGTTCGCCACGCCCCAGGGCCCGGTCCACGCGGTCCGCGGCGTGGACCTCGCCATCGGCGTGGGCGAGACCGTCGCGCTGCTCGGGCCGAACGGGGCGGGCAAGTCGACCGCGATCGAGATGCTCCTCGGGCTCACCACCCCGGATTCGGGCACGGTGACGGTGCTCGGCCGGGACCCGTCGACCGCGGTCGCCGCGGGCCGGGTCGGCGCGATGCTGCAGACCGGATCGCTCATCCGCAACGTCCACGTCCGCGAGATCGTCGCGATGATGGCGGCGCTGCACCCGGGCGCGCGGGACGTCGACGAGACGCTGGCGCTGACCGGCCTGGACGGCATCGCCCGCCACTGGACGCACAAGCTGTCGGGCGGCCAGATCCAGCGCGTGCGGTTCGCCCTGGCCATCGCGGGCGACCCGGAGCTGCTCGTGCTCGACGAGCCGACGGTGGCGATGGACGTCGAGGGCCGCCGGGCGTTCTGGGCGACGATGCGCACGCTCGCGGAACGCGGCACCACGATCCTCTTCGCGACGCACCACCTCGAGGAGGCGGACGCCTACGCCGACCGCGTCGTCCTGCTGGCCCACGGACGGGTCGTCGCCGACGGGCCCCCGACCGAGGTCAAGGCGGTCGTGGGGTCCCGCACGATCCGGGCGACGCTCCCCGACGTCGACCCCGCGTCGCTCGACCGGTTGCCGGGGGTGACCGCGAGCGAGCGTCGCGGCGACGCCGTGCTCCTGCGGTGCTCCGACTCCGACGCCGCGCTGCGCGCGTTGCTCGCCGACCACCCGGAGGCCCGCGACCTGGAGGTCCGCGGAGTCGGCCTGGAGGAGGCGTTCGTGCAGCTCACCGTGGACCGGGAGGACGACCGATGATCACCGTCCCGTACGCCCGCTTCGAGCTCGTGCGGTTGCTGCGCAACCGGCAGTTCATGATCTTCGCGGTCGGGTTCCCGCTCGTCCTGTACTTCCTCATGGCGGGACCGAACCGTGACGAGGCGGACTTCGGCGACTCGGGGATCCCGGCGCCGGTCTACTACATGGTGAGCATGGTCGCGTGGGGCACCATGATGTCGATGCTCTCGACCGGCGCCCGGATCGCCGGCGAGCGCTCGGCCGGATGGAACCGTCAGCTGCGGGTGACCCCGTTGACGGGACGGGCGTACCTGCTGACGAAGCTCGCCACCGGGTTCGCGATGGCCGGCATCGCGATGGTCACGCTCTACGCGTCCGGGGTGGTGCTCGGGGTCCGGCTCGACGGCGGTCGGTGGGTGACGATGACCGCGCTCATCCTCGTCGGGCTGCTGCCGTTCGCCGCGCTCGGCGTGCTCATGGGGCACCGCCTGTCGATCGACGCGGTCGGCCCGGTGATGGGCGGCGGGGTCGGCCTGCTCGCGTTCGTCAGCGGGTTCTGGTTCCCGTCGGACCCCGGGTCGACGCTCGACGACGTCGGCCGCCAGCTGCCGTCGTACTGGCTCGTGCAGGCCGGACACGTCGGGATCGGCGGCGACGCCTGGCCGCTCCACGGCTGGATCGTCCTCGTCACGTGGACGGCGTTGCTGTCGCTCCTGGCGATCCGGGCCTACCTCGGCGACACCGACCGCCTGTGAGCGGAGGCCCGGCGCCGTGGCCGGACCTCCCGCCCGACCGGCGGATGGCCGACGCGGGACCCGCGTCGCCGACCCGACGCCCCGGATCGACCACGACGGGCCGTCGCCGGCCCGCGGTCAGAGCCCCGCGGTGAGGACGACGTCGCCGGTCGGCGCCGACGATCCTCCCGGCGGCTCGTCGGTGACCGCGAACGCGTCGGCGCCGTCCGCGTCCGGCAGCGGCGTGGTCGCCCGGCCGCGTCGGTCGACGTCGAAGAGGACCGTCGTCGCGACCGGGTCCCCGTCGACGATCCGCCACACCTGGTAGCGGCGACCGTCGCGCGGGGCGGGCAGGCCGTCGACCTCCAGGCGCAACGTCCCGTCGTCGCGCACGATCCGGGCGGTCCCGTCCGGGGCGACCCGCCGGTCGACCTCGCCGAGGACCGGGCCCGCGGGCGACGGACCACCGCCGCCGACGAGGGCGACCGGCACCGCGACGAGCGCGACGAGCACCGCGACGAGCGCGGCGATCCCGGGACGCGACGTGAGGATGCCGAGCCGTCGGGCGCGCCGGCGCGTCGCCGCGTCGTCGGCGCCGCGCCGGCGTCCCGGGCCGACGGGGGACCCGGGTGCTCGTCCCGGGTCGACGTCGCTCCCCCGCTCGCGGTCCGGGTCGGCATCCGCTCCGCGCTCCCGTCGCGGGTCGACGTCGGACGCCGCCGCGAACAGCGTCGCCTCCTCGCGGACCCGGCCGAGCACCGCGTCCCGGACGGACGGCGACGGCGTGGCCGGTGGCCGCGGCACGTCGAGCAGGGCGTCCCGGACCGGCAGCAGCGCCTCGACCTCGCGGCGGCAGGCGTCGCTCTCGGCCATGTGCGCCCGGACCGCGTCGGCCTCCTCGGGCGTGCACGCCCCGAGGACGTACGAGCCGATGAGCTCGGCGATGCGGGGGTCGATGCCGCTCACGACGCACCCCCGGCCGCCAGGGCGGACCGCATGCGCGCGAGTCCGCGGTTGACCCGCGCCTTGACCGTGCCGAGCGGCACGTCGAGGAGCTCGGCGATCTCGGTGTGGCTGTAGCCGGAGTAGAACGCCAGCTCGATCGCGCGGCGCTGGTCGCCGTTGAGCTCGTCGAGCAGCGACCGGGTCTCGGCCGCCGACGTGCGCCGCATCGCCTCGGGCTCGGTCCCCTCGTCGGCGGGGGCGGCGTGCCGCTCCGCCAGGGCCTCGTCGTGCACCTCGTGCTCCTTGTCGCGGCTGACGCGTCGTAGGTGGTCGATCGCCCGGTTGCGCACGACGGTGAGCAACCAGGATCGGACCTCGCCGCGGTCCGCGTCGAATCGCGACGCGGACCGCCACACGGCGAGGAACGCCTCCTGGCAGACGTCGTCGGCGGCCTGCCGGCTGCCGACGATGCGGTACGCCAGCGCGTAGGCGGACCCGACGTGACGGTCGTAGAGCGCCTCGAACGCCTCGGCGTCCATCCGCCGCACGCGGGCCATGAGCGCACCGTCGGGCAGGTCGGCGGGATCGACGGGGGGCGTCATCGTGGTCGTGCCGGGGCGGGCGGTCAGCTCGTGATCAGCGGCGTGATGGCCTTCTCGACCGCGGCCTTGTCGCTGGCGGTGTCGAACGCCTGGGGCGCCGGCGGCTTGCCGCGCAGGAGCCGGATGACCGCGGCGTGCCGCGCCTCGACCTGGACGATCGACCCGGCCGCGCCGAGGACCTCCTTGCTGCGGATCGACGTGGCCGCGCCGTTGTAGGCGCTGACGCCGGTGTCCTCGAGGGTGTTCGCGAGCTTGAGGAACGAGTCCTGGTCGGTCATGGGGAACCGGAACTTCGGGGACTCGACGGGCTTGCCGCCGAGGTCGGCGATCGTCTTGCGCAGCGCGCCGACGTGCTCGGCCTCCTCGCGGCCGAACGTCTTGGCGGCGTCGGCGACGTCGCCCTTCAGGCCGAGCTTGCGGCCGACGCGGTAGAAGTCGGCCTCGAGGTACTCGAGGGTCAGGGCGAAGTTGAGGATGTCGACGTCGCTCATCTTCGTCTGCGCGAACGCCCGGTCGAGGGACGGGCCGAGGAGCCCGGCGCCGTAGACGGCGCCGGTGGCGAGGGCGGCCTTGAGGATGAACGCCTGGCGGGTGTCGCCGGTGATCTCGATCGCGTCGAGTCGGGGCGCGGCGGCGTGGTCGTGCTGGAGCATGGTGGCGGTCCTCTCAGGCGACGATGTAGGGCTTGACCGCGGCGAGCACGGCCTTCTCGTCGGCGGGCTTGGCGAACGCGCCGTCGGGGGTGGGCGGCTTGCCGAGCAGCTGGTTGAGCGCGGCGGCGTGGCGGGCCTCGACCGAGTGGATGCTGAGGGCGGCGGCGAGGATCTCGGGGTTCTTGATCTCGCCGGCCTTGCCGAGGTAGGCGGCGGCGCCGAGGTTCTCGACGACCCGGGCGAGCTCGAGCACCTGGGTGCGGGACTCGAGCGGGAACGTCGTCTCGGGCGCCTCCACGGGCGTGCCGCCGAGCTTCTCGATCGTCGCCTTGAGCGCGTCGACGTGCTGCTGCTCGCTGTCGCCGAAGGTCTTCGCGAGCTCGGTCTCCGCCTTGCGCAGCAGATCGGCCTCGAGCACCTTGGCGTAGAAGTCCGCCTCGAGGTACTCGAGCGTCAGGGCGTAGTTCAGGATCTTCAGGTCGCCGGCGCTGCCGGACGCGGTGGTGGTCGTCATCCCGCCGGCCGCGACGGGCTCGTCGTCATCGCCGCCGCACGCGGCGAGCAGCAGCGCCGCCGCTCCGGCGCCACCCGCTCCGGCGGCGCGGAGCAGGCCGCGCCGCGATCGCCCGGGGGCGTCGGGCCGCGGGGTGGGCGGCGGGTCGACGGCAGGGTCTCGGGTCGTGGTCATCGCTGGGCTCCTCTGGCCTTCGGGGGGACTCACGGACGACTACGCGCCGGGCGGGTCATCGGATGCATCGGGATCGGCGCCACGGCGCGTCGGCGTGCCCCGACCGGCGGTCCGCCGACGTCGGCGACGGCGGGGTGCAGGCGGTGGGTGCGCCACGCTCCGACGTCACGGTTGCAGGCGGTGGATGCGCCACGCGTCACCGTCGCGACGGTAGACGAGACGGTCGTGGAGCCGGTCCGGTCGTCCCTGCCACAACTCGACCTCGTCGGGCCGGACGCGGTAGCCGCCCCAGTGCGGTGGGAGGGGGATGGTGGCGTCGTCGGGATGCTCGGCGCGTGCCCGGGCCATCCGGCGCTCCAGGGCGGCGCGGTCCTCGATCGGCGCGCTCTGGTGCGACGCCCATGCCGACAGGCGACTGCCGACGGGCCGGGTGGCGAAGTACGCGGCGGCCTCGTCCCGCGCGACCGGCTCGCACGGCCCGCTCACGCGGACCTGCCGGTGCAGGCGCTGCCAGTGGAGGCAGAGCGCGGCGTGTGGGTTGTCGTGGAGGTCGCGTCCCTTGCGGGAGTCGTGGTTGGTGAAGAACGTCAGGCCGCGCGCGTCGAGGCCCTTGAGCAGGACCATCCGCACCGAGGGGCGTCCGTGCGCGTCGGCGGTGGCGAGCGCCGTCGCGGTGACCTCGGTCGCGTCGTCGAGGAGGTCGTACGCCTCGTCGATCCAGCGGCGGAGCTGGATGATCGGGTCGCCGTCGATCCGCGCGGGTTCGAGCGGCTCGCCGTCGTAGGTCCGTCGCCGCCCGCCGAGGTCGCCCATCGGATGGATCCTGCCACGGCGGAGCCTGCCCCGGCCGGCGAGCTCCACCCCCGGCGCCGTGCCACGGGCGCGTCAGCGGACGGTCGCGTCGACGGTGAGCGCGCGCCGGGCAGCGGGCGGCCGCGTGCACGGCGAGCGTGAGCGCGTCAGCGGACGGTCGCGTGCACGGCGAGCCGGAGCGCGAGCGCGGGGTCGGGCGCGTAGGCGATCGAGACGGTGTCGCCGCGGACGTGGGCCGCGGCCCCACCCCCGCCGACCTTCCAGACCCCGGAGTCTCGGGCCGCGTCGTCGGATCCGGTGGCCTTGCGCCGGCGGACGAGGCTGTCGCCGAACGCCTTGGCGAACCTCCGGGCGTCGTCGGCGCCGGCCAGGCGCACGGTCCCGACGAACGCGTCCCGGGCGACGCAAGGGTCCTTGCACGTGGACGACCCGTCGGCGCGGCGGCGCAGGTACTGGTAGTGGCCGTCCCGCCATGCGCGGGCGACGAGGCTGCCGGTGAGGCTGTCCTCCTCCGCGAGCGACAGGAGGACGAGGACGTCGGCGGCCCCGAAGCTCGAGTCGTCGCGGACGCGCCAACGCGGCCCGAGCACCGAGCGCGCGTCGACGCGGATCCGCGACGACGTCCCGCCGTTGCCGGCGTCGGCCGCGGCGCCGTCGCGGGACGTGGTGCTGTCGCCGGAGGTGGAGCCGTCGCCGGCGCCGACGTTCGCGTCGTAGCGGCTGGGGTCGAGGATCGCTCCGGTGGTGCGGGGCGCCGACGCGCCGAGGGCGTTCTCGCGTCGCTCCGCGCCGCCGGGGCCGGCCGAGATCGCACCGATGAACGCCTCCCCGAACACGTAGGGAAACCCGATCTGGAGGAGGACGCCGAACGGCACCTCCTTGGCGAGCTCGCGCGCGCGCCGCTCCTCCGCGGGGTCGGCGGTGGGGACGCGGTAGCGTTTGGCGTACTCCTGGTCGACCGCGCTGGCGTTGCCCTCGAGGACCGACAGGTACGCGGTGAGCCGGTCGCCGTCGTCACCCTTGGCGATGCGGCGCATCCGTCGGAAGATGCCGTGGTGCTGGTCGTCGATGGCATGCACGAGCTCGTGCGCGACCGTGGTCTCCACCCCGATCGGCAGGACGCCGTCGCGTCGGACGATGAAGATCGTGTTCTCGTCGCCGTCGTAGAACCCGAGGAACGCGTCGCCGGCGAGGCGGTCGGACAGCTCGTCGAGGTCGACGTCCGGGGGGAGCAGTCCCAGCAGGGTCGTCAGGGATCGCGAGATCCGTTGGTCGCGTTCGCTGACGTCGCCGCTCTCACGGGCGGCCTTGGCCCCGGCGTAGCGCTTGGCCTGGGCGGGGTTGATGATGCGGAACTTCGGGCGCCGCTTGAGCTCGAGGCCGCGGAGCCGCTCGACGCGTTCGATGATCCGGTCGGGTCGGAGCTCGGCGAGGGTGCGAACCGGCCGTGGTCGCGCCCGGTCCTCGTCGCCGTCCCCGTCCCCGACGACCAGCCAGGCCCCGCCGCCGACGAGGGCGAGCACGAGCGCGGCGGCGATCGCCCATCGCCCCCGGCGCCGTCGATCCGATCGTCCGTCCGGACCCCTGCCCTGCTCCGACGCGGCCGGCGAAGGTGCGGCGTCCTGGTCGGTCCGATCACCACCGCTCAGCGACGGTGCGCCACCCCGGTCGGACGGGTCGTCTCCCGGGCCGGCGAGGCCGTCGCCCTGGTCGGACGGTTCGGTGCCCCGGTCCGAGAGGCGGTCGCCGCGGTCGGACGGGTCGTCCCGGTCGGAGGGGCCGTCGCCGGCGGTCGGCGGTCCTTGGGGGGAGGGCGGCACGCCCGCCACCTTAGCCGCGCGGTGGCGGCTCGCCCTCCTCGCGGGTGACGCCCCGCCACCGCGGACGGTCCGGGGTGGCCGCCGTCCGGCCCGGGCCGCCTCGTGCGGCCGCGGCGCGTCGGATCGCGGACGCGTGCACGTTCGGTGCGACGTCGGGTCGCCACGCGATCCAGGTTCGCCGCTCGCGCGTGGCGGCCCCGACCGGGGTGAGATGTCTCGGGGCGCGGGGCCGCGACCACGGCTTGTGCCACCACGGGCGAGGACCTCGCGCGGACGGGTTGTGGGTGATGAGCACGTCGAGATGCCCGTTCTCATACGCCTCGCCGACCTCTCGGGCCGTGCCGTGGACGTAGGTCGCGCACCATCCGGCGCCGGCGTCCCGCATCGCGCCGGCGATCACATCGACCCCGTCGATGCCGTCCGTGTCGGCCGCGGTGGCGGGGCCCCGTGCCGCGTGCGCCGCACCCGACTCATGCTCGAGGCCGGGATCCGGTGCTTGCGACCTGCGTCGCGAAGCGGCGTCGCCCCACTCCCGTTCCGCGTGTCGCGCGGTGGCGCCGCGCGTCGGACCGCCCCCGTCCCTCGCCCCGGGTCCGGGCTCCGCGTCCCGCGCGCCTCGGGCTTCCGACCCGATGGCCCCGCCGCCCGCCGGGTGACGCGCGACGCCGACCCGCAACGTGCCCGACGCACCGGCCCGTACGTCGTCGACATGCATCGCAAGACGGTCCATCGCGCCGAGGGCCTCCCGCGCGCGGTCGACGAGCGCCGCACCGTCGGCCGTGAGAGACACCCGGCGGCTCGTTCGGCGCACCAGATGCAACCCGAGCCCACTCTCGAGCCGGGACACGAGCCCGCTCACCGCCGCGGTCCCGACGCCCAGGCACTGGCCGGCACGTCCGAAGTGCCCCGTGTCCGCCACCGCGACGAACGCTCCGAGCTGGCGCATCGAGATCATGCCGGGACCGTACGACGAGGTCACGGGCGCAACGGCGAAGCGACGTGATCGACACCGCATCGACGCCGTTTCGGCACGCCCGACGCCCGTCGCTCCACGTTTGGACCGCCGCAGTCACGCCGGCGTGGCTGCGGCGGGACGCGAGTCCACCAGGGTCGGCCGTGCTCGACGAGGCTCGAACCGTCATCCGGCATCGCTTGGCGACCGTTCACGGCACGTGAACGGTCGCCAACGCCCGGCGGCGACCGCGACGAGGACGCGCTCGGACGACGGCCACGTCACGCGGAGCGCCACGCCAAGCGCCTCGGTGCCGTGCTGCGGTGGTGGTGCAGCGAGCCGCCCTGCGGTGTACCTCACGCGAACGCCGTCGACGGTGGACCGTCACGCCCCGTGCGGCGAGTGGGCGCGGCTACGAGAGCGACGACGCGGCGTCCGGGCGCGGACGAACTCGACCAGGCCATCGGCCGAGACCGACCAGACCGCGTGCACCGGGTAGTCCGGCGCGGTGCCGTGGGTGACCGGGGCGACGCCTGCCCGCGGGTGGACCAGGACCGGCATCGGCGACAGGCCCTCCAACTGCGTGTCACGGAGCTCCGCCGCGATGCGACCCGCACGCTCGATGTCGACGATCGACGGCACGCCCCCCACGGGCAGGAGAAGGAACGCCAGCCGACCGGTCCGCGCCACGACGACTCGACCATGCCGACGTCCGTCGCCGGCGCCACGCGGCACCGCGACGTCGTCGACCTCGGGGCCGAGGTCGGCGCAGGCCCGCCGGACCGCACGCGCCGTGGCGCGCCCGGGAGCGCCGATCCCGAGCGACCGGCGACGGCCCGCAGCTGCGGGCTCGACCTCCACCGGCTCGCTGCTCGCCCGATCTCGCGCCGCCACGATCCACTCGGGCGTCCGCGGCGACGTGGACGTCGGGTCCGCCGACCGAGCGTCGCGCAGCAACGACGCGGGAACCACGTCCGGCACCACGACGTGCTCGGGGAGGTCCGGCAGGCCGTCAACTGCCGCCCCAGCGGCGGCACCGTCGCCACGCGTGGGCCGTGCGGCCCCCGAGCGACGATGCCCGGAGAGGCGCGCCGTCGACGGGTCCGCGTTCGTCGACCGGTGCCCGACCGACGGTCGGCGGCGCGCGGACGGCGCGCGGACGTCGCGGGCACGGCGGCGGTGGCGGGCCCTGACCACGATGGCGCGGATCACGATCGCCACGAAGATCACGACGATGGCCGGCAGCCAGGCGCCGACGACGGGGGCCGCCGACTCCCCGACGAACGGGGCGAGGACGCCCGACGCGCGACTCGGAAGCTCCGCCGCCCGGGTCGCCAAGACCCGGGGACGGGCGGAGACCGTGACGAGGTGCACGCACGCGACCGAGGCGCCGTCGGACGGCATCCGCACGTCGCCGGTCATCGTGAAGGTCCGGCCGGCCCGCATCGGCGATCCGGCCCGCAACGGGCTCAGCGCCCGCCACCGCATCCCCGACGTCCCCACGAGGCGACCACCGCGAGCCAGCGTCGGGACCGCGCACGCCATGCCGGTCGGCACCGACGTCACCCGCACCGCCGTCGGTCCGGCGGACCGCGGCGAACGACCCTGGACGACGAGTCGCGCGCTCCCCCCGCGCCGCTCGGCGTCGACCGTCAGTGACGCGCCGGTGGCCGAGGCCGAGGGCACGCCCCACGGCCCGACGCACGCGACGATCGCCGTCAACGTCCCGACGAACGCGAGCCAGAGCCACGTGGTCCGTCTCGAACGTGTCGCGCGCGTGCTCACGTTCTCCATCTCGTCCGCCCGCGACGGAACCCGAGCCGCCCGAGCGAGAACCGGACGTACGTCGTAGACCAGGACGCGAGAAGTCCACCCATCGCTGGACGCGACGGACATGCCATCTGGTCATCAAGGCCGGACGTCTTGCCCCGTCGGGATGGCGCGTCGGTCGTGGCGCGCGACGAGCGCGATCAGCGGCGCGCGCGCCCGCTGACCGCACGCAACACGAGGAGGAGCAGGATCGACCCGAGGATCGCCATGCCCCACGTGCCGGAGTCGTAGAACGAGCCGAGCTCACCGACCTCGGCCGCCGAAGCGATCGCGCCCCCGATGAGCGCACCCAGGACGCCGACCGCCGCCGTTCCCAGACACCCGAGACGGTGCGGGCCGGGCACGATCATCCGACCGATGACGCCCGCGACGAGGCCCAGGACGAACCACGCGACGATTCCCATGCCCGGAACGGTACCCTTCCGGATCCTGCCTCCGTAGCTCAGCTGGTAGAGCACTTCACTCGTAATGAAGGGGTCGACGGTTCGAGTCCGTCCGGAGGCTTCCCCTCGGCCCCCACTGGCGATCCGCCATGTGGGGGCCTTGCTCGTTCTGGGCCGCCCGGTCCGCTTCGGGGTCCGTTTGGGGTCTAGTCGCGTGAGAAGCGATGTGGTCAGGGCCGTTCTCGGCGGTCGTCGTCGGGGTCGTGTGGAGCGCGGCGAGGCCGTCGTCGGTGGCGGTCCAGCCGGTGACGCCTCGGGTGTAGTCGGGCGTCGCGGTGGCGAAGCCGATCTCCTGGAGCACGGCGAGGCCGTTGGACGTCTTGCGGAGGATCTCGCTCGGCGTGAGGTTGTCCTCGTCGCCGACGCCGCTGGCCTGGAGGCGCTGCACGACGGCCACGGTGGTGAGGCGGCCGGGGTGCTCGTCGGCGAGTGCGATGAGGACGTCGCGGGGGACGTCGCCGAGCGTGACCTTGAGGGTGGTGGGCATCAGGCGGTGTCTCCGGTGTCGGGGGTGGTGAGGTCCGGAGCGGTGATCTCGACCACGGTGTCGTGGTAAGCGAGGCGGCCGTCGAAGAAGCCCTCGTACCACTCGATCGCGGCGGCGCGCTGCTCGCCCCAGTCCTCGGGCATCGACTCCTCCAGGCTGGCGGGGTAAGCGATGACGGCCTGGGGGTCGCGATAGGGCCGCGCGGCCTCGGTCGCCCAAACGACGCGCAGCTCGACAGGGCGCGGAGCGGGACGCCCCGGAAGCAGACCGCACGCGATAAGCAGGCCCTCACCCTCACGCGTCGCGCTCCACGTGCCGTGGTGAGAGAGCAGGCCGAGGTCCTCGGCGCGCGCGAACGCATCGTCGGAGGTGGGACGCGGGCCACCGAGGCGGCAGTAGCGGACCGCGGCGAGGACGTCAGGGTCAGGCGTTGCCATGGTCGGGCGCTCCGGTGCTCCGTCAGCGGTCATCGGGTGTCTCCTGGTCGACCTTGAGGCCGATGCGCCAGACCACGAGGTCGGGGTCGTAGGTGCCGTTGAGGGCCTCGAAGGTCTCGCGGAACGCGGCGACGGTCGGGAAGCCCTCGGCGGCGGCTTCCTCGGGGCTCAGGTGGCCGAGGCGCTCGCGGTCCAGGGACGTGACGGTGGCGCGGCCGATGGCGGGCTTGCCGCGGCCGGGCTGGATCGCGACGGACTGGCCGACCCGGATCCCGCAGTACTCGCGGTACCACGGGGACCGGGGGTTGTCGCTGCACGCGCGGCGGGTGACGGTCTTCTCGCCGGCCATGACCTGGGCGGCGAGCTCGGGCCGGAACATCATGGGGTCGGCTCCACGGTCGCGTGGGCGGTCCACGGGCCGGGCGGGTGGTCGACGTCGGTCGGCGGGGCCATGCGCTCGCAGTCCCGGGCCCCGTTGTCGGTGTCGCGCAGCTCGAACCCGACCCGGGCGAGGACGCCGAAGACTTCGGCCGCTCTGCCGACGCCCATCGGCAGGTAGACGTCGACGACGCCGCCCTCGGGGTGGCGCATGCGCATGCGGGACGTCGGCGGGCACTCAGGCATCGGGGGTTCCCTTCCTCTTCTTCGGGCCGCGCTGGCGGCGGCCGAGCTTCTCGGCGCGCTGCTGCTCCCGGTCGCGGGCCTCGGTCTCGAGGATCTCGGCGATCTGCGGGGCGGCCTTGGCGCGGGCGGTGGTGATGTGGTCGTCGAGGTCGATCGGCGGCTGGCCGGCGAGGTCGTCGATGACGTGCGCGTAGGTCTGGGAGAGCATCTCCAGGGTGTGGCCCATCTGGTTGGCGACCTCCTGGACGTTCGTGCCGGCGGCGAGCAGCAGCGACGCGCACAGGTGCCGCAGGTCGTACGGGCGACGCGCGGACTGCTGGAATCCGGCGCGGTCGCGGGCGTCCTGGAACCGGATGCGACGCCAGTTGCGGTAGCCGGTCTCGGTGAGGTGCCGTCCGTCCTGGCGGGCGAACACGAACGCGCCGGCGGGCGGGTCGTCGAGGTGGCGCCGCCACGCGCGCAGGTCGTCGTGGACCGGTCCGACCATCCGCACGGTTCGCGGGCGACGGCGGCGGGACTTCTGGCCGGCCTCGAGCTGCCCGGCGGAGAGGCGCTGCTCGATGAGGATGGTGCGCTCGCGGACGTGGCGCCACTGCAGCGCGAGGGCCTCCTGCGGTCGCAGGCCGGTGTAGGCGAGGACCGCGATCAGAACGCGCGAGAACTCGTGGCCGACGAGGCCGCGGAGGATCTCGACCTGCTCGACGGTCGGCGGGTGGACGGCGCGGACCATCGCGGCGGCCGGGGGCTTCGCGATCGGCTGGACGGGGTTGACGTCGACGAGCTGCCAGCGGACCGCGTCGGCCATGACCGACTGCAGCACCGCGAGGACCTTCCGGACGGTCGGCGCGCCGCGGCCGGGGCCGTGCGCGGCGACGAGCTCGCGCTCGATCTCGGCCTTCAGCGCGGACACGGTGCGGGGGCGGATCTCGCGGATCTCCATGTCGCCGATCCGCGGCAGGATCCGGTGGTTGAGGTGGCGCTGGTAGGCGGTCTGGGTCGAGACGGCCAGGTCGCCGGCGCGCTGCGGCCACCACGTCTGCTCGACGAAGTCGCGCAGCAGCTCGCGGCCGCGGTCGAGGTCGTCGATCCGGCCGCCGCGCCGCTCGAGGCGGATCCGGGCCTGGAAGTCCTCGGCGTCGGACTGTCGGTCGAACGTCGCGGAGCGCTTGCGGCCGACCGCGTCGACGAACCGCACGCGGTAGGTGGTGGTGCGTCGGCCGTCGGCGCGCAGGTAGGAGCGCCGCTCGATCCCGCGACGGGACGACCGCGCGACGCGGCCCTGGCTGTCGCGCCCGGCGGCCACCGGCTACCGCGTCGGCTGGATGATCGGCAGGTTCGCCTCGTGCCCCGTCGACGACGGGCGACGACGACGTCGCGGCGCGCGCGGTCGAGCGGCGAGCTCGCGCGCTCCGTCGATGACCGCCGGCGGAGGCCGGTGGTCGGTCGGCGCGTCGGCCTCGACCGTCGGCGCGCACTCCTCGAGGAACTCGTCCAGCCACGAGCGACGGACCCGCCAGACGCCGCGGGCGGGCCGCGAGACCCGCAGGCGCGGCAGGTCGCCACGGCCACGACTGCGGCCAGGGCGGGTCCACGTCTTGACGGTCGCGGTGGCGACGCCGGCGACCTGGGCGGCCTGCTCGAGCGTCATCCACGGATCCCGCTCGATCGTCGGCGGCTCGAGCGCGATGGTCGGCGCGAACATCAGCCCTGTCCCCCGGTCCGGCCCATCCGCGACAGGTCGTCCACCAGCCGCTGCAGCGCCGCCGACTGCGCCTGCGGACGTGCGGCCGGCTGCGTCGCGAGCCGCTCGAGCAGCTCACGGATCGCGGCGCGCTCCTCCTGGCGCGCGTCGTCCTTCATGGCGGCCGCGAGCAGACCCATGGTCAGCAGACCGCCCGCGGCGACGGAGAAGGGCCACGAGAACGCCCCGGTCGTGGCGACGAGCACGCCCAGGCCGCCCAGCAGGACGAGGATCCGGCCCGTGGTCATGCGCTCGTGGCGCGCGGCATCGGCCGACGGCGCTGGTCGGTGGTGGCCGGGGTGCCGCGGTAGATGCGGTCGCGGACGGCGGGGCTGTCGATCCCGAGCTCGACGGTCTCGGTGACATGGCGCACGGCCCGCTCGAGCGCGGCGGCGGGGGCGGTGAGGACGTAGCCGAGCGCGAGCGTGTCGCCGACCTGGCGGTAGTGCAGCCGCGCCTCGATCTCCACCGGGTCGCGGTCGAGGAACGGGGCGATCCGGAGCCGGAACGTCTCGGGAACCTCGGTCTCCTCCTTGCCTCCGGCGATGCGGCCCTTCGCCTCGCGGTGGGTCGTGATGTGGAGCTGCCCGGACGACCGCGCGATGCTCTCCAGCGACGAGGACTGCGTCACGACGAGCGCCTCGGCGACCTCGAGGATCGTGGCGTGGTCCGGGTCGATGACGGCCTGCAGGCCCTGGCGGAGGTGGTTGGCGAACTCCTGCTGCCCGAGCATCACCGCGTCGTGGCCGACCCAGTGGCGCCACTCGCGGGTCGTGCGGAGAGGCAGGACCGCACGGTGCTCGCCCCACCCGGCCAGGTCGGGCGCGTGGTCGTCGATGACCGCCACGACCTCGCCGATCGACGCGGTCGTGGTCCCGAGGTCGTCCTCGTCGTGCTGGATCCAGACGGTCGTGGCGTCGTCGCTGGCGTGGAGGTTGACGTACCGGGTGAACGTGTCGACGGTGCCGACGACGACGGTGCCGCGGCTGTGCCACGGCCGGTCCTCGACGCCGTCGAGGCGCTCCCCGTCAATGAGGACGACCTTGTGCTCGTCGGGGACGATGGTGGTGACGAACCCGGCGTCGGCCTCGGTGCCGAGCGCGGCGAGGCCGACGGCCCGCTCGGTGAGCCGCTCGATCTCGCGGACGTCGCTGTCGATGGTGGTGCTCTCGGACATCGTCAGTCCTCCTGGCCGCCGCCGAGGGCGGGGTCGGTCATCTGGTTGGGGTAGTGCCGCGTGGGGCGGCCCTGCCGGTCGCGGAAGAACACGGACGCGCGGCGCTGCGGCTTGGGCGGCTTGGCGTCGAAGTCGGCGACGACCTTGAGCCGGGTGTCGTCGTCCTCGTCGGGGGCGACCTTGATCTTCAGCGCGACGCTGCCCGACTTCTGCAGCGTGGTGACGCGCTCGATGAGGTCGTGCAGCGCCTCCCCCATCTGCTGGTCGAGGAGCCCGCGCTCCATGTCCGCCAGCACGGCCGAGAAGAGTCTCGGCCCGGCCTCGGTCGTCGTGTCGGTGCTCATGCGGTCGTCCTCTCGGGGCGGTGGGTGGTCGGCGCCTCCCGCGCCGACCACCACCGGTTGGGCAGGTCGTGATGGCCCGGGGCGGGCAGGCCCTGGGCGGGGAAGTGCGTGGGGTGGGACCAGCCGCGGCGCTCCCCGTCGTTGAATCGCGGACGGGGGCGGCGGGCGGCCCGGGTTCTTCTGGGCCGGCGGTGGCCGCCGGTCCTGGGCTCCCTGGGCGACGTGGGGTGCAGTCGTTCGACGAGGTGATCCGCGAGCCACACCATGGGTGCGACGACGGCCGCGATCGCGGCCGTCGCGACGACCGCCTCGAGCACGAGGTCAGCGGGCGGCACGCGCGGCCTCCGCGATCTCGGGCGGGTCGTAACGGAGCTGCGCCGCGAGGCGCTCGAGCGCGGCGGCAACCGCGAGCCGGTCCCCGAGGTAGAGCGCGATGCCGCTCGACGGCACGTCGGGCACGAACATGACGCAGCCGGAGCCGACGTCGTACTGCCAGCGGACGTCGACCTTGCTCGGGCCGCGGTGGTCCCGGCTGAGCGGCAAGTCGGCGTCGCCCGCGACGATCACCGTGCCGTCGTCGTGGGTCCGGGCGCGGGGGCGGACGTAGTCCTCGTCCCAGGCGTGCAGGTGCGCCTCGGCCACGATCGGGATCGACGTGGCCCGCGGCCTGTCGCTGTCGGGGTCGGTCTGTACGGTGGTGCTGCTCATCAGGGGTTCTCCTGTTGGGTCGAGCCCCCGGACGCAGCCACGTCGCGGGGGCGTTCTTGTTCGGTCAGGCGGCCGACGTGTCGGGGTCGCGGTCGATCCAGTGGCGAACCTGGTCGCTCACCGTCCGGTTCTCGCGTCTCGCGATCCCCCGGAGACGCTCGAGCTGGTCCTCCTGGACCCGAACGACGAGATTCCGGGGCGGTGCGGTCGCCGCTTCGCGGGGTACCGTTCTCGGCATAACGCCATCGTTCCACAGTCGCAACGCTATTGCAAGACCGTTGTTTCGACGGTGTACCGCAATGAGAGTTACGAGGGCTGTACGGTCGTCGTGTGCCGCCCGCTCTCGAGATCGGCGAACGCCTCGCCCGGGCTCGCGCCCTCCGCGGCTGGAGCCAAGCTGCGCTAGCTGAGGCGACTGGCATCGACCAGAGCGCCATCGCGCTCTACGAGACCGGCAGGCGGACTGCGCGTCCCGGCCGCGTGCATGAGCTCGCGACGGCGCTCGACGTCAGCGCGTCTTGGCTGGCGACGGGCGAGGGCGAGCCGCGCCCGCCGGCGTCTCGCTCCGACCTGGAGCGGATCGAGGCGAAGCTCGACGAGGTCCTCGAGCTACTGCGCGAGACCGACCACGAACGCGAGAACGCGGTCCGAGACATCGAGGGCATCGCCGGGGAACCACCACACGGAAAGTAGGCAGCGCCGATGCTCGAACGCCTTCGCTCAGCCACCATCGCCGCCTTCGCGGTCGGCGTCAGCGTGGTGCTGACGCTCCCGACGGCCGCGGGCGCTGCCAGGCCGGCGACGCCGACGGAGAACGTCAACATCGCCGTGAGCCTCTCAGTGCCGACTCGCTGCATCTCGGCGACGGTCAGCACCGTGGCCGGCCCCGACACCTGGGCCGTCGCGTACGACCACTGCTCTTCGTCGCGAGGCAAGGATCGGATCCTCAAGCTCGGGCGCCTCGGCGAATGGACGGCCCAGATCACTCGCGAGATGCTGGGGAACTGTCGCTTCGAGTCCCCTCGTCTCGAGATCGGCGTCGATCTCGGGCTCTGCGTCGACACCGCTCCCCGATTGCTCCGCAAGCGCCTGGAGGTCGACATCGAGGACACGTTCGGCTCGTCGTTCACGAACGCCCGCTTCCGGTACGTCAAGTGCCCGCACGACGCCGCTGGACCCGGCAGCGACGACGCCCACGTGCAGATGTGCGAGTACGTCTTCGGGACGGGCCAGAGCCGCACGTGGGGCTCCGCGACCATCGAGGTCAGCGATCAAGCCGAGGTCGACATCGACCACGAGGTCCACAGCCGCCGCTCGACCAAGCTCCGAACGTGCGGGACTCGCGACGCGAACCGCACGGCCGGTACGGGCAACCGCGCGTGGCGCGTGACGCGCGTACGAGCGTCACGGAACCTGCCTGGTTGTCGTGGTGCAGCGTTGATGATCGGTGACGTGCTCTACCCCAACCGGGGCCGCCGCGTCCTCCCATCCCGCCTGCGGACGGCGTCCCACGGCACCGGGACCGCATGGTGGCCGGAGGTCTACCGATGGTCGTGCCGGCGCACGGGCAGGACCACGCAGACGGTGAAGTGCTCGAACCGCGTCGGGTACCGGTATGAGTGGCGCGTGCGACGTCGGTGAAGCGGATCGAGAAACCGAGGTAGTGGGATGACGCCTGGCGACGCAGACGCACTCGGAAGCGATGGCCATGTCGCGTACACCGCGTCGACGGCCACCATGCGGAAGCTCAGGATCCTAGAGCGGTACCTCGACGGCTACGCGACCGTCATGGGGAACTTCAACCTCGACTGGTACGCGCTCGACCTGTTCGCCGGCTCCGGACGCAACCGCTCAGCCGACGGCTCGGAGATCGACGGGTCGTCCGTCCTTGCGCTTCGCGCACCCGCGTTCCGCAACGGGCGGCCGGCGAAGCGCGTCGTCTCGATCGAACGTCATCGCGATCGCTTCGCTGCCCTCCAGGCCCGGACTGAGGAGTTCGGGCCTCGCGCCCTCCCAATCCTTGGCACGCACGAGTCCAAGCTCGTCGCGGCCCTGGCCCAGATCCCACGGACCAGCCCGTCGTTCGCACTGATCGACCCGGAAGGCTTCGACGCCCCGTGGACGACGCTGCGTGAGCTCGCGGAGCATCGGATCAGCCGACGTGGCCTCAAGATGGAGCTGCTGATCCTCTTCCCGTCGAAGAGCGTCGTCCGGGTCATGGCGCCCGAGCACCGCGAGCTCGTGAACGCGGTCTACGGGTCGGACGAGTGGCAGGCCCTCATCGAGCAGGCCGCGCGGCCGATCCATGCGGCGGAGCAGCTCGACATCTTCGGCGCAGTTCAGGAGGTCTCGACGAAGGGCGAGGCGCGCCTAAGTCCGGAGGCCGCCGCCGACGCCTTCGTGCGCATCTACGCGCAGCGGATCTGCGACGTCCTGCGCTACAAGCACGTCAAGCCCATCGCGGTCAAGAAGGCCGGCAGCCCAGCGACGACCTACCACCTCGTCTTCGCCACCGACAACGACGCCGGCAGGAACATCATGAACTGGGTGGCCCAGAAAGCACCGACCGAGATTCACGGTCGACCAGACAGCGACTGGACGCTGGACGAGCTCTAGTCCCCGCCGACGAGCTGCCGGCTGGCGGGCATCTCGTCCCAGGTGCGGCCGTCGAGCTCGCGGCCGTTGGCCTTGGGTCGGTGGCCGCCCCACTGCTTGAAGAAGAACGCGACGCCGTCGTCGTGGCACTGGTCACGTAGGGCGCGGATCCACGCAGCGTCGACGCGGCGGTGGCCGGGGCCGGACTCGCCGCCGGCGATGAGCCAGTGGATCCCGTCGAGGTCGAGGTGCTCGAGCGGGCCCAGGAGCGGCTCGGCGCTGATGAACCGCACGGCCGCGGGGACCTGGCGCAGGAAGTCGGCGCGGTGCACGAACCGGCGGTTCTCGATCGAGACGCCCATCCAGACGTTCGGCGGCCACGTCAGCTCGCCAGCGATCTCGACGAGGCGCTCGTGGCGCTTGGTGAGGACCTGGAAGGTGTGGTGCTCGGCCTTGATCATCGTGTCGAAGACCTGCTGCACGAACTCGAGCGGGATGTCCTCGTGGAAGAGGTCGCTCATCGAGTTGACGAAGATCAGCCGCGGCCGCTTCCACTCCAGCGGCTTGGACAGCCGGTTCGGCCAGAGCCGCAGGTCGAACCCCTGCTCGTACGGGTGGCCCGGGATCCCGCGCCAGCGCTCCGCGAACGTCTCGGCGTAGCAGTGCGCGCACCCGGGCGAGACCTTGTCGCACCCCGTGACCGGGTTCCACGTGGCCTCGGTCCATTCGATCGTGCTGCCGTCGGCCATCTCGACTCAGTCCTTTCGCGTAGCCGGATCCGAGACTAGCGGGGGCGTCGTACCGATCCGCTCGAGGGCGGCGACGATGCGATCCGCGCGGGCCCGGTGCACGCCGGCGAGCTGGAGTCGGTCGCGGTGGCGACGGGCATCGCGGGCGACTCTGAGGGCCCATGCCCGCTCGCGTTCGCTGTGGTCGATCCTGTCGGCGATGTTCCCGCTTGAGCCCATGGCACGAACATACGTTCGTGTTCGGACGGACGCAAGGCCCGGACGGCGGGTAGGCTCGTCCTCATGATCGCGCGGTCAGTCGTCGTCGCTCTCGGGTTGCTCCTGGCGGTGCCGTCAGCGGCGGTAGCGGTGCAGGCGACACCGAAGAACGCCGACCGCGCCGCGATCAAGGGAGCGCAGGCCCAGCACGGGCCCGGTCGGACGTACACGGCGCTGTGCAACCCCGAGCGGAGCGAGCGGACGAACCGGCAGCTCAAGAGCCGCTGGTTCTGCACCGTCCGGGCGACTGCGACGACCGAGGACGTCGCCACCTACCTCGAGCCGGGCGATCCGCTGCCGGCCGACGAGCGGCCGATGGTCACGGCGTTCGTCCTGGGCTGGGCCGACGGCGAGTTCGAGGCGTTCGAGGCCGACGAGCTGTACTGGGCTCCGCGCGAGGACGCCCCGAAGCCGCTCGGGATGGTCACCGCCCGACGGCGCGTGTGGCAGGCGATGAAGCAGGAGGGCTTCCCCGGCCGGAAGGACATGGCCGGCCAGCGGCTGCGGTGCCGCCGGTCGACGCGGTTCGCGGTGCGCTGCACCCTCGGCTGGGCGATCGGCGACACGACGGGCGTGCACCGCATCCGGGTGGCGAACACACGTGACGGCGAGTGGGAGTACTCGTGGAAGGCGACCGTCGTGGACGAGTACTGCCTGTACGTGATGAAGCGCCCGCGGTCGCGGTGCATCCGCCGCGACCGCGTGCGCTGACCGTGTACCCGGACGGGCTCGAGGTCTCTCCCCCCGAGTTGGTCCTACACGTCAAGCGCCCCCGGCCGAGGGAGAGGGGGAGGCCGGGGGCGCGTGACGCGGGATGAGACGTTCACGGCCCCGGGGTCCCGGTGGCCGCAGGCACGCAGTACCCGGCGTGGGAGGACCGTAAACGCAGAACGCCCCCGGCGGTGGCCGGGGGCGTCAGAGGCAGCGGGTGACGGTCGCTCGGGCTACGTGACGAGGCGCAGGCCGGTCTCACGGAGACGCGCGGGCGGGCGGTCGTTCGGGAACTGGTCCGGCAGGAGGTCCGCGAGCGCCAGGTACGGAAGGCCAGCGGCTTGGGCGAAGTCGTCGGGTCCCCACCCAGCGCTCTCCCTGAGCATGTCGATGAGTCGCTCGAAGAGCTTGGGACGCTCGAGTGGGACGTCGAACGGCTCCCGCGTCCAGTGGCCGCGCTTTCGGCGTTCGATGTTGAGGCGCGTGTACGCGTCGGGAGAGATGAGGTGAAGGTCCCTGGCGCGGCGCGCGAGCGCGGCGGCGGAGACGCCCCAGCGCGGCCTCATGTGCAGGAAGTCGTCCCACCGCATGCGGGTGTGAGCGATCTCGCGGATGAAGTCCTCTCGGGGGACGAGGAGCGCGATCCCGAACCGGAACGCTTCGCTCTCGCGCTGGCGCTCGTCGACGACGTCGAACGAGTCCCAGTGGTGCAGCATCGCGTGCCCGAGCTCGTGGGCGACGTTGAGTCGAAAGCGTGCACCGTCGGAGGTTGTCGTGTTGAACAGCATCCAGCGGATCGGGTCGCGCCGAAACCTTGCGTATGCGGCATCGACCTTGCTGTGCCCGAAGTCGACTCGCAGCCCGATCCCTCCTGCGGCTTCGATGCGCTCGAGTAGATCGTCGACCGGTCCGGGGAGGATCCGCCAGACGGTCCGGAGCCGGCTCGCCGCCTCCTCGGGGTCATCCGGAAGCGGGTCGTCGACGTCGGGCCAGGGAAGCGCCGGGCTGAGCTCGGCGTGCTCGACGATGCGAGCGGCGGCGATGCGCGCGAGTTCGGTGCGGCCGGTGATGCGCAGCTCGTCGGACTTCTTCCGGATGCCCGTGGCCCGGTACATCGGCCGCGTGATGCCGACCGTCTCGTCGGTGAGCACGGTGGGCAGAACGTCGAGCGCCTGCGCCAGCTTCTCGAGGAGGTCTGGGCCGGGCGAGGTGGTCCCGTTCTCCCACTGGGACACGGCGGGTTGGCTGACGCCCGCGGCCTTGGCGAGGTCCGTCTGGGTCAGGCCCCGTGCGCCGCGCACGAGGCGCATCGCGGCGGGGATGAGCGCGCCCATCAGCCGGCCTGCGCGTTGTCGCTGCGCTTGATGGCTGTGGCCGGCAGGGCGATGCCCGTGGTCGGCTTCGTCGTCGCGACTGCGGGCACCGTCTCGAGGTGAGCCAGGTCTCGCATGTCGAACGAGTAGTTCGTGGTCCGTCCGTCGTCCTTCAACAGCGCCGCGGTGACCCGCGCGTCGCCAAGCGGCTCGCCATCGAGCCGGATGAGGATGGTCTCGCGATCAGGATGGTCGAGCTCGTCCTCGCGGAAGCCGTCGAGCATGGGCTGATAGGCCGCGCTCTTCGACGCGCGCTTCTCGCGCGTGGTCTTGGAGAGGCGGACAATGGCGTCGTCGTCGACGAGCCAGCGGTAGCCACCAGCGGCCTCGTACTCGTCGTCAAACGTCCATCCGTTGCCCGAGATCTGCTGTCGAGCGGCGGTGGCGACGAGCATCCGTCGCTCCATCGCCACAGCCTGCGCCATGACCGCCCGGTCTTGCACGGCGTACACGTCGCGCCGCTCTCGGACCTGGGCCAGCGCGTGGGCATCCGCGCTGAGCAAGGTGGGAGCCACGGGCGAGAGGATGGCGATGAAGCGATCGTGCGACAGCATCACCACAGAATATAAGCGCGAGAATATAAGCCGTCAAGCCCCGTCCCGCCACGCTCGCCCTACGGTCGTCGAAACGACGTCGCCCCCGGCGGTCAGGCCGGGGGCGACGGGATCGGGTGACGATCGCGGCTTCGGAGGGTCGCAGACCGGACGGACCGCGGCGAGCGCCTGGGCGACGGACACGGGACACCACTCGCCGCCCGGGCCGTGGACGACGGTTGGGGTGGTCGGCAGGTGCTCGCCGCCCCACACGGTCACGGCTCCGAGACGGGCTCCTCGGGGTCCGGGCCGGTGCCGCCGTGCGGCGGGTCGTTGTCGTCGAGCACGAGCTGCGCGTCGAAGCGGGGCGTGAACGCGGACACGATCGCGGCGGGGATGCCGACGATGAGCGCGGCGACGGCGGCGGCGACCTCGGGGGACATGTCGAGGTCGAACTGGCCCAGGAGCCAGACGATCACGATCGCGAGCGGTGTCGCGAGGCCGGCGGTCGTGCCGGTGGGGTGGTCGATGCGTGCGGCCTGCGCCGCGCTACGGATGGGCATGCGTCAGGCCGCCTTGTAGTCGAGGGAGTAGTCGCCGGCGCAGCTGGTGGCGTTCCAGTCGCGGTGCACGGTCTGCCGGCGGAGCTTCGCCGGGGCGCGGTGGCGGGCGGGGAGCCGGGTGGTGTGGGCGTTCGCGCGCAGCCACTGGAGGGTCGAGCGCTGCGCCGCGGTCATCCGCTGGCCGGTGGTGCCGAGGACGACGATCCCGACCCGGCCGGTGTTCTGGCCTGCGGTGTGCGCACCCTTCCAGCTCGCGGGCCGGCAGAGGACGAGGGTGCCGGACCGCAGGATCGCGTAGTGGTAGCCGATCGCTCCCCACCCCTGGGCCCTGTGCTGCTGGTTGTAGGTGCGCAGCAACGAGAGGCCGTGACTGTCGCTGGTGTCCCGCGGCCCGGCGGTGTAGTGGCCGACGGGCTCGCGGGCCGGGCCGATTGCCCCGAACGTCTGGGACATCGGGGCGTTGAGCGTGACGGTCTTCGGCTGGCTGCCGGACGCGACGCGGTTGCGGTTGCGCTGGGCCTTGCGCCACTGGGCGGCGCGCCGCAGCTCGGTCGGGGTCCGGCGGCCCGGGAACCTGACTGCGACGTATCGGCGGCGGGCGGCCTCCTTGCCGCCGGTGACGGGGTGCACGCCGAGTGCGCGGGCGATCTCGGTCCAGGCGGCGAACGAGGCGGGGCCGAGGATGCTGTCGACGGCGATCGTGGACATGCCGCGGGCTCGGCGTCGGCGGTTGATCGCCCGCTGGAGCTTGGCGACCGCGGGCCCACGGTCGCCCTTGGACAGGACAGGGGTGCTCATCGGGTGCTCCGGAGGGTGTCGAGGGTGGTGCGCGCCGCGGTCGCGACGCTGAGGCAGGTCAGGACGACCGCGATCCCCGCGGCGACGACCTCGACGCCCGCCGGGTGACGGCGCGCCGAGGCGAGCGCCTGGCGGGCGAGGATCGGGGCGCTCTCGCGCACCGGTCGTTGGGCGGAGAGGGCCCAGAGGAGGCGCGGGTGGTCGGCGAGGCGGACGCTCATCCGATGAGTCCGAGCGCGGCGACGATCCCGACGAGGGTCCCTGCCGCGCCGACCCCGGCGGTGGCGGCCGCCGCGAACTCGCGGCACCGGCGGCCACGCGCGGCCTTGCGGCCCTCTTCGGCCTCTCGACGCGTCTCGATCTGCTCGACGCGGTCGGTCAGCGACTGGACCCGGTCCAGGGTCTCGGCATGCTCGGAGTGCGACGTGCGGCGCAGCTCGCCAACCTCGTCGCGGAGCGCATCGACGGACGACGCGACCTGTTGGACGAGCGCGACGATCGCGGGGGTCTCGGTCATGCCGTGATCCGGATCGGGGTGAGCCAGATGCCTGTCTGCGTCAGCTCCCCGGACCCTCCAGCGCCGACGCTGACGCCGAGTGCGATATTGCGGCCGGCGACCATTCCGTTGGCCCGCAAGCGGCGTCCGCCGACGAAGCGGCTCGCGAGGCTGATGGCACCGGACTCGTAGGCGAGCACCCCGAGGTTGGACAACGGCGATACCACTTCGACGTTCGTCTGAACCTGGACTCGGGACCCGGTATTGCCGTGGGCGACGCCGTAGACGAACGCGTCGATCATGTAGTCGCCGCTCAGTGGGACGGTCACCCAGTTGATGTTGTGGTGGGTGCTGCTCTCCGGGATGAGGACGGTGACCGCCTGGTCGGACCCGACAGGTGCTCCGCCGCGGCACTCCCACGACGACCCGCGACGGCGGAGTCTCCACACGATGGACTGGCCGGAGTTGACGACGAGGTCGATCTCGTCTCCCTCGGACGGGGACCCCGGGAGCGCGGTGAGCTGTGGCACGTCCGGGGCGCGCCGGTCGGTCATCCGGGCGTCACTGTCGGTGACGTACCGGTTGGAGTTGGACGGGCTTCCGGCGGTCCCGGCCAGGGCGTTGTTCTCGTTCTGGGTGGGGACCCGAGGATCAGTCGACGTGACGAACGGGTTGGACGCCGACGGCGAGCCGTTGGTCCCGGCCAGGGCGTTGTTCTCGTTCTGGGTCGGCAGCCGGGCGTCGGCGTTGGTGACGAAGCGATTGGCTCCGGTGGGCGCGCCGCTTGTGCCTTGCAGCGCGTCGTTCTCGTCCTGAGACGGGATCCGCGAGTCACCCTGGACGACGTAGCGGTCGGACGGGTCGACCCACGCGGCGCCGTTGTCGTAGTAGAGATCGAGTCGGTCGCTCGCCCAGTACAGGCGGCCGGGGGTGCCGGCGGCGGGGCGTGCGGCGAACGTGCCGTGCGTGAACAGCACGGCGGCCTGGTCGACCTTGTCCCACGCGGCGGCGTGGTCCGCGGGGATGTCGGGCGGGGAGTCCGATCCGATCGGGACGGACACGCCGAGGCGGGAGAGGTTGCGGGGCATCAGGAGTCCCTCACGTCGTCGTAGTCGGTGTAGGCGCTGGCGAGGGCGTCGTAGTCGGCGTGCGCGTCGCGCAGGTCGTCGTAGATCTGTCCGTCGGCAATCTCGACGTGGCCGAGGAACCCGAACGGGATCTCGCGCGCGATCGCGCGGCGCACGACGGGGCTGTCGCGCGTGTCGGCCCGGGTGGACGTCGAGTTGTGCGGGGTGCCCGCCCAACTGCCGCCGGGCTGGTCGCCGTCGAGGTAGCCGGCGGCGTCCTCGTCGGCGGGGGCGATCCGGACGCGCGTGCATTCGTACGTCAGCACGTCGTTGGCCGAGCCCGCGCCGCCCGTGATCATCCCGACGTAGAACAGGCCGTACGCGGCGTTAGCGGGCGATGTGGTCACGCCCTCGAGCAGGAAGTTGCTCAGGCCCTCGTCCGCCACCTGCACCGGCAGGGACGTGGGCGAGATGAGGATGCCGCCCGCGTCGTACCAGTTGATCGTCCACCGGAGCCCGAGCGACGCCGCCGTCGGAACCGACGGGTCGACGGTCGTCACCCGGGCCCTAACCCGGTAGTCCGTCGCCGGGTCGACCGGAGTGGCGTTGACCCCGCCCGACGACCCGTCCGGGTAGAAGTACAGGCCGCGGCTCGCCGTGTCGTTCGGCTGCTGCCCGGTGACGCGAAAGCACCACTCCGCGTCCGGGTTCCACGCACATGCGACGCGCGTGAGGGCCACAGACAGCATGCCCCCCGACGCGCCCGACGCCGTCCCCGCCGTGTTCACGGCTGCCCGCGGGTTCGGGGCCATGTTCGTGCCCGCCCGCAGCCCGGTGATGAGGCCAGGGTCGATGTCCGACAGCCGGGACCGCACCAGCACGTGGCCGGGGCTGTCGATCCCGGGGTTGTCGGGGTCGTAGCGGCGACGGACCGTGACGCGCTGGTCGGGGCCCGGCATGTACCGGCGGGCCGCCTCGATGAGCTGGTCCTCTCCCCCGCGCCGCCACCCGGACGGGGATCGCACCTCGAGCCGTCGCTCCGTCTCCGACATCCAGCCGGGCAGCCGGGCTCCGACGACGCGGGCCAGCCACGGTATCCACACCGTGTCGACGGTCTCCGGGCGCAGCGCGACCGCGGTGCCGGGGTCCTCCCACAGCTCCCACAGCGGCCGCTCGCCCGCCCCCAGGCCGTCGAGGAGCGCGAGGAGCGCGTCGGTGGCGCCGTGCGACTCGGCGAGGTCGGGGATCGGGCCGAGGAGGTCCAGGGCCCGGTCGGTCATCGTGGCCATCAGGACGCCGCGGTGATCGTGATCGTCCCCGGCTCCGGCAGGCCGTCGGGGCGGGACAGGTCGACGTACCCGCCGACGATCGGGTCGCCCTGGTCGTCGAGGAGCGTCATCGTCGCGACGTGCTCGACGCCCTCGACCTGGTCGGCCTGCGCGATCAGCTCGTTGACGTGCACCCGGCGGTCCGGGGCCTGCACGCCCAGCTCGCCGTACCAGCCGGCCACCCAGCCGGCCGGGGAAAGCACCATCGTGAGGCGGTCCTCGACGGCCTGGCACACGTCGGCCGCGTCCCATCCGTCGCGGACCCTGACGGTGCCGGTCGCGCCGAGCTCGGTGTACGTGGGTGGGACGACGTGGATGTCGAGGTTGAGCAGCGCGCCGGTCGCACCGGTCAGGTCGGCGAGGACGTCCTGCTCGACCTGCCACGACAGCGGCCGGCCGTCCTCGTCGGCGACGACGACGGTACCGGTGAGCGGCACGTCAGGGGTGTTCGTGGACGCGTCGTAGCCGGTGATCGCCCACGCGATGAACACCGCGGGGTGCGACCGGGCACGGATCGCGAAGTCCTCCGGCAGGATCGGCCGACGCGTCACCGTCGGGGCCTCCTCGATCAGCCGGACGCGGTAGGTGGCCGGGTCCTCCGGGTCGGTGCCGCCGGAGAGCGGGGCGTCGAGCACGATCGGGGTGTCGCTGGCGATCCAGTCGAGCGGGTCGATCTCGGGGGTGCCGGTCGCACCGTTGGCCTGCGCGCCGGGCTCGACGGCGGAGACCTGCGCGGTCCCGGTGGTGTTGCCGGGCGTGACGACGATGTCGGTCGTCGTGACGAGCTCGACGTCACCGATCCAGACGGTGAGCCCTGCGGGCTCGGTGTGGCCGAGCGCGTCGGCGGCGGTCACGGTGATCGACCCGGACGCCTGGGTGCCCTCGTTCGGCGGGTTGCGGAACAGCTCGCCGAGCAGCTCGGCGAGCTCGTCGGCGACGCGATCCTGCATCGCCTGGCGGGCCTCCCCGGCGACCTCGGCGATGGCGGCGAGGACGTGGGTGAGGATGGAGGTGTCGACGTCGGCCCAGTCCGGGACCCGCTGACGGATCGCGGTGACGAGCTCCTCCCGGATCTCGTCGGGGTCGGTGGGGACGGGGAGCGCGAGCGGCTCGTCGGGGTCCCACGTGGGGTCGATGGTGCTCATCGGGTCTCCAGCTCGAGGCGGGGGCGCAGCGTGCGACCGTCGGGGGTGTCGAGGACGTCGACGGTGACCGGGACGCGGCTCTCGATCCGCCGCACGGCGGTGGTGATCCGGTCGAGCGCGGCGTCACGGTGCTCGCCGGCGGTGGCGGCCCCGATCGGGTTGGGGATGCCGAGGTCGACGTCCCACGGCAGGTCGCCGGGACGGAGCTCGCAGAGGAGGGCGACGCCGCGGAGGATCTCCTCGTCGGAGCCCTGCTCGACCTGGGCGAGCATGCGGCCACCGCCGGGTGCGGGGACGAGCTGCAGCGGCCAGGACAGGTGCTGTGGGGTGGGGTCGGTCATGGCTCGGCGGTCCAGCAGGCGACCCAGAGCGCCCCGGTAGGGGTCTCCAGGAGGACGCAGCGGTCGTCGCGGGACGGGTGGTCCTCACCGGCGGGCAGGTACGGGGCGGGGCCGTACCGTCCGCGGCCGCCGTCCCAGGCGGGGACGCGGACCATGCACGTCAGCGTCGCCTCGTCGACGGTCGCGATCACGGCGTCGAGGACCGGGTTGGGGATGCTGTCGAGAAGCTGACGGTCGGCGGACATCGTCACGTCCCGGGCCAGTGGCGGGGCTGCATTCCGGCGTACGACCGGGACGAGGACCGCAGCCGGGGGCCGCGGCCGAGCGCGTCGACCGATCCGGTGTCGAACCGGCGGCCACGGCGGTGGAACTGGATCAGCACGTGCCCGTTGGGGCCGGTGCCGGGCTTGACCCACACGGTCATCTCGTTGCCCCGGCCGGGGTTGCCCCACTTGAGGAACCAGTCGGACACCCGGGGTCCGGACGCGCCGCGCATCAGGCCGGCGGCGTGCAGCGCCACCGACGTCGACGACGAGCAGTCCATGTTCGACGCCTTCCGCGCGGCCGCCCACGCCTGCCCGTGTCCGCCCGGCCCGTACGGCAGCTTGCGGTTGCTGATCCGCTTCGCCTCCGCGAACACCTGGTCGACCTTCGACCCGCCGCCGCCGGTCGAGGACGACGAGCTGCTCGAGGCGCTGCCGGCGGTCGACGTCGCCGCGGCCTGCTCGACCGTCGTCGTGGGCTGCTGCAGCGTGACCCGGACGGTCGGGTCGATGCCGTTGGAGACGATGCGCTGCACGAGCCACGGCCCGTCGACCGGCCCGGACTCGCGGACGTCGACGACGCCACCGGGCGGTGCGGACCAGCCGGACGCCAGCGCGGTGAGCTCCAGCGACTGCAGGTGCTTGATGCCCTCCAGGTCGATCTGGACCGCCTCGACGAGCAGCGAGTCGTCGAGGCCATATAGCTCCAGGTGCGGCTGGGCCTGGATGAGCTGCTGATCGGCGGCGACGACCAGTCGAGGACGGGACGAGCCGGGCAGCGCGATGAACCGACGTCGGCCGAGCTGGCGCGCGACTCGGTCCAGCGCGGTCCACGAGCTCTCCGCCTTGCCGGCGGCGCCGCGCCGCCACATCGACGGGCGGGACACCGTGCGCGACCCGCCGCCGTCCGACGACGAAGCACCGCCACCCCAGCGGCGGATCATGTTGTCGACCGCCGGCGACACGCGGTCGTAGCGGGCGGGGAACGCGGAGCCCTGGGTCTGCTGCGCGACCCACCCGGCCGACTGGGACGGGTTGTCGCGCGCGAGCTTCATCGCGCTGCCCTTGCCCCAGAACCCGCGCTCCAGGAACGCCGTGCACGACGCCGCGACGTCCTCGGACCTCGTGACCGGCCACCCCATCCCGCGGGCGGTCTGGTCGCGGATCTGCAGGATCCCGCGCGAGTCGTGATCGACGTGACGGACCGCCGAGCCGGTCTGCAGCTTCGACTCGATCATGCACGCCAGCAGCAGCGCCTTCGTCGCCTTCGGGGACGCCTTCAGGCGGTGCGCGGTGCGCAGCGCGACGTCGGCGTTCTTCACCTGGGCGACGCTCAGCTTGAAGCGGTTGCCGAGATGGTCCATCCCGTACAGGGCACGCTTGTCGGCGGCGGACCACCCGACGTCGTCCGCGACGGTGTCGCGGGCCGCGCCGGGCTCGGTGGTCGTGTCCGGGGCCGGGATCTCGCCCGGGGCGGGGACGACCCACCGCAGCCCGGGCAGCACGTCTCGGACCGCGCGCTCGCGGGCGAGGTGCGCCACCCAGCCGGCGAGGTCCATCCTCGTGGACGACTTCGCGAGCGGCGTGGTCTGGGCGCGCAGCAGCGCCGACGGAAGGCACCACATGCGCAGGGTGGTCTGGGTGCCGGCGACCGCCAGGCCACCGGTGTCGCGGGTGCGGTCCCATCGCCACCGGCCCTCGGCCCCGAGGTCCAGGTCGACCGCGCCCTCCAGCAGCGGGGACCGCAGGATCTCGCGGGCCTCGTCCTCGAGGTGCAGCGTCAGGACGTTCGCGCCGTCGAGCGACAGCTCCCGCTCGAGGCCGGTGATCGACCGGGCGAGGTGCGCGTCGGTCTTCGCACCGTTGAGCCGGGCGTGCTCGCGGATCGTCTCGATCGGCAGGTCGCGCACCACCGGCAGCAGTCGGGTGGGGCGCCCCTGGCGGGTCGTGGCGCGCCGACGGGCGCGCGATCTCGTCGTCGCGGCCATCAGCGGGCGGGGATCTTCACGCGGTCCTTGGTCGTCAGGGACGACCAGCGCTTGACCTTGGGGTTGAGCTTCTTGATCTCTCGCTGCCGCTTGCCGTCCCTGAGCTCGCGCTTGGCGACGCGGTACGGGGTGTCGCCCTTGCGCCACCGGTACCACCGCCAGGCGGCCTTCTGCTGCCGGGCGACGCGCAGCTCGACGGTCGCCTCGACGTACTGCTCGAGCGTGACGGTGCAGAGCGCCCGTGCGCACAGCCCGCCGACGTGGAGCTCCTCCACGACCTCGAGGGCCGTGATGACCCATGTCGGGTCGTCGCCGACGGTCGGGATCGGCACCGACCGGCCGATGACGCGCAGCACGTGCGGGCGACGTACGTCGGACGACACCTTGCCGCCCAGGCCCCGGAGCGCGCGGAGCTCGTCGACGACGGGGCGCTGCGCCTCCCACCCGTTGAGGTCGCCGGTCACGCGGAGCTGGATCGCCTGATGGCCGTCCCAGGTGGTGAGCGGCCGCAGCTGCGGGCGTGGGATCGATCGCCATCCGCCGGCGCGCTCCTGCACGACCTGCACCGGCTCGCGGTACCTGAGCGCCGTGGTCGCCCCGGTGTCGGTCGACCAGAGCAGCACGTGGCCTGCCATCGGCTCCGGCGGGGTCCACGGCCGGCTGACCGGCTCGAGCCTCTGCGGCTTGATCCCGCCGACGATGTTCTTGCCGGTCGCGCTGAACGCGCCGCCCGTCATCCCGGCCATCAGGCCACCGCCAGCTCTCGCAGGCGGTGGCGCTGCACGACCCGGGCGAGCTCGCGTCCCTCGGCAACGAGGTGCGTGTGCAGCTCCACGATCGTGTCCCCTCCGGGGCCGGACGCGTCGGAGACGGCCTGGGCGCCGGCGGCCGGGCCGCGCCGGGTGACGCGCGCCGAGGTCTGCGCGTCGACGACCTGGGTTCCGGCCGGGGACCGCATGAGCTCCGGTCCGCGCTCGCCGACCCAGTGCCATCCAGACCGCTGGACCGTGCCACCGGTGTCGATGCGCGGGATGTCGGGGAACCCGATCTTGGTGCCGCCCCCGGGCACGACGTTGCGGCCCATGATCTTGATCTTCGGCAGCGTGACCTCGAACCCGTTGATGCGGTCGATGACCCAGTTGAGGGCGCCGCGCAGCGCCTCCTTGATCCCGTCGAACGCGCCGGTGGCGGCGCTGGAGATCTTGCCGCCGAGGCCACCGATCCACCCGGGGATCCGGCCGAGCCACCCGGTCGCGGTCGTGTAGACCGCCTTCGCTGCGCTGCCGATCCCGAGGAACGCAGCGACGACACCGGCCCCGGCAGCTCGAGCGGCGCCGACGAGTCGGCTGATCACGCCGATGACGCGCTGAACGATCCCGACGACGACGCTTCCGGCAGCGGTGACGGCCGAGCGGACCCCGTTCCACGCCGCGGTCACCACCGCCCGGAACGTCTCGCTCTTCTTCCACAACACGACGAGCCCGACGCCCAACGCCGCCACGAGGGTGATGACCCGGACGATCGGGTTGGCGCTCATCGCGGTGTTGAGCAGCCACTGGGCCGCGGCCGTGGCCTTCGTCGCCGCCGCCTGGGCGGTCAGCGCGACGACGTACCGGCCCTGGGTCGCGACCGTCACGGCGAGGGTGACCGCACGCGTGATCTTCAGGGCCGCGATCACGGCGATCTGCGCGACACGAACGGCCATCGCGATCGACCGGTAGGCGACGTAGGCGGCGATGAGGCCGCCGAGGACGGTCTTCAGCGTCCCCGCGTGGCGTGCCCCGAGGCGCATCGCGCCGGCGACGACGCCGAGCGGGTTGGGGAGCTGCTGCAGAATGTCCCAGGCCTGCCTGAAGGCGGGGACGAGGACGGTGGTGATGATCTGGCCGGCGGACGTGATGGCCTGCTCGATCTGGCCGAAGGCGGCGGTGATTCGTCCGCCGCCGCCGAGGCCCTTGTCGAGCGCCGCGCCGATCCCGGCGAACTTCGCGGCGATCCCGCCCTCGACGTCGAGCCCGTTGGCGATGTAGCCGGCGACCCGTCCGCCCCAGTCGTACACCGGGCGGGTCATGCTCTTCCAGGTGCCGCCCCAGGACTCGCGGAGCCGGTCGAGGCGGCCCTCGGTGGTCTTGGCCATCTTGCTGGCCGCACCGGCCGAGGTGTCCTGCAGGGTCTTCAGGATCGCCGGCAACGCCTTGCGCGCGGCGACCGGCCCCTTGGTGAACGACTCCTCGAACTCGGTCGCGGTCATCCCGAGGTTCTTCGCGAGGAGCTTGCGGTTCAGCCCGACGGACTCCGAGAGCTGTCCGAGCTCCTCTGCGCTCAGCTTCCCCTTGGACTCGATCTGGCCGAGCGCGAGCGCAGCGGGGCCCATCGCCTCCTCGATCGACTTGCCGGAGGCGGACGCCTGGTCGCCGATGGCCTGCACGAGCGGCAGGACCTGCTTGGCGTTGACGCCGTAGGACAGCAGGCGCTGGGCGGCGAGGCCGGTGTTGGCCGGGTCCAGGATCGGCGACTTGGCCGCCAGCGCCTGGATGTCCGCCATCATCTTCTTCGCGCGGCCGGCCGACCCGAGCAGCGTCTCGAACGCGATCGACTGCCGGTCCTCCATCTGGTTGTAGGCCATCCCGGCGCGGACGCCGGAGGTGGCGAGCGCTGCGATCCCGCCGGCCCCGGCGAGCGCCAGCCCCTTCGTGACGCGCAGCGCCTTGTTCGTCAGCCCGAGGGAGTGCGAGAGCCGTCCGTTGGCGGTGTCGACGCTGAGGACCGCCCGCGACAGCGGGTTCAGGCCGCTGGCGCCGTTGCGACCGGCCGCTCCGGCGGCGAGCGTCGCGCGCCGCATCCGCTCGAGCGACCCGGAGAGGCCGTTCGCCTGGGCGGCCGCCTGGCGGGCGCCCTGCAGCGAGACCGTGATCTGTGCGCGCTTGGAGGACATCAGGGTGGGTCGGCCGCGTCAGCGGTCCGGGTGGTGGGCTTCGCGCCGAGCAGCTCGCCGATGCGGCGGGCGTTCTCGTACGCGAGGTGCTCGAGCTCGTGCTGCCGAAGCTCGACGGCGCGCTCCATGGCGCGCCCGATGACCGCCTGGCGCACCTCGTCGGTGTCCGCCAGGTGGCTGGTGGGATCGATGCCGCGCAGCAGCAGCACCGCCGCCTGCTCGACGGCGGTGGCGGCTAGTTCCCCTCGTCGAGCAGCTCGTCGAGCACGGCGTCTCGCTCGCCGTTGAGCCACTCGGAGTACTTCGCCAGCGCGTTGAACACCGGCATGTGGCTGCCGGAGAACTCGTGCAGCGCGAGAACGACCTCGACCGACGACACCTGCTCGCCGAGGTCGAGGCCGAGCACCTGCGCCGAACGGCGGTCGTATCGCAGCGCGCCGGCGCCCTGGGTGTCGACGCCGTCGGCGGCGAGCGCGGCCACTGCCGGGCTGGTCGAGCCGTCCTCGACCCACAGCAGCTCGACGCACGCCCGGGCGAGCGTGAGCGCGGCGCTCTCGGCGGCGACGTCGAGCTTCTCGGCCAGGCCCGCGCGGCGGAGCTGCGCCGTGCGCCGCTGCTCGCGCTTGGCGATGTCGGCCTGCTCGTCCTGGGTGAGCGCGCGGTACCGCGCGGCGAGCATCGTGTGCCGGCCGACGCGCACGACCGTCGACGCGTCCCCGATCAGCTCGTCCCGCTCGGCGTGCAGGCGTGCCAGGAGCGACCCGGGGCGCGGCCCATCGGCCGCCGGCTCGAGCGGCGCGGACGTCGCGACCTCGTCGACCTCGACGGCCTGGGGCGAGTCGAGGTCGAGCGTGACCGGGGGGCGGTGCTCGCTCACGGCTTCACCGTCAGGCCGATCTGGAGGGTCGCGGCGTCGGAGCTGTCGGCGTCGCCCTCCGGCCACGTGACCGACGTCAGCGCGACAGGGAACGTGCGAATCGGCTCGCTCGAGGTCGGCACGCCGTAGTCGTCGAGCTCCCAGATCGACAGGGTGCCGGTCGCCCGTCCGCGGATGCGGTCCAGGGCGTCGGCGGTCGCCCGCTCGCGGCCGTACCGCCACGGCCGGTTGAGGCTGACCTCCGAGCCGGTCTGGCGGCCTCCGGCGGTGCTCGGTCCGGTCTCGGGGTCGGTGATCTCGGTGACCTCCGATCCGCGCTCGATCTCGTCGCCGTTCCAGCGCCCGTAATGGACGCCGCCCAGGACGAGCTCGCGCCGGAAGCGGCTGGTGGATGCGGTCTCATGTCCCATGGTCGTCTCCTCAGAGCTGCTCGGTGGCGGTGGACGTGCCGACCAGCAGGTCGACCCAGTGCGTGGACCCGGCGGGCCGGATCCGGGTGCGGGCGTGCATGTGCCGCTGGGCCATCGACTCCGGCGCGTTCACCGGCCGGTCCGTGCTCACGCGGTAGCCGCCGTCCTCGACGCCGTCGGGGCCGGTCGGGTTGAGTGCCCGGGAGAACTCGGCGACGATCACGTCGGCGAGCCGGCCGTTGTACGACGCGATCGTGTTCCAGGTGACCCCGGAGCCGATCATCGACAGGGCGATCTGGCCGCCGCGCCACTCCAGCGCCATCCGGGTCGTGGCGGTCGCGAGGTCCTCGCGGCGCTCGTCCGGGTCGAGGGTGCGGTACCCCTCGGGCGCGATCGTCGACCCGCGGTCGATCGCGACGTTCACCCGGCCTGCGTACAGGCGCTGCACCTCGCCGGCCGGGTCGGTCGTGGTCGTCCACTCCCGGTACAGGCGGGTCGCGGTCAGCGACGACGCGAACGCGGGGCCGAAGGTCGGCGACCCGATGCCGGTCTCGCCGAGGATGCGGGAGTGCACCCCGGCGTCGATCGCCGAGTAGGGCACGAGCCGCTCGGGCTCGCCGGGCACCGGGGCCGCGTACGCCCAGCTCGCCCACAGCGCACCACGCCACGCGGTCGCGGGCCGATCGGCCAGGAGCGCGGCGGCGGCCGCTCCGGCCTGCTGCTCGGTGACGTCCGGGTCGAGGTCCAGGCGCGCCAGGCGCCCGGTCGCCGCAGCATGGTCGACGAGTACGCGGTGGATCGCGGCGGTCGACACGCCGGGGGCGAGCACGAGGCCGGGCCCGAATCGGGGGTCCAGCAGCTCGGCGGCCGCGGCCCACTCGTCGGTGGTGATGTTCGTGCGGTCGTCGTCGCCGCCGGCGAGGTCGACCGGGCTGACCGTGACGGCGGGCAGCTCGTCGCCGACGACCTCGACGATCGCCAGGTCCTCCCGGACGGTCGGAGCCCACGCGACGAGGTCGGCGTGGTCGTCCAGCAGCGGGGACGCGACGACGGTCTCCGCGCCGTCGCGGATCGTGACCCGGACCGAGGTGCTCTCGGACGTGACCTCGACGGTGTACCCGTCGGGCCCGTCGTAGGACGCCCCGGGTGCGGGCGCGGTGACCTTCAGCGACGGGGCCGGGGCGACCTCGGCGTCGTTGAGGGTGATCGTGGACGCCACGGCACCGGGGCCGGTGACGCGGGAGAACGTGACGGTGCCGCCGGCGCGCTCGCCGAACATGACGGCGACCGCGTCACCGGCGACGCTGTAGTTCACCCGGCCGCCGAAGCGGTCGCGGTGCTCGGCGAGCGAGCGGGACTGGCCGACGGTGCCGCGGTCGGCGAGGCCGACCACGAACAGGGACGCCGCCGACGGCGGCGCGAACCGCGGGGCGGGGGTGTCGTCGAACCCGACGTCGAAGCCGGGCGGTGCGGGAACGAGGGGCATCAGCGATCCTCCGGGGTGTCGGTGGGGGCCTCGTCGCCGGACGGCAGGACGGGCGGGGTGGACGTGGTGACGGCGCGCCGTGCAGGGCGCTGGACGAGCAGCCCGGCGTCGACGAGGTCGCGCACGTCGCGGGCGGGCCGGTCGAGGCGCTCGCCGGGACCCAACGGGCGACCGTCGGGCAGGTGGACGGGCACCGCGGGGCGTGGGGTGCAGACGAATCGGGCCATGGGAGGGGTCAGGGGTCGAGGTACTCGGTCGCCTGGAGCGGGTCGACCTGCAGGTCGGCGTCCAGGAACGTCGGGACGGGCGGCCACGGCGGCACCGGGTTGGAGCGCGGGTCGTCGTCGGGGCCGGGTCCGTCGCCGGCGACGCCGAGGCAGACGCCGTGCGCGAGCCACATGAGGTCCGCGCGGGCGACGGTGCGGCCTTGCGTCTCGGGGTCGACCGGGGTGTAGTCGACGTCGACGAGTCGCAGCGCCCGGCACGTCCCGGACGCGGTCGGCCGGTCGGTGAGGAGCTTGCGGACCGCGGCGACGTGGCGGTGCAGGAGCGTGGCGGTGCTCGCCGCGGTCGGTGCGGCGACGATGACCGCGACGCCGACCTCGAGCTGGACGGTCAGCCGTCCGTCGGGGTCGACGTGGTGCTCGGCCTCCCCCGCGACCCAGGTGATGCACGCCGGTGGGCGCTCCTCCGGTCGCCACACGCCGGAGTGCGTGACGGTCGGCCGGTTCAGCGGCGCGGTCTGCCCCGCCGTGACGCCCGATGTCTGTCGCTCGAGCGCCCGCAGGTACTCGGTCGACCACGTGCGGATCTCGTCCGCGACGCCCCGTGCGACGTCGAGGACGTCGACGATCGTGCCGTACCGGTCGGGGTCGGGCTCGGGGGTGCTCGTGCCCACCGGCCGACGCGGCCACTGACGATGTAGGAGGACACGTCCTCGGTCGCCGCGCCGACGGCGCGCTCGTCGATCTCAACGGGGTCGCGGCCTCGCCGGGCGAGGGTCGCGGCGTACCCGGCCGGGCCGTTGTGCGCGACGCCGAGCGTGACGCTCAGGCCACCGGAGGTCCGCCGGACGCGATCCAGCTGGCCGCGCTGGTGCGGCGTCGTCAGCACGGTGCGCAGGCGGCCCGAGAGGACGAGCGTGCCACCCCGCGGACCGGACACGGTGCGGCGCTGCGCCCCCATGCCGGTCCCGATGCGGCCGCGCCGGTAGCGGGCCCGGGTGGACGCAGATCGTGCGGGCCAGCGGCCGGCGGCGAACGTGCGCCGCTCGGACTCGTGCCACCGCCGGCGGATCATCCACGCCGTCGGCGTCAGGTCCGACAGGCGCGAGGCGACCATGTCGACCTCGGCCGCCGCCTCGGTCAGGCCACGCTCGGTGACGCGGACCCGGACGGTCACGGCGTCTCGTCCGGGTCGGCAGCGGGGCGGCGTCGGGCCGCGGAGACGATGCGGATCGAGTGCATCCGTCGGCCGCCGACCTGGTTGTCGCGCGCGGTCTGCTGGAGCGCGGCGAGGTCCTCGGCGTACCGGCGGCCCAGCTGATCCAGCGGGGTGTCGTCCGGGGAGGAGCCGTCGCCGTAGAACGACCGCTCGATCTCCAGCGCTGCGCGGGCGGCGACGACCTCGCGCGCCGTCTCGAGCAGGTCGCCGTCCCACGTGGAGTAGGGGCGGCCCAGCTGGAGCGCGACGAGCCGCGAGGCGCTCGCGATCTCGTCCTCGGCCTCGACGGCGGTCGGACGGGTCGACGAGGTGAACGTGCCCTGCTCGACGCCGTCCGCATCCCGGGTCCTCGTCCGGATACGGCGTGCGACCTGGGCGACGGTCGGGCGGATGGAGTCGGGATCGACGGCCATGGTGAAGGTGGTCGGGACGCCCGCCGCGGAAGCGGGCGTCCCGTTCGTGGTGCGTGACCCCGGCTACGGGGCGACGCAGATCGCTACGCCTGCTCGGCGTAGACCGGCAGGTAGACCCCTTCACCGACCTCGATCACGCCGACGGGCGCGCCGAGGTCGAGGGTCACGCCGGTGTCGACGGTGGGCTCCCACGCGGGCCCGGCGGGGCCGGTCGCGCCGGTGTCGCCCTTGGTGCCCTTGAGGTCGTCGGTGTCGCCGACGAGGATCACGTCCTCGCCGCCGACCTTGCCCGGCCGGGGCCCCGGCGCGTCGGTGCCGACGATGCGCAGGATGCGCGCTCCACGCTTGGACATCGCTCAGTCCTCCTCGTCCGCGCGCGCGGCGCGGATCGCGTCGATGACGGCGCCCTTGTTCGGCAGCGCCTCGGGATCCTCGACCCCGGCCTCGAGCGCCAGGAGGTCGAGCTCGTCGCGCTTGAGCACGACGAGGTCCTCGTCGCTCTGCGCCGACGCGGGGTCGTCCGTGTCGGCGACGGGCTCGTCGGCCCCGACCTGGCGCCAGCCGGGCTTGCGCTGGAGGGTCTCCTCCAGCGCCGACCCCGGAGCGGCGCCGAGCTCGCGGCCCTGCTCGTTGACGAAGACCGGCATCAGGCGCCCTTGTCGACCAGCGCGCAGCCGAGCGTCTCGGACTCGATGACGTCGGTGCCCCACACGTTGAGGCCCTTCACGCCGTCACCGAACTGCTTCTCGATCTCGTACGCCTTGATCTGCACGATCTGGTCGGCGTGCGTCGTCGCGTGGTTCCCGGCGCCGAACAGCACGGCGTGAGAGTCGTACGTCGCGCCACCGGTCTTCGTGACCGTCGGGACCGCGGTCGTCTTGAGGACGTCGAACCCGGCGACGCGGCCGATGATGCCCGTGCGCATCTCCTCCGAGCCCGCGGCGATGAACTGCGGGTCCAGCCGTGCGGTGGCCTCCAGGTCCGGCGGCACGACGAACCAGCGGTCCTCGTCGGGGGCGTCGTTGTTGTCCAGCCGGCGCCGGAACTCGACCGCGAGCTCGTAGAGCGTGAAGTCGTCGCCGACACCGTTGCCGACCGTGATCGGCGCGGCGGAGGTGCCGAGGTCGCCGCCGGAGATGCCTGCGCCGGCGATCATGACGGTGGCGACGGACTCGTCGATAACGACGCCCATCGCGCGGCCCGCGCGCCGGGTCCACTCGTCGAACAGCCCGGGCTGGGTCTGGACGCGGTCGACGTCGTCGATCGCGACGTTGAAGTACCGCATCGTGTCGATCGTCAGCGGGACCGTGCCGCCGTCGGGACGCTCGGGCGCGGCGATGTCGGTGTTCTTGATGTAGGTCTTGACCGTGGGGGTCCCGACCTTCTGGACGTGGACGGTGTCGCCCATCCCCGCGATCTCGCCCTGGTAGTCGCGGTTGATGATCGTGGGCTGGGCGTAGACGAGCCGCGCGTCCAGGTGCCGCCGGAAGCGGGCGGCCCAGAACTCCGGCACGAAGTCGGCGATCGACATGGGTGTCGTCTCCTCGTGGTGATTGGTGGGGTGTCGGAGCCGGGCCGTCCGCTCCAGGCGGCCGGCCGGCAGGGTGCGCGGCCTACTTCGAGGCCAGCGCGTCGGCCGGGATCTCCCCGGCCTCGAACTTGCGGTTGAACTCCGCGGGATCCGTCTTCGCGAGGCTCCGGGCCTGCTCGGCGGACATGACCTTGGTGTCGCCCTGCGGTCCTCCGGGGACCTGCGGGGCGGACGGCTTGGGTGCCGGGAGGCGCGCGGCGAGGATCTTGGCCTTGGCGGCCATCTCGTCCTCGGTGCCGTCCGGCAGGAACTCGACGAGGTCGGCCGGGAGCTTGTGCTCGTCGGCGACCTTGCGACGCAACGCCTCGCGCTCGAGCTGCGCCGCGCGCTGCTCGGCCTTCTCTCGCGCGGCCTTCTCGCGCTCGAGGTCGCTCTTCTCGGCGTCCTCGATGTCCTGCATCCGCTTGCGCAACTCGTCGGCGTCCTTCGCCTCGGAGCGGTAGCGCGCGTTCTCGCGCCGCAGCTTCTCGACGTACTCCCGATCGAACGTGGCCGGCCCGTCGCCACCCACCGGGTCCGCCGGCGGATCGGCCGGGGGGTCGGACGACGGTGCCGCCGGTGCAGCGCCCGCGGGCGCGGTGCCGCCTTCGCCGGCCGGGTCGGGGTCGCCCTCGTTCAGCGGCACGCCCGACAGAGCGAGCTGGTGGGAGAGCGCCGGCCAGCGGTCGCGCTCCAGGGTGGCGAGGGTGCGGATGAGCGTGAGCGGATCGGCCGTCACGGGCATGGGTCGACCTCCAGGGTCGATCGGAGGAACGACCACGCGCCCGCCGGGCGGGCACCGTGGTCACATCGTCAGGGGTGGCCGCGCCGGGCGGCCGAGGGGAAGGTCAGGCGGCGGGGCGCTGCTGTGCCAGCGCGTCGCGGAGGCGCACGGTCTGGCCGTGCACGGTCTGCACGTCGCGGTCGAGTGGCAGGTCGGGCCGCAGGTCCGGGTCGATGATCCGCACGCCGACGGGGTTCGTCTCGTCGACGTCGGAGTCGAGGAAGTACCAGAGCACCGAGGCGTCCGGGGCGTCGACGTACGCACCGTCCTCGTCGAAGCGGTCCGCGGCCCAGGCCGCGAACTCGCCGTCCAGGCGGTCCTCTACGGGAAAGGTGTGGGTTCCGACGGTGGCCATGGTCACGTGGGGCGCGCCCACCCCGGGAGTCTACGCTCGCGAACCGCGGTGATCACCGTCGGTTCGTCCGGGTTGGACGCATCGACGACGACCCGCAGCCAACCGCCGTTCTCGCGGGGCACGAAGAACAAGCGTCGATCATCCGGCAGCTTCCGGTCCGGGACGACCAGTGCGGGACTCTCAATCGCGCGCTGCACGTCCGCGATCAAGATCTCGGTCCGGCCACGCTCGACCTGCCAGTGCGTGCGCGACCGCGCCGTGATCGTGACCGGTGCGTCGTACTCGGCGACGTTCCGCGCAGTGCGCACGATGTCGCGCTCGCCGACCAGATTCAGAGCGTCCGAGAGTGACGCTTCGCCGATCTCGTAGTCGGTGATCCCGCGCGCGCGGTCCTCGGAGAACTTCACGAGGTCGGACAGCTCGAGGTCGCCGTTGCGCAGCAGCTCCGCCTTCGCGGCACCACCGCGGTGATCGAACAGCGCGTTCTGCTCCTCGACGGTGAGGCCGTCGAAGACCTCGCGGCCCGTTGGCGGTCGCTCGCCGTCGGGGCCGACGGGCACCGCGATGCACCGGCATCGGGTGTGCTTGGGAAAGCTCCGCATCGAGGGTGGCCGGACACGGCCGTCTGCGAGGGCCAGGCAGGCGCCGCACGCCGTCGCCTCCGCCTTGCGGACCCAGCCGACGCCCAAGTCCTCCAGGCGATCGAGCGTCGCGTGACGGTGGGTGTCTACGACGACGTCACCGGCGATCCGCGACGTCTCCATCCCGACCCGGCGACGGTAGTGCGCGTACAGCCTTGGGTCGGCGTCCTCCCACCGCACCGGCTTGCCGCGCTCCGCATCGGGCATCGCCACGCCGATCCGGCCGGCGAGCGTCTGGGTGCTGACGAACGCCTGACGCTGCGCCCGGTACACCCGCTGCTGCGCCTGCTCGCGAGGATTCAGGATCGGCGTCCAGTCCTGCTTGCCGGACCGCGATGGGCGGTGCCACCGGCCGGTCGGGTCGTTCGCGACCTGGACCACCGGGCCGCGGACACGCCACGCCGCCAGATCACGCTCGAGCTGGTGACGCTCGGTGGCCTGCAGCAGCTCGATCGGGTCGCGCTGCTGGGCGGCCTGGCCGGCGAGGACCTCCGCGGTCGACGCGCCGTCGAGCGCGGCCTGCGCCGCCACCGGGCTCGGCCCGGTCCAGAGCTGGCGCGCGAGGACCGCGTGCCGCTGTCCCGGATCGCGCTGCACTGCCCGGGATGTCCGCACCATGACCGCCTCGGCGAGGCGCTCCAGGGCGTCCTGCGCGGCGAGCGCCCGACGCTGCCACGGGTCCATCGCCTAGTCCTCGAGGCGACCGGCGTCGACTTCGGCGGACTCGGGCTCGACGCCGGACCGGATCATGATGCCCATCGCGTCGGCCTTGGCCTTCGTCTGCGCGGCGTCGTCGTGCGACGGCTCCTCGACCGGCAGGCCGGACGGTCCGGAGATCCCGAGAGCGACGCCTTCGAGGTGCGACTCGCGGCGCATCATCTCCATCCAGCGCTTCGCAAGCTGTGGCGACGCGCCGTAGAGCTCCCAGATCGCCTCGAGCGGCAGCCCGAGCTGGCGGAGCTTCAGCAGCGCGTCGACGCGTGTGGCCTCCGACGCGGTCTCCGGGTCCTTCCAGACCGTCTCGGCGTCGATCGCCATCTCCTCGAGGCCCAGGACCCGGAACGAGAGGCGCATCGTCTGCTCCCACGACTCGCCGCACCAGCGGTGCTTGCGCCGGGCGCGGTAGACGAGGCCGTCCATCGCGGCCTTCAGCGCGTCACCGCTGATGTTCACCATCGTGCCGAGGAGCTGCTGCGGCGGCGTGTTCGTCTTCGCCGCGATGTCGGTCCGGATGGTGTCCGCGACCTTCGTGTAGTTCGACAGGTCCCCGGCCGAGAGCTCGGTGATCTCCGCGCCGTCCTCGATCGCGAAGAGCCGGTTGATCCCGAACTCGGCCTGCGTGATCGGCTCGCCGTCCTCGTCGGTCGGGGTCTCACCGCCGATGAGGACCCGCTGCCGGTACGCGGTGTACTCCGACGCCACCAGCATGTCGGCGAACGTCTTGTCGAGCGCGTCCTGCAGCTCCTCGACGGGCTCCAGGTCGGAGTGGCCCTCGAGCCGTGCGTCGGGGTTGTTGAGGAACTCGACGAGCGGGACCGTCTCGAGCGGGTTGGGCTCGGCCTGCTCGATCGTCCACCCGTCCGCGGGCACGGCGCTCGTGCCGCCGGTGAGCGTCCACACCGTGTCCGGGGTGAAGAGCATCGCCCGCCAGCGGCCGGTGAGATCACGCCAGCGCTTCAGGCCGGCGAGGATCCGCCGCCGGTCGCCCGGGTCGCGCATCACGATCGCCTGCAGCGGGTCCTCGACGGTGATCCTCGGGTCACCGCCCTCGTCGGGCCAGACGAGCGTGTACGCCCAGCCGGTGACGACGAGGTCGGTGTGCAGGACCTCCGACATGAGGTCCATCTGGTTGGCCTGCCAGATGTCCCACGCGTCGTCGTCGGGCTGCGGGTCGGTGGCGTCCAGGCGGAACCCCTGGACCTCCATCCGTGACACGACGGCCGAGACGACCATCGGCATCCAGTTGTTCCGCAGCGCGAACTTCTCGCCGAACGCCTCGGTCCAGGCCTCCGTCGCGAACCGCTGCGGCTGCGTGCCGTCGAAGTACGCCCGGTGCCGCTCGATGATCGACTGCCGCTCGAACAGCCGCTTGGACAGCTCCGCCGTCCACAGACGGGCGCGCTGCTCCGGCGTCTGCTCGTCCGGGTTCGCCGGCAGCGGCTCGGGCTCCCGGCGCGGAGCCGGCGTGCGGTAGGGGACGATGTCGAAGCTCATCGGATGATGCGCAGCTTGCGCTTGGTGGGGCCCTTCAAGGCCCCGGCGGCGATCGCGTCGCAGGCGGCGGTGTCCGCCAAGATCGCGGCCATCGCGACGTCGATCCGGTCGACGGCGCGCTTGCCGGGCTTCTCGAGCTTCATCCCGCCCGAGGAGGTCGCGACCTGGGCGTTGACCATGTGCCGATGCAGCACGCGGGCCGCGTCGGTGGCCTTGCCCTGGTGGCCGACCAACGGCATGCCGTGCTCGTCCAACGTCTGGCAGTCGGTGCGGAAGCGCTCCAGCGCCGCGGTCATCTTCGACCGCGCCGACGTCGGCCAGGACATGACCGCGGGGTCGCCGTAGTCCTCGTGCCACCGCTCGAGGTCGGTCTGCCAGAACGCCGGGTCGAAGTAGCCGCGAGCGACGACGTACTTGCGCATCGCCTCGGCGATCGCATCGTTGACCTCCTGGCGCGGAACCTGCCAGTCCTCCGCGTCCGGCGGTCGCTCCCAGATCGCCAGCGGGACGAGCAGTCGGTCCTCGAGGCGGCACGCCACCAGCGCGGTGGCGTCCCAGAGCACCGACCCGTCGAACCCCAGCGCGACGAGGTCGCGGCGCTTGAGCTTCGCCAGCGGCCGCGCGAGCGACGCCCAGCGGTCGGCGGGCATGTACTGCTTGTCGCCCTCGGCCCACACGCACGCGTGCAGCTGCAGGAACTCGGCCTTGGTCAGCTCGGGGTTGGCGGCCTGACGCGCGAGGTACGCCTCGGTCACCCACGACGCCGGGTTCGCGGCCTTCACCGCGGCCGTGTCCTTCGGGTCCGTGGTGCGCGCCGAGAAGTTGAAGACCAACGTCTGGCCGACGTGGTTGCGGCTGATCGTCAGCGACCCGCGCCGCTCGACGTCGCCCTCGGCCTCGTTCCCGTCGACCAGCCGACCGAGGATGCCCTCGGCCCGCTCGTGGCCTTCCCCCGCCGTCGAGATCGTGAAGACCTGGGTGCGCCGGCGTGCGCCGCCGCCGGTCGTCAGCGCGGCCCACACCCGCCGCAGGCGCGGCGTGATCCACTGGGCGACCTCGTCGCAGATGACGAGCGACGGGTTGTAGCCGTGGAGCGTCTTCGGGTCGGTCGAGAGGCGGACGATCTTGCCGCGACCGTCTGCCCGCTCGATCTCCCCGATGTACGCCCGGACGACGAGCTGCTCGTCGAGGTCCGGCGACTCGCGGATGAACGCCGCGCACGCGTCGAAGAGCCGGCCGGCCTGCTTGTCGCTCGACGCGGCCAGCAGGATCTCCGGCTGCCCGTCGTCGTGCAGCAGCCGGTACAGCGCGTACGCGGCCAGCAGCGTCGTCTTGCCGTTCTTCCGCGGCAGGACGATGACGACCGACTGCCACAGGTACGACAGGTCCCGCAGGACCGTCAGCGCCTCGTCGGCGATCTCCTGCTGCCAGCCCTCGAGGTCGAGCGGCAGGCCGGCGAACTGGTCGATCGACTGCGTGAGGTGCTCGCGGCACCACCACGCGAAGTGCGGGCCACGCGATCCCTCGACCTGCGGACGCTCGACCGCGGTCGCGGTCATTTCACCGCGCGCAGCCGGGTCACGGTCGGCGGCGGCGCGCTACGCGGCTTCGTCGTGCCCTTCGGTCGGCCACCCTGGTTGCGGCCCAGGGCCGCGGCGGGCTCGAGGCCGAGTGACTTCGCGAACGCCTCGGCGGCCTTCTCCGCCTTCAACGCGGAGTCGAGCAGCGGGTGCGCGACCGTCTGGCCCATCGACCCGGTCGCGGTCACGTCGTCGCCGAGCTCGTCCCAGCAGCGGCGGGCGAGCGCGATGGCGCGCACGTACCGCTCGATCGCAGGCACGTCGCTGGGCTGAAGCTGTCCTCGATCTTGGAGTGCGGTGATGGTGCGCCGCCAAGCGGCGCGCTCGAAGGGCGTCAACCCCTTCGGGCAGGTCGGCTTGTACGGCCGTCGCGGTGCCACGGGTGACCTCCAGGGTCGGGCCGGCTCCGGGCCGGGTGGCGGATCAGCCGACGGGCGCGCGCTCCTGGCGCGGGCCGTGATCGGCGAAAAACGAGCGAAGGGGGTTTCTGTCCGAGACGACTACCCCGGGCGACACCTGCCCCTTCGGGTTGGGGGTCACCCCCCACCCCCGGCGCGGCGGTCGGCCTCGAGGTGGCAGGTGGGGCAGAGGAGGACCGCGTCGGGCTGGACGGTCGCGCCGCCGTCGGCGATGCGGTGCGGGTGGTGCAGCGCGAGCCGGTGGCCGCCGAGTGGTGCGAGACCGCACTCCTCGCACCGTCCGCCGGTGCGCTTGAGCGCGGCCTGGCGGGCGGCGCGGTGGGCGCGTCGTGCGGCCGGGTCGGTCCGCATCCTCTGGTCGTGGGCGGAGCGGTTGGCCCACGGCTTGCGCTGGTGGGCGTCGCAGCGTCCGGCGTGGGTGGCGATCTCGGGACAGCCGGGCCGGCTGCACACGGACGGGGCGCGGGCCATCAGGCGCGACCCCTGGAACGCGAACGGTGCCCCCGTGGGGAGCGCCGAATCGGACGAAGGCGCAGTTCGCCCGTCGGCAGAAGCGTCCCACGGACGGCGGACGGATGCAAGTCAGGCCGCACGATCGGCGCGCCGGGCGGCGGCGATGATGGTCGCGACGGTGGTCTTGCCGATGTCCAGGTCTGCGGCGATCGCCCGGACGGACCGGTCGGGGTCCAGTCGGTGTGCGGCAAGGACGGCGTCGCGGAGGTCGCCGTCGATGGGCAGGGACTCTCCGGTCTGGCGGTGCCGGCCGTTCTTGCGACGGACGCGGCGGATGACCTCGGCTGTGACGTACCCGGCGCGGCTCGTCTCGAGCGCGGCGGCGTAGTGGGGGTCGAGGCCTTCGTAGGTGGAGAGGATCCAGTCGGTCCGCTCGACGGACGTGTCGTCGACGTCGAGATCGTTCGGGGTCTGGTCGCTGCGGTGCGTGACCTGGCGCAGCGCGACCGCGGCTCGGAGCAGCGCCTGCCGGTAGCGGTGCGGCTCAGGATGGGGCTCCCCCGCGTCGACCGCGGCGTAGTACGCCTCGAGGTCGAAGTGCGCGGCCTGGGTGAGGCGCTCGCGCTGCTCGTCGGCGAGAGCGGGCTGGCCGTGCGGCGCGGCGGATCCGGGCTTGCCGGAGCTAACGCGGCCGCCGACCGGAGCGCCGCTGGCCTCGGACGTCATGGTCATGCGGATGATGAGCTGGTCGGCGAGGGCGTCGAGCTCGGGCCACCACATGGTGGGGAGGTCGCGGGCGATCTTCATCGGGTCGAACGTGTCGGTCATGCCTGGCCTCCGGCGATCTCGCGGTCGAGGGCCATGAGGAGTCGGGCGGCGGCGTGGACGAGGTGGCTGTGGCCGCTGTCGGGGTCGACCGTCTCGCCACCGAGCCAGCGATAGGCGTGACGGAGCGCGGCGGCGAGGTGGTGGCGGGCGGGCCGACGACGCCAGCGGTCGCCGTGGCTGGCCTGCTCGTCGGCCAGGAGCTGGCTGACGGCGAGGATCGCCCGGGCCGGGAGCAGGGTCGGGTCGGGCTTGACCGGTCGGGGGACGGTCGGGACCTCGAGGAGGTGCGGGATCACGGCGGGGCTCTCCGGGGTGGTGGTGGTCATGCGGCGTGCTGGGTCGGGGTGGCGGCGATGCCGGCGACGAGCTGCGCGTCGGTCAGGCCGCAGCGGGTCGCCGACGCGGCGAGGAGCGGCCCGAGGCGGCGGCGCAGCCAGTCGGCGTTGGTGGGCGGCGCGCCGATCGTGAGCGTCCCGTCGGCGCCGACCGCGACGGCGTGCAGCTGCTGGAGCCACGTCGCTTCGGCCGGGTCGGCGATCCGGGCGGCGGCGTCGGCGGCGACGCGCTGCCACGCCTCCGTCGCCGCGGCGTCGGGGGCGGCCAGCACCGCGGCGGTGGGCCGTCCCGGTCGGCCGGGTCGGCGGCGCGGTCGGCCTCGGCGCGGCTCGTCGGCGTCCTGGGCCTGGCCGCCGATGACCGGCGGCCGGTCCTGCCGCAGTCCGTAGCCGAGGGCCTGGAGCGGCTTGGTGGACATCGACTCGCCGTCGGCCCGGTCGCGGCGGAGCTGCGCACCGAGGGCCGGCCAGTCGATCGGGCGGCGCTCGTCGGCGAGGTAGCGGCGGATGAGTGCGCCGCGGCTGCGGTCGACCTCGGCGGCGTCGAACCCGGCGTCGATGAGGGCGGCCCGGGCGGCGGGCCAGCAGCTCGGCTCGTCGATCTGCGCGCCGTCGCGCGCACCGCTGCTGCTGCTAAGTGACGGTTCCTGTGACGGTTCAGTGGATACGGGGGTGCCGCTCTGGCACCCCTCCCCTGCCGGAGCGGCAGTCTGTCGGGGTGCCGGAGCGGCAGTCTGTCCGCCTGCCGCTATGGCAGGCGGCTGGGCGTCGGCCCAGGTCGAGTAGCCGTCCGACTCGGCGACGGGGCGCATCTGGCCACGGTCGTCGTCGGTGGGGGCGAGGACGTAGATCGAGGAGCGCTGTCGGCCGGACGCGCGGCGGCGCTCGTGGCGACGGACGAGCCCGGCCTCCTCGAGGTCGGCCAGGGCGCGGCGGACGGTCCTCTCCCCCAGCTCGGTGACCTCGACGAGGTGCCGGACGGCGGGGTAGGCGACGCCGTGCGCGTCGGCCGTGTCGGCGAGCACGAGCAGCACCGCCTTGCGGGCGGGGCTCCCGGTGGTCTGGGCGGCGGCCCAGGTCATCGCGACGTGGCTCACAGTCCCTCTCTCAGTCGGGCGCGGCCGGCCTCGGTGAGGAGGACCCGGTCGTCGGCGGTCTGCCAGAGCAGGCAGCGCTTGCGCAGGCCGCCGACGGTGGCGCGGGTGGCGCCGCGGCCGGCGGTGCCGCTGCGGTTGGCGGCGTGCAGGACGGTGTCGACCGTCGGGGCGATCGCGTCCTCTCCGGCGTGACGGTCGAAGTCGTCGAGGACGCGCATGACGGCGCGCTGGGGCAGCGAGAGGCTCACGTCGTGCTCTCCCGGGGGTTGGTGGGGATGAGGTAGCGGCTCGGCCACCGCGGGTCGCGGATGGCGTGCAGTCGGCCGGTGCGGATCCGGTGCTGGACCGTCCCGGTGGTCAGGCCGTGGCGGTCGGCGTACTGGGCCACGGTCTGGTGGCCCTCCGGGGCGGTGATCAGGCGATTGTGGTGGCGGTGGGCGGGGCTGACGCCGGTGCGGCGCAGGCGCTGGCTCACGGTGGTCTGGTGGACGCCGAGGCGGGCGGCGACGGCCGTCGCCGTTCCGAGGTCGGCGAGCAGGTCGAGCGTGCGGTCGATGTCCTCGTCGGTGAGGCGGCGACGTCCGGCGACGGCGGCGTGCGGGCGCATCTCGACACCGGCGGCGTGGAGCCTGCGGCGGACGGTCTCGGGGTGCAGCCCCGCGGCCCGTCCGATCTGGACGGTGGACTCGCCGTCGCGGTAGCGGCGGGCGATCTCGGCGAGCGTCACGCGCTCACCGCCAGTCCGGTCTCGTCGCGGAGCCACTGCAGCGCGCAGATCGCGGCGGTCGTGAACGTCTGGTCGCGGCCGCGGCCGTCGGCGATCGGGAACCGCTTCGTGCGCATGTTCCCGGCGGGCCCGAGCTCGACGCCGTAGGCCAGGCGCGGGGTGCGGTGGCGGCCCTCGCCGGTCCAGACGATGGCGAGCGACGTCCAGACCTCGACGCCGTGCTGGTGGCGCAGCATCTTGCAGTGGTCGTTGAGGCGCGTGATCGCGTCGAGGTAGCTCACGTCGTGGGCTCCTCGACGAGGCGGTGCCCGGCGATCCGGTCGCCACTGACGAGGACGGTCCCCCGGAGCAGCTGGCCACGGGCGCCACGGTGCTCGAGCACCGCGCCGTGCTCGCGGACCTCCACCACGGTCCGGTACTGCCGCACGCCGCGCTGGCGGTCGTCCTTGGCGTTGGAGGCCCAGATCTGGCCGACGACGACGGTCATCGGTCCGTCTCCCGTCGGGTCGAGGTGAGGGGCCTGCCGTCGAGGTGGTTGAGCAGCGCGTCGCGGGCGGCGACCGGGTCGCCGGCCTGGAGCTCGGCGACGGCGAGGTCGATCGCGTCGCGGGTCTGGTCGCGGCGGAGGTCGTGCGCGGCGCGGAGGTCCAGGACCGCGCGACGGTCGCCGTCAGCCCGGTCGAGGAGCTGGCCGTAGCCGACGCGGTCGAGGAGGACGTGGGCGCGCTCGATGCGGGTGCGGGGGTCGCCGGCGCTCCACCACGGTCCGAGCGAGAGGTCGTCGGCGAGGAGGTCGACGGCCTGCTCGAGGGTGGCCGGGCTGACCCTGCCACAAGGTGTGAAGGGGTCAGCGCTGCCGTCAGGACGCTCGGCGGGCGTCGCCCTGGCAGGCCCTGGCGGCGGTGCGACGGTGGGTCCGGTTGGGGTCACCGGGCCGCGGTTCGGCCCGTCCGGGCGGGCCGGTCCGGGTTCGGGTCCGGCATCCCGATTCGTCCGATGTGCAGGCGTTTCGTCGCCGGTCGGTGTCTGTTCTTCGTGTCTCTCGTTCCCTACCGAGCCCTCGTAATGAAGGGGTCAGCGGTTCGAGTCCGCTCGGAGGCTTCTTCGGTAGGTGCAGGGTAGACCGCGTCCCCGGTGGCCATCACGGCCCCGGGGACGCGCTCGTTTCGCGTCCCGTTTGCGTCCGTGACGTCGCCGGTGGTCTCGATGGCGGCCGGGGTCGGGGTCGTGTGGAGGGCGGCGAGGCCGTCGCCGGTGGCGGTCGCAGGGGGCATCGCGCGAGCGTCGCGCCGCTCCACCCGCCCACGTCGCCTGCGTCGCGCCACTCGACCCGTCCACGTCACCTGCGCCACGCCCGTGCGCCGGACCCCACCGCACGGCGCCACCGACGGTGACCCACACGGGGCCCCTGCACGATCGCGTGCATGTCGTCCCGCCGGCCGCCTAGCCTCGACGGCGATGCTGCGCGACGTTCCGCACGCCCGCTTCGAGCGCCACGTCACCCTCCTCGGCCGTCGATACGCGCTGGTCCTCGATCAGCGGCGCGGGCCCGTGATGGTGTGGGGCGCGCGCGCCTTCCGGGCCATCCGGTCCGAGCAGGACAAACGGCCCGTCCCCCTGCTCGAGGACGGCCACCGGCGCTGGTGGCTCTTCGAGGACCGCATATGGGCAGGTGACGGCGACCTCGACACCGACGACGTCCTGGCGCTCGTCCGTGACCGGAGCCGCCGACGCCGACGCCGCGTCGCCCACGCCCGGGCCGCCCTCGCCCACGACCGGGCGCACCGCGACGCCGGAGGCCACGCCACGCGGACGGACCGCCGTGGACGCCGACGGGACCCGGAGAGGCCCCCGACCGGCCCCACCGCCGACCGCGCGACGCCGGCCGACCGACGCCACCGACGCCCCATCCCGGTCGACGTGCGCCGGGCCGTCTGGACCCGGGACGACGGACGATGCACCGCGTGCGGCACCGACTTCGACCTGCAGTTCGACCACGTGATCCCCATCGCCACCGGAGGCGCGGACACCGTCGAGAACCTGCAGGTCCTCTGCGGCCCGTGCAACCGTGCCAAGGGCGCCACCGTCGGCTGACGGACCCGCGCCGCCGCGGGCCCCCCACCGACCGGCGCGACCCGACGCCCCGGCCGGACGCGCCCGACCCTCCGGTCAGGAGCAGGCGCCCGGGGCGCCGTTCGGCCGCGGCGGCTCTCCCGTCGTCGGGGTGATCCGCACCGTGGTCCGTCGCTCCCCGTCGGCAGCGACCCTCACGCTCAGCAGCGCGACGCGCCGGGTCCGCGGGCTCGTCGCCACCGACGGCACGGTCACCGCCCGCAACCGCGATCCACGCGGCACCTCGCACAGGTCGACCGCGTAGCCGCCCGACGCGGACTCGACGACGAGGCCGACGGCCCCGGCCGCCGACACGGACCGCCCCGTCAGCCGCTCGGTGCGGCCGCTGCGACGGACGACCGTCAACCGCGCGCCGTCGCCCCACGACGGGAACCTCGTCGTCGCCGTGCCGGCCCGCTCGGCCTCCACCGTGCGACGGACGACGACGAACCCGCGGTGGAACCGCTGGTGCAACTCGACCGACCCGGCCGCGTTCGCGACCCGCGACCGCACCCGCAACGCCCCGGTGAACGTGTCCCGCACGTCCGACCGGCGCGGGCCTGCGTCGACCCGCACGCTCGTGCGCCCCCGCCGCACGGTCGACCGGCCCGGCTGCGTGTCCAGCACCACCCGGCCCCGCCGCACGAGGTCGAGCCCGAACGCCGACCGGCCGCTACCGCCGATGCCCGACACCGGCATGCCGTCGGCGTTGAGCAGGCGGGCCATCTCGATGCCGCCGTAGTCGTCGGTCGGGTGCCGGACCAGGACCCCCGTCGAGTACGCCGGGGTCGACACCACCAGCCGCCCCACCCCGTTGTCGCGGGCGAACCACGCCGGCGGCCGCTCCGGCGCCGCGTTGCCGGGGCGCAGCAACGCCAGGCGCGACGCGTGCGCCTGCACCCGGGTGGCCGTGAACACCGGGTCGTTGCCCTCCGACCGGTCGCGCCCCTCGACCCCCCACAGCTGGCTCGGCAACCGGCCGTCCGGGTACGCCGACGCCCACCGCTCGTACGTGCGCAGCCCCGCGTCGGCGACCGCCGCCGCCCACGCCGACTGGTCCGGTGCGGCCGACAGCCGACGGGCGGTGATGAACGTCTCCAGCCCCTGCTGCGCGAACGCCCAGTACCGGGCCAGCCACCACCGCCGGGTCCCCAGGCTCGTGTCCCAGTTCAACGCGCCGGCGTGCGTCCAGTCCCCGAACATCACCCGCTGCGACCATTCGCGCAACCGCTGCTCCTGCGGGCCCGACAGCGGCCGCATCCCCGCACGGACCGCCATGTCGTAGTGCCGCAGGCCGGAGAACACGAGGTTCTCGTACTCGCTCGTCGACAGCAGCGGCGCCCCGATCGCCGACGCCTTGCGCTGCGCGTACAGCAGGCCCAGGCCGGGGTTGAGGAACGGGGTGCGGGCCGGGTCGAGCGCGATCCGCGACCCACGGACGAACCGCGACAACTGCCGTCGGTAGTCGTCGAGGAACCGTCGGTCGCCGGTGACGTGGAACGCCGCCGCATCGAGGTCGGCATGCCAGTTCCACTGCGTCAGGAACTGGGCGGGATACCGGTAGAACGGCGAGTCCGCCACCGACGAGATCGCCCCGGCGATCCGGTCGCGCAGCCCCGCCGGCAGGCCGACGACGTCCCGGGCGTCCCACGCCGCCGTCAGCGCGTCCACGACCTGGGCGTCGACCGCGACGTGCTGCCAGCCCGGTCGCAGGCTCGACGACGTCCACCCCGGCACGTGCCCGTGGGTCCCACGCGGCGCCTCCGTCGGCGGGGCGATGAACGCGGGCGCCCGGGTCAGCAGGTCCACGAGGGCGTGGACCCGGTCGTCGCGACGCGTCGCGCCGACATGACCGCCGAGCGCCGCCGACGCATGGACCTGGAGCATGTTCGCGGCGAGCCGGACGTCCTCGGTCCCGTCGACGGGCATGTACCGGCCGAGGGTGGCGCTCCAGTACGGCTCGACGTCGGCCTGGCGTCGGTCGGCGAACGCCCACAGCTCGGCCACCGACAGCGGCTCCGCCTCGTCCGGCAGCGGCACGCTGATCGGGGACCGGTCGCCGCCATCGCCCTTCGCGGCGGCGGTCGCGGCGGTCGCGGGCGCACCGATCATCGCGCCCAGGACGGCGATGGCGACGGCGATCGCGGGCGTGCCGAGGTCGCGCGCCCGCCCCCGCGGTGAGCGCGTCCCCGTGAGCATCGCGGCGACGCTAGCAGCGGGTCCGGCGGTCGCGAGCCGGTCCCCGACGCACGCGACGGCCCACGGGCGGCCGCCGATGCGGTTCCATTCCCCCATGAGCGCGAGCACCCCCACCCCCGCCGGTCCGCTGGTCGCCGTCATCACCGGGGCGTCGAGCGGCCTGGGCGAGGCGACCGCCCGCCGCCTCGCCCGCGAGCCGCACGCCCGGCTCGTCCTCGTCGCCCGCCGCGAGGAGCGGCTGCGCACGCTCGCCGCCGACCTGACCGGGCTGGGCGCGACCGTCACCTGGGTGGCGGCGGACCTCACCGACGACGACGCGCCGACACGGGTCCGCGACCACGTGCGGGCGGAGCACGGGGCCCCGACGTTGCTCGTCAACAACGCCGGGGCCGGGTTCCGCGCACGGTTCGGGAGCGAGCGCAACGGCGGGTTCGCGAACCACCGCAAGACGTTCGCGTTGAACTACGACGCGGTCCTGCGACTCACCGAGGCGCTGCTACCCGACCTGCGCGCCGCGGCGCCGAGCGCGATCGTCAACGTCGCGAGCGTCGCCGCGCACGTCGCCCGCCCCGGCGCCGGGGCGTACTCGGCGAGCAAGGCCGCGCTCGCCGCGTGGTCGGAGGCGCTGCGCGCCGAGGAGGCACCGCACGGCGTCCACGTCGGCACCGTCAAGCCCGGGTTCTTCCCCACCGAGGGGTTCCCCGCCACCGAGCTCAAGGAGGGCCGCCTGAGCCGCCTGGCGCTCGGCGACCAGGACGACGTCGCCGAGGCGATCGTCCAGTGCGGCCTGCGGGGCAAGGACGAGCGGATCACGCCGCGGTTCTACAACGCCGCGATCGTGCTGCAGGGGGTGCTGCCGCAGGTGATCCGCCGGGTCGTCGGATCGGACCGTGCGCAGGTCCTCGCGACGAAGACCGTGTCGGACGAGTAGCGCCGGACCGATCCCGGGCATGGAGGACGATGAGCGGCGCGCCGCGCCGCCCGGCGACGGTCGACCCGTCGGCGCGCCGGGCGACGGCGACGGGGCCGCGCGACCCGGCGGCCCCGCCGTCGATCGCGGTCGGGCGTCGGAGCCGTGGGCGGGGGACGCATACGTCGACGAGGACGGCCCCGTCCCGCGGCTGGCGGTGCGCACCCACCGTGGCGTGGCGCCGACGGTCCTGGACGACGCGACGCCGGTCGACCGGGACGGGCCGCTCCCGATCCACCGCCTGCCGTTCGATCGCGGTGGCGTGGCGGTGCTCGACCGCCTGGCCGGCCTGACGGTCGACGTGCCGGTGATGCTCGCCGCGGCCGAGCTGCGGCAGGGCGGACGCCCCGCGGCGGCGACGATCCGCGCCGGTAGCGACGAGCGCGGCGAGCCGCGGCTCGAGCTCCTCCCCGGCTGGAGCGTGCGCGCGCACGCGGCGTTCGCCGCGATGCCCGAGGCCGGCTCGTTGGAGGAGGGCCACCGGTCCGGGCACCGCGAGGGCGACGCCCCGGCCGACCCGGACACGCGCCTCGCGGTCCCCGCCGACCCGTCGCTCGTCCCGCGGCTCGACGCGTTGCTGCGGGACCATCCGACGGTCGACCTCACCCCCGCGGCCCGCGACCGGATCGCGACGTTGCGCGCGCTGCACGCCGAGCGGGACGACCTCATCCGCCTGTCGGGCGCGTCCCGGGCCGGTCGACTGCGACGCACCCGGAGCGGCGCGGACCTGCGCGTCGGCGGCGAGCTCCTGCCGTTCCAGTGGGCCGGGGTGCGGTACCTCCTGCAGCGCCGTCGGTCGTTCCTCGCCGACGAGCAGGGCCTGGGCAAGACCGTCCAGGCCCTCGTCGCGTTCGAGGTCGACGACGCCTGGCCGGCGGTCGTCGTCTGCCCCGCGAGCCTCAAGCTCGGCTGGGCGCGCGAGGCGGCCCACTGGCTCCCGCACCGCACCGTCGCCGTGCTCCGGGGACGCGGCGGCGGTCAGTGGACCGCCACGGCCACCGCGTCCGCCGTGCCCGCCGCGCCTACCGCCGCCCACGCGTCCGCCACGCCCCCCGCCACGGCCGCCACCACGGCCACGCCCACCGCCCCGCCCGGCGAGGCCGACCTCGTCGTCCTGAACTACGAGCTGCTCGAGGCCCACCACGACCGGCTCGCCGCGCTGCGTCCCGGAGCGGTCGCGTTCGACGAGTCGCACCTGTGCAAGGAGCCGCGGGCGCGGCGCACGAAGGCCGCGATCCGCCTGGCCGGCACCGTCCGACGCGACGGCCTGCGCCTGGCGCTCACCGGGACGCCGGTGCTCAACCAGCCGCGCGAGCTCACCACCCAGCTGCGCCTCGTCGACCGGCTGCGGGACTTCGGGTCCGGGGCCGAGCTCGCGCGGCGGTTCCAGGGCGACGAGGCCCACGACCGGCTGCACTGGCATCTGCGGGCGTCGGGGTTCGTGCGGCGCCTCAAGTCCGACGTGCTCCCCCAGCTGCCGGCGAAGCGTCGCGTGACGCTGCCGATCGAGCTCGACGATCCCACCGACTATCGGCTGGCGGAGGAGGACGTCATCGCCTGGCTCCAGACGCTGCCGCTCGACCTCGACGAGATCGACGCCCGGGTGTCGGCGGCGTTGCGGGCCGAGCAGCTCGTGCGGATGAACCACCTGCGGCGGCTCGCCGCGATCGGCAAGCTCCCCGCGGCGCTCGAGTGGATCGAGGACTTCCTGGCGTCGGGCGAGCCGCTCGTCGTGTTCGCCCAGCACCGCGAGGTCCAGCGGGCGGTGCTCGCGCGGTTCCCCGGCGCGGCCCACGTCCTGGGGGACGACGACGCCGCGACCCGCGACGCGCAGATCCGGCGGTTCCAGGAGGGGCGGCCGTCCCCGGGGCACCGTCGGGGCCTGCGCGCGGTCGACGCCGTCGCGCCCCCCGCCGCCGCCGACGGGCTCATCGTCTGCTCGATGCGTGCCGCCGGGCAGGGGATCACGCTGACCCGCGCGTCGAACGTCTGCTTCCTCGAGCTCGACTGGACCCCGGCGCTCCACGACCAGGCCGAGGACCGCTGCCACCGGATCGGGCAGGACGACGCGGTCACCGCCTGGTACCTGCTCGCGCCCGACACGATCGACGACGACCTGGCGACGGTGCTGGAGCACAAGCGTCGCGTCATCGACGCGGTCGTCGACGGTCACGCCCCGGAGGGCGAGTCCGTGAGCCGGGCGGTCGTGCGCCGCCTGCGGACGCGCACCGTGCGTGGCCCCGCGGGAGCCGGGGCGCGCGGGGCGTAGCCCGGCCGTCGCCCCACCGGTCTCGACGGGGCCCGGGTGGGCCGGGCCGGTCGACGTCAGGCCACGGGCGCGACGGCCGCCGACCGTGACGGTGGCTGGGCGCGTAGCGCGCTCTCGCGGGCGCGGCCGGGCGGACCGTGGGACGGGTCCGCGTCGACCGGGGCCCGGTCGAGGAGCAGCCTGACGAGGAGCGACGAGGGCACCGGCCTGGTCGAGATCGACGCGACGAGCCGCGCCACGTCGAGGTCGGGAGCGCGGTGGGTGCGGGAGGGAGGACGGACGGACATGTGGGTAGGGGATCGGCAGACGCCCCGTCGGGGTCCACCACCGGCCCCCGGCATCGAACGCACGTCCGTCGAAATCCGACGTCGTGCTTTCGACCGAGCTTCGCTACGCTGTGTTCGTGGACCCTAACTCGCCACCGTCCGGAGCCCCGGGAGCGTTCCCGCAGACCGGCTACCGCGCCCGTCGTTGGTCGCGGTTCGAGCGGGACCTGCACGAGTGGCTCGACACGCCGACCGGCCGGTTCGCCTGTTGGCGCGCGCGGGTGGCCGTCAACGGCACCTGCGCCCCGCAGCCGCCCGGCGGCACCCGCGACGTGCACGCGTCCGCCGACGCCCGCCGGTCGCGCTGACCTCCGGGCCTCGCGCCCGCGGCGTCCCGCCGCCCACCGGTCCGCCGCCCCCGCCGCGCCCGGCCCGCGCCCCGGCCGTCCGCGTCCTCCACGCGTCCGCCCCGCCCTCGGCCCAGGGCGACCGTCCCGGCCCGCGGCCTCCTCCCGGCAGCCCGCCCACCGTCGCGGCCCGCCCTCGGCCCGCGCCCTCCTCCCGGCAGGCCCCTCGGCCCCGGGCGACCGCCGACGACCGCCAGCCGGCCCACGTCCCTCCGGCCCGCCCCTCCTCGACCCACGACATCGGGCCGGCGCGACCGACGCCGACCGACCGACCCGCGCGCCGGGACCCGACCGTCCCCGCGCGCCGGGGCCCGTCCGTCCCGGAGCCCACGCCCCTCGGCGGAATCCCGGGCCCCGCGCCGCACCGGCCGGTCCGACGAGCACCCCCACGGGCGCCGCCACGGCGGATAGCTTCGCGTCGAGCGGGTACGCGGGAAGCACGCGGATCCGACCACGGGCGAGGCCGCCCGAACCACGCATACGGCTATCCTAAGTCGAGTGCTCTTTTAAGTGATTTGCTATAGTTGATCTCAACGTCCCCCCAAGGAGCACACCGTGACGACCCGTACCCACAACGCCGGCGTCGGCATCCTGTCCGACGCCCACACCGCCAAGCGCGAGGAGATCGTCGACCTGCTGACCAAGGCCTACTGGGCCGAGGTCGAGACGGTGGCGAACTACCTCGCCGCGTCGAGCAACCTCGACGGCATCCGCGCCAAGGAGATCGCGTCCGACCTCGCCGGCGACGTCCAGGAGGAGCTGGGGCACGCGCGCCAGTTCGCCGAGCGCATCAAGGAGCTCTACGGGACGGTCCCCGGCTCGTCCGAGTTCCCCGCGGAGCAGACGTTCCTGCAGCCCGGCGACGACCCGACCGACGTGGCGACCGTCATCCGCGGCGTGATCACCGCCGAGGCCGGGGCGATCGAGCTCTACAACAGGATCATCGAGGCCACCGACGGCGTCGACTGGGCGACGCAGGACATGGTCGTCGCCATCCTCAAGGACGAGGAGGGCCACATGCGCACCTACGAGCGGTACCTGCGCGAGTACGAGGACTGATCCCGGCGCGCGGAGCGTCGCCCCCGTCCCACGTCGGGGCGGGGCCCCGCACGCCTCCTCGATCCCGCGCCCGAGCGGCGGGCTCCCGCCCCCGCGACCCCACCCACCACGAGACGCCCCCGGACCGGCCCGCCACACGGCGGGCCGGTCTTCGCTGCGACCACCCTTCCTCCCGCGACGCGACCCGCGCGGAGCACCCCGGGGCGCTCGACGTCGCGACGCCCCGACGACGCCATCCCCCCCGCCCGCCGCACCGGCGATGCGCCGCGCCAGGCCGAGGCGACGCGCCACGGCGACGGGCGTTGGCGATCGTTCGCATCGCATGGACGATGCGCAACGGCGCCGCTCGGCAAGCACCGCCGGACCACCCTCGCCGCACGTCGCCGACCCCGCCGTTGGCGATCGTTCGCATCGCGTGAACGATCGCCAACGCCCCCGGCGTCCCGACCTCCCCCCGGCGGGCCCTCGCCTCCCGTCGCCGCGACCCGCCCTACCGCCCCGCCGGATCCGCTCCTGGCCAGCCGCCACGCCGTAGACTAGACTCGAATCCGGATTCAACTTCGAGTTCGCCGGCCGCGGGCCGGCGCCAGGGAGCGACGGATGAACATCGAGCAGTCCGAACGGTCGCAGGACCTGCAGCAGCGTCTGCAGGCGTTCATGGACGAGCACGTCCTGCCCGCCGAGGCGGTCCACGCCGAGCAGCTCCGCGCCGCCGGCGATCCGCACCATCACGCACCCGTGATGGAGGAGCTCAAGGCCGAGGCGCGCCGTCGCGGCCTGTGGAACCTCTTCCACCCCCACGCCGACATCCACCCGAGCGTCCCCGGGCTGAGCAACGTCGAGTACGCGCCGCTCGCCGAGATCATGGGACGAAGCTTCCTCGCGCCCGAGGCGACGAACTGCAACGCGCCCGACACCGGCAACATGGAGGTGCTGACGCTGTTCGGCACCCCCGAGCAACAGGAGCGCTGGCTCCACCCGCTGCTCGAGGGCGAGATCCGCTCGGCGTTCGCGATGACCGAGCCGGACGTCGCCAGCTCCGACGCCACGAACATCTCGACCCGGATCGAGCGGGACGGCGACGCGTACGTCATCAACGGCCGCAAGTGGTGGACGACCAACGCGCTGCACCCCAACCTGCGGTGCTTCATCCTCATGGGGAAGACCGACCCCGACGCCGACCGTCACCGCCAGCAGAGCATGATCCTCGTGCCGCTCGACACGCCCGGGGTGACGGTGCTGCGCAACCTGCCGGTGTTCGGGTTCGACCACACCGAGGGCCACGGCGAGGTGCTCTTCGAGAACGTCCGGGTCCCCGCGACGAACCTCATCGCCGGCGAGGGCGAAGGGTTCGCGATCGCCCAGGCGCGCCTCGGGCCGGGCCGCATCCACCACGCGATGCGCACGATCGGGCTGGCGGAGCGCGCGCTCGAGCTCCTGTGCGTGAGGGCCCAGCGGCGGACGCCGTTCGGCAAGCCGATCGCGGCGCGCGCCAACGTCCAGGACTGGATCGCCGACGCCCGGATCGAGATCGAGATGATCCGGCTGCTGACGATGAAGGCCGCATGGCTCATGGACACCGTCGGCAACAAGCGCGCCCGGACCGAGATCGCCGCGATCAAGGTCGCCGCTCCCCGCGTCGCGCAGGAGATCGTCGACCGCGCGATGCAGGTCCACGGCGCCGGCGGGTTCACCGAGGACTTCCCGCTGGCCCACATGTACGCGCACGCCCGCACGATGCGGATGGTCGACGGACCGGACGAGGTCCACCGGATGCAGATCGCCCGCGACGAGCTGCGCCGCCACCCCGTCCCGGACGCCGCGTGACCGCCATGCATCCCGGCATCGACCACGAGCCCGTCGTCGCCTGGCTCCGCGGCGTGCTGCCGGACCTGCGCGAGCCGGCGTCGTTCGTCCGCGTCGGCGACGGCCGGTCCAACCTCACCTACCGCGTGGAGGGCGCCGACGGCCACCGCTGGATCCTGCGGCGGCCACCGCTCGGACCGCGCCTGCCGTCGGCGCACGACATGGTCCGGGAGCACCGGCTGATCGCCGCGCTCCACCCCGCCGGCATCCCGGTCCCCGAGCCACTCGGGCTCTGCGAGGACGAGGCGGTCACCGGGGCCCCGTTCTACGTCATGGAGCACGCCGACGGGCACGTCCTCGCGTCGCGCGAGGCCGCCGATCCGCTGACGCACGACGCCCGACGCACCGCGGGGCTCGACCTCGTCGACACGCTCGCGCGCCTGCACGCCGTGGACGTCGACGCCGTCGGCCTCGGCGACCTCGGGCGGCACCACGGGTACGGGGAGCGGCAGCTGCGCCGGTGGATCGGCCAGTGGGCGGCGTCGAAGACCCGGGAGGTACCGGCGATCGAGCGCGTGCACGCCCGGCTCGAGGCCGGCATCCCCACCCAGCACCGGGTCTCGATCGTCCACGGCGACTACAAGCTCGAGAACGTCATCGTCGGCGACGACGGCCGCGTGCGGGCGATCCTCGACTGGGAGCTCTGCACGCTCGGCGATCCGCTCGCCGACCTGGGGCTCCTCCTCGTGTACTGGACCGAGCCGGGCGACCCGGAGCCCCGGATCTCGACCGCGCCCCTCGCCGACGGGTTCCCCTCCCGGGACGAGGTCGTCGCACGGTACGCCGACGCATCGGGGCTCGACCTGTCGGGCCTGCCGTTCTACCGCGCGCTCGGGGCGTGGAAGCTCGCGATCATCCTCCAGGGCGTCGTGCGGCGGTTCCGCGAGACGCCGGGCAACGCCAACGTCGACCCCGAGTCGCTCGACCCGATCATCGACGTGCTCGCCGCCCAGGCCGAGCGGGTCGCCGAGGACGTCCACCCCACCGACGGATGACCGCCGGCCCCTCCACCGCCCGCGGCCGCGCGACGAGGCAGGCGATCGTCGACGGGGCCCGGGCGGTGTTCGAGCGCGACGGGTTCCTCGACGCCCGGATCACCGACATCGCGGCCGAGGCGGGCGTCGCCACCGGGTCGTTCTACACGTACTTCGTCGACAAGTCCGCCGTGCTCGCCGCGGTGCTCGGCGAGGTCCAGGAGGAGCTCCTGCACCCGCGGCTGTCGCACGCGGGCCACCACGAGCGGTTCGTCGACCTGCTCGCCGCCAGCCACCGGGCGTACCTCGCCGTCTACCGCGACAACGCGCGCCTCATGGCGCTCCGCGAGCAGGTCGCGACGATCGACCCCGACTTCCGGGAGCTGCGACGGCGACGCGGCCGGCCGTTCATCGACCGCAACGCCCGCACCATCGAACGACTCCAGGCCGCCGGGCTCGCCGACGCCTCGCTCGACCCCGACCTGGCGGCCCGCACGATCTCGGGCATGGTGTCGCGGGCCGCGTACAGCGCGTTCGTCCTGGGGGACGACGTCGACTTCGACGCGCTCGTCGCCACCGTCACGCGGCTGTGGATGGGCGCGCTGGGGATCCCCGCCGACGCGCCTGCCGACGCCGTCGTCCGCTGAGCGGCTACCGGCCGACGACGCCCGCGTCGGCGAGCGTCCGCCACCGCCACTGCAGCACGCGGCGGCGCTTCTGACGCTGCTCGTCGTCGGCGGGGTCGACGAGGCCCACCGCCACGTCGACGTACCGCGGCCCGGTGACCGCGAGCAGCGCGTCGTCGAGGCACCGGACCTGGTTGCGCTCCCACGTGACCCCCTCGCGGAACGTCCGGTCGATCCCGTCCACGTCGACCGCCCGGACCGCGCCCCGCAGCGCCTCGACGGTGTCGAGCCCCGCCGCGAGCGCATGGCGGTGGATCCACTCCTCGCTCCCCGTGCCGCGACTCGGAGGAGCGTCCGGGAAGAGCTCGGCGAGCAGCGCCCGGAGCGCCCGGGTCGTGAGGCGACTGCCGATCGGGCCGTCGGACCGCCCGTCGGCCCGCCCGTCCCCGCCCTCGCCACGGCCTCGCGGCGCGTGGTCCGCCGCGGGTCCGGCGTGCCCGTCCTGGCGGTCGAGGTCGTCCCGGTGGCCGCCGCCGTGGCCGTTCGCGCGCGCGGCCTCGTGGTCCGCGCCGCGGGACGCGTCGTCGATCTCCTGCAGCAGCTCGTCGACCATCTCGATGAGCGCCGCGGCACGGTCGAACTTGCGCGACACCCGCGATCCGGCCGCCCCCTTGTAGCGCTGGGCGTGCTCGAGCTCGGCCCACACGTGCTGGAGCTGGGTCCGCAGCTGGACCTCGACCCGCGGCACGACGTAGCCCTGTGGTGGGCCGGGCAGGTCGACCGGGGGGCCGGGATCGACGATGACGTGGGTGCTCTGATAGCCGAACCGCCGGTCGTCCCCGCCGTCCGACCCGATCCGCTCGACCGAGCGCACCGTGAGCGCGTCGTCGTCGGCGATCGCCTCCGCCACCTCCTCGACCTGCGCCGGGAGGAACGTCACGACCCGCAGGCCGAGCTGGTCGGCGAGCTCGTCGCACGGCAGGCGGTAGCGCGGACGAGCCGGATCGTCCGGGTCGGGACGGGCGGCCTTCGCCTCGAACGACGCCGGGGCCTTGACCCGCCACGTCACCTCGGACTGCGACGCGGAGATCCCCGCCTGCGCGATGAGGCGCTCCAGGTGCTCCGCCAGCGCGCCGCCGAGGCGACGGAGGAACGCCTGGTAGCTCGTCCGCTCGTAACGCTCGCGGGCGCGCCGGGCGTGCTCGACGTGGACGGTGCGCCGGTCGACCGGACGGCCGGCCGGGGTCGTGGGGTGTGGGCCATCCATCGTGGTGCGGGGAGCGTCCCACGTCGGCCGGTCGGCACGCGGGGCAGCACCATCACCCCGCCGCGGGTGGTCGGCGTCCCATCCCGACCGCACAATGCGCCCATGAGCACGCCCGTCGGCATCACCCCCACCGCCCCCGTCGTCCCCGCCCCGGCGACCGCCCGCCGCCGCACCCTGGCCCGCGCGGGCGCCGCGATCAGCGCCCTGATGATCGCCGGGGGCGTCGGGCCATGGGTCGAGACCAGCGCCGGCACGATCTACGGCTACGACCGCGACGGCGCGATCTACATCGGCATGGGCGCGATCCTGCTCGTCGCGCTGCTCCTCCGGGGCGTGAAGAGCCGGTGGCCGTCGATCCTCGCCCTGATCTTCGGGGTCGTCGGCGTCGTCGCGGCCGTGATCGACCTGGAGAGCATCATCAACCCCGAGGGCCTCATCCAGGCGATCGACCCCGAGGCGGGATGGGCGCTCTACCTCGCGACCGTCACGAGCGTCGCCATCACCGTCGTCGCCGTCGCCCTGCTCGCCACGCGCAGGGACCCGCGCTGACCGGCGACGGGCGACCGCCCTCCCGGCCGCGCGGTCGCCCGTTCCCCGGTCCGTCCCCTGCCGAAGGCCCGGGTCCGTCGCCCGCCGCGCCCGACGCCCGTCGGCCGGCGCCCGATGCGTCACGATCCGCACGATGACCCTCGTGCGCCCCTACCGCGGCCCCGCCCCCACCGCCGCAGAGCCGCAGCCGCCGGGCCGACCGTCCGGGATCGCGCTGCCGCCGGACCGGCTGCCCCTGGTGCACGCCGGCCGGGTGCGCAAGCGCTGGCGGTACGTCGGCGTCTACGGGCCGGAGCTCTCGCTCTGCGTCGGGGTGGTGCGCATCGGGCTCGCCCGCCAGGCGTTCTGGGCGATCTGGGACCGCGCCGGCGGACGCCTCCACGAGCGGACGTCGCTCGTCGGCGGCGGCGTGACGTCGTCGCCGGGCCGGGTGCGCGTCCGGCGGGGCGGCGTCGAGATCGACCTGGCGTTCGACGAGGACCCGCCCGGCGTCGACGGGATCGAGACCGTCACGCCCTACGGCGCCGGCCACGCCTGGACGGTCAAGCGCGCGTCGGTCCCGGTGACGGGACGCGTCCGCGTCGACGGCCGCGACGTCCCGATCGACGGCCTCGCGGTGATCGACGACTCCGGCGGGTACCCGCCCCGCCACACCACCTGGCGGTGGTCGGCGGGCGTCGGCCGCGACGAGGCGGGCCGCACCGTCGGCTGGAACCTCGTCGCCGGGATCCACGACGACGCGGACGCCAGCGAGCGCAGCGCCTGGATCGACGGGACCGCCGTCCACGCCGCTCCGGTGCGGTTCGCGGACGACCTGTCGGCGGTGACCGGGGACGACGTCGACCTGCGGTTCACGGCCGAGGCGACCCGGCGTCGCGACGAGCGCCTCCTCGTCGTCCGCAGCCACTACGTCCAGCCGTTCGGGACGTTCACCGGCACGCTGCCGGGTGGCGTCCGCCTGGCCGAGGGGTACGGCGTCATGGAGCACCACGACGCCCACTGGTGAGCGCGCTACCGGCGGCGGTCCCGCTCCTCGGCCTCCATCGCGTCGATCGTGCGGACGAGGCCGTCGGCCATCCGGCGCCGCATGACGGACGTGAACCCCAGCACGACGCCGAGGACCAGGCCGAGCAGCGGACGGTCGATGAGGAACCCGACCGTCACGCCGACGAGGACCCCGGTGAGGAATGCGAGGACGAGGCGACGCCGCGCGTCGAGTCCGGACGGCGGGCCGGCGGCGGATCGGTCGGACACCCCGCCACCGTAGCGCCGCCGCGCCGGCCGCGCCGCACGGATCGCCAACCCACCCGTGGGCATGGAACGTCGACCCCCGACGCCGTCGGACTGGACGCTTGTACGACATACGCGCTTGGCTCTCCCGCCAACGACGCCCAACATCCGTTGACGGGACGGACAGCCTTTCGTCGAGGAGTAGACGCTGTCCGACATGCAGCCCGCCACGCCTCACGCCACCCGAGTCGGGCGAACCCGGCCCCCCGCGGCCCGTGCCCCCCACCGACGCGGGCTACGCCGCGGCGTCGTCGCGCTGGCGGCGACGACCGCCACGGTCCTCGCCGCCGCGCCGTCCGCCCAGGCGGCCGGGCCGTGCGTCGACTCCGATGCGACGCCCGCCCAGATCGGCACGCTCCGCACCCAGGTCGCCCTCCTCTGCCTCACGAACCTCGAGCGTGCAGCCGTCGGCCTCAACACCGTCACGCCGTCGGTGCTCGTCACGCTCGCCGCCCAGCGGCACGTCGACGACATGACGCTGCGGCGCTACTTCGCCCATGACGCGCCGGCGCCCGCCCCGTTCGGCACGTCACCGAGCCTGCGCCTGTCGGCCGCCGGATACACGTGGTCCGCGATGGGCGAGAACCTCGCCGTCGGCCAGCAGACCCCGCGCGCCGTCGTCACGGCCTGGCTCGCGAGCAAGGGCCACTGCGAGAACCTCATGTCGACCGCCTACCGGGTCGCCGGGTTCGGCGTGTCGACCGACGGCACCGGCGACTACCCGGGACCGACGTGGAGCCAGACGTTCGCCCGCGGACTGTTCGCCGACGCGCCCGGCGGCCCGAGCGTGGCGTGCCCGCGGACCCCGGCCACCCGCACCCCCAACGTCGACCTGACCCCCGACGCCGTCCCCGACCCCGCACCGAACGCGGATCCGGTGACGCCGGAGTCGGTGGCCGGCAACCGCGGGAGCGACGAGGGCGGCACGAAGGGCTCGACGACGACCACCGCCACGCGACGCCTGAAGGTCACCGCCCGACGCGCGTCCCGGCGGCTGAGCCTGCGGGTGACGCTGCCGGATTCCGCTACCCGCCGCGTCGTCCGGGTGACGGTCCTCCAGTCCCGCGAGAAGCGACAGGTCAAGCGGTGGCGCCGCTCCGGAGGCCGGACCGTCACCCTCAAGGTGTCGATCCGCGCCGCCAAGCGCGGCCGGGCCACCGTCCGGGTCGGCGGCCAGCAGCGCACCGTACGGTTCCGCTGATCCAACGACGGCGGGCGCCCGCACCGCCGTGCGTAGGGCGGCGGGGGCGGCGGCCGTCGCGGGCGGGCTCAGCGGCCTTCGTACGCCGTCCCGTGTCGCGGGCCGTCGGCGAGGAACGCGGCGATCGCGCGACGGGTGTCGTCGGTGTCGAACAGCGCGCCCGACACCGTCGGGACGATCGCGTCGGCGGCCGCGTTGCCCCCGGCCGACCAGGCGCGGACGATCTGCTTCGTCGCGTCGTGCGCCCGGGTCGGCCCGTCGGCCAGGCGACCGGCCAGGGCCCGCGACCGCTCGTCCACCTCGCCGTCGTCGCAGACGACGTTCACGACGTTCCACCGCTCCAGGGTCTCGGCGTCGTAGAGGTCACCGGTCATGACGAGCTCGCGCGCGCGACCCGACCCGGCGCGGTCGGCGAGGCGCTGCGGACCACCCATCGACGGGGTCAGGCCGACGACGGTCTCGACGAGCCCGAACCGCGCCGACCGCGCGGCCACGATGAGGTCGCAGGCCAACGCGATCTCGAACGCCGCGGTGAGCGTCAGCGCGTGCGCGGCGAACACCGTCGGGCACGGCAGCCGCTCGATCGTCGCGGCCATCTCCAGCATGTCCGCCCAGAGCGCCGCACCGGTCGTCCCGTCGAGGTCGCGGAACACCGACACGTCGACGCCGCCGGACACGACGCGACCCTCCGCGCGGACGAGCAGGCCCCGGGGCGGGTCGGCGTCGAGGTCGGCCACCGCCGCCCGGACCGCGTCGAGCATCGCCCGGTCGAAGAGGTTGAGCGGCGGGTGGTCGAGCGTGAGCGTCGCGAGCGCGCCGTCGCGCTCCAACCGGGCCGGGCTGTCGGTCATGCGTGGTCTCCCCGAGGTCGGTCGTCCCGTGGGACGGGACGTGGTGACGGGCACGCTATCGCCACCCGCCACGCCGTCGGGCGCGTCCGCCCCGGCCGCCGCCTAGGATGGACCCGATGCGACGACCGTGGCGGGATCTCGACGAGTTGGTGCGGACCGTCGAGGGCCGCGCGACCCACCTGTCGTCGCAGATCCACGGTCCCTCGCACTGGCGCGCCGTCGGGGCGACCGCGGCCGAGCTCGTGGCCGCGCCGCCCCCCGGCCCGGCCGACGTCGTCGGCGACGGCGGCGACGCCGGGCGCGAGCCGACGGGCCCGGACCCGGTCGCCGCCGACCGCGAGCTGCTGCTGCTCTTCGCGTTGCTGCACGACGCCTGCCGGCTCGACGACGGACGCGACCTGGAGCACGGGCCCCGCGCCGAGGTGCTGCTCGCCGACCTGCGCACCGCGGGCCACCTGGACCTCGCCGCGGACCGGGCCGACGTGCTCGCCGAGGCGCTGCGCGACCACACCGCCGGCGGGCTGTCGGTGGAGCCGACGATCGCCGTGTGCTGGGACGCCGACCGGCTGCTCATCGGCCGGGTGGGGATCGTCCCCGACCCCCGGTTCTGCTCGACCGCCGAGGGTCGACGGCGCGCGCACGACGGTGCGCTCCCCGACCTCGTCGGACCGCCCACGTGGTCGGCCGTCGCGGTGCTCCTGGGCGTCGCCTGACGCCCCGACGGCGCGGCGGCGCCGCGGCACCGCCCCACGGTCCGTCGCGACCGGCCGCCGGGCGTCCGGCAGGTCGCGGCGCCGGGCGCCTCCTCGACGGCTATCCGCGACGGGCCGCGGTCGCCTCGAGCCCGGCGAAGAACGTCGACAGCATCGTGCCGAAGAGGTCGTCCGGCACCGCGTCCGGCTCCAGCAGCTTCTGCAGGGCGACGCCGTGCGCCATCGCGAACGTCATCCGCGCGACGACGTCGGGGGCGACCGGCGGGGTCCAGTCCAGCTCGTCCGCCCGCTCGCGGAGCAGCGCGGCGATGCGGTCGCGCATCGCCCGGTGGCGGGCGACGAGCTGCTCGCGGAACGCGTCGTGGTGCGACGCGTGGACCGCGAACTCGAAGATCATCGGCCCCCACTCCGCGTCGGCGCCGAGCGCCCGCATGAAGTCCGCCCCCGCGCGACGGGCCTGCTCGTCGACCGCCGCGTCGGCGTGGATCGCCCGGTCGATCTCGGCCAGGCGCGCCTCGAACCGCTGCTCGAGCATCGTGAGCAGCAGCTCGTCCTTGCTCACGAAGTTCGCGTAGAACGCGCCCTTCGTGAACCCGGCGTGCTCGACGACCGCGGCGATCGACGTGCCGCGCAGCCCGTCGCGCGCGAGCACCGCGAACGCGGAGCGCAGCAGCTCCGCCCGGGTGCGCTCCTGCTGCTGCTTGCGGGTGAGCCGCCGTCCGGCGTCGGCGGCGCTCACGGGCCCGCCACCGCCGGCTCGCGGGTCGCCGCCGACCGTGCCGCCCGCCAGTCGCGCCGCACGACGACGACCCGTCCGCCGCGGCCCGGCGTCTGGGTGATCGCCCGACGACGGAACGGCTCCGGCTCGGGCTCCGCGGCCCGCAGCTCGACGCGGCGGACGATCGTCGCCAGGACGCGGCGCGCCTCGAGCTCGGCGAACGACGCCCCGAGGCAGCGCCGGACCCCGCCGCCGAACGGGATCCACGTGTAGGTGCCCGGCGCCCGGTCGAGGAACCGCTCCGGCCGGAACGCCGACGGGTCGGGGTAGAGGTCGGGGCGCTGGTGGACGAGGCGGATGCACGGTGCGACGCGCGTGCCCGCGGGCAGGCGATGCCCGCCGATCTCCGCGGCCGTGGTGAGCTTGCGGACGACGAGCGCGAGGACCGGCCGCAGGCGCAACGTCTCCTTGATCGTCGCGTCGAGGTACGCCTCCTCGCCGGCGCGGACCTCGTCGCGCAGGCGGGCGAGCGCCGCGGGATGGCGGACGAGCCGCTCCAGCGCCCACGCCAGCGTCGTGGCGGTCGTCTCGTGACCGGCGACGAGGAGCGTCATGAGCTCGTCGCGGAGCTCGCGGTCGCCCATCGGCCGGCCGTCCTCGTCGGTCGCCTGCACGAGCATCGACAGGATGTCGTCGCGCTCGTCGAGGTCGTCGGCGACGCGGCGCTCGCGGATGAGGCGCAGGATCGCGTCGTCGGCGCCCTCGAGCGCCCGCCGCGCGAACGGGATCGCGCGGAAGCGGCGCGGTCCGATCGCGGTGACCGATGCGAGCGTCAACGGGTGGGTCACGCGGCGGAGCACGGTGACGAGCGGGTCGCGGATCGCGGCGAGGCGGGCCTCGTCCTGCACCCCGAAGACCGCGCGCATGATGACCTCGAGCGTGATCTCCTGCAGCCGCGGCCAGGTCGCGATCGGCGTCCCCACCGGCCAGGTCGCGACCTGACGCTCGGTCGCCTGCTCGATGAGCCCGGCGTAGCGCGACATCCGACGGCCGTGGAACGGGGGCAGGAGGAGCCGTCGCTGGCGCAGGTGCGCGTCGTCGTCGAGCAGCAGGACCGAGTGGTCGCCGAGCAGCGGCAGCAGCACGTCGTTGCCCTCGCCGGCGTGGAAGACCTCCGGCGACCCGGTGAACACCTCCTTGACGAGGTCCGGGTGGCCGAGCATGACCCACTCCCCGCCGGCGGTGATCCGCAACGTGAACATGTCGCCGTGGCGGGCGTGGCACGCCTCGAGGAACCCGGGCGCGTCCCGCACGAACCGGATCGACTGCTCGAGCCGCGACATCCGCGGCCCCGCGGGCAGGCGGTCGACGACGGAGGCACCTATGCCCCCCACCGTTCCAGATACCGGTCGGTATGTCAATTCAGGGAGGGGTGGGTGGTGGGTGCCGGCCTCGGCTGGCGGGCGGTGGGTGGCGGCGGCTGGGCGGCGGGTGGCGGCGGCTGGGCGGCGGGTGGCGGGGCGGCGGGCGACCGGGGCGGCGGGGCGGCCGGGGCGGCCGGTGGCGGCGAGCGACGTCCAGGGGGCGAACCCGCCGTCGCGCGAGACGGTGCGCCACCAGAGCGACGTCATGCGACGCCCACGTGGCGAGGCGCTCGCGACACGGTGGGGCTCGCCCCCACAGCGACACCCCGCGACGCCCCACGGGCGGCGCGACGGACGACGGACGACGGACGACGGATGACGACGAGCGACGTCCAGGGGGCGAACCCGCCGTCGCGCGAGACGGTGCGCCACCAGAGCGACGCCACGCGACGCCCAGGCGGCGAGGCG
>JALNWQ010000017.1 GCA_023230855.1 Solirubrobacteraceae bacterium
CGATCGAGGAGAACCTCAAGCACACCGCCGTGTTCCGCCTCGCGCTCGGACGGACCATCCACAACGTCCAGGCGTCCTGGGTGAAGATGGGCCTCGCCGGGGCGACCGAGGCCCTGAAGTGGGGCGTGAACGACCTGGGCGGCACGTTGATGGAGGAGAACATCAGCCGGATGGCCGGTGCGGACCACGGCACGCGGCTCACCCCCGGGCAGCTCGTGACCGCCGCCCACGACGCCGGTCGACCCGCCGCGGAGCGCACCACCCTCTACGCCATCCGCCGCCGGTACCCCCGGCCCTACGACCCCATCGCCCACCACCTCGCCCACGCCGCCTGACCACGCGACGGGCCGGTCTGGGATCCTCACGACCATGCGCACGTCCGCGACGATCGGGCCGCCGGCGACCATCGACCGCCCCGCGGCGCGTGACGCGACGTCGATCGCGGCCCGGCTCCGGGGACGACGCGCGGCGCTGCGGGTCATCCGGGCGGCCCGCGCCCTCGTCGACGAGGGTCTGGTCGTCGGCACCGTGGGCAACGTCAGCGCCCGTGTCGGCGACCGGCTCGTCATCACCCCCACCCGCCGCGACTACGCCACGTTGCGGCCGCGGGACCTCGCGATCGTCGACCTGACGAGCGGCCGCACGCTGCGCGGCACGCCGTCGCGCGAGCTGCCCCTGCACCGCGCGGTGTACGCCCACCGACCGGACGTGCAGGCGGTCGTCCACACCCACAGCGTGGCGGCCACCGCGTGGAGCTTCCTCGGTGCGCCGCTCGAGCCCGAGCTCGAGGATCTGGCGTACCACGGGATCGGGTCGATCCGGACGAGCGCGCCCGCGCCGGCCGGCAGCGACGCGCTCGCCACCGCGGTGCGCACCGCCCTCGGCGACTCCGGTGCGGTGCTCCTGGGCGAGCACGGCGTGCTCGGCGTGGGACCCGACGTCGACCGGGCGCTCGTCGCGGCCCGGGTGGTCGAGCACCAGGCGCGTGTGGCCTGGCTGCTCCGCGACGGACGCGACCCCGCCGACCGCACGTAGGCGCCACGGCGGGCGGGGTCCCGTCGACCGGCTCGCTCAGAACGGCGCGTCGAGCGCCAGGTCGAGCGCCGCGATCCGCCAACGGTCGCCGTCGCGCACGACCGTCGTGCGGTACACGCCGGCGCTCGTGACCTGCAGCTTGCCGCCGTCGGTGACGTGGAGGCTGAGGTAGGCCCGCACGTCGGCCCGGTCGTCCTGCTCGTTCTCGAACCGGTGGTTGGTGATGACGTGCCGGCGCTGGTCGGTCTGCGCCTTCCACGCCCCGCCCATCCACTCCACGATCGCGTCACGGCCGACGTACGGCCCGAACGGCTCGTCGACGCCCGCGATCGTGATCCGCATCGTCGCGTCCGTCGCGAACAGCTCCCCCAGGAGCGGGACGTCCGCGGTGTCGTTGGCCCACGCGTAATCCGAGAGCAGGTCCAGGATCGCCTGTCGGTCTGCCATGTCCGTCTCCTCTAGTCAACCATATGGTTGTTTGATCTCCGGGTTCAGGTTATCGTCCCGGGTGCCCGGCGTCGAGGGGATCGATCCCCTTCGCCGGACAGGACGTCTTCGCGACGTCACCCGACACCCGCGTGCGATCGACGCACGGTTCCCCACGGAGAGACCATGGTGCAAGTCCCCAACGAGCTCGACGGGCGCGTGGCCCTCGTCACCGGCGCCGGCCGCGGGATCGGCCGCGCGATCGCCGCGTCGCTGGCCCGCGACGGCGCGGCGGTCGTCGTGAACTACCGCCGCGACCGTGACGCGGCAGAGGAGATCGTCGCCGAGATCCGCGCCGCGGGCGGTCGGGCCACCGCGATCGCGGCGTCGGTCGGCGAGATCGCCGACGTCGACGCGCTCGCCGACGCCGCGCTCGCCGAGTACGGGCACGTCGACATCCTCGTGCACAACGCGGGCATCGCCAGCCGGGGCCTGCCGGTGGCGGACACGACGCCCGAGGAGCTCCAGCGGGTGGTGTCGGTCCACGCCCTGGGCGTCCACCGGCTGCTGGGCCGCCTGCTGCCCGGCATGCGCGAGCAGCGCCGCGGCGACGTCGTGATGATCTCCAGCAGCGAGGTGAGTCAGATGCGGGCCAACGGCGCCCCCTACAACATGGCGAAGGCCGCGCTCGAGGCCCTCGCGATGACCCTCGCCAAGGAGGAGATCGCCAACGGCATCCACGTGAACGTCGTGGCCCCCGGGCTCGTCGCCACCGACATGGGCGACCGCCTCGTGCAGGCCAAGCTCGGCGCGTCCGGGGCAGCCGAGCTCGACGCCCGGATGCCGCTCGGCCGCGTGTGCCGCCCCGAGGACGTCGCGTCGGTCGTGCGGTTCGTCGTGTCGGAGGCGGCCGGGTACGTCACCGGCCAGCGGATCGTCGTCGACGGCGGCGCCGACGTGTCCCCCACCGGCTGACCGGCCGCGTCGGCCCGCGGGCGGCGGACGCCCGCGGGCCCGGGTCAGGCCGTCGTGCGGGGCAGGCGCGGCGCCTCGTCGATCCCGGCGGCCAGCAGCTCGTCGGCGATCATCTGTCGCAGCGTGACCTTCTGGACCTTCTGGCTCGCGGTCACCGGGAACGCGTCGACGATCCGGACGTACCGCGGCACCTTGTACGACGCGATCCGGCCCAGGCAGTACGCCACGACGTCGTCCGGGTCGAGCGTCGCTCCCGGCTCGACCTGGACGTAGGCCACCGGCACCTCGCCGTAGCGTGCGTCCGGCGCGCCGACGACCGCGACCTGGGCGATCGCGGGATGGGTGACGAGGTAGCCCTCGATCTCGCCGGCGGCGACGTTCTCGCCACCGACCTTGAGCATGTCCTTGAGGCGACTGACGAACGCCACCCCGCCGTGGTCCTCCAGCCGGACGAGGTCCCCGGACGCGAACCAGCCGTCGTCGGTGAGCGACGACCGGGTCGCCCGCTCGTCGCGGTAGTACCCGGCGAAGAGCGTCACCCCGCGGAACTGCAGCTCGCCCACGCCGCCGGCCGTCACCGGCTCGCCGGTCGCGGTGTCGACGACGCGCAGCTCGGCTCCGGGCAGCGGCGCCCCGGACGTCGCGATCCGCGACTCGAGCGGGTCACGCGGCCCTCCGATGCAGATCGACCCGCAGGACTCCGTCGAGCCCATCGACGACACCTGCACCGCGTGCGGCACCTTGGCCTGCATCTGCCGCATCCGCTCCGGGGGACCGACGTTCATCACCATCCGCAGCGCCGACAGGTCCTCGTCCGCGAACCCCGGCTGACCCAGCACGTCGGTCCAGATGAGCTCGAACGCCGGGAACGCGTGGGTGCACCGCTCGTCGACGAGCTGCCGGAGCGCCCGCGCCCCGTCGAACCGGCCGACGTGGCTGAAGCACGCTCCGCGGGAGAGCGCCGCGAGGTACGCCTGCCACCCACCGCAGTGGAACAACGGCAGCGGGGTCCAGAACCGGTCCGCGGCCGTCATCTCGAGCCGCGTGGCGCAGTTCTCGCCCTCGGCGAGCAGCGTGGCGTGCGTGTGCAGGCACCCCTTGGGCAGGCCGGTCGTCCCCGACGTGTAGATGATCTGGGCCACCTCGTCGCGCCCGACCCGTCGCTCGATCCGGGCGAGCTCGGCGTCGGGCACGCCGCGGCCGGGCTCCACGAAGGCGGGGTCGCCGGGGGTGACCACCCGGCACGACGCGCCGGACTCGGCGACGACCGACTCGAACGACTCCTCGGTGACGAGCAACGCCATCCCCGAGTGCTCGACGACGTGGGCGAGCTCGAGCGCCTTGTTGCGCGCGTTGATCGGCACCATGACCGCACCCAGGCGAAGCGGCGCCAAGGTGTGGGAGAGGTAGTCGACGCTCGCCTCGGCGAGCAGCACCCCGACCCGGTCGCCCGCCTCGATCCCCGCGGCCTGCAGCCGGCGCGCGACCTCCACGGTGCGGTCGCGCAGCTCCGCGTAGGTCACCTCGCCGGCCGGGAACGACGCCGCGACGGCGTCGGGCGCGGCCTCCGCGCGCTCGTCGAGGAGCGCGGTGACGGAGCGGTGGCGGGCGGACGGGTGGCCGATCTCGACGGCGACGTCGATGCCGGTCGGCCCGGTCTCGCTGACGGTGACGGTCATGGTCGAACCTCGCGGTGCTCGATGCACAGGGACGTCGCTGGGCTCAGGCCGGCGTCGCCACGTCGGCGTCGGCGGCGAGGAGCTGCTTCACCCGCTTCATCTCCCGGAACGAGTACCCGGCCAGGTCGGGATCGGCGAACGCCGTGATGTTCCACAGGATGACGTCGCGCATGCCGGCCTCGCCGAACGTCCGCAACTGGTCGGCGATCTGCTCGGCGGTGCCGCGCAGGCAGGAGTTGCGGGCCATCGATCCCGGGATGTGCGAGAGGACGCGCTCGGCCTCCTCGCGCGACACGCGCGTCGGGATGAAGCTGTGGAACCCCGAGCCGCCCTCGAACGGCGGGGTCGCCCCGACCTTGGCGTACGCCTCGGCGGGGAAGAGCACGCACAGCAGCCGCACCAGCGGGTGCTCGCACAGCCGGTCGAGCGTCTCCTCGTCCGGGGCGACCATCGTGTAGGCGAGCATCGACGGCACGATCGCCATCGGGTCGCGGTCGGCGCGCTCGGCGTGCTCGCGGATCACGCCGAGCTTCGCGGCGTAGTCCTCGGGCGCCATGTACGTCGGCAGCCAGCCGTCGGCCTCGCGTCCGGCGAGCGCGAGCATCCGCGGACCGTGCGACGCGAGCCAGATGTCGGGGTCCTCGCCCTGATAGGTGGGCAGGCCCATGATCGCGTCCTCGAGCTGGAAGAAGTCGCCGTGGAAGTCGACCGGCTTGTCGGACTTCCAGAGCAGCCGCATGACCTCCAGGCCCTCCGACAGGCGCCCGACCGGCTTGCGCCAGTCCATCCCGTAGGGCTCGACGTTGAGCCGCTCCCCGGACCCGAGTCCGAGGATCGCCCGCCCCTGGCTCAGGTGGTCGACGGTGACGATGTGCTGGGCGAGCATCGCCGGATGGCGTCGCATGACCTCGGTGACGCAGGTGCCGACGCGGATCCGCTCGGTCGCCGCGCCCGCCGCACCCATCATCGTCAGCGGCTCGAAGTACATGTGCGGGTTGTCCTGCACCGCCGCCAACGGCGTGAAGTCCTCGTTCCACACCGAGTCGGGGTGCCACCCCATGAGGTGGTCGGGCCACCAGACGGAGTCGAAGCCGTTGGCCTCGGCCCGCTGGGCCATCTCGATCGCCCGCGTGGCCGGGGGCATGATCTGTCCGGGGAACCCGACCGTGATGCTCATGGTGCACTTCTACCAAACGAACGTTTGGCTGTCCAGCGGCCGCCGGGCCGGCGGCCCGGCGGCGAGCGGCGTGGGTCAGAGGCCGAACTCGGCCTTCCACTTCGCCATGAAGTACGCCTCGGCGTCGATCTCCGGCGTCGCGTACTCGCCGTCCGCGGGCAGGTTGTCGCCGTCGATGATCTGGTACGTGTAGAGGTCTCCCGCGCCCGGGTACTCCGGGGCCCGCTCCTGGCTCAGCGGGGCGTCCCGCGTCCAGTGCTGCAGGAGCTGGTCGACGCCCACCCACGACGACGCGTCGTAGGCCACGTCGGCCACGACGTCGATGGCGCCGCTACGCATGAGCTTGACCGTCCCGTGGTCCGCGTGGAACGTGGCCACGAGCGGCCGGTCCGGGAACTCCTTGCCGGCGTAGCGCGACCGCACGAGCTGCCCGATCGCCTGACCCGCCGTGTCGAAGTCGATCCAGAACGCCTTGAGGTCGGGGTTCTGCGTCAACTGGTCGGTCGCCGACTTCTTGCTGCCCTCGATGACGTTCGTCGGGTCCACCGACGCCGTCGCGGCGATCTCCAGGTGGTCGTTGTCCGCGACCAGGCTCTCCAGCGACGCCGTCCGCTTCTGCGCGAACGGCTGCGGGAACGCCGACACCGCGATCTTCACCTTCTCGTCCTTGAGCGGGTCCAGGCGCTTGGCCAGGTCGTCGGCGAGGAGGTCGCCGATGGTCTTGTCGTCCGGCGCGTAGTTCGCGTCGAAGCCCTGCGCCTCGCCGCTGACGTCGATCACCGGGATGTCGCGCTTGCGCGCGGTGCGCATCGCCGACGCGATCGTGCTGGCGTCGCCGATGGTCGTGAAGATGACGTCGACGTCCTGGCTCAGGAGCGACGTGCCGCAGGCGGCCATCTTCGCCGGATCGCCGGCGGCGTCGCAGAGGACGTAGTCCCACCCCAGCGCCTTGCTCGCCTTCTCGATCTGCAGGGCCACCCGGTCCGCGGACTCGATGCCCTGCACGATCTGGAGGAAGCCGACCTTCTTGTCCGCGGGCGCCTGCTGCGGCTCGCCCGCGTCCTCGCCCGCCTTCGTGCCCGCGTCCGCCGAGCGCCGCTGGACGTCGCTCACAGCAGGGGATCCCGCGGTCGTCGTCGCGGCCGACGTCGTCGCGCCGTCGTCGTCGTCGCCACAGGCCCCCAGGGCGCCGGCGCACAGCACCATCGCCGCCGCGGTCACCGCCACCCGCGCACGTCTCGTTCGTCCCATTGCTCTCTCCCGTCATGATCGGTCATTCAGCAACCGATCGGTTGGTTGCGTCACGCTAGGGCGGCGGGGCGTGCGGCGTCAACCCCGGATCCGGCGAGGCGCGAGGAGCCCGACCTTCCCAACCAAAAGATTGTTTGTTGACGCTGTCTGTGGCAGACTCCCGTCATGCCACCCGCCACCAGGAAGGGGACCCGCGAGCCCGCCCGCCGCAACGGTGGTCGTGCGCCCCGCAAGCGCGACGCCGAGGTGCTCGAGGCGGCCGCCCGGGTCTTCCACGAGCGCGGGTACGCCAACGCCTCGGTCCAGGACGTCGCCGACGCCGTCGGCATCCTCAAGGGCAGCCTCTACCACTACATCAACACGAAGGAGGACCTCCTCTACCGGCTCCTCGAGGAGGTCCACGAGGAGGTCGAGCAGGTCCTCGAGTCCGTGGCGGCCGAGCCCGACCTGGGCCCGCTGGAGCGGCTCCACCTCTACGTCGATCGCCAGATCGCCTACAACGCCCGCAACCTCGTCCGGATCTCGGTCTACTACCACGACGTCGAGCGGCTGTCGCCCGAGCGACGGGACGCGATCCACGCCCTGCGGCGCAAGCACGAGGACTTCGTCACCGCCCTCATCCGCCAGGCCCAGGACGACGGCGTCGTGACGTGCGACGCGAGCCCGCGGGTGCTCGCGAACTACATCTTCGGCTCGATCATCTGGGTGTACCGCTGGTACCGCCCGCGGGGGCGCATCCGTCCCGACGAGCTGGCCCGGATCGGCGCGGACTTCGCGATCGACGGGCTCCGCGGTGGCGGCGCCCCGGCCGTCGCCTGACGCGGCCGTTCCCGCCCCCGTCGGTCGCCGGACCCGCGCGGGTCGCCGTCGCGTCCCCGCCCGACGTGTCGCCCTTCCCGGACGACCCGGCCGGCGGAGCCCGGTCCGCGGGTCAGGCGTCGTCGCCGGCGTGGCGGATGCCCGCCAGCGCGAACCGGGTGCAGACGTCGATGACCTGCTCGGCGCTCGTCCGGCCACCGGGGCGGTACCAGCGGTACACCCACGTCATCGTCCCGTAGACGCACTGCGTCAGCGTGCGGGCGTCCAGCTCCTCGGCCACCCCGCCCTGCTCCTGCGCGGCGCGCACCAGCTGGACGAGGGCCCGCTCGTGCGCCCGCCGGCGCTGCCGGAGCTCCGCCGCGCGCTCCTCGCCGAGCTGATCGGCGTCGTGGTAGTAGACGGTGATCCGCGGCAGGTTGCGGACGTTGAACTCGATCTGCCGGCGGACGAACGCCTCGAGGCGATCGAGCGGCGCCAGGTCCTCCGTCGCGAGGACCTCCTGGAGGATCTCCTCGACGTCGTCGTGCACGTCGTCGAGGAGCCAGCTGAGCAGGTCCTCCTTGGTACGGATGTAGTGGTAGAGGCTCCCCTTGAGGATCCCCAGCTCATCCGCGACGTCCTGCACCGACGAGTCGGCGTAGGTCTTCTCGTGGAAGACCTTCGTGGCCGCCGCCAGGACCTCGGCGTCCCGCCGCCGTCCGCGCTCGTCGCCGTTGCGGCGTCCGCCGTCGGCGCCCTTGCCGGCGCCGGCCTTCGCGGGCTTCGCCTTCTTCGTCCCACCGCTCATGCGCCGCGATTGTGTCACCTCGGTCGGCCGACCGTCCGTTCGGGTGGCTCGACGGTGCGGCGCGGCGGTCGACCGGCGGCGTCCCGGAGGCACCCGGCGCCGGGCCCTCGCCCGACGCCGCGGTCCCGGATCAGGTCAGGCGCAGCAGCGTCTGACCGGCCTCGACGGTGTCACCCGGGCCGACGAGGATCTCGGCGACGGTGCCGGCCTCCTCGGCGACGACCGGGAGCTCCATCTTCATCGACTCGAGGATGATGACCTCGTCGTCGACGGACACGGTCCCCCCGACCTCGACGTGGACCTCGAAGACCGTTCCGGTGATGTGGGCGTTGATGTCGGCCATGTCGGCTCCTCAGGCTCCGTGGGGACTCACGCGCGGGCCGGTGCCCCACGCGAAGTCGATGGCGGTGGTGATGACCCTGCGGGTCTCGGACGGCTCGATGATGTCGTCGAGGATGATGTTGCGCGCGGCCTCCCAGGGCTCGGACTCCGCGCCCCACTCCGCCTCGAGCCGGGCGATCTCGGCCTTGTAGGCCTCCTCGCCCTCGGACTCCAGCAGGGCCTCGAGCGCCCGGCGGTGCACGGTGCGCACGCCGGTGGAGGGCTCCATGAAGCCCATCTCCGCCGACGGCCACGCGACGAGCAGGTCCGGCTTGACCGGGCGTCCGCCGAGGGCGATGTGCCCGCCGCCGAACGCCTTGCGCATGATGACCGCGATCTTCGGGACCTTGGCGCGGGCCAGTCGGGTGACGACCTGGTCGTACCCGGCGAGGATGCCCGCCTTCTCGGCGTGGGTGCCGATCATGAGCCCGGGGACGTCCTGCAGGAAGACGAGCGGCGCGTTGAACCGATCGCACAGGTCGATGAACTGCGCCTCCTTGCGCAGCGCCGGGACGTCGAGCGCGCCGGCGAGGTGCATCGGCTGGCTCGCGATGATCCCGACCGTCTGGCCCTCGATCCGCGCCAGGCCGGTGACGAGGCTCGGCCCGTACCGCTCGCCCCAGACGAAGAACGAGTCGGCGTCGACGACGGCGTCGATGACCCGCCGCACGTCGTAGCCACGGCGCCGCGACTTGGGGACGAGGTCGCCGATCGTCGTCGGGTCGGTCGAGGGCTCGCGCGGCGCGACCGTCGGGGCCGGCAGGGCGCCGGAGTCGGGAAGGTACGAGAGGAACCGCTTGATCCGGTCGAACGCGTCGTGCTCGGTGTCGACGACGAGGTGCGCCGACCCGTTCGTGGCGGCCGCGACGTCGGGGCCGCCGAGCTCCTCGCCGGTGACGTCCTCGCCGATGGCGGCCTTGATGACCGGCGGTCCGGACAGCGCGATCGCGGTGTCCTTCTGCATGACGACGAGGTCACCCATCGCGGCGTGCAGCGCCGCGTCACCGTAGCTCGGGCCCAGGGCGGCGGTCACCCGTGGGATCGCGGCGCAGCCGTCGGGGGACTGGAGGAAGGTCGTGAAGTCGAACGGCACGCCGGAGAACCGCCACCCGAGCAGGTCGGGGACGCGGCCACCGTCGTTGTCGGACAGGCAGATGAGCGGGAAGCCCTTGCGGCCCGCCCACTCCGCGACCCGGTTCTGCTTGCGCATGTTCACCGGGGCGGTGGTGCCGGCCATGACCGTCGCGTCGATCGCGAGGATCGCGACCTTGCGGCCCGCGATCGTCGCCAGGCCGGTGACGATCGCGTCGCCGGTCGTGGGCATGTCCTCGCGCCGGATCTCGGGCTCGGCGAGCATGCCGAGCTCCATCCACGAGCCGGGATCGATGAGCAGGTCGATCCGCTCCCGGGCCGTGAGCCGCCCCGAGTCGTGGATGCGCGCGATCCGCCGCTCGCCACCGCCGAGGAGCGCCTCGGCCCGGCGGGCCCGCAGCGACTCGATCGGGTCGAGTGGGGTGTCGGCGCCCGTCGCGGGCCGCGTCGTCATGTCAGATGCTCCCATGTCTATCGTCCTTCGAATTGCGGCGTGCGCCGCTCCCCGAAGGCGGCGATGCCCTCGGCGTGGTCAGCTGTTCCCTGAAGCAAGGCGATCGCCTCGACCCCGTACCCGTAGCCCTCGTCGCGGTCGCGGCCGAGGATCCGCTTGCCCACCTGCACGGCGAGCGGCGCCTTGCCGGCGACCTTGCGGGCCAGCTCCTCGGCGCGGGCGACGTGCCCGCCCTCGGGGACGACCTCGTTGACGAGGCCGGCGAGGCGGGCGTCCTGCGCCCCGAGCGACTCGCCGGTGAGGACGAGGTACTTCATCCAGTGCAGGTTGAGGTGCGCGCGCCCGCGGACGACGCCCAGGCCGGGCACGAGTCCGACGGCGGACTCCGGCATCCCGAACCGCGCCGTCTCGTCGGCGACGACGATGTCGCAGACGAGCGTCAGCTCGCAGCCTCCGCCCAGGGCGTACCCGTGGACCGCGGCGATCGTCGCGACCGACGCGTTCTCCACCGCGCGGAACGCGGCCATCGCGTCGTCGAGGTACGCCCGACGATCGGCCGTGTCGCCGATCTCGGCGAAGCCCTCGATGTCGCCGCCGACCGAGAAGCACCGGCCCTCGCCGCGGAACACCACGACCCGGACGTCAGGATCGGCATCGGCCGCGGCGACGACCTCGCGCAGACGCGCCCAGAAGGGACGCGGCATCGCGTTCATGCGCTCGGGGCGGTCGATCACGACCCAGGCGATCGGGCCGTCGGTGGTGTACGTGAGCATCGTGGACAGCCTAGACGAAATCGGGCCGAAAATCTACCGACCGATTGTTTGAAATCGTTGCCATCGCGAACCGCGCGACCGCGGGGTGGGGCGACGAGCCCTCGGCGGTCGCGCGGCGGGTGGGGGGCGGGACGCGCATGGCTACGCCAGGACCTCGAGGCCGCCGTGGATCTCGAGCACCTGACCGGTGACGTAGTCGGCGTCGGACGACGCGAGGAACGCGACCGCGCCCGCCACGTCGTCCGGCGTGCCGGCCCGGCCGAGGGGCACGTGGCCCGCCACCTGCGCGATGAGCTCCGCCGGCTTGTCGGCCGACAGGCCGGTGCCGTCGATGAGTCCCGGCGCCACGGCGTTGACGTTGATCCGGTGCCGGGCCCACTCACGGGCGATCGTCTTCGTCAGGCCGATGACGCCGGCCTTGGCCGACGAGTAGTTCACGGTGCCGGGCGCGCCGTGGATCCCCACCGCGGACGCCATGTTCACGACCTTGCGGTGGTGCGCCGCCGTGCCGTCGCCGCGCAGGACGGGGGCGGCGGCGCGCAGCAGCGCGAACGTCCCCCAGAGCGCGACGCGCTGTACGGCGTCCCACTGGTCGTCGGTCATCCGGTGGATCGGCGCGTCGCGGGTGATCCCGGCGTTGTTCACGACGATGTCGAGCGCGCCGAACGCGTCGGTGGCCGCGGCGACGATCGTCGCCGCGGCCCCGTCGGCCCCGATGTCGGCCGGAGCGGGGGCGGCGCGACCGCCGGCCGCGACGATCCGCCGCACCGCGGCGTCGCACGCCTCGGCACGCAGGTCGTTGACGACGACCGCCGCCCCCTCGGACGCCAGGCGGTCGGCGACCGCCAGGCCGATCCCCTGCGCCGCCCCCGTGACGAGGGCGACGCGCCCCTCCAGCCGACGCTCCATGCCTAGTACCGGATCGTGTCGGCGAACTCCGGCAGGCGCCCGACCATCGCCTCGACCGACTGGATGCCCGACCGGGCCGCCTTGTCGATGCCGATGCCGCGGCTGCGCGTCGTGTCGCCGGTGAGGTACAGGCCCTCGATCTCACGGACCTCGGCGTCGGGGCGCACCGCGCCGACGAGGCCCGGCTTGTTGATGACGCCGTAGGTCGTCACGAGGTGCGGCTTCTTCCAGAGCGCGCCCTTCGCGGCGGGCATCATCTCCTCGATGTCGAGCCAGAACTCGTGGAACTTGCGGTCGAGCCACGCCCGGTCGCCGTAGTGCTGCGTGGCGTCGAACGCCGCGCCGGCGCAGGTGAGGTACTCACCGGACGGCGACACCGACGGGTCGTACCCCGTGAAGCAGAGCGTGAACCCGCCCAGGCCGGTGCGCGGCGTCGACTGGAACGACGCCATCTCGCGCTCCGACATCGCGATGACCGGCTCCTTGGCCGCGATCCAGTACCCGATCCAGCACGCCTTGTTGCGGTTGTCGGCGAGCATCGCGATGCGCTGCTTGAGGTTGAACGGCAGGACGCCGTCGTCGAAGAGCTTCTCGAGGTCCCACACCGGGGCGTTGATGACGACCTGGTCGGCCTCGAGGAACTCGCCCTCGTCGTCCTCGTCGGGACGGTCGCGCTCGCGCAGGGTGACCCCGACGATCTTGCCGTCGCGGACCTCGACGCGCTTGACCGTCGTGTCCAGGCGCACCTCGCCGCCGAGGCCCTCGAACTTCGCGGCCATGTCCTTCCAGAGCTTCTCCCAGCCACCCATCGGCCAGAACGAGTAGCCCGCGGTGCGCTTCATCTCGTAGTGCATCTTGCGCGTGTACAGGTTCTCCGACGCGGAGTGGTCGTGCCACTTGTCGGTGATCTGCTCGAGGATGGAGATCGCCTCCCACACGAGGTAGGCGCCCTCCTCCTTCGTGTACTTCGCCATCCACTCGCGCAGCGGCATGTGGTCGAGCCGGTCCAGGTCCTCGTAGGGCGTCTCGGTCAGCGCCTCGATGCACCGCTTGAGGCCCTTCTTCGCCTCGCCGGAGTACTGGTTCTGGATCGGGCCCCAGTGGTCCTTGTCCCAGAACGGCATCGAGTCGCTGCGCTCGCTGTGCTGCAGGGTGATGCCCATGAGCTCGCACACCCGGGTCAGGCTGTCGCCCGGGTCCTCGACCAGGTGCGACCCGAGGCCGATCTGGTGCCCGCGGAAGCGATGCTCCATCGCCCGTCCGCCGAGGTACTTGTGCTTCTCGATCAGCGCGACCTTCTTGCCCTGCAGCGCCAGCAGCGATGCGGACACCAGGCCCGCCGTCCCTGCGCCCACCACGATCACGTCGTACTTCAAAGCAAGCTCCTCAATCAAACGGTCGTTTGTTCTGCCATCCTACCCGGTGCGCCGCCCACGTCAACCGCGGAGGACGGGCTCACCACCGCGCGCCCGTCGGGATCGCCGGGTGCTCGGGCGCCGCCGCCGCCCGGTGGACCGGCGTGACGACCTCCTCGCCGAACCGGGCGACCTGCTCGAGCACCTCGCCGTGATCCGGCCCACCGGGGAACCGCAGCCGCACGACGACGTAGTCGACGCCCAGCTCCTCCCCGTACCACCTCAACCGCTCCCGGCACCGCTCCGCGTCGCCGACGACGACGTGCTCGGCAAGGCGCTCGACGGTGGCGTCGTCCGGCCGGGTGAACCCCGGATGATGCGAGTACGTGCCGCGCTCCAGGTAGTACCGCGCCTCCTTGACGAGCCGCGGTCCCACGGCCGAGAACGCATCCTCGACGGTGTCCGCCACCCACGCGTCGCGCATGAGCACGACGAACGGCTCCCGGCCGTGCTCCCGGGCCCGCTCGCGGTAGGCCCCGGCGTGGACGTCCCACGTCGCCGGGTCGAGCGGCCCCGGGTCGCAGGTCCAGGCGGACGCGAACTCACCGGCCCGCCGGATCGCGGCGAGCGCGGCGTTCCCCCCGCCCCAGATCGGCCAGCCGCCGTCCTGGTACGGCGGCGGGGCGAGCAGACCGTCCCGCACGGCCCAGTGGTCGCCGTCGAAGTCGAACCGCTCGCCCTCGAACGCCGCCTGCCAGACCGACACCGCTTCCTTGAACCGTCCCAGGAGCCGCTCCTCGGGCACCCCGAACTGCCGCCAGAACGACGGCATGAACCCCCGGGACACGGTGGCGAACAGCCGCCCGCGGGACAGCTGGTCGACGACCGCCAGCTGCTCGGCGACCTTCAGCGGATGGGTGAGGGTGACGATCGACGTGAACGTCCCGATCGCGACCCGCCGGGTCTCGCGGGCCAGGACGGTCAACAGTTGCTCCGGTCCGGGGAAGAGGCACTCGGCGATGCCGTGCCGGTCGGGCACCATGATCCCGTGGAAGCCGGCCCGCTCCACCGCGTGGGCCTCCTCGATGACCGCGTCGAGGTCGTCGGCGACGTCCCGCGGCGAGGTGCGGCGTCGCAGCGCGAGCCGGTCGTGCGTGTCGATGACGCACCCGATCCTCATCCGGTCCTCCCCGCCGCGTCCGGCCAACGCAGCTCCGCGCTCCCGGTCACGACGTCGACCCCGTCCCGCCGGACCCACACGGCGATCCGACAGGCGCCGGCGCGCGGGTCGGTCTCGACGACCTCGCCCCCGCACTCCAGTCGGTCTCCGGCGAGGACGTTTGCGTGGAGTCGACAGCGGATCCGGCGAAGGTCCGCGGCGCCCTCCGTCCATGCGCGAAGCATCCGGCCGAGGTAGCCGAGCGCGAGCGGTCCCTGGTTGACGGTGCGGCCGCCTTCCCCGGGCGTGCCGACCGCCTCCGGGTCGTAGTGGATCGGCACCGGGTCGTCGAGCAGCGCCGCGAGCACCAGCATCCGCGCCGGGTCGACGGCCTCGATCACGAGCGGCGTGACGCGCGCACCGACGTCCGGCAGGTCAGCGTCCACGGTCGTCTCCCCGGGGGAACACGAGCCGGTTGACGAGCGTCACGACCCGCTCGTCGGTCGCGTCGTGCAGATCGATCCGCAGGCGCATCACGTCGAACGTGCCGCTCCGGGCGCCGTGCTTGCGCACGACCTCCTCGATCGCGACCGTGGAGCGCAGACGCTCCCCCACGCGCGGGGCGCGCTCGAGGACGAGCTCGGCCTCGCCGAGCACGACCCCGCTGTCCGCGTCGGCGTCGACGAGCGCGAAGAGCCCCTCGAGCGGGACGCCCAGTCCCCGCATCGCCAGGAGCCAACCCACGGTCGGGTCGGCCTCGCCCGCCACCGGCTCCTCGCCGATGCAGTGCGACCAGAGCCAGGCGACGTGCGGGCCCAGGTCGACGGCGCCCCCGGGCAGCCACCGCCCCGCGAGCCCGGCGTACGGGCTGCGTCGGCTCGTCATCGCGGGCCGGCCCCTCCCGCCGCCTCGAGCGGCGCGACGACGTCGACGAACAACTCCTCGAGCCACGCCACCGGGTCGTCGGCGACGGGAACGACGACGAACTTCGTCGCCCCGGACGCGACGAACCGCCCCAGCAGGTCGCGCAGCTCCGCCGTGCCGGTCGCGACGTGGTCCCCGGGCGCGACCCCGGGCGCCAGGTCGAGGAGCCGGCGGTGGTCGGCGCGGAGCTCCCGCGGAGAACGGACGGCGTGCACGGTCGTGCCGTAGTGGTCGGGGTCGATCGTGCGTCCCGCCGCCGCCGCGGCGCCGCGGATCACGTCGACCGCGTCGGCGAACGCGTCCGGGCCGATGAACGACCCGAGCCACCCGTCGGCGATCCGCCCGACGCGCTCCAGCGCCGGTCGCGCCGTGCCGCCGAGCCACAGCTCGATCCGCCGACGGTGCGGTCGCGGAGCGAGGACCGTGCCGTCGAGGGTGCACCACCGACCGTGGTACGTCACCGGCTCGCCGCTCCACAGCGCCTTGACGACCATCACGACCTCCTCGAGGCGGGCGACCCGCTCCCCCCGCGGCACGCCCAGGGCGTCGCGCTCCGGGCCCGCTGCGATCCCGAGCCCGCCGGCGGGGAGCAGTCGTCCCGACGACAGGACGTCGAGGGTCGCCAGCTCGCGGGCCAGGAGGACCGGGCTGCGGGGCGGAAGGACGAGGACCGAGGTCCCGAGCTTGAGGCGCTCGGTCCACAGCGCGGCGGCGGTGAGCGCCGGCAGCGGGGCGACGCCGTCGAGCGCGGCGGTGTCCGGCACCCAGATCGAGTCGTACCCGATCCGCTCGAGCGCCTCGACGACCCGCCGGTACGTGCCGTCGCGGAGCGCGTCGCCGGTGGGGGTCCACGAGACCCCCACCCGGACGCTCAGCGGTCCGCCGCCGGGCGTCGGACTCCCGTCCGCCCGGGTCGACGACGTGCGGGACGGTTCGCTGCGCTCCACCGTCCCGCCCCGTCCTAGTGCGCGTAGCAGGCCTCGACCAGCGCGCCCTCGTCGACGCCCTCGCCGTCGAGCTCCGCCACCAGGCGGCCCTCGCGCATGACGACGATCCGGTTGCAGATGCCGATGAGCTCGGAGAACTCGGACGAGATGAAGATCACGCCCTTGCCGCTCGCGGCGAGCTCGCGCATCCGCCGGTAGACCTCCTCCTTGCCCCCGACGTCGATGCCGTGCGTGGGCTCGTCGAAGATGAAGACGTCCGATCCGGAGTCGAGCCACTTCGCCAGCACGACCTTCTGCTGGTTGCCGCCCGACAGCGTGGAGACGGAGTCCTCCTCGCTGGCGATCTTGATCTGCAGCCGCTCGACGAGGTCGCGGGCGGCCGCGCGCTCCTGCGAGGTGCTCGGCATCGGGAGCGGGCCCACGCCGCGGAACCGCTTGAGCCCCGGCAGCGTGATGTTCTGGCGGATCGAGAACGCCTGGACGTTGCCCTGGTTGCGTCGGTCCTCCGGCAGCAGCGCGATCCCCGCCTTCATCCCGTCCCGCGGGCTCCGCAGGCGGATCTCGCGTCCACGCATGAAGACGCGCCCGGACGTCGCCCGGTCCGCCCCGAACACGAGCCGCACGAGCTCGGTCCGTCCGGCGCCGACGAGGCCCGCGATCCCCAGGATCTCGCCGCTGCGCAGCGAGAGGCTCGCGTTCTCGACGTACCCGTCGCGCGAGAGCGCCTCGACCCGCAGGATCTCCTCCGCGCCCGGGTCGACGACCGGGGCCTGGCGCTCCTCGGTGATGCCCGCCTCGCCGAGCCCACCGGTGATCTGGTCGATGAGCTCGCGCGACGACACCGCCGACGTCGGGCTGTCGAACACCGTGCGGCCACCGAGCATGACGGTGATCCGGTCGGTGATCTTGAACACCTCGGCCAGGCGGTGGGTCACGTAGACGATCGCCACCCCGTCGGCGGCCAGCGACGCGACCGTGTCGTGAAGGTGGTCGATCTCCTCGTCCGACAGCGACGCCGTCGGCTCGTCGAGCACGAGGATCCGCGCGTTGGCCGCCAGGCCCCGGGCGATCATGACCATCCGGCGCTCGGCCACCGACAGGTCCTCGACGAGCGTCGCGGGGCTCGCCTTCACCCCCAGTCGCTCGAGGATCGCCAGCGTCTTGCGGCGGAGCCCGCGCTGGTCGACGAAGACGCCGAGCCGGCGCGGGTAGCCCAGGCCGAGCTCGATGTTCTCGGCGACCGACAGGTTGGGGACGTCGGCCAGCTCCTGGTGGACGACGGCGATGCCGAGGTCGGTCGCCTGCTGCGGCGAGCCGATCGACACCGGCTCGCCGTCCAGGCGGATCTCGCCCTCGTTCGGCTGCACCGCGCCGGCGAGGATCTTGATGAGCGTGCTCTTGCCCGCCCCGTTCTTGCCGAGCAGGCCGAGGACCTCGCCCGCCCGCAGGTCGAGGTCGACCCCGTCGAGGGCGAGCACGCCCGGGTACCGCTTGGAGACCCCGCGAACCTGGAGCACCTGCTCGCCGCCGGTCATGTCGTCCGCTCCCCGAGCCGGCTCAGCAGCACCGCGGCGATGAGGATCGCGCCCTGGACGAGGTTGATGACGAACGTCTGCAGGTTGAGCATCGTCAACCCGGTCTGGATGACGCCGAGGAACAGCACGCCGATGACCGTGCCCGGGATGTTGAACTGCCCGGGCCGCAGCATCGCCGAGCCGAGGAACGCCGCGGCGAACGCCGGGAGCAGGAACGACGCGCCGAAGCTCGGCGAGTACGAGCCGGAGTTCGACGACAGCAACAGGCCGACGATGGCCGCGGTGACGGCGACGATGACGAAGGCGACGAGCCGGAGGAACTTCGTCCGGATGCCGGCGAGGCGCGCGGCCTCCGGATTGCCGCCGATGGCGTACATGTAGCGGCCGGCCTCGGTCTTGTCGAGGAACAACCAGAGGATCGCCGCGATCGCCGCCGCGATCCAGAACATGTTGCTGAGGCCCAGGAACTCGTTCTGGGCGATGCTCGCGAAGCTCGGATCGACGCCCTCGAAGATCGTCTTCTGGTCGGTGATCGCGAACTCGACCCCGGTGAGCACCGTGCCCATCGCGAGGGTGATGATGAACGACGACCCTCCGAAGTACGCGGTGAGCAGGCCGTTGACGGCGCCCCCGGCGACGCCGAGCAGGATGCCGACGAGCAACGCGACCGGCCAGGCCACGCCGTGGTTGGCCATGAGGATCACCGCCGCGCCACCCGCGAGGCTGATCATCGACCCGAACGACAGGTCGAAGTCCCCGATGACGAGCAGCACGGTGAGCCCGGTGGCGATGATCATCGCCGCGGCCGCGTTGGCGAGGATCGCCTGGAGGTTCTCGGTCGTCGGGAACGTCTCGGGACGCGCGATGCTGAAGATGACGATGATCAGGGCGAAGGCCACGATCACGCCGTAGCGCGAGAGGAACTGCAGCCCTCGGTGCGCGCCCGGGGGCGGCGCGGCGTCGGAGCTGCTCGGAGGATCGCCGGCGGGCGCTGTCGCGGGCCGGGTCACCGTCGGGTCGTCGACTGTCATCGTCGTGTCGTTCCGTTGAGAGGGGTCAGGGTCTCGAGCGGTGGCGGCCCGGGTCGTCCCCGGGCCGCCACCGTCCCGCTCACTTCGTGCCGAACTCCGCGGCCCACTTGGCCCGGAAGAACTCGCCGGCGTCGGCCTTGACCGTCGCCGTCTCGCCCTCCTCGGGCACGTTGTCCTTCGTGATGACCTGGTACGTGTAGAGGTCGCCCGCCTCGTCGCCGTAGGACGGCGCGAGCTCCTGGCTCAGCGGCTCGTCGCGCGCCCACAGCTGCGCCAGCTGGTCGACCGCGACCCATGCGGCGGCGTCGTACGGGGCGTCCGCGACGACGTCGATCGCGCCGGAGCGGATGAGCTTGTTCGTGCCGGCGTCCGCGTGGAAGGTCGCGACGAGCGGACGGTCGGGGAACGACTTGCCCGCGAACTTCGCGGCCACGGTCTGGCCGACGACCTGGCCGACGGCGTCGTAGTCGACCCAGAACGCCTTGATGTCCGGGTTCTGCGTCAGCTGGTCCTGCGCCGCCTTGCGTCCACCCTCGATGAGGTTGGCGGGGTCGGGCGCGGTCGTCGCGACGATCTTCAGGTCGTTCGCCTCGTCCTTCACGAGCTTCTCGAGCTCGGCCGTCCGGTTGGACGCCCACGGCTGCGGGAACGCGGACACGGCGATCTTGACCTCGCCGTCGATCTCGCCGAGGCGCTGCTTGAAGTACTCGGCCAGGACCTCGCCCTTGCGGCCCTCGTCCGGCCCGTACTGGGCGTCCCAGCCGGGGTTCTCGCCCGAGAAGACGATCCCGGGGATGTCGCGCTTGCGGGCCTCGCGGAGCGGGCCAGCGACCTGGCTCGACGCCACGCCGTCGGTGAGGATCGCGTCGACGTTGCGCGCGAGCAGCGTGTTCATGCAGGTGACGGTCTTGCTCGTGTCGCCCTGACCGTCGCAGTAGACGACCTTCCAGCCCATGACGCCGGCCGCGGCCTCGAGGGCCTTGCGGTCGCGCACGGTGGAGTCGATGCCGCCGACGACGGTGAGATAGCCGAGGGTCTTGCCCTTCGGCGCGTCGGTGGGCTCGCCCGCCTGCGCCTTGCCGGCGGCGGCCGCGTCGATCGGCGTGATCTTCGAGCCCAACTCCGGGGTCGACGACGCGCTCGTCGTGGTCGCGGCCGAGGAGCCGCTCGACGCGGGCTCGTCGTTGTCGTCGTCTCCACACGCGGCCACGCCGAGCGCCAGCGACGCGCACGCGGCGAGGGCGAACGCTCGCCCTGTCCTGTTGCCCATGGTCATCTCCTCTCCGTGCGTTGCACGGCTCCGTGGCATCGCCCCGGGGGCGGCGCCGGGTATCGCGGAAGGTTTTTGACCTTCCGTTTGGTTGGACGAATGTAGCCGCGCGACGGCCGTCGTGTCAAGGCGGAACCCACGGAGGTCCGAGCGCGGACGCGGGAGGGGCGGGCGCGCCGCCGGCACGCCCGCCCCCGGACCCCGCCCCAGCCGCGGATCAGGCCGCCGGCTTGTACTCCTCCTCGACGTCGAAGACGTCGATCTCGAGCCCGGCGACCGACGGCATGAACCCGTCGTCGGCGATCGTCTGCCACTCGGGCGAGGCGATCGCCGCGTCGAAGTCCTCGCGGTTGTCGAACCAGATCTCGGCGCCCCGCCACGTCCGGGTCTCCCCGCCCTCGGGCGTCTCGACGGCGCGCAGGACGACGTGCCGACGCAGCTTGGGGAGCGCCCGGACGTTGGGGACGTGGACGTCGAAGTACAGCCGATCGATCTCGGCCGGGGTCTTCTCGTCCGGGATGTGCCAGGTGCCGACGAGCTTGATCATTCTCTCTCCTTATCGACCAAACGAATGGTTGCTGACCCAGCCTAGCCGCAACCCGTCCCGGGATGGGAGAAGTACGTGTGACCGTTCGCGGCCCGTCGGCCGCGCGGCGGAATCCGCGTGGCCGGGTGGGGCGTCGAGGGCGCGCCGGCGTCCGTGGCCAGGGGGACGGGACGCGTCAGCCGCGCGAGATCCGCACGCGCGCGTCGACCGCGAGCTCCAGCAGCTCCTGGGCCGACCGACGGTTGACGGCGACGGCCATCGCGCGGTTGGCGTCCTGGTACAGCAGGACGGTGCCGGGCTCGACGTCGGCGAAGGTCGAGGCGTAGACGCCGCTGACGCCGTTGATGAGCACCGGCTCGCCCAGGCGCAGGCCGACGCCCGCGGTCAGCTCCTCGTGCTCGAGGTCGAGCATGACGTTGCCGAACCGGTCGAACGCGACCGCGTGCGCGACGATCTCGTCCTCGCCGATCTCGGCGAGCGGCATCGGCAGGGGCACGATCTCGTCCGGGTCGAGCGGATCGCCGACGTCGGCGACGTCGAGGCCCCCGGCGATCCGCGCCGCGATCGGCGCGAAGATGTCGCGGCCGTGGAACGTCGCGGACACCGGCTCCAGCCGGAACGGCGATCGGGTCAGGTCGACCGCCTCGACGATCCCGCCGAACCGCTGCGCCGCGAGCCACAGCAGGCCGTTGTCCGGCCCGACGAGCACCCGGTCCTCCTCCGCCACCCGCAGCGCGATCGGCCGGCGCCGACCGCCGACCTCGGGATCGATGACGGCGAGGTGCACGCCCGGCTCCGTGAACGGCAGCGTGCGCTGCAGCAGCATCGCGCCCTGACGGACGTCGAACGACGGCACGCCGTGGCTGACGTCGATGATCCGGGCGTCCGGCGTGATGCGGTACATCACCGCACGGCAGACGCCGACGAACTCGTCCTGGAGCCCGTAGTCGGAGAGGAACGTGATGGTCGGACGGCTGATGCGGCGATCCTAGCCCGGAGGCGCGATGCCCGTCGACGGCGGTTCCGTGGACACCTCCCGGGGAGTCCGGCAGGATGTCCGAAGGGCCCGCGAGCACGGTCGGGCCGAGAACCGGAGGAGCACGATGAAGACGCAGCTGACCTGCCCCTGTGGCGAGCACATCGAGGGCAAGGACGAGGACGACCTCGTCGAGAAGGTCCAGGCCCACCTGGCCGACAAGCACCCCGACCACGAGTACTCGCGGGACGAGATCCTCTTCATGGCGTTCTGACCGCCCGCCCGGTCCGGGCCGCAGGGGTGGCGGCGACCGGCGCGGACCGGGGGTCGCCGCCCCGGCGTGGTCGTCCGGCCCCCGCGTGGCGGTCCGACCGCGAGCGGCCCGTCAGCGCGCGGCCCGTCAGCGCGTCGCGTCGGCGAGCAGCGCGGCGACGAGGCCGTCGATCGTCGCCTCGTCGGCCTCGATCGCCGGGGTGGCGCCGAGCCCGGCCAGGGCGGCGGTGGTGACCGGTCCGATCGACACGATCCTGGTCCGCTCGCCCAGCGGTAGCCGTCCGTGCGGGCCGTCGTGGCCCGGCGCCGCGTCGGCGAGGAACCGGGCGGTCGACGCCGAGGTGAACGTCACGTAGTCGGCCGTGGCGACCGCCGACAGCGAGCGATCGTCCAGCGGCTCGGCGAGCGTCTCGTACGCCGGCACGTCGGTGACCTCGATCCCCGCCGCGCGCAGGCCGTCGGGGAGCGCGTCGCCGGCGCTCGATCCGCGCACGAGGAGCGCCCGGCGCGGGGTGTCGGGGTTGCGCGCCTGCCAGTTGGGCTGGTTGGCGCCGAGCATCGCCGCGAGCGCCTCGCCGGTGTACGTGTCGGGGACGACGTCCGGCCGCAGGCCCACCGCGCGCAGCGCCCGGGCGGTGCCGGGCCCGACGGCGGCGAGGGTCGTGCCGTACAGGTCGCGCCCGTCGCGGTCGGAGCGCAGCAGCGCCGCCATGAGCTCGCGCGCCCCGTTGGGCGACGTCACCGCGACGTACCCGAACGGGGCGAGGTCGGGCAGCTCCGCGTCGAGCGAGCGGGTGCGGATCGTCGGCGTCTCGACGACCGCCGCCCCGAGCGCCCGCAACCGGCGCGCCAGCCCCGACGCCTGGGCCCGGGCTCGCGTGACCGCGACCGTGCGCCCGAAGAGCGGCCGGTCCTCGAACCAGCGCAGCTCGTCGCGGAGCCCCGCGACCGCGCCGACGAGGGTGATCGCCGGGGCCTTGATCCCGGCGTCGGCCGCGATCGTGGCGATGTCGGCGAGCGTGCCGGTCACCGTGCGCTGCGTCGGCAGGGTGCCGCTCTGCACGACCGCGACCGGCTCGTCGGCGGGACGGCCGGCGTCGATGAGCGACCGGGTGATCTCCGGCAGGCGCCGCACGCCCATGTAGAACGCGAGCGTGCCGGGGAACCCCGCGACGCCGGCCCAGTCGATCGTCGACTCCGGCTTGGACGGGTCCTCGTGACCGGTGACGAACGCCACCCCGGGCGCGTGGGCCCGGTGCGTGACGGGGATGCCGGCGTAGGCGGGACCGCTGATCCCGGCCGTGACGCCCGGCACGACCTCGTAGGGGATGCCGAGCGCGCGCAGGCGGGACGCCTCCTCGCCCCCGCGGCCGAACACGAACGGGTCGCCGCCCTTCACCCGCGCGACCGACCGGCCGGCGAGCGCGTGACGGACGAGGAGCTCCTCGGTCTCGGCCTGCGGCACCTGGCGGCCCCCGCCGCGCTTGCCGACGTCGACGAGCTCGGCGTCGACGCGGGCCCCGTCGAGCGCGGTCGGCGGGATGAGCTGGTCGTAGAGGACGACGTCGGCCGACGCGATGACCTCGAGCGACCGGGCGGTCATGAGCCCGGGATCGCCCGGGCCCGCACCGACGAGGTAGACGGTGCCCGGCGCGGGATCGCCGGGACGGTCGGAGGGGGCCGGGGCGTCGGGCGGGGTCACGATCGGGGGGCCTCGTCGGGTCGGGCGTCGTCGGGTGGACGGGCCGCGTCGTCGGCGCGGCCGTCATCGCGCGGACCGTCGACCGCGGACGCCGTGGCGTCGGCCGCGGCCGCGGCGCGGCGGGCGGGATCGGCGGTCCGACGGGCCGCGTCGAGCAGCTCGTCGGCGCCGGCGCGACGCAGGCGGGCGGCGAGCTCCTGCCCGAGCGCCTCGGGATCGTCGCCCTCGCGTCGGTCGATCGCCCAGCCGCTGCCGTCGGGCGCGCCGACGAACCCGGACAGGCGCACCGTGCCGCCGTCGACCGTCGCGTGGGCGCCGACGGCGCTCGTGCAGTCGGCGCCGAGCGCCCGGGCCAGCGCGCGCTCGGCCCGCAGCGCCGTCCACGACCGCTCGTCATGGATCGCCCGGACGGCGTCGATCGTGGCGCGGTCGTCCGCGCGGGCCTCCAGGGTCACGATCCCCTGGCCGGGCGCGGGGACGAACGTCCCGCCCGCGAGGTGGACCATCGCGCCGGGGGCTCGACCCAGCCGGCGCAGGCCCGCGGCGGCGAGCACGATCGCGTCGACCGGCTCGCGCGCGGCGTCGGACGGGGAGCCCGGCCGCGGCGCCGCCGGAGCGTCGGGCGAGCCGTCGGCGCCGGAGGTGACGCGGCGGGGCGCCGCGGGGCGCAGTCGTCCGAGGCGCGTGTCGACGTTGCCGCGGATCTCCACGATCCGCAGGTCGCGACGGGCGGCGAGCAACTGGGCCGCGCGCCGCAGGCTGGCGGTGCCGACGGTCGCGCCGTCCGGCAGCGCGTCGAGGTCGGTGACGCCGATGAGGACGTCGCGCGGGTCCTCCCGCACGCCGGCGGCGACGAGGGCCAGGCCGTCGGGCAGCTCGCCCGGGACGTCCTTGGCGGAGTGCACCGCGACGTCGACGTCGCCGGCGAGCAGCGCGCGCTCGAGCTCGCTGACCCACTTCGCCTTGTCGGGCGCGGCGCGATCACGGTCGCCGAGGGTCACGACCTCGACGATCCGGACGTCGTGGCCCGCCCGGCGCAGCGCGTCGGCGACCGTCGTGGCCTGGGCGAGCGCGAGCGGGCTGCGGCGGGTGCCGAGGCGGATCACGGCCGCGGGGCGCGCGTGCCCCGGGCGCGGGTGCGGTCCTCGCCCTGCGGGGCCGGGGTCGAGGCGACCGGGCAGGCCTCGGGGCCCGGGGCGGGGGCGCCGGTGATCGGGCAGTGCTCGACCGTCGCGGTAGCGGCCACCGACGGGCCGGCCTCGGCGTCCGGGCCGGCCGGCCTCGACGCGGGCGCGGCGGGCGGCGCGGCGCGGCCGGCGCGGGCGTGGTCCGGCACCGCCTCGCGCAGCGGGTCGGCGCCGGCCTCGTCCAGGCCGAAGAGCTCGCGGACGACCTCGACGTGCCCGTGGGCGGACTCGGCGTCGGTGATCTGCTTGAGCCGCAACGTCGGCTCGTGGAGCAGGCGCTGGGCGACCGCGCGGGCGACCCGCTCGATCCGGTCGAGGTCGGCGGGGTCGTCGGTCGCCCAACGCCCCGCGTTGTCGGCGAGCACCGACGTCACGACGTCGGCGGCACGGTGGCGCAGGTCGGCGATCGTCGGCGTGACGTCGAGCTGACCCATCCACCGGGCGAACCGGTGGATCTCCTCCTCGACGATCCCCTCGGCGGCGTGCGCCTCGTTCTGGCGGCCGGCGAGGTTGCGGGCGACGACCGCCTGGAGGTCGTCGATGTCGTAGAGCGACACCCCCTCGACCCCCGCGCACGCCGGGTCGACGTCGCGCGGGACGGCGATGTCGATGAGCACGAGCGGCCGGTCGCGCCGTCCCGCCATGACCGCCTCGAGCTCGTCGGCCTCGAGGATCGGGTGCGGCGACCCGGTCGACGAGACGACGATGTCCGCCTCCTGGAGCTGGAACGGCAGGTCGTCGAGCGATCCGACCCGGCCCCCGTGCCGCTCGGCGAGCCCCCGGGCGCGGTCGGCGTGGCGGTTGGACACGAACAGCGTGCGGACGCCCTGCGCGGCGAGCGCGCCGGCGGTCTGCTCGGCCATGTCGCCGGCGCCGATGACGACGACGTTGCGGTCCTCGAGGTGCCCGACGGTGTTCGCGGCGAGCTCGACGGCGACCGACGCGACGCTCACCCGACGGCGCGCGATGCCGGTCTCGGCACGTACGCGCTTGCCGGTCTGCAGGGCGGCGCGGAAGAGCCGGTTGAGCAGCGGGCCGGTGGTGCCGGCGTCGAGCGCCAGGTCGTAGGCGCGCTTGACCTGCCCCTGGATCTCGAACTCGCCGAGGACCATCGAGTCGAGGCCGCTCGTGACGCGGTAGAGGTGCCGCGCCGCATCGCAGTTGCGCGGCGAGTAGACGAGGCCCGCGAGCTCGGTCGGGCGGATCCGGGCCCGCGACGCCATGCCGGAGAGCAGCTCGGACTCGGCGCGCACCGGGTCGCCGACGACGAGGTACACCTCGGACCGGTTGCAGGTCGAGACCGCGGCGGCCTCGTGCACGTCCTCGGTCCGGTGCAGCTCGTGGAGCACCCGCTCGATCTGGGCCTCGGTCAACGACAGCCGCTCGCGCACCCCGACGGGGGCGGTGTTGTGCGAGACCCCGAGGACGACGAGCTCGCTCACGACGCCACGTCCTCGGGCACGCGGTCCTCGGCGGCCGAGCGCGCCGTCGCGAGGCGCTCCTCGAGCGCCTCGAGCCGCTGGGCCTGGTTGCGCACCCGGATCGCGACGATCGCGAGGTAGACGAGCAGGACCGCGCCGACGGCGAGGACCGCGGCCACGACGTACGTCGGGCTGCCGTCGTCGGTCTGGGCGAGAAGGGCGGTGGCGATGGCGTTCACGGTCGGCTTCCCGGGCGTCCCCTGCCCGATTCCATCGGCGGGAGTGCCACGGACCTTAGTGGACCCCGGACGCCGACGCGCCCGGGGAAGGACCGATCGTCGGGCGCCGATCCCGGGATTCCACCGAGGCGTGCCCGGGCGACGGCCGCGGACCTCCCCGACGGGCTCGACGTCGACGCCCCGAGACGAACGGGCGTGCCGGACCGCGCGGGCTCGCGCCGCTACAGCGTGACCGGCGACGAGGCGCGGGCCACGAGCGGCACCGCCTCCTCGCCCTCGACGTCGCGCTGGACGCGGCGCAGGCGGATGCGGGTGGCCTTGGCGACGAGCTCGAGGTGCCACAGGGTGATGAAGAGGATCCCGATCGCGACGATCGACAGGACGAACGCCAGGCCGGCCTCCGCGCCGAAGCTGCCGCCCGGGTCGTTCAGCGGCTGCGGGTGGAGGAAGTTCGTCGTCAGCCGCGCGACGCCGAAGCACACCGGGGTGAAGATGCCGGCGGTCACCGCGAACACCGACGCGGTCCGCGCCTGGCGCTCCGGGTCCTCGATCGCGAACCGCATCGGCTGGTACGTCGCGTAGAGCAGGAACATGATGAGGAACGACACGAGCACCGGCTCGCCCCAGTCCCACCACACGCCCCACGCGGCCTTGCCCCAGATCGCCCCGGTGACGAGCGCCATGACGCAGAACACCTGGCCCAGGTGGATCGCGACGTAGGCGCGCAGGTCGTCGAGCGGCCGGTCGTGCGACAGGTGGCGCCACCCGAACACCCCGCCGACGATGAACGCGGCGATCGTGATGATCGCCAGCGCCGGATGGAGGAACGTGAGCTTGGACCGCACGCCCTCGTCGACTCCCGCCACCTGCTGCGTCGGCGCGACGAGCACGACCACCGCGATCCAGACGACGCAGGCCACCACGGTGGCGATGGTCAGCGGGACGAGGCGACGGGTGTGGGGCATGCGGCAGGGTCCGGATCGCGCCGGGCGGCGACGGGTCAGTCCTCGACGATCCCGTCCGAGACCGCCCAGGCGACGGCGACGAACACCGCATCATAGAGCGCGAGCACGAGCCACCATCGCGGCTCGATCGACCCCGCGTCACGCTCCAGCAGGGGCGCGAGCGCCTCGGACGCGATCGCCACCGCCGGGATGAGCAGCGGCACCGCCATGAGCGGGACGAGGAGCTCGCGGGAGCGGGCGACCGCCGCGACCGCGCCGACGAGCGTGCCGACGACCGCGATCCCCAGGTCGGTGAGCACGAGCACCGCCGCCAGCCGTGGCAGGGCGGCGACGTCGACGTGCGGGGCGAGGAGGAAGAGGAACGCGGGGACCGCCACGACGTGGAGGGCCAGCAGGAACGTCCACAGCGCCAGCGCCTTGGCGAGGACGAGCGCCGTCGGCGACGCCGGGGTCAGGCGGAACGCGTCGAGGCCCCCCTCCTCCTCCTCGGCCGCCCACAACCGACCGATCCCGAGCAGCGCCGCGAGCAGGGTCGTGACGAGCAGGACGCCGGCGGCCAGTGGCCCCTCGACCCGCCCGTCCTGCAGGCCGAAGCGGAAGAGGACGAACGCGCCGATGCTGAAGAGGAGCATCGTCGGCAGCACCTGGGGCACCCGGCGCTCGCGCCGCCACTCCAGCAGCAGCAGGGTCCGCAGGTCGGAGGAGCGACGGTCGCTCACCGGTACAGCTCCCCGATCTCGACGTCGGTGATCGCCGACGGCGGCGCGAGCAGCGCCACCCGGCCGTCGCGCAGGCCCAGGACGAGGTCGGCCTCCGCGAGCGCCGCGTCGGGATCGTGCCCGGCGACGATCCGGGTGCGGGCGCGCGTCGGGTCGGCGGCGGTCGGCGACGTCGGGGCGAGCAGGTCGCGCAACCGGGCGGTGGCGGTCGGGTCGAGGTTCGCCAACGGCTCGTCGAGGAGCAGCAGGTCCGGGTCGGCGAGCATCGTCGCGGCGGCCGCGGCGCGCTGGGTCAGGCCGCGCGAGAGCGCCTGGACGGGGAACCCCGCGCGGCGCTCCAGCCCGGTCGCCTCGAGCAGCGCCTCCACGCGCGCCGGCGCCACGCGCAGCAGCCGCGCGCGGTGCTCGAGGTTCTGCCGGACGGTGAGGTCGCGGTAGAGCATCGGCTCGTGCGCGAGGTACGCCACCCGCCCCCCGAGCGCGCGCCGATCGCGTGGTAGCTCGTGGCCCAGCACCCGGCAGCCGCCCCGCGACGGCCGCAGCAGCCCGGCCAGCACCCGCAGCAACGTCGACTTGCCCGCGCCGTTGGGGCCCAGGAGCGCGAGCGTCGTGCCCGCGGCGACGTCGAGCGTCACGTCGCGCAGGACGAGCCGCTCGCCGCGTCGCCGCACGAGGCCGTCGAGCGCGACCGCGGGGTCGGGACCGGGATCCGCGCCGCGGGAGGCGCCCGGGGCGCGGACCGCTCCGGCGTCGGTGGGCGGCACGGACATCGCGCTGAGTCTGCTGCATCGTCGCCGTCCGGGACGGCCGGACCACGGGCCGGGCGCCTTGCCACCCGTCTACGATGGGCCGACGATGCCCCGCAAGTCCGCCGGACCGTCCGACGCGCAGCCGCAGCGCAGCCGCTTCTTCTGGGTGTTCCTGCTCGTCCTGCTCGAGATCGCGGTGTGGACCGTCGTCATGGTCGTCGCGGACTCCGAGACCGCGGCGACGATCGCCGCCCTCGTCGTCGCGGGCGTGTTCGTGTTCGCGTTCCGCGAGCGGATCTGGGGCGCCGACTGGCGCGAGCGGATGGCCGCCGAGCGCGAGCGGCAACAGCGCAAGCAGCAGCAGCGCAAGGGGCGCTGACGGCGGCCGACGACGCCGCGCGAGGCCGGTCAGCGCCGGCGGATCGTCACCGCCGTCCGGGTGCTCAGCCGCCCGGACGAGAGCCGCACCGTCAGCCGCACGGTACGTCGGCGACCGCGCAGCGGCGCCGTCACCCGGGACGTGCGCTGGTCGACCGACCGCCGCAGCCGCCCGATCCGCAACGTCGCCGGCACCGTCGACGCCACGCGCAACGTCACCCGACGCGCCCGGCGCGCCACCGTCGCCGGCGCGTCGAGCCGCGTGAACCTCGGCCGGACCGCGGCGACCCTGACGGTCACCGTGCGACGGGACCGACGCCCACGCCGATCGCGGGCCTCGAGGCTCACCCGCACACGTCCCGCCGGGAGCCCCCGCCCGACGGTGACGCGCCGGCCGTGGCCGAGGACGCGTCGGCCCGCGCGCCACGTGAGGCGCCGGCCCCCGAGCGGACGTCCCGCGTCGTCGAACGCGACCCCGTCGAGGCTCAACGAGCCCCCGGCCGCCGCCCGCGCGCGGCGTCCGGGATCGATGATCCGGACCCGCGGCGGGCGGCCGACGGCGACGAACGTCCGCGACACGGCGCTCGCCTCGTGGAACCCGTCGCGGACCCGCACCCGGATCCGCGCCCGTCGCGATCCGGCCAGCGCCCGCGACGGGAGCGCGACCGACCCGTCGCCGGCGGACGTACCGATGGTGCGCCAACGCCGTCCGCCGTCGGTGGAGTAGTCGACGACGGCGGACAGCCGGTCGCCGTCGGCGTCGCGGCGCCCCGGTCCGGGCGCACGGTGCGGATGCGCGGCGCGCCGGCGTCGAACCCGGACACGCGCAGCGTCCGTCCGCCGGCCTGGCGCGGGGTCGCCGTCCGCCGGGAGGCCGCGCGCGGCGTGGGCTGGGCCGGGGCGCGGAACGCGACGGCGCGCTCCCACGTCCGCGGCGAGATCCACGCGTCGTCGTCGGATCCGGACCCGCAGTAGGACATGAGGTCGAAGAGGCGGGCGGGCGCGCCGCGGACCCCGGCGGCCACCACGCGGTACGGCGGCGGGGTGCGACGGTCGATCCCGACCGCGTCGCCGAGCCCGCCCATGTCGTCCGGCGGCCACGACTCGCCGACCTGCCCGTCCGACGCGCCGCCACAGACCCGGTCGGCGTGCGGCAGGCCGATCGCGTGCCCGAGCTCGTGGGCGACGGTCCGCAGCGGGCGACCCTCGCGCACGACGGCGACCGCCTGCCGGTCGGAGTACAGGACCCCGACGTTGCCGCCGCGCAGGCGCTGGTCGTCGGGCAGCGGCGGGGACACCCCGACGACCCAGTACCGCGACTGCGGCCGGTTGTCGTCCGCCCAGTCGTCGACGACCTCGAGCGCCGCCGATCCGCGCTCGGTGGCGTCGCCCGTGCCCTTCATCGCCTCGCCGATGTCGAGGAACGCCTGGTACGGCTGGACGTCGAGCGGGAACGGGTAGACCGCCTCCGCCCCTTCGAGCACGTCGTCGTAGAGGAACGTCGGCCGACGGCCGTTCCACAGCAGCTGGCGGTGCCGGTGCGGTCCGCGGGCGTCACCGTGCCACGCGGGCCCGGGCGCAGCCGGTCGGTCGGCATGCCGCGCGCGCTCGCGACCCCCGGATAGATCCCGCGGCCGCCGCGGAACGCCCGGAGCGTCACCTGGGGCGGCTCGACCGCCGGCGTCCCCTCGCGCACCCCGGCGTACACCCGGACCACGCCGGTGCGGCGCGCGACCGGGTTGACGCCGGCGTAGCGGATCGGGGCGCGCGGGTCGGCGCTGCGCGGCGGCAGCGCGGTCCGCTGGACGCCCTGGTTCAGCTCGATCCCGGTGATCCGGGCGTCGATCACCCGCCGGGCGCGCGAGGTGCCGAACCGCGCGATCGTGACCCGTCCGCTGCCGGCGGCGTGGTCGGACCAGATCGCGAACCCGCCGCCGTCGTCGGCGGCGACGACCTCGAGCTGGTGGATCGCGCCGGCCGGGCGACGGGACGCGATCGGCGTCGCGGCCGTGAGGGTCCCGTCGCGGAAGGTCCGCAGCATCACGGCGTCGGTGGTGGCCCCGTCCGCCTGCGGCGCTCGACGTCGCAACGGGACCGGCCCCGGGGCACGTGGCAGTAGTGGGTCACGGCGCCCTCGGCGAGCGGACGCTCCTCGCTCCAGACGACGTGCGCCGCCCCGAACTCGTCGATCGCGACGCTCGGGGACGCGCCGGCCGCGGTGAGGACGGACTGCGCGGCGGCGCCGGCGGGCATCGTCGCGAGCAGCAGGAGCCCGGCGGCCACGAGGGCCACCGGAAGGAACCGTGCCGTGCGACGCATCGTCCGCTCCTCGCTCGGCGACCCGGGGCGGGCCGCCGGATCACGCGAACGTACACCCCGCGCGTGCGCCCTCCGTCGCGCCGGTCGGGTCCGCGGGACGGGGGCTCGACGCCGGTTCCGCGGCCGCCTCCCGGCCCCGGAACGACAGCGCCCCGCCGGGTCCCGGCAGGGCGTTCACGGAGGGGATCGGCAGCCCGTCGGAGGACCTTGAGCAAGTTGGCGCGTTCGCGCTATCGACGTGTCGTGGGGGCGCCGGGGTCGGCGATCACCGGGTCCGCAGCGGCAGCGTCCGTGCGTCGCGGCGGGAGCCCTCCACGGTCGTCCGCACCGCGATCGCCGGGCCGGCCGCGAGGATCCGGCGGCCGTCGGCGGTCGGGACGACGTCGACCGTCGTTCCCATCCGGCGGGCGGGCGCGCTGAACCGCGCGGTGCCGAGGACGACCCGCGACGGTCCGGCCTTGGCGGCGCGCGCGGCCCGGCGCGACGTCCGTCGGGCCTGCGCGGCCCGGCGGCGCAGCGTCCGGATCCGCCGTGTCACGGCCGGGGTCCGCTCCCGGCCGCGGGCGGCGCGCAGCGCACGGCGCACGCGCCGGTCGGCCACCCGCACGCGGTGGCGGGCCCGCCGGGCGACCCGCCGGGCCCGGGCCTTGGCCCCGGGCACCGCGACCGGGTCGGCGGTGCGCAGCTCGACGACGCCGGCGCACGCGGTGCGCAGGTCGCCGTGACGCTCGATCCGCACGGGGATCCGGCCGTCGCGCGGGACGACGAGCTTCGCCACGCGCAGCCGGCATCCGGGAGGCGGCTCGGGAGGGCCGTGCGGGCACCCGTCGGCGCCGCGCGCCGCGCCCTGGCCGCCCATCCGCGGGACGTCCGCCCGCTCGAGGAACCCCTCGAGCACCGTCGGCGACGTCGTCATGATCCCGTCGCCGCAGACGTCGACGACCTGCCGGTAGGCGGCGTCGGTCTCCGGCACCTGCCAGTAGTGCACCGCCACCCCGGCGGCGTGCGCGCGATCGGTGACCCACCGTTGCGCGAGGTTCAGCTCGACCGGCAGGTCGTCGAGCACCGGGCCCTTGATCCCGATGCTGCCCGGGTCGAACGCGAACGGCAGCTGCAACGCGACGGTGCCGGGCGGCAGGTCCTGTCCGAGGAGGAGGAACCCGACCGACGCCGCCACCCCGGCCGACACCGGCACGTCGGGAGCGCGGGCCTTGAACCGGTCGATCGCCTCCTGCACGAACGACGCGACGACGACGTCGCGTCGGCCCAGCGGGGCCAGCAGGTCCGCGAGCGCGTCGGCGACGCGGAACTTCTCCGCGTCGTCCGCGCCCTTGATCTCGACGTTCAACGGGACGTTCGGGTAGGCGTCGAGCACCTCGCGCAGGGTCGGGATGGCGAAGTCGTCGGCGTCGTACCCGGCCGGGGGCGGCTTGGCCCCGGTGCGGATCCCGCGCATGACGTAGGCGTCGTCGGGCAGGCCGTGGACGGTCGAGCGGCCGGGGACGAACCAGTGGGCGGAGTCCAGGCGGCGCAGCTCGGCGAGCGTCATGTCCTGGATGCGGCCGGCGCCGTTCGTCGTGCGGTCGACGGTCTGGTCGTGCCCGACGACGACGTGTCCGTCCTTGGACACGTGCACGTCGATCTCGAGCATGTCCGCCCCGTGCGTCAGCGCGTACGCCAGCCCGTACATCGTGTTCGTCGGCACCTCGTTCTCGCCGCCCTGGTGCGCCTGGTGCAGGAACCGCGCGTCGACCCACGAGAAGTCGTCGGCCCGGGCGAGGCTCGCGGCCGCGAGGGCCGGCACCAGCGCGGCGAGGAGCGCGAGGAGCAGGACGGCGGGGCGGGCACGGGGCGACCGCCGGGCCGTGAGCGCCGGTGGACGATCGTGCCGGCCGCCGAGCGACCGCTGCCCCGTGGTGAACATCGGACCCGCGACTGTAACGCGGCCGGACGGGCGTCGGTGAACGCGTCGTGACGACGTGGGAGGCTGGCCCCGCCCCGTCCCCGACCGCCCGACCACCCGCCGAGATGCCCGACGACCTCTCCCCCGACCGGTTCGCCGTCCACCGCCACCGCACCCCGTCCGGGGGCGATCTGGCGTACCTGCGCGAGAACCCGGGCGGGACCCCGCTGCTGCTCGTCCACGGGTGGCCCGAGACGAAGCGGATCTGGTGGCGCAACGTCGCCCCGCTCGCGGCGGCCGGGTTCGAGGTCATCGTGCCGGACCTGCGCGGGTTCGGGGACTCGTCGGTCGCGACCGACGGGTTCTACGACGCGGCCGCCAACGCGATCGACCTGCACCACCTGCTCCACGACGCGCTCGGCCACGAGCGGTGCTTCGCCGCCGCCGGCGACTTCGGCGGGGTCGTGGTCCAGGAGCTGGGCCTGCGGCACCCGGGCTTCGTCACCGCGCAGTGCCTCTTCAACACGATCCTGCCGCCGCTGCGCGAGGCCTACGCGCACGCGGGGATCGCGCCGGGCACGCCGGAGCGCAGCCGGATGGCGTCGGACTACTTCGTCCGCCAGGGGACCGACGCGGACGGGCTGGCCGCCGAGCTCGACACCCCGGAGCGCCGGCGGCGCTACGTCGGCGAGGCGTACGGGCACCGGTTCTGGGCGACGCCGGGCGCGTTCACCGCGGACGAGGTCGACTTCATGACCGAGCCGTTCGGGGACGCGGAGCGGTTCCGCGCCGGGCTGGGGCTCTACGAGGCCGCGATGCGCACCCGACCGGTGGCCGCGCCCCCGGCGTGGGGGGTGCGCAGCGACGTGCCGACCGTCGCCCTGTACGGGCCGGACGACCACGTCGTGTGGCCGGACTTCCCCGAGCGGTGCGAGGTGGCGTTCACCGACCTCACCGGCCCGTACGTCGTGCCGCGCGCCGGGCACTTCCTGCAGTGGGAGCGCGCCCACCTGCTGAACCAGACCCTGCGCGGGTTCTTCGGCCGGTTCGGCAGCCCGGTGCGCTGACGCGGGTCGAGGTCGGGTCGGCGCGGGAGGCACCCGGGCGGAAGTGGAGCGATGTCGTGACCGCACGGCGCGCACGCGCCGGGGACCTGAACGCAGGGTGGCGGCCCGAACGTCCGCGGGCCGGCCTGCCGGCGGACCTACGCCCGCTCGAGGCGCGCCTCGGCGGTGTCGCGCGCCGCGTCGATCAGCGTGCGGACATCGGCCTCGCGGCCCTCGCGCAGCAGCGCGATCGGGTCGGGGTCGCCGTTGACGATCCCCTCGAAGAACACCTTGCGGTCTTGGTACGTGGGGAGCGTGCCCTTGGCCCAGCCGCGGACGTCGTTGAGCATGACCGCCAGGCGGGCGTACTCCTCGCCGAACAGCTGCGACACCTCGTCCTTCATCCGCTTGGCGAGCGCCGGCGACGCACCGGCGGTCGAGATCGCGATCGCCAGCGGACCGGTCCGCACGATCGCGGGCAGGATGAAGTTGCACAGCGGCGGCACGTCCACGATGTTCGCGAGCATCGCCCGCTTCTCCGCGTCCTCGTAGATGCGGATGTTCGTGTCGGTGTCGTCGGTGCAGGCGATGACGAGGAACCGACCCTCCAGGTCCTCCGCGCCGGCGTACTCGCGCCGCTCCCAGGTGATCGAGCCCTCCTCGGCGAGGCGCTCGACCTCGGGCAGCACCTCGGGCGAGATGACGTGGACGCTGCCGTCGCAGGCGAGCAGGCCCTCGGTCTTCTCGAGCCCCAGCTCGCCGCCGCCGATCACGAGGCACGACCGGTCGCGCAGCTTGAGGCACGCGATGTAGAACGGCGTGTCGAGCATGTCCCTCACGCACGTCTGGTCGCAGATCGTGCGCTTGAACTGGCAGACGCACTCCTTCCCGGCGTACGCGGCGGCAGGCATGGACACAGGGTAGCTCCCGGCCGACGTCGACGGGAGGCGACGGCGGTCGCGCGACAGCGGGTCGGTCCACCGTCGCCCCACGACGGTCGGGCGACCCGCTCTCGACCCGGGCCCCGGGCGCCCCGGGACGCGTCAGCGCCAGGCGGCGATCCGGTCCAGGCCCTCGCGCAGCACCGCGCCGTCGGCGGCGTAGGACAGGCGCACCCAGCGGTCGCCGTCGATCCCGTCGAAGTCCGCCCCGGGCGTCAACGCGACGCCGGTCTCCTCGAGCAGTCGCGCGCACCAGGCGACGCTGCCGTCGCACCCGGCGCGGTCGATCGCGTCGCCGACGTCGGCGTAGAGGTAGAACGCGCCGTCGGCCGGCGCGTACGCACCCCAGCCGAGCGCGGGCAGGCGGTCGAGGAGCAGCGCCCGGTGGTCGCGGTAGCGGGCGGCGGCGGCGTCGCACTCGGCGTAGGAGCGGTCGGTGAACGCCGCGACCGCCGCGTGCTGGGCCGGGGTCGGCGGGCAGAGCGCGAGGTTGCCGGCGAGCGCGTCGACCGCCCCGACCAACGGCCCGGGTAGCAGCGCCCAGCCCAGGCGCCACCCGGTCATCCCCCAGTACTTCGAGAACGACGACACGACGATCGCCCGGTCGTCGTGCGTCCACGCGCACGCCTGGTCACGCGTTCCGGCGGTGATGCCGTGGTAGATCTCGTCGCTGACGAGGACCGCGTCGTGCTCGGCGCACCAGTCCGACAGCGCGGCGAGCTCGCCCGGGTCGACCATCGTCCCGGTCGGGTTGGCGGGCGACGCGAGCACCAGGCCGTGTATCGGCCCGCCGTCGGCGACCGCCGCGTCGAGCAGGGCCGGGGTCGGCTGGTACCGCTCGTCGGGACCGGCGGGCAGCTCGACGACGTCGCACCCGAGGGCGCGCAGGATGTTGCGGTAGGCGGGATAGCCGGGTCGGGCGAGCGCGACCCGGTCGCCGGGAGAGAACGCGGCGAGGAACGCCAGGACGAACGCCCCGGACGACCCGGTGGTGACGGCGACCCGGTCGGGATCGACGTCCAGGTCGTACCAGCGGCCGTAGTGGCCGGCGATTGCGCGGCGCAGCTCGGGAAGTCCGAGCGCCGGCGTGTAGCCGAGCGGGTCGCCGGCGGTCAGCAGCGCCGCGGCCCGCTCGCGGACGTCGGTCGGCGCGCCGCCGGACGGCTCGCCGGCGCAGAGCGAGAAGACCTCCAGCCCGCGGTCGCGTCGGCGCTGCACCGCGTCGAGGACCTCCATCACCGCGAACGGCGGGACGAGCGAGCGGGGCGAGGGGCGCACGCCGGGATCGTCGCGCACCGGGCGGCCGATCGGGACGCGGGTCCGTCGCGGGGCGCGGGTCGTCTCGCAACGGCCCGCCCCACAACGGCCCGCTCCACGACCGCTCGCCCCATGGCGGGGTCGTGGGACTCGAACCCCGCCGCGTCCTCGGCCGATCGCGGCGGGCGACCACCGGCCGTGCGACCGTGCGGTGGTGCCGTCCGTCGCGCCCACCCCGATCGTGTTCGTCCGCGGCGCCGGGACGCGATACCGGGCGGTCGTGCGGCGCTCCGACGGGGTCGTCCTCGAGCTCGACGGCGGCGGGTACAACAAGGTCGGCGGACCGGTGGACCGCGTCCCACACGACCTGGCGCACTTCGTCGTCGAGGACCGGCTGGGCCTCGTCGCGGGGCTGTGGGGCGTCATCGCGGCGGGCGGGCTGTTCGACCACACGAGGGTCGTCGCGGGGCGACAACCCCCGCACGCCGCGCGGCGCGGGCAGGCGGTCGTGGATGCCGCGGGAGACCGCCTGTCGCAGGCCGAGATGCTCGTCCGCGCGGTCGCCGACGCCGACCGTGACGGGCGCCCGCGCAACGTGGCCGCGCTCCGAACCGCCGTCGGGCCGCGGTGGTGGGACCCGGCGATCACCACCGACCGTCTCGACGCCGCCTGCCGCGGCCTGCGCGAGTCCGCCGCGGCCTGGGACGCCCTCCGGCCCGGCGACCATCTGACCGTCACGTGGGAGCACCCGGCACCGCCCGAGCTCGGCGGTCGCGGTCGCGGGCACCGACATGGCCGGCGACGTCGCTGATCCGACCCGGCGGCCGCCCTCGTCGCCGACCGTCGGGCCGAGGTCGGCCAGCCAGATCTCGCCCTGGCCCGGCGACGTCGAGGCCATCAACCCGGAAGGTCGTCGAGGCCGTCGCCGACGGCCCGGTCCCAGGCGACGAGGTCCGGATCGTCGGCGTTCTGCCCCATGCCCTCGACCATCTCGGCGAGCAGCTCCGCCTCGTACTCTCGCGCGACGATGCGGTCGAGCGCCACGTCTACGGCTCCCGTCCGCGCGCCCGCCGGGTGGCGGCCAGGCGCTCCAGCAACGCGTGCTCGTGGTCGGCGGGCGCGAGGAACCGGCGGGACTCCAGGCCGGCGGGCATGAGCTCCTGATCCGACACCCCGCCCGGGTTGGTGTGCGGGTAGTCGTAGTGCCCGGGCGCCGCACCGTCGCTCGCCTTGCCGCGCAGGTACGGCGGCGGCGCCGCGACGCCGTGCTCCTCGATGTGGGCCAGGGCGTCGTCGATCGCCCGGTACGCGGCGCTGCTCTTCGGGGCCAGGGCCAGGCGGACCGTCACGTGCGACAGGGCGATCCGGCACTCCGGCATCCCGACCCGGTCGACGACCTCGGCGGCGGCGACCGCCATCGGCAGCGCGTGCGGGTCGGCCAGGCCGACGTCCTCGCTCGCCGACACGACGAGTCTCCGCGCCACCGTCCGCGGGTCCTCCCCCGCGGCGAGCATGCCGGCCAGGTAGTACACGGCCGCGTCGGGGTCGCTGCCGCGGATCGACTTGATGTACGCCGACAGCAGGTCGTGCGGCTGGTCCGGCCCGGCCGCGACGACCGACCGGTCGAGGACCGCGGCGACGTGCGACGGGGTGACGGTGACCGGCCGTGCCCGCGGGCGGTCCGGCGCGTCGATCCCGACCGCATCCCCGTCGTCGTCGTCCGGGTCCTCCCCCAGCAGTCGCGCGACCTGGGCCCGCGCCAGTCCCACGGCGGCCTCGAGCGCGCCGAGCGCCGTGCGGGCGTCGCCGGCGCTGCGCGCGGCGAGGAGCGCCAGCGCGTCGTCCTGCGCGGTCACGCCCGGGCCGAGCGCGTCGCCGTCGACCGCGCGTCGCAGCAGCGTCAGGACGTCGCGCTCGTCGAGCGCGCGCAGGCGGTAGATCCGCAGCCGCGAGCGCAGCGCGGGGCTCACCGCCGCCCACGGCGGCTCGGTCGTCGCGGCGATGAGCGTCACGACGCCGTCCTCGACCGCCGGCAGCAACGCGTCCTGCTGCGTGCGGTTGAACCGGTGGATCTCGTCGATGAAGAGCACCGTGGCCCCACCGGCGGCGCGGCGCTGCTCGGCCCGCGCGATGGCGGCGCGGACCTCGGCCTTGCCGGCGTCGACGGCCTGCAGGCGCTCGACCGCGGCCCCGGCCGCGTCGGCGACGATCCGGGCGAGCGTCGTCTTGCCCGACCCGGGCGGCCCGTGCAGCAGCATCGCGTGCGGGCGACCGGTGTCGATCGCGGCCCGCAGCGGCCGGCCCTCGTCGAGCAGCCCGGCCTGACCGACGACGTCGTCGACCCGGCGGGGCCGCAACCGCGCGGCGAGCGGCGCGTCGCCCGCCGCGCCCCCGTCGGCGGGCCCGACGGCGTCCGGGGGATCGGGGGCGAACAGGCGGTCCACCGCTCGAGGATGGCACGGGGGCCGGATCGTCCCCGCGACGGCCGGCGCGGCCCCGGGGCGCTCGTCGCCTCGTCTACGCTTTCCGGCCGTGCCGCCCGCCCCCGACACCGCCGTCGACGGCGTGGACGCCCTGCGGGAGCGCCTCCGCGACGCGACGCGCCGGATGGGGCTCGACGAGGTGTACGAGGTCGGCGGGTGCCTCCGTGACGAGCTGCTCGGTCGCGCCCCGTCCGACATCGACCTGGCGGTCGTCGGGGTGACCGCCGACGACCTGCTCGCCCGCGCCCGGCGCGAGGGTCGCGCGCAACGCCTCGTCGTCGCCGACCGGCTCATCGGCGTGCGCCTGCGCACCCGCTGGACCCCGCCCGAGGGGATCGAGATCGCGCTGGCCCGCACCGAGGTGTCCACCGGCCCGGGCCACACCGACTTCGCGATCCGCGCCGGCGCGGACGTGTCGATCGAGGAGGACCTGCGGCGCCGGGACTTCACCGTCAACGCGCTCGCCCGGCACCTGCACGACGGCCACTGGGTCGACGTGTCCGACGGTCGCGCCGACGTGGAGCGCCGGATCCTGCGGATGGTCGGACCGCGGACGCTGGCCGAGGATCCGCTGCGGGTGCTGCGCGGCCTGGCCCGGGTGTCCCACGACGACCTGCGGATCGACCCGGCGACGTGGGACGCGATGCGCGAGCACGCCGTCGCGTTCCGACCGGACGACCCGGACGACACCGACCGGTGGCCGCTGTCGCCGGAGCGGATCCTCATCGAGCTCGAGAAGACGCTCATGGGTCCGGAGGCGGCGCGGGCGCTGGGGTACGCGCGCGACCTGGGGATCCTGTCGGGCACGATCCCGGAGTGGGCGCCCACCGTCGGCTACGAGCAGCGCAGCGGCAACCACGTCCTGACGCTCGACGACCACCTGCTGCTCGCGCTCCGCCGCGCGACCGAGGCCGCCGCGACGCTCGACGTCCGCTGGGCGGCGCTGCTCCACGACGTCGCGAAGCCCGCCGCCGCCTGGGACGGCCCGGACGGCCGCCGCCGCTACTCGCCGCGCCCCGAGCACGGCCGGCCGGGCCACGCCTGGCTCGGCGGTCGGGCCGCCGCGACGGCGCTGCGGCGCCTGCGCGCCCCCCGCCGGAGGATCGACGCGGTCGCCGCGCTCATCACCGAGCACATGTACCCCGACGACGAGGGGTTCGCCGACCTCGACGAGCGGGCGCAGGGACGGATCGCGCGGCGGTTCGTCCACCGGATCGGCCGCGATCGCGTCGACGACCAGTTGCTGTTGCGCCGTTGCGACCGCGCCGGCAAGCGTCCCGAGGGCCCCCCGGCCGGCTGGGACCGCGACCTGTCGGCGTTCGAGGCGGTCGTCGCCCGTGAGCGGACCGCCCCGGTGACGCTCGGCGACCTCGCGATCGGTGGCGACGACCTCATGCGCCTGGGGTTGCGGGGCCCGGACGTCGGCCGGTCGCTGCGCGCGCTGCTCGAGCTCGTCTTGGACGACCCCGCCGCGAACGTGCCGGCGACGCTGCTCGCGGCCGCGCGCGAGATGTCGTCCGACACGCCCTGACCCGCGCGGCCGGCCGCCACGCCCAGACCGGCGGCGATCCGCCGAACGTCGGGTCGTCACCGCCCCCCGCACGGGGGTCGAGCGGCGGTACGCGGCCGTCGTAGAGTCGTCCCGTCGTCATCCGACGACCGTTCCACCGGGCGGCCCGCCGTCCCCTCCGGAGATCCCACGCATGACCCGCCGCTCACCGCTCACCCTGCTCGCCACCGTGGCCGCCGCCGCGACGCTCGCCATCACCGGGTGCAGCGACTCGGGGACGACCACCACGACGCCCGCCGACGCCCCGTCGTCCGGCGACGTGCCCGCGAGCACGACGACCGCGGGCCAGCCGTTCAAGCGCGAGCTCGGCCCGACGCTCTGCGCGATCGCCCCGGGCGTGTGCGGCGCCGAGCGGGTCAAGGCCCCGCCGTCGGTCCTCGCCGACCCGCAGCAGCGGGAGCAGCGCGAGAAGAAGGTCCTCGAGGACGCCGGCTACGTCGCCCGGCTGCTCAACGAGTACTGGACCGCCGAGCTGCAGCGGACCTGGGGGGTGACCTTCGACGTGCCCGGGACGTTCGAGGCGTACCGTGGCCCGACGTCCGGCATGACCTGCGGCGGGCCGATCCCGCCCGAGCAGACGGCGTCCAACGCGTTCTACTGCTCCGCCGACGACGAGGAGCGGGTGGCGTTCGACCTCGACTGGTTCCAGGGCTACCTGGCCGACTACCCGGGCGGCGCGACGACGTTCCTCATCCTCGCCCACGAGTGGGGCCACGCGGTGCAGGACACGTGGGACGAGCAGGGGATCGACCCGGGCGCGAACGACTACCGCGACGAGATCCAGGCCGACTGCCTGGCCGGGGTGTTCCTCCACGCGAGCCTGCGCAGCGGCGCCCTCATCGAGGAGCCCGACGACGCGCCGGCGGTCCTGAGCTGGCTCTACAGCGCCGGCTCGTCGCAGTGGCTGGACCCGCGCTCGCACGGCACCCGCCAGCAGCGCCAGGCCGCGTTCATCCTGGGGTACAACGGCACGGCGAAGGCGTGCCAGGAGGGGTTCTGAGCCAGGCCGCCGGGAGCGCGGGGTCGGCGCGGAGCACCGGCCCCGACGCGCGCCTGACCCGGCCGCGGTCGGGGCACTAGCCTGGACCGATGCCGTCGGTCCCCGTGCCCTCCGCCGCCGATCTGCTCCAGCGGCTGATCCGGCTGGACACGGTCAACCCTCCCGGGAACGAGCGGCCGGCGATCGAGCTGCTCGCCGGGCTGCTGGAGGCCGCGGGGTTCGCCGTCGAGCAGGACGGTCGCACGCCGGAGCGTCCCAACCTCGTCGCCGAGCTGGCCGCCGAGGACCCGGACGCCCGTGCGGCGGGCCCGGTCCTGGGGCTGCTGTCGCACGTCGACACGGTCCTCGCGTCGCCCGAGGACTGGCGTCACGACCCGTGGTCGGGGCACCTCGACGAGGACGGCGTCATCTGGGGGCGCGGCGCGATCGACATGAAGTCCCAGACGGCGGCCGAGGTCACCGCGGCGGTCGGGCTGGCCGCGTCGGGCTGGCGACCCTCGCGCGGGTCGCTCAAGGTCATCGTCGTCAGCGACGAGGAGACCGGCGGCGCGGACGGCGCCGTCTGGCTCTGTCGCGAGCGCCCCGACCTGGCCCGCTGCGACCTGCTCCTCAACGAGGGGGCCGGGGCGCCGATCCACTTCCGCGACCGCCACCACTACGGGGTCTGCGTCGGCGAGAAGGGCCCGATGCGGTTCGTGCTGCGCACCCACGGCCGTGCGGCGCACGCGTCGACCCCGCGGCTGGGCGACAACGCGCTCGTCCGCCTGGCCCCGCTGATCACGCGCCTGGCCGAGGCCCGGCTCCCGGTCGACCTGCACCCCGCGATCGCGGCGCTGCTGGACGGGCTCGGCCTGGGGTCCGACGATCCGGAGCAGGCGTACGCGACGCTGCGCTCCGAGGCCCCGGAGCTGGCCGCCGCGATCGAGCCGATGGGCCGGGTGACCGTCAGCCCGACCCGGATCTCGGCCAGCGACAAGATCAACGTCATCCCCGACCGTGCCGAGCTGCGCGTGGACTGCCGCGTGCCGCCGGGACTGGAGCCACAGGACGTGCTGGGCCGGATCGTGACCGCGCTCGGCGGCGACCCGGCAAGAGTGGAACGCGTCGCCGCGGGCGGCGGGGTCGGTGCGGGTGCGGGTGGCGGGAACGGTGCCGGAACCGCGGGTGCGGGTGGCGGGGCCGGTGCGGGTGCCGGCGTCGGCGCGGGGACGACGGCCGCCACCGGCGCCCGGCCGCAGGAGGCGACCGGGCCACTCGGCCCGGGTTCCGTCCTGTTGCTGCCCGGCGAGATGCTCGACCTCGACGGCGACGTCGAGCTGGAGCTGTCCGAGATCGTGCCCGGGAGCGCGTCCCCGATCGCCGGCCCGTTGATGGACGCACTGCACGAGTGGGTCGGCCGCGAGGCGCCCACCGCGCAGATCGTCCCGACGCTGCTGCCCGGGTTCACCGACTCCCGGGCGTGGCGGTCGACGTTTCCCGACTGCGTGGCCTACGGGTTCTTCCCCCACCGCACGATCGACCTGCGCGAGCAGGCCGGGCTCATGCACGCCGCCGACGAACGGATCGCCGTCGAGGACCTCGACCTCGCCGCCGCCTGTTACCGGAACGTGGTGGTGCGGCTGCTGGGGTGAGAGCGCCGACCCGCCCCTGGCACGGACCGTGGCCCGGTCACCTGCCACGATGGCCGGGTGACCGACGAGCGCATCCTCCTGGTGTGGGACTCCCCGAACATCGACATGGTGCTCGGGCAGCTGATCCTCCGGCGCAAGCCCACCGGTCGGGAGCGGCCGCGGATCGACGCACTCGCCGACTGGCTCCGCGAACGGGCGCAGGACGGGGACGGCGATCGGGCGAAGATCGAGGCGGCGGTGTTCGCCAACGTCACCGAGCGGACGTTCAACGGGGTGCTGGGCTGGGCCGAGGCGGTCCGTCAGGCCGGGTTCCGGATGTTCCTCAAGCCCAAGTCGCGCCCCGACAGCGATGTCGACGAGGACATCCTGGCGCTGCTGGAGGAGCGTCGCTACGGCGGCGGGCTGCGCGAAGCGATCCTCATGTCGCACGACGGCAACGCCCTGGCCGAGGCGGCCAAGGTGCTGCTGGCGTCCGGCATCACCGTCACCGCGCTCGTCTTCCCCGAGCACGCCCACCAGCTCGTCCAGGTCGACGGGATCGACGTCGTCGACCTAGAGGACGTCCCCGGCCTGTTCGAGCAGCCGCTGCCTCGCCTGACCTTCCAGAGCCTGCCCGAGACCGGTCGCTGGCTCGAGCCGCTCGGCGAGCTCTAGGAGCCCGCCACCGCGCACGACCCTCGCCGCGCCGAGGCACCTGGCCTGGACGAACGCGACCCTCCACGAATCCGAGGGTTCGACGTCGGCTCTCATACCAACATCCGTTAGGATGAAGGAATGAGCGTCGACCGATGCGACCTGCTCTGCCTGGACCTGCCGCGGGCGGAGGCATTGCGGCGGGCACGGCCGGAGCCCGCGGTCACGCAACGGGGTGCGGAGCAGGCGGCGGCGTTGGGGGATCCGACGCGGTTGACGATCGCGTCGACGCTGCGGGAGGGAGAGGAGCTGTGCGTGTGCGACCTGGCGTGGGTGGTGGAGCGGTCGGAGAAGCTCGTGTCGCACCACGTCGGGAAGCTCCGCGCGGCCGGGCTGGTCGTCGGTCGCCGCGACGGCAAGATGGTGCTCTACCGCCTCACCCCGGCTGGCACGTCGCTGGTCGACGCGGTGGCGGCGGTGGCCGACGAGGTGGCGTCGTGAGCGCCGCTCGGCCACCCCGCCCGGACGAGCCCGGAAGCGTGCCCCTCCCAATGCTGGAGCTCCCCCAGACCGAGGTCGACGCCGAGGCGTGCGCGTGCTGCGCGCCCGACGGTGAGGATGCCTCGACGGCGCCTGCCGCGGGGTCGTGCTGCGCCCCGGCGGAGCCGGCAGCCCGTCCGAGGGCGGGAGTGCAGCTCGACGCGTGCGGGTGCGAGATCCCGGATCTGTCGGAGGGGCCACCGGCACGGTTGTGGGACGTGCGCGAGATCCGCCTGGCCGCCGGTTCGGGGCTGGCACTGCTGGCCGCGCTGTCGCTGGCGTTGGCCGGGGCCGACGGTGGGTGGGTCCGAGCCGCGGAGGTGGTGGCGCTGCTCGTCGGCGGGCTGACGTTCGTGCCGCAGGCCGTGCGCGGGCTCCTGGCGGGACGCCTGTCGGTCGGGACGTTGATGGCGATCGCGGCGATCGGGGCGGTGCTGCTGGGGGAGGTGGCCGAGGCGGCGATGCTCGCGTTCCTGTTCTCGATCAGCGAGGCGCTCGAGCACTACGCCCTGACCCGAGCGCACCAGGGCCTGCGCGCGCTCCTGGGACTCGTCCCCGAGCGGGCGCGGGTCCGGCGTGACGGGCACGAGGTCGAGACGTCCCCGACGCAGCTGCGCGTCGGCGACGTGCTCGTCGTGCGTCCGGGGGAGCGCGTGGCCACCGACGGCCGGATCGTCGAGGGTCGCTCGGCGCTGGACCAGTCGCCGGTGACGGGCGAGTCGGTACCGGTCTGGCGCGGACCGGGCGAGGAGGTGTTCGCGGCGACGATCAACGGCCGGGGCGCGCTGGAGGTGCAGGTCACCGCGACGGTGGCCGACAACTCGCTGGCCCGGGTGGTGCGGATCGTCGAGGAGGCCCAGACCCGCAAGGGGCGTGGCCAGCGGATCGCGGACCGGATCGCGCGGCCACTGGTGCCCGGGATCCTCGTCGTGGCCGCGCTGATCGCGGTGCTCGGCGGTATCGCGTCCGGCGATCCCGGGACGTGGGTCGAGCGGGCGCTCGTCGTGCTCGTCGCGGCGGCGCCCTGTGCGTTCGCGATCTCCGCGCCGGTGACCGTCGTGGCCGCGATCGGAGCCGCCACCCGCTCCGGCGTGCTCATCAAGGGCGGGGCCGCCCTGGAGGCCCTCGGACAGGTGCGCACCGTCGCGCTGGACAAGACCGGCACCCTCACGCGCAGCGAGCCCCGCGTGATCGACGTCCTGCACGACGAGCACCACGACCGCGCCGAGGTCCTGACGCTCGCCGCCGCGCTGGAGGCCCGCAGCGAGCACCCGCTCGCGGCGGCGATCCTCACGGCCGCCCCACCCGCCGAGGTCCACCGCGGCGAGGACGTCAACGCCCACCCCGGCGATGGATTGGAGGGCCGAGTCGATGGCCGTCGGGTGCGGGTCGGTCGGCCCGGCTACCTCGATCCCGGCCCGTGGGGCGACCGCGTCGCCGCGCTGCAGCGCCAGGGCGCCACCGTCGTGCTCGTCGCCGCCGACGAGCACCTCGTCGGCGCCATCGCGATCCGCGACGACCTGCGCCCCGAGGCCGCCGACGCCATCCGCGAGCTTCGCGGGGCCGGCGTGACCGGCATCGCGATGCTCACCGGTGACAACGCCCTCGCTGCCGGCGCCCTCGCAGCCACGGCCGGGATCGACCACGTCGGCGCCGAGCTGCGCCCCGAGGACAAGGCCACCGCGATCGACGAGCTCATCAGTCAGCGGCACGGGACCGTCGCGATGGTCGGCGACGGCATCAACGACGCGCCCGCACTGGCTAGCGCCGACGTCGGGATCGCGATGGGCGCCATCGGCACCGACGTCGCGATCGAGACGGCCGACATCGCGCTCATGGGCGACGACCTCCGAACGCTGCCGCGGGCGATCCACCACGCACGACGGGCCAATCGGATCATGCGCCAGAGCCTGGCGCTCTCGGCCGCCATCATCATCACCCTCGTCCCGCTGGCGGCGACCGGCATCCTGGGCCTCGCGGCGGTCGTCTCGATCCACGAGCTCGCCGAGGTCCTCGTCATCGCCAACGGCCTGCGTGCCGCGCGCCGCGGCGCGTTCGCTGCCGCCACGACGTCCTCGACCAACCCGCCGCCTGCCCAGGCGGTGGCCCGTCAACCGACCCCGGTGACCTGACATGCCCTGGCTCGCGCTCGCGCTCTACCTGCTCTACCTCGGCCTGGCGTTCGGCTGGCGCACGTGGCTCATGCTCACCCGGGCCGGCACCAGCGGGTTCCACGGCATCAGCGGCACCCCCGCGCAAGCGCAGTGGTGGGGCGGCGTGCTCTTCGCCGTCGCGCTCGTCGCCGGCCTGGTCGCGCCGGTCCTGCAGCTCGCCGGCGCGACCCCGCCGCTCGCCGCGCTCGACACGACCGGGATCGCCGTCATCGGCACCGGGATCGCCGTGGCCGGGATCGCCGGCACCCTCGTGGCCCAGGCCGCGATGGGCGACACCTGGCGCATCGGCATCGACGAGCAGGAGCGCACGGCCCTCGTGACCCGCGGCGTCTTCGCGCGCGTTCGCAACCCCGTCTTCACCGCGATGCTCGCCGTCGCCATCGGCCTCGCGCTCATCACGCCCAACGTCGTCGCGCTGGCCGGCACAGCCGCGCTCCTGCTCGCCATCGAGCTCCAGGTCCGCTACGCCGAAGAGCCCTACCTCCGCCGAGCGCACGGGCCCGCGTACGTGGACTACGCCGCCACCTCCGGCCGATTCTTCCCGGGCATCGGCCGCCTGGGTTAGCGACGCCGATTCCCTCGCGTCAATCGACGTTCTCCGCCCGGGTCCGACGCCGTCCGAGCGCGCCGGCGACGGCCCCGAGGACGATCAGCGCGACGAGACTCGGGACGACCCATCCGGGCGCTCCGTCGCTCTCGCCGGAGACGTCTTGGACGGAGTCCGCCGCCGCATCCGAGGGCGCCGCGGCGTCGGTGATCGGAGCCGCTCTCGTCCCCGGTGGGGCAGCGTCGTCCTCGGCGTCATCGGACCGTTGGAGTGGTCCGGGCGGGTCGCGCTCGTCGTTCGTCACCCGGAGTCGTCCGCCGGTGTTGAGCGTGACGTACGCGGAGACGTCCCAGTCCTGCCAGGAGCCGCGGCCCTCGGTTGGAATCTCGGCGTGGTGAACTCCCCCTTCGTCGCGCTCGGTGGCGACACGTACGGCTCGCTCACGACCGGCGGGCCGGATCCAGTAGACGACCCTCGAGCCGTCGCCGGTCCCCGGACCCGCGAGGGTCGTTGCGAAGTCGACGTTGCTGGGCCCGGCCTCCGAGCCCTGCACCGCTATCCGCACGCCCTTGCCGCCCCCCTCGGCGACGCTGATGCCGCCGTGGGCGTCGGCCGCGGCGGGCAGGGCGAGCACCGCTACGGCGGCCGACGTCGCGAACGCTCGCACGCGTCGAAGGGCCTCCCGGCGGACGCACCGGGCGCGGGCGGCGTGCTTGGGTCGCGCGGTCGGCGTCGCGCCGTCGGGCGAGACGATACGGGGGGAGATGGCCCGTGTGTTCATGAGAGCAACCAGAGTCCGATCGAGGTGAAGCCGACCATCACGGCGAGCATCCAGTACTGGGACCGGGCTGCGGTGCGACGCCCACGGAACGTCCTGACGGCGACGTCGTGGGCCGCGATCAGGCCGGCGACGTGACCGCCGATCAGCGCAACGACCTGGAGGTACCAGGTCGCCTCCGGGGACAGCACGTCGTAGTCGATCGTCCATCCGGCGGTCCCGAGCAGGTTCGAACCGTCGCCACGGGGGTCCGAGAGGAGGAACCCCAAGGCCTGTCCGTTGATGACCAGCAGCGAGACGTAGTGGGCGATCGCGTACCCGAGGACGATCGGGACGAGGCTCGGAGCGAAGCGCTCGAGCAGGTCCTTGGTCCCCAGCGTCCTGCCGCTGACGCGGCGTATGCCGGCGATCCCGACGAGCACGAGCCCCGAGACCAGGAGCACGCAGAGCAGGAGCCCCGTCGTGCTGGCAGCGGTCGCGGCCCCCGTGGCCCCGAGCCCGAGACTCGCGAAGAGATCCTCGAGCATGGGGCCGAGGGAGCCGTCGGAGGTCCAGGCTTCTCCGCCGGAGAGCCCGTCGAAGGTCGTCGTGCCGATGAGGACCAGAACGACTGCGGGGAGGCCACGGGCCGGGCGGAGCTCTCCGAGCCCGCTGCCGGGCACCCGCAGTCCAACCCGTCCGTCACGCCAGAACACGGGCGCGAGCGTCGACGCGATGTGGAAGTACCTTCCGAACCCGTCGGCGCGGTCCAGGAAGGTGGTGCCGAAGACCCCGGTGCCGACGAGCATGGTCACGCCGTACACCAACGCGACGAGACCGATCAGCGAGGGGTCGTCGCGGTCGGCCGCGACGAGCTCGAGCCAGCCGAACGCCAGCAGTACGCCGGCAGCGGGCCACATGCCGAGGCGGACAGGCCACGCGATCGGTCGAGGAGCCGAGGCCCCGGTTCGCCGGACGAGCCAGCGCGCCAGGTCGGCGATCGCCCGCCAGGGGCTGATCGCCCGCCAGACGTTGCCGACGAAGACCGAGAGGACCGGAATCCCGACCCACAGGGCGACGAAGACCATCGTCGGCGCGAGGTTGGTCCGAGCGTCCTGCGTTCCGGTGAGGCCGGCCCAGACCGTGGTGCCGTAGAGCAGCACCCCGAGCACGCCGAGGAGCACGCGGCCGGTACGGCGCAGGGCGGCGGGTACGGCGACGCTGCGCCCGCGCGCCATGGCCTCGAGTCGCGGACGGGGCCAGAGGACGCTCAGGCCGACGAACGACACCACGAGAACGATCGCGGCCGCCCACCCGAACAGCCACTCCGGGATCGGGATCTGGCGCCCCCCGGACAAGCCGTGCGCGGACGCCGGCTCGGGAGACGCAAGCACGCCGGCCACCATCGCGGTCGACAGACCGAGCAGGAGCATCGCCCAGGGAGAGCAGCGTCCCAGAGCATCGGCTGGGCCCACCCGGGGGCCGGCGGCGTGGCGCGGCCCCGTGAGGCGCCGCCTCACGCGAACACCGAATCCCAGGGTGCCCAGAAGCGCTCGACGAGCAGGGCCGCGACGAGCAGCAGCCACACGGTCAGCACGATGCCGTGGTTCTCGCGGGCGATGCGAGCGACGGCGCCGAGCCGGCTCGGCCGGGCAGCGACGTCCTGCAGGTTGTGGAGCGTCACGTACCAGAAGGCCGGGATCGTCGCGACCCACACCGCGATGCAGAACGGGCAGAGCGCACCCACGCGATAGAGGCCCTGGAAGATCAGCCAGTGCACGAAGACGACGGCGAAGGCCATGCCCGCCTGCACGACGAGCCAGAACCAGCGCCCGGGCCGCGCGCCGGACGCCACCGCGAGGCCGGCCACGAGGACCCCGGCGAACCCGGCCAGCCCGAGGAACGGGTTCGGAAAGCCGAACGCCGACGCCTGGTCGCTGGTCATCACCGATCCGCAGTCGACCGCCCCACCCAGCGTGCAGGGCGGCACGTAGAGCGGATCCTCCAGGAGCCGGAACTTCTCGATCGCCAGCTCGGCCGACGCGGCCAGTCCCAGGATCCCGGCCAGCAGCAGCACGAGGCCCAGGCGGCGAACGCCCGCGTCGGAGCTCGTGCCGGCGGGGGCCGCGGTCACGATCCCGCGATCGCGGCGTCGATCTCGTTGCGCAGGTCGTCCACCGACCGTGGATCGATCCGTCGCTCGTTGACGAAGAACGTGGGGGTGCCCTGGACGCCCAGGGCCGAGCCGGCCGCGAAGTCGCTCTCGACCCGTCGCAGCGTCGCGGGGTCGGCGACGGCGGCGTCGTAGCGCTTCATGTCCAGACCCAGATCCTCGGCGAATCCTCGGAACGTGCCGGCCTGCGACTCGCGCTTCTCGCCCCACTCGGCCTGCGTCTCGAACATCCTGCGGTACATCTCCTCGAGCTTGCCCTGCTGCGAGGCGGCTTCGACGGCGATCGCGGCCGGCCGAGAGTTCTGGTGGCCCGGGAGGGGGAAGTAGCGGATGTTGAACGTGACCCGTCCGGCGTAGGCCTTGCGGAGCTCCTCGACCGCCGGGTACGCGGCGCGACACCCCTCGCACTCGAAGTCGAGGAACTCGGTGAACGTCACCCCCGAGCTACCGGGAGCCCCGAGGAGCCTCGGGTCGTCGGTGACCACCGGCGGCAACGTGGCCGCGTCGGCGCTGGTCTCCGACGTCGCCGTGGTCGTGGTGGAGGACGCACGTTCGCTCGGGGCGTCCGAGCCGTCGTCGCCCCCACCGACGAGGATCGCGACCGCTGCGACGACGACCACGAAGAGGGCGACCAGACCAGCGGACACCTTGACGTTTCGGCTCGTCGGTACGGACGCCAGGCGTCCCGACCGCCGTCGGCTCTCGACCATGAGCGAAGATCCTACAGATCGTAGGAGTACCGAGCGCCATCGCGGCAAGGGCGACTCGACACACCCCGTCGCGCGGTGTCCGTCTGGGGAAGCGGGGCAGCAACGCCCCGGGTTCTCGCCCTCCGTGACCACGGCATCGGCGCGCGGCGGCGCTTGATCGTCAGTGCGCGGCGGCGCCACCCCACGACCTGAGATCCCTGCGCGGATCTCGCGGCTCGCCACCCTCGTACCAGCCGGGGGCGCTCCAGAGCTCGAAGTGCAGGAGGCAGGCTGTCGCGTTGCCGGTCCTGCCGACCGATCCGACGGGCGAGCCGGCGTCGACGCGGTCACCGACCTTCAGCGGCGAGGCGGACTGCAGGTGCATGTAGACCTGGTCCTCGCCCGAAGGCGTGCCGGTGATCACGACGTAGTTGCCTGCGGCCCCATGCCGCTTCTTCACCTTCACCGACCCGCTCGAAGCGGCCACGACCGGGGTGCCGCATGCAGACAGGAGGTCGACGCCTTGGTGCGCACCGCCGCGATCGCCGAAGCCGGTGGCCGAACCACCGAACGACCAGCGTCCTCGAATGGGGAACGCGTACCCGGCGACGGTCCTGGCTCCGGGCGCTCGCTGCCTGGCGACGAGCTGCTTCTCGATCTTCTCCGCGAACGCGAGCTTCATCGCCCGCAACGTCTGCAGGTTCGGTCGCCCGGTACGGGCCAGGCGCTTCTTGGCCTGGTACCGCCTGAGCGCCGCGCGCGTCCTCGCGCCGAGCGCACCGTCGGCACGAACCTTGGCTCGCCGCTGAACGCTCTTGATCTGCGAGCGGGTGAGCTTCACGGTCTGCGTCTCCGAGACCGTCGGAGACGCAGGGGCAGCCGGTGCGGGAGCCGCGGTCGGCGCGACGATCCCGCCGCCCCCGGGGGTGCCGTTCGCGAAGGCGGCCTGCGGAAGGAGCCCGCCGGCGACCACCATCGTCAGGGCGCTTGTCAGGGCGGCGCGGCGCGCCGAGCGTGGTGGCATCTGCAGCTGCTCTCTCGTCGGCCTACGGGGTTAGCTGACGGGCTGGCGCTGAAAGAGTCGCGCCTCCACGAAGACCGTGGACAAGCCCCAAACACCTGGGTCCCCCGCTCCCCGGGGACGGTTCCCGGAGACTCGGCAGCGGGAAAGGTACCAGGATCCGACGCGAGTTCCTACAGATCGTCGGAGACGCGTTCCGGTCGTGCGGTCGATGTCGTACCCCTCGACTCGACGCCCTCCAGTGCGCGCCGCACCACCGCGATCAGACGACGTGCACGGCACCGGCGGTCGCCGCCGGGCGAGCACGGTCCGCCCCGGCGATCCGCCCACCGACCCCGGGGCCTGCTGACCGCCCCGCAGTCGCCACCCGGACCACGCGATCGGCGTGGGGTCGGTCAGAACCCGCAGGCGAGACGGACGGCGGCGACCGCGTGCGATCCCCCTTCCGCGAGGAACGCGGGTACGACCACCGCCAGCGACGCGACCATCGCCATGGCGCCCGACGCCGCGACGGCGAGGAGCGCGCGGTCCCCGACGGCGGGGGCGGCACGCTCTGGCGCGATGAGCTCGTCGATGCGCTCCGTGGCCCCTCCGGGACCCCCGAGCGCGGACATGGCGGGAGTGGTTGCGCGAGACAGCGCTGCCTTGCAGATGGCGCTCGCGAGCGCGAAGCGGTCGTGCGACTGCCGGAGCGCCCACGCGTCGGCGTCGCGCTCGACGTGGAGCCGGATCTCGGCGAGCGCCGTCCGCGTGCCGGGCAGACGCCGGGCCACCGCGGCGTTCAGCTCCGCGAAGAGGAGGACGTACCGGTGTCCACGCCGGATGTGGCCGCGCTCGTGTTCGATCGCCGCGGCGAGCTCCTGCTCGTCGAGATGCAGCAGAGCGCCGGCGGTGACCACCACCTGCGGCCTGCGGAAGCCCGCCGCGGCCAGGAAGACCTCCCGTCCGCGAAGCACCACCGTCCCGCCGGGACCCGCGCCGACGGCCTCCGCCCCGATTGTTCGTCGAAGCGACCGGGATCCACGGATCGCGCGGGCCAGCGCCCAGGCCACGACGACGAGGAGCGCCAGCAGCGGTACGCCGATCGTGAGGTCTCCGACGCGGTGCCCGGCCAGGTCGATCCGCGTCGCCAGCAACGGGATCGCGGTGTGCACGCACCAGTCGGTGATCGCCGCGAACGCGGCCGTCCCGGGGAAGACCAGCAGCACGTAGCCGGCCATCAGCACGATCGCTCCGGCACGGACCGCGAGAGCGAGCGACCACATGGCCAGCGCGGTCGCCGGCGCGCGGCGTCGTGCGCCGGCGAGGGCCGGCAGAACGGCGAGGAGCGCCGCGACGCCCGCCAACGCGACCGCGGCGCTCACGGCTGGGCGCCCCGCCTCTCGGCGATCTCGCGCGCCTGCGCCCGCAGCTGCCGGAGCTCGGTCTCCCCGATGCCGCCGAGCAGTTCGATGAGCGCCGTCCGGCGCGCCTCCGACGACGCGCCCTCCAGCGTGCGGGCGAGCGCCCGCGTCAGGTAGGCACCCTCCGAGAGGGTTGGCGCATAGACGAGCGCCCTCCCCCGCTGCGAGCGGCTCACGAGCCCGCGCTCGGCGAGGCGGTTCAGGACCGTCTGAACCGTGGTGTAGGCGCTGCGCGGGCTTCCCGACAGACGCTCGCGGACCTGCTCCACGGTCCCCTCGCCCGCGCGCCAGAGAGCGAACATGATCTGCTCCTGGAGCTCGCCTTGGATCCCGCCGTCGGCCACCGCGCCAGTATGGCAGCGTCCTGCTGCGCGACCCGGCGAACGCCCCGCAGCCTCGGGCGGCTCATCGTTCGCGCCACGGCCGAGAACCCGACCGAAACCTCCTCCTACGCTGTGTAGGATGTCCGCCGTGCCGGACTCAAGCGGACGCGTTCGGTCGGCGACGGCCGACGGACCCTCTCGACGACGGGGCGCACGCCGCCGGGAGGGGCGCCCGCCGGGGCCAGCCGTCCCGCCACACTCCAACGAGCACACGCCTGAGCCGCTGCGTCCCGGCCGTGTCTTCTGGGTGTGCGTACTGGTGCTGTTCGAGGCCCTGGTCTGGACAGGGCTCTCGGCAGTCGTCGACTCCAGCACGTTGCGGACGGTCATCGCGATCGGCCTGGGCGCGGCCCTCGTCTTCGTCCTCCGGGACCGCATCTGGGGACCGGACTGGAGGGAGCGCATCGCCGCTGCGCGCCGGACGTCGGGACGCTGACCCGGGAAGACCGCCAGGACCTCGGTCCGTGGCAGTCGGCCGCTCGTCGCTATCGCTCGAAGAACCGGACGACACCGCCGAGGCCGAGATCATCGATGGCGCCGCGGGTCTCGGCGGCCAGCCGGTACATCTCGTGGTTGGCCACGAGCCAGCCGACCACGATCAGCAGGGCCCCGCTGGCGATGCTGATGCCGTGGTAGTGATCGCGGATCACGCGCGCGGCTCCGACGATCCGCTCGAAGGCGATCGCGGAAACGAGGAACGGCACCGCCAGGCCCAGGCCATATGCGAGGAGGAGGAACGCGCCGCCGCCGACACCGCTCTGCGTCGCCGCGGCTCCGAGGATCGCCCCCAGGATCGGCCCCGTGCACGGGGTCCAGGCGACCGCGAAAGCCAGGCCGGCGAGGAGCGGACTCCCCGCGCCGGCACGCTCCAACAGCGCCGTGGGTCGGATCGTGACGTTGATCCGGGAGACGAACGGCGTCAGGACGAACAGCGCGCCCATGGCCATGAGCACGGCGCCCGACACGACCTCGATCGTCCGGATCGATCCGAGCAGGGGCGCTCCGATCCCACTGGCGAACATCCCCAGTGCGACGAACACGAGGACGAACGCAAGGCAGAACAGCAGCGCGGGGCCGAGGATCGCGCCCCGCCCGCGCTCCCCGGTGGGGCGAAGCCCCTCACCGCCGCCGAGCACGGAGAGGTAACCCGGCACCAACGGCAGGACGCAGGGGGAGGCGAAGGACAACATCCCGGCGGCGAACGCCGTGAACACCGTCGGATCGATGGCGGCCAACGGAGGCATCAGCGGACGCGCGTGCGGAGGCTCCGGACCGGTACGTGCTGGACGCCGTGCCCCCCGGTCCTCGACAGCGCCGTCACGGAGTGCCAGGACGTGCGTCCGGGGCTCCCGCGAGCCCGCCGTCAGGACGACCCGCGGGGATCATCCTACATACTGTAGGAGAATCCCGTTTCGACTGCGGCGCCGGCTCTCGCCGCCGCATCGCTCGCGGTAGGGCCACCATGAGAGCAACGCCACGCCCCGTACCCCAGAGGTCCGTCCAGCGAGATCGCCGGCCATCGCCGCGTGGGACCCGGGGCCGTCGATGACCCTTGCCCACGTCGGAGGGATCCACGCGGTGCTGTACTTCGCGCCGGTCGCCTTCGTCGCGTTCGGGTTGTGGTACGCGGGCCACCAGCTTCCGGACGAGGACGAGCTGGAGCCCTACGACGACCTGTTCGACGATCCGGACCGGTAGGGGCCCCTCGCGCGGCCCGGATGGCTCCGGCATCGCCACGTCCGCCGGGCGACCGCACCTACACTCCCGCCCCATGTTCGACCGCATCGACCACCTGGGGATCGCCGTGGCCCCCGAGGACCTCGACGACCAGATCGCCCTCTACCGCGACACGCTCGGGTTCGAGCTCGTGCACCGCGAGACGGTCGAGGACCAGGGCGTGGAGGCCGTGCTGTTCGACGTCGGCGAGAACCACGTCGAGCTCATCTCGCCCCTCGGTCCGGAGACCGGCGTCGCGAAGTTCCTCGAGCGGAACGGCCCGGGGCTGCACCACGTCGCCTACCAGACGTCCGACATCGACGCCGCCCTGGCGACGCTGAAGGAGCGTGGCGTGCGGCTCATCGACGAGGCCGCCCGCACCGGGATCCGCAACAGCCGCGTGGCGTTCCTGCACCCCAGGTCGACCGGAAAGACGCTGACCGAGCTCACCGAGCCGGCCCACCACTAGGCCCGCACCACCGACCATCTAGGCTCCCCCCATGTCCGACGAGAAGCTCCGCGTGTCGATCGGCCTCGACAGCGCCCCGCCGCTGTCCGTGCGCCTGACCGCATCGCAGCTCAAGACGCTGCGCAAGTCCCTCGCCGACGGCGGCTGGACCGACGTGGAGGCCGACGACGCCGAGGTGCACCTCAACCTCGACAAGGTCGTCTTCATCCGCGTCGACAAGGAGGAGTCGAAGCTCGGCTTCGGCCTCTGACGGGCTCGGCCGGCCGCGCCGACCGATCGCGAGCGCCATCCGGCCCCACGCCGAGACGTGCCTCCGGGGGCCCTGCCCCGGCTACCGGATGGTGCAGCGGTAGCCGGCGTCCTCGAGGCACCGGGTGAGCTCGCCGCGGGCATACCGGCCCGCGTTGCCCGGGTCGCGCTCGGGGACGCGGCCGTCGGTCTCGTCCAGGCAGTCGTAGTAGTCGTCGTCGTCCGTGGCGGTGTAGACGCAGTAGCGCGTCACCATCGCCAGGCGGCTGCTCGAGCCGCCGCGCACCGGGTCGTCCATCGCCGGCGGACCCGACCACAGCGAGTGCAGGATGATGATGAACACGACGATCAGCGGCAGGAACCCGAACAGCAGCAGCAGCGTGAGGCGGCTGCGGGACCTGGAACGGGCGTGGGGGTCGTCCGGGCTGATCCGCAGGTGCTCCGGCAGCTCCGGTCCGACGTCGGCGCCCGTGATCGTCGGCGACGGATCGTCGGGGACCGACGCGTCGTCGCGGGTCGTCGGGTCGCCCTCGCGCGGGCTCGTGTCGTCGGTCACCGTCGTCCCCTCGCATCGGCGGGGACGACCACCGGCACCGGCCCCAACGGCCGGACGGTGACGTCCCCCAGGTCGTGCACGTCGCCGTCGACGTTCCACTGGCGGTCCGGATCCTGGTCGACGACGATCTCGTGGCCCTGGTGCACCGCCACCCCGCCGCGACGGCCACCGTGGCGCATCCCCCACACGCGCCGCACGAGCGACGCACGCGGGCCGGCCGGTAGGACGAACGCCTCGAGCGCCGGGGTGCCCGGATCGGACATCGGCAGCTGCACGCCCCCACCGAACGACCCGGACGCGGCGACCATGATCTGCCACACGTCCCCGGCGAACGCCTCGCGACCGTCGACGAGCACCCGGGCGTGCGTCGCCTGGCCCGCCACCGCGGCACGCACCGCCCCGGCCGCGTAGGCGACCGGCCCGAGCCACGACTTCATCGGCGCGGCCGCCTCGGCGGCGTACACGCCGAGGCCGATCGACGCGACGTTGACGAACGGCCGGTCGTCGATCCACCCACCCCACGCCGCGCGCGTCGTCGCCTGCGGGTCGACCGCGAGCGGCAGCGCCTCCTCGACCGTGCCCGGGACGCCCATCGCCGTGGCGAAGTCGTTCGCCGTCCCCGCGGGCAGGAGCGCGAGCGCGACGTCGTGGTCGGCGCAGGCGGCGAAGACCGTCCCGATCGACCCGTCCCCGCCCGCGACGACGACCCGGTCGACGCCCGACCCGGCCGCGGCCGCGGCGTCGTCGAGCGTGAACGCCTCGACGTCCGCCCCGCCTGCCGACAGGTCGCGGACCAGGTCCTCGACGGGGGGCGCCGATCCGGACGCCGGATTGGCGACGAGGGCGATCTTCACCCCCCGCATGTTGCCCGACCGGACCGTGCGGCCGTTCCCCGCCGTCACCGCCTACCCTGACCGGGTGCTCCGCCGCCCCGGTAGCCCCCTCGACCCGCGGCTCCGTCGCGAGGCCCGCGACGCCCGTCGCAGCCTCTTCGCCCGGGCGCTCCGCGGACCGCACTGGAGGGCGCTCGCCCGCGCCGACCTGGCCGGGATGCGCCTCGTCCGCTCCGCCGCGCCGTCCGACGGGGCCGCCCGGGCGATCGTCCGGTTCTCGCGCAGCGGCGAGCACGGCGCGGTCTGGCTGGCGCTCGGCACGGTCGGCGCGACGGTCGACCGCGACCGGCGGTCCCGGTGGCTCGAGGGGATCGCGGCGGTGGGCGTCGCCTACGTCGCCAACACGACGGTCAAGCAGGTGGCCCGCCGCCCCCGGCCGCAGCTCCGCGACCTGCCGCCGCTCATCCCCACCCCCACCCAGCTGAGCTTCCCCAGCTCGCACGCCGCATCGTCGTTCGCCGCCGCCGCGGTCTACGGCGACCTCGTGCCCCGCACGCCGCTCGTCGTCGCCGCCGGGGCGATGGGCACGTCTCGCGTGTACCTCGGCGTGCACTACCCCACCGACATCGTCGTCGGGGCGACGCTCGGCACCCTGTCGGGTCGGGCGACGAAGGTCGCCCTGGAGCGGTGGCGTCGGGGCCGCCGTGCCGCCGCCCGCCGCCGTCGCCCGCCATGGGACACGTCGACCGTGCCCGCGCCGGACCCGTCGGCGACGCCCTCCACCTCCACGCCTTCCGCCACGCCCGCCGCGCCGGACCCGGACGCCGACCGGCCGGCCACGGACGCCCCCTCCACCTCCTCCGAAGGACCCTCCGCATGAAGATCGGGATCGTCGGCATGCCCAACGCGGGCAAGTCGTCGCTGTTCAACGCCCTGACGAAGTCCGGGGCCGAGGCGGCGAACTACCCCTTCACGACGATCGAGCCGAACGTCGCCGTCGTCCCGGTGCAGGACGAGCGCCTGGACCGGATCGCCGAGCAGATGGGCGCGTCGGAGATCGTCTACGACCACATCGACTTCCACGACATCGCGGGCCTCGTCGCCGGCGCCCACAAGGGCGAGGGGCTGGGCAACAAGTTCCTGGCGAACATCCGCGAGACCGACGCGATCGTCCACGTCGTCCGCGCCCACGACGACGCGAACATCATCCATCCCGACGGGTCGGTGAACCCGCTGCGCGACGTCGAGACGATCGAGACCGAGCTGCTGATGGCCGACCTCGAGCAGGCGGAGCGCCGGATCGAGCGGGTGACGAAGCAGGCCCGCGGCGGCGACGCCGAGGCGAAGGCCGAGCTCGCGTGGCTCGAGGAGCTCATCGCCGCGCTCAACGACGGCCGTCCCGCGCGGACGGTCGCGACGCCCGAGGACCACCCGCACGTCGTCCAGAACCTGCAGCCGTTGACGTCCAAGCCGGTGCTGTTCGTCGCCAACGTCGACGAGAACGACGCGTCCGGCGAGGTGCCCGCGGCGCTCGCCGAGCACGCGGCGGCGATGGGCGCGGTGGCCGTCGCGGTGTCGTCGCGCCTGGAGGCCGAGCTCGCCGAGATGGACGACGAGGAGGCGGCGGCGATGCGCGAGGAGATGGGCTTCGCCGAGTCCGGGCTGCAGCGGATCGCGCGCGGCGCGTTCGAGCTCCTCGACCTCATCACGTTCTTCACCGTCGGATCCGGGGTGCGCGGCCAGTCGTGGCACCTCGGCCGCGGCCTCACCGTGTGGCACGCCGCCGGCGAGATCCACACCGACATCCAGAAGGGCTTCGTCCGCGCCGAGGTCGTCGGCTGGCAGGAGCTGCTGGACTCCGGCGGCTACGCGGGCGCGCGCGACCGCGGCACGCTGCGGATCGAGGGACGCGACTACGTCATGCAGGACGGCGACGTCATCACCGTCAAGCACACGAACTGACGGGCGCGGCCACCGGGTCGGGCGGGCGGCAGGGCCACGGGCGGGCGGCGGGGCGGCGGGGCGGCGGGCGGCAGGGCGGCGGTGTCACCAAACCCGCCGAAAGCGGCGGCCAACGTCACACCGCCCCGGACGCCCACCGCCCACCACCACGATGTGACGAACCCCGCCGAAAGCGGCGGCGTTCGTCACATCGCCCGGGACGCGACCCACCACCACCCGATCCACCGGCGATCCACCGGCCGTCAGCCGCCCCGCCGCGGCGGCGTCAGCGGGTCGACCGCGTCAGCGGGTCGACGGCGTCGCGAAGCCGGCGGCGACGAGGCGCCATCGGTGACCGCGGGGGACCACCGTGTCGAACCGACCGTCGGGGTCCAGTCGCACGCGGCGGACGGTCCTCCAGCGACCGTCGTCGCGTCGCTGCAGCCGGGCCTGGCCGGCGGGGCGGGGCCGGATCCCGCCGACGAGCCGGCAGCGACGCGCGGCCTCGGCCCGGGAGATCCGCGCCAGCAGGCCCTCGCCGGCCCGGCCGACCGGGCGCAGCGCCCGCTCGGCCGCGGCCCCGACGAGGTCGAGCGGCGGAGCCGACGGCGTGGTGGCCGCCGGGGCGTCGGCGGCGGAGCCCTGCGCGACGTCGCCGGTCGCCCCCCGGGCGTCGGTCGCCGCACCGCCGGCGTCGGCGTTCGCCCGTTCCGCCCCGCGGGCGGCTTCCGCCCCATCCGCCCCATCGGCATCGCCATCGGTGGAGCCCCCGCCGTCGCCCGCGCCCGCGGTCGACCCGCTCCCGATCCCCGGATCGACCCGCAGGCAGCCCGACACCGACACCGTCGCGAGGTGCGCCCAGCGGTCGGGAAGCTCCAGGGCGCGCTGCAGCTCGCCGCCGTCGACGGTCCGCTCGCCGTCGGTCCCGACCACCCGTGCCCGCACGACGCGCGGCGAGTCGCCCCGCTCGAGCACGTCGACGCGGCGCAGCTCGCCGACCTTCAGCCGCGCCCCGGCCCGCTCGGTCGAGAACGTGCGCGTCCACCGGTGCAGCGGCGACGCGGCGTCGGTCGGGTCGGGCACGCTGCGCAACCACGGACGCGGCTCGCCGCCGAAGACGTGCTCGACCGCCTCGGTCCGCCCGCCGCTCGTCGAGAAGTAGTACGTCGTCACCGGGCGACGGTCGAGCGTCACGACGCGGCTGGCGGTGGCCCGCACCGCCGCGTTGCCCTGCTCGCTCTCGCCGCTCACGCCGCGGTACACCTGCGAGCGCACGTCCGGCCACTGGTCGAACGGCCGGCCCTGGATCGCGGTGGTGATCGCGTAGGTCCGGGCCGCGATCGCCTGCGCCTGCAGCGCGGCCGCGGGCCAGTGCGCCGGCGACTCCCCGGTCACGACGCCCTGCACGTACTCGTCGAGCGGCAGGTCGTTGACGACGAGGACCCCGTCGCCGTCCGGCCGGACGTCGATCCGCCCCCGGTATGCCCCGTCCTGCACCCCGTCCGCCGAGGCGCCGGCGACCCGCAGCAGCCCGGCGCCGGACTCGATCCGCACCGCTCCCGGCGCCCGACCGACCCGGCGGGCCCTGGGTCGTCCACCGGGACCCGCGACCCGTCGGACGACGAGCCCGGAGCCGTCGCGCGTGATGCGGTGGCCGTGCGCCGGGGAGACCTTGCGGCCCCCGATCCGCACCGCGCCCCAGATCGTCGCGTCGTCGCGGCCCCACTGCAGCGCGACCCGCACGCGTCGGGCGCCGGGCAGGCGCGACACGCGCGTGCCCGGGTAGTAGTGACGCAGGATCCGTCCGGCGTCACGCCCCCGGCGGGCCAGGCCGTACGCGCCGTATTGGCTCATCCCGACGCCGTGGCCGAACCCCGCGCCCCGCACGACGAGCCGCGGCTCCGCCGCCGTGGCCGGCGTCAAGGCGACCGTCGACGACGCCGCGGCCGCGAGCGCGACGAGCACGACGCGGACGACCGTCCTCGACGGGGACGTGCTGGTGCGCGCGCGGGCCGAGTCCACCCCCCGACGGTAGCGCGCGACCCCGGACCGGCGTCCCGGCCGGGGCGCCTCCGCTACGCTCGCGCGGGTCGCCCTCGCCGTCCGACGGTCGACCGCCTCGCCATGCCGCCACTCGCCCCGCCCCGCCGTCCCCACCCCCACGCCCTCGTCGCCCGCGTCGCCGCGGTGATCGCCACAGGCACGATGGCCCTCGCAGCCGTCCCGTCAGGGGCCGTGGCGCAGGAGGTCGTCGCCGCGACCGACAAGGCCCCCGCCGCGCTCGGCGGGCCGTACGGCCGCACGGCGATCACCGGCCCGTGGGTCGTCGCCGACGACCCCCGCAACCAGGGCACGTCGCGCAACTGGCACCGCGCCGCGTTCAAGGGCAGGACCGTCGACCTGCCGTACGTGCCCAACGCGTCGCGGATCACCGGTGCGCGCGGGGTCATCAGCCACCGCGGGTCGATCGCGTGGTACCGGACCCGGATCACCGTGCCGCAGAACGGCGTGTACGCGATCGGGTTCGGGTCGGTGAACCACCGCGCGACGGTGTGGCTCGACGGTCGGGTCGCCGGTCGGCACACCGGCGAGTTCCTGCCGTTCGAGGTCCGTCGCACCCTCAAGGCCGGCCGCACGTACTCGCTCGTCGTCCGCGCCGACTGGCGCGACCCCGAGAAGATGAAGGCCGACGGCTGGCACCGGCTGTGGTTCAACTACGGCGGGATCAACCGCGAGGTGACGCTGCGCCGGCTGGGCAACAGCGACATCGGCGCCCCGTACGTCACCACGACGCTCGACCGCGACGGCTCGGCGAAGGTCAAGGTGAGCGCCGAGGTCACCAACCGCGCGGGAGCCCGCGAGGTGCGGCTCGTCGGCCTGCTGCGCCGCGAGGGCCAGGAGATCCCGATCGGATTCCCGCCGCTGCGCCTCGGCGAGCGCGAGTCCCGCCGGGTGGAGACGACGATCACCGTCCCCGGCCCGGCGCTGTGGGCGCCCGGCTCCCCCAACCTCTACGACCTGACGCTCACCGTCGCGGGCGAGAGCGCCTACCAGTCGCGGATCGGCCTGCGCGAGGTGTCCAAGCGCGGGACCCACCTGCTCCTCAACGGCAAGCGCGTGACGTTGCGTGGCGCGTCGATCCACGAGGACGCGCCCGGCCTGGGCACCGGCCTGCGCCCGTCCGACATGGACGAGCTCATCAAGGACCTGCAGCGGATCGGGGCGAACGCCACCCGGGCGCAGCACCCGCTCGACCCGGCGCTCATGGAGCGGCTCGACGCGGCCGGGATCATGATCTGGCAGGGCATCGGCCCGACCGACTCGCCCGGGTCGTGGAAGAGCGACACGGCGGCGAAGGCCAAGGTCGCCCGGTCCCGCGTCCAGACGAGCCTCGACCAGCTCCAGACCCACCCGTCGATCGTCGTCTGGAACCTCGTCAACGAGATCTCCAAGAACGGCAACACCGGCGGCCAGGTGCCGTACATCCGCGCGATGTCGCGCAAGCTCAAGCGCGAGGACCCGGGCAAGCTCGTCGCGCTCGACATCTGGGGCACCCCGCGCAAGCTCTGCCGCACGAGCAAGGGCGACATGGTCACCATCGACGTGTGGCGCGGGCCGAAGAGCCCGTCGTGCGGGCCCAACGGCCGCAACCGCTACTACTGGGACACGCGCCTGCCGAACGAGCTCGGACCCGTCTACGAGCACATCGACGCGATCGGGCTGACGAACTACGAGGGCTGGTACAGCGAGCCGGGCGCGTCGATGGGCTACATCCGCCGTCGGATCCAGGCGTACCTCAAGGAGGTGCACCGCACGTACCCCGACCGCGTGCTCGCGGTGACGGAGTTCGGCGCCGAGGCCAACGGCGAGAACTCGTCGTCGAAGCCGGGCGGGTACGGCTACCAGTCCCGGCTCCTCAAGACGACGATCGACACGTATGCGCAGGACGACGACGTGTCGGGCACGATCGTGTGGAACCTGCGCGACTTCGGCGTCGCGCCGACGTTCCTCGGCGGGTCGATCCGCAACGTCTACAAGGGCCCGATGCGCCTGGTGCGCGGGCTCAACCAGAAGGGCCTGTTCACCTACACCGGCCGCGCGAAGCCGGCGGTGTCCGTCGTCCACGACGCCCTCGCCCGCGCCGCCCGCACCCAGGGCGTCGCCGAGTAGCCGACGTCGCGCGCCGTCAGGCCCGGGCGGCGCGCAGCACGGTCGCGGTCCCGACCGGCACCGCGTCCCCGTGCGCGAGGGCGGGGACGCCCTCCAACTCGATCGTCACCGGTCCGGGCGCGGCGGCCCGGTCGGTGGGGAACCACGGGCGCCACTCCCGGGCGCAGATGATCAGCCCGGACTCCTCGCCCGCGGCCGCGAACCCCGTCCGCGGATCCCCGAACCACAACGGCAGGCCGAGTCCGTCGAGCCGGTCGACGAGCGCTCCGACGTCGGGCGCGCAGACGCCGACCTCGCTCAACCCGCGGACGAACCACGACGGATGCCCGGCGGCGACGTCGGCCGGACGCCGGTCGTCGGGCCCCGGGGACCACGGTCGACGGTGACGCGCGATGAGTTCGATGACGTGCCCCGTCGGCGTGCAGGCATACACGCTGTGGGCCGCCCAGTTGGGGAAGTCGACGATCGTCTCGCCGTCGTCGAGCACCACCAGCGGCGACACGGTCGACAACCACTCCGACGCCTCGACGAGCCGGTCGGGCGCCACCTCCAGCGCGAGGTGGTGGCACGGGCGGGCGGCCCGTTCCGGCGCCGGCGCGAACGCGAGCACGCCGTCCCCGGCCCAGACCGCGAACCCGCCGACGGGCGGGTCGTCGGCGTCGGGCAGGCCGAGTCGGTCGCTCCACCAGGCGCGCTCGGCGGCGACGTCGGCGGTGGCGAGGGTCACGCGTCGGATGCGCGGCGGATCGGACGACGCGGGAGGGGGCACGGCCACGCGCCCACGCTAGACGATCGTCCGTCGGGCGCCACCGTCGCACGCTGCGACCCACCGTGGGTGGCCCCGCCGATCGCCTCGGCCCGCCGCCCGTGAACCGCGCGGCGGGCGGGGTCCCTCCCGCCCGCCCGGGCCCCGTCGCCACCCGGGCCGGCGCGTACCATCGGGCGCCGTGAGCGACGCGCACCCCGAGCCGATCGGACGCGGACCGGAGCTGGAACGACTGACGGCGCTACTCAACGCCGCCGTCGGGGGGCGCAGCTCCACGGTGCTGCTCACCGGACCGGCCGGGATCGGCAAGACGACGCTGCTGCGGACCACCGCCCTCCGGGCCGTCGACCTCCACGGCACCGTGCTGCGCTGCCGCGGCGCCGAGGCCGAGTCCGACGTCCCGTTCGCGGGGCTGCACGAGCTGCTCGGCCCGATCCTGCGACACGTTCCGGGCCTGCCGGCGCCACACCGCGACACGCTCGGGGTCGCGCTCGGCCTGGCCGCGGGCCCGCCGCCGTCGACGTTCACCGTCGCGCTCGGCCTGCTGGCGCTTCTCGCATCCGCGCCCGACCAGGACGGACCGATCCTCGTGCTCGTCGACGACGCGCAGTGGCTCGACCAGGGGTCGCTCGACGCGATCCTCTTCGTCGCGCGGCGCCTGCACGCCGAGGGCGTCGTGCTCGTGATCGCCGCACGTCCCGATCCCGGTCGGGGGCTCACCGACCGGGCCCTCGGACGGATCGACCTGGCGCCGCTCGACGACGCCGCGGCCCGGGCGCTCTTCCGTCGCGTGGCCCCGGACCGATCGTCGGCGCACCGGATCGGCCGGATCCTCGACCTGGCCGCCGGCTCGCCGCTGGCGCTCGTCGAGATCGCCCGCTCGCCCGTGCCGCCCGAAACCGAACCGGATGCGTGGCGCCCGACCGACGCGATCGAGCGGGCGTTCCGTCATGAGCTCGCCGCGCTGCCGGACACCACCCGGGCGGCGCTCGTGGTGCTCGCCGCGGACGAGCGCGCGTCGCGGGCCGAGGCGACCGCCGCACTGGGCGCGCTCGGGCTGTCCGCCGATGCGGTCGGCGCGGCCGAGGCGGCCGGGGTCGTGGAGCGGGACGGCCTGCGGTGGCGATTTCGTCACCCGCTGCTGCAGGCGGTGGTCCGTCACGCCGCGGGCGCTCCGGCGCGCGCCGCGGCCCACGCCGCGCTGGCCGCGACGCTGCCGACGGACCGTGCCGCGTGGCACCGCGCGGCCGCCGCGGACGGTCCAGACGAGGACGTCGCCGCGGCCCTGGAGCGCACCGCGGCGGTGGCGACGTCGCGGGGCGACCTGGCCACCGCGGCACGGGAGATGCGCCGGGCGGTGGGCCTGACCCCCGATCCGGTCGCCGGCGCCCGGCGGGCGCTCACCGCCGGCGAGCTCACGCTCCAGACCGGCGACCTCCCGACGGCACGGGCGGTGGTGGAGGCCGCGCTCGCACCACCACCCGTCGATCCGGGCCTGCGGGCCGACCTCGAGCGACTGCGCGGCACGATCCTCGGCCGGTCCGGCGACCCCGACGGCCGCGCCGGTCGCCTGCGCGACCATGCCGCCCGCGTCGCCTCCTCCGACCGGCCCCGGGCCGCCCTGCTGCTGCTGGGCGCCGCCCCCGCGTACTGGATGGCGGGCGAGACCGACCGGATGGAGCGGGTGCTCGACGACGCCCGCGACGTCGCCGCCGGTCACGACCCGACGCTCGTGGCGATGAGCGGGCTACTCCGCTCGATGGTCCGCTGCGCCCGCGGCGACGCCGCCGGTGCCGAGGCGATCCTGCGCGACAGCCGCCACGTGCTGGACCGCGACGATCTGCCCCAGCCCGGGTACGAGGTGCACGGGTCCCCGGCCCAGATGTCGGTGTGGGCGGAGCGGTACGACCGTGCCGAGCGCTACCTGGACCGGCAGATCGAGCGGTCGCGGCGCGAGGGGGCGATCACCGCGCTCGTGTACCCGCTGGCGGTGCGGGGGCAGCTGGAGCTGCGCCGCGGCCGTCCGCTGGCGGCGCTGGCGGCCGGCAGCGAGGCGCTCGCGCTCGGCACCGACTCCCGGCAGGACCTCATCGCCGCGCTCGCGGCCGCGATGCTGGCCCAGACCGATGCGGCGCTCGGACGCGAGGAGGCGTGCCGGGAGCATGCGGAGATCGCCCTCCGGGCCGCGGACCGGGTCGGGGCGACCCTCGTCACCTTCACCGCCGACGCGGCCCTCGGCCGGCTCGAGCTCGGCCTGGGTCGGACCGACGCCGCGCTGGTGCTCCTCGAGCGGTGCCGGGCGACGGCGGAGCGCACCGGGCTGACCGAGCCGAACCTCAACCGCTGGGCCGTCGACCACGTCGAGGCGCTCGTGCGCGCCGATCGTCATGTCGACGCGGCCGCCGCGCGCGACGTGCTGCGAGACGCGGTGGCCCGCTCCCCGACGGCGTGGGGACTCGCCGCGGTCGACCGCGCGGGTGCGCTGCTGGCCACCGACGACGAGGCGGCCGACGCGCTGCTCTGCACCGCGATCGCCCGTCTGGACGACGCCGGCGACGCGATCGAGGCGGCCCGCGTGCGCCTGGACCTGGGGTCGCGTCGGCGACGCGCCAAGCGCCGCCTGGCGGCCCGCGAGCCGCTCCAGCAGGCGGCCGAGCGGTACGACCGGTCCGGCGCGGGCCGCTGGGCGGACCTAGCCCGCGACGAGCTGCGCGCGACCGGTGGACCGACCGGCGAGCGACGTGCGGTCCCCGTCGACGCGCTGACGCCGCACGAGCTGCGGGTGGCGCTGCTCGTCGCCGACGGCCGGACGAACCCCGAGGTGGCGGCCGACCTGTTCGTGTCGCGCAAGACGGTCGAGCACCACCTGTCGCAGATCTACCGCAAGCTCGGGCTGCGCTCCCGGACCGAGCTGGCCCGGGAGCTGGCCGGGGTCACCGCCCCAGGATCGCCCCGACCGGGCTGATCCCGACGAAGCTGAAGTCCATCGAGTCGCCCGAGATCGCGACGCTGGCCGGCCCGGCCTGTCCGACGAGGGTCTGCGCCACCCGGATCCCGGCGTCCCGCACGCCGTCGGGGCCGACGGTGACGTAGACGCCGTCCTCGATCTGCGCGCTCGGGCCGAACGGTCCGGACGGGGTCTTGGCGCGCGGGCCGACGAACACCGTCGTCTCGCCCTTGCGCACGTTGCGCGACACGTTGACGAACCCGGTCAGCCAGGCGCTGCCGGCCTCGAGCTCGAACCCGACGGTCTCGCAGCTCACCGACAGCTCGACCCCCGGGAGCGCGACGCGGAACGCCGCGGACCTCAGGCCGGTGGGGCAGGCGGGGCCGTCGGGCATGTCGCCGTCGTCGGCGCCGGCCCCCGTCGGGTCGGTCCCGGAGTCGTCGCAGACGAACCCGTTGTAGGCGAGCGCCGCGGCGTGCTGGAGCATCCCCGACACGTAGATCACCGCGGTCCCGCGGACGTCGCGCATCATCGCGGCGTGGACGGCCGGGTCCTTGACGTTGGCCGCGATCGCCGTCTGCCAGCGGTACTGCTCGCGCACGAACGTCCGGGTGGCGTCCTCGTAGGCGAGGTAGGCGGCGCGCCACGCCCCGAACGCCCCGCAGGTCGGCCCGGCCTGCCCGCTGCCGTAGCGGGTGAGCATCCGGCCGACCTCGTCCTCGGTGGCGCCATGACGGGCGTACAGCTCGCGCAGCCCGGGCACCAGGGTCGAACGGCCCATCGCGGTGCGCATCGCGGACACCCGGGCCCGGGTGGCGGGGCTCTGGCGGGCCAGCGACGCGGCGGCCGCCTGGTTCAGGGCCGGGACCTGGCCGGACAGGGCGATGCTGCGCTGCTGGGACGCCCGCTCACGGTCTCGCAGTCCGTGGAAGAGCGCGGCGCCCTCGGCCTCGCTGCGCGGCACCGGCCAGCTCGGCAGGACCGGGTACACGCCCTGGGCGACGTCGAGCCAGACCGCGGGCGACAGCTGCTCGACCAGCGGCGTGCCGGAGATCTCGGGATCGTTGCGCACGACGTCCTTGGCGGCGGGCGGGGTACGGCGGGTCGCGGCGACGGCCGTCCTGGCCGCGGCGGCGCGATCGCCCTGACAGAGCTGGGCGTGGGCCAGATTGGCGCGTGCCTCGGTCAGGCGGGGCGCGCTCCTGACCGCGGCGGTCAGGGCCTTGCCGGCGTCCTTCCACCGGCGCAGGCCCAGCAGGGCGTACCCGCGGGCGTTGGTCAGCAGCGCCTTGGGCGGATGCCCCATCGGCGCGCGCCCGGGGGCCTTCAGTCGACCGGCGGCCTGGACGTGGGCGAGCGCCTGCCGGGGCTTGCCGAGCTGCGTCAGGACGGTGGCGGCGCCCTCCAGCGGCCGTCGGTCACGGGGGCGCAGCTCCGCGGCGCGCAGCAGCGCGGCGAGCGCGGCCACCGGCTGGTCGGCGGTCAGTGCGGCCGCGGCGGCGCGCATCGACCCGTCGAACGACCGGGCCAGGCGGGACTTGCGGAACCGCTTGTCGGCCCGGGCCCCCCTGCCCCGCCGCACGAGCTTGCGGGCGTCGGCGCGGGCGGCCTTCAGGCTCGGCGTCGGTCGCCGGTCGGCCTTGCCCTTGCAGACCTCCGGACGGGCCGCGGCGAGCCGCTCGGCGGCGGCCGTCTCCGACAGCAGCGGGGCACCGTCGGACAGTGCCCGGATCGGATGCGGGGCGGCGCCGGCGAGCGCGGGGGTCGCCGCGGACGCGGCGAGCGTCGCGGCGACGAGGAGACCCGCGATGCGGCGGGGCCGTGATGGATCGGTGGTCGGATGTCGCACCCGGGCAGCGTCGCGGCGCCGTCCCCGGTGCGCATCGGGGAGCTCCCCGACGTCGTCGGCGGGGCGCACCTCGGGCCGACCGGGCCGGGTACGCCCGGAGCCCGACGCCGACCCGGCTCAGGTCCGGTAGTGGGCGGCGTTGCGTTCGATGAACGACCGCCACTCGTCGGGGACCTGGTCCTCGGCGAAGATCGCGTCCACCGGGCACGCTTCGACGCACGCGTCGCAGTCGATGCACTCGTCCGGGTCGATGAACAGCTGCTCGGCGGTGTCGAAGCCGGGCTCGTCCGGCGTGGGGTGGATGCAGTCGACCGGACAGACCTCCGTGCAGGAGGCGTCCTTCGTGCCGATGCAGGGTTCGCTGATGACGTAGGCCATGGGTGTCGGTACCGGGTCGGAGGGTCAGGCGACGATCGCGGTGGCGATCGCGGCGAGGAGCAGGGTCTCGACGGCGATGACGGCCCGCACCTGCGGGCCCGGGCCACGGCCGGCTCGACCACGTCGGTCACCGATCGAGCGTAGCGCCGGCCCGCCCTTTTCACAATGATGATGTGTAAACGTCGCCCGGTCACCGACGTCGTGGGCGCGACCGGCTCGAGACCGGCGCACGGCCACCTCAGCCCCGCTCCAGCGCCTCCGCCACCGCGGCGAGCCGGTCAGGAGCCATCTCGGCCTCGAAGAGCGCGAACAGCTCGCGCTCCTCCAGGCGCACGTGCGCGGCGAGACGCTCCCCCAGGTCGTGCAGCAGCTCTGGCGGAGCGTCGGGGTCGGCGGCGACGGCATCGGCCCGCGCCCGGATCGCGACGTGGTCGCCGAGCGCGCGGACCAGGAGCGGATGGTGGGCGTCTCCGTCGCGGGCGTACGCGGGGAAGAGCACCTCCTCCTCGTCGCGGAAGTGCCGGCGGCCGTCGGGCCAGAACGCGAGGAAACGCTCGCGGGCCGCGGAAGCCCCGGCCGCGTCGGCACGTCGCAACGCCTGGGCGACGACGAGCGCCACGTGGTGGTCGCGCGACAGGGACGCCAGCGCCGGGCTGCGCCTCATCGCGCCCGCTCCACCGGCGAGGCCCCCGTCGCCGGCGCTGCGTCCACCAGGCCCCGGATCTCGACCCCGCACCCGGCGCTCGTCGGGTCGGCGGGCCGGAACGCGTCGAGCGTCCCGTCGGGGTCGATGACGTCGAGCAGCCCGGCGGTGATCCCCTCGTGCAACGCGCAGACGATCCGCTCCGCCCCGGTCACGGCGTCGCGGTAGGGGCAGTTGTCGAGGCAGTACGCGACGCGCCCGGGCGCCGCCGGGACCGGGCGCGGACGGAACCCCATCGCCGCCAGCGCGGTGCGGAACCGTCGCTCCGCGCTCTCCGGGCCGGGCCGGGGGGCGATCTCACGGCCGATCCGCCGGCCCGTCGCCACGACGTCGGCCGGGCCGTCCCCGGCGTCCCCGATCGCCCGGGCGAGCCAGCGGCTGAGCTCGGCGTAGGCGGCGGGCGGGTCCCCGCCCGGGGCGGCGTCGGCGCTCACCGTCCACCGGTCGCGCGGCCGGCCGCGGGCGATCCGCTCCCGGTCCCGGTCGACGAGCCCCGCCTCGTGCAGCCGCTCCAGGTGCAGGCGCACGCCGTTGGGGTGCAGTCCGAGGCGACCGGCGAGCTCGTCGGTCCCGGCGGCGCGTCGCAGCTCCCCGAGGAGCGCGAAGAGCCGCGCCCGGGTGGGCTGCGCGAGCACCCCGTCCGACGGTGGCGGAACGTCCACCCGCCGAGCTTCTCACACTCCTGGTGGGAGAAGGGCGCGCCGCGGCTGCCGACCAGGCCCTCCCCCGCGCCTGCCGGTCACTCCCGCGGCGCGCAGAGCGCCAGCCCGAAGAGGCCCGCCGGGTCGGTGAGCAGCCGCTCCAGGCGCAGGCCGGCCGCGGCCAGGTCGCCGCGCAACCGCGCCGGGGTGAACTTCGACGAGATCTCGGTCCGCAGGTCCTGCCCGGCCACGAACGGCACCCGCAGGTCGAGCGCCTCGACGTGGACGACGTGCTCGCGGGTGGCGCGCAGGCGGATGTCGATCCACTCCCGCTCGCGGTCGAAGAACGCGACGTGCTCGTACTCGGCGACCGGGAAGTCCGCGCCGAGCTCGCGGTTGACGACGCGCAGGACGTTGCGGTTGAACGCGCTCGTCACCCCGGCGCCGTCGTTGTACGCCGCCTCGATGACCGCCGGGTCCTTCACGAGGTCGACGCCCAGCAGCAGCCGGCCGTCGGCGTCGAGCAGCCGGGCGATGCGGCGCAGCGCGTGCCGGCGGCTGCCGGGCGGCAGGTTGCCGATCGTCCCGCCGAGCATCGCCACCAGACGCGGACCGACCGGGTCGGGCACGAGGTCCAGGTCGGCGAGGAAGTCCCCGACGATCCCGTGGACGTCGGTCCCGTACTCGGTGGCGATCGCGGCGCTGCACGCCTCGACGGTGATCGCGCTGACGTCGAGCGGCACGAACCGGCGCAACGTCCCCTCGGCCGCCATCGCGTCGAGCAGCACCCGGGTCTTCGTCGCGTACCCGGCACCGAGCTCGACGAGCTCGACCGCCCCGGTGGCCCGGGCGACGTCGCCGGCGTGCGCCACGAGGATCGACCGCTCGGTGCGGGTGGGGTAGTACTCCGGCAACTCGCAGATCTCGGCGAAGAGCGCGGACCCGCGATCGTCGTAGAGGTGCTTCGGCGGCAGCTCGCGGAAGGGGGCGGTCAGGCCGTCGAGGACGTCGTCGGCGAGGGTGCGCGGCACCGGCGCGTCGGCGACGCTCAACCGGACGTCGGCGGCGAGCGCGACGGGCTCGGGGACGCTCATGCGACGTCCCCGGCCGGACGGACGCCCGCGAAGAGCTGGCACCGCCGCGGCAGGTCCCAGTTGCGGAACGTCGTCGTCGCCACCCGCGGGTGCGCGGCGAACGACCCGCCGCGCAGCACCGGCATCCCGCGGTCGAAGAAGACCTCGGAGTACTCGGGGTACGGGTCGGCGACGAACCCGGGGTACCCGTCGAAGGTCGTCGCGGTCCACTCCCACGCCGCGCCGACGTCGTCGAGCACGCCCACGGCGGCGGCGTGCTCCCACTCCGCCTCGGTCGGCAGCCGCAGCCCGCGGTGCCGACAGAGCGCCCGCGCCTCGAACCAGCTCAGGTGGCAGGCGACGTCGTCGTCGTGCGCGTCCGCCGGCGGGCCGGGGTCGGGCGATCCGGTCGGGCGGTGCGGCGCGCGGTCGGGGTCCCGGCGCCACGCCCACCCGTCGTCGCCCCACCACCGGCGGTCGTCGTACCCGCCGTCGGCGGCGAACGCGCGCTGGTCGCCCACCGACAGCGGCCGCGACGCGATCCGGTACGGCGCGAGGGTGCGGTGGTGGCGGGGCCGCTCGTTGTCGTAGGCGAACCGCTGGCCGTCGACGCCGTCGTCGGTCCCGATCGGGACCCGGCCGCCCGGCATCTCCACCAGGCGGAGCGGCCCGCCGGCGCCGCGGGGAGGCCGGGTGAGGTGCGGACGCAGGCCGGCGAGCGCCATCGCCTGGAGCATCGTCTCGGTGTGCTGCAGCTCGTGACGCAGGACGAGCTCGTGGCGCCGCGGGTCGACGCCGCACCGGTCGGTCGCGTCGAGCGCCCGCTCGCGGACGTCGTCGAGGTACCGCAGCGCGCCGGGCAGGTCCAGCAGGTCGAGGTCGCCACGGGTGGCGCGCGGGGTCTCGAACGCGTCGTAGAGCGCGGCGAGGTCCGGCCGGAGCAGCTCGCCTCCGCCGTGCCGGTGCACGAGCCACAGGTCCTCGAACGCGGCGACGTGCGCCAGGTCCCAGACGAGCGGGCTCATCCGCGGGTCGACCTGGCGCTCCAGCGCGTCGCGCGGGATCCCGTCGACGAGGGCGAGCGTGCGCCGGCGGACGGCGAGCATCGCGGCGACCGGGTCGGCGGGCAGCGGCTGACGGTGCGGGCCCGGATCGTCCGACGGGAGCGCCCGGTCGACGTCGACGCCGGCCGGGTCGCGTTCGCGTTCGGGCCGGGTGGGCGCGTGGTGGTGGAGCTCGGACGTCACGGCGGTGGGGTGCACGGGCTTCTGCCCTCCCGGTTGACGGGTGCTCTTGCGGACTCCGCGGACGGCCCGCGCCACGCTGGGGCGCGTGCGGCCGATCCGGGTGCGGATCGGTCGCCGGTCGACCACGGCTCGACCCGAGTCTGGCGGGTCCCGTACCCCGTCGCAACGGAGGGGAACCGGATAGGGATAGACGGGTTGACGGACGGGCCGGGCGAGCGCGGCGGCCCGGAGCCGAGTGGCGCGGGAGCCGGCGTCCGACGTCGACGCCGGTCAGCCGGCGACGACGCCCGCCTCGACCGCCGCGGCGCGGTAGGCGACGGCGAGCGTGTCGACGGTCTCGTGGGCGTTGAGGCCGCTGGGGTTCGGCACGACCCACAGGGCGGCGCCCGCGAACGGACCGTCGATCCGGTCGGGCTGGCGGCCCGGGACGGCCTTGCGCTCGCCGAACGCGTCGCGGTACGCGGTGATCCCGGCGATCGCGACGACGCGCGGCCGGCGCTCGGCGACGAGCCGCGTCAGGCGCTCGCCGCCCTCCCGCAGCTCGTCCTTCGTCAGCTCCGACGCCTTCACCGTGGCGCGCCTCACGAGGTTCGTGATCCCGATGCCCCGCTCGAGCATGTGGGCCCGGTCGGCGTCGTCCATCCCGTCGGTCCGCGACAGCTCGTAGCCGGTGATCCCCGCCCGGTGCAGCGCCGGGTAGAACCGGTTGCCGGGGTGCGAGAAGTGCGTCTGCACCGCGGCGGTCCACAGCCCGGGGTTGATCCCGACGAAGAGGAGCTTGAGCGTCGGCCCGTCGGGCGGCGGCGGGCCGAGGAGGTCCTGCACCTCGTGGTCCCGGAACGCCTCGAGCTCGGCACGGGTGAACGACGCCATCGCCGTGATCCTGCCGCACGACGCCCGGCGCCCGCGGGCCGGCCGCCGGGGCGGCGCCCGGCGCCCGGACCGACGCCCCGGCCCGCTCCCCGCCGGCTCAGACGAACTCGGTGAACGTGTGGACGACCCGCGCCTTGCCGCGCTTGCAGGTGACCTTCGAGGAGAACTGACCGCGCAGCGTCTTCCCGCGCCTCTCGGTGCACCGGTACCGCACGACGGCCTTGCGGCAACGGCCGGTCTGCGACCCGCGGCACTTGTGGAACGCCTTGACGACCTTCTTGCCGGTCGCGCAGCTCGTGCGCGTGACCTGGATCGACGTGACGTACGACGGCCCCATCGCGCGGCCCTCCTTGGCCGAGTAGCGACACGATGCGGCGTCGGCGGGCGCGGCGGACGCGGTGAGCACGACGACCGCCGTGAGCAGCGCGACGGCGAGGAGCGCCAGGCGGCGGAGCGGCGGATGGATGGAGCTGGTCATCGGTGGGTCCTGGGTCGGATCGGATGGTCGGACGGTCACGGGATCGCCTGGAACGCGGGCGGCTCGGGTGGGAGCGGACGGGCGAGCGGCAGCAGCGCGCGCAACCGACGGGCGAGGGCCGCGGCGCCCGAGGGCGTCAGGTGGATGCCGTCGGGCTGGAACCACGAGGACCGTCCGGCGCTGTCGCGCTGCCAGTCGACGAGCGTCACGCGGGCACCCGTCCGGGCGGCGATCCGCCGCATGTTGTGGGCCGACCGGTTGTCGGCGCCCCCGGCGGCACGGGGCGTGACGAGCGCCAGCGACCGCTCCGGGCCGAGCAGGCGCAGCAGGCGGCGGACGTCGGACTCCGTGACCACCCCGTTCGTGCCGAGCTGCACGACGACGAGGCGCGGCAACCGTCCGGCGCGGGCGAGTCGCCGCACGACCGCGGTCCCCTCGCCGATCTGCCGGCAGCCGTGGGCGTCGACGGTGAACCCGACCCGCGCCGCCTCGGGCATCGCCCCCAGCAGCACCGAGTCCCCGATGACGAGCGGCGCACGGCCCGGGACGGTGCGGCGTGACGGGCCGACGACCCGCACGCCCCCGCATCCGCCCTGCTTCGCGACCGTGCCCCGCCCCGCCCGCGACCCCGCCGGGCCGACGACCGCCGCGTCGCGGGCGCCGTCCCGCGTCACGGTCGCGCCCGCGGTCCGGAGGGCGACCCGGCGTGCCGCGGCGGGCGGTCCGGGGATCGGGACGAACGCGTCGATCGCGGGCTCCGGCCGCGGGAAGTGGCGCAGGGTGGCCCGGAGCATGCGCGCGTACCCGGCCGCGCCGCGGGCCTGCAGATGGATCCCGTCCGGCGCGAGCCACCCGGCGCGCCCGCTCGACGTCCGGGCCCAGTCGGCCAGGACGACCGTCCGCCACTTGCGGGCGGCACGGCGGTAGGCGGCCGCGGTGGGCCCCGTCCACGGCACCGGTCCGCGGGGCGTCACGAGCACGAGCGTGCGGGACGTCCCGACCACGCGACGCAGGCGGACGACGTCGGCGTACCGCTGCGGGCCGTTCGTCCCCAGCGCCCACACGATCATCCGCGGGAGCGTCCCGGCGGCCCGTCGCGCCCGGATCATCGCCAGTCCGGCCGACATCTGCCGGGCGCACTGCGCGTCGACCTCGAACCCGGCGCGGGCGATCTCCGGCACGGCGCCCGCGACGACGGAGTCCCCGATGACGAGCGGCGCCCGCGCGCCGTCGACGGCGTCACGGGCGGCGGACCGGTGCAGGTGGGGCCCGCACGCCGCCGCCGGGACGGTCCACAGCAGGGCCAGGACGACGCCGGCCACCGAGGCGGCCACCGCGCCGGGCCGTGATCGACGGGGGCGTCGACGGTGCACGCGGCGACTCTGACAGATCCCCGCCCGGCGCGCCGGTCGTTCGTCGAGACTGCCGGCATGGACCGTCCGTCACGACCGGCCGCGACGACGACGGCGACGCTCGCCGTCGCCCTGTCGGCGCTCCTGGCCGTCCCCTCCCCCGCCGTCCCGTCGACGCCGCGGTCCGCGCGACCGGCGACGACGCCTCCACGCACCGCCGTGCCGCTGACGATCGTGGCCGGCGGCGACCTGCTCGTCCACGGGCCGGTGTGGCGCGCGGCGTGGTCCGCCGGCGCGGAGCGCCGCTACGCGTTCGCCCGGTTGCTCGCCCCGATCTCGCCGACCGTGCGCCGGGCGCACGTCGCGATCTGCCACCTGGAGACCCCGTTGACGCCCGGTCCGCCGCGGGGCTATCCGACGTTCCGCACCCCCACCGCGCTCGCCGACGGCGTGCGGCGCACGGGCTACGACGTCTGCACCACGGCGAGCAACCACAGCCTGGACGCCGGGACGCACGGGATCACCACGACGCGCCGCGCGGCCGCCCGCGCCGGGGTGCCGCTGCACGGGATCGCACGCAGCGCGGAGGAGCGTCGGGCGATCCCCGTCGTCCGCACCCGGTCCGGCGTGCGCGTCGCGGTCCTGTCGTACACCGAGTCGACGAACGGGATCCCGCTGCCGCGGCCGTGGAGCGTGGCGCTCGCGCGCCCGGACGAGATCCTCCGCGACGCCCGCCGCGCCCGCGCGCGCGGGGCTGACGCGGTCGTCGTCAACCTCCACGCCGGCGACGAGTACCGCACCACCCCGAGCGCCACGCAACGCAGGTTGGCGGGGATCCTCGCCCGGTCCCCGTCGATCACCGCGGTGGTCGGGCAGCACGCGCACGTGCCGCAGCCGATCACCTGGATCGCCGGCACCCCGGTCGCGTACGGGGCCGGGAACCTCCTGTCGAACCAGAGCCCCGGTTGCTGCCACGCCGCCTCGCAGGGCGGCTATCTCGTCCGCATCCGGTCGACCGCCAGGCGCCGGGCCACCGGACGCGGGTTCGTCGTCCGTCCGCGACGGGTGGAGTACGTGCCGACGTTCGTCACGCGGCCCGGCTACCGGGTCGTCCCGGCCCTCGCGAGCCGGGCCACCGGCGCGCGGGAGTCGGCGCGCCGCACGATCGCGATCGTCGGCCGCTCCGCGCGAATCCGTCCGGTCATCCGCTGACCGCCGCCGCGCCGGGCCCGCCCGTCCCGCCCGACCGACCCCCTCCCGCCGCACCGGACGGCTAACCTGCCGCCGGCACGACCGGGCGCGCGGCCGCCGTCCCGTGCCCCGGCCATGGTCTTCCCGACGATCGAGTTCGCGCTCTTCTTCCCGGTCGTCCTGGGCGTGTCGTGGCTGCTCATGGAGCGATCATGGGCGTGGAAGCCGTTCATCCTCGCCGCGAGCTACGTCTTCTACGCCGCCGCCGACGTGCGGTTCTGCCTGCTGCTGGCCGGGGTGACCCTGGCCAACCAGGCCGCGGCGACGTTGATCGACCGCACGACCGACGAGCGGCGCCGGGGTCGGATCGTCGCCGCGGCGGTCGTCGTCGACCTGCTCGTCCTGGGCGTCTTCAAGTACTACGGGTTCTTCGCCGAGGACGTCGACCGTCTGCTGGGCTCGGTCGGACTGGGCCTGCCGCTCCCGTTGCTCACCATCGCGCTGCCGGTCGGGCTGAGCTTCTTCACGTTCCAGGCGATCAGCTACGTCGTCGACGTGCGTCGCGGCCGGTGCGAGCGGGCGGCGACGATCGACCTGGCGCTCTATCTGTCGTTCTTCCCGCACCTCGTCGCCGGGCCGATCGTGCGGGCCCGCGAGTTCCTGCCGCAGCTCGCCGTCCCCCGCCGGCGCGACCAGGTGGCGGTCGGTCCGGCGGTCGCGCTGATCTGCCTCGGCCTGGTCAAGAAGGTCGTGCTGGCCGACGCGTTGGCGCGCCAGGTCGTCGACCCGGTGTTCGCGGTCCCGGAGGCGTACGGCACGCCGGACGTGACGTTGGCGGTCTACGCGTACGCCGCCCAGATCTACTGCGACTTCTCCGGCTACACCGACATCGCGATCGGGCTGGCGCTGCTCATGGGGATCGTGTTCCCGCAGAACTTCGACAGTCCGTACCGGTCGCGGTCGCTGCAGGAGTTCTGGCGCCGCTGGCACATGACGCTGTCGCGGTTCCTGCGCGACTTCCTCTACGTCCCGCTCGGCGGCAACCGCAGGGGACGGTGGAGGACGTACCGCAACCTCTTCCTCACGATGCTGCTCGGCGGGCTCTGGCACGGCGCGGCGTGGGGGTTCGTCCTGTGGGGGGCCATCCACGGCGGGGCGCTGGCGGTCGAGCGCCTGTTGCGCGGCCGGGTCCGGGTGCCCGGGTGGCTCGCGTGGGCCATCACGTTCCACGTCGTGGTGCTCGCGTGGATCCCGTTCCGGGCGCCGGACCTCGACCTGGCCGCGACCGTCGTCGAGCGGTTGTTCGTCTGGCAGCCCGCGACGCTCTGGAGCGCGTCGGCCGTCTTCATCGTCCTGCTCGTCATCGGCTCCCAGCTGCTGCCCGAGCGACCGGTGCGGCGGGTCCGCGAGCGGTTCGAGCGGTTGCGCCCGGTGCCGCTCGGCCTCGTCCTCGCGCTCGTCGTCGCCACCGTCGGTGCGAGCGTGTCCGGGGACGCGGTCCCGACCTTCATCTACTTCGCCTTCTGACCCGGTCCCGCCATGTCCGACACGCCACCCGATCCGATCACCGCCGAGAGCCGTCCCGGCGACGGCGACGCCCCGGCCGGCGTGCACGACCCGGCCCGTCAGTCGACCGCCCGCGGGGCGCTGGTGGCGGTGCTCGTCGCCGTCGTCGTCCTCGTCGCGTTCGAGGGCAAGGCCGTCGAGCGCGCCGGCGAGCGCCACGAGGCCGGGGTGATCCGCACGGTCCTGCTCGCCGTCGGTCGCCCGACCGGCTGGGTCTCCGACAAGCTCCCGTTCTCGGGCATCGGCGACCGGTTCAACGAGGTCATCGGCGGAAGCTCGCCGCCGACCCGGACGGCGCCACCGGTCGTCGCGACGGGCGGGGCGGCGATCACCGCCGACGCGTTCGATCCCACGACGCTCGGCGAGCCCGCGGAGCGCCCGCGGGCGCTGCGGCGGCTGCTCGTCACCGGTGACTCGATGGCGACGCCGCTGGACGCCGAGCTCGCGCGGCGGCTCGCCGGCGGCGGGGTGCGGGTGGACCGCGATCCACGGATCGGCACGAGCATCTCGCAGCCGGAGATCGTCGACTGGCCCCGCCTGGCCGGGGAGCAGGCCGCGGACGGGCCGGACGCGGTGGTCGTGTTCCTGGGCGCCAACGAGGGCTTCCCGCTGCGCGACGGCGACCGCACCGTCGATTGCTGCGGGGCGGACTGGGCCGCCGCATACGCGCGGTCGGTGCGGACGATGATGGCGACGTACCGGCAGCGCGGTGACGTGCGCGTGTACTGGGCGCTGCTGCCGCTCCCGCGATCGGACGAGCGTCGCGAGGTGGCCCGCGCCGTCAACGCCGGGATCCGGGTCGCCGGCGAGGCCTACCGGCGCCAGGTGCGCGTGATCGACCTGGCCGAGGCGTTCACCCCCGGTGGCCGCTATCGCGACGCGATGACGATCGACGGTCGCGAGCGGGTCGTGCGCGAGTCCGACGGGATCCACCTGAACCAGGCGGGGTCGGCCCACGCGGCCGAGATCGTGCGGCGCGCGATCGAGCGCGACTACGGCCGGGTCGGCGGCTGACGACCGCCGGGCGAGCCGGCGCCCGACGACGGGTCGCGGCCGGCGCCGGACGACGGGCGCCGGTCAGCGCCGGACGACGGGGCGGTCGACGACGTCGATGAGCCACCGTCCGTCGACGCGCTGCACGACGATCCGACCGACGGCGCGGGTCGTGCGGCCGCGGGTCGTGACGATCGACCGCAACCGGATCGCGACCCGGTCGGCGATCTGGCCCTCCTGCCCGGGGGTGAGGCCGAGCGGCTTGAGCGACAGCACCTGGTAGCGGGCGCTGCGACCCCGGTCGGTGCGCCTGGCGGTGCGCACCGCGCGGTCCCACGCGGCGGCGCAGGGCCCCTTGGCCCGCTGCGCACGGACGAACCGGGCGCGGGCGCCCTCGGTCAGCCACGCGCAGACCTTGCGTCCCGCGTGGCCGTGGACCGACGCCCGGCCGTACTTCTCGGCGATCGTCCGGATCGCCGTCGCGTCGGCGGTCGGCACGGACGGCGTGGCCGTCCCGGCGGCGGGGGCGGCCGCGGGCGCGCCGACCAGGGCGACGGTCGCGGCGAGCACCACGGCTGATCGGCGGTTCATGGCGGCCACTCTAGCGCCGCCTCGACCGGCCGTCGGGGCGCTCGGGTCGACGCCCCGGCGCAGCGCACCGCGAGAGCGCCGAGGCGCCGCGCAGGTGCGAGGCGCCTCGGGGGCGAGCGACCCGCCGCCGGCCGGCGCGACGCACGTCGCCGGCCGGCCCGGCCGCGATCAGCCCTCGAGGTTGCCCGCGGCGATGCGGCGCAGGTCGATCGTCTTGTCGTACAGGTCGGCGTCGACGCCCTCGGCGAGCGCGACGTCGCGCAGCGGCTCGCCGGACGCGGTCGCCTTCTTGACGATGTCGGTGGCCTTGTCGTAGCCGATCGCCTCGTTGAGGGCGGTCGCGGTGGCGAGCGTCGCCCCGGCCGATCCGTCGGTGCCGCGCGTGTTCGCCTCGATCCCGTCGACGCACTTCTCGGCGAACGCGGTCGACGCCGTGGTGAGCAGGTGGATCGACTGCAGCAGGTTGCGGGCGATGAGCGGCACGCGGACGTTGAGCTCGAACTGGCCCTGGCTGCCGCCGATGGTGATCGCGGCGTCGTTGCCGATGACCTGGGCCGAGACCTGCAGGACGACCTCGGGCAGGACCGGGTTGACCTTGCCCGGCATGATCGACGAGCCCTTCTGCAGCTCGGGGAGGAAGAGCTCGCCGATGCCGGCGCGCGGGCCGGAGCCCATGAGCGCGATGTCGTTGGCGATCTTCGTCAGCGACACCGCGACGCTCTTCAGCGCGCCGGACAGCTCGACGAGCGCGTCGCGGTTGGCCTGCGCCTCGAACGGGTCCTCCGGACCGGCGATGAGGTCCAGGCCGGACTGCTTCTTGAGGATCTCGCGGACCTTCGGCGCGAACTCCGCCGGGGTGTTGAGGCCGGTGCCGGTGGCGGTGCCGCCGAGCGGGATCTGGCCGACCTGCGGGAGCGCGTTGCGGACGCGCTTGGCCCCCAGGCGCACCTGCGCGGCGTAGCCGCCGAACTCCTGGCCGAGCGTCACCGGCACCGCGTCCATCAGGTGGGTGCGGCCGGCCTTGACGACGTCCTTGAACGCGTCGGCCTTGGCGGCGAGCGACGCCTCGAGCCGCTCCAGGGCGGGCAGCAGGCGGTTGGTGGCCTCGTCGAGCGCGGCGAGGTGCACCGCCGACGGGAACGTGTCGTTGGAGCTCTGCCCCATGTTCACGTGGTCGTTGCGGTGGGCCTTCTCGCCGGTCAGGGCGGAGATGACCTCGTTGACGTTCATGTTCGTCGACGTGCCCGACCCGGTCTGGAACACGTCGATCGGGAACTGGTCGTCGTGCTCGCCGGCGACGATCGCCGCGGCGGCCTGCTCGATCGCCCGCGCGATGTCGGCGTCGAGCTTGCCGAGGTCGGCGTTGACGGTGGCCGCCGCGCCCTTGATCCGGGCCTGCCAGCGCACGACCTGGATCGGCACGCGCTCGCCGGAGATCGGGAAGTTCTCGACGGCCTTCTTCGTCTCGCCGCCGTACAGGATCTGGTCGCTGGCCATGCGCGGGACCCTACTCCCGGCGCCCGGCCCGACGATGTGCGGCGCGCGACGCACCCGACGGGCGTCGAGCCCTCCGTCGGGCGGGGCGAGGCGTCCCCCGCGCGGACCGGCCACCATCCCGTCCCGGTGCCGTCGCTGCGCTCACCCCACGACCGCGAGATCGCCCGCCTGGCGTTGCCGGCGCTCGGGGCGCTCGCCGCGGAGCCGTCCTACCTCCTCGTCGACACGGCGATGGTCGGACGGTTGGCCGGGGACTCGCTCGCCGCGCTCGGCCTGGCGGCGTCGGTCCTCGCGACGCTCGCGGGGCTGGCGGTCGTCGTCGCCTACGCCACGACCGCCGCGGTGGCGCGCCTGTCGGGCGCCGGCCACGACGACGACCTGCGCCGGGTCGCCACCCAGGCGCTGTGGCTCGGCGGCGGGACGGGCCTGCTGGCGGCGGTCCTCGCCGTGGTGCTGGGGCCGACGTGGATCGCGGCGCTCGGGGGCGAGGGCGACACCGCCGACGACGCCGTCCGGTACCTGCGGATCGCGGCGCCCGGCCTGGGCTGCGCGGTCCTCGGCCTGGCCGCCCAGGGCTGGTTGCGCGGCACCGGCGATCTACGCACCCCGCTGCTCGTCGTGCTCGTCGGCAACGCGGTGAACGTCGTCCTCAACCCGCTGCTCATCCACGTCGCCGGGTGGGGCCTGACGGGGAGCGCGATCGCGACGCTCACCGGGCAGACGGTGATGGGCGCGTGGTTCGTCGCGCTGCTCTGGCGCGCGGGCCGCCCGACCGTGCCCGGCGAGCGCGCCGACCGGCGACCGTCGGGGCTGCTCCTGCGTCGCCTGGGCCGCACGGGGCTGCTCTTGCTCGTCCGGACCGGTGCGCTGCTGCTGACGTTCGCGGTGGCGGCGGGGATCGCGGCGCGGAGCGGCGAGCCGGCGCTCGCCGCGCACCAGATCGGCTGGCAGCTCTTCGTCTTCCTCGCGCTGACCCTCGACGCGATCGCGATCGCCGGCCAGGTCCTCATCGGCCGGGCGCTCGGCGGATCCCGCGTCGACGAGGCCCGCTCCGCCGCCGGCCGGATGGTCGTGCTCACCGTCGTGCTCGGCACGCTCGTCGGGCTCGTCCTGCTCGTCGCGCGCGACCCGATCCTGTCGGCGTTCACCCCCGACGGCGCGGTCCGCGCCCAGGCGCGCGAGATGTGGCCGCTGCTCGTGCTCATGCTCCCGTTCGCCGCGGCGGTGTTCGCGTTCGACGGGATCCTCATCGGCGCCGGCGACGCAGGGTTCCTCGCCGTGGCGATGGTCGCCGCCGCGGTCGTCGGGCTGCCGGTGATGCTCGCGCTGCACGACGCGGGCGAGGGGATAGCGGGGGTGTGGACCGGGATCGTCGTCGTGATGGCCGCGCGCCTGGCCGGCACCGCCTGGCGGTTCCGCGGCGGACGGTGGGCGCGGGCGGGGGCGTGGCGGGGGTAGCCCGACCGCGGCCAGGCCACCACTCGGGAGGGCCACGCCGCCTGCGGCGCCCGGGCGGACCGGCGGCCCGCCACCGATTCGTCCCACACCCGTCCCTACCGGCGGTAGGCTCGCGTGGGCCGGCCCGCGGGGATGGGTCCCCCGACGACCGGTCGCCGTCGTCCCGCCGTCTCGTCGTCAGCCGTCCCGAGGTCCCAGATGCCCGCTCCGCCGCTCCGTCATCGGCGCGACCGCCACCCCGACGGCACCCGCCGCACCACCGACGACGGCCCCGCCGCCCGCCGCCCCGTCGACGTGCGCCGCGCCCCCGTCGTGCGCCGGATCTCGTCGACGGTCGCCGCCGTCGCCCTGCTCCTGGCCGTGCCGAGCGCCGCGTCGGCCTGGGCCCCGGCGGACTCGGCGACGATCCGTCCGGGATCGGAGACCCGCACCGACGGTGGCCAGTGCACCGCGAACTTCGTCTTCGTCGACGGCGACGACGTGCTCATCGGCCAGTCCGCGCACTGCGCGACCACCGGGGACGCGACCGACACCGACGGGTGCGAGGCCGGGAGCCTGCCGGTCGGGACCCCGGTGACGATCGAGGGCGCCACCCGGCCCGGCCGGATCGCGTACAGCTCGTGGGTGACGATGCAGGCCCGGGGCGAGCAGGACCCCGACGCGTGCGCGTTCAACGACTTCGCCCTCGTGCGGATCGATCCCGCCGACCACGGTCGCGTCAACCCGAGCGTGCCGTACTGGGGCGGCCCGACCGGCCTGGGGGCCGACACCGCCACCGGCGACCCGGTCCACTCGTACGGCGCCTCGTCGCTGCGGGTCGGCCTGGAGCTCCTGAAGCCCAAGGCCGGGATCGCGCTGGGCCAGACCGGGGGCGGCTGGAGCCACCCGGTGCTGACCGTCACCCCCGGCCTGCCCGGCGACTCCGGGAGCGCCGTCCTGTCGCGCGACGGACGGGCGCTCGGGACCCTGAGCACGCTGAGCCTGCTGCCGTTGCCGGCGACCAACGGCATCGGCGACCTCCGCCGCGAGGTCGAGTACGCCCGCGCCCACGGCGCCGGGATGGCCGGCCTGCGGCTGGCCACCGGGACCGAGCCGTTCGCCGCCGTCGACGCGGCCCGCGCCGGCCGCGAGCTCGGCGCCCGCCTGCAGCGCGACGTCGCCGCGATCCTCGACGGCACGACCGTCCGGCGCCTGCTCGGCACGCTCTCCGGCCTGGTGGGTTGAGCCGATCGGTGCGTGGAGCGGGCAGGCGACCCCACGGTGACGGGGCGGCGGGATCGCACGGCGCGGCCCGACCGATCGTGCGCGGCGGCCCACCGCTCCCGTCGCACGGCGCCCCCCGGCCAGCATGCCCGGCCGTTGCTAGGTTGCCGACGTGACCGACGACGCCCCGCGCCCACGCCGCCGCCTCGTCGATCGACTCGCGGCCCGCGACCCCACCGGCGTCATGCCCGAGGCGCTGCGGATCGGGCGTCGGCTACCGGGCGCCGCGTTCCTCGAGCGCCAGGGGGACCGGATCGAGCGGGCGGTCGTCGGCGAGCTGCGCCGTCGCCTCGAGATCCCCGCCCTCCCCGCCGGCTCCGACGACGGCGGTGCCCCGGCGCCCGGCCGCGACGCGGGCCACGACGGCGCGCCCCGGTCCGACGGCCGCCCCGGTCGCTCCGACCGCGGCACGGCGAACGGCGCCGCCCCCGACGCGGATCCGACCGCGACGATGGAGCAGCTGCTGCAGCGCTCGGTCGCCGAGAGCCGCGACGACAGTCGCCGGAGCCTCTTCCGCACCCTGCTGTCGGAGATGGTGCCCGACGAGGCCCGCATCCTCGCCGCGCTCGCCGACGGCCGGCCGTTCGCGGTGATCCACATCGCCACCCCCGGCAGCCACGGCACGATCGTGCTGGAGAACGCCAGCAGCGTCGGGCGCTCCGCCGGGGTGACGCTCGTCGACCAGGTCCCGACGTACCTGTCGCACCTGCGCGGCCTGGGTCTCGTCGAGATCGGCCCGAGCCACCCGTCGCTCAGCGACGAGTACGCGGTGCTCCTCACCGACCGACCGGTGCAGGAGGCGCGACAGCGCGCCCGGGCCGGCGGGCGCCGTCCCGCCCGGATCATCCGCCGGTCGGTCCGGATCTCCGCCCTCGGCGCGGAGCTGTGGCGCTCGACGAGGCCGGCCGCATGACCGTCCCCGTCGCGGCGATCTTCGAGCACGCGTGGTGGATCTACGTCCTGCTGCCGTTCGCGTGCGCGTTCGTCGGCTGGTCGACGAAGCTCGTCGCGGTGGAGATGATGTTCCGCCCGATGGAGTTCCGCGGGTGGAAGGACCCGTGGCTCGGCTGGCAGGGGCAGATCCCGCGCCGGGTGGCGAAGATGGCCGGCATCGCCACCGAGACGGTGTTCGGGTCGATCCTCAAGCCGCAGGACCTGCTCGACCAGATCGACCCGGACGCGATGGTCCGCGAGCTGGAGGAGCCGATCCGCGAGTCGATCGAGGAGATCGTCCGCGAGGTCGTCGACACGTACCAGCGCGGGGCGTGGGACGCGATGCCCGACCGGGCCCGTCGCGCGCTCGTGCGCCGGGTGCAGGCCGAGGCGCCGACCGTCGTCGGCAACCTCATGGACGACCTGCGGGAGGACATCGACCGCGTCGTCGACCTCAAGCACGTCGTCGTCCAGAACCTCATCGCGAACAAGGCCCTCGTCAACCGGTTGTTCCGCAACACCGGTGGCGACGCGTTCGGGTTCATCATCAAGTCCGGGATCTGGTTCGGCCTGACGATCGGGATCGTGCAGTCGATCACCTACGGCCTGACGAACAACCACTGGCTGCTGCCGGCGTTCGGCGTGCTCGCCGGTGGCCTGACGGACTTCGTCGCGCTGCAGCTCATCTTCCGCCCGGTGAAGGAGAAGCGGATCCTCGGCATCCGCTACCAGGGCCTGTTCCACCGCACCCGGGCCCAGGTGACGAAGGACTACAGCGCCCTCATCGCCCGCGACGTCCTGACCCCGGCCGTCGTGATGCGCGGCGTCCTGACCGCGCCGACGTCCGACAAGCTCTTCGCGCTCATCACCGACGAGGTCGGCCGTGCGATCGACCACCAGACCGACGCGGTGCGCCCGCTGGTGAACCTCACCGTCGGGTCGCGGCGCTACCAGGAGCTGAAGGAGCGGGTGGCGCAGGTCGTGCTCGCGAAGATGCCCGAGACGACCGCCCTGGTCGAGCAGTACGCGACGACCGCGATGGACCTGGAGACGCTCGTCGCCGAGCGGATGGAGGGCCTGACGAACGACGAGTACGAGGGCCTGATCCGCCCGGCGTTCAAGGACGACGAGTGGGTCATCGTCGCGGTCGGCGCGATCCTCGGCGGCATCGTCGGCGAGATCCAGGTGATCCTCATCACCGGCGGGATCTGACCGGGGAGGCGGGCCGGGCTCGGTCGGTCCGCGGGTCCGGCGACGCCGTCGAGGTCGACGACGACCTCGCCCCGGTCTGCGTGGTGGAGGTCACGGTGTCGGTCATGGGCATGGTGGTCACGCGGGTTCGCGGTCGATGGCGAGGGCGAGCGGTGGAGCCGAAGCGGCCGCGGCGACCGGGCCGGCGCGCAGTGCCCCCTCCGCCGTCCCATCGTCCTCCGTCGCCCCGTCGCGATCCCCGGCGCCCCCGCCGTCGGGCGCGGTGGGGTGCGCCGGCAGCCAGAGCAGGACGACCACCGCGCCGGCCGCGGCCACGCCCGCCGCGACGAGGCAGCCGACCTGCAGGCCGTCGAGGAACCCCGACTGCGCGAGCGTCACGAGCGACGACGCCGCGGCCTCGTCCCCGGCCGCCGCGATCCGCTCCGCCGTGGCGACCGCCGCCCCGACCGAATCGCGTGCCGACTCCAGCGCCTCCTCGGGCAGGGGCGAGCCGGAGAACGCGTCGCGGTACATCGACAGCGCGACGCTGCCGACGACGGCCACCCCGAAGGTGCCGCCGAGCTCGCGGGTCGCGTCGTTCACCGCGGACCCGATGCCGGCCTTGGCCTTCGGCACCGCGCCCATGATCGCCTCGGTGGCGGGCGTGCTCGTGAGCCCCAGGCCCGATCCCATGAGGACCATCTGCAGGGCCATCGTGAGGTACGCCGTGTCGACGTCGACCGTCGACGCCCAGGCGAACCCCGCCGCGAAGAGCAGCATGCCCCCGGCGACGACGAGCTTCGTGCCCGTCACGACGGCCACGCGCGACCCCGCGACCGACAGCACCGCGGTGCAGACGGCGAACGGCAGCATCCGCAGTCCGGTGTCGAACGGCCCGTAGAGCTTGACGAACTGGAGGTACTGGGTGACGAGGAAGATGAACCCGAAGAGCGCGAAGAACGCGAAGGTGATCGACAGCGCGGCGGCGGTGAACCGCAGGTTGCGGAAGAGCGACAGGTCGAGCATCGGGTGGGCCTGCCGTCGCTCCCACGCCACGAAGGTCGCGAGCAGCGCGGCCGCCACGGCGCCGACGCCGAGGGTCGCGCCGGACATCCACCCGCGCTCCGGCGCCTCGATGAGCGCGTAGACGACGAGCCCGAGCCCGAGGCACGACAGGAGGATGCCGCCGAGGTCCAGCGGCGGGGTCGCCGGATCGCGGGACTCCGGCACCCGGAGGACGACGCCGACGAGGGCGACGAGCGCCACCGCGCCGGGGAACAGCAGCGTGCTGTTCCACGACACGTACTCCACGAGGAACCCGCCGACGACCGGGCCGACGGCGATCGCCACGCCCGCGGCGGCGCCCCACAGGCCGATCGCCTTCGCCCGCCGCGTCCGGTCGGTGAAGACGTTGGAGATGATCGACAGCGTCCCCGGGAAGATCACCGCCGCCCCGACGCCGGCGATCGCGCGCCAGGCGATGAGCTGGGTCGGGTTCGCGGCCGTCGCCCCGCCGATCGAGCCGACGGCGAAGACGACGAGCCCGATGACGAGCAGCCGGCGGCGGCCGAACCGGTCCGAGAGCGTGCCGGCCGCGAGGACGAGCGCCGCGAACGCCAGGTTGAACGCGTCGACGATCCACAGCAGGTCGGTCGTCGTCGCACCCAGGTCCTCGGTCAGCCGGGGCAGCGTGATGTTGACGATCGTCGTCGACAGGTTGATGACGAGGACCGCGACGCAGACGATCGCGAGGATCACGCGCTCGGGGCCGGAGAACGCGGACGACGACCGCGTGGCGGAGGGCATGCGCAAGCAGGCTAGAGACGTGATGTGACAGTGTCAAGTGAGCGGAGGACGGCGCGGCCGGTCGTGGGCGGCCGCGGTGCGCGGGACCGGGCCGCGCGACGGCGACCACGGGCGCGCTCGCCGCGCGGGACCGGGGCACGCAGCGGGGTGAGCGGTGGACGGCGCGTGGCGCTGCGCGCGGCGCGGCGCGTGATCGCCACGCGCGAGCCCGGCGTTCAGGGCGCGATCCGACGCGTCGCGCCGCCCGGCCGCAGCGCGTCGACGAGCGTCGCCGAGAGGAGCGCCGCCAGCTCGTCGGGGCCGGCCTCGGGGACGTCGATGGCGAGGATCCCGTCGCGGGCGAGCGTCGCCAGGCCGTGCATCGTCGTCCAGCACAGCAGCGCGAGGGTCCGGGGGTCCCGCCCGTCGCCCCAGCCGTCGTCGGCGGCGGCCCGGACCCCCCGGTCGAGCACGTCGAACGGCCGGGCGCGGGCGGCGACCAACGCCGGATCGTCGAGGTTGAGCAGCTCCGGACGGGTGAGGACCGCGAACATCGCGCCACGCTCGAGGGCGAACCGCACGTACGCCGTGCCGATGCCGCCGAGGCGCGTGATCGGGTCGGCGCCCCCGGCCGCGTCGTACCCGGACCGCAGCGCGTCGGCCAGCGCCGCGTACCCCTCCTGCGCGACGGCTGTGAAGAGCCCCGCCCGGTCGCGGAACACGTGTCCCGGAGCCTGGTGGGACACGCCCGCCCGTCGCGCGATCGCCCGCAGGCTCACCGCGCCCACCCCGACCGCCTCGAGCTCCTCCTCGGCCGCCCGGACGAGCGCCTCGCGTAGATCTCCGGCAGGGGGGCGCACGGCCATGCGCACATGATGGTCGGATCCGGGAGCGGCGTGGTGGCGGCCCGCCGGCACGGGAGCGGCCCCAGTGGTGGCGGCCCGCCGGCACGGGAGCGGCCCCAGTGGTGGCGGCCCGCCGGCACGGGAGCGACCCCGCGGTGGCGACGCGGGCGCTGCCGTCCGGTGCGGGCCACCCCGCGACCCGTGGCCCGCTTCACGATGGCCGCCGCGCCCCGGGCTACTCCAGCGGCGCGGGCACGTCGAACCCGCGGTCGCGGGCGCACTGCTCGATCCGGGCGACGACCGTCTCGATCACCGCCACCCGCGCCCACTTCTTGCTCTCGGCGGCGACGACGTCCCACGGCGCGTGCGGGGTGTCCGTCTCGGCGAGCATCTCGTCGATCGCCCGCTCGTACTCGGGGCGCCTCGCGCGGTTGCGCCAGTCCTCGTCGGTGAGCTTCCACGCCTTGAGCGGGTCGCCGCGGCGCCGCTCGAACCGCCGCAGCTGCTCCTCGTCGCTGACGTGGAGCCAGATCTTGACGAGCATCGTGCCGTCGTCGACGAGCTGCTGCTCGAACTCGCGGATCTCGCCGTACGCCCGCCGCCACTGCTCCTCGTCGGCCAGGCCCTCGATCCGCTCGACGAGCACCCGCCCGTACCACGTGCGGTCGTAGACGCACATCCCGCCGCGGCCCGGCAACGGCACCCAGAACCGGTGCAGCCAGTGGTGGCGCAGCTCGTCCGGCGACGGCGCCGAAAACTGGTGGACCTCGTAGTGGCGCGGGTCGAGCTCCTGCACGAGCCGCTTGATCGCCCCGCCCTTGCCGGACGCGTCCCAGCCCTCGAACGCGATGAGCAGCGGCGGCCCGAGCGGGTGCGGCGAGTGGTCCGGCCGCGGCACGTCGTCCCCGATCGACCGCAGCCCGATCTGCCCGCCGAGCGTCAACCGCAGCTGCGCCAACCGCGTCTGCGCGACCGCCAACCGCCGCTCGTACACCGTGCGCTTGAGCGAGAGCGACAGATCGACGTCGGCCAGGCGGGTCATGGTGCGGGAGCGTAGGGGGTGCGGGCGGTGGGGTCGAGCGCGGGCGACGCGGACGCGGGCCGGACCGCCGGACGACGTCGGTCACGTGACGCGGACGCAGCGGGGCGCGCGGGCGGGGCGGGGCGCGCGGGCGAGGCGCGCGGGCGGGGCGAGGCGCGCGGGCGGGGAGAGGCGGCGAGGCGGCCGGGCCGGCAGGCGGGTCAGCGAGGCCGGGAGGCGGAAGCGGCGACGCTCAGGTGGATCACCCCACCCTGTTCCGGACGGCCATCCCCCTGAGCGACGGAATGCAACGCGGACGTGGCGCACCGCCCGGCGAGCATGCCGGTGATCCCCCTCAGCGTCGCCCTGCCCACCCGGGTCGCCAATCGGGCGTCGCTCAGGTGGCACACCCCACCCTGCTCCGAACGGACATCCCCCTGGGTACCGGTAGCCGACGCCCAGGTGACGCACCGCCCAGCGCACATGCCGGTCATCCCCCTCAGCGTCGCCCCGCCCACCCGGGTCGCCGATCGGGTGTCGCCCAGGTGGATCACCCCACCCTGCTCCGAACGGACATCCCCCTGGGCGACGGATACCGACGCCGACGTGGCGCACCGTCGTGAGGACGCGCCGGTCATCCCCCGGGACGTCGGCCACCCGCCCGGTGCGCCACCGCAGCGACGCGCGGGCACCCCCGCCGACCCGTTCCCCTCACCCCAGGAGCGACCAGATCCCCGCTCCGCCGACCGCGACGACGCACACGACGGCGAAGCCGAGGATCGCCACGTCGAGCGGTGACGCGAACCGGCGGCGCAGGCGGATGGCCCAGCGCGGGCGATGGCGGCGCTCCTCGGCGTCGTCGAGCACCGGGTGACGGCGTGGGATCTCGTCGTAGCTCGGCACCGGTCCAGCATGGCGGCTCGGCGGGCGTTCCGCACGACCGGCGATCTCGGATCGTCTCGGTCCCGACGTCGATCCGGACGTCGATCCGGACCCGCACCCTCCACCACCGGTGCCCCACGCCCGGCGCCCCACGCCCGGCGTCCGGCGTCCGGCGCCCGGCCCCCGACGCACGTCGCGTTGCCGCGCTTGCGGCGCCGACGTCCAACGCGGAGGATCCGGCGGTCATGACCGCGATCCGCACCACCGCAGCCGCCGAGCTGCTCGGCGTGTCCGCGAGCACGCTGCGGTCGTGGGAGCGACGGTACGGGTTCCCGACCCCGCAACGCACCGGCGGCGGGCACCGGCAGTACGACCTGGGCGAGATCGAGTCGCTACGCGAGGCGATGGGCGAGTCCCGCGACGCCGCCACCGCGGTGGCCCTCGCGCGACGCCACCGCACCACCGGCGAGCTCTCCCCCGGCGACCGTCGCGGTGGACGGGGCGGCGAGCCGTCGGCGACCGACCGGTTGCGGCGGGCGCTGCGCCGGTTCGACGAGGCCGGGGCCGACCACGTCATCGAGGAGTCGCTGCACCTGCGGTCGCTCGAGCGCTCGGTCGACGAGGTGCTGTTGCCGACGGTCGAGCGCCTGGACCACGACCGGCCCGGGTCCGCCGAGTACGCGTTCGCGTGGCGGTGGGCGTCGCGGTGGCTCGCCGCCGCCGCCCGCACCGCGCCGCCCACCCACCGTCCGCCGGTCGTCGTCGTCCTCGACGGCACCGCGCCGTGCACGCTCGACGCGCTGCGGGTGCAGGCGCTGGAGCTCGCGTTGCGGCGCTCGGGGGTGCTGCCGATCACCGTCGGCGCGACGCTGCCCGCCGACGAGCTCGGCCGGGCGCTCCACCGGATCGCGCCGGACGCCGTCGTCCTCAGCGGCCGCACCGTGCCGCTCGACCGGTTGGGGCGGCTCGTGTTCGCCGCGCAACGCGCGGCCGGTGGGGAGCTCCCGGTGCTCGACTTCCACGGCCCCCTCGTCGAGCGACGCACGACCGGGGTCGAGCGCCTCGACGGCGCCCCGCTCGTCGCGCGGTCGCGACTGCTGCAGTTGCTCGACGGCGGCCAGGAGCCGTTCCGCGTGCGCCGCGGGCGCTGATCAGTCGCCCAGCGACGGGTACGCCCCGCGGCTGAACACCATCGGGTGCTCGCTCTGCGACACGCACAGGTCCATGACGCGACCGACGACGAGCGAGTGGTCGCCGAGCTCGATCTCGCGGTCGAGGACGCAGTCGATCCACGCGACGATGCCCGGGATGATCGGCGCGCCGGTGTGCGGCGCCCGGTCGAACTCGAGCCCGGCGAACTTGTCGCCGCCCTTGCGCGCGAACCGGCCGGCGAGCTCGCCCTGGCCCTGCGCGAGCACGTTGACGCAGAACCGGCCGACGTCGCGGATCGGCGGCCAGCTCGTCGACGTGTTGGCCGGGTAGAACCCGACGAGCTGGGGATCGAGCGAGATCGACGTGAACGACCCGATGACCATGCCGTGGTCGGTGTCGCCACAGGTGCCGGTGACGACCACGACGCTCGTCGGCACGTGGGACAGGACGTGCCGGAAGCGCTCCGGGTCGCCGTGCGGCTCGAGATCGGCGGGGGCGGAGGAAGAGGTCATGGTCGCGGGGGCCACGCGGGTCGCGTCGGCGTGGCGTGCCTCCCAGCCTAACGCCCCGCGGAGCCCGGCCCGACGGGAGGGGGCCGCCGTCGGGACCCTGCCCCGGGACGTCCCCGGACCCGGTCCGGGGACGCCTCCGAGGGACTCAGGACCCGGCGGGCGGATCCTGCCGACGACGCGCTTCGGCCTGTGCCTGCAGGTCCTTCAGGGCCCCCTGGCCGTCGCTGGCCTGGAAGAGCAGGTACACGCCGTAGGCGAACGCGATGAGCCCGATGAGGCCGAGGAAGAACCCGATCCCGAGGTGACCGTCACTGACCCGCTGGATGACGAAGATCACCCCGAAGAGGAGGACGCCACCACCGAGCGCGGTCGTGGCCAGGTCGGCCTGACGCTCCTGCAGCGGCGACACGCGCGCGACGCGGGCGCCCTCCGCGATGAGCGCGACGATGAGGAAGAGCCACGCGATCGTGCCGAGCTGATGCCATCCGGACGCGCTCGAACTGAACGATCCCGCCGAGAACTTGTACCAGGGCAGAAAGCTCGCGACGAGTAGCAGCGCACCCGATCCGAGGATGATCTGACGGTGGAGGGGAAGCGCTTCGAGATCCTGCTTGACGGTGGACACCGGAACTCCTTGTCGTAGAGGGAAGGGGACCTGCGCACCCCAGCATCGCGGGCGGACCGGCGGCACGCAACACCGGCGCCCGCCTCCCCCGGCCTTCCGTCCAGTCGGTGAAACCACCGGCGACGCGGGGGTTGGCGCCCCGGACCCGCCCGCCGGGTACCCGGATCGACGCGACGACGGCGTGGACCTACCGGACGACGACGGACCACCGGGCCGCCGGCCGGCCACCGGGACGGCGGCGTGGACCGGCGATCGCCCCGTGGTTCCTACAATCGACGGTCCATGTCGCGGCGCCCGGTCGATCCCAACCCGTCCTTCCCCGCGCTGGAGGAGTCGATCCTGGAGCGCTGGCGCGAGCGGGACGTCTTCCGCGAGTCGCTCCGGCGCCGTCAAGGGGCCGAGCCGTGGGTGTTCTACGAGGGCCCGCCGACCGCCAACGGACGGCCGGGCAGCCACCACGTCCTGTCGCGGACGTTCAAGGACATCTTCCCCCGCTTCCAGACGATGCGCGGACGGCACGTCGAGCGCAAGGGCGGCTGGGACTGCCACGGCCTGCCGGTCGAGATCACCGTCGAGAAGGAGCTCGGCCTCACGTCCAAGGCCGACATCGAGGCGTACGGCGTGGCGGAGTTCAACGCCCGCTGCCGCGCGTCGGTGTTCGAGTTCCTCGAGGACTGGAACCGCCTGACCGAGCGGATCGCCTACTGGGTCGACCTGGACGACGCGTACCGCACCCTCGACCACGACTACGTCGAGCGGGTGTGGGGCGCGATCCGTGCGATGGCCGACCGCGACCTGCTGTACGAGGGCCACCGCGTCGTCCCGTACTGCCCGCGCTGCGGCACCGCGCTGTCGAGCCACGAGGTCGCGCAGGGGTACAAGGACGTCGTCGACCGCTCCGCGTTCGTGCGGTTCCCCGTCGTCGACCCGGGCTCGTCCGCGCTCGAGGACGGCGACGTGCTGCTCGCGTGGACGACGACCCCGTGGACGTTGCCGGCGAACGCCGCGCTGGCGGTCCACCCCGAGCTGGAGTACGTCCGCGCGCGGGTGACCGGCCGCACCGTCGACGGCCACGGCGCGTCGACCGTCGCCGAGCCCGAGACGATCGTCGTCGCCGCGGCGCTGCTCGACCGCGTCGTCCCGACGACGAAGATGGGCGGCGACAACAAGCCGGTCCCCAACGGCGTCACCGTCGAGATCCTGCAGACGCTGCCCGGGTCGCGCCTGACCGGCGCGCGCTACCGGCCGCCGTTCCCGTTCATCGCGTCCGAGGAGTGGGGCCCGCGCGGCAACACCGTGCTCGAGGCGGAGTTCGTCACCGCCGAGGACGGCACCGGCATCGTCCACACCGCGCTGGCGTTCGGCGCCGACGACTACGCGCTCGGCGTGACGGCCGGCCTGACGATCGTCAACCCCGTCGGCCTCGACGGCGCCTACGACGAGCGGATCACCGGGTACGCGGGACGTCAGGTGAAGTCCTGCGACCTCGAGCTCGTCGAGGACCTGCGGGCCGCCGGCAGCCTCTGGCTCGACCGCGACTACGAGCACGCCTACCCGCACTGCTGGCGCTGCTCCACCGCGCTGCTCTACTACGCCAAGCCGTCGTGGTACATCGCCACGTCGAAGCTCCGCGCGCAGCTCACCGCCGCCAACGAGCAGGTCACGTGGTACCCGGAGCACGTGAAGGAGGGCCGGTTCGGCAAGTGGCTCGAGGGCAACGTCGACTGGGCCCTGTCGCGCGAGCGCTACTGGGGCACCCCGCTGCCGGTGTGGCGGTGCGACGACGAGGCGTGCGGTCACCTGCACTGCGTCGGGTCGTTCGCCGAGCTCGAGGAGCGCTCCGGCCGCGAGCTCACCGACCCGCACCGGCCGTACGTCGACGACCTGGCGTTCGCCTGTCCGGCGGACGGGTGCGACGGCACGATGCGCCGGGTGCCGGAGGTCATCGACGTGTGGTTCGACTCGGGGTCGATGCCGTTCGCGCAGCACGCCGCCGACCAGGACGCCGTCCGCGAGCAGGGCCGCTGGCCGGCGGACTACATCTGCGAGGCGCAGGACCAGACCCGCGGCTGGTTCTACTCGCTGCTGGCGGTCGCGACGCTCCTGCAGCAGCCGGTACCGGTCGGCGCCCCGGCCGACGGGACCGTGCGGGTGGGCGCGACCGACGTCGCCGCCCGACCCGACGCGCCCGCGGCGTGGGGGACCGACCGGCCGGCGTCCGAGGGCGACGGTTCGCGTCCGGCCACCACGACCGGCGACGGGGCGGTCGAGGCGCTGCCCGCCCCCGCACCGCCGTACCGCAACGTCGTCTGCCTGGGCCTGATCCTCGACGGCGACGGCCAGAAGATGTCGAAGTCGCGCGGCAACATCGTCGTGCCGTGGGAGGTCATCGACCGGTACGGCGCCGACGCGTTCCGCTGGTACTTCTTCACGAGCAAGCAGCCGTGGGACGGCTACCGGTTCTCGACCGACGCGATCGGCGAGGGCGTGCGGCTGTTCCTCCGCACGCTGTGGAGCACCTACGCGTTCCTCGTGATGTACGAGAACGCCGCCGGCGACGGCGCGGGCGGTCGTGGCGAGCAGGCGGCCGACGGCGACCCGTCGGCGCTCATGGACCGGTGGATCCTGTCGCGGTTGGCGGACACCGTCGAGCGGGTCACCGACCGGCTGGAGGACTTCGACGCGACGTTCGCCGGACGAGCGATCGCGGCGTTCGTCGACGACCTGTCGAACTGGTACGTGCGCCGGTCGCGCCGACGGTTCTGGGCCGGCGACCCCGAGGCGCTCGGGACGCTGCGGACGTGCCTCGTGACGGTCGCGCAGCTCCTCGCGCCGTTCACCCCGTTCGTCGCCGACGAGATCTACGACAACCTGGACGGGACGGAGCCGTCGGTGCACCTCACCGACTGGCCGGAGCCGGCGGCGGTCGGCGTGCCCGGTACCCCGGACGGCCGCGACCGTGACCTGGAGCGGACGATGGAGATCGCCCGCGAGACGGTGCAGCTGGGCCTCGGCGCGCGCGGCCAGTCCAAGCTCAAGGTGCGTCAGCCCCTGCGCGAGGCCGTGATCGTCGCCGCCGACCGCGAGCGCGACGCGATCGAGCGGCTGGGCGAGATCGTCCGCGACGAGCTCAACGTCCACGAGCTGCGGTTCGTCGCCGACGCGGACGAGCTGGGGTCGTACGAGATCAAGCCGAACTACCGGGCGCTCGGTCGCCGGTTCGGCAAGGCGATGCCGCAGGTCGCCGCGGCGGTCGCCGCGCTCGACGCGACGCGGGCCGCGGCGACGGTGCGCGCCGGCGGCACGGTCGGGATCGACGTGGAGGGCCAGGCGCACGAGCTGTCCGAGGAGGACCTCATCCTGCGGATGGAGCCGCTGGAGGGCTACCAGCTGGAGCGTGAGGGCAGCCACGCGGTCGCGCTCGACCTGTCGATCGACGACGAGCTGCACCGCGAGGGCCTGGCCCGCGAGGTCGTCCACGCGATCCAGGCGGCGCGCAAGGCGGCGGGCCTGGAGATCACCGACCGCATCCGCCTGTCGCTCACCGGCGACGACGCCCTCCTCGACGCGGCCCGCGCCCACGAGCCCTACGTCACCGGCGAGACCCTGTCCCTCGACGTGGCCTACGACGCCGACCACGGCACGACCCACGCCGCCGAGATCGAGGGCCGCGGGTTGACCGTCGGGGTGGCGCGGGCGGGGGCGTAGGAACCCTGAACGCCACGCTTGGACGGAACCGCCATCCACGAGTATGATCGCCGTATGACGCTCGTGCGCAAGGCCGTGACGCTCGAGGCCGACCTCGCCGAGGCGGCCCAGGCGATCGCACCCGGGGGGAACTTCTCGGCTCTGGTCGCCGAGGCGCTCGACGACCGTGTCCGCGCCGAGCGGCTGCGGCGCCTTCTTGACGAGGACGAGGCCGAGCGCGGCCGCATCCCGGCGCACGTGCTCGACGCCGTCGCTGCCGAGATGCACGACGTCGGGGCGTGAGCGACCGCCGTGGCCTCACGCTCGACGCCGGGGCGCTGTTGGCGTACGGGCGGGGTGACGACCGTGTCCGCGCGTTCCTGCGGATCGCCGCCACGCACCGTCGACCCGTCGTCGTGCCGGCCCCCGTCCTGACGCAGGTCTGGCGCGACGGCCGTCGCCAGGTCTGGCTGTCCCGTCTGCTTCGCGAGGTCGACGTCCTGCCGGTCGATCGAACGCTCGCTCGACGCGCGGGTGAGGCGCTCGGCCGTGCCGAGCTCAGCGACGCCGTCGACGCGACCGTCGCCGTCATCGCCGCGACGCGCGGCCACGCGGTCCTCACGAGCGACCCGCAGGACCTCGGGTGCCTTGCCGCGGTCCTCGGGGGCTTCTCGATCCACGTGGTGTGAACCCCGGAGTCGGCCAGGTGTGGCTCGCCTGGACCGGGCATTCCCGGAGGCGAGGGGGGCGGTCGTACCCCCGGAGGCCACCCGCGCAAAGGGCGTTCGCCCCGCGCGTCTGTCGCCAATGTCTTCGCTCTGCGTATACTAGGAAGTATGCCTGCGACGGTCATGGTCCGAGCGCGACCTGAGACGCGCGACCGGCTGCGCGAGTTGGCCAAGGCCCAGGGAACCACCGCGATCGAGCTCCTGGAACGCCTCGTTCGCGACTATCAGGACCAGCTGCTGCTCGACGCGATCGCGACCCTCCCGCCGCCCTCCGACGACGAGCGGACCGCGTGGGATCAGACGCTCATGGACGGCCTGGACCCGGCCGAGGACTTCTCCTCGTGGCGCTGACGCCGACGCCCCGCCAGGGCGACGTGTGGTGGGCCCAGCTCGACCCGATCCGCGGAAGCGAGATCGCCAAGACCCGTCCGGTCCTGATCCTCAGCGTCGACCAGATCAACCACGCCCCGGCAGCGCTTTCCATCTGCGTGCCGCTGACCACCACACCGCACACGACCCGTGTCCGGATCGTGCTCTCGACCGGGGATCGCGGCCAGACCCGCGTCAGCCACGCCGATGCGCTCCAGGTGCGGACCCTCAGCCACGACCGCCTGACGGAACGCATCGCGCGAGCACCCGACGACGCCTGCGCTGAGATCGCCCGTCGCCTGGCGCTCTTCACGCGCTACGACGCCGGCGGCTGACCCGCCGGTGCGTGACGCGGCGCGGCACGCAGCCCGATCGCCGGCTCGATCCCGACCGCCTCGGCGGCAGCGCGCAGCGCCGCGAGCAACTCGTCGTCGGAGAACGTCGGTGCTCGCGGACCGTACATCGGTCGTCTCCGTCACACCTCGCGCAACGGCGGGTATTGCGGCGGTGCTTCGCCGGTACGCTCCACGACCCGTGGCAGCGGACCATCGCCGGCGTCACCGATCTCGCGGACGGTGACCCGCACCCGCCATTCGTCACCGTAGTCGAAGAGATAGGCGACGACCGCTCCCGGGCGGGCGATGCCGGCCTGCGCCAGCGTCAGCTCGTCACCGTCGCGTGCCCCGTCGGCATCCATGAAGTCATCCCCGCCGGGAATCCGGATCTCCTGGTCAGCGGCTCCCCAGAACCGTCCGTCGAGCCAGATCGACCACAAGTGATCGTCGAGCCACCCGAACGCCTCCTGGATCGCGTGGTGCAACGCGACGAAGTCGTCGTCGGCCCGGATCGCGATGCGGGCGGCCACGCCTCCCACCGGGGTCCCGAATCCGGAGACGAGGCGTGCGTCGACGTGCAGCACGTCCCCGGGCGCCCCGGCGACCGGCTGCAGCCGTAGGCGAGCGGCACCGTCGGGGTCGAGCCGCACCCGCACGCGTCGTCCGGTCTCGAGCAGCCGCACCGGCGGGCGGAATCGCTCCCGGGGCGGAGCGGACGGCCACTCGAGCAGACCGAACGCCTCCGCGTGACCGAGGACCTGGTGGACCTCCCGGACCGGCCCGCGGTCCAGGAGGTCGCCGGCATCCTCGACCGGCCTCCATCCGTGCTCGTGGGCATGGCGACCCGCCGCCGCGATCAGCTCGCCGATCGGGACGCCGTCGGGACCGTCCTGCAGCGCGATGAGCACCCCGGCGGCGAGCACCTGGTGGAACCGGACCCCACCGCCAAGGTCCGGCAGGGCCATCGCCACCAGCCGCTCCAGGTCCTCAGTGAGCTCCCGCCCCCGCTTGGTGACGAGGAGTCGGCGGCCGCGGCGGCGGAGCAGCCGCAGGCCCATGAGGCTCTCCCGCAGACGGCCGAGCGGCGGGACGTCGGCCTCCTGGTGCGGTGGGCCGAAGCGATCATCCCACCAGGACGGCCACCGCTCGGCGGCCTCGCGCACGAACACGACGCTCAGGTTGATCGTGCGCCGCGCGTTTGGGTTCCACACAGGTGAGGCGATGATCGCGATGGGGATGCTCAAGCTCGGCGGCCTCTGCCCGCCCCTCCCTGGCCGCTAAACGA
>JALNWQ010000018.1 GCA_023230855.1 Solirubrobacteraceae bacterium
CGGGCAAGGTCGGGCGGGGCGACGGGCAGGGTCGGGCGGGGCGACGGGGGGCGCGCGCCGGCGAACGGGAGCGGCGACGGGCGGACGGGCGGGTCCTTCGGCAATCTTGCCGGGATGCGGCTCATCGTGGACGGCTCCAACGTCATGGGCTCCCGCCCGGACGGCTGGTGGCGCGATCGTCCGGCGGCGCGCGGTCGCCTCGTGGCCGAGCTCGAGGCCACGGCGGACCACGACGACGCGCTCGCCGAGCTCGCCGCCGCGTCGGCCGGCGGCGCCGCGCCGGCGGCCGCTCCACCGGCGGCGGCTGACGCCCCGGCGACGGCTGACGCCCCGGCGACGGGCGCCCCCGCCGCGACGAACGGCGCCGTGTCGGCACGTGACGGTGCTTCGGCCGACGCTGACCCGCCGGCGGACGTCACCGTCACCGTCGTCTTCGACGGTCGTCCCCACGACGTCGCGGAGCGCCGCCTCGACGTGCGCTGGGCGCCGCACGCCGACGACCTCATCGCCGGGCTCGCGTCGACGGGCGACATCGTGGTGACGTCGGATCGCGAGCTGCGTCGGCGTTGCGAGGCGAGCGGGGCGACGGTCGTCGGGGCGCGACGCCTGCTCGACCTGCTGGAGGGTTGACGGGCACCGGCGGGGACCGACGGCACGACGTGACGCGTTCCTCCAAGACCGCCCCGCCGGAGGCCACTACGCTCGCCGCATGAGCACGATCCTCCGTCACATGCTGTCGTTCGCCCGGCCCGGTCGGGGCGACGAGCTCCGCGCCCGGATGCTCGCGGTCGCCGAGGGCATGGGCAACGTGCCCGGCTGCGAGCTGTACGTCGTGAGCGCCGTCGACGGCGAGCCCGACGCGGTCGCCGTCACCGAGCGGTGGGCGAGCGCCGAGGCGTCCGAGGCGGCGCTCGACGTCGCCCGGGAGGCCGGGGAGGTGGACGCGGTCGTCGCCCTGATGGACCCCGATCGTCCGCCGCTGCGCCACGACCTGACCCCGTTGGGTGGCGTCGGGCACCTGGAGGCCCCGGCCGCGGGGTGGACGAAGCACGCGCTCGCGGACAGCACGGACATGGCCCCGACGATCGGGGCCGGAGAGGCGTGCGAGGCGCGGTTCGCCGGCGACGACCTGGGCCTCACCCGCACCGGCGTCGCCCACCACCGGGTGCGGCCCGACCGCCGTCAGCCGTTCCGGCACCGCCACGCCAACGCCGAGGAGCTCTTCGTCGTGCTGTCGGGCGGTGGCGACGCGCGCGTCGACGGCGAGACGGTGCCGTTGACCGCCGGTGACGCGCTGCGCGTCGGCCCGCGGGTGGTGCGGGACTTCGGGGCGGGGCCCGACGGGCTCGAGCTCCTGGCGGTCGGCCCGCGTCACGCCGGCGACGGCGAGATGCTCGGGCCGGACGCCGACTGACCTCTCGCCAGGCCGGCCCCGGCGCGCCGCCCCCACCCCACGCGTGGCAGACGGCGCCCGCCACCCGACCACCATCCGCCACGCGCGGCCACCGGCGCCCCGCCCCACCCCACGCGTGGCAGACGGCGCCCGCCACGCGACCACCATCCGCCACGCGCGGCCACGGCGCGCCGACCGACCGGCCCCTACCGCGGCAGCCCGGTGATGCGCAGGATGCGGTCGTCGCCATCGCGCACGTCGCCGCGGCCGTCGCGGTTGGACGTCGCGACCCACAGCGACCCGTCGGGGGCGGCCGTGACCGCGCGCAACCGGCCGAACCGCCCGCGGAAGAGGGCGCGCGGGGCGCCGGTGGACGCCCCGCGCAGAGGCACCTGCCAGAGCCGCTCGCCGCGCAGCCCGGCCGCGTAGAGCCGCCGGCCGACGATCGCGATCCCGCTCGGCGACGCCTCGGCCGTCGACCACGTCACCTCGGGGTTGACGAACCGGCCGCCTTGCGTCGAGCCGCGACCCTCGACCACGGGCCACCCGTAGTTGCGGCCCTTGCGGACGAGGTTGATCTCGTCGCGCTCGTTCTGCCCGAACTCGCTCGCCCACAGGTGCCCCGACCGGTCGAACGCCAGGCCCTGGACGTTGCGGTGCCCGAGCGACCAGATCGGCGAGCCCTCGATCGGATTGTCGGACGGGATCCGGCCGTTCGCCGCGATCCGCAGGATCTTGCCGTTGCGGGACGCGCGGTCCTGCGACAGCGTCGTGTCGCCGGCGTCGCCGGTCCCGACGTAGAGCCGCCGGTCGGGACCGAACGCGATCCGGCCCCCGTCGTGGATCGGGGCGGCGGTCAGCCCGGTGAGGATCGGCCGCGGTCGGCCACCGAGCCGGAACCGGACGACGCGGTTGTCCCGGCGGGTCGTGAGGTAGGCGTAGACCCAGCGGTCGCGGCGGTACGTCGGCGACACCGCCAGGCCGAGCAGGCCGCTCTCCCCCTCCTGCGACACGCCCGGGACGCGCATGACCGTCCGCTTGCGGTGCGTGCGGCGGCTGATCCGCACGATCCGGCCGCCGCGCTCGCTGACGAGCGCGTCGCCGCTCGGCAGGAACGCGATGCTCCACGGCGTGTCGAGGCCGGTGACGATGGTGCGGGCGCGCGGCGCGGCGGCCGGGGCCGCGTCGTCGGGGTCGACCGCGATGCGACCGTCCTCGTCGGCCGGCACCGCGACCGTCGGAGCCGTCGTACCGGGACCGCTCGGGCCCCGGTCGCGCTCCTCCCCGGACGCCCCGCCGCACGCGATGAGCGGCGCCAGGGCGCCGAGGGCGAGGACCGGGGCCAGGCGGCGGCGCATGCGCACAGCCTGACCGACGGGCGCGCGTCGCGCCACCCCCGCGCGCCGACCGGCTACTTGCGCCGCTTGCGGCGCTTGCCGCCCTGGCCCGTCTTCGCCTTCGGCTTGGGCGCGGGCTCGTTGGCGGCGGCCTCCTCGGCGCGCCGACGATTGCGCTCGCGCTCCGCCTGCTCGATCTGCTCGGCGCGCGTGGGCCACGGCACCGCCTCGCCCACGCCCCAGGCCGCGGGGCGCACCGTCGGGCCGGTGCGCAGCAGGAGGACCGCCAGGGCGATGAGCCAGAACGACTGGAGGAAGCCCTCGCTGTCGGCCTGGAAGAGGACGGGCAGGATGACGACCGCGATCCCCATGATCCCCATGAACCGGGTGATGAGGCCGACGCTCATGCCGGTGATCGCCGCCACGGCGAGGCTCACGCTGAAGAAGAGCATGCCCAGCTGGACGGGCACCTGGAGCCCCGGGGCGTCGCGCAGCGTCGAGAAGACGTCGTCGGCCGCGGCGTTCGTCTGCAGGGCCTCCGGCAGGTCGAGGAAGTCCGCGAACTGGATGCCGTAGTACACCTGCGCGGCGATGTTGCCCACGCCGTAGACGACGCCGCCCACGAGCGGCATCCACAGCAGCCATCCGGGGAACGCGGGCCGGCGACGCCATCCCGCGCGCATGAGGAAGTAGATCGCGGGCGCGGCCGCGAGGATGCCGAGCGACGGCAGGACGTCGGTGATCGCGAGGCCGACCACCTGCTCGCCGCGGAAGATCGCGAAGTCGGCGCTCAGGCCGTGGATGCCGGCGCCGACGTCGCCGGCGGCGTAGAGGTCGAGGGCCTGGAAGCTCGTGACCGCGGTCCGCACGTCGTCGGGCCGGTCCTGCAGGACGATGACCTGGACGATCGTGGCGATGAGCGGGAGGACCCCGGCGAAGAGCGCCGCCCAGCCGGCGGGGCGCAGCCACCGCGCCTCGAACGCCAGGGTCTCCTGCGGATCGCGGGGCTCGATCTGCTTGCGCGCGGTGCGCGCGTCGGCCTTGCTCATCGAACGGTCCGATCGACGGGTCGGGTACGGCGGATCGCCCCGACGCGGGGGGCGTTGCGGGTCACCGCGGACTCGGTGGCGGCGGCCACGCGCCCGACGCGCTCGGCGGTGCCGACGAGCAGGTCGAGGACGGGCGACGTCACGCGGAGGGTCGTCTCCAGCCGGTTGCGCCAGGCGCGCTGACGGGTGCTGAGGCGGGCCACCGCGGGGAGTCTACGGTCCCTCCCGGCTGTGCGGTGGGCTCCCTCGCGCCCCGGCGGTCGCCCCCGTGCCGGTCGACGGCCGGGGCGGCGCTACCGTGGTCGCCGTGCCCGCGCCCCAGCCCCCGACCGATCGGCCGTCCGGTGGGCGCCCGTGCCCCGCGTGTGGCGCGCCGCTGCTCTCCTGGCGCACCGTCGCCACCAGCGACCCGTCGCTGCCCGGTCGGTTCGCCCTCCTGCGCTGCCCGGGTTGCGGGACGGCGGTGACCGACGGTCCCCCGCCCCGGTTCGACGACGCCCACGACGGCGGCAGCTACGCGACCCGTCGCCCGCGCGGGTCGGGGCTCGCCGGCCCGCTGCTGCGGGCGTTCGACCGTCAGCGCCTGCGGATCGTCGCGCGCCACGCGGCCCGACGACCGTCCGACGCCGCGCCCGACGGCGACGCCCCGGTCCTCCTCGACGTCGGCGCCGGTCGCGGCCGGTTCGTGGCGACCGCGGCCGACGCGGGCTGGGACGCTCGCGGGCTGGAGCCGTCCGCCCGCGGGGTCGAGGCCGCCCGCGACGTGTACGGGGTGCCGTTGCTGCGCACGACGGTCGAGGGCGCCGACGTCGCCCCGTCGAGCGTCGACGCCGCGACGCTGTGGCACGTCCTGGAGCACGTCGACGACCCGGCCGCGACGCTGCGGACGATCGCCGCCTGGTTGCGCCCCGGCGGCGTGCTCGTCGTCGGGGTGCCCAACCGCCGGTCGTGTCAGGCGCGCGTCGGGGGAGCGCGGTGGTTCCACGCCGACGTGCCGCGGCACCGCACGCACTTCACCCCGGACGGGCTGCGCCGGGTCGTGGCGGCCGCCGGGCTGCGGACGGTGGCCGTCCACCAGGTGCTGCTGGAGCACAACCCGTTCGGGATGTGGCAGTCGGCGCTCAACCGGGCCACCGGGACGACGTCGCACCTCTTCTACGTGCTGAAGCGCTCGCAGCGCCCGCGCCCGCTCGTGCTGCTGGCGACGGTCGCCGCGCTCCCGCTGATCCCGCTCGCGGCGCTCGTCGAGGCGATCGCCGGGCTCCTCGGCCGGGGCGGCACGATGGCGCTCGTCGCACGACGCCCGCCGGGCGACGACGACGAAGACGGGTCCGCGGTCCGCTCGTAGGCGGCGGGTCGGCCCGGAGGTCCGGCGGGCCCGTGGGCGGGCCGCCGGCCCGGGGGCCCGGCCGACTCGTGGGCGCCCGGTCGGATTCCGGGCCGCCGATCGCTACGATCGCCCCATGGAAGGCTTTGGCGGACTGTTCGGCGACCCCGACGACCTGCAGCGCAAGATGATGGAGTTCGCCGAGCAGATGCAGGGCCAGCAGCGGCTGGCCTGGGCGGACAACGCGATCTCGCTGGCGGTCCAGATGACCGTGTCGGCGATCGGCCGCGTCAACCTGCAGGGCGACGCCGAGGCGCAGGCCAAGCAGATCCGCCAGGTCATGGCCGTCGTCTTCCCCGAGGCGGTCACCCTGGTGCGCGAGGCGCGCCAGGGCCTCAACTAGCCGCGACCCCGGCGGGCGGCCCTACGCCCGCCCGGGCTCCCCGTCCCGGTCGGGTGGGCCGTCCTCGGTCTCGCGGTGCTCCTTCCCAGCGGCGATCGCCTCCTTGAACGAGCGGAACCCGAAGATCTTGAACAGGGCGAGGAACCCGATCGCCAGGCAGGTCGCCGCGATCGCGAGCTGCTGCCCGACCGAGTAGGCGGCGACGGCGGCGCTGCCGCCGAACACCTTGACCATGAACGCCTGCTGCACCCCGGCCCCGCCGGGCGTGAACGGCATGAGCGCGGCCACGGCGTTGATGCCGTGGACGAGCAGGACGTTGCGGACCGATCCGCCGACCCCGAACGCCTCGAGCAGGAACCAGAACGCCGTCAGGCGCAGGAGGTAGCCGGCGAACAGCACGAGCCACACCTCGCGGATGAACCGCCGACGGTCGCGGAGGATGACGAGCCCCTGGCGGACGCGGATCCAGAACCGTCGCGCCCGCTCCGACAGCATCGCGAACGCCACGAGCGACCCGAACGCGACGAGCGTCACGACGAAGAACGTCGCCGGCAGGTTGCCGAAGATGAACGACAGGTCGAACGCGCCGAGGTTGGCGAACTCGGGGGGCTTGGGGAAGACCCCCTGGGTGAACGCGAAGATGAGGATCGGGATCGCGATCGTCGCGTCGAACACCGCCTCGACGAACATCGTCGCGGTGATCGCCGGGTACGTCGAGCGGGGCACCGACGACTTGACGAGGAAGACCTTCATGACGTCGCCGCCGCGCGCCGGGATGACGTTGTTGAACCCGTAGGCGGCGATGTACGCGCCCCAGATCCGCCGCCACTGGACCGTCTCGGTCGGGTACGCCGCGCGGATGACGTTGAAGTACCCGCGCGAGCGGACGGTGAGGTACCCGATGAAGCACGTCAGCCCGATGACGAGCGCGACGAAGTCGACCTGGGCGAGGCTCGCGAAGAAGTCGCCGACGGCGTCGAGGAACTCCGACACGCCCGCCAACGGCGACACGACGCCGGCGGGGCCGGGCGCAGGGATCGCGGTGGCCGGCGGCACCGGGCAAGGGTAGATCAGGACCGGCCGGCGGCGTGACGCGGTGCCCCTCCGGACGACCGCCAACGCGCCACATCCGCTCGCGCGTGCACTACCCTTCGCAGGACGACGGGTCGACCCCCCACCGCCTCCGACCACCCGTCCACACCATGCCGGAGCACTCCTACGCCTATCCCGCAGCCCCGTCCGCGCAGCGCGCGTCCTACGGGGCCCTTCTCAGCCAGACGATGTTCCTCGTCGCCGTCGCGATCGGGTTCCTCGTCCTGGGCTCCTACATCGGCGGTGGCCCGGGCGACGCCGCGCCGTTGAGCCAGGGCGCCGCGATGGGCTGCACCATCGGCGGCATCGTCCTCCTCCTCGCCCAGAACTTCGTCGCGCCGCTGCGGCGCGGCGGCGGTGGCATGGCGGTCCTCTTCGGCGTCGCGCTGCTGCTCGGCCTGGGCCTCGGCCCCGCGCTGTCGCACTACGTCGAGGTCCAGCCCGACGTCGTGACGAAGGCCGCCGGCACGACCGCCCTCGTCGTCGTAGCCGCCGGGGCCGGCGGCACGCTCGTGGCGAAGGACCTGTCGCCGTGGATGAAGCCGGTGTCGATCATCCTGCTCGTCGCGATCGCGATCAGCTGGGGCACCCTGATCTTCGGCGGCGTCGGCGGCGTCGGCGGGGACGTCCTGAGCCTCGTCATCGGCGCGTTCTCGGCGGTGGCGATCGTCGTGTACTTCAACGTCCTGCGCAACCGCGCGACCGACGACGACGTCATCTGGATCGCGACCGGCATCTTCGTCGGCGTCGTGAACATCTTCGTCACGCTGCTGAACCTCTTCGGCGGCGACTGACCGATCGTCGTCGCCGTCGGGCGACACGGCGGATCACGTCACGCGGGGCGGTCGAGAGGCCGCCCCGTCGCGTCTCCGGGGCCGGGCCGACGCCCCTCAGCCGCGGGGCGGGGCGAGCCCGAGCCGGGCCCACAGCACCGGATCCTCGAGCGTCCGGTGCACGTGGTGCGCCTCGGCCAGCACGACCCCCGGCTGGGCGGTGACGCCGACGACGGTCATCCCCGCGGCGCGTCCGGCGCGCACCCCGGTCGGGCTGTCCTCCAGGACGACGCACCCGGCCGGGTCGACGTCGAGCCGCGCGGCGGCGGCGAGGAACGGGTCGGGGGCGGGCTTCGCCGCCGGCACGTCCTCGGCGCTCACGAGGACCCCGAACGTGTCGCCGTGCCCGGCCCGGCGCAGCGCCTTGAGCGCGAAGTCCCGCGCCGCGTTGGTCGCCATCGCGATCGGCACGCCGGCGTCGCGCAGGCCGCCGACGAGCTCGCCGGCGCCGGGCATCAGCGGCACCTCGCGCTCGATCTCGACGTAGACGAGCTCGACGAGCTCGGCCATGAGCGCCCCACCGTCGCCGGGCCGGCCGAGGAACCGCTCCAGGTGCCGGGCGGCCATCTCGAAGCTCGATCCGAGGAGCCCGTGCCGGTGCTCCTCGCCGAACACCATGCCGCGCCGGGCGAAGAGCGTCTGCTCCGCCCGGGTCCAGGCGCCGTCCGTCTCGAGGAACGTGCCGTCGTTGTCGAAGATCACCGCGGCGGGCCGCGGCCCGGCGGTCACGACCCGGTGCGCACCAGCGCCTCGGCGCCCGACTCGATCCGCCACGGGGTGCTCGGCTCGTAGAGGTTGCCGAGCGCGTCGTCGTGCTTCAGCCGGAACGTGATCGGCTTGAGGCCCTCGCCGCTGACGGTGACCGTGGCGTCGTGGCCCTCGGTCTCGGCCTCGTAGTCGAGGTCCTTCACCTCGTTGAGGTCGTCGACGAACTCGCCGTCGACGACGAGCACCGACCGCTCCATGCCGATGCGGCAGCCGACGGCGGCGTCCTGCTCGTCCTTCGCGGCGGCGCCGGCGACCTGCTGCTGGCCGGCGGCGGTCAGGTGGTCGCAGGCGCGCTGACCGTTGCCCGTGGACACGGCGTGGGACAGGAAGTCACGGACGGCCGTCTCTGGCGCGTCCTTCTCGAAGTCTCCGCAGCCGGCCGCGCCGAGCGCGAGCAGCGACGCCGTGACGAGCGAGTACATCCGGATCGAGCGCATCGTGCGCGTGATTCTGACGTGCCGCGCCGTCGGCCGCATCCCGGTCGCCCCGCGACCGGCTCCGACCGACCCTCCCGACGGGCCCGACGACTCTCGCGCGAGCGGTCGCGGCGGCCGGCCGGAGGCCCCCGGTCAGCGCCGTGCGGCGAGCGCGATCCCCTGCGACATCCGCACGACGTGGTCGACGAAGTGCTCGTCGTCGACGTCGAGCGTGCCCTCCAGGCGCCGGGTGAGCAGCTCGTCGACGGCGCCAACCACCGACACCGCGACGAGGTCGACGTCGGCCGCCGCCACCGGGTCGCCGCCCTCGCCGAGGAACTGGCCCATCCGGGCGACGACGAGCCGCTCGAACGACCGCAGGATCGCCCGCCGCCGGCGTTGCAGCGGCGCCGAGCCGAGCCCCTCGAGCATCGCCGCACGACCCTTGCGCGGGTCGGCCAGGACCCCGAGCAGGGCGGCGGTGACGCCCCGCATGCGGGTGAGCTCGTCGGCCCCCTCGGCCGCCGCGAGCGCCGTGAGGATCGCCGCCTCGGTCTCCTGCGCGATCTCGTCGATGAGGGCGACGTACAGCGCGTCGCGGTCGCGGAAGCTCTCGTAGAAGTAGCGCTCGGTCAATCCGGCGCGACCGCAGATGGCGGTCATCGTCGCCGCCGGCCAGCCCTCGGTGCCGATGATGTCGAGCGCGGCGTCGAGCAGCCGGCGGCGGCGGACCGCGCGACGCTCCTCCGCGCTCTGCCCCTTGAACGTCCGGCCACCGCTCGCCACCCGGGCATCGTGACAGCGGGCCGGGATCGCGGCTCCCCGCAAACTTGACAGAGCCGTCTGTCAACTGTCATGGTGGCGTCGTCGCGGGCGTCCGGCCCGTGCCGACCCGACCGAGGACGACCCCGTGAGCCCCACCCCGACCGCCGAGGCCCCGGACCGCACCACCGACCGCCGCCGGATCACCGCGCCGCCGCCGCGGCCGTACCACAACCGGTTGCTGCAGGGGATCGCCGAGGACGCCGTCGGCGAGGTCCGGACCCGTCGCGGCCGGGTGCCGTTGCCGGCGGGCAGCATGGCGTTCAGCGCGCGCAACACGCACGCCGCGGTCGCCGACCCGTTGCGGCTGCTGCTGGAGCACTACGAGCGGTTCGGGCCGGTGTTCACGATCCGCACGCTCCACGACCCGCTGGTGTGGGCGATCGGCCCCGAGGCCAACCACCAGATCCTCGTGTCGGAGTTCGACGCGTTCTCGTGGCGCGAGGGGCGCTACCGCGACCTGGGGCCGCTGCTGGGCAACGGGATGCTCAACATCGACGGGGCGTACCACCGGCAGATGCGCGGCCTGATGTTGCCGGCGTTCCACCGCGAGCAGGTCGCGTCGATCGTCGACCGGATGGTCGCCGAGGGCGTCGCCGCCGCCGACCGCCTGCGGCCCGGCGACACGATCGACCTGTACCACTGGACCCGCGACTTGGCGCTGCGGATCGCGTTGCGGGCGTTGGCGGGGATCGAGGCCGACAGCGAGCACGAGCACGAGGCGGCCGAGGCGTTCGAGACGGCGCTGTCGATCCACGGCCGCACGCCGCTGCTGCAGGTCCTGCGCGGTCCGGGCACCCCGTACGCGCGGGCGATGCGCGCGCGGGACCGCCTCGACGCGCTGATCCTCGGCGAGATCGAGCGTCGCCGCCGGGCCGGCGATCCCGGACCCGGGGTGCTGGGGATGCTGCTGGAGGCGACCGACGGCGAGGGCGAGCCGCTGCCCCGGGACGCGGTGCGCGACCAGCTCGTGACCCTGCTCTTCGCCGGGCACGACACGACGACGGCGACGTTGACGTTCATGTTCTACGAGCTCGGTCGGGCGACGGGTGCGCGGGCGGCGCTCGAGGAGGAGATCGACGCGCTGCTGCCGGGCCGCGACCCGGTCGCCGCCGACCTGGACGGCAAGGCCCTGCCGGTGCTGGAGCGCACGCTCGAGGAGACGCTGCGCCGCTATCCGCCGGCGTGGATCGGCCCGCGCCGGGTGCTGCGCGACGTGACGCTCGCCGGGGTGCCGGTGCCGGCCGGGGCGACGTTGAACTACTCGTCGTGGGCGACGCACCACCTGCCGCACCTCTACCCGGACCCGTTGGCGTTCGACCCGGACCGGTTCCTCCCCGACAACCGCGCCCAGCTCCCCAAGGGCGCGTACGTGCCGTTCGGCGGCGGGTCGCGGATGTGCCTGGGCAAGCGGTTCGGCGAGACCGAGCTGCGCGCCCTCACCGCGATCCTCGTCCGCCGCCTGCGCCTGGAGCCCGACCCCGCCCGGACGCTGCGGATCACCACCACCCCCACCCTCGGCCCCGTCGGCGGGCTGCGGTTCCGGGTGCGGGAGCGGTAGCGGGAGCGGACGGCGAGGGGCCCCGCTCGGCCAGGCGGCGACCTACGCCCCCTGCAGCCGGTCCAACGCCTTCAGCACCTTGGCGTCGTGCTGCTTGGGGGTGATCTTGGGGAAGACCTCGGCGATCTTGCCGTCGGGGTCGACGATGAACGTCGTGCGGGACGCGCCCATGTACTTGTTGCCGTACATCGACTTCTCGACCCAGGTGCCGTACGCGTCGCACACGGCGTGGTCCTCGTCGGCGAGCAGGGTGAAGTCCAGGTCCTGCGCGTCGTGGAACTTCGCGACCTTCGCCTGCGGGTCGGGCGACACGCCGAGCACCCGGGCGCCGCGCGAGCGGTACTCGTCGCCGTTGTCGCGGATCGAGCACGCCTGCGTCGTGCATCCCGGGGTCGACGCCTTGGGGTAGAAGTACAGGACGACCCAGCCGCCGCGCAGCTCCGACAGGGTCACGGACGAGCCGTCGTCGGCGGGCAGCGTGAAGTCCGGCGCGGGCTGGCCGATCTCGGGAAGCGACATGCGGCCAGTCAACCACGCCCCCGCGATCGGCGGCCCATCGACTAGCGTTGCCGGGCGATGTCGCCCGCGACGACGCCGACCCTGACGGTCGCCGCTCCCGGTTCGTCGACGGACCCCGCCGGTCCGCCCCCACACGACGCCGACGCCCCGGATCCCGGACCCGCCCACGCCACCCGTCCCCGCCGGCCCCCGGGCCGCGGCGAGGTGGAGCTGCGGATCGACGCCCTCGCCGTCACCGCGCTGGAGGGGCGCGTCCTGGCCGGTCGCACCGACCGGTTCGGCCTGGTGCCACGGCCCCCGTTCCCGTGGACGCCCGGCTGGGACGCCGCCGGCGCCGTCGAGCGGGTCGGGGACGCCGTGGGCGACCACCGTCCCGGCGACCGGGTCGTCGTGACGCTCGGCGCGACCACGGACCCGGGACTCGCGGCCGGCCACGCCACCGTGCCCGCCGACCACGTCGTCGCACTGCCGGACGACGTCGCCCCCGTCGCCGGCGCCGTCCTGGTCGGGGCGGGGACGCTCGCCCAGCGGGCGCTCGACGCCGCCGACCCCCGCCCCGGCGACGCGGTCGTCGTCACCCACGCCGCCACCCCGGTCGGCCGGCTCGTCGTCGCCCTCGCCGTGGCGCGCGACCTGCGGGTCACCGCCGTCGTGCCCGCGTCCGCGCCCCGTCCGTCGCCGGCGCCGCCGGACGGGGTCCGGACGCTCGACGACGCCGTGCCCTACGCGGCCGTGGCCGGGTTCGCCGACCTCGTCGTCACCGAGATCGACGACGACGGCCCGATGACCGAGCACCACCCGATGCACCAGGCGCTCGCCGCCGTCGCGCCGCGCGGGACCCTCGTGTGCCTCGCTGTCCCCCCGCCCGAGGACGCCGCCCGCCGCCGCGTCGCCACCCCGACCGTGCGCCGCGCACCGCACCCGGACGCCACCGCCGCCGTCCTCGCGCTCGTCGCGACCGGGAGGATCGCCGCACCGGTCGACGCGGTCGTCGACTGGCCCCACGCGCCCGACGCCTACCACCGGGTCGTCGACGACCCGACCGCCGCGATCGTCGTCCTGGGACCCGGCGCGTCGCCCGGGTGACGTCGCCCGACCGCGGGCCGACGCGGCTCCCGGTCACCGGCCGGGACGGTGCGCCGGCAGGGGGGCGGCGATCGACCGGCCGGGACGGCCCGGCCCCCGCCCCACGACGTCAGGTCAGGCGCTCCCACCCGCGGTACGGTGCGGGGTGCACGGCCTCCCGACGGCCGTCGCATCCATCCGCGACCGGAGCGACCCATGGCCTACGTCATCAGCGAACCCTGCATCGGCACGAAGGACGCGTCCTGCACCGAGGTCTGCCCGGTCGACTGCATCCACCCGACCCCGGACGAGCCGGAGTTCGAGACCGCCGAGCAGTTGTTCATCGACCCCGACGAGTGCATCGACTGCGACGCCTGCGTCGAGGCGTGCCCGGTCGACGCGATCTTCTCGGAGGACCAGGTCCCCGACGAGTGGCAGAAGTACATCGCCGTCAACGCCGGGCACTACGCCTGACGCCCGCGACCGGCCGTCGACCGACGGCGGGCGCGACGTCCGTGCGAGCCTTCCCCGCATGAGCGCCCCCACGATGCGCGCGATCGTCGCGCCCTCCCCCGGCCCGCCCGAGGCCCTCGAGCTGCGCGAGGTCCCGCGGCCGGTCCCCGGTCCCGGCGAGGTCCTCATCCGGGTGGCGGTGGCCGGGGTCAACCCGATCGACGCGAAGACCCGGGTGGGTGGTGGCGCCGCGCCGTTCCTGCAGCCGGGACCGGCGTCGGGCGACGGCGACCTGGCGTTCCCGTGGATCCCCGGCTGGGACGCGGCCGGCACGGTCGCCGCGGTCGGGCCGGGCGTCGTGCGGTTCGGCGAGGGCGACCGGGTGTTCGGGATGATCGGGTTCCCGAGGACCGGCGGCACGTACGCCGAGCACGTCGTCGCGCCGGTGAGCCACCTGAGCCGCTCGCCGCGGTCGCTCGACGACGCGGCGACCGTCGCGCTGGCGCTGCCGGGCCTCACCGCCTGGCAGGCGCTCGTCGACGCGGGCGGGCTGGAGACGAACCAGCGGGTGCTCGTCACCGCCGCCGCCGGCGGGGTCGGTCACCTGGCGGTCCAGATCGCCGTCGACCTGGGCGCGCACGTCGTCGCGGTCGCGTCCGCCGCGGGCCTCGAGACGCTCCGTGCGACCGGTGCGGAGCTGCGCGACCGTCACGACGGCGACCCGCTGGCCGGCCTCGAGCCGTTCGATCTCGTCGTCGACGGCGTCGGCGGCGCGGAGCGCGCCCGGGCCGCCGCGACGTTGCGTCCCGGCGGGACGATCGTGACGCTGCCGTCGGCGTCGCACGGCGACCCGCTCGGCCGCGACGACGTGCGCGCGCCGCGCCTGCTCGTCGCCCCCGACGGCCTGGAGCTCCAGCTCCTCACCGGCACCGTCGAGCGCGGGATGCTGCGTCCGCGCGTCGCCGACCGGCTGCCGTTGGCGGACGCCGCCGAGGCGCACCGTCGGATCGAGGCCGGCGGCGTCCACGGCAAGCTCGTGCTCGACGTCGGCTGATCCGACCGCCGAGGTCCGCCGACCGCACCCGCACGGCGGGCGGGACGCGGCGCGACGGCCCGGCATCCCGCCGGGCCGTGACCGCCGACGCTCAGCCGACGGCGTCCGCCTCGGCCGCGCTCAGCGCCTGCTCCCGCACCGCGCCGACCGGCGTCCGGGCGTCGGGCATGCCCTCGGGCTCGCCGCTCGCGGTCTTGCCCGCGATCGGCGCGGTGCCGATCGGCACCGCCGGGTCGCCGCCGGTGAGCGCCGACCGGCGCGACGCGCCCGGCTTGTCGGGCACGCGCGAGATCGCCCGCTCGCTCATCGCGGTGATCGTCAGCGACGGGTTGACGCCGACGTTGGCGGGGATCGCCGCGCCGTCGCAAACCATGAGGTTCTCGTAGCCGAACACCCGGTGGTCGCTGTCGATGACGCCCTGCTGCGCGTCGGCGCCGATCGGGGCGCCGCCGAGGATGTGCGCCGTCGACGGGATGTTGAACAGCGCCTCGGTGACCGACGACCCGGGCGTCCCGCCGGTCTGGCGGGCGAGCCACTCGGTGAACGCGTTGGCCTCGGGGATGAACGTCGGGTTGGGGTTGTCGGGGTCCTGCTGCGTCGTGAGCACGACCTTGCCGTTGCGCCGGCGGCGCTTGACGACGAGCCGGATCGAGTTGTCCAGCGTCTGCATCACGAGCACGATGATCGTGCGCTCCGACCAGCGGCGGCTGAAGAGCATCTCCCACACCCAGCGCGGGTGGCGGACCATCTGGCCCAGCCACTTCAGCGGCCGGGTGAGGCGGGTGCCGTTGCCGGTGAGCACGGTGAACAGTCCGCGGATCGACCCGCCGCCCTCGCCGTAGGTCACCGTCTCGATGTGGGTGTGCGGGTCGGGGTAGATCGACGACGTGATCGCAACGCGCCGGCTGATGCCCTCGGCGCGCCCCTCCGGCACCGTGACGCCGAGGATCGCCTCGCTGTTGGTGCGGACGAGCTCGCCCAGGCGCGGCGAGAGTCGCGGCAGGTCGCCCTGCTCGCGGCAGCGGGCGAGCAGCTCGTTCGTGCCGAGCGCGCCGCCCGACAGGACGACCCCGCGGGCGCGCAGCGTCTGGCGGTCCTTGCGCCAGCGCGCGCCGGTGCGCTCGTGGGTGATCTCCCAGCCGTCGGCGCCGTCCACCCCGTTGAGCGGGCGCAGGCCGACGACCTCGCGGCCGGGCCGGATCCGGGCGCCGAGCTTCTCGGCGAAGTACAGGTAGTTCTTCGTCGTCGAGTTCTTCGACCCCTGCGGGCAGCCGAGCATGCAGCGGCCGATCTGCGAGCACCCCATCCGGCGCGGGCCGTCGCCGCCGAAGTACGGGTCGTCGACCTCCTCCCCCGGGTTCTCGAGGTAGGTCCCGACGCGGGCCTTGCGGTACGTGTGCGACACGCCGATCTCGTCGCCGTAGCGCTTGAGCAGCTGGTCGGCCGGGTCGTCGTCGGTGACGTCGGTGACGCCGAGCATCCGCTGGGCGGCCTCGTAGTGCGGGGCCAGCTCGGTGCGCCAGTCGGCCAGGGCGCTCCACTGGCGGTCCTCGAAGAACGCGCGCGGCGGGACGTAGAGCGTCATCGCGTAGACGAGGCTGCCGCCGCCGACGCCGGCCCCGCTCATGATGAAGACGTCGCGGAACGGGGTGAGCTTGAACAGGCCGCGCAGGCCGACCGCGGGCGCGTAGAAGTACCGCCGCAGGTCCCAGCTGCTCTTCGGCATCGTCGCGTCGTCGAACCGCTCACCGCGCTCCAGGACGGTGACGTCGTAGCCCTTCTCGCTCAACCGCAGCGCGCTGACGCTGCCGCCGAAGCCCGAGCCGACGACGACCCAGTCGGCGTCGAATCGCTGATCGTTCCCTGCCGTCATGCCGGTGTCCTCTCCACGACCCGTCATCCGCCATAGATGACGCAGGCGTCACCCTATCGCGGGCGCCGGTCCGACGGGGCGGAATCAGAGCCCGAAGACGCGCCGGGCGTTGCCGTCGAGGAACAGCTCCCGCGCCTCGTCGTCGAGCCCCAGGTCGTCGAGGCCCTCGAGCGCGTGCGCGGCGGTGATCATCGGGTGGTTCGTGCCGAAGAGGACCTTGCGGCGGCCGCCGGGGTCGCGCAGGTAGGCGACGAGCTCGGGCGGGTACCGCGCGACGGTGTACGCCGACGTGTCGATGTGGACGTTCTCGTGCTTGCGGCAGACGGCGACCATCTCCTCGGTCCACGGGTAGCCGATGTGCCCGCCGACGATCGTCAGCTCCGGGAAGTCCAGCGCGACCCGGTCGACGTAGGGGATCGGCCGGCCGGTCTCGGACGGGCGCAGCGGCCCGGTGTGCCCGACCTGGGTGCAGAACGGCACGCCGAGCTCGATGCAGGCGGCGAAGAGCGGGTAGTACCGGCGGTCGGTGATCGGGGCCTCCCACAGCCACGGCACGACCCGCAGCCCGACGAACCCGAGCTCGGTGACGCACCGGCGCAGCTCACGGACCGCGTCCATCGGGCGCCGCAGGTCGACCGAGGCGATGCCCCGCAGGCGCGAGGGATGGGCGGCGACCCAGCCGGCGACCTCGTCGTTGCCGACCAGCTCGCCCTCCGGTCCGTGCCACGCGCTGAGCAGCCCGACGTCGACCCCGCCGGCGTCCATCGCCGCCAGCGTGCCGGCGATCGGCGGCTCCTCGTCGGGGACCTCCAGGCCCGTCCACCGCCGCAGCGACGCGAGCATGTCGTGCCCGAGGAACCGGCGGGTGGGGTGCTGCATCCACGCGTCGACCGTCATGGCCGGAGCCTAGGTCGGCCCCGGCCGTGCGTCCAGCCCCCGGTCAGAGGGCGGAGAGCGTGATCGGCAGGCCGTCGGCGGGGAGCGGGCCGGTGCCGTAGGAGATCGGCGGCTCGTAGCCGTCGGGGATCGAGAACCGTCGCGTGAGGAGCAGGCGGAAGAGGATCGCCTTGACCTCCATCGTCCCGAAGAACATGCCGATGCACTTGTGCGCGCCCGCGCCGAACGGCGCCCACGCGAACTTGTGCGACCGGTCCTCGGCCCGCTCGGGCAGGAACCGCTCGGGGTCGAACGTGTGCGGATCGGACCACCACGGCTCCATCCGCTGGCTCGGGTAGATGCCGATGAGCAGCTGGGTGTCGGCCGGGATGAACCGCCCGTCGAGCTCGGTGTCCTTCACCGACCGGCGGCCGAGGATCCCGACCGGGGCGTTCATCCGCAGCGTCTCGCGGAAGCAGAGGTCCATGAGCGGCAGCCGGTCGACGTTGGCGTAGTCGATCTGGTCGACGCCGAGGGCGACGGCCTCCTCGCGCAGCCGCTCCTGCCACTCGGGGTGGCGGGCGAGGTAGTAGGCCATCATCGACAGCGTCAGCGTGCTCGTGTCGTGCGCGGCCATCATCGTGAAGATCATGTGGTTCACGACGTCCTCGTCGGTGAACCGCTCGCCGTCGGCGGTCTCGGCCCGGCAGAGGACGCTGAAGAGATCGTTGCCGTCGCCGGCGCGCTTGGCCGGGATCTGGCTGCGGAAGTGGTCGGCGAGGAGCCGACGGCTGCGCAGGCCGCGGTGCCACATGCCGCCGGGGACGTCGTGGCGGATGAGCGCCTGCCCGCCGACGACGCAGTCGTCGAACGCGTGGTTGAGCCGGTCGGCCTCGGGTCCGAGGCTCTCGCCCATGAACACCTCGGTCGCGATGTCGAGCGTCAGCTGCTTCGTCGCGTCGAAGAGCTTGAAGCCCTCCTGGTTCGGCCACGACGCGACGCCGCGGGCGATCGTGTCGTTCGCCTGGGCGATGTAGTCGACGAGCCGCGGACGCTTGAACGCCTCCTGCATGATCCGGCGGTGCTGCAGGTGCTCGTCGCCGTCCATGAGCATGACGCCGCGGTCGAAGAACGGGCCGATGAGGTAGTCCCAGCCCTGCTTGTTCGAGAACGCCTTGTCGCGGTTGGCGAGCACCGTGCCGATCGCCTCGGGACCGAGGACGAGGACCATCTTCGTGCCGAACGCCGTCGTCCACGAGATCGAGCCGAACCGGTCGTACAGCTCGCCGCAGTGCTCGAGGGTGTGGCGGAGGAACCCCAGCGTGCGCCCGATGTAGGGCACGGACGGGTCGCCCATGACCGGCTCGAGCCCGCTGCCGGGGGGTGGCGTGGCCAGCGGCTGCGCGGCCCGCTCGGGCAGGCGGTCGAACAGCGCGTTGGCGGCGTCGACGACCGGGACGCGGTCGATCGCGGCGCCGGCGAGCGCGAGGGGCTTCGTCAGGAGGCTGGCCACATCTGAGACGGTACCGTTCCAGATGATGGTTCGTCAAGCTGGACGTCGATGACGACGCAGGCCGGTGGTCGCCGCTACGGCGGACGGAGCGGGGCGGAGCGCAGCGCGGAGCGCCGTGACGCGCTCCTCGACGCCGCGTTCCGGATCGTCGCCGCCGAGGACTGGCACGCGCTGCGGATCGACGCGCTGTGCCGCGAGGCGGGCCTGAGCAAGCGGTACTTCTACGAGGAGTTCGGCAACCTCGACGACCTGGCGACGGCGCTCGTCGGCCGGCTCGGCGACGAGCTCATCGCGGTGACCGTCGCCGGCGTCGAGCGCGACCCCACCCCCACCGGCCTCGTGCGGGCGGCGCTCGACCCGTTCCTCGCCCACCTCGCCGACGACCCCCGCCGCGCGCGGGTGCTCTTCGGCGCGGTGCCCGGCGACGGCGACGCCGCCCGCCGCCGCGACGAGGTGCTGCGCCGCGTCATGGCCGCCGCGATCGGGCTGGGGGTGGAGATCCTCGGCGCCGCCCGCGGGCCGACGGTCGACGTCGGCGCGTCGTTCCTCGTCGGCGGCACCGTGCAGGCGGTGCTCGACTGGCTCGCCGTGCCGGAGCCCCGCGCGACCGACGCGCTCGCCGACGACCTGGCCGCGCTCTGGCAGGCGGTCGTCGACGCGACGTTCCCGGCGCCCGCGTCGTCGGCCCGCGGGGACCGACTCACTCCTTGAGCAACCGCGAGAACCGCCGGTCCTTGTACGGCGACCCGCCGGTCTGGCACGTGGCGCAGTAGGCCATCTCGTCGTCCTCGTAGTGGACGGCCAGGATCGGGTCGCCGCACCGCGGGCAGGGCTCCCCCACCCGCCGGTGCACCCGCAGCGGCATCGGCAGCTTGTCGGGGATCGGGATCGTCAGGACGTCGAGGTGGCGCCGCAGCGCCCCGCCGAGGACGTCGCCGATGGCGTCGCGCAGCCGGTCGCGCTCGCCGTCGTCGAGGTCGCCGCAGCGGCGCAGCGGCGCGATCCTCGCGGTCCAGAGGATCTCGTCCGCCCAGCTGCGGCCGATCCCGGCGACGACGCGTTGGTCGCGCAGCGCTCCGCGCAACGTCCGCCGTGGCGGGAGCGTCGTGACGTCGAACGGGGCGGGCCACGCGTCGGGCCCGAGCGACGTGAGCGTCTCGTCGGCCGCGACCGCGGCGAGCGGCAGCAGCGCCGCCCACGCCGCCTGCCGCGTCCCGAACTCGCGCAGGCGCAGCTCGCGCCCGCCGCCTCCCCCGTCGCTCCGGCGCGGCCCGTCGGGTCGCGCCGGGTCGTGCCCGCCGTCGCGTCCCCCGCCGGCGAGGCCGATCGCGATCCGCACCGACCGGTCGCGGGGCCCGGCGCGGCCGTCGTGCAGCTGCAGCCGACCGGCGCTCATGAGGTGCACGACGAGGATCGCGTCGGGGCGGACCCGGGCGGCGGCGTCGCGGGCGCCGGGGGACGCGGGAGACGGCCCGTCGTCCGGGCGGTCGGCCGTGGGCCCGTCGGCGGCGCCGTCGGCCCCACGGGCATCGTCCGCCGCGACCCGGACCGGCGGATCGAGGCCCGGCACCGGCACGCCCGCACCGCGGGCGGCGTCGGCCGCGGCGTCGTCGCCGGACGGCAGCGCGCCGCCGGCGAGCCCGACGAGGAGGAGCTTGCCGCGGCGGCGCAGGCCGGTGACCGTCGCCCCCTCCAGCGCGTCGAGCGGCGGGGCGAAGGTCCGCATCGTCGCCAGGCCCGGAGCCCGCGCCCGCTCGACGGTGGCCCCGGCGACCGCGGCGTCCAGCAGTCGGACGGTCGCCTCGATCTCGGGCAGCTCGGGCACGGGGCGAGTCTCCCACGGGGCCCGGGCGCGCGGGAGGGGCGTCGCCGCCCGCGTAGGCGCGACACCGGTCGCCGCCCGAGCCCGCCCGCGACGGAGGGCGCCGGTCGCCGCCCCGAGCCGGCCGGCCGGTCGCGACTCAGCCCCCGAGCCGGGCGAGCTCGGCCGCGCGGAGGAACGACCGCAGCTCGCCGCCGTCGCCGAGCCGCACGACGACGAGGCCACCGGTCGGGACCGCCACGCGCGCGCCGGTGAGGTCGTGGACGACCTGCGACAGGTCGGGCTCGTGCCCGACGACCATCACGCGCTCCCCGAGCGCCGCGACGGTGCGGGCCTCGTCGGCGTCGAGCCCGACGAGCGCGTCGTGGCGCACGACCGTGCCGCCGAACCGCTCCGCGGCGAGCTCGGCGGTGCGCGTCGCCCGGACCTTGGGCGACGCGAGCACGACGTCCGGCACCCGCTGCAGCGCGACGAGCGCCCCGCCGACCGCCCGGGCCTGGGCCTCGCCCTCGGCGACGAGGTCGCGCTCGGGATCGGGGCGCGTCCCGTGCGGCTCGGCGCGACCGTGGCGGACGATGAGCAGCTCGTGGGCCATGGGGCCACGCTAGCCCATGCGCCCGCCGGTCCCGGTGACCCGACGGTGGCCGCGAGCGGTGGGGCCGCCCGCGACGGCGCGCCCGCCGCCCGGGCCGACCGTCGCGCCACCCGCCCGCGACGGCGCGCCCGCCATCCGGGCCGACCGTCGCCTACCCGCGGCCGCCCCGCCCGTACACGGCGCGCACGAGCCCGCCGAGGAGCTTGTGGACGAGCCCGTCGTACGGGTAGTGCTGGGGCTCGCGCCGCAGCGCCAGGCGGGCGACGACGACGGTCTGCGTGGCGGTGTACTTCACGATCCCCTCGCGGCCGTGGCGCGCCCCCAGGCCGGAGTCCTTCCACCCGCCCATCGGGGCCTCGAGCGCGGCGTACCCGACGAGCGCGTCGTTGACGTGGACGGTGCCCGCCTGGATCCGCCGGGCGATCTCCTCGCCGCGGGCGACGTCCTTCGTGAACACCGACGCCATCAGGCCGTACGGGCTGTCGTTCGCCAGCCGGACCGCCTCGTCGGCGTCGGCGACGCGCATGATCGGCAGCGTCGGCCCGAACGTCTCCTCGGTCATGCAGCGCATGCCGTGGTCGGCGTCGGCGATGACCGTCGGCGGGTACCACCAGCCGGGGCGCCCCTCGTCCTCGTCGCCGCCGACGACGATCCGCGCGCCCTTGCCGCGCGCGTCGTCGACGTGGTCGCGGACGACGTCGAGCTGCTCCGGCACGGTCAGCGCGCCGACGTCGGTCGCGCCGGGCCCGGTCGGGTCGTTGGTGCGCAGCGTCGCGGCCCTCTCGGCGACCTTCGCGACGAACGCGTCGTAGACCGACGCCTCGACGTACGCCCGCTCCACCGAGATGCAGGTCTGGCCGCCGTTGAACATCGCGTAGAACAGGGCGGTGCTCGCGGCACGCTCCAGGTCGGCGTCGGCGAGGACGATGAGCGCGTCCTTGCCGCCGAGCTCGAGCGAGCAGGGGATGAGGCGGTCCGCGCACCGCCGGGCGATCCCGCGACCGACCTCGGTCGACCCGGTGAACATCACCATGTCGACGGCGTCGACGATCGGGTCGCCCAACCGCGAGCCGCTGCCGGTGACGACCTGCAGGACGTCGTCCGGCAGCCCGCACTCGCGCAGCGCGCGGAGCATGAGCAGCGACGTCAGCGGCGTCTTGGCCGCCGGCTTGAGCAGCACGGCGTTGCCGGCCATGAGCGCGGGGATCGCGTCGCCGAACCCGTTGGTGAACGGGTAGTTCCACGGTGCGATGACCCCGACGACGCCGACCGGCGCGTGGCGGACGACGACCTTCTTGCCGACGAGCAGCGGCGAGGCGACCTTCACCCGCTCGTCCGCGAGGAGCTTCGGCGCGGCGGACGCCCAGTGCCCGAACGCGGCGGCGCCGTAGGTCACCTCGGCGATCATCGCGTCCTCCCACGCCTTGCCCGTCTCGGACACGATAGTGCGGACGAGCTCGTCGCGGTGGTCGACGACCCAGCGCTGGGCACGGCGCATGACCCGGGCGCGCCCGTCGAACCCCAGCGCCTCCCAGGCGGGCTGGGCCGCACGGGCCCGGGCGGCCGCGACGGCGACGTCGTCGGGGCCGAGGGCGTCGACCCAGGCGACCGTCTCCCCGGTCGCGGGGTTGACCACCGCCTGCCGCCCGGGACGCTCCCCGTCGGTCGGCCGGACCTGCTCCTGCGTGCTCATCGCTCCCCTTCGCGCCGCGCGTCCTACGCACCCCCCGTTCGGCGGGGCGCCCCGGGGCAGCGTAGCGCGCCCGACGCCCCGGCCCCGGCGAAGGTGACGTCGGCGTCAGGTTCGGGGCCGAGGGGCGGGCCGGCGACGGTCGTCGCCGGCCGTGCTTCGTCCGGTCAGTCGGCGATCGCGATCGACGTGATCGAGATCGGGGTGACGGGGCGGTCACCCGGGCCGGTCGGGGTGGTGCCGATCCGCTGGACGACGTCGTCGCCGTCGACGACGCGGCCGAACGCCGTGTGCTTGCCGTCGAGCCACGGCGTCGACTCGGCGGTGACGATGAAGAACTGCGACCCGTTGGTGCCCTTGCCCTGCACGGTGCCGGCGTTCGCCATCGCGAGCGTGCCGCGGACGATCTTGTGGTCGTTGATCTCGTCGTCGAAGGTGTAGCCGGGACCGCCGGTGCCGGTGCCCTGCGGACACCCGCCCTGGATCATGAAGTCGGCGATGACCCGGTGGAAGACCAGGCCGTCGTAGAACCCGTCGGCGGCGAGCTTCTTGAAGTTGGCGACCGTCTGGGGCGCGTCGTCGTCGAAGAGCTCGAGGACGACGTCGCCCTCGCTGGTGCTCATGGTGGCCGTGGACACGGCATCTCCTCCGGATCGGGGAACGAGGGCCCGACCCTAGCGTCGCGCCCGGCCGTCTGCGCGCCCAGGGGTGGCGCGGGTCAGCTCGTGCCCGAGATCTCGGCGATCTCGCCGGCGGCCGGCGTGCCCGGCACGGTGCTGACGAGGACGAGCACGTGCCGGTACTTGCGGGTACGGCCGGCGGCGTCCTTGAGCGAGAGCTTCGTCGAGCCGCTCCGCGTCGGCGTCTCGGACGTCAGCGCGTCCCAGCCCAGGTCGAGGGCGTCGGGCGGCAGGTCGCGCTGGGTCGTGCCGAGCACCTTGACGACCATCCCCTTGGTCGCGTTGCGCAGGGTGAGCGTCTCGACCGTCGTCGGGGTGGCGAAGTCGAGGACGTACCCGAACCCTCCGGCCTTGCCCTCGTTGAGCGTGAACTTCCACGACGTCGACGTCTTGCCGTCGATCGCGGCCCCGTCGTCGCCCTTGTCGGCGAGGACCCCGTCGGGGTCGTACAGCGACCCGCTGCCGAACGACAGCGGCCCGCTCGGCGACTTGGCCGTGGTGGTGGTCCGCGTCGTGGTGGTCGTCGTGCGCGTCGACGTGGTCGGGGACGGGGAGCCCGCGTCGGACCCGTCGTCGGCATCGGCGTCGTCGTCGCCCGCGCCGGCGTCGAGGTCGGTCGTGTCGTCGTCCTCGACGTCCTCGTCGTCGAGCGCGGCCGTGTCGTCCTCGTCCTCGTCGGGCTCGACGTCCGCGGGCGGCGCGGTGGGCGAGGCCGGGGGCGTCGTGCCGACGGCCGGCGGGACGGCGGGCGTCGTCGCCTGCGGCACCGGGGTGCCGCTGGCGGTGGCCGGGGCCTGGGCGACGTCGGACGCGTCGTTGCTCAGCGCCGCGTACGCCGCGGCGGCGGCGCCGCCGGCGAGCAGCACGGCGGCGGCGACGGTGACGGCCGCGGCGCGGAGGCCCGGCAACCGCTCGACCGCGGGCGTGAGTCGGGCGCCGCAGCCCAGGCACCACTCCTGGTCGGCGGTGGCCCCGGCGCCGCACCGCTCGCAGTCCCGCGCGACGGCGGCCGACGGCGCGTCGGCGACGGGGTCCTGCTCGTGCTCGTGGGGCGCGGTCACGGACCTAGGGTAGCGTCGATCCGCCCGCGGCCGCGCCGGTGTACGGCGACTCCCGGCCGCGTCGGGTCACGGGCCGGGACGCGGCGATTCCCGGGCTACGGGCGGGCGCGACCCCGGACGCGATCGACGGCCCGCGCTCGCCCGCCCGTGGCTCAGAGCACCGCGGCGCGCAACGGCAGGTCGGTCGCGTCGTCGGCGTTGATCGCCGCGACCGCGTCGTCGACCGCCGCCGCCGGCACCGTCGCGAGCGCGAACCGCTCCAGGACGAGGACCTCGCGGACCGCCTCGCCGTCGAGCCCGGTCGCGGCGGTGATGCCGCGCACGAGCGCGCGGATCGTCACGCCGTCGGCGGCGCCCGGCACGAGCACGATCCGGGCGCCCGCCTCGTCCGACGCGCGACTGATCTGCGGCTTGCGGCCGCGGCGCGGCTTCTCCCGCACCACCGGCGCGTCGTCGTCGCGGCCCGCCGTCGCATCGTCCGTGCCGCGGTCGTCGGCCGGGCGGGCGTCGTCGCTCCCGCGACGGGCGGCCTTCGTGGTCGCGCCGGGCGCCCACTCGGTCATCGCCATGCCGATGTGCTCCTCGATCGCCTCGCGCTCGCGCTGCTGCTTGGGCTCGACGAACGTGATCGCCCGGCCCGACGCCCCGGCCCGGCCGGTGCGGCCGATGCGGTGCACGTACGTGTCGGGCGAGCGCGGCACGTCGTAGTTCACGACGTGGGTGACGGTGGAGATGTCGAGCCCGCGCGCGGCGACGTCGGTCGCGACGAGCAGCGGCACCCGGCCGCCCTTGAACGACAGCATCACGCCGTCGCGCTGCCCCTGCGACAGGTCGCCGTGGAGCGCCTTGACGTTGTTGCCGCGGTCGCGCAGCAGCCGGTACAGGCGGTCGGTGCCGATCTTCGTGCGGCAGAAGACGATCGCCTGGCGCGGCCGCTCGGCGGCGATGACCTCGGCGAGCTTCTCCGGCTTGTCCTTCGGCGAGACCTCGACCCGGAACTGCTCGACGGTGTCGACGGTGAGCGTGTCGGCCTTGACCTTCACGTGGACCGGCTCGTAGAGGAAGTTGTCGGCGAGCTTGCGGATCGGCGGGGCCATCGTCGCCGAGAACAGCGCCGTCTGGCGGCTGTTGGGGGTGCGCCGCAGGATCTTCTCGACGTCCTCGAGGAACCCGAGGTCGAGCATCTCGTCCGCCTCGTCCAGGACGACGAACCGGCAGGACCCCAACTGCAGCGCTCCGCGGTCGATGAGGTCGAGGACGCGGCCGACGGTGCCGACGACGACGTGGGCGGACTTCCGCAGCATCGAGATCTGGTCGCGGATCGGCGCGCCGCCGAAGGTCGCGACGACGTCGACGCCCTTCTTCACGCCGAACGACCGCACCGCCTGGGTGACCTGGATGCACAGCTCGCGGGTCGGGGTGAGCACCAGCGCCTGGGTCTCCGGGTTGGAGACGTCGACGTACTGGACGATCGGCGCGCCGAACGCGCACGTCTTGCCGGATCCCGTCTGCGCCTGCCCGATGACGTCGCGTCCCTCGAGCATCGGGGGGATGCCCTGCTCCTGGATCGGGCTGGGGCGCTCGTAGCCGATCTCGCGCAGCGCTCCGAGGACGTCGTCGGACAGGCCAAGGTCGGCGAACGCGGTCATCACCGGGGATCCTATGGCGTCGCGCCGCGGACGGGTCGCGCGTTGCCGCCGCGACGGTCAGGGGCGACCGACGTCGAGGACGAGCTTGCCGGTCGTCGTGCGGGCCACGAGGGCCCGGTGGGCGTCGACGGCGCGCTCCAGCGGCCAACGTCCCCCGACGTGCACGCGGACCTCGCCCCGCAGCGCCCGGGCGAACAGGTCGTCGAGCGGCGCGACGAACCTGCGCGCCGGGTCGTCGAGGCAGTGGAAGAGCCAGAACCCCACGACCGATCGGGAGTGGCGCAGCAGGTGCCCGGTCCGGACCTCGTTCGGCTCCTTCGTCGCGATCCCGCAGACGACGATCCGTCCGAACGGCGCGAGCGCCCGCAGCGACGCGTCGAACCCCGGCCCGCCCGCCATGTCGACGACGACGTCGACGCCCCGTCCGCCGTTGGCCGCGACGAGCCGCTCGGTCAACCCGTCGGGGTCCCCCTCCACGGCCACGTCCGCCCCGAGCCGCAGCGCCTCGTCGCGCTTCGCCGCCGTCGACGCCGTCGCGATCACCCGTCCGGCCCCGAGCGGCCGGGCGAGCTGCACCGCCAGCGACCCGGTGCCGCCGGCGGCGCTGTGCACGACCACCGCCTCGCCGCCCTCGAGCCGCGCCGCGGTCCGGAAGAGGTGCCACGCGGTCAGGCCCTGGACGAGCAGCCCGAGCGCCTGGTCGTCGTCGAGCCCGTCGGGCACGGCGACGCAACGCTCGACGGGGACGACGACCTCCTCGGCGTACGCGCCCCCACCGCGGGTGAGGGCGACGACCCGCTCGCCGGTGTCCTCGCGGATCCCGACGACCTCCTGCCCGGGGACGAGCGGCAGGTCGGCCGCCCGGACGTAGCGGTTCTCGCGGGCGTGCGTGTCGGCGAAGTTCACCCCGACGGCCCGCACCGCGATCCGCACCTCGCCCGGCCCGGGCACGGGCCGCGGCAGATCGACGGCGTGCAGGACCTCCGGCCCGCCGAACTCGACCTGCCGAATCGCCCGGATCGTCTCGCCCACCGCGGGAACGCTAGCCGAGTCGCCCGCCGCCCCCGCGCGCCTGACCCCACCACCGGGCCACACGACCCCGTTGGCGACCGTTCGCACGACGTGAACGATCGCCAACCGGCCCCACCGGGACTCCGGCGGGAGCCGCTCCCCGGAGGCCGTTGAGCGCCGTTCGCACGACGTGAACGATCGCCAACCGGCCCCACCGGGACTCCGGCGGGAGCCGCTCCCCGGAGGCCGTTGGGCACCGTTCGCAGGACGTGAACGATCGTCAACCGCGCCGACGGGCCGGTCGCCGTGCACCGCAGCCGGTACGGTCGCCGGGTGTCGCCCTCGTCCCCGATCCGCTCCCCGCACCTGGAGGAGCTGCGTGCGCTGCACGCCGCGGCCCGCCACGGGTCGATCGGCGCCGCCGCCAGGACCCTGGGCGTGTCGCAGCCGGCGCTGAGCAAGCGGCTGCGTCAGCTCGAGACCGTGACCGGACAGACGTTGCTCGAGCGCTCGCCGCGCGGCGTGGTGCCGACCGAGGCGGGGCACCGGGTGCTGTTCGGCGCGCAGCGGGTCCTCGAGGCGCTCGACGAGCTCGACCAGACCGTGCAGGAGCTGCGCGGCAGGCCCCGGCCGTTGCGGCTCGCGACCAGCCCGGTCGTCGCCGAGTCGCTCCTGCCGGCCATCCTCACGAGCTTCTACCGCGAGCCCGGGCGCGAGCCGATCGAGCTCATCGTCGGCAACTCCGACCTCGTGCGAGAGCTCGTCGACGACGGTCGCGCCGACGTCGGCATCGCCGGCGCCGCACCCGGGGAGGACCCCGACCGGCCCGTGCTGACCGAGGACGAGCTCGTCGTCGCCGTCCCCGCCGGTCACGCGTGGCTCGAGCGCGACGCGATCCCGCTCGCCGAGCTCGTCCAGACCCCGCTCGTGCTGCGCGACCCCGGGGCCAGCCAGCGCCGGGTCCTCGACGCGCGGCTGCGCCGCTCCAAGCTCACGCTCGCGCCCCCGCGGATGGAGGTCGGGTCGACGCCCGCCGCGCTCGCCGCGCTCGCGGAGACCGGCACCCCGGCGCTCGTGTCCCGGCTGTCCGTCCCCGCCGGGTCGACCGTCGAGCTGCGGCCAATCGACGGCGAGCGGCTCTACCGACGGTTCGTCGTGCTCGTGGCGCCCGACCGGGAGCGCTCCGCCCCGATCCGACGGCTCGTCGACGCGCTGCACGCCTGACCGCCGACGTACGCGCGGCCGCACGCTCACGGCCGCCCGTCCCGTCACACGCCCTGCCCGTCGCACGCCCCGCCCGTCGCACGCCCGGCCCGGTGAGCACGTGGCCCCGCGAGTGACCCAGCCCACGCCAAGCCATAACCAGAGGTTAGGTCGACGGACGACGTATACGTCTACCGGATCGTCGATCGCGCCCGTAGCATCGCCCGTGCCGGGGGGCTCCCGGTGACCCCGGCCGACCCTCCTCAGCGGCCGGGGCCTCAATCTGAAGCGCCGTCCCCGGCGTGACGATCGGTCATGCCGGGGATGCCGCATTGCCGACGGTGCCCATGGAACTCCTGGATCTCGCACGCCTGCAGTTCGCGTTCACGACGCTCTTCCACTTCATCTTCGTCCCGCTGACGATCGGGCTCTCCGGGTTCGTCGCGCTCATGCAGACCCGCTGGTACCGCACCGGCGACGAGCAGTACCTCCGGATGACGAAGTTCTGGGGCAAGCTGCTCCTCGTCAACTTCGCCATCGGCGTCGCCACCGGACTCGTGCAGGAGTTCCAGTTCGGCATGGCGTGGAGCGCCTACAGCCGTTACGTCGGCGACGTCTTCGGGGCGCCACTGGCGATGGAGGGCCTGGCCGCGTTCTTCCTCGAGTCGACGTTCCTCGGCCTCTGGATCTTCGGCTGGAGCCACCTGCCGAAGAAGCTCCACCTGGCGACGATCTGGCTCGTCTTCATCGGCACCACCCTGTCGGCGTACTTCATCCTGTCGGCCAACGCCTGGATGCAGAACCCGGTCGGCTACCGGATCGACGAGGAGTCCGGCAACGCGGTCCTCACGTCGATCTGGGCGATGCTGTCGAGCGGCACCGCGGTCCTGGCGTTCCTCCACACGATCCCCGCGGCCGTGCTCACCGCTGGCGGCCTCATCTCGGGCATCTCGCTGTGGCACCTCGCCCGCCGGCGGGGCCACGAGGTCGAGTTCTTCACCCGCTCGCTGCGGTGGGGCCTGCGCGGGACGCTCCTCGCGGCCGTCCTCACGATCTTCGTCGGGCACTTCCTCGGCCAGCACATGACCGAGAAGCAGCCGATGAAGATGGCCGCCGCCGAGGCGCTCTACGAGACGCACAAGGGCGCGCCGCTGTCGCTCATGGCGATCGCTCCGCTCGAGAAGAAGCCGGACCGCCACGCGTTCGACATCGAGATCCCCAACCTCCTGTCGTTCATGGCGACGAACGACTTCAACGCCACCGTCGAGGGCGTCAACCCGCTGCAGGAGCGGTTCCGGAAGCAGTACGCCCAGTACGAGATCGACCGGGGGCGCGACCCCACGAAGGCCGAGTACTACCCGATCATCGGCCTGACGTACTGGAGCTTCCGGATCATGATGACCGTCGGGTTCTGGATGGCGCTGTTCGCCGCCGTCGGGCTGTGGCTGCTGCGGCGGACGAAGGGCTCGGTGGCCGGCCTCGCCACCCGTCCGTGGATCCACCGGCTGGCGATGCTCACCCTCGCGGCCGGGTTCCTCGGCCACGCCGCCGGCTGGATCTTCACCGAGATGGGCCGCCAGCCGTGGGTCGTCACCGGCCTGCTGAAGACCGAGGACGCGGTGTCGAAGCTCGGCGCCGAGAACGTCGCGATCTCGCTGTCGGTGTTCATCGTCCTCTACTGCATCATCGGCGCGATCGAGTTCCGGCTCTTCGCCCGTCTGGCCCGCGTCGGACCGGACGACCCCGACGACGAGGACGACGGCGACGCCGTCCCCGCCATGTCCTACTGAGAGAACGGATCGCATCATGGATCTCCCCACCCTGTGGTTCCTCCTCATCGCCTTCTTCTGGGCCGGCTACCTCGTCCTGGAGGGGTTCGACTTCGGCGTCGGCATGCTCCTGCCGTTCGTCGCCCGTGACGCCGACGACCGCCGCGTCGCCGTTGGCACGTTCGGTCCCGTGTGGGACGCCAACGAGGTCTGGCTCCTCGTCGCCGGCGCGTCGATGTTCGCCGCGTTCCCCAACTGGTACGCGTCGATGTTCCACGCCCTGTACCTGCCGCTGACGCTGCTGCTCGTGGCGCTCATCGTCCGGGTCCTCGCGATCGAGTACCGGACGAAGCAGGACGACCCGCGCTGGACCGCCCGCTGGGACCGGGCGCTCATCGTCACGTCGTACGTCGCGCCGATCGCGATCGCGCTGGCGCTCGCCAACGTCGTCCGCGGCATCCCGCTCGACGGGTCCAACGACTACACCGGCAACCTCCTCGACCTCGTGCACCCGTACGGGCTGCTCGGCGCGGCCGCCGTCGTCGCGCTCTACCTCCTGCACGGCGCGACGTTCCTCGGGATCCGGGCCGAGGGCCCGGTCCGCGAGCGGGCGCGCGCCACCGCCACCCGCGTCGCCCCGGTCGCGATCGTGCTCGCCGCGGCGTTCGGCACGTGGACGGTGCTCGGGGTCCCGCTCGGCGACGCGACGACGTCGCCGGTGGCGGTCGTCGCGCTCGTCGTCGCCGCCGGGGCGCTCGTCACCGCCACGGTCGCCGTCCGCGCCGGGCGCGAGGGGATCGCGTTCGCCGGCACGACCGTCGCGATCCTCGGCGTCGCGATCCTCATGTTCGCCCAGCTGTGGCCCAACGTCCTGCCGTCGACCGACGTCGTCGCCGGCACGCTGACGGTCGACGCGGCCGCGTCGTCGCCGTACACGCTCAAGGTCATGAGCTTCGTCGCGCTGACGATGGTCCCGGTCGTCCTGGCGTACCAGGCGTGGAGCTACTGGGTGTTCCGTCACCGCGTGCGCCCCACCGGCGACGCGTCGCCGCTGCAGGCCCTGGCCCGGCGTCGGGCGGCCGAGGGCTGACCGGTGGGGCCTCCCCCGCGCGCGCTGCTCGCCACCGTCCCGGGGCTGCGGGGCCAGCTGCGCCTCGCCGCCGGACTCGGGGTGGGCGAGGCGCTCGCGACGGTCGCGCAGGGGCTGCTGCTCGCGGCGGCGATCACCATCGGCGTCGACGGCGCCGACGACCCCATCGGCCCGGTGCTCGCCGGCCTGGCGCTCGCCGTGCTCGTGCGGGCGGCGCTCGCCGCCGTCGGCGAGACCACCGGTCGCGCCGCCGGCCGGCGGGCGGTCACCGAGCTGCGCGAGCGGGCGGTGACGATCGCCCTCGACCGCGCGTCGCGGACGGCGGGCGACGACCGTCCCGGGGCGCTCGCCGCCCGTTGGGTCCACGGCGCCGACGCCGTCGCCGCCTACACCGGCCGGTACCTGCCCGCGTCGGTCGTCGCCGCGGTCACCCCGGTGCTCGTCATCGTCACGGTGGCGTTCGTCGACCTGCTCAGCGCCGTGCTGCTGTGCGTCGCCGTGCCGATCGTCGTCGTGTTCCTCGTCCTCGTCGGGTTCCGGGCCGAGCGGGCGGCGGCGCGCCGTCACGCCGGGCTCACCCTGTTGGGCGGCCACCTGCTCGACGTGCTCCGCGGCCTGCCGACGCTGCGGGCGCACCGCCGCGACGACCACCAGGTCGGGCAGGTGCTGCGGGCCGGCGAGCACTACCGGGCCGGGACGATGGCGACGCTGCGCGAGGCGTTCCTGTCGGGGTTCGTCCTGGAGTTCATGGCGATGCTCGGCACCGCGCTCGTCGCGGTCGCCTGCGGCATCCGGCTCGCCGGCGAGCACATGGAGTTCGGCCCCGCGATCGCCGCGCTCGTCCTCGCGCCCGAGGCGTTCCTGCCGTTGCGCCGCGTGGGGGCCGAGTTCCACGCCGCCGCCGACGCCACCCCACTGCTCACCGAGCTCGCGGAGGCGGCGGCCGAGCACGACCCGCGCCCCGCGACCGCCGCGCCGGCCGCGATGGGAGCCGCCGCGCCCGCCGGGGGGCGAGCGGCCGCACCGACCGAGGTCGAAGCCGTCGTCCCGACCGCGGCGGGCGCCCCCGCCCCGGACCCGGCGGTCGACGACCCGTGGCTCGACCACGTGCGGGTCGAGCACGCCGACCGCCGACGCCCGACGCTCGACGAGACGACGCTCGTGCTGCCCGCCGGTCGCACGACGGTCCTCCGCGGGCCGTCCGGGTCGGGCAAGTCGACGATCCTGCGGCTGCTCCTGGGCCTGCGCGCCCCCGACGCCGGGGCCGTCCGCTGCGGCGACGTCGACCTGGCGACCGTCGACCGCGGGAGCTGGCACGCCCGGATCGCCTGGATCCCCCAGCACCCCGTGCTGTTGCCGGCGGGGCTCGGCGACAACGTCCGGTTCGGGACCGATGCGTCGGACGACGTGGTGACCGACGCGCTGCGCACCGTTGGCCTGGGCCCGCTGCTGACGGCGCTGCCCGACGGACTGGCCACGCCGCTGGGCGACGGCGGCCTGCCGCTGTCGACCGGGGAGCGACGGCGGGTCGCGATCGCCCGCGCGCTCGTGCGCGACCCGCGGCTCGTGCTCGTCGACGAGCCGACCGCCAACCTCGACCGGGTCACCGCCGGGCAGGTCGTCGACGCGCTCGAGCGGCTGACCGCGGGACGCACCGCCGTCATCGCCACCCACGACGACCTGCCCGAGCGCCTGGCCGACGTCACCGTCGCGATCGGCGGCGACCGGTGATCGTCGCCCCGATCCGGCGCGCGCTGGCGCTCGCGACCCCCGCCGAGCGGCGACGGCTGCGCCTGGCGACGGTCCTCGGCGTCGTCGCCGGGCTGGCCGGCGCCGCGCTCCTCGCCCTGTCCGGATACCTCATCGCCCGGGCCGCCGAGGCGCCGCCGGTGCTGTCGCTGACGATCGCGATCGTCGGCGTGCGCGGGTTCGGGGTGCTGCGCGCGATCGCCCGCTACGGCGAGCGGCTCGTGTCGCACGACGCGACGCTCGCGATCCTCGCCCGGTTGCGGGCCGACGCGTTCGCGGCGGTCGCGGCCCGCCCCGGCGCCGCGGGCACCGCCGAGGCCGACCGGATCGTCGGCGACGTCGACCGGGTCCAGGACGCGTACCTGCGGTCGATCGCGCCGCTCGCGGTCGCCGCGGTCGTCGGGATCGCCGCGCTCGTCGCCGCCGCGCTCGTGCTGCCGGTCGCGGCCGCGGTCCTCGCCGGGACGCTGCTGGCGGGGGCGGTCGCGCTGCCGGTGCAGGCGGCGCGGTGGACGCGACGGTCGACGCTCCGCCGGGCGCCGTCGCGGGCGCTGCTCGTCCGCGAGCTCGCCGCGACGCTCGACGCCGCCGCCGAGCTGCAGGTCGCGGGCCTCGCGCCCCGGCAGATCGAGAGGATCCACGACGCCGGGGCGGTGATCGACGCGATCGACCGGCGCGAGGGCCACGCGACCGCGATCGTCGGCGCGGCCGCGACGGCGGTCGGTGGCCTGGGCGCGGCGGCGGTGCTCGCCGTGGCGCTCCCGATCACCGTCGGCGGGCGGCTCGACCCGGCGCTCCTGGCGCTGCTGCCGCTGCTCGTCCTGGGGGTCGGCGAGGCGATCGCGCCGCTCCCCGCCGCCGCGCGCGAGCTCCACGGCACGTCGGACGCCGTCGACCGCGTGACGGAGCTCCTGCGCGACGGCGGGGCGACCCGCTCCACCGCGGAGCGCCACCGGGACGTCGCGACGACCGACGCGACCGTCGCCCTGCGCGACGTGACGGTCCGCCGTGGGGGCCGCACCGTCCTCGACCGCGTCGACCTGGACGTCGCCGACGGCGAGCGGGTGGCGCTCGTCGGCCCGAGCGGCGCGGGCAAGAGCACCGTCGGCGAGCTGCTCGTCGCGTTCCTGCCGACCGCGGACGTCACCGGCGACGCGACGATCGGTGGCGCCCCGCTGGCCGGGATGTCGCCCGCGTCGCTGCGGTCGACGGTGCTGCACGTCCCGCAGGACCCGTACCTCTTCGACGCCGACCTGGCCGCCAACCTGCGCCTGGCCCGGCCGGACGCCGACGACGCGACGCTCGTCGCCGCGTTGCGACGGGTCGGGGCGGGCCCGTGGCTCGACGGGCTGCGGGACGGGCTCGCCACGCCGCTGGGCGAGCGGGGAGCGCGCCTGTCCGGTGGGGAGCGTCAGCGGGTCGGGATGGCCCGGGCGCTGCTGGCCCGCGGCCACCGGCTCCTCGTCCTCGACGAGCCGGTGAGCCATCTGCCGCCCGCGGACGGCGTGGCGGTCATCCGGACGGTGCTCGACGCCGACCCCGACCGGGGCGCGCTCATCGTCGCGCACCGTCCGGCCGAGGCCGCGCTGGCCGACCGGACGGTGACGCTCGGCGCCGACGGCCGCGTGCGGCTGCCGGCGCGGGCCTGATCAGCCCCGCAGCGCGACCGGGACGTCGTCGAACCGGGTGAGCTGCGCGAGCCGCGCGACCCGCTCCTCGATCGCCGACGTCGGCAGCTCGTAGAGCTTCTCGGCGCCGAACGCCTCGACGTTGTGCGACGCGGTCGCGGTGCCGTAGACGAGCGCCGTGGCGAGCACGTCGCGGTCGACGGTGAGCGACGGGTCGGCGGCGAGGCGCGCCGCGACGTAGCCGACGACGCCCCCGGCGAACGAGTCGCCGGCGCCGGTCGGGTCGACGACCGACTCGAGCGGGAACACCGGCACGGTGAACCCGCCGCCGTCGGCGGTGAAGAGCTGCGCGCCGTACGACCCCTGCTTGGCGATGATCGCCGACGGCGCCTTCTCCCACGCGAAGATCGCCCGGGCCGCGGCGTAGGTCGTGCGCTGGTCGGTGAGCTGCGCGAGCTCCTCGTCGTTGAGGATGAGGCAGTCGACGTCGCCGATCGCGGCGACGAGGTCGGCCCGCGCGATGTCGATCCACAGGTTCATCGAGTCGAGGGCGCTCCACCGCGCCGACGACTGGGCGCGCACCTTGCGCTGGATCGCCGGGACGATGTTGGCGAGGAACAGGACGTCCGACGCGGCGGCCGCGTCGGACAGCTCGGGCTCGAACGTCTCGAACACCCCGAGCTCGGTGGTGAGCGTGTCGCGGGTGTTGAGGTCCTCGTGGTAGTGGCCCTTCCAGAAGAACGTCTTGCCGCCCGCGACCCTGTCGACGTCGTCGACGTTCGTCCCGCGGGTGGCGAGCAGCGCCATGTGGTCGTCGCCGTAGTCGTCGCCGACCGGGCCGACGACCCGCACGTCGGTGAAGAACGACGCGGCCTGGGCGAAGTGGAACGCCGCCCCTCCGGGCAGGCGGTCGCGGCGGTCGTACGGGGTGGAGACCCCGTCGAACGCGATGGAGCCGACAACGGTGACGCTCATGGGGGGCGACCCTAGATGATCGACCCCGCGCGACGTCGTGGCGCACCCGGGCCCGTCGCGCGGGCGCGTCGGCCCGCCCGGCCGCTCGCGACCGGGGCGCGGCGGCTCGCGATCAGGGCGTGGGGGCCTCGGCGCGCGGCACCCGCGGGAACTGGCTCGACGTCCCCTCGAACGTGAGCGGGCGCTGCGTCCGGCAGGGGACGTTGCCCTGCAGGTCGAGGATGATCGACAGCCCGGCGGGCGGGTTGGCGGCGTTGGCGCACGAGAACGTCGCCGGGGTCCCGCCGGGGCCGTACTGGCTCAGCTCGCCCGGGGCCGGATAGGCGTTGTGGCGGTTGGACGGCACCCGCTGCGGGTAGCCCATGATCGCCTCGCCGTTGAGCGGCGCCGAGAACCGCAGGTACGTGCGCTGGACCCCGTGCATGTCCGGCGCGGACGCGTTGATCGCCGCGGCGCTGTTGGCGAACACGACGCCGATCTCGCGGCGGTACGCCTCGAGGTACTTCGCGACCGGCAGCAGGTCCTGGGTCACCGGGGCGAGGGAGTCCATCAGCGGCCCGGTGGCGTCGAGGATCCGTCGCAGCGCCGGCAGGCCGGTGTCGGCGCGGCGCATGATCGGCCCGAGCTCGACGAGCGTCCGCTCGAGCTGCGGGGCGACGACCGCGAGGTCGCGCAACGCCGGCCGGATGAGCGGGGTGACCGGCCGCAGCGCCGCCAGCGCCGGCCGGGCGTCGGCGGCGGCGGCGCGGGCCACGGCGAGCGTCGACCGGGTCTCGTCGAGCAGCGTGGGGAAGATCCGGACCGTCTCGCGCAGCGGGCCGGTGACCGCCGACGTCTCCTCGACGATCCGCGCCCCGCTGCGGACGAGCTCCTGCACCGCGCCGGCGCGGCGACCGACGGCGGTGAACGTCGTGCCGAGGTCGCGGGTCCCGGCCTTGATCATGTCGGACTGGCGGTTGAGGATCCGCAGCAGGCCGTCGGCGGACTCGAGGGTCGGCCCGAGGTCGCCGATCGCGGCGTTGAAGTCCTGCCCGCGCTCGTCGAGGCCGCGGTCGAGCGACGTGATGAGCCGTCGCAGGTCGCGGCGGGTGCGCTCGTCGAACGCGTCGAGGATCTGGTCGAGCTCGGCGGTCGCGGCGACCTGGCGCCCCGGGATCGCCTCGCCGTCGGGGATGAAGCTGCCGGGCACGCCGCGCGACGCGTCGCGACGGTTGCCGAACGACAGCTGGACGAAGGTCTCGCCGAGCAGGGTCTTCGTCCGCAGGGTGGCGCGGGTGTCGGCGGGCAGCGGCGCGAACTCCGGGTCGATCTTGATCGTGACCTCGGCGGCCCCGCCCTCGCGCTCGATCCCGATGACCTTGCCGACGGTGACGCCGCTGACCCGCACGTCGGCGTAGTCCGCCAGCTGCGCGCCCTGCTTGAACTGCGTCGTGACCTGGTACGGCTGGCCGCGGAGCGGCACGGGCCCGCCGAAGCTCGTCCAGAGGAAGAGCAGCAGGCAGAAGCACGACAGCGCGAAGAGCACCATGCCGACGAGCTGCGAGAGGCGCGGGCGTTGCTTGTTCATCCGCACAACCCCAGGGACTCGAAGACCTCGACGATCGGCTTGGCGGCCGCTTCGGAGGTGAAGGAGCTGCAGGACAGGATGAGCTGCCCGCGCCAGGTCACGCCGTGCGCGTCCTGGTTGGAGAACACCGAGTTGGCGTTGTGCGCGAACCAGGCGAGGTAGTACGCGAACCCGCGCTCGTCCCCGGGCGGCTCGTACCCCAGGACGTTGACGACGTGCTGCAGCACGAGCGCGCTGTAGCTCAGGTCCTTGAGCAGCGGCTGCAGCGTCTGGACGGCCGACCGCAGCTGACGGATCGGCTCGCGGCCCTCGACGGCGAGCGTCCGCAGCGGCTTGAGGTCGGCCGGCAGGCCGCGCAGCAGCGGCTCGACCCGTGGCAGCACCGCGGTGGTGTCGCGGATCGCCGGTCGCAGCGCGCGCGAGGCCGGCCCCAGCTCGTCGGCGAACCGGCCGGCGTGGAGGAGCGCGTCGCCGGTGACCTGCAGCGTCGACGGCAGCAGCCCGAGCGAGCGTCGCAGCTCCGCGTCGCGGTCGCCGAGCGCCTTGAACGTCACGGCGGCCCGGTCGAGCGTGTCGCCGACGGCGCGGTCGTTCTCGACGAGCGCGTCGGACACGCGTCGCAGCCGGGTGATGACGCCCTGCAGGTTCCGTCGGCGCTCGCGCACGACCGCCAGCACCTCGTGGGCGTCCTCGGCGGTCGGCGTGGCGACGCGCAGCAACTGCTGGAGCTGCCGGTTGTTGCCGCGGAAGCCCTCGGCGGTCGCCTGCAGCAGCTGCCGGAAGTACGCCCGCGAGTCGGCGTCGAGCGCGTCGAGCGCCTCGTCGAGCTGGACCTGCGACACCGTCTGGGCCTCGGGGATCCGGTCCCCGTCGTCGAGCGTCGGGCGGCCCTTGCGGCCCGGGTCGAGCTCGATCGTCATGTCCTGCAACCCGGTGCGCGGACGCAGCATGACGGTCGCGTCGTCGTGGATCGCGTCGAGCTTGGGCCGCTCGATCCGCATCGTGACGATCGCGCGGCCGCCCTCGATCCGCACATCGGAGATCTCGCCGACGCTCACGCCGGCGACGGCGACCGCCTGGCCCTGGCCGGGCGTGACCGCCTGGCCGCTGCCGAACTCCGCCTCGACCGAGTACACGTCGTCCCACGGCAGCGGCAGGCGCTGATTGACGAGCAGGTAGCCGGCGACGGCCAACGACGCGGCCATCGCGACGAGGATGACGAGGACCGCCCACCAGTACTGGCGGAGCGCCATCTTGATGGTCTTCATCGACCGGCCCCCCGTGCCGCGGCGCCGGCGGCGACCGAGCGGTCGTCGGCGGTGGCGGGCGCGGCGTCGGAGCCGCGTGCGGCCGCGGCGCCGGCGCGGCCCCGCTCACCGGTGGCGGCGGGCGTCGCGCCGTCGTCGCTCGGCGATCCGAGGACCCCCTCGAGCCGCCGCAGCAGCTCGGAGCCGTCGCCGGACGGTCCGCGCAATGCGCGGCCGGCGCGGGCCAGCGCCGCCCGGTCGACCGGGGCCTCGCGCTGCTCGCCCTTGTAGGCGACGGCGCGCGACGCGAGGCTCTCGACGCCCTGGGTCTCGCACGGGACGTCGCCGCGGAACGGCGGCGTGTTCGTCGGCCGCGGGCTCGATCCGACGATCGGCTCGGTGGCGCGCGCGGCGAGGTCGCGCGACCCGCCGCCGATCGAGAGCAGCTGGTTGCCGAGGCCCACCCCGTACCGGACCCACGGCCCGTTGCCGTCGAAGTCCTGCGCGGCGGAGTTCAGGCCGACGAGCAGCGACAGGAACTCCTGGTAGACCGGCATGCGCGTCGACAGCGCACCGTCCGGGACGGTGCTCGTGAGGACCGGCAGCGCGTTCTGCCACAGGCAGACGGCGACCGGGCGCAGGTTGCCCGTCGCCTCGCCGAGCGGCTCGGCGCTCTCGCTGACGGCGCGCAAGGCCGGGCGCAGCTCGGCGATGAGGCCCTGCAGGTCCTTGGAGCGGGCGAGCGACAGCAGCGCCCGCAGGGCGGGGTTGCCGACGTCGAGCGTGCCCGACAGCCGCCGGATCAGCGGTCGCGAGTCGCGGACGAGGGCGCGGGCGTCGGGCAGCGCCGCGTTGAGCTTGCCGAGCGCCGGCATCGCGATCCCGGTCAGGCGGTCGAGCCCGGCGATCGTCGCCCGCAGCTCGCCCTGCCGGTCGGCGAACGCCTGGAACGTCCGGCGGCCGTCGCGGAGGACGCCGCGCAGCGAGTCCTCGTGGGTCTGCAGGGTCTGCATCATCCGGCCGGTGGAGCGGATGAGGGCCGGCAGGTCCCCGTCGCGGCGGCCGCGCAGCGCCTTCGACACGACCGCGGCGTCGCCGAGGACCGGCGGCGTGGCCCGGATGAGGCGGTTGAGCGCCTCGGCGCCCCCGTTCTGGAGCCCCTCGCCGAACCCGCGCAGGGTCTCCTGGAAGTCCGACCGGCCGTTGGAGTCCAGGGCGCTGAAGATCTCGTCGAACGCGACGTGGATCGTGGACGCGCCCGGCGGGATCGGCGCGTCGCCGAGCTCGGGCGCGCCGGGCGTGCCGGGGAAGACGTCGAGGAAGAAGTTGCCCTCGAGGAAGAGCCGGGGCCGGATCTTCACCGTCGCGTCCCGTCGCAGCGTGGGCGCGTCGTCGTCGAGATCGACATGGATCTCGCTGAGGCCCTTCTGCCCCTCGGCGGGCTCGATCGACCGGACGTAGCCGATGTCGACGCCGGCCACGCGGACCTTCGTCGCCTTGCCGGGGCGGAGCATGCCGGCGTCCCGCGTGATCACGGTCATCTCGCGGCCCTTGCCGCCCGGCAGGGGGCCGCCGAACGCCCAGTACACGAAGAGCAGGATCGCGGCGGCCATGAGCGCGCCCCACACGAAGTTGCCGTGGACGATGCTCGCGGTCGAGCGGCGCAGCGGAAGGCGACTCACTGCTCCGGCCCCTTCGCGCTGCCGGCGGGCGCCGACGTCCTCGGGTTGACGAAGGACCCGGTCGGGACCTCCTGGCGGTAATCCTCGTTGCCGACGAGGCAGCGCTCGTCGGGGTACACGTTGTAGCGCCGGATCGGGTCGGTCCGCGGGTTCTTCAGCAGCTGCTCGGTCGAGAGGAGCAGGCCGGTGCGGAACCAATTGCCGTTGACGTCGCCCTCGCTCGTCACCGACGACGCGTTGCGGGCGAAGAGCGTGACGTAGCTGCACTTCGTCTGCAGCGGCACGATCGTCTGGAGCGTCGGCAGCAGCGACTCGAGGGTCGGGCGCAGCAGGACGAGCGACGTCGTCGTCGCGTCGCGGTGCAGGGCCCCGTCGACGGAGCGCATCGTCGCGTCGAGCTGCCGGGTCAGCCGTGGCACGCGCCGCAGGATCGGCGTGCCGCGGCGGGCGACGCCGTGGAGCGCGCGGACGGTGGCCGGCAGCGCGTCGGCGCCGGGCCGCAGCTCGCGGGCGAGCACCGCGGCGTCGCGGAGCACCGGTCGCAGGGCGACGGACGCCCGCCGCGCCTCGCGGAGCGTCGGCGGGAGCCGCTCGAGGCCCGCGCCCAGGGCGTCGGCCTCGTCGGCGAGCGCGCCGAGCGTCGTGCGGGCGCCGCGCAGCAGCGGGCCGATGTCGCCGAGGACCGGCACGAGCGCCTGCGTCGCCGCGTCGGCGCCGCGGAGGAACCCGCCGAGGTTCGTCTCGGGGTCGGCGAGCACCCCCATGAACCGCTCGAACCGGGTGAGGTTCTCGGGCAGGACGTCGAGCGCGCGGTTGAAGTCGGCGCCGCGACCGGCGACGCCGTCGGACACCTGCTCGACGACGTTGCGCACCGACGAGCGCAGGCCGGCGTCGAACAGGCCGGTGACCTCGTCGAGGTCGACCGAAGCGCTGGTCTGCGGCTCGCGGATCAGGCCGCCGGGCGGGATCGTGCGCGACGCGCGGCCGGGCGTGAGCTCGATGTACTTCGCGCCGATGACGCTCTTGGGGCGGATCCGGATGGTGGAGTCCGCGGGCAGCTCGGCGACGGCTCGGTCGAGCTTGAGGGTGAGCATCGCGTGGTACTCGCCGTCGTCGGCCTCGGCCTCGATCTCCTGCAGCTGCCCGACGCGCTTGCCGCCGATCCGCACGTCGACGCCGGTGGTGAGCTTCTTCGCGTCGGCGACGCGGGCGCGGATGTCGTACGTCTCGATGAACGGCAGGCCGGAGTTGGCGTTGTACGACAACACGACCGCGACGAGCGCGATGAGGACCGTGGCCGCGCCGACGAGGACGGGGCTGCCGGCGAGCGAGGAGCGACGGCGGTTCATCGCGTGGCCCCCGTCGGCGCGTCGGCGAGCGGCTTGCGCTCGAAGTCGCGCTGCTGCCGGAGCGACAGCTGGTTGTTGCCGGTCCGCTCCTCGGTGAAGTTCGCCGCGCAGCCCTTGCCCTGCGTCGCGGTGACCGTCGCGCACGGGGTGAGGGTGAGGTGGGCGGGGAGGATGTGCGAGATCGAGTCGAACCGCGCCATCGACATCGTGGCGTTGAAGATGAACTGCGTGAGCAGCTCGGGGCCGCCCTGCTCGCTGAGGCTGCGGTTGAGGTCGGTGATGAGCGGCACGGTCGGGGCGAGCGCTTCGGTGGCCTCGCGGAGGCGGACGAGCTGGGGGCTCGCGCGACGCAGCACCGGGACCGCGATGCGCGACGTGCGGGCGAGCCGGTCGAACGCCGGTCGCGCCGCGTCCGACAGCGGCCCGAGGTCGGCGGCCAGGCGCCGCAGCGACGGGGCGGCGCGGCGCAGCGACGCGAGCGTCGGCGTGGCGTCCCGGGTCAGGTCGCGCAGCTCGGCGAGGGTCGGCCGCAGCTCCTCCAGCGTCGGCGGGAGCTCGCGGAGCGTCTCGTCGAGCGCGGCGCGGTAGTCGGCGGTGACCTTGAGGAACCGGGCGCTCTCGACGAACGTGCCGGCCAGGTCGTCGCTGCGGGCGTCGAGCTCGGCGAGGATCCGGTCGGTGGCGGTGAGCAGCCGGCCGAGGGCGTCGCGCTCGCGTCGCACGATCGCGAGCGTCCGGCGGGTGACCTGCAGCGCCGGGTTGGCGCGGCGGATGGCCGCCGACAGCTCGGGCCCGCGGGCGGCGAGGCCCGCCCCGAACTCGTTCTGCAGCAGCTGGAACCGGACGTTGGTCGGCTTGCCGAGCATCGCCACGACGAGGTCGAGGTCGACCGGGCTGCTCGTGTTCTCGAGCGGCACCGTCGGGACCGACTCGCCGTCGCGGGCGGTGATCGCCCCGGCGCTCGGCCGGCCCGGGTCGCACTCGACGAACTTCTCGCCGATGAGCGACTGCGGGAGGATCGTGCAGCTCGCGTCCTGCCGGAACGGCGTGAACCGCGACTCGACCTCGAACGACAGTCGGGCCTTGCGGTCGTCGGTGAGGCTGACCTCGGAGACCCTGCCGACGACGGCGCCGGCCACCCGCACGTCCTGCCCCTCGTTGACGAACGACGCGTTGTCGAAGATCGCGTCGATCCGCGTCATGTCGCCGCCGGAGCCGCCGGCGCCACAGGCGGTGACGGCGAGCGTCGTCGCGCCGAGCGCGAGCGCCGTGATCGTCCGGCGGATCCGCGACCCGGTCATGGTGCGGGCCTCGCGGTGCCGCCGGGGGTGGTCTGGCTCATCGAGCAGGCGCCGCCGTGGCCGGCGCTCCACGGGTTGGACCCGTCGGCGGCGGTCTGCGTCGCCGCTCCCGGGCAGCGGTTGGTGGCGCCGGTCTGCGGGGCCAGGCCCATCCCGATGAGCGGCTCGACGAGGTCGAAGAGGTCGCCGAGGATCGGCTTGAGCAGGTCGGGCGCGGAGTTCGCGTCGAACATGATCCCGATCCGACCGAAGTGGCCGTTGGCGTCGTAGTGGCCGGCGGCCTTGCCGCCGAACGACGTCGACAGCCCGGCGACGACGTCCGGGGCGTACGGGCGGAGGTCGGCGACGATCGGCGCGGCGCCGACGAGCGCGCGCGTGAGCTCGGTGAACGCCGGCTGGGCGCTGTCGGCGAGCTTCGGCGTGCGGCGCAGCGCGTCGTCGAGGTCGGGGAGGCTGCTGCGGATCGACCGCAGCAGCGGCCGGGTCTCCTGGACGAGCGGGCGCACGATCCGCAGCGTCGTGGCGAGCTTCGGCGCCAGCGGGCGCAGCTCGCGCAGCAGCGGCCGTGCCTCCTCCAGCAGCGGCCGGGTGCCCGCCAGGGTCGTGTTGGCGCGGCGGATGAGCGCGGGGCCGCGCTCGATCGTGCGCCGCAGCGCCGCGCGCTCGTCGGCGGTGGCCCGCAGCGTGGCGGCGGTCGCGACGAGGCCGTTCTCGAGGTCGTCGCGACTCGACGCGAGCGTCGACGCGACCGCGGCGCTGCTCGTGATGAGCCGTTGCAGGGCGGGCTCGTCGGCCGCCAGCTCCTCGACGGTCCGGCGGAGCTGCGACAGCGCCGGCGACAGCCGCTCGAGCAGGCGGTTGTTCGCCGCCTCGGCCCCCGAGAACGCGGTCGCCCCGCCGCGGACGACGGTCTGGAGGTACTCGCGGCCCTTGACGTCGATGGCGTTGAGGACCTGGTCGATGTCGGTGGCGGCCCGGGTGTCGACCGCGGCGATCGTGCCGCCGTCGGCGATCTCCGGCGCGTCGTTGGGGCCGGGCTCCAGGACGAGGATCCGCCCGGCGACGCTCGACAGCGACGAGTTGCGCAGCACCGCGCGGGTGCCGTCGTGCAGCGGCGCGAAGTCGTCGTCGGTGATGCTCAGCTCGATCTCGGCCTGGCCGTCGTCGGCGAGCGAGATCGTCGACACGGTGCCGACGTCGGAGCCCGCGACCCGGACGAGGTTGCCCGGGACGAGCTGACCGGCGTCCTGCAGGCGGACCTTGACGCGGTACGGGTCGCCCCCCGACAGGAGGACGGCGTAGACGAGCGCGGCGACGAGCGCCACGGCCAGTCCGGCCACCACCTGGTTTGAACGGGTTCCCAACTCGATCTCCGCACGCCGCACCCCCGACCCTCGTCGGGCGACCCCGTCGTGCCTCCTCGGCGCGCCAGCCTACGCAGCCGATGGGGGCCCGCGCAAGCACGTGCGCCGAACGCCGACGGCGATCGGGCGGTCCGCGTCAACCCGACGATCGTCGGGGGTGGCGATGCGACGGGTCGCGACGCGCTCGAGACCCGTCCGCCACGGCGGTCCGGGCAGGGCTCCTCTACGCTGCCGACATGCCCGTCATGTCCGACGCGTCGCTGCGCCGACTGGTGGCCGACGGCCACCTGCGGATCGACCCCTGGGACCCGAAGATGGTGCAGCCCGCGTCGCTGGACCTGCGGCTCGGTCGGTCGTTCCGGGTGTTCCACAACCACCGCGTGACGTCGATCGACCTCGCCGACCCGCCGTCCAACCTCACCGAGCAGGTCACCGTCGAGGACGACGAGCCGTTCGTCATCCACCCCGGCGAGTTCGTGCTCGGCCGCACGCTGGAGTGGGTCGAGCTCGCGGACGACCTCGTCGCGCGGATCGAGGGCAAGAGCTCGCTCGGCCGGCTCGGCCTCATCGTCCACGCCACCGCCGGATTCTGCGACCCGGGCTGGCGCGGCACGCTCACCCTCGAGCTCGCCAACCTCACGCGCGTGCCGATCCTCCTGCGCCCCGGCCTGCCGATCGCGCAGCTGTCGGTGATGAGCCTCGACCGTCCCGCCGAGCGCCCCTACGGCCACCCCGACCTGGGCAGCCACTACCACGGCCAGGTCGAGGCGACCGAGAGCCGGTACGAGGGCGGACCGGCCGCGTCCGCCCGCCCGGCCGACGCCGGCTAGCGGTCGCGGGGCCGCCCGAGCCCGATCCGCAGGTGGCGGTCCTCGACGTCGGGCCGCTCCGCGACGCGCCCGCCACGACGGGCACGCATCCGGGCCCCCACCGCCCGACGCAGTGGCCCGACCGCGCGGGTGGCGCGGCCGGCGAGGGCGCGCTCGAGCAGCCGCAGGCGACGCTCCGCCGCCGTCGCCGGGAACCGCGCCGCGACGAGCGCCTGCAACTCGCCGTGCAGCGTCTCGCCGATGAGGAGCTGCTCGGCGACCGGCAGGTCCCCGGTCCAGAAGAGGCCCTGCAACATCTCGTGCAGCTCGAGCTCGGCGGCCATCGACGGGGTGACCCGCACCGACGGGTCGTTGTGGATCGAGTGCTGCTTGTGGATGAACGTCAACGTCGGGCGGCCCCCGGAGCGGATGCCGTCCTCGATCGTCGTCGGGTGGTCGGGGTCGTCGTCGATCCGGCAGAGCCAGTGGTGGTGGCGGTTGCCCAGGTAGGGCCCCTCCCCCGGCAGCCGCCACACGAGCTCGCCGAGGATCGTCGGCACCTCGAGGTAGCCGGAGCGGGCGACCCGGCTCATCTCCTGCACGACCCACAGCGGGTCGCGCAGGTCCTCGAGCGTCGTGACGCACATCGCCAGGTCGAACCGGCCGTCGGGGAACGGCCACGGCTCGCGGTCGCAGACGTCGCGCGTCACCCAGGTGTCGGCGCCGAACCGCTCGCGGTCGCCGCCGTACGAGAACCCCATCTGCCCGCGCGTCTCGAACGGCATCGCGTCGATGACCCAGTCGGCCCGGTTGAACGGCGCCGCCCACCCGCCGACGTCGAGCACGACCGCGTCGTCGGGGAGCGCGAGGATCCGGTCGGTGGCGGCGGGCAGCACCGGAGCGACGGTACCGGGGTCGGTATCCCGAACGTCGTCGGGTCCGTGCCCCCACACCCGCAAGGCGTTTCCGGCGGCACCCCATAGACTCCGCCCCGCCGGAGTGAACCACCGAGGAGCCCCATGAGCGAGACCCAGGATGCCGGCGGCGACGTTGCCGCGGGCCAGGAGTCGCTGACCATCGTCGACAACCGGACCGGCAGGTCCTACGAGGTGCCCGTCACGGACGGCACCGTCCGGGCGATGGACCTGCGTCAGATCAAGGTCGACGACGAGGACTTCGGCCTCATGACGTACGACCCGGCGTATACGAACACCGCGTCCTGTCGATCGTCGATCACGTACATCGACGGCGACCGGGGCATCCTCGAGTACCGCGGCTATCCGATCGAGCAGCTCGCCGAGCAGGCGTCGTTCCTCGAGGTCGCCTACCTCCTGATCTTCGGCGAGCTGCCGACCCAGGAGCAGCTCGACGAGTGGACGCACGCGATCACGACGCACACGTTCGTGCACGAGAACGTGAAGAACTTCGTCGAGGGCTTCCGCTACGACGCGCACCCGATGGGGATGCTGCAGGCGTCGGTCGGCGCGCTGTCGACGTTCTACCCCGAGGCCAAGGACATCCACGACGACCAGACCCGGTACGAGCAGATCGTCCGGCTGATCGCCAAGATGCCGACGCTCGCGGCGTTCGCCTACCGGCACGCCAAGGGCATGCCGTACGTCTACCCGGACAACGACCTGGCGTACGCCGAGAACTTCCTCGGGATGCTCTTCCGCGTCGCCGAGCTGAAGTACCAGGCCGATCCGCGGATCGCCAAGGCGCTCGACGTCCTGCTCATCCTCCACGCCGACCACGAGCAGAACTGCTCGACGTCGGCCGTCCGGTCGGTCGGCTCGTCGCAGGTCGACCCGTACTCGGCGGTCGCCGCCGGCGTCGGCGCGCTCTACGGGCCGCTCCACGGCGGGGCGAACCAGAGCGTGCTGGAGATGCTCCAGCGGATCGGGTCGGTCGAGAACGTCCCCGGGTTCATCGAGGGCGTGAAGGCCGGCAACGAGCGGCTGATGGGCTTCGGCCACCGCGTGTACAAGAACTTCGACCCGCGGGCGAAGATCATCAAGAAGGCCGTCGACGACGTCTTCGAGGCGACCGGCACGACGAACCCGCTGCTGGCGGTCGCCACCGAGCTCGAGCGGATCGCGCTGGAGGACGACTACTTCGTCAGCCGCAAGCTCTACCCGAACGTCGACTTCTACTCGGGCCTCATCTACGAGGCGCTCGGCCTGCCGGTCGAGATGTTCACCGTCCTGTTCGCCATCGGCCGCACCCCGGGCTGGGTCGCACAGTGGCTCGAGATGGTGCAGGACAAGGAGCAGAAGATCGCCCGTCCGCGGCAGATCTACACCGGCGAGCGCACGCGCGACTACGTGCCGATCGACCGGCGCGGCTGAGCCCGACCGCTCGCTCGCTCCCCCGCCGGGCCCGCTCCGGGGCCGGCGGGGCCCCGGCCGCCGGGCCGGCCGGCCCGGGGTCGATCCGACCGCCCGGGCCGATCCGGCGCCACACGCAGCCCCCGTCCCCGCACGGGACGACATCGCGCCCTGTGTCGCACCCCACACGGCCGCTGTGACGACCCCCACCGACGCCGTCGCGGGCCGCTGCGATGGTTGATGTCGTGCTGATTCCCCTGCACGACGGACGACGGGTCCTGCTCCGCGACATCGAGCCGGAGGACGCGCCCCTGCTCGTCCGCGCCCACTCGATCACGTCCGACGAGGCGCTCCAGGCGCGGTTCCTGTCGGCGAAGCCCAGGCTCTCCTCGGGCGAGGTGCACTACCTCACGCACGTCGACCGGCTCGACCACGTCGCGCTGGTGGCCGTCGAGGTCGACCGGCCCGAGGCGATCGTCGCCGTCGGACGGTGGATCCGCGACCGGGGCCGCCCGGACGCGGCCGAGGCGGCGTTCATCGTCGCCGACGACTACCAGGGCGTCGGGCTCGGCAGCGCGCTGGCGATCGCGCTCGCCGATCGCGCGGTCGCCCGCGGCGTGCGGGTCCTGCAGGGCTCGATGTACACCGACAACCGTGGGTCGGTGGCGCTGTTCGCCCGGATGGGCGGCGAGCTCACGGTCGTCAACGAGGGCATCACGAACGAGGTGCGCACGACGCTCCCGTCGGCGACCGACCGGCTGGAGCGGCTCGTCGTCCGCCGACGGTTGCGCCCGGGCCACGACCGACCGCGGCGCGACCGGCTACGCCGCGTCCCGCGCCGTCGGCGGCAGCCACATCCGCAGGTCGGCGCCGTGGCGGCGTAGCCACCCGGCGGGCTCGCGCCAGTCGGGGCGCAGCCGGTCGAGCAGCGCCCAGAACGCCGGGCCGTGGTGGGCGTGCTCCAGGTGGCACGCCTCGTGCCACACGACGTACTCCAGGCAGCCGTCGGGCGCGAGCAGCAGCCGCCACGACACGCTGATCGTGCCGGTCGTCGAGCAGCTCCCCCACCGGCTGCGGGTGTCGGTGATCCGCAACCGCGTGGCGGGACGCCCGACGGCGGCCGTCGCGCGCTCCAGCTCGGGCGTCACGACGTCGCGGGCCCGGGCCCGGTACCACGCCCGCAGCGCCCGGTCGCGCGCCGCGTCGTCGTCGGGGACGCGCAGGTCGTCGCCGTCGCGGACCACGCCGCGCCGGCCGGGCTCGGGCACGATCCGCAGGGTCGTCCCGCGGTACGGCAGCCCGCTGGCGGCGCTCTCGCGCACCGTGCGCCGGCGGGCCTCCCACTCCGCGACCCGCGGGGCGATCCACGGCTCGAGCTCGGCCACCGCCCGGCGGGCGTCGGCCCGCGCGGCGCGCGACGGGATGGTGACGGTCAGCCCGTGGTCGACGTCGACGCGGACGGTGATCCGCCGGGCGCGCGCGTGGCGCCGGAGCCGGAACGGACGCTCAGTCGCGTCGGTCACCGCCGGCGGGGCGGTCGGCGACCTTGTCGACCGCGCCCTTGAGCTTGTCGGCCCCACCCTGGAGCTTGGCGGAGTGCTTGCCCCCGGTCTTGCCGTCGACGGCCTTCACGGCCTTGTCGATCGACGCGTCGATCTTGTCGTTGTGCTCGCCGGCGATGCCGCGGGCCTTCTTCGCCAGCTTCTTGAGGTCGAACGCCATCGGTCGCTCCGGGTCGGTCGGGGGGGGTGTGGGGTCAGCCGGCGACGGCCTCGCCGACGGGTGGGGCGTCCGCCTGCTCCCACGGACGGTGCAGGCGCAGCGTCGACAGGATCGCACGCGTCGCCGGGCTGCGGTTCATCGTGTAGAAGTGGATGCCGGGCGCCCCGCCGGCGAGGAGCTCGGAGCACTGCAGCGCCGCGAAGCTCACGCCCAGATCGGCGAGCGCGTCGGGATCCTCGGCCCGCAGCTCCAGCTCGTGGAGGTACGCGTCGGGGATCGTCGCGGTCTGCCCGACGAACCCGCGCACCTGGCCGATCGACGTGATCGGCAGGATGCCGGGGATGACGGGCACGTCGATCCCGGCGTCACGCAGCCGCGCGACGAGCTCGAAGTAGTCGCGGTTGTCGAAGAACAGCTGGGTGATGAGGAACCGCGCGCCGGCGGCGACCTTGGCCCGGGCGGCCTCCACGTCGGCCTCGAGGTCGGCGGAGTCCGGGTGCACCTCGGGGTACGTCGCCCCGGCCACGCAGAAGTCGTAGTGCTCGGCGATGAGCGTCGTGAGCTCGGTCGACGACCCCAGGCCGCCCTCGACCGGGGTGAACGCGCCGGTGCCGGGGGGCGGGTCGCCGCGGAGCGCCAGGACGTTGTCGATCCCCGCGTCGCGCATCTGGTCGAGGACCTCGCGCAGCTCCGGCACGGTCGCGCCCACGCAGGTGAAGTGCGCCATCGCCTCCAGGTCGTGCTCCTCGCGGAGCGCCTTGACGACCTTGATCGTGCGGTCGCGGGTGCTGCCGCCCGCGCCGTACGTCACGGACACGAAGGTCGGGGACAGCTCGCGGAGCGTCCGCAACGCCTCGTGGAGCTTCGCTTCGGCCTCGTCGGTCTTCGGCGGGAAGAACTCGAAGGAGAAGGACGGCTCCGTCGCCGATCGGATGATCTCGTCGATGCGCATCACCGATTGATGGTAGGGGCTTACGTCCCGCGCGGCCCCCGCCCACCCCGGGCGGCGCCGCGCGGACGATCGGCCCGACGCGTTCCCCGGGCTCCGCGACGCCCCGGCGCGTCGCGGTCAGGCGAGCGCGAACCGGTCGGGGTCGGTCCCGACCTTGCGCACCCGGCCGGTGACCTCGAGGTGGCGCAGGAAGCAGAGCACCTCGGCCAGCAGCCACGACCCGTTGACCGGCTTGACCTCGGTCTCCATGACGTAGGACGCCATCTCGAACGGGGTGCGGCCCTCGTCGGACTCGCCCGGCACCGCGCCGTCGATCGCCTGCAGGCACCGCTCGGAGCGGTCGGCGATGAGCAGCCGGTTGGCGCGGACGTGGCCGTCGACGTCGGTGAACGTGCGTCCGTGACCGGACAGCACCAGGCGCGCGTCGAGCGCCTCCACCCGGTCCAGCGACGTGAGGAACTCGCCGACCGGGTCGTCGGTGTACCCGTAGTCGAAGTACAGCGACACGCGGCCCAGCAGGTGGTCGCCGGAGATGAGCATCCGGCGCTCGGCGTTGTACAGGCACACGTGCGACGGGGCGTGGCCGGGGGTCTCGACGGTGACGAACGGCCCCAGGTCGGTGTCGATGACGACCCCGTCGACCAGGTCGTGGTCGGGCGAGTACGACCCGGCGATCCCCAGGTCGTCGTGGCGCAGCGCCGCCGACGCGGCCCGCACCGGGTCCTCGGGCACGCCGCACTGCAGCGCCACCTCGACCCGGCGCTCCCAGTACGCGTCGGGGTCCTTCAGCCACTTCGTCAGGTGGTCGTGGGCGGGGTGCCCCCACACCGGCGCGCCGGTCCGCAGCACGATCGGCGTGGTCTGCCCGCAGTGGTCGACGTGGGCGTGGGTCAGGACGACCTGCCGGATGAGCTCCGGTCGCAGATGGACCATGTCCATCGCCCGCTCCAGGTGCGCCATCGACCCGGGCTGGTGCATGCCGGTGTCGAACAGCACCACCCCGTCGCCGGCGGCGACCGCCCACGCGTTGCAGTGCGGCACCCCCGGCCACGGCAGCGGCAGCCGCAGCCGCCACACGCCCGGCAGGACGCGCTCGCCCCGCCCGAGCTCGCGGGTCTTGCGTCGCTGGCTCACGTGCGCGCGGGGGCCGTCGCGCGACGGCGGGAGGGGACGGGGCCGATCACCGCTGCAAGCCTACCCGCCGCCGGGGCCGGGACTACACTCGCCGGGCGGATCCCCCACCCGTGATCCCGCGATCCGATGGCGAAGAAGCGCAGGAAGTCCGACCTCCCCAAGCTGCCGACCGTCCCGTACGCGTCGGACGACGGCGCGATGGCGGTCGAGCTGCGGTGCGCGCTGACGCCGCGGACGCGCGCGTTGTACGCCGAGACGTTCGCCGGCCGGCTGGGTCAGGCGTCGAGCACCCGCGAGGACGCGTGGCACCGGGCGGTGGAGTTCCTCTTCGAGCGGCTCGTCGCCACGTGGACGATCGACGGCGTGGAGACGCGGGGCGACAAGGCGCTGCTGCAGCGGTTCCGCGTCGCCGCGGCCCCGGAGCGCGCCTGGTTGCGCGACGTGCTGCGCGAGCACCTGGCCGAGTGGTTCCCGGAGATGCAGGCCCCGTGATCGACGACGAGGAGGACGACGTGCCGAGCGTCGAGGAGGACCACGACGCGATCGCCGACGTCCTGGACGCCGCGGCGATGGCGGATCTGCTCGTCGGCTACTGCCTGGAGCCGGACCCGGGCGACCAGGTCGTCGTGCGCTCCACCGACCTCGCCGCGCCGTTGCTCGTCGAGGTGCAGCGCGCGATCCTGGAGCGTGACGCGTGGCCGTTGCTGCACGTCGAGCTGCCGGGGCAGCTGGAGGGCTTCTACCGCCATGCCCGCGACCGGCATCTGGACGGGGTCGCGCCGATCCAGTTGGAGGAGGCCCGGCAGGGCGACTCGACGTTGTCGATCCAGGCCCCGGACGACACGGCCGCGCTGGCCGCGGTCGACCCGGACCGCATCGCCCGGGCCGCCCGGGGGCGCGCCCCGGCGCGCGAGCTGACCCTGTCGCGGCGGTGGGCGACGACGTTGTGGCCCACCCGGGCGCTGGCGGACGCGGCCGGCATGCCGTTGGAGGAGCTCGCCGCGTTCGTACGGCGGGCGACGTTCCTGGATCGGCCCGACCCGATCCGGGCGTGGCGGGGGTTGCGGGACTTCCAGGCCCGCCTGATCGAGCGGTTGGAGCCGGCGGAGGAGCTGCGGATCGTGGCGCCCGGCACCGACCTGCGGTTGCGGGTCGACGGCCGGCGGTGGGCCAACAGCGACGGCCGGCGCAACATGCCGTCGGGCGAGGTGTTCACCGGGCCGTTGGAGTCGAGCGCCGAGGGCACGATCCGGTACACGGTGCCGTCCTCGCCCGCCGGGGTGACGGTGTCGGGGGTGGAGTTGACGTTCCGTGACGGCGTGGTCGTCGCCCACGGCGCGGACGAGGGCGCGGAGTACCTGGAGCGCGCGTTGGCGACCGACGACGGCGCCCGCCGGTTGGGCGAGGTCGGCATCGGCACGAACTTCGGCATCGACCGGGCGATCGGCGTGATCCTCTTCGACGAGAAGATCGGTGGCACGGTCCACACCGCCCTGGGCCGCTCCTATCCCGAGACCGGTGGCGTCAACCTGTCCGCGTTGCACTGGGACCTCATCTGCGACCTGCGCGCCGGCGGGCGCCTGGAGGTCGACGGCGAGGTCCTGCAGCAGGACGGGCGGTTCGTGGGGCTGTAGGGGTACCCGACGCCTCCACGCCCGCCGACGGCGATCCACCGGCGCCCGGCGGCGGCGTCCGCTACCGCGGCGACCGCATGCCGATGCCGACCACCGCCACCGGTCCGGTGACGCGCACGTGGCCACGGTCGCCCGGGGCCCAGGTGGGGTGGCCGGGGCCGCGGTGACGGACGCGGCGGCCGTCGGGCAGCTCGACGGTGACGAGCTGGTCCCGGCCGTAGTACTCGCGCGCGACGACGACCACCGGGTGGGCGTCGCCGTGCTCGTCGTCGACCGTCAGGGCCACGTCCTCCGGGCGCAGGGCCACGTCGACGGCGCCCCGGTGCACGCCCGGGTCCGGCACCGTCCCCAACGGCGTCTCGATCCGGCCGGCCTCCGCGACGCCCGGCAGCACGTCGACGGTGCCGACGAACTCGGCCGCCCAACGCGTCGCCGGGCGACGGTAGATCGCGTCCGGCGACCCGACCTGCTCGACGGTGCCGGACCGCATCAGGACGACGTGGTCGGCCAGGCTCAGCGCCTCGTCCTGGTCGTGGGTGACGAGCACCGCGCTCGCGCCCGCCGCCAGCAGCACGGCGCGCATGTCGCGCCGCAACCGGCCACGCAGGCTCGCGTCCAGGTTGGAGAACGGCTCGTCGAGCAACACCACGTCCGGCCGCGGCGCCAACGCGCGGGCCAACGCCACCCGCTGCTGCTGCCCGCCCGACAGCTCGTGCGGACGACGGGCCGCCACGTCGCCCAGGCCCACGAGGTCCAGCAGCCCGGCGACGCGGTCGCGGTCCGGGCGGCGCCCCAGCCCGTACGCGACGTTCGCGGCGACGTCGAGGTGCGGGAACAACGCGTAGTCCTGGAACACCATCCCGATCCGCCGCCGGTCCGGGCCGACGAACGTGCGATCGTCGGCCACCACCCGGCCCGCCACCCGCACCGTCCCCGCATCCGGTCGCTCGAACCCCGCCAGCAGCCGCAGCAACGTCGTCTTGCCGCAGCCGCTCGGGCCGAGGACCGCGGTCAGCGCGCCGTCCGGGGCGTCCACGTCGACGCCGGCGACCGCCGGGACCCCGTCGAACGCCTTGCGCAACCCCACGCACGAGATCGCCGGGGCGGACGGCGCCGCGCCGTCCACCGCGTCGGGGGCGCCGGCCACCCGGTCGATCGTGCCGCTCACCGTTCGCGCCCCATGAGCAGCGCGAGCGGCGGGGCGGAGATCGCCAGCAGGACGAGCGCCGGCACCGCCGCCCGCTCGAACACCGACAGGTTCGTCTGCTGCCAGAGCACGGTGGCCAGTGTGTCGAACTCGGTCGGCGCCAGCAGCACCATCGCGGGAAGCTCCTTGATCGCGGTGAGGAACACGAGCGCCAGGCCGGCCAGGACGCCGGGCCGCGCCAACGGCAACAGCACCGTCCGGGCGACCGCCATCCGCGACCGTCCCAGGCCACGGGCCGCCTCCTCCAGGCTCGGCGGGATCTGCAGCACCGTCGAGCGCAGCACCCCCAACGCCAACGGCACGTACAGCAGGACGAGCGCGAAGATCGCCATGCCCAGCGTCTGGTACGCCCACGGGACGACCCGCACGCCGAAGTACACCAGCGCGAGCGCGACGACGATGTGCGGCAGCGCATAGCCACCGTGGTGCGCCGCCTCGACCGCGCGCACCACCCGCCGGCGGCGGTGCCGGGCGCCGAGCCACGCCGCCGGCGCCGTCACCGCCACCGCGATGACGGCGGCGAGCCCGGCGGTGAGCAGCGAGTTGCCGGTGGCGGCGCGCAGCTCGTCCCACGGCAACGTCTCGGTGCCGTGCAGCGCCCACACCGCGAGCACCCCGACCGGCAGCACGAGCGCCACCGTGACGAGCGTCCCGCAGAGCAGCAGCGCCGGGATCCGCCACCGACCGAGTGGCACGGGCGCGGGCGGACGGCCCGCCCCCGGGCCGGTGCGGTGGTGGCCGCCACGGCGACGCACCCGGGCCTCGAGCGCGACGAGGACGACCATGAGCAGGATGAGGACCGCCGCCAGCACCGCCGGTCCCGTCCGGTCGAAGCTCGCGCGGTACGACTGGTGGATGACCCGGGTGAACGAGTCGAACCGCAGGATCGACACCGCCCCGAAGTCGCTCAGCGCGTAGAGCGCCGCGATGAGCGACCCGGCCGCGACCGCCGGCGAGATCTGCGGCAGCACGACGGTGCGCGCGATCCGCCACGGCCCGGCGCCCAGCCCGCGCGCCGCCTCGAGCTGCGACGGGTCGGCGCGACGCAACGCCGCCCGGGCCGGGATGAGCACCAGCGGGTAGGTGACGAGCGTCAGGACGAGCCACGCCCCGACGAACCCGTAGATGCTCGGCAGCCGCTCGATCCCGAGCGGCGCGGCGAGCACCTCGTGCACCAGGCCGCGCGGGCCGAGCGTCGCGACCAGCACGTACGCCCCGACGTAGCTCGGGACGACGAGGGGCAACGTCACGAGGAACGCCCACGCCCGTCGGCCCGGCAGGTCGCTGCAGACCGTGATCCACGCCAACGGCACCGCGAGCGCGGCCGCCGACGCGGCGACCGCGCCGGCCAGGAGCGCGCTCTGCCCCAGCAGTCGCGCGGTCCGCTCCCGCCACAGCGCGTCCGCGGCGCCGTCGAGGTCGCCGGCGACGACGACGAGCAGGTAGATCGCGGGCAGCGCGACGGCGGCCCCCACCAGGGTGGCGACGAGCAGCAACGGCCGCGGCGGGCCGTGCCCGCCGCGGCCGGCGATGAGGGCGCGGGTGGTCATGTCGCCGACGGCGACCGCCCGGTGGGGCGGTCGCCGACCATCACAGGACGCCGGTGCGCTCCAACAGCTTCAACGTGCCCTCGAGGTCGTCGATGTCGCTGAGGTCGAGGTCCGGCTGCGGGACGTCGGCGAGCTTCGGCAGCGAGTCGAGCGGCTCGACGCCGGCGGCGAGCGGGTACTCGGCGGTCTCCGACCGGAAGTACTCCTGCGCCTCGCGCTCCAGCAGGAAGTCGATCAGCCGACGGGCCTCGTCCTGGTGGTCGGAGCTCGCCAGCACCCCGCCGCCGGCGACGTTGATGAGCGACCCGACGTCACCGCGGGGGAAGTGCAACGCCACCGGGTACGCCTCGGGATCCTTCTCCTCGGCCCGCTTCTGCGACACGTAGTAGTGGTTGATGAGGCCGATCTGCACCTCGCCCGCGGCGACCGCGTCGCGGATCAGGCCGTTCTTGTCGTACGCCTCGGTGTCGTTGTCCTTCATCGCCTCGAGCCACTCGGCGGTCCGGTCCTCGCCGTGGATCTTGCGCATCGCGGTGACGAACGCCTGGAACGACGCGTTCGTCGGCGCCCACGCGACCTTGCCCTTCCACTTCGGGTCGGTCAGGCCGAACACGGAGTCCGGCAGGTCCGACGGCTTCAGCTCGCGCTTGTCGTAGGCCATGACCCGCACCCGCCCGGACGTGCCGACCCAGCGGCCGTCGGTCGAGCGGCGCCCCGGGCCGACCCGGTCGAGGGTCTCCGCGGGCAGCTCGGCGAGCGCCCCGCCCTTGGCCAGCGCCCCGAGCGCCCCGGCGTCCTGGCCGAAGTACACGTCGGCGGGGCTGCGGTCGCCCTCCTCGCGGATCGTCGCGGCGAGCTCGGCGCTGTCGCCGTAGCGGACCTTGAGCTTGATCCCCTCGCGCTGCTCGAACCGGTCCAGCAGCGGCGCGACGAGCTCCTCGTCGCGACCGGAGTAGACCGTCAGCTCGACGTCGCCCCCGGACGCGCTCGGCGTCGTCGAGGAGTCCTCGTCGTCGGACCCGCACGCGGCGAGGCCCAACGACGAGACGAGCAGGGAACAGACGACCAGCGAGGATCGCAGCGAGCGCATGGGACTCCTTGGGAAGGGGACGGACGCCGACGGGCGGCGCGGTGCGGGGTGCCCGGCCGACCCGCCGGGCGCACCACACGCGTTAGCCCAACCTAACTGAGCGGCGGGCGCCGGTGGGCGACCGGCCCACCGTGTTCAGGCTCCGTTCAGCTCCGGCCCTCGACGGGACGGACGCCACGCCCCCGGACGCGAGGCCGCCGGTCAGGCGGGCAGCGTCACCCGCATCCGCGCGCCGGGGCCCGGGGCCGGCTCGCAGACGACGTCGCCGCCCGCGCCGCGCGCCAGGCGCCGTGCGAGCGCCAGGCCGAGCCCGGCGCCGTCGTGGCGCGTCCCGTCGTCGCCGGGCGCCCGCCGGCCCGGGACGAAGATCGCGTCGCGCTCCGCGTCCGGCACCCCCGGGCCGTCGTCGGCGACGACGATCCACACCCGCCGGTCGTCCCGGCCCGCCGTCACGACGACCGACGACCGGGCGAACCGCGCGGCGTTGTCGAGCACCGGCGACAGGATCCGCTCGACGAGCTCCGGCGCGGCGCCGACCGCCATCCCGGGAGCGACCGGCTCCACCGTCAGGCGGACGTGCCGGGCCCCGAGCGTCCCCTCCCACCCGGCCCGCACGTGCTCCAGCACCTCGCGCAGGTCGCCGCGCCCGCGCCCGGGGGCCGCCTCGCTCCGGGCGGCGGCCATGAGCGACCCGACGATCCGCTCCATCTCGTCGGCGGCCCGCGCGATGACGGCGTGCGCGTCGCGGCGCTCCTGCGGGCTGCGCTCGCGGTGCGCGAGGAGCTCGAGCTCGGCGACGATCCGGGCCAACGGGGTGCGCAGCTCGTGCGACAGGTCGGCGGCCAGGCGACGGGAGTCGCGCAGGCTCGCGGCCATCCGGTCCAGCAGGTCGTTGACCGCGCGGGCGAGCGCCGCCAGCTCGTCCCCCGCCCCGGTCGTGGGGAACCGCGCGTCCGGGTCGCGCTCGCTCCAGCCGCCCGCCGCCCGCGCCATCGCCCCCACCGGGCGCAGCGCCCGGCCGGCGATCGCCCACGTCGCCGCCGCGACGCCCGCCAGGAGCAGCAGGCCGAGCCCGACCGACCCGACGAGCACGACGTCGGTGACGAGCGCCCGCTGGGTCAGCGGATGGCGCCCGACGACCGTCGTCGGCGGCCGGACCCCGGGGACGGCCAGCGCGTGGAGCCGGACGCGGCCCGGCACGTCGAGGACCCCGCCGGTGGCCGCCACCCGGCGCGCCGCCTCCTGCACGTCGGCGTCGCCGGGCCCCCGGACCGCCGCCGCCCCGTCGACGAACACCCACACCCGCCCGGCGAGCGCCCGGTCGCCCCGCACCCGCGACGGACGGGGGCGCCCGTCGTCGTCGACGGCGGCCATCGCCGCGAGCGCGAGATTACGGGCCCGCGCGTCCGCGTCGCGCTCGGCCGCGCTGCGCAGCAGCAGGTTGCCCGCCACGAGCAGCAGCACCACCGGGACCGCCGCCACGACGACGGTCAGCGTCGTCAGGCGGCCCCGGAGCGTGCGTCGACGGCCCACGGCCGGCGGCCCGGTCATCCCAGGCGGTATCCGACGCCGCGCACGGTCGCGATCCCGACCGGCGACCCGACGTCCCGGAGCTTGCGGCGCAGCCGCGCGACGTACTGCTCCAGCGTGTTGTCGTGGACGATCGCCCCGTCCGACCACCCTGCGCGCGCCAGCTCCGCCCGCGGCAGCGCGTGACCCGCCCGCGCCAGCAGCGCCCCCAGCACCCGGGCCTCGGTCGGGGTGAGGTCGGCCCGCCCGTCGCCGCAGGTCACCGTCCGGTCCCCGGGATCCAGGCGCAGGCCGTGCGCCTCGACGACCGCGGTCGTCGGGGCCGGTCGACCGGCACGGCGGAGGATCGCCCGCAACCGCACGACGAGCTCGTCGAGGTGGAACGGCTTGACGAGGTAGTCGTCGCCGCCGGCCTCGAACCCCGAGATCCGGTCCTCCAGCCCGTCGCGGGCGGTGAGGAACAGCACCGGCCCGGCGAACCCCCGGGCCCGCAGGACCTCGCACACGTCGCGCCCGTCCGCGTCGGGCAGGCCGATGTCGAGCACGACCGCCGCGGGCGGTGACGCGGCGACCGCCGCCAGCGTCGCCGCGGCGTCCGCCGCCTCGGCGACGACGAACCCCCGCTCGGCGAGCCCGCGCCGCAACGACGAGCGCAGCTCGGCGTCGTCCTCGACGAGGAGCAGCGGCACCCGGTCCATCGCCGACAGTATCCCCCAGACCGGGACGCGGCACGCCGGGGCGCCGCGCCGTCAGGCGCCCGGCGGCGGGCCGGGATCGCGCTCGGCCGCCTCGGCCCGCGCCTCCTCCAGGCGCTCGGTGAGCTCGTCGACGACGAGCAGCTCGCGGTGCACCTGCCGGTTGCGGTACGCGGCCCGGCCGACCATGTGCGCGCCCACCGGCACCGTCAGGAGCTGGAACACCCCGACGAGCAGCAGGCTCGTCGCGTCGATCCCGGTCCGCAGCCGCAGCCCCAGCCCGATGATGACGAGCAGCAGGCCGAGCGCCTGCGGCTTGGACGCGGCGTGCAGCCGGGTGAGCAGGTCGGGGAAGCGGACGATCCCGATCGCCGCCGCCAGCGACAACGCCGACCCCGTGATGAGGCAGATCGCCGCCAGGACGTCCGCGACCTCGTCGCCGCTCATGGCGCGTCCCTCCTCCGCGACGGGTCGGGCTCGGGACCGTGCGGCGGCAGGGGCGCGTCGGTGTCGCCACCGGAGAACCGGGCGACCGCGACCGATCCGACGAACCCGAGCAGCGCCAGGACGACGAGCACCGGCACCGTCGTCCCGTGACGGCTGTAGGCGGCCTCGACGGCGATCCCCGCGATGAGGCAGGAGAGGATGACGTCGACGGCGACCATCCGGTCCAGCACCCCGGGGCCCCGCAGCAGCCGGACGAGGCTCAGCAGCGCGGCGGCGGCGAGCATCCCGCCCGAGATCAACGTCACGACGGTCATCGGGCGTCCCCCTCCTCCGACGGTGCGGCGCCGTCCGTCGCGGGGGCGACGTCGGCCGGGCCCGGCACGGCGTCGGGCGGCGCGGGCGGGCCGTCGCCGGCCTCGGCGGCGTCGAGCAGCGCCCGGTCCTCCGGCGACCCGAACGCCCGGATGAGGCGCGCCTCCAGCGCCCACACCGACCGTCGCTCGCGCTCGACCTCGTCGGTGTCGTGGATGCCGAAGACGTGGATGTAGAGCGTCGTCTCGGTCCGGTCGATCTCGACGACGAGGCTGCCGGGGACGAGGACGACGCACTCGGCGGTCAACGTCAGCAGCAGGTCCGACCGCGTCCGCAGCCGCACCGCGATCACCGCCGACGGTGGCGGCGCGCCCGGCCGGATCGTGAGCCACGACACCTGGGTCGACGCGCGGACGAGGTCCCAGCCGAAGTGCAGCGCGAGCCAGAGCGCCGGCAGCGGGCTCAGGCGACCGTCGAGCGGCAGCGGCTCGAGCGGGAACGCCCGCACGACGAGGAACGTGACGACGATGCCGCTGGCGGCGAGCCCCGGCGAGACCTTGCCCCACAGGAGGAACCACACCGCGAGCAGCCACAGCGCCGTGATCTGCGGCAGCAGCCGGGCGCCCCGGGACCGGGCGCGCAGCGTGTCGTGCTCCAGCCGCCTCACGGGGTGGCTCCGTCGACGGCGTCGCCGGAGCGCCGCAGGCCGGTGAGCGGGTTGGTCGGTGGGTCCGCGATCCCGCGCCCCATCCGGCCGGTCTCCGGGTCGACCGGTCGGGGCGCCACCGCCCGCACGTACACGTCGCGGTCGCGCAGCTCCCCCGCCGCGCGGTCGCTGAGGTCGGCGAGCGGCCCGGCCGCGACGGTGAACGCCAGGCCCAGCGCGACGAGCGCGGCGGTCGCGCCGACCATGAGCCGCGGCATGGTGTCGAACGTCGAGATCGTGTGGCCGCCGAGGGTCTCGCCGACGACGTCGTCGCCGAAGCCGTCCTCGTCGTCCCCGTACAGCGGCAGCGCCACGTGCGGCGCCCGCCAGAACGCGCGACTCCACACCTTCGCCACCGCGTAGAGCGTCAGGAGGCTCGTGAGGACGCTCGCGACGATGACGAGCCACACGAGGACCCCGCCCGCGGCGGTGCCCGCCTGGATGAGCGCGAGCTTGCCGAGGAACCCCGAGAACGGCGGGATGCCGGCGAGGTTCATCGCCGGGATGAAGAACAGGACCGCGACGAGCGGCGCGATCGACGCCAGGCCCCCGATCCGCTCGGTCGACGTCGTGCCCGCCACCCGCTCCACCATCCCCGCGGTGAGGAAGAGCGTCGTCTGGATCGTGATGTGGTGGACGACGTAGAACACCGCGCCGGTGAGCCCCAGGCGGGTGCCGAGCGCCACGCCGAACACCATGTAGCCGATGTGGCTCACGAGCGTGAACGACAGCATCCGCTTGATGTCGGTCTGCGCGACCGCGCCGAGGATCCCGACGATCATCGTCAGCAACGACACGACGAGCAGCAGGTCGGAGATCCGGCCGTCGGGGAAGAGCAGCGTCTCGGTGCGGATGATCGCGTACACGCCGACCTTCGTCAGCAGCCCGGCGAACACCGCCGTCACCGGGGCCGGCGCGGTCGGGTAGCTGTCCGGCAGCCACGCCGACACCGGGAACACCGCCGCCTTGATCCCGAACGCCAGCAGCAGCATGAGCTGCAGCCCCAGCCGGACGCTCTCGTCCAGGACGTCGAGCCGCCCGGCGAGCTGGGCCATGTTCACCGTGCCGGTCGCGGCGTAGACGAACCCGATCGCCGCGAGCAGCAGGATCGACGACAGGACGCTGACGACGACGTACGTCGTGCCCGCCCGGATCCGCGACCGCGTGCCGCCCAGGGTGATGAGCACGAAGCTCGAGAACAGCAGCAGCTCGAACCCGACGTAGAGGTTGAAGAGGTCGCCGGCGAGGAACGCCAACGACACCCCCGCGGCGAGCACGAGGAACGTCGGGTGGAACACCGCCAGCGGCAGGCCCTCCTCGTCGTCCGCGTTGCCCTGGCCGTACGAGTAGACGAGGACGCAGAGCGTCACCGCCGCCGAGATGACGAGCATGAGCGCCGACAGGCGGTCGGCGACGAGGACGATGCCGACCGGCGCGTCCCACCCGCCGAGCGACGCGACCTGCGGCCCGTCGCGGTCGGCGGCGACGAGCAGCACGACGGCGACGGCGAGCACGGCGCTCAACGTGCCGACGCTCAACGTGCGGTTGACGAGCGGCGAGCGCGGCCCCAGGGCGAACTTGAGCCCCGCGGCGAGCAGCGGCAGGATCACCGGCAGCGGGACGAGCAGGTCGACGCTCACGGGCGCTCCTCCCCGTCCTCGGCCCCGACGACCCCACGGTCGCCGACGACGTCGTGCTCCGCGGTCACCGGCACCTGCACGGGCGGCACGTCCTCGTTGGGGTCGGCGTCCTCGTCGTCGTCGAAGTCGGTGTGCTCCAGCTCGGCGTCGGCGCCGGCGTCGAGCGACTCCTCGTCGGGCCGCGACGCGACGCGCCGGTCCTCGACGTCGTCCTGCACCTCGTCGTGGCCCTGCAGCTGCCAGCTGCGGTAGGCGAGCGCCAGCAGGAACGCCGTGAGCGCGAACGTGATGACGATCGACGTGAGGATCATGACCTGGGGCAGCGGATCGGACATCCGCCCGTTCGCCCCCGCCCCGTCGCCGACGATCGGGGCGTCGCCCGCGCGTCCCCCGGTGGCGAGGATCAGCACGTTCGCGCCGTTGCTCATGAGCGCGATGCCGATGAGGACCCGCGTCAGGCTCCGCTCGAGGATGAGCACGACGCCGCAGGCGAAGAGCACCCCGACGACGGCGGCGAGGACGAGGCTGATGCTCAACGCGACCCGCCCCCCGCGTGCTGCTCCTCGTCGACCTGCCGGTCGATCTCCGACCCGAAGCTCCGCAGCACGTCGAGGACGACGCCGACGACGACGAGGTACACCCCGATGTCGAACGCGGTGGAGCTGTAGACCTTGAGCAGCCCGAGGACGGGGATGTCGACCTTCCACACGCCGCCGTCGAGGACCGCGTCGCCGAAGATCGCCCCGCCGATCCCGGTGCCCGTCGCGATGACGAGGCCCAGGCCGATGACGAGGCCGGCGCCGACCGGGGCCGCCTCGCCGAGCTCGTAGCGCCCGCCCGCGAGGTAGCGGATCGTGAGCGCGAGCCCCGCGACGATGCCGCCCGCGAACCCGCCGCCCGGGGAGTCGTGCCCCGACAGCAGCAGGTAGATCGACAGCACGAGCACCGTGTGGAAGATGAGCCGGACGACGACCTCCAGCAGGATCGTCCGGCGCTCCGGTGCGAGGGTGTGCTCGGCGACGAGCCACGCCCGGGCCCGGCGGGCGGACTCCGCGCCGCCGCGGGGGCTCTTCGCCACCGCGAGCGGGCTCGTGCCGGACGCCGCCGCCCGGATCGCGCTCGGGACCCGGGCGCCCGGGGCCGGGCCCGGGGCCCGGTCGGGCGCGATGCCGCGGTCGACCCGCCACACCCCGCCGCGCGCCTCGGCGCCACGGCGGCGGACCTCCGCGCGCGAGTGCCGCCGCAGCAGCACCGAGTCGGTGCCCTCGGTCCGCAGGAACAGGAGGCTCGTCACCCCGGTGGCGGCGACGACGAGGACGGCGATCTCGCCCATCGTGTCCCAGGCGCGCGTGTCGACGAGCGTGACGTTGACGACGTTCTGCCCGCCCGCGAGGTGCGCGGCGTCGATGAGCCCGGCGGACACCGTCACGAGGTCGGCGGCCTCGCGCGCCCCCGACATGAGGATCGTGAGCGTCGCCATCATCGCGCCGACGGCGACGCCGAGGACGATGTGGACGCCGCGGCGGCGCACCCGCGACGCGGTGCCGGTGAAGTGCGACGGCAGCCGTCGCAGGACGAGCACGACGACGACGAGCGACACCGTCTCGACGAGGAACTGCGTCAGGGCGAGGTCCGGGGCGCCCTGCAGGACGAAGAGCGTCCCGACGGCGTAGCCGACGACGCCGACGACGATGAACGCCTTGAGCCGACGGCGCGCCCGGACGGCGAGCACCGCGCCGATGATGATGAGGAGCGCCACCGCGCCCTGCCCCGGCCCGTCCCACACGTGCACGTCGACCGGCCACGAGCCGCCGTCGACGAGCGTCCACGTCCCCAGGCCGATGAGGACGAAGAGGATGATCATGAGGTAGACCGGCAGCGAGCCGGTCTGGGTGGTGCGGGCGACGCGGATCGCGATGCGCTCCGTCAACGTGACGAGGCTGACGTAGCAGTGGCGGGCGTCGCGGACGTGCTTGAGCGGCCCGACCCGCCACGCGCCGGCCCGACGGGCGAGCTCGCGCGCGCCCGGCCGCGACACCCCGACCCCGACCCAGGCGCTGAGCGCCAGGCCGCTCGCGATCGCCACGCCACTGAGCAGCAGCGGCCAACCGAATCCGTGCCACAGGCCGAGGTGCAGCGGATGGCCCTCGTCCGGCAGCTGCATCGCGTAGCGGCCGAGGAGCCCGTCGAGGCCGCCCATCGCGGGGCCGAGCACGAGCCCGGTGAGCGTGAGCAGGAGCGGTCCGCCCTCGAACGACAGCCGTGCCGGGGTGATGCGGCGCGGCGGCACCCCGGACGTGTCGACGAACGCCCCCCAGAGGAACCGCAACGCGTACGCGACGGTGAGCGCCGACCCTACGAGGAGCGCGACGAGCGTCACCGTGTCGATCGCGTCTCCGTGGAGGAACGCGTCGAGCGCGCTCTCCTTCGCCGCGAACCCGGCGAGCGGCGGCAGGCCCGCCATCGACGCGGCCGCCAGCACCGCGATGAACGTCAGCCGCGGACGGGCGCGACCGAGCCCCGACAGCTGCCGCAGGTCGCGGGTGCCGGTGTCGTGGTCGATGATCCCGACGACGAGGAAGAGCGTCGACTTGTACAGGGCGTGCGCGAGCAGCATCGCCAGCCCGGCGAGCGCGGCCCCCTGGGTGCCCGCGCCGACGAGCACGATGAGCAGGCCGAGCTGGCTCACCGTGCCGTACGCGAGCAGGAGCTTGAGGTCGAACTGCCGCAGCGCCCGGACGGCGCCCAGCACCATCGTCACGACGCCGAGGACGAGCACCGACCAGCGCCACACCGCCAGGTGCGAGAACGCCGGGGCGAGCAGGGCGATGAGGAACACCCCGGCCTTGACCATCGCGGCGGCGTGGAGGTACGCGCTGACCGGGGTCGGGGCGGCCATCGCGCCCGGCAGCCAGAAGTGGAACGGCACGAGCGCCGACTTCGACACCGCGCCGACGAGCAGCAGCGCCACCCCGATCTCGACCGCCGTGCCCTCCGGCGGCGCGGCGAGCAGCTCGCTGATCCGGTACGTCCCGGCCGCCTCGCCGACGAGGATCGCGCCGACGAGCATCGCCAGGCCACCGAGCGTCGTGACGATCAGGGCGTCCATCGCCGCGCGGCGCGCGCCGTCGCGGTCGCTCTGCTGGCCGATGAGGAGGAACGACAGGACGGTCGTGAGCTCCCAGAACACGTACAGCAGGAGCAGGTCGTCGGCGAGGACGAGGCCGAGCATCGCCCCGGCGAACCCGACGAGGACCCCCGCGAACCGGGCCAGGCCCTCCGTCTCGCGGTTGAAGTACCGCGCGCAGTACGCCAGGACGACCGCCCCGACGCCGCCCGCGACGAGCACCATGAGCAGCGAGAGCGCGTCGAGCCGCAGCGACAGCTCCAGGCCGAACTCCGACACCCAGGCCCGCTCGTCGATCCGGACCGCCCCGTCGGTGACGTCGGCGATCTGGGTCGTCGCCCAGCCGGCCGCGCCGAGCGGGACGAGCGCGAGCAGCCAGAACGCGCGCGGTCCCATGCGGTGGACGAGCACCGGCGCCAGGACCGCGGCGACGGCGTGTGCGAGGAGGACGAAGATCATCGGCCGCCCCCGCCGGGCGCCGTCGTCCGGGGACGAGCGTGGCGCGGTGCCCGAGGGCCCGGCGGTCCGCCACCGGCGGGCGACCCGTCGGTGGCCGGGCAGGGGTGCTGGACGCGTGCGCGAAGCACCGGCCGGTCAGCTGTAGGTCCCCATGCCAAGGGGAGATGATCCCACACCGACGGGTCCGGCGACCCGTGGGTGACGCCGACGCGCCAGGACCGCGCGTCGCTCCCACGTACGATCGACGCATGGCCCTGCTCGGCACGATCGCGGAGATCCACCGCCACCCGGTCAAGTCGATGCGCGGCGAGCGCCTGGAGCGCGTGGCGGTCGACGCGTCGGGCCTCGCCGGCGACCGCGAGTGGGCGCTGCTCGACGCGCGGCGCCGCTGGGCGTCGGCCAAGGCCGACCGCGAGCGCTGGCTCCTCGTCCGCGGCATGCTCGACCTCGTCGCCACCACCGACGACGACGGACGCGTCCGCGTGACGCTCCCCGACGGTCGCGTCGCGCACGCCGGCGACCCGGCGACCGACGCCACGCTGTCGGAGCACCTGGGCCGCGACCTCGCGCTCGACCGGGGCGACCGCGGCGAGCTGTGGGGCCGCCACCACGACGCGGCCCCCGTCCACCTCGTGACCACCGCCACCCTGCGGGCGCTCGCCGGGGCCGACGACCGGCCGCTCGACCCCCGGCGCCTGCGGCCCAACCTCGTCGTCCGCACCGCGGACGGCGCCGACGGGTTCGTCGAGGACGCCTGGATCGGGCGCGAGCTGCGGGTGGGGTCGGTGCGGATGGAGGTCATCCAGCGGACGATCCGCTGCGTCATGACGACCCGGGCGCAGGGCGACGACGTGACGTGGGACCCGACCGTGCTGCCCCGGATCGGGCAGCGCAACGGGACCGGCGCCGGGGTGTACCTCGTCGTCCGCGAGCCGGGCGAGGTCGCCGTCGGCGACCCGGTCGTCACGGACTGACCGGCGGCCCCGCCGCTACGGCCGCCGCCCGCCCCGCGCGTCGAGCCACGCCTGCTCCTGCCGCCCCAGCTCGCTCCGGGGCTCGGCGTCGAACAGCCACTCGCGCATGATCGTCGAGTAGTTCACCGACGCGTCGAGCTGGCTGCAGACCGCCATCGTCAGGCCCTCCAGCCGGATCCCCATGAGGTACTCGGCCGGGACGGTGACGCGCCGCACCTGCCCCCAGTAGTCCGACCGCGGGTCGGTCGCCTGGATGACCATCCGCGTCGCCTGCTCGGGCGTCAGGCGGATCTCCTCGTCGCGGGTGTACCACCAGGTCAGCTCGTCGAAGAGCTCGAGCATGAGCTCGGGGGTGTAGCGGTTGTCCTCGGGGATCCAGCGGATCCGGCGCATGTGCTCGCGCAGGCCGTCGCCGTCGCGGGCGAGCCCGAGCCGGATCGACGTCTTCTGGTTCTCGGCGAGCTCCTTCGAGATCTGCCGGAAGAGCCCGAAGTCGAGGAACGCCACCCGCCCGTCGGGCATGAGGATCGAGTTGCCCGGGTGCGGGTCGGCGGAGAACTGCCGCTCCCGCAGCAGCGTGCTCATGTAGAAGCGGAAGACGATCTCCGCCAGCCGGTTGCGCTCGTCCTGGTCGCGCGCCTTCCACTCCTCGAACCCGACCCCCTCGACGAACTCGGTGACGATGACGCGCTCGCCGCAGAGCTCGGTCGCCACCCCGGGGACGACGATGAACGGGTGGTCGCGGAACGCCCGGGCGATCCGGCGCTGGTTCGCGGCCTCGAGCTCGTAGTCGAGCTCCTCGTGGATCCGCTCGCGGATCTCGTCGCCGACCGCCTGGACGTTCATCCCGGGCGCGACGGACTTCGCGACCCGCAGCAGCATCCCCAGGTTCTGCATGTCGGCGCGGACGGCGGCCCCGATGCCGGGGTACTGGACCTTCACCGCGGCGACGTCGGTCTCCCAGCCGGCGGGCCGCTCGCGCAGGCGCGCCCGGTACACCTGTCCGATCGACGCGGCGCCGATCGGCTCCTCGTCGAACTCCGAGAACAGCTCCTGCAACGGGACGCCGAGGTCCCGCTCCATGACCTTGCGCATGTCGCGGAAGGAGACCTTCGGCGCCATGTCGCGCAGCCCGGCGAGCTTGCGCTGGAACTCCTCGCGGTGCTCCTCGTCGACGAGGCCGAAGTCGAGGAAGCTCAGCACCTGGCCGACCTTCATCGCCGCGCCCTTCATCGTCCCGAGCACGTCGACGATCTGGTTGGCGGTCTCGAGCTGCTGGCGGGCGAGGGCGGCGTTGGCCCTCTCCTCGGACCGGACGCGGTTGGCGGCGCGCGTCGTGCCCTCGCGGACCGCCGCGCCGGCCGCCAGGCGACCCACCGACGCCGCCCGCCGCACCCGCCCGGTCGGCAGGTCCGCCGACGGGTCGTCGCCGTCGTTGCGGCGGCGACGGCGCGCGGCGATGCGCCCACGGATCCCGTCCAGGGCGCCGGGCTCGACGCCGTCGACGTCGTCGTCGTCGCGACGCTCGCGGTCGTCGTCGACCGGGGGGCTGCTGGCCATGCGCGGATGGTAGCCGCGGCGGGGGCGCGTCCCTCACCCGGCGAGGCTCGGAGCCCCGGACGCGGCGCGGCCCCGCTCGTGGTGCCGGCGGGCGTGGGCGAGCGCCCCGGCCATCGTCGGCTGGACGTGGTTGGGGTGGGCGAGCGCGTCGAGGACCCCGGCGCGGGCGAGCGCCGCCTCGTGCCGCGGCGGCACCGCCGCCAGGAGCACGGTGACGTCGCGGCCCTGGAGGTGCTCGACGAGCTCGCGCAGCGCGTGCGCCCCGGTGCTGTCCAGGAGGCGCAGGCCGTTCATCCGCAGGATGACGACCTCGACGTCGCTCACCGCCGTCAGCTCGTCGAGGAACCGCTGCGCCGCGCCGAAGAACAACGCGCCGTCCAGGCGGTAGGTGACGATGTGCTCGCGCAGCAGCGCGCGCTCGAGCGTCGCGTCGACCTCGACGCCCGGCTCGGCGTCGCGCTCGAAGCTCGCGAGCCGCGCCACCTCGCGCAGGGCGAGCGTCGCGGCGACGGCCACCCCGACCCCGACCGCCACGATGAGGTCGAACGCGAGCGTCGCCCCGGCGGTCGCGAGGAGCATCGCCGCGTCGCCGCGCCCGCCGCGCACGATCCGGACGACGGTGTCGAGGTCCACCATCCGGGCGGCGGTGACGAGCAGGACGCCGGCCAGCGCGGCCAGCGGCACGTGGCTCAACGCGGGCGCGAGGAGGTAGACGACGGCGAGCAGCGCGAGCGCGTGCACGATCGTCGCCAGGCGCGTCCGGGCGCCCGCCCGGACGTTGACCGCGGTTCGGGCGATCGCGCCGGTGGCCGGCATCCCGCCGAACGCCGACGCCGCGACGTTCGCCATGCCCTGCCCGACGAGCTCGCGGTCGGGGTCGTGGTCCTCCCCGTCGACCATCCCGTCGGCGACCTTCGCCGACAGCAGGCTCTCGACGCCGGCGAGCGCGGCGACCGCGAGCGCCGCGGTGAGCAGCGACGGCAGGTCGGCGAGCTCGACGTCGGGGAGCGACGGCGTGGGGAGGCTCGCCGGGATCGCCCCGATCGTGGCCGTGTCGAGGTCCGCGACCCGGGCGACGGCGGTGGCGACCGCCACGGCGAGCAACGACGCGGGCAGCGCCCGGTGCACGAGCGGGGCGACCACCATGACGCCGACGACGAGGGCGACGAGCGCCGGGGCCACGAGGTCGCCGCCGGACCAGTCCACGACCGCCTCCACGGCGACGAGCGCCGTGCTGTCGCCCTCGGGCCGCTCGACGCCGAGCGCCGCGGGCACCTGCTGCAGGCCGATGACGAGGCCGATGCCCATGGTGAACCCCACGACGACGGGCCACGGCAGGACCCCGGCGTACCGCCCCAGCCCGAGCGCCCCGGCGGCGACGAGCAGGAGCCCGGCGAGGAGCGCGACGACGACGACGCCCTGCGGGCCGACCGCGGCGACCACCGGCACGAGGACGACCGCCATCGCGCCCGTCGGACCGCTCACCTGGACGTGCGATCCGCCGAAGGCGCCGGCGACGAGGCCGGCGACGATCGCCGTGACGATGCCCGCCTGCGCGCCGACGCCCGACGCCACGCCGAAGCCGAGCGCCAGCGGCAGGGCGACGACCGCGACCGTGATCCCGGCCACGAGGTCCCCCCGGGCCGACGCCCCGGCGTAGTCCGCCCGCGACGGCAGGAGTCGGCGGCACGCCCCCCGGTTGATCGTACTTTTCAACATCTTCGAATATTCTAAGACACCAAGTACATCCTGGTAGCCTGCGTCGTGATGCCGACATCCGGCGACGCCTCCCCGCCCATCTACCGCGTCAAGGCCGACTTCTTCCGGCTGCTCGGCCATCCCGCGCGCGTCCGGGTCCTCGAGCTCCTCCGGGACGGCGAGCGCACGGTCGGCGACCTCCGGTCCGCGCTCGGGCTCGACTCCGGAGGGACGTCGCAGCACCTCACCACGATGCGCCGCCAGGGCGTGCTCGACAGCCGACGCGCGGGGACCAACGTCTACTACCGGGTCAAGGACCCGCGGACGTTCCAGCTCCTCGAGGTCGCCCGGCAGATCCTCTCCGCCCAGCTCGAGGAGTCGCGCGGCCTGCTCGGCGAGCTCTCCGCGGTGGAGTTCGTCCCCGCCGACGGCGCGACGGACGCCGACCACCGGTCGCGCTAGCTTGGGGCCATGGCCGCGCTGCTGCACACCTGCTACCGGATCGGCGACATCGACCGGTCGGTCGCGTTCTACGCCTCGCTCGGGTTCGAGGAGCTGCGTCGGGCGCCGATCCGCGACGAGGCGATCAACGTCTTCATGGGGCTGCCGGGCGACGGCCCCCGCCTCGAGCTGACGTACAACCACGGCGTGTCGGAGTACGAGGTCGGCACCGGCTACGGCCACATCGCCGTCGGCGTCGCCGACCTCGACGGCACGCTCGAGCGACTCGCCGACCAGGGCATCCACCCCGAGAAGCCGCCCTACCGCGTCCGCGAGGGCGGCTCGCGCCTGTGCTTCGTGCGCGATCCCGACGGGTACCGGATCGAGCTCATCGAGAAGCCCGGCTCCTGAGCCCACCGTGGACGTCGACCGGGCCCCCGTCCGCGCCACCCGCAACGGCGCCCCGCGGCGCGCGATCGTCGACCTGGGGTCCAACACGTTCCGGCTCGTCGTCTTCGCCGTCGACCCGCGGGTGCGCGAGGTCCCGGGCGGCGCCTGGCGCCAGACCGCCGAGCTCTACGAGCCCGTGCGGATCGGAGCCGACCTCGGCGCCGACGGCGCGCTGCAGCCCGGGCCGATGGGGCGCGCGCTCGTCGCGATCCAGCTCTTCGACCACTTCTGCCGCGCCCACGACCTGCCGGGCGAGCGGATCGACGCGGTCGCGACGAGCGCGATCCGCGAGGCCCCCAACCGCGACTGGATCCTCGACCGCACGCGCACCGGCACCCGGCTGCGCCCCCGCGTGCTCGACCACGCGCAGGAGGCCGGGTACGGCCACCTCGCCGCGGTGAACTCGACGACGCTCCGCGACGGCGGGGTCCTCGACATCGGCGGCGGCTCGATGCAGCTCGTCCGCACCCGCGACCGGCTCGCCGACGCCACCGGGTCCTGGACGCTCGGCGCCGTCCGCACGACCGAGCGGTTCCTCGCCGGCCCCGCCGACGCGCCGACGTCGCAGGGCGCCGTGGACGCGCTGCGCCGCCACGTCCGCGACACGCTCGCGGACCGGCCGTGGACGAGCGACCTCGGCGACCGCCTCGTCGGCGTCGGCGGCGCGGTCCGCAACCTCGCCGCCGCGATCCAGCACCGCGCCGGCAGCACCGACCTCGGCGTCCAGGGCGTCCGGGTCGAGGTCGACGCGTTGACCGACCTCGTCGCGGAGCTCGCGGCCACGCCGGTCCGCGACCGGGGACGGATCGCGGGGATCAAGCCCGCCCGCGGCGACGTCGTCCTGGGGGCGGCGGTGACGATCGAGGCCGTGCTGCGCACCGCCGGGATCGACGCGATCGAGACGACGGAGTTCGGGCTGCGCGAGGGCGTCTTCCTCGACCGGCACCTCGCCGGGTACAAGGACGCCGCCGGCGCGGCGCTCTACCCCGACGTGCGCGACGCCGCGGTCGCCAACCTCCGGGCGCGGTACGACGACGACCCGGCGCACAGCGACCACGTCCGACGGATCGCGCTCGGCCTCCACGACGACCTGGCGGCGCTCGGCGTCCACGCCGGCGACCGCCACGAGCGTCGCCTGCTCGCGGCCGCGGCGTCGCTGCACGACATCGGCATGGCCGTCGGCTACGACGACCACCACAAGCACGGGCGGTACCTCGTCGTGACGAACGGCCTGCCCGGGTTCTCGCCCGCCGACACCGCGGTGATCGGGCAGGCGATCCGCTACCACCGCAAGGGCAACCCGACGCTCAAGCCGTTCCGTCCGATCGTGCGGGACGGCGACGAGGAGCGCCTGCTGCGGATCGCCGCGCTCCTGCGGCTCGCCGAGGGCCTCGAGCGCGGCCACGACCAGGCGGTGACCCACGTCGGCGTGGCCCGCGACGGCGACGTCGTCTCGCTCACCCTCCACAGCGGCGCCGACGGCGCCCCCGTGGCCCGGTGGGCGGCCGAGGGCCAGGCCGCGATCGTGCGCCGCGCGTTCGGGGTCGGGCTCGTCGTCACCGAGCGATCGGCGGCCCCGGTCCGCTGACCGCCCGTCCGGGCCCGGCGCGTAGAATCGGCCCCGCGATGCCTCCGGCGCCCTCCTTCCTCGCCCGGGGCCCCTGGGCCCCCGAGGACGTCACGTTCACGTGGTCGGAGCGACCGTACGCCCCGACCCCCCGGGAGACCGAGGAGGCCGACGCGGCGATCGCGGCGCTCAAGGCGCGCCGCTCGCCGAGCCACGACGGCCTGTCCACCCGCCTCGCCCGCCACGAGGTCGGACCCGACGGCCGCCTGCACCTCGAGCTGCAGCCCGCGCGCTGGGCGCTGCGACTGCTCGGCGGCGCGGCCCGCTCGATGACCGCGCAGTGCGTCGTGCGGGACCACGAGGGTCGCTGGCTCGCCGGGCGCCGGGCCGACTGGGTCGCCCAGTGGCCGGGCCGGTGGACGCTCGGCGCCGGCGGCGCGGTCGATCCCGGCGAGTCGCCGATGCACACGCTGCGTCGCGAGCTCGCGGAGGAGTGGTCGGTGGCCCCCGCCCGCCTCAGCGGCGAGGCGATGCTCCTGCTGCCCAACGACATGGTGATGTTCGTCGGCGTGGCGTGGCTGCCGGAGGGCGCCGAGCTGCGGCGCGACCACGAGCACGACGAGCACGACTGGTGGCCGGCGTCGATGGACGACTGGCCCGCGCACGCGGACGCGCCGCTGCGCGGCCTCGGCGCCCTGGTGTCGCGGTCGCGATGAGCCGCCTCGGTCGCCTGCCGGAGCGGCGCCGCGACGCCGGCCGCCTCCCGGTGCCGTCGTTCGCGGTGATGAAGGCGCTGTCGTTCGCGCACTCCGCGATCTACGTCGGCCTGCTCGCGTGCTGGATCGGCGGGCTCGACCCGGGGCTGAAGAACGCGCTCGGATGGGCCCACGGGTGGGGGTGGATCCTCATGTGCGTCCTGACGGTCGTCGCGCTGCGCGGCCGGACGCTGCCGCTGTGGCTCGGGGTGTGCGTGACGGTGCTCGGCGGGGTCGGGCCGTTCATCGGCACGATCGGGTTCCTCGTCGAGGAGCGACGGCGGCGACGTCCCCGGCACCCCCCTTCCGGACGGTCTCCGGCATCCGACGGAGGCACGATCGGCGACCTGCCGTGAACTCCCCGCTGCACCGGCGGTTCGGGCGCATCGCGGAGTGCTAGCGTCCGGACGGTCATGGCGGCGGGAACCACAGTGCAGATCACGCTTCCCCAGATGGGGGAATCGGTCAGTGAGGGCACCGTCCTCGAGTGGCTGAAGCAGCCCGGAGACCGGGTCGAGGAGGGCGAGGACCTCGTCGTCCTCTCGACCGACAAGGTCGACGCCGAGATCCCGGCCCCCGCGTCCGGGACCCTCGCCAACGTCACCGCCGCCGAGGGCGACACGGTCCAGGCCGGCGCGACGATCGGCGAGATCGAGGTCGGCGACGCCGCCCCCGACGCCGACGCGGGCGACGCGGGCGGCTCCGACGACGCCGGGACCGACGCCGGCGAGGGCGAGCTCGTCGACGTCGTCACCCCGTCCGCCGGCGACTCCGTCACCGAGGCGACGTTGCTGGAGTGGCTCGTCGAGGAGGGCCAGGCCGTCGAGGAGGGCCAGGACCTGCTCGTCGTCTCGACCGACAAGGTCGACATGGAGCTCCCCTCCCCCGCCACCGGCGTGCTCGAGAAGCGCCTGTTCGCCGACGGCGACACGATCCACCCCCTCGAGGTCATCGGCCACGTCCGCGCCGGCGCGGGCGCCGCGCCGAAGGCCGCCCCGTCGCCCGACGCCGCTCCCGCCGACGCCGGCGCCACGTCCGGCGGCAACGGCTCGGTGCCCGACGACGTCCGGATCTCGCCGGTCGCGGCCCGCGTCGCGCAGGTCGAGGGCGTCGACGTCGCCAACGTCCGCGGCAGCGGCCCGCACGGCCGGATCGTCAAGCAGGACGTGCTCGACGCCAAGGCCGCCGGCGGCTCCACGCCCGCCGAGGTCAAGCGCACGACGCTGCGCGGTGGCGCGGCCGCGCTGGCGCGGTACATGGACGAGAGCCGCTCGATCCCGACCGCCACGTCGTTCCGCACCCTCGCGATCACGACCCTCGACGGTCGCCGCAAGCAGCTCAAGGCCGCCGGTCGCAAGGTGTCGTTCACCCACCTCATCGGGTACGCGATCGCCCGCGCGGCGACCGAGGTCATGCCCGCGATGGCGCTGACCCACGAGGTCGACGAGGACGGCAAGGACGTCGTCGTCGACCACGGCCAGGTCAACCTCGGCATCGCCGTCGACGTCCAGCTCAAGCGCGGTGGCCGCACGCTCATGGTCCCGGTGATCATGGACGCCGGCCGCGGCGGGTTCGGCCGGTTCCTCGACGCGTTCAACGACCTCATCGCCCGGGCGCGCGAGAACAAGCTCACCGCCGACGACCTGCAGGGCGCCAACGTCCAGCTCACCAACCCGGGCGGCATCGGCACCGTCGCGTCGGTCCCGCGGCTCATGGTCGGCAACGGCACGATCGTCGCCACCGGCTCGATCGCCTACCCGGTCGGCCTCGGCGAGATCGGCGACCTCATCGGCGCCGAGAAGGTCATGTCGATCACGTCGACGTACGACCACCGCATCATCCAGGGCGCGGAGTCCGGCGAGTTCCTCAAGACCATCGAGGAGTACCTCGCCGGCGGTCACGGGTTCTACGAGGGCGTCTTCGGCGACCTCGGCGTCGAGCTCGGCCCCGACATCCCCAAGCCGACCCCGAAGATCGGGACCGGCACGGCCGCGGCCGCCCCGTCGGCCCCGGGCGCGCCGCCGTCGATCGAGCTCCTCCAGGCCGTCCAGGCCGCCACGTCGCTACTGCGCGCGATCCGCAGCCACGGGCACCTCATCGCCCGGCTCGATCCGCTCGGCCTGCCGGTGGAGGACTCGCCCGAGGAGACGATGGCCCGGATCGGCCTCGACCTCGAGAAGCTCAACCTCACCGAGGAGCTCACGAAGCAGATCCCGGCCAAGATCCTGCGGACGTACGTCGACGGCGAGACGCTCGCCGACGTCCTGCCGAAGCTCCGCGAGACCTACACCGGCACGATCGCGTACGAGGTCGAGCACATCTCCGACAGCCGCCAGCGCGTCTGGCTGCGGGAGCGGATCGAGGGCGGGGAGTTCCGGGCGCCGCTGTCGGCGGAGAGCAAGAAGGGCCTCCTCAACCGCCTGATCCAGGTCGACCAGTTCGAGCGGTTCATGCAGAAGGCCTACCTCGGCCAGAAGCGGTTCTCGATCGAGGGCCTCGACATCACCGTCCCGATCATCGACGAGCTCATCCAGCTCGCCGGCGCCCGGGCCGGGGCGCAGGAGGTCATCCTCGGCATGGCCCACCGTGGCCGGCTCAACGTCCTGGCCCACAACCTCGGCCGGCCGTACGACGCGATCTTCACCGAGTTCGAGGGCGGCTCGACGCTCGCCGCCGCCCGCACCGTCACGCAGGACCTCCAGGGCGGCACCGGCGACGTGAAGTACCACCACGGCGCCAGCGGCCGCTACGAGCTCGCCGACGGCAAGTCGATCGGCGTGGTGCTCGAGAGCAACCCGTCGCACCTCGAGTTCGTCAACCCGGTCGTCATGGGCGCCGCCCGCGCCGCCCAGACCGACCGCGGCCAGGCCGGCGCTCCGCAGGACGTCGACATCGCGCTGCCGATCATCCTCCACGGCGACGCCGCGTTCCCCGGTCAGGGCGTCGTGGCCGAGTCGCTCAACCTCCAGGCGCTGCAGGGCTACCGCGTCGGCGGCACCGTGCACCTCATCTGCAACAACCAGATCGGGTTCACGACCGAGCCGGAGGACAGCCGCTCCACCCAGTGGAGCTCCGACCTCGCCAAGGGCTTCGACGTCCCGATCATCCACGTCAACGCCGACGACGTCGAGGCGTGCATCGCCGCCACGCGGCTGGCGTTCGCGTTCCGCCAGGAGTTCGAGCACGACGTCGTCATCGACCTCATCGGCTACCGCCGCTGGGGCCACAACGAGAGCGACGAGCCGGCCTACACGCAGCCGGTGATGGCGCGCCGGATCAAGGAGCACACCCGCGTCTCGGAGCTCTACGAGCGCGAGCTCGTGGCGCAGGGCGTCGTCGAGCAGGACGCCGTCGACGCGTACCGCAAGCAGTTCGACGGCCACCTGTCGGAGCTGCACCAGGGCGTCAAGCAGCGCGTGAAGGAGTGGCAGGAGGCCGGCAAGGCCGTCGACACCTCGGCCACGGGCACCTACCTCATGGACCGCTCGCGGTCCGAGGAGCCGGTGACGAAGGTCGACGCCGACGTCCTGCGCGACCTCAACGAGCAGCTGCTCGCGGTGCCGGACGGGTTCCAGGTCAACGCGAAGCTCGCCAAGCAGCTCGAGAAGCGCCGTGACGCGCTCGGCCCCGACGGCGGGATCGAGTGGGCCCACGCCGAGGCGCTGGCGTACGCGTCGCTCGTCCGGGACGGCGTGCCGGTGCGCCTCACCGGCCAGGACAGCGAGCGCGGCACGTTCAGCCAGCGGCACCTCGTGCTCCACGACCGCGAGACCGGGGCCACCCACGCCCCGATCGCCCACATGACCGGCGCGCAGGCGTCGATGGAGCTCTACAACAGCCCGTTGTCGGAGGTCGCGGTGCTCGGGTTCGAGTACGGCTACTCGCAGGAGGCGCCCGAGGCGCTCGTGCTGTGGGAGGCGCAGTTCGGGGACTTCGTCAACGGCGCCCAGGTCGTCGTCGACCAGTTCATCGTCAGCGGCCTGGCGAAGTGGGGCCAGACGTCGCGCCTGACGATGCTCCTGCCCCACGGGTACGAGGGCGCCGGACCGGAGCACTCCTCCGGCCGGGTCGAGCGGTTCCTCCAGCTCGCCGCCGAGGGCAACATCCGCGTCGCGAACGTCACGACGCCGGCGCAGTACTTCCACCTGCTGCGCCGCCAGGCCCTGATCGAGAAGCCGCGCCCGCTCATCGTCATGACGCCGAAGTCGCTGCTGCGCCTGCCGCAGGCGCGCAACCGGATCGAGCACCTGTCGGAGACGAAGTTCTTCCCGGTCCTCGGCGAGCCGGGCGTCGACCCCAACCAGGTCACCCGCCTCATCCTCTGCACCGGCAAGGTCTTCTACGACCTGCGCCAGCACGACCTGCGGCAGGACAACCCGTCGGTGGCGATCGGCCGCGTCGAGCTGCTCTACCCGTTCCCGGAGGAGGCCGTCCGCGACCTCATCAACGCCTACCCCAACCTCCGCGAGGTCGTGTGGGTGCAGGAGGAGCCGCGCAACATGGGCCCGCGCGCGCACATGTCGCCGCGGCTCATGCAGATCCTCCCGGACCACCTGGCGATCGGCTACGTCGGTCGTCCCGAGCGCGCGAGCCCGGGCGAGGGCTACCCGACGGCCCACAACCTCGAGCAGCACCGGATCTGCAAGACCGCGCTCGACGTGTCGGTCCCGGTGTCGCAGTTCCCCAAGCGCTCGCCGGGCAACCGGTAGCGCCCCCTTACGTTCTTGGCGTGTTCTCGTGAAGGCGCGAGGATGCGATGAGGGCCCGGTGTCGTTGGTAGCGCTCATTGCCCCCTGTCCATCGTGATCTGGGGGGTGTTGCGGCCAACGGCACGGGCACCCTGCTTGACCGCTGATAGGGACACGCCCACGCTGGGGCTGATTCGTAAGGTGGCTGCGGCTCCGGGGTGCGTTTCGGGTCCTGCAGGACCCGAAACACACCCCGACCACGACAGGAGCGACCGTCATGACCGACCAGCAGGACCCCGGGATCGAGGTGTGGATCGGCCTGGACGTCGGCAAGCACGACCACCACGCCACGCTCCTCAGCACGACCGGCGACAAGCTCGGCGACCGGGCCGTGAAGAACCGCGAGGACGACCTCGCCGCGTTGCTGGACACCGCCGACGGGCTCGGCGTCCCGGCGTTGGTGATCGATCAGCCCGGATCGATCGGCACCCTCGCCGTGCAGGCCGCCCTCCGGCGTGGCATCGCGGTCGCCTACGTCCCGGGCCTCGTGATGCGCCGCGCCGCGGACCTCTACCCCGGCGAGAGCAAGACCGACAAGCGCGACAGCCTCGTCCTCGCCGACCACGCCCGCCTCCACGCCACCCGGCTGCGCTGGCTCCGACACGGCGACGAGGACCTCCAGACGCTGCAGCTCCTCGCCGGCCGCGACCACGACCTCGCCCACGACGCCACGAGGACCTCCAACCGCCTCCGCGACCTCCTCCTCCAGGCCCACCCGCCCTTGGAGGCGATCATCGGACCGAACCTCAAGCACGCCGCGATCCGCCACCTCCTCACGCGCTACGGCACCGCCAGCCAACTCCGCAACGCCGGCAGATCACGCGTCCTCAAGGTCCTGCAACGCGACGCGCCACGGATCGCCCAACGACTCCGCGACGACATCTTCCACGCCCTCGACCAGCAAACGATCACGGTCCCCGCCGACCACACCATCGGTCGACTCATCCAAGACCTCGCACGCGATCTCCAAGCCCTGCACGAACGCCGCGAGACGCTCGAGCACGAGCTCCAAGGGCTCCTCGCCGCCCACCCTCTCGGGCCGATCCTGGACAGCCTCCCCGGGATCGGCACGAAGACCGGCGTGACCATCCTCAGCGAGATCGGTGACCCCACCAGATTCCAGACCGCCGGGCACCTCGCCGCCTACGCCGGCCTCGCCCCCGTGACCCGCCAATCCGGCTCCTCCATCCGCGGCCAGACACGTTCCCGACGCGGCAACCACCGCCTCAAGAACGCGCTCTTCCTCTCCGCGTTCGCGTCACTGAAGCACCCGCCCTCCAAGGCCTACTACGACAAGAAGCGCGCCGAAGGCAAACGCCACAACGCCGCCGTGCTCTGCCTCGCCCGCAAGCGCTGCGACCTCATCCACAAGATGCTCCGCACCCAGACCCCCTACCGCTACGAGCCCCCCACGACCACCTGAACCCGGCCCCTTGACAAAACCATAGGGACACCCCCCCCCCGGACGGCCCCGCCCCGCCGCGGCCGTCCGGGCCCGCCGTCCCCGGCCCGGGCCGCCCCCGGCGGCGCCGGGCCCCCGCGCTCGGGTCGTCGCCCGGGCGGCGGGGTCGGGGTCCCCGGCCGGACGTCGCCAAGGTGGCGGACCTCGGTCAGGACGTCGCCAAGGTGGCGCGGCCTCGGGTCGGCACGTCGCCAAGGTGTCGGACCTCGCTCGGAACGTCGCCCACGTGGCGGACCCCACCCTCCCCGACGAGGCACGCTCCCTCGACGTCGCTCCGCGTCGCCGACGTGACGCGCCTCACGGCGGGCCTGCCGGTTCGCCCCGTCAGCGCCGCGCCCGTGCCGCGCCTGCCACCCGAGCCACCGACCCTCACCTCACGAAGCGGTACCGCCTACTCCGCGCCGGCGGCCGCCGCGATGTAGGCGGCGAGGGCGTCGAGCCGCTCGGGATCGATCCGATCGCCGTAGTCCGACGGCATCGACCCGCCCGGCGGGTCGACGATGAGCGCCCCGATCCGGTCGGGATCGACGCCCGCGACGGCGCGGTCGAGGTCGGGCCCGATCGACCCCGCCGTCCCCGCGTCGGCGAGCCGGTGGCATCCGCCGCATCCCTCCGACGCGAACGCGTCGCGACCGGTGCGCCCGACCGTGCCGAGCGCCGCCACCGGGTCGCCACCCGACGGCCCATCCGCCGCGCCGCCGTCGCCGGTGCGACCGCCATCCCCGCCGCCGTCGGTCGTCGTGCCGCCGTCGGTCGTCGTGCCGCCACCGTCCCGACCCGTCGGACCGGCGTCCGGGGAGTCCGTCCGCGTCGCGACGTCGCCACCCGATGCGCCGTCCTCGTCCCCGCCGACGCCGATCCCGAGCGTCACCGCGACGATGACCAGCGCGCAGGCGACCCCGGCCACCGACGTCGCCACGGACAGGCCACGGGATCCGGGGGCGTCGGACGACGCCCCCGCGTCGGACGTCCCGCCGGCGTCACGCGCCCGCCACAGCGCGACGGCGCCGAGCACGAGGACGACCGACGCGATCTCGGCGACCAGGGTGAGCGTCGCGCGCCCGTCGTACCCCGACTCGCGGAACCCGAACAGGCCGTCCCCGGTCCGGGTGAGCACGATCGCGACGATCGACCCGCCCGACACCGCAAGCGTCGCGATGGCGAACAGTGCGGCGCGTCGCAGCGCCAAGAGCAGGACGGTGAGGGCCGACCCGATCGCGTTGACGACGAAGAGCTCGCCGATCGTGTCGATGTGCCGGTACCCGTCGTGGAAGAGCCAGGCGTGCTCGTACGCCCCGACCGCGACGGCGAGCGCCGCCAACCACAGCGTGACGAGCACCGGCGGCGACAGGTCGACGGGGTCGAGCAGTCGTGCGAGCGGCGGGCGTTCGTCGTCCATGGGCACCGTTATACGGCCCGGACCGGCGCCAAGGGGACGATCACCGGCGCAGGGCAGCCGCTCCGCGGCCCGGATCCGCGTACCATCGGGCGCCAGATGCCTAACGAGACCTCTCCCGACTCCGCGACGGCGACCGTCCTGCGGGCCACGGAGCGCCAGGTGCGCCTGCGGCTGGCCGACGGCCGCGAAGTGACGAAGCGCGTGGCGGTGCCCGCCGATCGTCGCGAGGCGCTCGAGGGCGCAACCGTGCCCGTCACGATCAGCGGCACCGGTGACCGGGCCCGCGTGACCCTGCCCGACGACTGGGCCGCCGGCGTGGCGACCGCGTCCCCCAAGCGCGCCCCAGCGCGGAAGTCCCCCGCCAAGGCAGCGGCGGCGCCCAAGGCCGCCGCCAAGCCGGCCACGGAGAAGGCGCCGGCCAAGGCCACCGCCAAGCCGGCCGCGAAGAAGGCCCCGGCCAAGGCCGCCGCCAAGCCGGCCACGGAGAAGGCGCCGGCCAAGGCCGCCCGCAAGCCGGCCGCGAAGAAGGCTCCGGCCGAGGCCGCCGCCAAGCCGGCCGCCGAGAAGGCCCCGGCCGAGGCCGCCGCCAAGCCGGCCGCCCGCAAGCCGGCTGCGCGGAAGCCCGCCGCCGCGAAGGCCACCCCGGCCGCGAAGCAGGAGGCCACCTCCGGCGACTCCGCCACGCCGTCCGGCGCGAAGGCCGACGCGCCGTCGACGGGAGCCCCCCGCCCGACGCCCGGCTCCACCACCAGCCCCAAGCCGGCGTCGCGCCGGGGCGCCCGGGGCGCCGTCGCCGCGGTCGTCGCGCTCCCGACCGTGCCGCCGCGGATCATCAAGCAGCAGATCGGCAACGCCATCGACCTGGTCCGCCGCGTCCGCGGCTGACGCGCTCGGACGGCCGGCCGTCCCCCGGACGGTCGGCCACCCCGATCGCCGGTCCCCGGAGCGGTCGACGACGCCGAACGGCGGTCCGGCGCGCCCGGGATCGGCCCGGCCACGCCGGCGCCCCGAGCGGCCTTCCGACTGGCCTCCCGGGTCAGCGTGCCGGTCGGCGTCGCCGTCCCGGCCCGGACGCCATCCGGGCCGCGCGCATCCGGCGGACGAGTCGCAGCTCGTCACGCAGTCCCCCGCGATCCGACGGCCCCGGCTCGTCGGCCGCCCACCCCCACCGCTCCTGCGGGCCCAGGCGACGGACCGGCAGCTCCCGCTCGACGAGCGTCCCGTCCGGTCCGCGGTCGATGCGGTGCACCTTCGCGTCGGGGCGCCCGGCGACGCACTCGCGCAACCGCCCGTCGACGAACAACAGCCCCGCGTGGTCGTCCGCGGTCCAGCCACCCGGCAGGCGCCCGGCGGCGATCGCGGCGCGCAACGCCCGGCCGCGCTCCGGGTCGCGGTGCGCGTGGACCGACAGCGATCCGCCGACGAGCCCGAGACCGTCGACGACGGACGGCGCGCCCTGCGACCGGGTGACGCCGCCGTCCATCCAGCACATCGCTCCGGCGCTGAGGCCCGCCAGCACCGTGCCCCGCCGGTGCGCCTCGCGCAGCAGGTCGGGCAGCCCGTGGGCGTGCCAGAGCGCCAGGAGGTTGACCATCGAGCCACCGCCGACGTAGATGACGTCCTGGGCGAGGACGACGTCCTCGAGCGGCTCCTCCAGGTCGGCGCGGTGGAACAGCGACAGGACCCGTGGGCGGCACGGCAGGCTCCCGAACACGCGCTCGAACCGCCCGATCTGGTCGGCGGGGTCACCGCCCGCCGTCGGCAGGAACAGGAGCCGGGGCGATCTGGTCCGGGCCAGGTCGAGCGCGTAGGCGTCGAGCAGCGGGAGCCCCGCCTCCATCGTGAAGCCCCCGCCGCCGAGGCAGAGGATGGGTCCGGGGCTCATGCGGCGCCCACCCCGTCGGTCGTGGGGACCTGCGACCCGAGGACGTGGACCCGGAGCGCCGTCTCCACGACCTCCCCGTCCTCCCCGCGCCGGACGTCGTACGCGGTGGGCCCCGGGCGTGACGCCACCACGCGCTCGAGCGCGGCCCCGGTGAAGACGAGCGCGGCGCCGTCGTCGACGCCGAAGCCTCCGACGAGTCCGTCGGCGACGAGCCGTCGGTAGGCGCGGCGCCGCTCCGGCTCGCCGTCGTAGTGCACGCAGTTGGAGTACGGCAGGAGGCCCAGGCCGCGGACCGACCGACTGGGGCCGTGGAACGCCGTGACCGCGTCCCGGAACCAGCAGAGCGAGCCTGCGGACAGCCCGCAGAGGACGACCCCGCGCTCCCAGGCGCGCCGCAACGTCCGGTCGAGGCCGTGCGCGCGCCAGGTTCCCAGCAGGCTCAGGAGCGATCCTCCCCCGACGTAGATCACGTCCTGTCGCAGGAGGTGGGCCTCGATGTCGCCCTCGACCGCGCCGGCGCCCCGGTCGCGCCGGAACAGCGACACGTGCGACGGCTCGGTCGCCCCACCCCCGAACCGCCGGTAGAACCGGACGACGTAGTGGTCGGCGTCGCCCGACGCCGTGGGCAGGAAGCAGATCCGCGGTCGCCCGACCCCCGCCAGGTCGAGCACGAAGTCATCCATCCGCGGGTTGGCGCGCTCCATCGAGAACCCGCCACCGCCGAGGGCGACGATGCGCGGCGGTCGTTCGGTCACCAGCCCAGGATCGTCGGTCGCGCGTCGCCCACGTTCATCCCGACGGCGGATTCGGGGCGCCGTCGGTTCGCCCCCACGGCGCCCCGGCCCGCCGGGTGGCCGCCGGCCTCAGGCGCCGGTCCAGACCGGCTCGCGTCGCTCCTTGAACGCCCGGGCTCCCTCACGGGCGTCGGCCGACAGGAGCACCGGGCCGGCGATCTCGCCCTGTCGGGCCCAGAACTCCTGCTCGGTCCACTCCCCCTGCTCACGCAGGATCCGCTGGGTGGCGGCGACGGCGAGCGGCCCGTTGGCGGCGATCGTGCCCGCCAGCTCGAGCGCCCCCTCGAGCGCGCGGCCCGGATCGGTCACGCGGTTGACGAGCCCCAGCGCGTGGGCCCGCTCCACGTCGAGCGGCTCTCCGGTCAACGCGAGCTCCATCGCCACGCCGGCCGGCAGGCGCTCCGGCAGTCGGCGCAGGCCACCGCCGGCGGCGACGAGGCCGCGCTTGACCTCCGGGATCCCGAGCCGGGCGTCCCGCGCGGCGACGATGAGGTCGCACGCCAACGCGATCTCGAGGCCGCCGGCAAGCGCGAATCCCTCGATCGCCGCGATCATCGGCTTGCCCGGTCGCCGCATCGTCATGCCCGCGAAGCCGCGCTCCGGGTCGAACGGCACCTCGCCGCGCGCGAACGCCGCGAGGTCCATCCCGGCGCAGAACCCGCCACCGGCGCCGGCGAGGACGCCGACGACGAGCGTGGGATCGTCCTCGAGGTCTCGGATCGCGCCCGCGATGGCGCTGCTCACCGTCGGATCGACCGCGTTGCGTTGCGCGGGCCGGTTGATCGTGAGCACCAGGACGGCCTCCCGACGCTCGACGATCACGGCCGGCTCCGATGCGGTCATGGTGGGAGGCTACCCGCGGGTCGGGAGGCGGCGGGACGAATCCGTCGCGGTGGGACGCAGCGGATACGCTGCGGCCCATGCGCGAGGTCGCCGACGCCGTCTTCCATCTCTCGCTCGGGCCGCGGTCCGCGGTCAACGCGTACCTGCTGGGCGACGTGCTCGTGGACGCCGGAGCCGCGCTGCACGGCAAGCGCGTGCTCAAGGCGTTGGCGGGCCGGGCGGTCTCGCGACACGTGATCACCCACGCCCACGTCGACCATGCGGGAGGCAGTCGACGGATCGTCGACGCCCTGCGGATCCCGGTGTCGGGCGGCGCCGCAGACGTCGAAGCGCTCCACGCGGGGCGCTCGATCGGCCCGCCTCGCCCCCGGATGCTCGACGCCGTCGCGGACCGCATCGCGTCGTACCCGGCGCTCCCGGAGGCGACCGCACTCGAGCCGGGCGAGGTCGTCGGTCCGGGATTCGTCGTCCTCGACACGCCGGGCCACAGCGCCGGACACGTGAGCTTCTGGCGCGCCGACGACGGCGTGCTCGTTTGTGGCGACGTCGTCAACGCGATGCACCTGCTGACGACCCGCGCCGGACTCCACGAGCCTCCGGCCGCGTTCACGCCCGACCCGGCGCGCAACCGTCGTTCGATCCGCGCGATCGCGGATCTCGAGCCCAAGCTCCTCCTCGCGGGCCACGGGCCGGCGTTGCGCGATCCGGTCGCCCTGCGGCGGTTCGCAGACGGCCTGGTGGACTGAATCGCCGGGGACGGCGGCGCTAACGGGCAGCCGGACGAGATCCGGATGCGCCACCATCCGGCCATCCGGCCGATCGGCCCGAGCACCGGCCGCACCGCGTAGGCGTGGCAACCGGGCTGTCCGAGGTCGGCGCTCGTCAGCCGCACCCCGGCGTGCCGCGCGGGATGCTCCTGCATCAGCGCGAGCAGATCACGGTTGCGACGGACGCGCTCCTCGCGCGCATCGATCTCGCGGTGCGCGTCGACCAGGCGGTCCCGGGTGCGCTCCAGGTCTCCGAGCGACTGCAGCCCGCCGCTGCGGCGCGACGACGCCCCGGCCGGGACGATCGCGGTGTGATCGACGCAGAACCGCGATGCGTGCCGTCCGGCGAGCGCTCGCTCGAGGCGGGCGATCTGGTCGCGCAGGTCGCGCCGAGCCAGCCACTCCTCGTCCGCGTGGGGCGGGCCGAGCACGGCGGCACCGGCGTCGCGACGGGGGTGGCTGGGCGGGGGTTCGGCGAGCACGGTGCCTCAGGAGCCGATGACGGGTTCCTGCGTCGACCGTACCACTCCGTGGCCCCGACGCCCACCGTTGCGTCCGCGGCCCGCCATGCGGCGCCTGCCGACGCCGTCGCTCCGTGTCCGGGCCACCCGACGGATCGTCAACCGGCCGGATCCTCGGCGATGAGGTCGGCGGCGATCCAGAGGGCCTCCTCGACGTAGAGGGAGGACACCCCCGCGACCGCCAGGGCGACGACGACGACCTCCCGGGTCGACTTCCCGACCTCGACGTGCCGGGACGGGTCTCCGGTCAGTGCGGTCAGCGGCCTTTCGTCGTCGGCGATGCAGAGCGTCCCCGGGTCGAGAGGGCGTGCGGGCTCCCCGTCGAGGGATTCGGCCTCCCTCGCCCGTCGGATCCCGATGGCCCCGTGCACCTGCGCAGCATCCCAGGCCCACACGGGAATGCCGGTCTCCACGAGCGCGATCCGCGCCGCGTCGGAGGGCATGCCGGTGGTGCGGAAGCCGCCCCGGCGCAGCCGTTGGACGACCTCCTCCTCCATCGGCGGCCGCACCTCGTCCGGCTCGATGCCGATGTGTCGCCAGAAGACCCGGAACGCGGCCGGTACGTCCTGGCGGCGGAGCTCCATCGCCCAGTTCCCGTCCACGCGCCCGGAGAGGTGCTTCAACCGCTCACGGACCTCGCGTGGGCTCCGACGATGGTGTCGTCCGGGGATGCGCACCGACGCCGTCCACAGCGCCGGGAACTCGTCGGCGACCGCGTGCTCCACCCACCCGAGCGTCGGCTTCGGCGGCTCGACGTGACCGACGTTCATGCGGCGCGATGGTGTCACACGACGTCACCCCGGTGTCGCGTGTGCGCGGTGTCGCTATCGCGCGGGTGTCGTGGAACGACGAAGGGCGCCCCTTGCGGGACGCCCTTGTCGTGAAGCTAATTCCGGCGGCGACCTACTCTCCCAGGCCCTTGCGGGCCAAGTACCA
>JALNWQ010000019.1 GCA_023230855.1 Solirubrobacteraceae bacterium
CCAACGCCCCGGCCGACGACACCGACAGGTTCCGGCCGTAATCGGTCTCGATCTCGTTGATCGCGGCCAGCACCTCCCACCGCACCCCGTACTGCATCCCCGCCGCCTGATAGATCGGCAACAGGAACGGCGGAATCCGGAACTTGTCGATGAAGAAGTTCGGCACCCCCACCGCCGCCGGACCCGGCACCACCTCCGAGAACCCCGGCGCATCACGCTGCGGCTCGGGCGCCGGGACGGGACGGGTCTCGCGGGCGGTCGGCGTGCGGCGACCGTCGGAGCGGTCCTCCGCGTCGCGCTTGGACTGCGCGTCGCGCGCGATCTCGTCCTCGCGGTCCTTCGCGTCGCGGTCGCCGGCGCGCTTGGCGGCGTCGGCCGCCGAGCTCTGCCAGCGGGAGCCACCGCCACCGGTGGCCGCGGCGGCGGCGTCGGCCGCCGGGGCGGGCGTCGCGGCCGTGCCGGGCGCGGGGGCCGCGTCGGTCGTGGCCGGCGCGGGAGCGGGGGCGGTCGTCGACGTCGTCCCGGGTGGCGGTGCGCAGTCGCCGAGCTGCAGGAGCTTCAGCTCCCCGAGGCGCAGGTCGAGGCAGGACGGTAGGCCCTGGGCGCCGGCGGCCGCGGGGAACGCGGCGACGCCGGCCAGCACGCCGACGACTGACGCACAGCGGCGCAGCGACACGACGGTCCGACCGCCGAACCGCGGGGTGGCACGCGCCGTCACCGGAGCATCATCCCGCTCCGGAGCGGTGTCGCCGCCCGCCCGAGGGCGTCGACCGTTGTCGGCGTGGTGTCCCATGCAATCCTCTCCCTCGCCGGCGCCGCTCCCATGACCTGGAGCACCGAACGCCGGATCCCTCGCACCATACGTGCTGTCCGGGCGCACTGTACACGGCCCGAACGGGTCGATCTACTCCCCCGATGGGGAGACTCCCGCGCCGAAGCCCGCCGGGAGGGGCACGTCCGGCGATGATTTCCGGGGCGGCGCGCGGTCTTCCGCTCCGTGCCCCCGGCGCCCCGCCCGATCCGCTCCGCACTCCGCGTTGCACGGGATCGCCCGCCCCTGGAACCGCACGGGACCGGGGCGGCATGATGGGTCCCATGTCCCCGACGCCGGACCGGGAGGGACGCGCGACGCCGGTGCTCCCGGAGCCGATGCTCGCCGTCGTCGGCGACTTGCCGCGCGACCCGGAGGCGTGGGCGTTCGAGGTGAAGTGGGACGGCGTGCGGGCCTTCGTCCACGCCGACGGCGGACGGGTCCGGATCCGCACCCGCGGGGGACGGGACGTCACCGACGCCTACCCCGAGATCGCCGGGATCGCGGATGCGCTCGGCGGCCACGACGCGGTCCTCGACGGCGAGCTCGTCGCGTTCGACGACGACGGCCTGCCCGCGTTCCAGGCCCTGCAGCCGCGGACGGCGGCCCACGGCCGTCGGGCGTCGCCCGACGAGGTCGAGGCCCGCCCGGTGACGCTCCTGGCGTTCGACCTGCCGTCGCTCGACGGCGTGCCGCTCGTCGACCTGCCGTACGTCGAGCGACGCGAGCGGCTCGCCGCGCTGGCGCTCGACGGCCCGCACTGGCAGGTCCCCGCCCACCACGTCGGGGACGGCGCGGGGCTCCTCGCCGCCACCGCGGCGCGCGGCCTGGAGGGCGTCGTCGCAAAGCGGCTCGACTCGCGGTACCGCCCGGGCCGCCGGTCCGACCGCTGGCGCAAGATCAAGCACGCGCTCCGGCAGGAGTTCGTCGTCGGCGGCTACACCCCCGGCCGCGGCGGGCGCGCGTCGACGCTCGGGGCGCTCCAGCTCGGGGTCCACGACGCCGCCGGCACGCTGCGGTACGTCGGCGGCGTCGGCACCGGGTTCGCCGACGCCGAGCTGCGGCGGTTGCGCTCCCGGCTCGACGGGCTGGCGCGGGCCTCGTCGCCGTTCCGCGGACGACGCGCCCCGGCCGGGACGCGGTTCGTCCGTCCCGAGCTCGTGTGCGAGGCGCGGTTCAGCGCCTGGACGACGGACGGCAGCATCCGCCACGCGACCTACGAGGGCCTGCGCGACGACAAGCCGGCGACGGACGTCGTGCGCGAGCCCGTGCCGGGAGAGCACCGACCGCCACCGCCGGAGGGCGCCATGACGGAGGACCGCACGATCGAGCTGCCGGACGAGGGCGACGTGACGCTCGACGTCGACGGCCGCGAGCTGACCCTGTCGAGCCTCGACAAGGTGTACTACCCGGAGTCGGGGTTCACGAAGGGCGGCGCCCTGGACCACTACGCGCGGATCGCCCCGGTGCTGCTGCCGCACCTCCGCGACCGGCCGGTGACGCTCAAGCGCTACCCGGACGGCGTCGACGGCAAGGCGTTCTTCCAGAAGCGCGCCGCGTCGCACCGGCCCGAGTGGGTCGCGACGACCCCGGTGCCGAGCCGCCGCGGGACGATCGACTTCGTGCTCGTGCAGGACCTGCCGACGCTCCTGTGGGCGGTGAACCTCGGCGCGATCGAGCTGCACCCGCTGCTGTCCCGCGCCGACCCGGACGCCCCGGGCGGCGTCGGCCCGCCCCGGTCGCTCGTCTTCGACCTCGACCCCGGTGCGCCGGCGACGATCGTGGAGTGCTGCCGGGTCGGGCTGCTCGTGCGGGACCTCTTCGCCGAGCTGGGCCTGGAGTGCTGGGCGAAGACGTCGGGGTCGAAGGGCCTGCAGGTCTACGTGCCGCTCAACGGCGACGCCGGGTACGACCGGACGAAGCCGCTGGCGCACGCCGTCGCCCGACTCCTGGAGGACCGGCATCCCGACCTCGTCGTGTCGCGGATGGCGAAGGACCTGCGCGACGGCCGGGTCCTCGTCGACTGGAGCCAGAACGACGAGCACAAGACGACGGTGACGGTCTACGCCCTTCGCGCGCGCACGCGACCGACGGTGTCGACCCCCGTCACGTGGGACGAGGTCGAGGCGGCCGCCGAGAGCGACGCCGGGGCCGACGCGCTCGCCTTCACGGTCGACGACGTCCACGAACGGGTACGGGAGCACGGCGACCGGTTCGCCCCGGTGCTCCACACGACGCAGGACCCCCCGACCCTCGGAGATGGCGAGCGATGACCGCACGATCGATCTGGAACGGCACGTTGACCCTCGGCGCCCTCGTCGTGCCGGTGAAGCTCTTCACCGCGACCGAGGCGCGCGCGCTGTCGTTCCGCGAGGTGCGGGCCGACGACGGCGCCCGGGTGCGTCACCGCCGGGTCGGGGCGCGGACCGGCGAGGAGGTGCCGTTCGCCGAGATCGAGAAGGCGTACGGCGACGGGAGCGACGAGGTCGTGATGACGAAGGACGAGATCGCCGCCGCCGACGGGCCCCGGGCCAAGGTCGTCGAGATCGAGCACGTCGTGCGGGCCGAGGAGATCGACCCCGTCCACTACGACAAGCCGTACCACCTGGGCGCACGGGACGGTGGGGCGCACGCCTACCGGCTGCTGCTCGCGGCGCTCGAGCGCGGGGGCCGCGTCGGGATCGGTCGCCTGGTGCTGCGCCAGCGCGAGCGCCTCGTCGCGCTGCGGCCGCTGCAGGGGGCGCTGGCGTTGCAGACGCTGCGGTTCGCCGACGAGCTCGTCCCCGCCGACGACCTCGACGTGCCGACGCCGCGCAAGGCCCCGGCGGAGCGCGAGGTCGAGATGGCCGGGCGCCTCGTCGACATGCTCGCGGGGCCGTGGGACCCGGACGCCTACCGCGACACGTACCGCCAGGCGGTGATGGACGTCGTCGCGGCGAAGCTCGAGGGCCGCGAGCCGGACGCGCCCCTCCCCGCCGAGGACCGCGACGACGACCTGCTCGCCGCGCTCGAGGCGAGCCTGGAGCGGGGCTCCTGATGCCGCGCCCGATCTGGTCCGGATCGATCAGCTTCGGCCTCGTCAACGTGCCGGTGCAGCTCTACGGGGCCACCCGCGACCGGTCGGTCCGGTTCCACCAGGTGCGGGCCGGCACCGGCGAGGCGATCGAGACGCGCCGGGTGGCCGAGGGCTCCGACGACGAGGTCGACTGGGCGGAGATCGCCCGCGGGTGGGAGACCGACGACGGCCGTCTCGTCGTGCTGCTCGACGAGGACCTGGACCGGGCCGCGCCGGAGCGCACCCGCACCGTCGACGTCGAGCTGTTCGTCGACCTGGAGGAGATCGACCCGATCCACTTCGACCACCCGTACTGGCTCGTGCCGCGTGGCGAGGGCGAGGGGCCGGCCCGCGCCTACCGCCTGCTGCGCGACGTGCTCGCCGACTCCGACCGCGTCGCGATCGGCCGGATCGTCATCCGCGCGAGGGAGCAGCTCGTCGCGATCCGCGAGCGACAGGGGTTGTTGTCGCTGACGACGATGCGGTTCGCCGAGGAGATCCGCGACCCGCACGACACCGGCGCGGTGCCGACCGACGAGGCGAGCGCCCCGTCCGACGCCGAGGTCGACGACGCGGTCGCGCTGCTGGAGGAGATGACCGTCGACTGGGACCCGACGTCGTACGCCGACGCGCACCGCGAGCGGCTGCTCGCCCTCGTCGAGGAGAAGCGTCGCAACGGCGAGGTGCGCGAGCCCGATCCGGAGGACGAGCCCGTCCCCCAGGTCGCGTCGAAGGACCTGCTGGCCGCGCTCGAGGAGAGCCTCGACCGGATCCGCGGCGACCGCAAGCGCCCCGGCACCCGATCGCCCGCCAAGCGGGGCGGGGTCGGCAGCAGCGGGAGGAAGCCGTCCGGGACCGAGAAGGCGAAGGCGAAGGCGAAGAAGGCGTGACGCGGGGGGGGCCGGCCCGGAGCGCCGCGACCCGCCCGGGTCACCCGGGCCCGTCCCGATGGTGCCGCGCCACGAGCTCGGCGCGGTTCGTCGCCCCCGTCTTGGCGAGCACCCGCTTGACGTGGGTCTTCACCGTCCCCTCGCCGATCGCGAGCGCCTCGGCGATCTGACGGTTGCGCCGCCCGGCGACGAGGAGCGAGAACACCTCGCGCTCCCGCGGGGTGAGCAGCTCCGCGAGGCCCTCCGGCGGTCGACCGCCGGGCGCGGGCAGGTGGCCCGTGTCCCGGTCGTCGCCGCCCGTGGCCTCCCCGGGATCCTCCTGCTGCGACAGGCGGACCTCGGCCGCGGTGAGGTCGGCCATCGCGTCGTGCACCGCCTCGATGAGCCGCTCGAACTCCGTGCGCCGCCGCCGCATCCGCTCGCCCAGCACCGTGCGCTCGTAGAGGTGCCCGAACCCCTCGGCGAACCGCCACAGGACGTCGCGGTCGGTCGCATCGCACGCCGGGCCGCCCTCGAGGTGGTCGGCGTGGAGGAACCCGATGACCCGGCCGGCGGGCATGACCGGGGCCACGACGTACGACGACGACCGTCCCGCCCGGATGATCTCGTGGATCCCCGGCTCCGACGTGTCGGACACGAGCGCGGGACGGTGCTCGTCGAGCAGGCGGCTCTCGAGCGTCAGCGCGTCGAGGGGGATCGAGCGGTCGCGCCAGTCCGCGACCCAGTCCTCCGGCGCGACCGCCGCGTTGACCTTCCACGGCCACCAGCGGCCGTCCTCCACCCGCGACAGCAGCACGCGCTCCAGGCCGCACGCCCGGACCGCCTCCTCGCAGACCGCACGCAGCAGCTCGTCGGTCGTGGCGGCCGACCGCAATCGGGCGAGGCCCTGCTGGCAGGACGTGATCCGCCGGGCCCGTCGATCGTTGTCGCGCGCGTCGAGCTCGAGCGCGAGCGCATGCGCGTCGCGGACGAGGGCCGCCGTCGCCGCGGGGTCCGCCTCCCACGCCTCGGGGCGTCGCGCGACGGCGTCGGCCGCCGCCTCGAGGTCCTCGGGCCCGATCCGCCCTGCGGGGCCGGTCGTCGTGCCGGTCGCCTCGTGCAGCCGCCGCAGCAGCGCGTCCGCCCGCGCCCGGGGCGACGCGGTCCGACGCGGTCCGGCCGGTTCAGCGACCACGGGTCCCCCGCCGCTCGGTGATCCGCAGGTACCGGGCGATGAGCGCCGCCCGGCCCGACGCCCGCAGCTTGCGGCTGATCCGCGCGAGGTGGCTGCGGACGGTCCCCTCGCCGATCCCCAGCCGCTCCGCGATGCCGGCGTTGCTCGCCCCGGTCGCGAGGATCCGCAGCACCTCGTGCTCGCGCGCGGAGAGGAGGTCCATGCGCACCTCCTCCGACCCGCCGTCGCCCCCGGCCGGGTCCGACGCGTCGGCCTCGTCGGCCGTCGAGACGAGCGCCACCTCGTCCTCCCGCAGCGCCCGCAGCGCGTCGTCGGCGGCGGCGAACACCTCGCGCACCCGGCCCCGCCGGCGGTCCAGGCGCTCGAGCAACGCCAGGCGCTCGAACACCAGGCCGAACTCCTCGGCGAACGTCCACAGGTTGTCGCGATCGACCGGCCGCAGCGGCGGGGACTCGTCCAACCGGTCGGCCTGGAGGAACCCGACGACGCGGTCCGCGGCGATCACCGGCGCGGCGACGTAGCGCCGGGTGCCGGTCGCGGCGACGAGCTCGGCGTCGACGTCCGGGGCGTCGGCCTCGACGAGCGCGGCGGTGCGGCGCTGGACGAGGCGCACCTCGAGCGTGCCGGGACGGAGCGGAAGCCACCGCTCGGTGAGGTACCGGCGCGTCGATGCGGACGTGTCCGGATCGGCCGCCGGGTCGATCCACACCGCCTCGGCGCGCCAGGACGACCCGTGGACGCCGGAGACCACCGCGCGGTCGAACCCGCACGATCGCCCGAGCTCGCGCGGGGCGGCGTCGAGCAGGTCGCGGATCGTCGTCGCACGACGCAGGCGCCCGATGCTCGCGTAGATCTCGCCGATCGTCGAGAACCGGCGGTCGGCCTCGAGGCGCCGGACCCGGCGCTGCAGTCGGCCCAGATCGACGAGGGTGGCGGCGGCGCCTCCGTCGGGGCGCGCGCCCAGGAGCCGTGCGGCCCGGTCGGCGGCGTCGTCGAGGTCGGCCGCCAGGCGGAGGAGCGCGATGCCGTCGAGCGAGCCGGGAGACGCGAGCCGGTCGGTGGCGTCGCGCACCGTCGCGCGGAGGTCGGGCGCGCCGCGATCCTCATCCGTCGCCCCGACGGGCGGCGCCGCCGTCGGCGTTCCCGGGGTGCGTCCGCCGGTCCCGGCCGGCGTCACCGATCGTCCTGCGGCGCTCACGAGCCCACCCTACGCCGACGGGTGTCTCCCCGGTCGCAGGTGAAGTTGCGCCGTTGGGGAGACGCCAGCGGGCCGGGGCGACCCTAGGTTCGTCAGGTGGCGTCGGTGACCGACGTCCGACGGTGACCCCGACGAAGAAGGCGGCGATGGCCCCCATACCGGACAAGCCCGGCGACATGCCGGACCTCAACACGACGCTGCAGAGCCTCGTGACCTTCGCGCTGTGGGGGCTGACGATCGCCCTCATCGTCTACGCGGTCTACCTCAGCCGGCGGGATCGCTCGCCGATCGCGCTGTACCTCGTGCTCGCCGTCGCGGTCGGCAGCCTCATCGAGCCGCTGTACGACATCAGCTACCACCTGTTCTGGCACGCGTTCGACGAGACCGGCGCCAACCGGCAGTGGACGTTGTTCGAGGCGTTCCACCTGCCGCAGCCGGTGTGGGTCATGCCGGCCTACGTCGTCGTCTTCGCCGGTCCGGCGATCTTCATGTACAAGGGCCTCGCGAAGAGCACGTCCACACGGCACGTGTTCAAGCTCGCGTTGATCACCGCGTGCACGACGGCCGCGTTCGAGATCCTCATGATCAACCTCGAGCTCTACTCGTACTGGTCGCCCCAGACCCTGCGGGTGCTCGACTACCCGATCTGGATCGCGTTCATGGAGGCCGCGCAGATCACCGGGTTCGCGTTGCTCGTCGCGTTGCTGTCGCGCAAGGCGACGAACCACTGGCAGCTGCTCACGGTGTTCGTGCTGTTCCCCGCGAACTTCGCCTACTCGACCCTCGGGGCCGGGTTCCCCGGCATCATCGCCATCAACTCGTCGGAGAGCCCGTCCGAGGTGCTCATGGCCTGCGCGGGCCTGGCGAGCATCGGCCTGGCGATGCTCGAGCTGTGGTGGATCGGGCGACTGCTCGTCCGCGACCAGGAGGCGCACCCCGACCAGGAGGCGTGGTCCGCGGACCGCGCCGCGACGGCCGGTCCGCCCGCCGCCACGCCACCGGTGGCGCCGCCGCCGACCCCGGTCGGCGCGCCCGGGGACTGATCGCGTCCGGAGGGGCCGCGGCCAGGCCGGCCGTGCCCCTCCGCCTCCTCCTCCGGTCCCGCCCACGATCCTGCGGGGCGCCCACGTCCGTCGACGTGGAGCGGAGTGCGCTAGTGAGGACGTGGCGTGGGTCAGTCGACCGCGTCGGCGATGTCCCGCTCGAGCAGGATGACGGGGATCTCGCGGTCCGCCTTGGCCTGGTAGTCCGCGTAGGCGGGCCAGGTGGCGACGAGCTCGTCCCACAGCGCCGGGCGATCGGTGGCGTTGGCCTCCCGCGCCCGGGCCGGGAACTCGTCGTCGCGGACCTGCACCACGGCCTCGGGCCGGTCGACGAGGTTGAGGTACCACCGGGGCGGGTCGCCGCCCCCGTTGGACGCGGCGATCGCGTACGCCTGCTCGCCGATCGGGCGGTAGATCAGCGGCGTGGACCGCGGCTCGCCGCTGCGGCGACCGGTGGTGGTGAGGATGAGCACGGTGGTGCCCTGCCAGTCGTGGCCCTCGCGACCGTCGGTCTCGCGGTAGCGCTGGACGTGTTCGGCGCCGAAGAGCATCCCGGGCCCCTACCCGCCCGGCCCGACGGCGACACCCGCCCGCCGAGCACGCCCGCAGGATCAGCCGGCGAGCGCGTCGGGGCGGACGATCTCGATCTCCTCGATGGCCTTGTCGAAATCGCGAGCGTTGTTCGTCACGAAGCGATCGGCCCCGGCCTGCACGGCGGTGGCGAGATGGGTCGCGTCGGCGGCCTTCAGTCCGTATTCCGCACCGAGCGACGCGGCGAGCATCGCCGTCGCCTCGTCCGTCGGGAGGAGGCGGATCCGCGCGAGGATCCCGACGAGCGCCGCGACCTCGTCGTCGGCACGTTGACGGATCGGCTTGCTCAGGAGCTCGGGGAGCAGCAGCACCGACCCGATCGCCGAGGGTGGATCGTCCGCGGATCCGGGCTCGGGGAGCTGTGCGAGCACGCGGGTCCCCAACTCGTGACCGGGGACCGCCGCGTAGATGAGGACGTCGGCGTCGAACGCGTCCACCGGTCAGCGTCCGTCGCGACCCGAGCGGATCTCGGCGATCAACGCATCGGCCCGTTCCCGGTCCAGCCCACGACCGGCGTGCCCCGTCGAGCGTCGCGCCGCGGCGAGCGCGTCTCGCAGGGCGTCCGCGCGTCGCACCGTGCCCGCCTCTCGCCGCACCCGCAACGCGTCGGGCCGGACGACCACGGCGACCGGCTTGCCGTGCCGGGAGATCGCGACCTCCTCGCCGGCCTCCACGCGATCCAGCAGCTCGGGCAGTCGTGCCCGAGCCTGGCTGGCGTTGTAGGTGGCATCGGACGTCGCCATGTACGCGATTGTACGCTGTTGCACACCACGTCCGCCGGGACCGGTCCCGGCGCTCGTCCTCGCGGGCCGGCAGTCGCTCAGCGGCCCTTCCACTCCGGGTCGCGCTTGTCGAAGAACGCCTTGACGCCCTCCTGGATGTCCTCGGTGGAGAACGCCAGCGCGAGCTGCGAGCGCAGGTAGTCCCAGGCGTCCTCCAGCGGCATGTCGTTCTGCCGCCACAGGGCGTCCTTGCCCATCCGCATGAGCAGCGGCGACTTCACCGCGAGGCGTCCGGCCCAGTCGGCGACCGCCGCGTCGAGCTCGTCCGCCGGCACGAGCCGGTTGACGATGCCCAGCCGCTCCGCCTCCGTCGCGCTGATCCGGTCGCCGAGGAACATGAGCTCGGTCGCCTTCTTGCGCGGCAGGTTGCGGTGGATGAGCGCCGCGATCATGAACGGGAACACCCCGACGTTGATCTCGGGCGTGCCGAAGACGGAGTCCTCCGACGCGACGATGAGGTCGCACGCCAGCGCCAGCCCGAACGCGCCGGCCAGGCAGTGCCCGCCGATCTTCGCGATCACCGGCTTGCCGAGCCGGCCGATGAGCACGAAGAGGTCGGGGAAGAGCTGGATCGACGCGTGCTTGTGCACGAGCGGGTCCTGCGCGGCGAACCCGCCGAGGTTGCCCCCGGCCGAGAACGTCCGCGGATGCGTCGACGCCAGGACGACGCACCGCACGGCGTCGTCGTCTCGGGCGGCGGTGAACGCCGCGATGAGCGACGTCAGCAGCTCGTCGGACAGCGCGTTGCGCGACTCCGGCGCGTCGAGCGCGATCGTCGCCACGCCGTCGGCGATGTCGTAACGGACCCCGGGATGGTCGCTCATACCCGGGTTCCTACCGCCTCGGCGTCCCACGCGTCGGCATGACCGGCCTTGCGCAGCTCGAACTTCTGCACGCGCTGGGTGGCGGTCTTGGGCAGCGCGTCCCGGACGAGGACGTAGCGCGGGACCATGAACGCGGCGAGCTGCTCGGCGCAGTGCTCGCGGATCTCGGCCGGATCGAGCGTGGCCCCGTCGCGGGGGACGACGACGATCATGACCTCCTCCTCCCCCAGCTCCGACGGCACGCCGACGGCGGCGCTCTCCGCCACGTCGTCGTGGAGGTTGGCCGCGCGCTCCACCTCGTACGACGAGATGTTCTCGCCGCGGCGACGGATGACGTCCTTCAACCGGTCGAGGAACACGAGGTAGCCGTCGTCGTCGCGGCGGCCGCGGTCGCCGGTGAGGAACCAGCCGTCGCGGATCGCCTTCGCGGTCGCCTCCTCGTTCTTGAGGTACCCGCGGAAGAGCGTGTCGTCCTGCTTGGGCCGCACGACGATCTCGCCCGCCTCGCCGTCGTCGGCGCGGGACCCGTCGTCGCGTTGCACGTCGACCTCGGCCCACGACACCGCCTTGCCGAGCTTGCCCGGCTTGATCGCGTCGGGGGGCGACCCGAGGCAGAAGCACGCCGTCTCGGTCAGCCCGTAGATCTCGAGGATCTCCAGTCCGAACCGGCGCTCGAAGTCCTGCCACAGCTCCTTCGGGGCGGCGCCGCCGACGGCCAGTCGGATCGGGTTGTCGGCGTCCTGCTCGCGCACCGGCTGCTTGTGGAGCATCGTGAGCATCGCGCCGATGTAGTTGAACACCGTCGCCCGGTGCTCCCGGACCTCGTCGAAGAACCGCGACGCCGAGAACCGGGGTGCGAGCACGAGCGGCCGGCCCGACACGATCGACCCCATCACCGACAGCATCTGCGCGTTGACGTGGAACAGCGGCAGCGTCGTGTACAGCACGTCGTCCTGCCCGATCCGCAGGAACCGTCGGGTGAACTCGACGCCCGCGGTGAGGTACGGACGGTGACCGTTCATCACGCCCTTGGGCAGGCCGGTGGTGCCCGACGTGTAGAGGATCGTCGCGAGACCCGACGGGTCGCCGCCGCCGTGGACCGCGCCGTTCGGCGATCCGGCCGCCAGGACCTGCGCGGCCGTGCGACCGTCCGGTCCCGGCGCGCCGCGGGTCAGGCGCACGCGCGGGCCGACCCCGTCGGGGACCGCCGCCGCGAGGGTGTCGGCGAGCGGCGCGTCGACGACGACGACGCGCGCCTCGGAGTGCTCGAGGATGTACCGCAGGCCCTCGCCCTTCAGCCCCGTGTTGACCGGGACGAGGACGAAGCCCCCGACCGCCGCGCCCATCCACACGTCGAGCAGCTCGAGGCTGTTGGGCAGCATCGTCGCCACGCGGTCCCCGGGGCGCAGGCCGAGGCCGGCCAGCGCGGCCGCGGCGCGCTCCGCCCGGTCGACCATCTGCGCATAGGTGACGACCGTGCCGTCGAACGACACGAACGTCGCGTCCGCGGATCGCTCCGCTCGCGCCCGCAGCACGTCGGCGACGGTGCCGTCACCGTCCAGCCCGACGTACTGCACGGGACCGCTACCACTCATCGCCACTCCTGCCTTCGGGGGAATTCCTGCACCATCGACCGTGCCGGCGGGCGGGCCGGCACGGGACGCCACGTCGATCAGTCCATGCCCAGCGGGCCTTCGAGCCGCCGGTTGAGGAACTGGCGGACGAAGGGGTTGTCGGAGCTGAACATGTCCTGCCGGCTACCGGCCTGGACGATCCGGCCCTTCCACAGCACGCTGATGTACTGCCCGATCTGGTGCAGCGACGCGATGTCGTGGGTGATGACGATGTACGTGCCGCCGTGCTGCGCGTGCATCTGCTTGATGAGCTCGCAGAGCAGCGCGGTGCGGACCGGGTCGAGGCCGGAGTCCGGCTCGTCGAACACGACGATCTCGGGCTCGGTGACGAGCGCTCGGGCGAAGCCGGCGCGCTTGCGCATGCCGCCCGACAGCTCGTTCGGCATGAGCTCGTTGGCGTGCCCCATGCCGACCTCGTGGAGGCGCTGGTTCACGACGTCGGAGATCTGGGCCTCCGACAAGTCGGTGTTCTGCCGCAGCGGGAACGCGACGTTGTCGAAGATGTTCATCGACCCGAACAGCGCGCCGTCCTGGAAGAGGATCCCGAACTTGCGGCGCATCTCCAGCAGCTGCGACGTCGTCAGGCGCGGAACCGAGTCGCCGTGGACGAGGATGTCGCCGGCGTCCGGGAAGAGCAGCCCGATGAGGTGCTTGATGAGCACCGACTTGCCGGTGCCGGACGGGCCCAGGACGATCGAGATCATGCCCTCGGGGATGCCGAGGTTGAGCCCGTTGAGGATCGGGCGGCTGCCGAACGTCTTGTAGACGTCGACGCACTCGATCGACCAGAAGTCACCGGGCCGGGCCTCCTGGAACCGATCCTGGCCCTGGTGCAGGCTGTACTCGTTCGCGTGATCGAGCAGCTGCGACGTCGGCATGTCGAGCCCGAGCGTCGTGTTCGCGTCCTGCAGCAGGCTCTGTTCGGTCATCGCCGTCTCTCTCCCTTTCCCGGTGGCCCGATCGCCACCACGGCCGCGTCCGGACGGTCCGGATCCAACCTGCGCCGATCGTACGTCGGGCCGCCCCGGACCGGGATGCCCAACGAGGTGGATATGCCTCCCTCGCAGGGGGTGCCCCCCACCACGCGGTCCCCACCGTCGGGGCCCCGCACCGTATGTTCGGGCGGTGTCCCCGTTCCACTTCTTCGTGCAGTTCGAGTTCACCCACGCGCTCGGGCCGACGGTCGGACGCTACGTCGTGACCCCGGTCCGGGGGCTCCGGGCCGAGCCGGCCGCGCAGCCGTCGATCGTGGGGACGACGCTGCCCGCCGGCGCGGCCGACGTGCTCGTCATCGCCGAGCGCGGCGCCCGCGCCGGCCGCTGGAGGCTGCGGCGCAAGGCGCGGTTCGTCGATCCCGCGGGCGAGCCGGACGAGGTGGTGCTGCAGCTCGCGTCGTACGTGGAGTCCACGGCGCCGGTGGCCGACGTCGGCGCCGCGCGGAGCCGGTTGACCGAGATCGCCGGATCGGACGAGCAGCAGGACCACTGGGTCCACGAGGGGCTGGAGCTCCTCAACCGCGCGATCCGCGCGCACCGGGCCGGGTCGCGCGACCCGTACGTCGTCGAGGTCGCGCGCCGCGACGCCAGGCGGGTCCGGATCGGCTACGGCACGATCGACGAGGTCCGCGACGGCCGGTTCACCGAGGCGGTCGACGTGCCCCCTCCGCCGGGGTCCCGCGCACCGCGGTCGACGATGCTCGCCCCGTCCGAGGCGGTCGCCGACGCGCTGACCGGCAGGCTCGACGTCCTGGAGTGCGAGGACCTGCTGCTGCGGGCCTACCTCGACCTGGACCACGGGCGCACCCGGGCGGCGGTGCACCAGGTGTCGGCCGCCCTGGCGCTCGTCGTCGCCGAGGTCGCCCCCGAGGACGACGACGCGCGCCGGATCGCCGACGCCCGGGCGACGGTCGGCGAGCTCGTCACCGTCGCCGCGACGCGTCCGCTCGGGGCGGACGAGGTCGACGGCCTGGTCGGCGCGATCGACGCCGGCGTCCGGTTGCTGGAGCGCCGGCGTCAGTCCCGCGACGCGATCAGTCCAGGTCGCTGAGCACCATGTCGTAGGCGCGGGCCTCGCGCTTGCGCGACAGGTCGATGTGGACGTGCTTGACCTCGGTGTACTCGTTGAGCGCGTCGGGGCCGAGCTCACGTCCCAGGCCGCTCTGCTTGTACCCGCCGAAGGGCAGCTCCGGGGTCACCATGTGCACGTCGTTGACCCACACCGTGCCGGCCTGGAGCTTCGCCGCCACCTCGAGCGCCTGCTCGTAGTCGTCGCTCCACACCGCCGCGGACAGGCCGTAGATCGAGTCGTTGGCGATCGCGACGCCCTCGTCCGGATCACCGGAGTACTTGATGACGCAGAGGACCGGCCCGAAGATCTCCTCGCGGGCGATGCGCATGTCGTTCGTGACGTCGGTGAAGACCGTCGGCTCGATCCAGAACCCCTTCTCGAACGCGTCGCCCTCGGGCACGCCGCCGCCGACGGCGACGGTGACGCCCTCGTTCCGGGCGATCTGCAGGTAGGACAGGATCCGCTCGTGCTGCTCGGCCGACACGACGGGGCCGAGGTCGGTGTCGAAGTCGGCCGGATCGCCGAGCTTGATCGTCTTCGCGCGGGCGACGATCCGCTCGACGAGCTCGTCGTGGATCGACTCGGGCACGATGAGCCGCGTGATCGACTCGCACATCTGGCCGCTGTAGAGGCAGCAGCCGAAGAGCGCGGCGTCGGCGACGGTGTCGATCGGCGCGTCCTCCAGCACGACGGCGGCGCCCTTGCCGCCGAGCTCGAGCGAGACCTTCTTCACCGTCTGCGACGCGAGCCGCATGATCTCGCGGCCCACGGCGGTGGACCCGGTGAACGCGACCTTGCCGACGTCGGGGTGCGACGCCAGGCGGGCGCCGACGTCCTCGCCGTCGCCGGTGATGACGTTGAGGACTCCGGCGGGCAGGCCGGCCTCGTGGGCGATCCGGGCGAACGCCAGCGTCGACAGCGGGGTCTTCTCGTCGGTCTTGATGACGACGGTGTTGCCGGCCGCGAGCGCGGGGCCGATCTTCCACAGGCTCAGGACGAGCGGGAAGTTCCACGGCAGGATCCCGGCGCAGACGCCGATCGGCTCGCGCCGGATGACGTTCTGCGACAGCGTCGGGTAGGGCGCGGTGTCGATGCCACGCTGCGGCTCGAACTTCGCCGCCTGCTCCGCGAAGTACGTCAGGTGCGGGGCGGCCAGCCCGATGTGGAACCCGCCGGCCTGCCGCACGGTCGCGCCGTTGGCGGCGATCTCCAGCTCGATGAGCTCGTCGAGGTGCTCGGACACGCCCTCGGCGATGCGGTGCATGACGGCGGCGCGCTCGTCGCCGCCGAGCCCGGACCAGCCACCGCTCTCGAACGCGCGCTTCGCCGCGGCGACGGCGTCGTCGGCGTCCTCGACCGTGCCCTTGGCGACGGTGGCGACGATCTCCTCCGTCGCGGGGTTGACGATCTCGTAGGCCTCGGCGGTGTCCCGCCACTCGCCGCCGATGAAGATCTGGTGGTGCTGCACGCCTACGGTGGCCATCGCCGCTCTCTCCTGGGTCCGTCCGGATGGCCGGACCCGACGGTCCGGCCCACGTCGGACCAGTGTCACCCGCGCGACGCGCCGCGACCTCCCACCGGAGGGAGGTCGTCACCCTCCGTTGGGGGCGGCGCGCCCGGTCAGGCGACCCGCTCGCCCCAGGCGACCGGCCCGGCCACGATCGTGTGGCTCCCGAGCGGGCGCCCGAGCACCTCCTGCACCATCCGGGCGGCGTCGATGAGCGCGTCGAGCGAGACCCCGGTGTCGACGCCCATCTCGTGGAGCATCGAGATGAGGTCCTCCGACGCGATGTTGCCGGTGGCGCCCTTCGGGACCGGGCAGCCGCCGAGCTCGCCGAAGCTCGACTCGAAGCTCGTCACCCCCGCCTCGAGCGCCGCGAGGACGTTGGCCAGGCCCTGCCCGCGCGTGTTGTGGAAGTGCGCGGTGAGCTCGACGTCGGGGAACCGCTGCAGCGCCTCGGCGAAGTACCCGCGGACCTGCAGCGGGTTGGCCATGCCGGTGGTGTCGCCGAATCCGATCTCCTGCGCCCCGGCGGCGACGAGCCGGTCGACGATCCCGAAGACGCGCTCGCGCGGGACCTCGCCCTCGTAGGGGCAGCCGAACGCGACCGACACCGTCGCCGCGCAGCGCAGGCCCGCCTCGCGCACGCGGGGGATCAGGGCCTCGAGGCCGGTGAGCGACTCCTCGACCGAGCGGTTGATGTTGGCCCGGTTGTGCGACTCGCTGCCGCTGAGGAACACCCCGACGCCGTGGAAGCGGTCGCGGACCTCGAGCGCCCGCTCGAGCCCGCGCGCGTTGGGCAGCAGCACCTGCAGCTGGACGTCGTCGGGCACGTCGATCGCGGCGAGCACCTCGTCGCCGTCGGCGAGCTGCGGGATGACGTCGGGCCGGACGAAGCTCGCGACCTCGATCCTCTTGAGCCCGGTCCGGGCCAGGGCGTCGATCAGGCGGACCTTGTCGGCGGTGTCGATCCGCTCCGGCTCGTTCTGGAACCCGTCGCGCGGGCCGACCTCGCGGATCCGGACGGACGAGGGGAGGGAATCGGACGACATCGGGGCTCCTGGGGTCGACGCACGGACGGCGTGCTCGGTGGTCGCCCCATCCTGCCGGACGGCGACCGTCGCGACATCATCCCGAATGCGGATCGGGATCTCCCGCCGGCGCCCCACCGGCGACGGGCGCGGCGACGTCGCGCCGCCCGCGCTCGATGCGGAGTCGCGCGCACCACTGAGGTAGGGTCGACGACACGGGGGAGCGCCGGCGGCGTGCCGGTGTGGGAGGAGCGTCCGCTCCGCGACGTGCCCCCGGTGCACAGGAGCCACCCGCTTGTCCGTCAGCGCAGATTCCCGAGAGGCCGCGGTGCTCGACGCCGAGATCGCGTCGCTCGCCGCGTCCACGCGCGCGCTGCTGGCGACCGAGCCGGCGGATCCCGACCCGGAGGCCGCCGGGCGACTGCTCTCCCGGCTCGCCGCGACCGTCGAGCGGATCGGCGACGCGTTCGTGCGACCGGGGACCTCCGCGGCGCGGGCGGCCGACCTCTGCGAGCAGCTCGTCGAGGTCCACGAGCTGCAGTCCGACCTGCGCGAGCACACGCTCGGCCTGCGGTTCCAGACGCTGACCCGGATCCACGACACCCTCGCCGAGCTGCGGCGGATCGAGTCGCCGGCCGGGCTCCTCGACGCCGCGCCCGCGGCGTTGTGCGCGTGTGGGGGGTTCAACCGGGCGTTGCTCTCCCGGATCCGCGGGTCGACGTGGGTGCCCCGCAAGTTCCACGTCGTCGAGGACGGCGACTCCGCCGTCAACCGGGCGGTGCAGGAGTTCCTCGACGGCCGCGAGATCCCGCTGAGCGCCACCCTGCTCGAGGCCGAGCTCGTCCGTCGCCGCGCCCCAGCGCTCGTCGAGGACGCCCCGGACGACGCACGGACCTACCACCCGCTGATGGAGGTGTCCGGGGCCGCGGGCTACGTCGCCGCCCCGATCGTCACGTCCGGTCCGGTGATCGGGCTGTGGCACGCCGACACCCACGGCACGGGACGACGCCTGACGACGTTCGACCGGGACAACCTGCAGACGTTCGCGGAGGGCTTCGGCCTGATCTACGAGCGCGCCGTGCTCGTCGAGCGCCTCGAGACGCAGCACCGCCACATCGCCGAGGCGTTCGCGTCGACCGACAAGGTGCTGACCGAGCTGCGCGACACCCAGATCCACCTGGCCCGCCAGGCGGTGGAGTCGCGGGCGGTCGCGTCCCCCGCGCTCATGCTCGCGGGGCCCGAGTCGCGGATCCAGAGCGTCCTGACCCCGCGCGAGCGCGAGGTCCTGGGCCTCATGGCCGGTGGCGCGACGAACAACCAGATCGCCGACCAGCTCGTCATCTCCGAGGGCACCGTCAAGTCCCACGTCAAGCACATCCTCCGCAAGCTCCGGGCGTCGAACCGCGCCGAGGCCGTGTCCCGCTACCTGCGCCTCGCGCGCCACCAGCACCGCCAGGCATGACCACGACCGAGCCCTCCACCCCGGCCCGGGCCTTCCCCGGCCCCATGCGGGGCCCCGGCTGGCGACGGCGCGAGTCCGAGCTCGCCCAGCGGGTCGCGGCGTCGCACCAGGCCGTCGCCGAGCTGCTCGACGGCGAGGTCCCGCTGCCGGCGCTCGACCGGTCGCGTCCCGGCCAGACCGCCGAGATCGTGTCGGCCCTCACGTGGTGCTGCATCGAGCGCCTGCGGGGCTGCGACGGCAACCCCGAGCTCGCCCGTCCGCTCTGCGAGCAGGTCCTCGAGCTCCAGCAGCTCGCCCTCGAGCTGCACGAGCACGAGCTGAGCCTGCGCACCCGGCGGCTCGCCGACACCGCGGCCGGCCTCGCGCGGCTCCGCACGCTCCCGACGTCGGCCGACCTCCTCGATCAGGTCTGCAAGGAGCTCGTGACCCGCTGCGGGTTCGGGCGGGTCGTCCTGTCGCGCGTGGAGGACGGCATCTGGAGGCCGTGGATGGCGCACTTCGTGGAGGGCGCCGACATCGGCTGGTTCTCGTCCTGGATCGACAAGGGCATCCCGCTGGCCGACCTGCCGGTCGAGGGGCAGCTGCTCGTCGAGCGCCGCCCGGCGGTGGTGTACGACACCTCGATCGCCGAGGTCCACAAGCCGATCATCGTCGACGACGGCAAGTCGACGTCGTACGTCGTCGCGCCCGTCATGCCGGGCGACGCCGTCGTCGGGTTCCTCCACGCCGACTACCACCCGGCCGACCGGCGCGCCGACGACGTCGACCGCGACGTGCTGTGGGCGTTCGCGGAGGGCTTCGGCCACATCTACGAGCGCCTCGTGCTGCTCGAGCGGCTCCGCGCGCAGCGCGATCACGTCCGCGAGACCCTCGCGTCCACCGAGCGCCTCATGGACGACCTGTGCGACTCGGGCATCGACCTGGCGCGACAGGCCGACGCCGACACCGTGGTGGCCCGCAGCGCGGTGACGGCGCTGTCGGCCGACCCCGAGGCGCTGAGCGAGCTGACCGCCCGCGAGCGCGAGGTGCTCGAGCTCATGGTCGCCGGGGCGACCAACGGCGGCATCGCCGAGCAGCTCGTCATCACCGAGGGCACCGTCAAGTCCCACGTCAAGCACATCCTCCGCAAGCTCGGCGCGGTGAACCGCTCCCAGGCGATCGCCCAGTACCTGGGGATCGCCCAGATCAACAACGACTGAGCGCGAAGCGGGTGGGGCGACGCCGGCCGGCGTCGCCCCACCCCCGGTCACGTGCGCCGCGAGTCGACGACCGACGGCCGCGCCTCGACGCGGTCCGCCGTCGCGGCGGTGACGCCCGCCGGCTCCCGCTCCGGGGCCGTGGGCGCCGGAGCCGACGGCTCCGGCAGCGGCGGCTGGGCATGCGCGCCCAGCGGGTCGCGGGGGTCGTCCATCGCCGAGTCCTCACCGGTGATCCGGGGCAGGAACAGGCTGGCACCACGGATGAGGGCGAACGCGAGCACCATGCTGAGGATCGTCGCGGCGAGCGTGATGCCGGTCTTCGGATCGTCGAGGTGCAGGGCGATCGCCACCGGGCCGCCCGCGCCGGCGTTCGCGAGGTAGAACGTCGCGGGGAACAGCGCGAAGAGCCCGAGCAGGCCCCAGTTGCTCTTCACCCGCGTGCGCAGGTACGCGGCGCCGACGGCGAAGCACGCCACCTGGGTGCACTCGAGGAGGCCACAGATCAGCGGGTACTCGAAGATCCGCAGGACGTGCGGCCCGTAGTACTCGTACGCTCCGCCGTTGATCCCGTACATCTCGAAGATCGCCGAGAAGAGGAACTCGACGGCGACGATCCCGTACAGCGCCTGGCGCGCGAGCATCCCCTGACGGATGCGCCACGTGTAGTGGACCGCCGGCACCGCGTAGAGGGTGATGTACCCGGAGTGGGTCCAGTTCGGCTGCGGCGTCTCGAACGACGTGAAGTGCGTCCACATACCCCCTTCGGAGTAGAAGTAGAGCATCATGATGTGGTCGTACAGCGGCTCCGCGAACGCCGCGACGCCCGCGGCCAGGACGATGAGCGTGTAGAACGGCGTGCGTTCCTTGATCCCCATCCGGATCGTGACGATCAGCAGGATGAGGGTGATCCCCCAGCTGCCGAAGGTCAGGACCGATTGGGTCGTGAGGTTGAGGGGTTCGTCGATCGGCATGTCCATGGTCGTCGGCCGTGGGGTCGGGGTCCGTGTCGTGGGTGACCCGCCGCCGGCCAGGGGCGGGCCTCGGTCTCGACGCTAGGGCGGGACCCCCGCCGCGACGTCCCCCCGAACGGGGAACTCTCCACCCGAAGGGGGCACGCCGGAACCGCCCGGATGACGTGCCTGCCCCCTTCGAGGGACGGGTCCGCACGACGCTCCGGCCGCCCGGTGCGACGTCACCCGTCGGACCGCCCGCCACGCAAGGCCGCGCCGGCCGACGGTCAGTCCGGCCAGGCGTCGGTGACGCCGAGGCACCGGGCGATCGCCTGCGACCGGTTCACCGCCCCGAGCTTGCGGAGGATGTGCTTGACGTGGGACTTGACCGTCCCCTCCGCGATGACCAGGCGCTCGGCGATCTCGGCGTTGCGGGCGCCGGCGACGATGAGCGCGAGCACCTCGTGCTCCCGCGGGGTGAGCCCGGCGAGCCGCTCCGCCGCCGCGGCCTCGGCGACCGTCACCGGAGCGGCGTCCCGCCGGGCGTCGACGTCGGGACCGGCGACGAGCCGCAGCGGCCCGTCGTCCAGGCCCTCGACGGCCGCGGCCCCGAGGCCCAGCAGCCGCTCGACCTCGGTGCGCCGGGTCCGCAGCCGCTCGGTGAGCGCCGCCCGGTCGTAGATGCGTCCGAACCCCTCCGCGAACAGCGCCAGGGCCTCGCGGTCGTGCTCGTCGCACGGCGGCCCGTCCGCCCCGTGGTCGGCGTGGAGGAACCCCACTACCCGCCCGGCCGGCGCCACCGGTCCGACGACGTAGGACGTCGCGTCCCCGGCACGGATGATCGGGTGGACGTCCGACGCCGCGGCGTCGGGCACGAGCAGCGCCCGTCGCTCCCGCAGCACCCGCGACTCGACGGTCATCTCGTCGAGCGGGATCGCCCGGTCGGCCCACGCCCCGAACCACGCCTCGGACCGCACCGCCTCGTTCACCGTCCACGGCAGCCATCGGGCGTCCGCCACCCGCGAGAGGAGCACGCGCTCGAGTCCGCATCCCCGGGTGACCTCGCCGCACACCGCGTCGACGAGCGCCGCCGTCGACCCCATCTCGCCCAGGCGCTCGAGCGCCCGCACGACCTGACCTCGGCGGGCCGCCCGCTCGGCGGCGATCTGGTCCGCTATCCGGATCCGCAGGTCCTGGAGCGCGTCGACGACGCGCAACAGCACCGCCATCCGGTCGCCGGACGGCTCCGTCCCCAACGCCGCGACGCACCGGACCGACAGCGCCGCGGCCCGCTCTGCGACGACCTCCGGCTCCGGCACGGCGCCGGACCGATCGCGCGGCCGATCGCCCAGCGCGTCGGCGGCCTCGCGCTCCAACGCCAGCACGGCGCCCCACAGCTCGGCCCGGGCGCGTGGCCCCGTCCGGACCCCGTGGACCGGGAAGGCGCCCGGGTCGGCGACGGTCATCGTCCGTCGCGCATGACGAGGCGCAGGTAGCGCGCCACCGCGTCGGCGCGGTTCGACGCGTGGAGCTTGCGGGTGATCGTGCGGACGTGCGACTTGACGGTGTCCTCGCTGATGACGAGTCGTGCCGCGATCTGTCCGTTGCGGGCACCGGTGACGAGGTGGTCGAGGACCTCGCGCTCCCGCGCGGTGAGGAGCAGCTCGACCGACGACGGGCCGGGCGGGGTGGCGTCGGCGACGTGGTCGACCGTGCCGGACGTCGCGCCGCGGACGAGCGTGCGCTCCTCGCTCCCGATCGCCTCGAGACCGCCGACCGCGGCGTCGGCGGCGTCCTGGAGCCGCCGGCGACGGTCGGCGAGGCCCTCCAGGCGGGCGACCCGCTCGAACACGAGGCCGAACCCCATGGCGAAGGCCCGCATCGCCTCGAGGTCGAGCGTCGTCAGCTCGCGCCCGTCGTCACCGCAGTCCGCCTGCAGGAACCCGATCGGACGTCCCCCGACGGTGACCGGCGCGACGACGTACCCCGGGGTCCGCGACACCTCCATGAGCCCCGGATCGGTCTTGGGGCTGTCGGGCGCGACGAGCCCCGCGGTCCTGCGGTGCACGAGGCCGGTCTCGAGCCCGCCGGGACCGAGCGGGAACCACGTCGTCGTGAGGAGCTCGGCGGTCGCGGCCGACGTCGCCGGATCGAGGTCGGGCGCCATCCAGACCGCCTCGGCCCGCCACCGGGCGTTGCGGATCCGTGACACGACCGCCCGTCGGAACCCACAGCTGCCCGCGAGCTCGCGCGCCGCGGCGGGCAGGAGCTCGGCGACGCGCTCGACCCTCCGGAGCCGCTCGAGCGCCGCATGGATCCGCCGGTGCACGGCGTCGGGCCGGTCGGCGACGTGGGCGCGCACCGCCAGGCGCAGCTCGGTGATCTCCACGAGCGCCGCCGCCCGATCGTGGGCGTCGGCCGGGCCGGCGTCGGCCAGCGCGCTCCGGGCCCGACGGGCCCGGGCCGCGAGGTCGGCCTCCAGCGCCTCGGCCGCCGTCAGGTCCGGATCCGCCCGCGGGCCCGCGACGACGGCGGCGGCGCGTTCGGCGAGCGGACCACGCACGGCACGTCCGGCGTGGCGCTCAGGCGCGCGCCGGGCCGTCGTCGGCGGCCTCGACGGCCTCGACGGCGCCGCGCAGGATCGGCATGACGCGCAGGAGCTTGCGCACCGCGCCCTCGAAGGCGACGTCGCCGCCGAGGATCGCCAGCGGCAGGTGCGTGCTGTCGTCGAGCATCGCGTCGAGGTCGGTCGTCGGCAGCGTGAGCCGCACCGTCGGGTCGTCCGTCAGGACGCCCGGACCGATGCGCGGGGGGTCACGGTCGAGCAGCAGGGTGATCGTGGCGCCCGGGTCGTCGGCGACGTCGATCCGGACCCGCACGTCGGCCTGGGCGAGGCGCTCGGCGACGCCGGGGCCCTCGAGGGCCGCTCCGACCCGGGCGACGAAGCGGGCCACGGGCGCGGACGGCGCCCGACCGTCGCCGGGGCGGGCGTCGTCGGGGGTGGCGTCGTGGCTCGTCATCGTGTCGTCCGTGGCGACGCCGTCGCGACGTGGGCGACCGCGTCGGGCCCACGGTGACGTCCATCCGGTATCCGCTGTGGTCGCCATGCGCGTTCCCTCCCCCGTCGCTCCACTCCGCCCCGCCGGGCGGGGCCCGCTCCCCACGGCCGAGCCCGGCCGCGGGAACCATCGTTCCCGTCTGATCGTACGCGGGTCGGCCGCTGCCGACCGACCCGGCCCGACGGCGATCGCCTGCCGGCGTCGTCGGTCGTGGCGTCGTCGGGGTGGGGTGGCCGGCGTCGCCGGCCACCCCACCGACGGCGTCCTAGTCCTCCAGCTCCTCGGGCTGCAGGAGGTACTCGCCGATGTACGTGCGGGACTGGTCGCCGTTGAGCGGCTGGAACATCGACGCGGCCGCGTCGCGGTAGAGGCGCTCGAAGATCATCCCGCGCCGGAACGACATGCCGCCGACCATGCTCATCGCGTGCTTCGTCATGTGCATGACGTTGTCGGCGATGAACGTCTTGGCCAGCCCGATGTACGGGAACCGCAGCTCGATCGGCCAGTTGTCGTCGTACCCGCCGGTGACCTCCTCGCAGGTCCGGTACAGCACTCGGCGGCAGATCTCGTACCGGGACGCCATGTCGCCGACGCCGTCGATGATGTGCCCGACGCCGGACACCTTGACGTCGGCGGCGACGGTGGCGCCGAAGACCGCGCCGAGGGTCTTCTTCGACAGCACGGCTCGCGACTCCTCGAGCACGCGGGCCTGCATGCCGAGGTAGATGCTCGCGAACATCAGCGACGCCCACTCCAGGACGCCGAACGCGCCGGTGCGCCACTCGCAGACGAACCCGGACTCCGGAACGTAGAACCCGTCGAAGACGACCGTGTGGGTGCCGGTCGCGTGCATGCCGAGCGAGTCCCACGTGCGCTCGATGCTGATGCCGTCGCCCTGCAGCGTCTCGCGGTCGATGTCGAAGTCGGCGACGAAGAAGCTCTCCGCGGCGACGCGCTCCTCGAACGAGTCCGGCAGGTTGCCGTCCTTGTCGGTGATCGTCGCGTTGGTCGTGATGATCGTCGCCGCGTCGCAGAGCGTGCCCCACGTCTTGCGGCCGTAGAGCTTCCAGCCGCCGCCGTCCTGGGGCACCGCGGTCATGTCGGCCAGGCCGCTGAAGCCGGCGCGCTTCTCGGAGAACGGACCGAAGACGAGCTCGCCCTTGGCGACGCGCCCCATCCAGTACTGGTTCTGCTCCTCGCTGAACAGCCCGAGGCACATGCCCACCATGATGTAGTGCATGTTGTAGGCGAGGGTGATCGCCGAGTCGCCCTTGGACAGCTCGCTGACGACCTTCGAGGTCTGCAGCAGGCTGCCGCCGTGGCCGCCGTAGCGCTTGGGGACCGACAGGCGCCCCAGGTCGGACGCCTTGAACTTCTCGATCGACGGGAAGGCGAAGGTGTTCTTCTGGTCGTACTCGGGACCGATCTCGCGGAAGTACTCCGAGAGCTCCTCGGCCTTCTCGAAGAGGACGTCGAACTCCTCGTCGGTCAGCGCCGCCTCGAAGTGCTGGGGCGGGGTGGGGTGATCGCTCCGCTCCGCCGTGAACGCGTCGTGCTCGATGGTTGCCATGCTGCTGCTCCGTATGGGGTGGGGTGGCTGGGGCGCGAACGCGCTCAGGCGACGATGAGGTCCTCGCGGCCGGCGTCCTTCAGCCGCTGCTTGTACGTGTCGAACAGGCCCTCGGTGAGCGGGAGGAGCTTGAGCGCCACCGACCGCTTGCCGTCGAGCTTGACCTTGCGCTGGGCCATCGCCAGCGTGAAGTTGAGCTTGCCCTGCCAGAACTTGTTGGCGTTGTCGGACGACATCCGCAAGACCACCGTCGACTTGCCGGCGAGGGCCTCGTCGCCGGTCACCACGGTCTGCCCGGGGAAGTCGACGAGGATCGCCGCATCCGGCTTCGTCTGCTTGATGAGGACGACGAGGTTCGTCCCCTTCGTCGCCTCGACGAAGGACGGCGTCTTCGTCGCCGTGGCGAACATGCCGCCGATGTACTCGTACACCTCGTCGGCGTCCTTGAATGCGTTCTCGTCGCTCACGTTCGCTCTCTCTCGTTGCTGCTCCCGAACCCGTGCCGGCGACGTCGACGTCGGTCCGGCGGCGGGTCCACTCATCTGGTGTGAAGCTACGACCGGGCGGATCGCCGATCGTCCTCCCTCTCGGGGGTCTTGGTGCACCCAAAGGGGTGGATCCCCCCTGGCCCGGTCAGTCGGTGTCGAGCCCGCGGGGGAAGTACCCGCGGTCGTCGCGCTCCGGGGTGAGCGCCCACGGCTGCGCCGAGTCGCGCCAGGCCTCGAGCTCGGGCTCCAGCCACGACGCGTCGTCGAGCGTGCCGGCCTTGATCCAGGCGATGTCGTCGGCGTCGGCGAGGACCGACATGATCGGCGACCCGCAGTCGGGGCAGAAGTGCCGGTGCGCCGGCTGCCCGCGGTCGGCGCCGATGGTGTCGAAGACCTTCGTCTGGCCGGTGACCGTGACGTCGGCGAGCGTGACGCCGGCGATGATCGAGTACGCCGTGCCGGCCTGCCGCTGGCAGTCGCGGCAGTGGCAGATCGCGGTCATGATCGGCTCATCGGCGTCGACCGTGTAGCTGATGCCCCCGCAGAGGCAGCGGCCGTCGAGCTTTCCCATCGTGTCTCTCTCTCCTGCGTGGACTACATGCGGTACAGCGGGGTGCGGCGCGGCCCGAGCGGGGCGTTGGCGCACGCGGACAGGGCCAGGCCGAGCGTGTCGCGGGTCGACTCGGGCGGGATGACGCCGTCGTCCCAGATCCGGGCGCTCGAGTAGTACGGGTGACCCTGGCGCTCGAACTGGGCGCGGATCTCCTCCTTGCGCGCCTCGATCTTCGCCTCGTCGGTCTCCTTGCCGACGGTGGCGAGGACGTTCGCCGCCTGGTCGCCGCCCATGACCGAGATCCGGGCGTTGGGCCACATCCAGAGGAACCGCGGGAAGTACGGCCGGCCGGACATCCCGTAGTTGCCGGCGCCGAACGACCCGCCGACGATGACCGTCAGCCGCGGCACGCGGGTGGTCGACACCGCCGAGATGAGCTTCGCGCCGTGCTTGGCGATGCCGCCCGCCTCGGCGTCCTTGCCGACCATGAACCCGGTGATGTTCTGGAGGAAGATCAGCGGGATGCCGCGCTGGTCGCACAGCTCGATGAAGTGCGCGCCCTTCAGCGCGGACTCCGAGAAGATCACGCCCTGGTTGGCGATGATCCCGACCTCGTGGCCGTGCAGCCGGGCGAACCCGGTGACGAGCGTCGTGCCGTAGTTCGCCTTGAACTCGTGGAACCGGCTGCCGTCGACGATCCGGCTGATGATCTCGCGCGGGTCGTACGGGGTGCGCAGGTCGGCGGGCACCGCGCCGGTGAGCCCGGACGGGTCGACCGCGGGCTCCTCGACCGGCGCGGTCCTCCACGGCGTCGGCGGCTTGTCGGGGAACGTCGCGACGATCGAGCGGACGATCGCCAGCGCGTCCGCGTCGTCGGCCGCCAGGTGGTCCGCCACGCCGGACTTCCTCGTGTGGAGGTCGCCGCCGCCGAGCTCCTCGGCCGACACGACCTCGCCGGTCGCCGCCTTCACCAGCGGCGGGCCGCCGAGGAAGATCGTGCCCTGCTCCTTGACGATGACCGACTCGTCGCACATCGCGGGGACGTAGGCGCCGCCGGCGGTGCACGATCCGAGGACCGCCGCGACCTGGGGGATGCCCTCGGCCGAGAGGTTCGCCTGGTTGTAGAAGCTCTGGCCGAACCCGCCGACGTCGGGGAAGAGCTCGTCCTGCAGCGGCAGGTAGCCGCCGCCCGAGTCGACGAGGTAGATGCACGGCAGCCGGTTCTGCAGCGCGATGAGCTGCGCGCGCGTCTGCTTCTTCGCCGTCATCGGGAAGTACGAGCCGCCCTTCACGGTGGCGTCGTTGCAGACGATCATCACCTCGCGGCCCGACACGCGACCGATCCCGGTGATGATCCCGGCGCCCGGCGCCTGGTCGTCGTACATGCCGTGGGCGGCGAGCGACGACAGCTCCAGGAACGGCGATCCGCGGTCGAGCAGCCGCTCGACCCGCTCGCGCGGGAGGAGCTTGCCGCGCGAGGCGTGCCGCTCGGCGGCGCGCGGACCGCCGCCGGCGCGCACGCGGTGCAGCTGCACGTCGAGGTCGGCGCGCAGCGCGGCGTGCGCCTCGCGGTTGCGGCGGAACTCGTCGCCGGACGGGTCGGCGTGGCTGCGCAGCACGACGCTCATGCCGCCGCCTCCAGCTCGACGAGCGCCTGGCCCTGGCCGACGCTGTCCCCCACCCCGACGAGCACGTCGGCGACGGTCGCGTCGGCCGGCGCGGTCAGCGTGATCTCCATCTTCATCGACTCGAGCACCACGAGCACCTGTCCCTCCTCGACCTCATCCCCCGCGGCGGCCTTCACGCCGATCACCGTCCCGGGCATCGGCGCCTCGAGCGAGCCGTCGGCGGCCGCGTCCGCGCTCTCGACGACCGGCTCGCGCAGGCGCAGCGCGAACGCGTCGCCGCCGGCGGCGAGCCACCGCCGCCCGTCGACCGTCACGTGATCCCAGCGCCGGACCCGGCCGTCGGACGTCACGCGCGTGCGCCCGTCGCCGAGGCGGACGGCGGTCGCCTCCACCCCGTCGGCGTCGCCGACGGTCACGACGGCGCCGGTGGCCGGCGATCCGTCGACGGTGATCTCCAGCACGTCGCCCGCCGCGGTCTCGAGCTCCAGCGCGACCGGCGCGCGTCCGTCGATCCGCCACGACACGAGGCGGTCCCACGGGTCGGCGGCGGCGTCGGGGGCCGGCTCGAGCGCCAGGACCTCGGCGAGCGCCTCGGCGATCGCGGCGTCGACGAGGTCGCGCTCCGGCGGGAGCGGCTCGGCCGCGCCACGCTCGATGAGGCCGGTGTCGAAGTCCCCCGCCACGACCTCGGGCGCCGCGAGGAGTCGGGTGAGGAACCCGGCGTTCGTCGTGACGCCGAGGACCCGGAGCCGCTCGAGCGCCCCGACGAGCCGCGCCAGCGCCTGCGGGCGATCGTCGCCGTAGGCGATGACCTTGGCGAGCAGCGAGTCGTAGTACGGCGTGACCGTGGATCCGGTCTCGAACCCGGTGTCGACGCGGATGCCCGGACCGGTCGGCGCGCGGAACAGGCCGATGCCCCCGGTCGCCGGCAGGAACCCGTTGGCGGGGTCCTCGGCGCAGAGCCGGACCTCGATCGCCCAGCCCTCCAGGCGCACGTCCTCCTGGCGGAGCGTCAGCGGGTGGCCGGCCGCGATGAGCAGCTGCTGCTCGACGAGGTCGATGTCCTGGTTGACGAGCTCGGTGACCGGGTGCTCGACCTGCAGCCGGGCGTTGACCTCGAGGAAGTAGAACCGGTCGGGCTCGTCGGACGCGACGATGAACTCGGCGGTGCCGGCGCCGACGTACCCCGCCTCGTGGGCCAGGCGGACCGCGGCGGCGCCGAGCGCCTCGCGCACCGCCGGGGTCACCGTCGGCGACGGGCTCTCCTCGACGACCTTCTGGTGGCGGCGCTGCAGCGAGCACTCGCGCTCGCCGAGCGAGATCGCGTTGCCGTGCGCGTCGGCGAGGAGCTGGACCTCGATGTGCTTCGCCCGCTCGACGTAGCGCTCGACGAGCAGCGCGTCGTTGCCGAACCCGGCGAGCGCCTCGCGACGGGCGGCCTCGAGGGCGGCCGGCAGCTCGTCGCGGGTCGGGACGATCCGCATCCCGCGACCGCCGCCGCCGGCGGACGCCTTGACCATGAGCGGGAACGCGTCGGGATGCTCGTCCGCGAACCGCAGGATGTCGTCGTCGGTGAGGTCGTCGCGCTGCAGGCCCGGCAGCACCGGCACGTCGGCCGCCTCGGCGGCGAGCTTGGCACGGACCTTGTCGCCCAGGGCCTCCATCGCCTCGGCCGGCGGGCCGATGAAGACGATCCCGCGGGCCTCGCAGGCCCGGACGAACTCGGGGTTCTCCGACAGGAACCCGTAGCCGGGGTGGATCGCCTCGGCGCCCGTCGCGACGGCGGCGTCGAGCACCCGCTCGATCGAGAGGTACGACTCGGCCGCCGGCGCGGGACCGATCCGCACCGCCTCGTCGGCCTCGCGCACGTGGACCGCGTCGGCGTCGGCGTCGGAGAACACCGCGATCGAGCGGATCCCCAGGCGCCGCAACGTGCGGATGACGCGGACGGCGATCTCGCCGCGGTTGGCGATGAGGACCGACGAGGGCATCGGCCGCGGCGACACGACGCTCACGAGCCGGCCACCCCGGTCGGCGTGGCGCCGAACGACGGCGCGCGCCGCTCGAGCATCGCCTGCAGCCCCTCGCGGAAGTCCGCGGTGCCGGTCTCCTCGGCGAGCGACCGGATCTCGTCGGCGGTCTGCTCGCGCAGGATCGCGTCGTCGACCTGGCGCAGCAGGCGCTTCGTCGTCGCGTGGGCGCTCCGCGGGCCGGCCGCGTGGCGGACGGCGATCGCACGGGCCCGGTCGGCGACCGCCTCGTCGTCGTCGACGAGCGTGAGGAGCCCGGCGTCGGCGGCCTCCTGCGCCCGCATCGTCGCGTCGCCGAGGTAGAAGGCGAGCGCCCGGCGGTAGCCCAGCTCGCGGACGAGGAAGTACGTGACGCCGGCGTCGGGGGTGAGCCCCAGGCGGTGGTAGGCGACGGTCAGCGACGTGCGCGGGTCGGCGACGACGACGTCGTGGGCGAGCATCAGGCCGATGCCGGCGCCGGCGATCGGGCCGTGGACGCCGGCGACGGTGACCTTCGGCGAGCGGTGGATCGCCTCGACGAGCGGGTTGAGGTCGGCCCCGACGGCGCGGACGAAGTCCGGGACGCCGTCGCCGAGCTTCACGAACGACGCCACCGCGCCGCCCATGCACCACGACCTGCCCTCGGCGACCGTGACGATCGCGCCGACGTCGTCGCGGTCGTTGGCCTCCTCGACGCAGGTCCGGTACTCGCGGGCCATCCGGTCGTCGATCGCGTTGATCCCGTCCGGGTCGCGCAGCGTGATCGTCGCGACGCCGTCGGCGACGTCGAGCGCCGCCCGTGGCGTGGTGTCGTCGCCGGCCATGTCAGTTGCCCAGCAGCTCGCGGGCGATGATCACCCGGCGGATCTCGTTGGTGCCGGCCCCGATCTGCAGGAGCTTGCCCGCCCGGTAGATCCGGTTGATCTCCATCTCCCAGATGTAGCCGGCGCCACCGTGGACCTGGAGCGCCGCGTCGGCCACCCGCATGACCATGAGCCCCGCCTGCAGGACGAGCGACGCGGAGCGCTTGTGCACCCGGCTGCGGGCGGCGCCGTGCTCGAGCTCGCTGACCTCGCGGCCGACGTCGTAGCAGTAGCTGCGCAGGACCTCGACCTCGGTGTACATGTCGGCGAGCATCCCCTGGACGAGCTGGAACTCCCCGATCGACCTGCCGAACTGCTTGCGGTCCTTGGCGTAGTCGACGGCGAGCTCCAGGGCCCGCTCGGCGATCCCGAGGATCATGAACGACAGGCCGATCCGCTCCAGGTCGAGGCCGCTCATGACGACCTTGACGCCCTCGTTCTCGGCCCCGACGAGGTTGGCGGCGGGGACGCGGCAGTCCTCGAAGACGATCTCGGCGGTCTGCGTGCCGCGCATGCCCATCTTCTCGAGCTTCTGCGCCACCTGGAACCCAGGCGTGTCCGTCTCGACGACGAACGCCGAGATGCCCTTGGCGCCCGCGTCGGGGTTCGTCTTCGCGTAGACGAGCGCGACGTCGGCCATCGGACCGTTGGTGATGAAGATCTTCGTCCCGTTGAGGACGTAGTGGTCGCCGTCCCGGCGCGCGGTCGTCGCCATGCCGCCCAGGGCGTCCGACCCCGCGCCCGGCTCGGTGAGGCAGAGGCACCCGACGATCGACCCGTCGCACATGCCGGGCAGATACCTCTGCTTCAGCTCCTCGCCGGCGTTGTGGAGGATGTTGTTGAGGCACAGGTTCTCGTGGGCGAGGATGCCGAGCGAGATCGACGGGTTCCAGCGCGCGACGGCCTGCAGCACGAGGCCGGACGCGAAGAAGTCGAGCTCCGCCCCGCCGAGCTCGGCGGGCGCGGTGACGCCGAGGTAGCCGTTGGCGCCGAGCTTGGGGAACGCGTCCGCCGGCCACCACTCCTCGTTGTCCATCCGCTCCTGGTGGGCGAAGAACTCGGCCCGGGCGAACCCGTCGACCTGCTCGAGGATCTCGCGGTGCTCGTCACTCAGCCCGATGGACTGGCGGCTCTCGCTGATGACGGCGCTCATGCTCTGGGTCTCCTCGCTGTGACGGGCTTGCCCGGCGGAAGCTGCTCCACCGGTCGACCGCGTGCGCGGAGCCCGAGTCACGACCCTATGGCGGCCCCATCCGCCGAACGTCACCCCAATGCGGGGTTCTCGCTCGCCGAAGGGAGGAGACCACCCCCCGCCGACGTGCGGCGGGGGGGGTGCGTCACTGCAGGACGGTGCGCCGCTCGAGCGTCAGCAGCGCGGCGGCGAGCGCGGCGGCGGCGAGCGCCGCGATGCCGAGCAGGGCGGACGGCACGCCGAGCTCGAAGAACGCCGGGTCGAGCCCGGTGACCTGGCGGACCTCGGTGCCGATCCGATCGCTGAGGTCGAGCGCGCTGCCGTTGCCGGCCAGCCCCCAGCGCGACACGGCCGCGCCGGACGCGATCTTCGCGACGGTGCTCATGGCGCCGATCGGGATCAGCGCGCCCGACAGGAGCAGCTGCGGGATGAGGACGAGCGGCACGGCCGTCGTCGCCTGGCCCGGGGTCCGCACCGCCGACGACAGCCACAGGCCCATCGCGACGCCCGCCCAGCCGGCCGCGATGCAGATGCCGAGGATCCCGAGGTACTGGGTGCCCGCGCCGGCGGGGGGCTGCATGAGCGCCACCGGCAAGACGAGCAGCAGCGACTGCAGCGCCGCGAGCGGGAAGAGCACGAGGACCTTGGACGTGAGGTACGGGGTGAGCCGCACCCCGACCGCGACCTCGCGTCGCAGCACGTCCTGCTCGCGGACGACCTCGCGACACGACCCGATGAGGCCGAGCCAGAGCGCGCCGATGACGAGCATGAACCCGACGAGGATCCCGTAGAACGGCCCGAGCGACTCGTTGCGCAGGATCGTCGTCGGCAGCGTCGCGCCGATCGCGATGCCGATGATCGGCGCCTGGCCGATGAGGATCGCCAACGACCGGCGCTCCCGGGCGAGGCAGAGCCGGTAGCGCGACGTGAGGATCGTGATCTGGGTCGCCGTCGGCAGGCGACGGGCCGAGCGCCGCGGCGGCACGTAGGGGGCGTCCACCTCGACCTCGTGCGGGCGCTCCGGCACCGGCTCGCGAGGGGACTCCTCGAGGATCGCGTAGACCTCGTCGATCGAGCGGGTGCCGAAGTGGCGCAGGACCTCGTCGAGCGTCCCGGTGCAGCGGATCCGTCCGCCGGGGCCGATGACGACGATCTCGTCGCACAGCTCCAGGCTGCCGGTGGCGTGGGTCGACAGGACGACCGCCAGGCCGTCGTCGGCGAGCTCGCGCAGGAGCTCCATCATCCGCCGCTCCAAGCCCGGGTCCAGGCCGGTCGTCGGCTCGTCCAGCACGAGCGCGGACGGTCGGCCGACGAGCTCGCTGCCGCAGGCGACGCGACGCTTCTGGCCGTCCGACAGCGATCCGACCCGCTGGTCGGCCTGCGCGGTCATGTGGAGCCGCTCGAGCACCTGGTCGACCCGGGCGAACCGGTCGGTCCCGCTCGTGTCGCGCAGGCGCAGCGCCGCGGCGTAGTCGAGCGCCTCGCGCACGGTGAGCTGCGGGTGGACGAGGTCGCCGAACGGCACGTAGCCGATCTCCTCGACCCGGTCGATCACCGGGTCGCCGTCGAACGTGACGTGACCGTGGGCGGGGGCCTGGACGCCGGCGAGCGTCCGCAGCATCGTCGACTTGCCCGCGCCGCTCGGCCCGATCACCGCGCACAGGCGGCCCGCCGCGACGTCGATCTCGGCGTCGTAGAGGAGGAGCTTCTCACCGGCCCGGACGTCCAGGGCGGAGGCGACGAGGGCGGGGGTGCGGGGCCCGGCGGCCTGCTCGGTCGACGATGTCACCGCCGCAGCGTCGCAGGTCGGGCCGACGGCGCGCACCGTCCGGTCGGGGGAGATCCGTCGTCGACCGGGGTGGGGCGGGCGACGACATCCGCGGTGACCTGCCCGGCCGGGGGGTGGTCGGTCGCCTCCCGACGACGCCGCAAGCCTCCCGAACGGGGGACCTTGGTGGCCCGGACGGAGTGTGTTGGCGCACAGGCGCTCGCGCGCCCGTCAGGATCGGAGGTTCGTCGGGGCGATAGGTTCGCTCTGGGACCTGTCCCCCGCGGGACGAACGACGACGGAGAGAGACATGAGCACCACCACGACCGCAGCCGGCACGACGATCGCGGACTTCGCCTTCCGGATCAAGGACGCCTACGGCGACCGCGTCGCAGCGCAGTACCAGACGTCCCCCGGCGAGTGGACGGACATCACGTACGACGCGCTCGTCGACACCGGCATCGAGATCGGCCGTGGCCTCCTCGATCTCGGCGTGCAGACCGGTGACAAGGTCTCGCTGCTCGCCGAGACGCGTCCGGTGTGGTCGATGGCGCACCTCGGCCTGACCGCCAGCGGCGCGGTGAACGTGTCGGTGTACCCGACGAACTCCCCCGAGGAGTGCGCCTGGGTCGTGGGCAACTCCCAGTCGGTCGGCATCATCTGCGAGAACGCCGAGCAGGTCGCGAAGATCCAGAAGGTCCGCGACGAGCTGCCCGACCTGCAGTGGATCGTCGTCATCGACGGCGAGGCCGACGGCGCGATCCCCCTCGCCCAGCTGCGCGAGCGCGGGGCCCAGCACGACGTGTCGACGCTGCGCGAGCGGGCCGAGTCGGTGACCGTCGACGACGCGTACATGATCATGTACACGTCGGGCACGACCGGTCCGCCCAAGGGCGTCGTCCTGTCGCACGGCAACTACCGGTTCATGCTCGACACGGCGCCGCAGCTGGCGAACATCGCCCCGGACGACGTCCTCTACCTCTTCCTGCCGCTGGCGCACGCGTTCGCGCTGCTCTTCCACCTCATGGTGTTCGACGTCGGCGCCAAGCTCATCTACTGGGGCGGCGACGCGACGAAGCTCGTGCCCGAGCTCGCCCAGACGAAGCCGACCCACCTGCCGGCCGTGCCGCGGATCTTCGAGAAGATCTACGCCGCCGTCGTCGGCGCGCAGGACGAGGCGACGCAGGCGAAGATGATCGGCGCCGCCCAGCTCGGGCTGAAGGTCCGCCGCATGCAGGAGGCCGGCGAGGAGGTCCCCGCCGACCTGCTCGAGAAGTTCAACCAGGCCGACGAGCAGCTCTTCACGAAGGTCCGGGGGATCTTCGGCGGCAACCTCCAGCGCGGCATCAGCGGCGGCGCGCCGGCCGGCAAGGAGATGCTCGAGTTCTTCTACGGCGCGGGCATCCCGATCACCGAGGGCTTCGGCATGACGGAGACCTCGACCGGCGCCGCGATGAACCCGCCCGACGCGATCCGGTTCGGCAGCGTCGGCAAGGCCCTGCCGGGCCAGGAGGCGAAGATCGCCGAGGACGGCGAGCTGCTCGTCCGCGGTCCCAACATCTTCCAGGAGTACTACCGCAACGAGAAGGCCACGCGCGAGACGAAGGACGCGGAGGGCTGGCTCCACACCGGTGACCTGGCGACGATCGACGAGGACGGCTACATCTACATCGTCGGCCGCAAGAAGGACATCATCATCACCGCCGGCGGCAAGAACATCGCCCCGGCGAACTTCGAGAACGACCTGAAGCAGTCGCGCTGGGTGAGCCAGGTCGTCATGCACGGCGACCGTCGCCCGTTCCCGATCGCGCTCGTGACGCTCGACCCCGAGACGATCGGCGCGTGGGCGGCCGAGAACGGCAAGCTCGCCGACGTCGCCGCGCTCGCCGAGGACGACGACGTGCGCGCGCTGATCCAGAAGGACATCGACGAGGTCAACGAGAAGTACGCCCGCGTCGAGCAGGTGAAGAAGTTCGCGATCCTCACCCGCGACCTGTCGCAGGAGACCGGTGAGCTGACCCCGACGATGAAGGTCAAGCGCAACGTCGTCAACGAGCAGTTCGCCGACGTCATCGAGGCGCTGTACGCGTAGGCGGTCGGTGCGGGGCGGGTCACATCGCCCGCCCCCGCACCGGGCTTCTCCCCCTTGGGGGGACACATGCTCTCCCTTGGCGGGAGGGAACGGCATCTCCCCTGACCTAGGTTGGTGATCACGAAGCGACAGCCGGTCCGCCGGCGGGAGAGCCACCGTGTTCCACGACCACACCATCACCGCCGACCGACCGTCCGGAGATCACGCGGGCACCGGCCCGTTCGCGACGATCGACGAGGCGCTCGCCGAGCTGCGGGCCGGACGGATGGTCGTCGTGTGCGACGACGAGGACCGCGAGAACGAGGGCGACCTGACGATGGCCGCCGAGTTCGCGACGCCCGAGGCAATCAACTTCATGGCCACCCACGGTCGCGGACTCATCTGCCTGTCGCTCACCGGGCAGCGCTGCGACGAGCTGGGCCTGCGTCAGATGGCCGAGCACAACGAGGCGCCGCTCGGCACCGCGTTCACCGTGTCGATCGAGGCGCGCACCGGGGTGACGACCGGCATCTCGGCCGCCGATCGCGCCCACACGATCCAGGTCGCCGTCGATCCCACGTCGGACTCGTCCGATGTCGTCGTCCCGGGCCACATGTTCCCGCTCCGCGCCCGCGACGGCGGCGTGCTCGAGCGTCGAGGACAGACCGAGGCCGCCGTCGACCTGGCGCGCCTCGCCGGCCTGCGGCCCGCCGGCGTGATCTGCGAGATCATGAACGACGACGGGACGATGTCGCGGGTCCCGGACCTCGTGGGGTTCTGCGCCCGCCACGACCTCAAGATGGTCACCGTCGAGGCGCTCGCCGCGTACCGGCAGGAGCAGGAGCGGCGCGTCGTCCGCGCCGCCGAGACGGGGCTGCCGACGTCGCGCGGCGACTACCGCATCGTCGGGTACGAGACCCCGCACAGCGGTGAGGAGCACGTCGCGCTGGTGCACGGCGACCTCGGGGACGGGCACGACGTGCCGGTGCACGTCCAGCGCGCGGACCTCCTCGTCGACGTGTTCGGCGGCGGGCGGCGCGACGTCGACGCCGCACTGGACTGGATGCGGGCCGAGGGCCGCGGGGTGCTCGTGTACCTCGGCGGCGACGACCGCCTCGGCGCGCTGCAGCGCCGGGGCCACGCGCCGGCGACGTCGCGTCCGCGACCCGCGGTCGACATCCCCGACCACGACCTCGCGGCGCAGATCCTCGTCGACCTCGGCGTGCGCTCGGCCCGCGTCCGGAGCGCCGACCGCCTGGCGCTCGAGGAGCTCGCCGACCACGGCCTCCACGCCGTCCCCGCGGGTCCGCGGTCGGTCGCGTCGGCCGCCGTCGTCCGCTGACCGCCGGACCGGCACGGGGCGGCATGACCACCACCGCCGACCTCATCGCCCGCGTCGAGGCGGCCCCACCGGGCCCCGCGACGATCGCCGCGTTCGACTACGACGGGACGCTCGTCGCCGGGCTCTCGGCGTCCGCGTTCATGCGCGAGCGGGTCCGCCGCCGCCAGATGGGGGCGGCGGAGCTCGTCGGCCTGTTGCGGGCCGCGCGGCGCGGGATCGAGTCGGACGAGGCGTTCGCGTCGTTCCTCGACGGCGCCCTGTCCCACTGGACCGGGCAGCGCGCCGACGACCTCGACGCGCTGGGCATGCGGCTCTTCAAGCACCGCACCGCGGCCCTGCTCCGACGCGAGACGTACGCCGTCCTCGAGGCGCACCGGCGGATGGGGCACACGCTCGTCATCGCGTCGTCGGCGCTGACGTTCCAGACCGCGCCGGTCGCCCGGGCCCTCGAGGTCGACCACGTCGTCTGCACCCGTGCCGCCGTCGACGACGGCGGCCGACTCACCGGCCGGGCCGACGGCGTCCCGGTCTACGGACGCGAGAAGGCCCGGCGCGTGCTCGAGCTCGTCGACGCCCTCGGCGCGGATCCGGCCGACGCGTTCGCCTACTCCGACGGCGGCGAGGACGAGCCGCTGCTCGCCGCCGTCGGCCACGCGGCGGCGATCGAGCCCGACGACGACCTCCTCCGCGCCGCCGCCCGCCACGGGTGGCCCGTGCTCCCGTGCCGGGATCCGGCCCCACGGGCCACGCTCACCGACGCGGCCCGCACCGTCGCGTTCTACGGCGGCTTCGCCGGCGCGATGGGCGCGGCGGCCGGCATCGGGCTCGCCCGGCGCTCCCGGCGGTCGTTCCTCGACATCGCCTTCGGCGTCGGCGCCGACGTGAGCCTCGCCGCGGCCGGGGTCGACGTGCGGGTCCTCTCCGGCTCCGCCCACCTGTGGGACGCGCGGCCATGCGTCTTCGTCTTCAACCACGCGAGCAAGGTCGACACGATCGTCATGGCCAAGCTCCTGCGGCAGGACTTCACCGGCGTCGCGAAGGCCGAGGCGAAGAACGTGCCGATGTTCGGGCAGCTCTTCCAGCTCGCCGGCATCGCGCTCATCGACCGGGCGGACGCCCAGGGCGCCCGGGCGAAGATGGAGCCGCTGATCCAACGGCTGCGGGAGGGCACCTCGGTCGCGGTGTCGCCCGAGGGCACGCGCACGCCGACCCCGCGCCTGGGGCCGTTCAAGAAGGGCCCGTTCCACATCGCGATGCAGGCCGGCGTGCCGGTCGTGCCGATCCTCTTCCGCGGCATCGACGAGGTGCAGTGGCGCGGGGCGCAGATCGTGCGCCCGGGGACCGTCGAGGTCGTCGTCCTCCCGCCGGTCGACACCTCCGAGTGGCTCCCCGAGACGGTCGATCGTCACCGCGACGACGTCCGCGCGCTCATGCTCGACGGCCTCGACGCCTGGCCCACCGACCGACCGGCCCGGCTGACCGCGGGGGCGACGCGATGACCGATCAGGCCCTCGCGTGGGGCGCCGACGACTTCACCGCGCTCGAGGCCGTCATGTGGCGGGCCGGGGCCAACCCGACGCTGAGCTCCAACTCGGTGATCGTCGAGCAGCTCGACGTCGCCCCCGACTGGGAGCGGTTCCGCGACGCCCACGAGTGGGGCACCCGGATGGCGCCGCGGTTCCGTCAGCGCGTCGTCGACGGGCGCACCGGCCTCGGACGACCGACGTGGGTCGTCGACGAGCGGTTCGACCTCGACCGTCACGTCCGCCGGGTCGCGCTGCGCGACGGAGGCTGGGACGAGCTGCTCGACCGGGTGGCGCGGATCGCGCAGGCCCCGTTCGACGAGCGCCGACCGCCGTGGGAGGCGACCCTCGTCACCGGCCTCCCCGAGGGCCGTGTCGCGTACGTCCTCAAGCTCCACCACGCGACCCTCGACGGCGCGGCCGGGATGCAGCTCCTCGGCCGCCTGCACTCGCGCACGCGCGAGCCGACGGACGACAAGCCGCAGCCCCCGGCACCGGTCGCAGGCACGCCCCGCGTGCTCGCCCGACAGCTGCGCCGCGACGCCGGAGCGGCCGTCGGACTGCTCCGCCGTGCACCGACGCTCGGCCGCGCCGCGGCCCGGGCCGACCGGACGGTGCACGACGCCATGGCGTACGCGGCGTCGCTGCGTCGGGTCCTCGGCGACGTCGACGCGGAGCCCTCGCCGCTCTGGTCCGCGCGCGACGGGCGCTGGCGGTTCCAGGCGCTCGACGTGCGGCTCCCGCACCTGAAGGCCGCGGCCCGCGCCGCCGACGCGTCGCTCAACGACGCCTACCTCGCCGCGGTCCTCGGTGGCGTCCGGCGCTACCACGAGGAGATGGGCTCCCCCGTCGACGCGATCCCGGTCGCGATCCCGGTGTCGACGCGCCGACCCGACGACCCCGAGGGCGGCAACCGGTTCGCCGGCGCGCGGCTGCGCGGACCGGTGGGGATCGTCGACCCGGTCGAGCGGATGCACGAGGTCGGCCGGACGGTCCGCGCGCTCCGTGACGAGCCCGCGCTCGACGCGCTCGGGACGATCGCACCCGGGCTCGCCCGTCTGCCGGGCCCCGTCGTGGCCGGCCTCGCCGGGCGGCTCACCGCGGCGAACGACCTGCAGGCGTCGAACATCCCCGGGATCCGCGACGAGACCTTCATCGCCGGGGCGCGCGTCGAGCGGTGCTACGCCTTCGGACCCCTGCCGGGGTGTGCTGTGATGGTCGTCATGGTCACCCACGGCGACATCTGCTGCGTCACCGTCAACCACGACGCCGCCGCGATCAGCGACCCCCCGCGGTTCCGTCGCTGCCTCGCCGACGGATTCGCCGAGGTGCTCTCGCTCGTGCCCGGTGCGGCCCCGGCCGCGGAGCGGCGATGACCGGCATCGCGTCCCACCACCGTGAGGGAGCGGGAACCCCGGTGGTGCTCCTCCACGGCTTCACGGGATCGTGGCGGATCTGGCGGCACGTCATCCCGACGTTGGCGGCCCACCACGACGTCATCGCGATCGCGCTGCCCGGGCACGCCGGCTGGGAGGACGCGGTGGAGCTCGAACGCGGGGTGCCCGGCATCGTCGACGCGCTCGAGCGTCGACTCGACGACCTGGGCGTCGACCGGCCGCACCTCGTCGGCAACTCGCTCGGCGGTTGGCTGTCGATCGAGCTCGCCCGTCGGGGTCGCGCCCGATCGCTGACGGCGCTGTCGCCCGCCGGCGCATGGGAGCGCACGCGCGACCGGGCGCGGGTGATCCGGTTGATGCACCTCACCGCCGCCTATGCGGCGCGCACCCCGCCGTCGCGGGACCGGCTGCTGGCCCGCCCGCGCATGCGGCGGCTCGCGTTGCGGTCGGTGGCCGAGCACGGGGACCGGGTGCCGTACCACGAGGCGGTCGAGATCATGGCCGACGCGCGCGCGTGCACGGCGGTCGAGCCGTTCCTGCGCTGGGCCGCGACCGTGCCGTCGCTGCTGCAGGTCGACGACGCGCCGGAGTGCCCGTCGGTCGTCGCGTGGTCCGAGTGCGACCGCGTGCTCCCGTTCGCACGGTACGGCCGGCCGATGGTCGAGGCGCTCGGGCCGGTCGCGGTCCGGCGGCTGCGCGGCGTCGGCCACGTGCCGATGCTCGACGACCCCGGGCTCGTCGCGCACACGATCCTGAGCCTCACCTCTCGCGTGGACGAGCCGACAGGAGCCCGCATCCCGTGACGCAGAAGACGACCGACCACATCGACGGGACGCGCGGCCGGCTGGCCGTGCACCGCTGGATCCCGGGTGACCCACGGGCGGTGGTGGTCCTCGCCCACGGCTACGGCGAGCACGCCGGACGCTACGACGCACTCGCCCGGCACCTGGCTGGACGGGGCCTGGTCGTCGTCGCGCCCGACCACGCCGGTCATGGCGAGTCCGAGGGCGAGCGCGCGCTCATCGCGGACTTCGAGGACGTCGTCACCGACCTCGACCGCGTGACCGACACGGTCCGCGACGCGTTCGAGCCCTTGCCCCGGGTGCTGCTCGGGCACTCCCTCGGCGGCATCGTCGCCACGCGACTGGCGCAGCGCGACGCCGCGGTATGGCGCGGCCTGGCGCTCAGCGGCCCGGTGATCGGCGGCAATCCGGACATTCTCGCGCTGATCGATCTGGACCCGATCCCCGAGGTGCCGATCGACCCGGCGGCCCTCTCGCGGGACCCCGCGGTCGGCGAGGCCTACGCGGCCGATCCGCTCGTGTACCACGGAGCGTTCCGCGTCGAGACGCTCCGCGCCGTGGCGCAGACGGTCGCCGACATCGGCAGCACGGTCGAGGGCCTGGAGATCCCCCTGCTGTGGCTGCACGGCGAAGAGGACGGACTCGCCCCGCTCGACGTCACGCGGGCCGCGGTCAGCGAGCTCGGCGCCTCCACCGTCGAGCGGCACATCTACCCCGGCGCGCGGCACGAGGTCTTCAACGAGACCAACCGCGACGAGGTCATCGGTCACCTGGACGCGTTCATCGACCGCGTCGTCGCCGACTGAATCGCCGGCGCGGCTCCGCCCTCCGGACCCGGTGAGCCGCGGCGCACGGGCGTCGCCCCGGCCGTGACCGCGGCCGGGGCGACGCGGGGCGCGTCAGGCCGTCGCGCCGTCCTTCTCCGCGATGATCTCGCGGTACATCGGGAACAGCGGCTTCGTCACCGGGACGAGCTTGAGGATCTTGCTGACCGGGCCCTTGGCCTTGACCTTGCCCTTGGCCAGACCGACCGCGAGGTTGTACTCGCCACGCCAGTACTTGTCGGCGGTGTCGGCGGACATCCAGAGCTTGACGTCGGCGTCCTTGTCGTCGCCGCCCTCGATGACCTCGACGGCGGGCTCGGTCATGCGGATGGTGAGGCTCGTGTCGGGATCGGTGTAGTACACCTGCATCACGACGCCCGAAGCGGCGAGCTTGGGGCCGGACTCGGGGTGCTCGCCGGCCTTGCGGAAGACGCCGCCGATGTACTTGTAGACGTCGTCGGCGTCGTTGAAGTAGGCCATGGATGTCCTCGCGGAGGGTTGTGCGGATTACGGCCCGGTGGGCCGGGTCGCGGAGCGCGACCCGGACGCCAGCCTCCGCGATCCGGCCGACCGGGTCGTCTCCCCCGCGAGGGACCTTGCTCCTCCACCGGACAGGGGCCCTCCCCCGCGTCGTGCCGTCGGGGAGAGCCGTCTACCCCCTCCGAGGGACCTCCTTCTTCCGTCCCGCAGACGTCACCCGATCGTGGCGGTGCGAGATTCACCGTGTTGGGTCCGGCATGCCGCGCGCAGCCTCGCGCACGGGACCGGACGAGGGGTGAGGCCCGACCATCGGATGGCGGGCGAGGAGAGTGACCACGATGACCGCAACGGCAACTGCCGAGGAACTCGTCGACCTGCTGGTTCGGTTCTTCGACGGCGGATCGCACGATCAAGAGCTGGCCGAGCGCGTGGCGTTCGCCAACACGACGATGGCGATCCACCTCACCGACGCCGCCCACGAGGTCGGGTGCACCGTGCACCTCACCGGGACCCCGATCGAGGCGGTGCACGGCATCGACCCGAACGCCGAGATCCAGATCTACACGACGACGAAGGTCATGCTCGACGTCGTCGCCGGGCGGAGCGCGATGTCGATGGCGATCGCCGCGGGCGACATCCAGTACACGGGCCCCGTCAGGAAGTTCCTGCGGGTCGCCCCGATCCTGCAGCGGTTCGACTTCTCGATCTGGCGCGGGCACGTGGGCGAGCGCTCCGCCGCCCAGCGCGCCGCCGACGCCGTGGCCGCCGCGGCGCCCAGCGTTCCGGGCGTTCCCGGGACCTGAGCCGCCGCTCCGGGTCGATCCCGAACGGGTCGACCCGGAGCGGCGGTCAGGTCGCGTCCGCGGGGATCGCCCGCGTCGACGACCATGCCGGCGGGCGGCCCCCCGGCCACCAGCCGAGCATCAGCGCGCCGAGGCACGCCATCCACCCGGCGAGGAGCGCATCGCCGATCGGCAGCACCACGAACGCCGCCGCGGCCGCCATCCCCCAGTAGCCGAGGAACCGGGTCAGCAGGCCGACCTTCATCGCCGCGACGGCGATGAACCCGAGCCACAGCGCGAGGACCAGGCGACTGATCGTGTCGCCCGAGCTCGCGGCCCGGAGCATGGTCGAGTCGTCGATGAGCTCCCGGGCACGGGCCGTCGTGCCCCCGCCCTCGGCGACGAACTGCTGCGCGACGTCGCTCAGGGCGACGAACCCGACGACCGTCGACGCCGCGACGAGCCCCGGACCGATGATCGTGAGCCACAGGGTCGGCTTCGTCGCGACCCGGGCGTCACGGGTGCGGACGAGCGTCCACAGGTGGAGGCCCACGAGCGCCACGAGCACCAGGCCGGCGACCCGTAGGCCGACCGCGAGCGTGTGCTCCAGCTCGTGGCCGTGCAGGTCGGTGAGGCGCTGCGCGTGGTCGATCGGACGGTCGGCGTAGCCGGGACCGACCGGCGCCGGGGTGCCCGTCGACGCGGTCGCCGTCAGGACGACCGACGCCAGCATCGCGGCGATGCCGGCGAACGCGGCGACGCCGACGAGCCGTCCACGGCGACGCTCCTGCTCGAGCAGGACGTGCGCCGCGGACGGGGACCGGCGCTCAGTCACCACCGCCCAGGACGCGCGGCGCGGCCTCGATGCGCTTGTACTTGCTGTCGTCCTGCGCGTACTCGAAGTCCGGCTGGCGGTTGGGCTCGCGGTAGTGGTTCTTCTTCTGGTCGAGCACCTGCGGCACGATGCCCTGGTCGAGCAGCGGGGCGACGAGCGCCCGCAGCTCCGGCGTCCAGCCGGAGAACGTGCGATCGCCGACGGGGCAGAGGCAGCCGCCGATGGCGCCGAACCGGTCGAGCCACGCGCCGGTGCCCATCTTGGAGAGGAGGCCGACCACGTCACGATGGTACGGCTTGGCGTAGGTCAGGAACGGGTTGGCCTCGGCGAGGAACCCGTCGGCCGTCTTCGCGATCGGCCGGCTCTGCTCCGCGAACTCCTTCAGCTCGACGAGCGCCGGATCGGCGGTCTTCGCCAGGGCGGGCAACGACGCCACGAGGCGGCGCGCCTGGCGCGCCGTCGGGACGAGCTGGTCGAGCACCGGCCGCAGGGTCGTGAGGGCGACCCGGGCGTCGTCGACCACGGGGGTCGCGGTGCCCGCGAACGCCGTCAACCGGTCGACGGTGCCGCGCGTCTGGCGGAACGTGCCCGGGATGGTGTCGAGCGCGGACTTCAGCGCCTGGTCCCGCGACGCCACCGCCTCGGAGGTCGCCTTGACCGAGCCGATGAGCCGCTGGATGTCGGCGTTGCGCGACCCGACGGCGTTCATCAGCACGCCGGTGTTCTGGACGATCGACGCGACCTGCGCCCGCCGGTCGTCCAGGACCTCCATGAGCTTCATGCCGCTCGTGCTGAGGTCCGGGACCCGGTTGAACAGCTCGTTGAGGTCGGACGCCCGTCCCTTGACGCCCTTGCCGGTCGCCTGGAGGTTGCGCGAGATCCGGTCACGGGTCTCCGCGTCGAGCGACGACAGCACGCGGTCGATCGGCACGGCCTCCTTCTGGGCCTTGACGGTGATCCGTCCGCCGTCCGGCACCGCGCCGGCCTTGGCGCTGCCCGGATTGACCTCGATGTAGTTCTCGCCGACGAGCGTCTTCTGGCGGACGAGGATCTCCGCGTCCTCGTGGATCGGCGCGTGCTCCTTCTTGATGTGGAGGACGACCTCGATCCGCTCGCCGACGTTCTTCACGCTGTCGACCGAGCCGATCTTCACCCCGGCGGCACGGACGTCGGCGTTCTGCGACAGCTGCTGCGAGTCCGTGAGCGTCGCGGTCACCTCGTAGGGCGTCGACTGGAACGGCAGGTCGCCGCCGGCCGTGTCCCAGAAGTAGGCGAGGATCGCCAGCGCGCCGGCGATGAGCACCAGGACCGCACCGAGCTTGGGGATGACGTGCGGGGTCTTCACTGGTCCCCCTCCTTCTTCTGGTCAGGCTTGGTCGGCAGCGGCCGCGACCCGACGCCGTTGCCCTTCACCGCGCCCTCCGGGTCGGTGAAGCACGCCGGCACGATCCGCCAGTCGAAGTCCTTCAACAGGACCGACGCGGAGGACAGGTCGACGATCGCGGTCGCCCGGGCGTTGGCGACGAGGCTCTCGCTCTCCGCCCACTTCGTCATGGAGATGAGGCGCGACAGGAACGTCCCGGCGACCGGCAGGCACGGGGTGGCCAACTTGACGCCCTTGGCGACCTGCGGGAGCTGCGGGTTGAGCAGGCCGAGCGTCTTGTCGGCCGTGCTCGTGTTGCCGGGGAGCTGGACCGCGAGCGGCTTGAGGCTCCGCACCGCGGGTCGTAGCGCGCTCACGGCCGGGATCGCCGCGGTGGCGAGCGACCCGAGGTCCTCCAAGCCCTTGGGCAGCGCATCGGCGACCGGAACGAGCGACTTGACGGCCGCGTCGAGCTTCGTCTGCGTCGTGCGCAGGTTCCGGAACGTCGTGCTCGCCGTCTGCAGGGTGCCCGGCAGGCGTGCGAGCGTCGCGTCGAGCGTGCTCCCGTGCTCGGCGAGCGTGCCGAGGGTCTTCTGCCCCTGGGCGACGAAGCCGCGGAGCTGACGGTCTCGCGTCGAAAGGGTCTGGGCGATGTTCGCGAAGTTCGTGACGAGCCGCCGGGTGTTGGCGCGCCGCGCGTCGAGCACCTCGCCGAGGTCGGCGGCGGTCTCGAGGAACGGCCCGAGCGACGCGAACGTCCGGCGGAGCTGATCGCCGTTGTCCTCGGTGCCCTTGCCGAGCTCGTTGATGAGCGACGCGAGTCGCGGGCGGGTGTCGTCGTCGAGCACGTTGAGGACGCGACCGACCTCGACCATGTCCTTCGTCCGCGACACGGGGAGGACCTCGTCGGGCGCGAGCTCGGGCGTGCCCTCGGTCCCCCGGCTCGTGATGTCGACGTACATGTCCTCGAGCGCGGTCACCGGGCGGATCGAGACCTTGGCGTCACGCCGGAGGGGCGCGTACTTCTTCTCGACGTTGAGGATGAGGACGGGCTTGCCGTCGACGAGCTCGGAGCCCTTGATGCTGCCGGCCTTGACGCCGGCGATCCGCAGCTCGTGGCGTCCGGGGACGACGCCCTCGACGTTGTCGAACCGCACCTTGTACTGGACGTAGTCGACCCAGGGCTTGTCGCCGGCCAGGTTCTTGACGACGTAGGCGGCCGTGGCGATGCCTCCGACGATCAGCAGGAGGAACAGCAGCGCGGGCTTGGCGGAGCGCTTGAGCTCCAGCGCGATCCGGTCGAACCCGGCGCGATCGGCGTCGTTGCTCATCGCGTCGCCTCCTTCTTGGTCTCGCCGATCTTCGGCGCGTTCCGCTTGATCTCCCGGGTGAACCTGCGGAGGCTCTCGCCCTCGAAGATGCCCTTGCCGGCGGACTTCGACACGGTCCGACCCCGGAGCTCGACCTGATCCGGCGGCACGCCGGTGAGCAGGCTCGTGAGCATCCGGCTGATGCCCTCGCACTGGATCTTCTGATCCGCGGGGACCTGGCCGTCGGCGATGAACGTCTTGCAGGGGGAGAACCCGACCGCGCGCTCGCCGACGCCGGCCTCGAACGTCGCCGAGGTGCCGTACCGCTCACCCCAGGCCGTCGCCGACCCGCCGTGAGCGAGCGCCGGTCCGACGAGCGCGTAGTTCTTGAGCTTCGACTCCGGGTCGGTGTCCTTGAGCCACGGGATGATCGGGAAGAGCACCTGGTCGAGGATCGGCTCGGCCCGGTCGAAGGTCGCGTCCGCGGTGCGCGTCAGCTCGGGGAGCTTGGCGACGGCGGGCCGCAGCGCCGTCAGCGTCGGGCGGGTGTCCTTCAGCAGCGGCACGACGTCCTTCAGCAGCCGGATCGTGCGGTCGGCGGTCTCCGGGATCTTGCGGGCGCCGGGGCGGAGCTTGGCCGCGACCGGATCGAGGACGTCGAGGGTGGTGCGCAGCCGCGTCGCGGTCTGGCGGATCTCCGACAGCGATCCGGGAGCCGTGGCCAGCAGCGATCGCAGGTCGGCCTGGCGCGCCGCGGTGACGCCGAGCGCCATCCGGCCGTCGGTGACGAGCCTCGCGAGCGCCACCTCGTCGGCGGCGAGCGATCCGGCGACGGTGCTCGTGTGCTTGATGAGCCGCTGGAGGTCGCCCTCCTTCTGGCCCTTCACCGCGCGGAGGCCGGGGCCGATGCTGCTCATCGCCGGCTCCAGGGCGCGGAGCACGCGCCGCGAGTCGGCGGCGTTGGCGAAGCCCTTGTCGAACTCCTCGAGGATCGTCTTGGTCGACGCGCGTCCGTCGGCGTCAAGCGGCTCGAGGGCGTCGTCGAGCTCGACCTGGCTCGAGGTGCGATTCATGGCGATGACCTCGCCGCCGAGCTCCGGCGCCGACGGCGAGCCGGGATCGAGGTCGACGTACAGGTTGCGTCCGAGGAGCGTGCGCCAGCGGAGCACCGCGCGTGCGTCCTTGTGGACGGTGACGCCCTTGCCGTCGTCGACGCGCAGGGTGATCCGCACGCCCTTGCCGCCCGGCGCGCGCTCGGCGCCGGTGACCTGGCCGACGTCGACGCCCTTGACGCGGACCGGGGTGTAGCCCGGCCGCACGTTGGCGCCGTTGGCCACGTCCATCGTCACGGTCTCGCCGGTGGTGGACAGGAACGGCAGCTCCGGCTTCGTGTAGATGACGAAGAGGAAGAAGCCGACGATCGCGCAGAAGATCGCGCCGTTGCGAACGTGCTTGGGGCGGTGCTGGCCGGGCCGGATCTCGAACCGGCCGGGGCCGCGCCCGGTGCTCGGGGTGCTCATCGTCCTGCCCTCGACTTCGCGTTGATGGCGTCCAGCTCGGCGGCTTCCTCGAGCGCCCGCTGCTCGCGGTGGTCGACGTTGCGGTCGTACACCAGGCCCTTCATGGACTCGGCGACGCGCGGCATGAGCCAGCCGGCCTGCCCCTTGTGGCCCTCGCACGGCCCGGGGTAGCCGACGGTGTTGACCATGTGGTCGAACAGCGGCCGGCCACCCTCACCGATCGGGAAGCGCGTGCCCGTGCTCGCCTCGAGGGTGTCGGGGATGTTGAAGACCGGCTCGAACCGGATGAATCCGCCACCCGTGTTGGAGTACTTCATCATCTCGCTCCACCCGGTCGAGAAGTTCGTGATCTCGCACGCCCGGGGCCCGAGCTCGTCGACGAGCGGCTGTGCGGAGTCGAAGGCCTTGTCGACCTCCGGCAGGATCCGCTCCACGTCGGTGAGCGTCGCGAGGGTCGGGTCGACCGCCGCCTCCGCCTTCTGGAGCGTTCCGGTGACGGCCTTCAGCGGCCGCGGGGCGCTCGTCATCAGGCGGTGGGTCTCGCGGAGCGACGCGGGCATCGCGCGCAGCGCCGGGCGCCCGGCGACCGCAAGGCGGTCGACCGCGGTGACGAGCCGATCGATCTTCGGCAGGTCGACGTTGACCTGCGCCATCGTCGGCGCCGTCTCGTCGAAGGTCGATCCGAGTCCGTCCTCGGCCTCCGACAGCGCCTGCAAGGCCTTCGACGTCGGACCGAACATCGCGGCGAGCGTGTCGCGGATCGGGTCGAACGCGTCGGCCGTCGAGGCGGTGCCGCGGACGAACCCGCGCATCGCCTGGGGCCGGGCGTTGATCGCCTTGGACACCGACTGCGTCTTGGAGAGGAACGGCGGCAGGTCCTTCAGGGACCGGTTGATGTCGTCGCCGGCGTCCGTCGCGCCACCGCCCAGCTCACGCAGCAGCCGCTGGGTCTCCTGGCGCGTCTCGGGGTCGAACGTCGACAGCGCCTGGTCGAGGGCCACCGGCTCGATCGCGTTCTCGGCCGGGATCGTGTCGCCCTCCGCGAGCGGCGCGCCCTTCTTGCCCGGGATGATCTCGAGGTACCGGACGCCGACGGCGGAGCGCAGGCGGATCCGGGTCTTCGAGTCGCTGCGGAGCGGCTTGAACTTGGCGTCGAGCCGGACGTCCACCAGGGCCTTGCCGTCGCGGACCCGGGGCTTGAGCACCTGACCGGCGCGCTCGCCGCCGATGCGGACCTCGTAGTGGTTCGACAGGTTGTCGGCCGCGTTGAACTCGGCCTTGATGTTGTAGTACGACCGGCCGGGGACGGTGTCCGCGGCGCGGTAGCCGATCGTGGCCATGACGCCCATGACGGCGATGGCCCCGAGGCCGATCAGCAGGATGCTGAGCCGGCCCCGCTGGTGGCCTGCCGTGCCGCGCGGGGGCTTGCGGTCGTCGTGCGGGGTGCGACGGAAGTTGCTCATGGCGCCAGCAGCTGGTCGAGGAGGTCCAGGCCCGAGCCCGAGGGCTTGCCGCCTGGCTTGTCACGCTTCTTGCCCCCGTTGGTGAGGCCGAGCGCGTTCGTGAGGTCGTTGAGGCCCTTGGTCACGGGCTCCACGACGCGCGCCACGGGATCCAGCGCTCTGTCGACGTCGTCCACGAGCTGCTTCACCGGGTCGTCGGCCGGCTTCGGCTTCTGCTCCGGCGACGGCTCGGTCGGCGGGCTCAGCGTCCGCCGGGTCGTGCGGGCCGGCGCCTTCGTGCGGGACTTGGCCTGCGGGAAGTCGCCCTCGCCGTTGGTCGCCGCGTCCCCGCCGTGTCCCGGGCCACCGCCGAGCAGGCCGTCGATGATCGAGTAGGCCGTCTCGGGGGCGACCGTCGCCATCGCGCCGACCTGGTGCCCGAGCGCGTCGCGCTGCTTCATGCCGATCGACCAGTTCTGGACGAACCAGAGGAGGTCCTCGAACCCGCGGTACTCGAGGTGGTTGAGGGTCGGCACCGCCGAGTCGGAGATCTTCTCGATCCGTCCGAGCGTCGGCATCAGTCGGTTGAGCGGCGCGCGGGCGTCGTCGCCGAGCTTCCTCAGCGCCGGGGAGGCCTTGCGGGCCGCGTCGAGCGCGGGCTTGGCCGCGTCCTCGAAGTCCGGCATCTCGCGCAGCACCGCGGTCAGCGGTCGCGTCGCGTCGCGCAGGTCGTCGGCGGCGGGCCGCATGTTCAGCGACGCGTGGTCGAGGGTCCGCAGCGTGGACTGCAGGCGCGCCAGGGCCGGCGGCGCGGAGTCGATCGCGCTGCCCATCGCCCCGCGTCGGTCGGCGACGACCTTGAGCGTGCGCTCGGCGTCGTCCATGAGCTTCGCGAGCTCGTCCCGCTTGGGCGCGACCGACGCGGTGATCCGGTCGCCCTTCACGAGCAGCCGCTCGATGGCGTCCCGCTCCTCCGAGAGCTGGCGGACGAGCGCGCGGGCCTCGTCGAGCGCCGGGGGCATGACGTTGAGGAGCTTGGCGAAGTCCTTGCCGCGGGAGCCGAGGCCGATGCCGAACTCGTTGATGAGGACCTTGAGCCGGGCCTGCGTCTCGCCGTCGACGGAGTTGAGGATGTCGTCGAGCTCGACCGGCAGCTTGGCCTTCGACTTCGCGATCCGGAAGCCGTCGGGGGCGCTGTCGCCCGCGTCGCCCGGATCGAGGTCGACGTAGCGCTCGCCGAGGAGGTCGGTCGGGCGGATCTTGACGCTCGCGTCGCGACCGATGGGCGCGGCGCTGTCGTCCAGGTCGAGGGTGGCGATCGCCGTGTCCTTGTCGGTGATCTCGATCTTGGAGACCGAGCCGCCGGGGACGCCGGCGATCTTCACGGAGGAGTGCTGGCGGAGGCCGCCGGCGTTCTCCAGCTCGACCTGGACCCGGTACGGGTCGTCACCACCGGTGACGACGATGTACCCGGCCACGGCGACGACGCCGGCGACGAGCCAGACCACGAGGTTGCGGGACATCACTCGGGCTTCCCTTCGGTGTCCTTGGCCGGGTCGAGCCGGTCCTTGGTGTAGCCGCACTCCTCGACGAACCAGGGCTTGCCGGCGGCGAAGCCCGGCGGGCGCGGGTAGGCGTAGGTCTTCATCCCGAAGATCGAGTAGACCTGCGGCGTGATGATGCCGTCGGGGTAGGCGTGCACGGAGGCGGTGGACGCCTGCGGGCCGGCGCGCATGCCGCCACGCGTGGGCTGACCGTTGTACGGGCGGCCGCGGTGCCGCAGGGGCTGGTTCAGCAGCTCGTTGTCGATCGTCGTCGGCTGCTTCACCTGGAAGCTCTGCGTCCAGCCCGCCAGGCCGATCACCGCGCCCATCGCCTCGGGGGCGTACGGCCGCAGGCAATGCATCATCGGCGTGGCCTCGTCGAGCGCCTTCGTCGTCTTGTCGACGACCGGCTGCGCGTCGGCGAGGAACGTCGTGACGTCGGGGGCGACGTCGGTCGTCGTCCGGATCGTGCGGAGCGCCGTCGGGACGATCGCGTGCAGGTCGCGCAGCGCGGGCTTCGCCGCCTTGGCGAGCGCGGGCAGCTTGGCGACGCCCGGGCGCAGGTCCTTCACGAGGTCGGTCAGCCCGCCGAGGCTGCCGTCCACGCGCTTGAGCGTCGTCGACACCTCGTTGAGCGTCGGGGTCAGCGCGTCGAGCGTGGCCTGGGTCTCGCGGGTGCGGTCGGAGAACGCCCCGAAGGTCTGGCTCGCCACCGAGATGAGGCCGGCCACCTCGCCGGAGCGGGCCGCGAGCGTCTGGGTCAGGCGGTGGGTGTTGGTGAGCAGGCCTCGGAGGGCGGCCGGGTCGCTGCCGAGCTCGGCGAGGAACCGGTCGACGTCGCGGACGCCGGGGCCGGTGGCCTTGAGACCGCGGTTGAGCTCGCGCTCGTTGCCCTCGAGCGCGCCGATGAGCTTGCCCTGGAGGTTCTGCAGGTCGTCGCGGGTGTCGTCGCTCAGGGTGTTGACGACCTCGTCGACGTCGACGGCCGGCTGGGTCGCCTTGGCGGCGATGATGCCGCCCTCGGGGATGCCTTCCGCGTCCTCCGGCCCCAGCTCGAGGTCGAGCCTGCGGGTACCCGACCCGATCGTCGTGCCCCAGCGGCTGGTGACCGTCGTGCCCTTCGGCAGCGGCCAGTAGTCGTCGTCGTTGATGCCGATCTCGACGATCGACCGGCCGTCCTTGTACTCGACCTTGCCGATCTTGCCGACGTCCATGCCGTCGATCTGCACGTCCAGGCCGGGCGTGAGGTTGAACGCCGTCGGGAACGCGGCCCTGACGGTGTGCTTGAGCTCGCGGGTGCCGGCGACCCAGAACACCCCGAGCACCGCCAGGACGAGCGTCAGGATGATCCACGGATGACCGAGCATCCAGCGGGCGCCCGCCGTTCCCCCGCGCCGGGGGCGCGGGTTGCGGGATCGACGGGGCGCCGGCGACGGGGCGCCGCCGGGCACAGAGGGGGTTCCCATGGCTCAGCCTCCGACCGGGATCTTGGGGTCGACGCCCCAGAAGAAGAACGTGAATCCGGTGTTGAGCACCATCGTCACCACCAGGGCCACCACCATCGACTTGGCGGTCGCCTCGCCCACGCCGACCGGGCCGCCGCGGGCGTTATATCCGTAGAACATCGCCGCGATGACGATCGCCACCCACATGACGAGGGTCTTCGTGTAGCTGAAGATCATCGATGGCCCGTCGGTGAACGCCCAGTGCACCGATTCCCATGCCCCTCGCGAGATCTCGCCGATCTGGAAGAGGATGACGAAGACCTCGCCGACGTAGAAGAGGACCAGGCCGATGATGAAGATCGGGAGCGATACGAGGATGTTCGCCAGCAGGCGCGTGGCGATGAGGTAGCGCATCGGGTTGAGTCCGAGCGCCTCCATCGCGTCGATCTCGTCGTTGATCCGCATCGAGCCGATCTCGGCGACGTAGCCGCAGCCGATCTTGGCCCCGACCATGTAGGCGAACATGAACGGCGTGGCCTCGCGGATGGGGCACAGCGCGCTGAACACGCCGGCGTAGCTCGACGCCCCGTAGCCGCGCAGGATGTACACCGACTCGTTGCCGCAGGTCAGTCCGAAGGTGAACTGCATCGCCCAGAGGACGAGCGCCGATCCGGTGATGAGCAGCGCGACCTGGCGCATGAGCTCGGCGCTGTAGCGCAGGACGCCGCGCAGCTCGAGGAAGGCCCGTCCGCCGAACGCGGCGATCTGGCCGGCCTCGACGAGGATGTTGCGGATCGGGTCGACGAACCCGTTCGCGAGGCGCTCGAGCGGGCCCGGCGACTGCGGGCGCTTCGCCGTCGGCGGACGGTAGGGCTGGGGGGGTGCTCCGGCTTCCATGGGGCTCCTCAGCGCAGCGTTGCCGTCTCCGGAAACGCGCCCAGGAGGAGCGAGTTCAGGAGGTAGTTGTAGACGTAGACCGCGCAGAACGCGATTACGACGGCCTGGTTGACGGCGCGGCCGACCCCGGCGGCACCGCCCTTGGCGTTCATGCCCTTGTAGCAGCAGACGACGGCGATGATGAAGCCGAACGTCAGGACCTTGAGGCCGTTGAAGACGACCTCGGCGATGGTGAAGTTCGAGGCGAACGTCGAGACGTAGCCGGCGCTGGACTCCTGCCACACGGTGATGTTGGCGATGAGCTGGCCGATGAGGCTGATCGCGGTGTTCCAGTAGTTGAAGATGACGCACATCACGCCGAGCGCGAGGAAGCGCGGGACGAGCAGCGCCTTGACGAGGTCGGTGCCCAGGACGGACAGGGCGTCGAGCTCGTCGCGGACCTTGCGGGCGCCGAGGTCGGCGCAGATGGCCGTGCCGGCCACGCCCGCGATCACCATCCCGTTGATCCAGGTCGCGAGCTCGCGGACCGACGCCATCACCGCGAACGCCCCGAGGCGGTCGGTGGTGGCCAGCGTCGCGAGGATGCTGCCTCCGGTGACGCCCGGAGCGCCCCAGGAGAACACGAGCGTGCAGAACATCAGCGGGATGAACGCCCGCTTGGTGACGAGCCAGCACTGATCGATGAACTCGCCGCCCCAGTTGTACGGCGGCACCACCGCCGCACGCATGGTCTGCAGCGTCAGGATGGTCATCCCGGTGATCTGCTCGAGCCAGCCGAGCGGTCCGGGAAGCCCTCCCTGGGGCTTGGGGGCCTCGGTGTGACCCCCGGGGAGGACGTCACCCGACATGGGTGCGCCCGTTGGTGTGCCCGTGGCCGTGGCCATCAGGCGTCTCGCTCGACGTTCATCGCTCTCTCTCCGGATCGCCTCGTCACGCTCGGGACCGAGGTGACGATCGACCTTGCCCAAGCTAGCCCCCGGCGCACCCCGTCCACCATCCTGCGGGGGTGAAGGATCCGTCCCCCCTTGGGAGGACTCCGTCCCCCCGCGCGCCGCTCCGCTCGTCCTCCGCAGGTCCGGAATCCGGCTGTGGAGCGGCGTTTCCGCCGGGGTCCGACGTGGCGCGGGCCGGAGGCCGACCGGGGGTGACAGGGGGGGTAGGACCTCCTCCTCCCCTCCCCCTCCCGCTACGGGTCCCGCGTCCACGGGCTCCCCGGACCACCGGCACGACGACCCGTCCGGGCCGGCGGCGTCCGGGTGGGCCGCAGGTGGACGCGGGCGCGGCGCAGGTCCGGGAACGACGACGGCCGGGAGCGTGCGCTCCCGGCCGTCGTGGACCGTTCACCGGCGGGGCCACCCGGGCGGGGTGGTCCGATCCGCCTGGGATCAGGCGGCGAGGGATGCGGGGTCGAAGCCCTCTTCCCAGTAGTGCGGCGTGATGAGCGGCAGGCCGAGCTGCTGGAAGACCGGCGTCTCGTTGAGGATCGTCGACTCGAGGATGATCTTGCCCTCGGCGTTGACCTGGAGGAACGTCGAGCCCTTGCTCGTCAGGGTCTTGCCCTCGGTCGGCAGGCCACGGAACGTGTCCGCGCCCTCGACCTTCCAGTCCCAGTGGATCATGACGTGGCCGTTGCCCTCGAAGGCCTCGGTGACGGTGATCGTCTGGACGCCCAGGCCGTTGCCCGCGTCCTTGTTCGAGTAGTGGGCGAGCTCCTTGTTGAACTCCTCGGTCGTCGAGACGGTGTCGCCGAGGTGGTCGTCGACCATCCGGCCCTCGATGGCGAACTCCTCCTCACCGGCGTACAGGGCGCGGTGGGCAGCGAGGTCGTTGGTGCGGGTCTCGGCCCAGGTCTTGGCGAAATCGATGTTCGGCATCGTCGTTCCTCTCAGGCCGTGACGGCGGACTTGGCGGCGAACCGGGGCTTCTGCACGCCGGGGTAGCCGACGCCGTTGAGGACCGCGGCGGTGTCCCACCAGGAGGACTCGCGCACGATCTTGCCGTTGTCGTCGTAGACGTGGAACGTGTGGCCCTGGGTGAAGAACGGCTTGTCCTTCACGTCGACGCCGATGAAGTTCGCGCAGTCCTCCGGCGTCCACTCCCAGCGGATCAGGCCGCTCTTGTGGTCGCCCTCGTAGCCACGGACCCGGAAGTTGTGGACGCCGAGGCCGTTCTCGCGGTCCTTGTTGGCGTACAGGACGAAGATCCGGCCGAGGTCGCCCTTGTCGCGGATCTGGTACTGGTCGAGGATCGGGTCCTCGAAGACGAAGTCGTCCGCGTAGAGCTCGCAGATGGCCTCCGAGCTGTGGCGGAACGCCTTCAGCCACTTGATGGCGAACGCGTAGTCCATGGTCTCTCCCTTGGTCGTGCCGGTGACGCGGTCCGCCGCCGGCGGCGCCGGCGGTGTGACCACTGCTGACGACCGTAGTCCCGAGTCCGCGACGTTCCCTCATCCCGCGGGGGGAACTCGCCCGTCCGAAGGGAGGACGCCCCTCCCCCCGGCCCGTGCCGCCCCGGTCAGGCCGACGGGCTGCGGGTGACGAGCCCGGCGCGGAACCCGGCCCCGACGTCCTCCAGCGGCCCCGGCGGCACCTGCGTGGCCAGCCGGATCGCGTCGATCGCGTCGGGGTTCTGGGCGGCCGACAGGTCACCCGGGTCGTCGCCCGCCGCGACCGCGCGGATGGCGCGCCGCATGAGCTTGGCCGACGACGTCCGCGGGAGCTCGAGGACGCGCAGCACCCGGGCCGGGGCGAACGGGCGCCCGAGCTCGCGCTCGACGGCGGCGGCCAGGTCGTCCGAGACGTCGGGACCGTCGGGGTCGGCGGGGATCCAGAAGCACCACACCGCCTCGCCCTTGCGGGGCTCCGGCACGCCGATGACGGCGGCCTCGGCGACCGCCGGGTCGGCGGCGAGGATGCCCTCGACCTCGGCCGGGCCGATCCGCTTGCCGGCGACGCTGATCGCCTCGTCGGAGCGGCCGAAGAGGTACCACTGGCCGTCGACGCCGACCTTGGCCCAGTCCCCGTGGTGCCAGATCCCCGGGTACGTCGACCAGTACGAGCGGTCGTAGCGCTCGGGATCGCCCCACACCCCACGGGTCATCGACGGCCACGCCTGGCGGCAGACGAGCTCGCCGAGCTCGCCCCGCACCGGCCGTCCGGCCTCGTCGAGCACGTCGACGTCCATCCCGAGCGACGGACCGCCGAGCGAGCACGGGCTCAACGGCTCGACGACGTAGCACGACAGGAACGACCCGCCGACCTCGGTGCCGCCCGAGAAGTTGATGATCGGCACGCGGCCGCCCCCGACGTGGTCGGCGAGCCAGCGGTAGGCGTCGGCGTCCCACGGCTCGCCGGTCGACCCGAACACCGCGACCGACGAGAGGTCGTGCATCTTCGGCGGGTCGTCGCCGTGCACCTTGAGCGTGCGGATGAGCGTCGGCGACAGCCCGAGGACCGTGGCCCGGTGCCGCTCGACGACCTCCCACAGGCGCTCCGGGCCGGGCGTGTCCGCGGAGCCCTCGTAGAGGAGCAGCGACGCGCCGAGCGCGTGGGCGCCGAACATCCCGAGCGGGCCCATGATCCAGCCCATGTCGGTGACCCAGAAGAACGTGTCGCCGCGGCGGACGTCGAACGCGTAGGCGACCTCGGACGCGACCTTGACGACGAATCCGGCGTGGGTGTGGACCGCCCCCTTGGGCGCGCCGGCGGTCCCCGACGTGTACCCGAGCAGCAAGGGGTCCTCGGCCGCGGTCTCGGCCGCCGTCACCGGTCCTTCGACCGGCGGCGCGAACGCGTCCCAGGTCATGTCGACGCCGTCGGTGCGGTCGCGCGGCTCGTCGTCGCGCTCGACCACGACGACCGTCTCGACCGGACCGCCGAGGGCGAGCGCCCCGTCGAGGTGCGGCTTCATCGGCACGCGTCGCCCGCGGCGCCACGACCAGTCGGTGGTGACGACGACCCGGGCCTGGGCGTCGTCGAGCCGTGACGCGAGCGCCGACTCGGCGAACCCGGAGAACAACGGCACGTAGAGCGCCCCGACCTTCGCGATCGCGTAGGCCGCGATGACCGCCTCGGGGATCATCGGCAGGTACACGCCGACCGCGTCGCCCTTGTCGATGTCGAGCCGCCGCAACCCGGCGGCGGCCCGGTCGACCGCGTCGCCGAGCTCGCGGAACGTCAGCGTGCGGACGCTCCCGCTCTCGTCCTCGTGGCGCAGCGCCACGGTGTCGGCCACCGCGGGGTCGTCGCGCCACCGGTCGAGGCAGACGGTCGTCGCGTTGAGCGCGCCGTCGACGAACCACGTCGTCCACGCGGCGCCGCGCGCGTCGTCGCGGACGCGGGAGTACGGCCGGGCGAACGGGATGTCGAGGTCGTCGACCACCGCGTCCCAGAACCGGTCGACGTCCCGGACCGAGCGGCGGCGGAGGTCGTCGATCGACGAGGCCCCGAAGCGCCGCATGAGACGGGTGACGTTGGCGGCCTCGGTGCGGTCGGGCGTGGGCTCCCACGCGTACGGTGCCATCCGCGGAATCTCGCCGATCCGCGATCTCCCCGCAAGCCGCCTTCGGGGCATGGTCGTCCACCGTCGGGGGGAGGCCGGGTCAGCGCCCGAGGGCCCCGGCGAGCACCCGCAGCTGCTCGACCCGCTCGTCGACGGTCTGCGCGATCGGGTTGACGAGCAGCGTGTCGACACCCGCGTCGGCGAACGCCGCCAGCCGCTCGCCGATGGTGTCCGGCGTGCCGCAGAGGCAGACGGTGTCGATGAGCTCGTCCGACAGCCGCGCCATCGCCTCGTCCTTGTGGCCGTCGAGGTAGAGGTCCTGGATCGTCTGCGCCTCATCCTCGAACCCGTAGGAGCGGACGAGGCGGTTGTAGAAGTTCTTCTCGCGCGAGCCCATCCCGCCGACGTACAGCGCGGTCATCGGGCGCAGCGCGTCGCGGGCGACGGCGATGTCCTCGTGGACCGCGGTGTACATGATCGGGGTGATCCGGATGTCGTCGACCGACCGGCCCGCCTTGGCCGCGCCCTCCGCGAGGTGCCCGGCGGTGAGCTGGACGTTCTCCGGCGAGAAGAGCACCGGCAGCCAGCCGTCGGCGACCTCGCCGGCGAGGCGCGTGTTCTGCGGTCCGATCGCGGCGATGTAGATCGGGATCCGCTCCTGGTGCGGGGCGATCGTGAGCTTCAGCGACTTGCCGGGGCCGTCGGGCAGCGGCAGCTGCAGCGTCTTGCCGTCGTAGGCGACCCGCTCGCGGCGGTGGGCCATGCGGACGACGTCGATGTACTCGCGGGTGCGGGTGAGCGGCCGGTCGAACCGGGCGCCGTGCCAGCCCTCCGCGACCTGCGGGCCGGACGTGCCGAGGCCCAGGAGGAACCGTCCGCCGGAGAGCTGGTCGAGCGTCGCCGACGCCATCGCGGTCATCGCCGCCGACCGGGCCGGCATCTGGAACACGCCCGACCCCAGGCCGATCCGCTCGGTCCGCGCCGCGAGCCACCCGAGGACGGTCGCCGCGTCCGACCCGTACGCCTCGCCGACCCACACCGACCCGTAGTCCAGGCGCTCGGCCTCCTCGACGAGTCGCAGCTGCTCGCCGGCGTCGAGCCCGAGCCCCCAGTAGGCGATGTGCAGTCCCAGTCGCATAGGTCCGCCACGCTAATCCGGCCCCGCGGCGGCATCTCCCCCCGATGGGGGCATCTCGGTCGTCCGCTCGGGACGGAGCAGGACGCCCCGGGTGAGCGCTCACGTCAGCGGCCGGAATCCCTCGTGCGCGGCGGCCCGCCGCAGCTGGACGTCGAAGCAGGCGAACGTCGTGCACGACGGATCGGCGTCACGGACCGCGATGGCGGTCGCGAGCTGCACCGCGTCGTAGGCCCGCAGGGGATGCGTCGCGGCGAGGTCGGCCGCGCGCGCGACGATGCCGTCGGTCATCGCGACGACGACGAGCGCGCCACCCGCCACGTCCACGTCCAGCGCGGTGGTGAGCGTGCGCGCATGCTCGGGCGAGAGCTCACCGACCCGCGACTTGCGCCACAACGCGGCAGGCACCTCGACCAGCGCGAGTTGCGACACGACGAGGACGCCGACGTCGCGCACGAGGTCGGCGTGCTCCTCGTCGGCGTAGCGCTTGACGATCGCCGAGGAGTCGGCGAACGTCGTCACCGCTCGCCGCGCCCGTCGCCGACGAACGCGCTCAGGGGGCGACCGCGTCCCGCCGCGGCGCGTGCCGTGACGAGGGCGTCGGGGTCGACCGCGATGGCCGTCGACGGCGGCGACGCCAGCAATCCTCGGGCCCGGAGTCGCGCCCGGATCCGCTCCGCCTCGTCGCCGGCGAGGTCGGGGTCGACCGCGGCCGCGAGGACCGCGGCCGCGAAGGCGTTGACGCTCGTACCGCGCTCCGCCGCGGCGCCGGCGACGCCGCGCGCCAGGTCGTCGTCCAAGCGCAACGTGACCTGCTTCATGACATCACGGTAGCAATCGCGATGCCTCGTTCTCGGTGGACATCAGGTGGCGCCGCCCGCCCCGGGGAAGTGGGCGGGCGGCACCGACCTGAGAACACCCCGCCTCCGGGTCGAGGGGGACGGGGCGGAAGCCAGGGCCGACGGTCGAGACCGCCCCCGAACATGCCTCTTCGCTCCGGGTTCGATGTGGGGAGGTCCGGAACGCAACGACAGCATCGATCACCGGATCGACATCGCGCATCCCCCCGACGGTCGGTTTCCGTGCACCGGACGGAGGATTCGCACCGGTCGACGCCGCGCGGCGTACCCCCTACACGCCAACCCGGGGCCGTCGCGCCACGCTACGGATCGACCGCATGGGCCCAGCCCGGCCGGGTAGTCGCACCACCGTCGCCGGCGCCCGTCGCCTCCGTCGACACGCCCATGGTCGACCGCATCGCCAACCCCTGGGGGACCCGCACCCCGTACGCCCGCGGCGACGCGTGGCCGGTCCGCGTCGACACGCGCCTGGACGACGGGATCGCCGCCGCCGACGTCGACGCGTGGGTGCCCACCGCGTCGATCCTGCACTCCAACGGCGACGCGCTCGACATCGCCGTGAAGGACGGGCGGATGGTCGGCGTCCGCGGCCGCGGCGACAGCCGCGTCAACCACGGGCGGCTGGGTCCGAAGGACCTCTTCGGCTGGCAGGCCAACGGGTCCGCGGACCGGCTGACGCGTCCGCTGGTGCGCCGCGACGGCGAGCTCGTCGAGTCCGACTGGGACACGGCCATGGGGCTCATGGTCGAGCGGTCCCGGACGTTGCTCGACGAGCAGGGCCCGAGCGCGTTCGGCATCTACACGTCCGGCCAGCTCTTCCTCGAGGAGTACTACACGCTCGGGATGCTCGCCCGGGCCGGGCTGGGCACGAACCACATCGACGGCAACACGCGCCTGTGCACCGCGACGGCGGCCGAGGCGCTGAAGGAGACCTTCGGCTGCGACGGCCAGCCCGCCTCCTACACCGACGTGGACCACTGCGACGTGCTGTTTCTCGTCGGCCACAACGTCGCCGAGACGCAGGTGACGCTGTGGGAGCGGATGCTCGACCGGATCGAGGGACCGCACCGTCCCCGCCTCATCGTCGTCGACCCGCGGTTGACCGAGCCCGCCCGGCACGCCGACGTCCACCTCGCCGTGCGCAACGGGACGAACCTGCCGCTCCTCAACGCGATCCTCCACGAGCTCATCGCCACCGACCGGGTCGACCGGGCGTTCGTCGACGCCCACACCGTCGGCTACCCGGAGCTCGAGTCGCGGGTGGCGGACTGCACGCCGGAGTGGGCGGCGGAGATCTGCGGCGTCCCGGCGGAGCGGATCCGCGAGGCCGCCGCGATCCTCGGCGGCAGCGACCGGATCCTCTCGACCTGCCTGCAGGGCGTCTACCAGTCGCACCAGGCGACCGCCGCGGCGGTCCAGGTCAACAACGTCAACCTGCTCCGCGGCGCGCTCGGCCGGCCGGGCGGCGGGATCCTGCAGATGAACGGCCAGCCGACGGCCCAGAACACCCGGGAGTGCGGGGCCGACGGCGACCTGCCGGCGTTCCGCAACTGGGCGAACGAGGCGCACGTGCGGGACCTCGCGAAGCTGTGGAACGTCGAGCCGTCCACGATCCCGCACTACGCCGCGCCGACCCACGCGATGCAGATCCTCCGCTACGCCGAGCAGGGCTCGATCCGGTTCCTCTGGATCAGCGCGACGAACCCGGCGGTCTCGCTGCCCGAGCTGCACCGGATCCGCTCGATCCTGGCGCGCGAGGGCCTGTTCGTCGTCGTCCAGGACCTCTTCCCCACCGAGACGGCCGAGCTCGCCGACGTCGTGCTGCCCGGCGCCACCTGGGGCGAGAAGGAGGGCACGTTCACCAACGTCGACCGCACGGTCCACCACTCCGACAAGGCGGTCGACCCGCCGGGCGACGCGCGCTCCGACCTCGACGTCTTCCTCGACTACGCGCGCCGGATGGACTTCCGCGACAAGGACGGGAACCCGCTGATCCCGTGGCACGACCCCGAGTCGGCGTTCCGGGCCTGGCAGCGGTGCACCGCCGGGCGTCCGTGCGACTACCCCGGGCTCTCCTACGAGAGGCTCCGGGCGGGCGGCGAGACCCAGTGGCCCTGCAACGACCGTTGGCCCGATGGGCGCGAGCGGCTCTACACCGACGGCGACTTCTACGCCGCCCCCGAGAACTGCGAGTCCTACGGCAAGGACCTGCTGACGGGGGCGTCCGTGTCGCCGGAGGAGTACCGCGCGCTCAATCCCGAGGGCAAGGCCGTCATCAAGGCGGCCGGGTACGTGCCGCCGGCCGAGCCGCCCTCGGACGACCACCCGCTGCGGCTCAACACCGGCCGGACGCTGTACCACTTCCACACCCGGACGAAGACCGGTCGCGCGCCGCAGCTCGTCGCCGCCGCCCCCGACGTGTGGGTCGAGCTCTCCGTCCCCGACGCCGACGAGCACGGCATCGGCGAGGGCGACGTGGTCGACGTCATCGCGCCGCGCGGTCGCGTCCGTGCGCGGGCCCGCGTCACCGACATCCGTCCCGGCGTCGTCTTCGTGCCGTTCCACTACGGCTACTGGGACGCCGACGACGGGGACGACGAGCACGCCCGCGCCGCCAACGAGCTGACCATCACCGAGTGGGACCCGGCGTCGAAGCAGCCGCTCTTCAAGACCGCGGCGTGCCGCGTCGAGAGGGTGCACGACGCCGACGGCCGACCGGCTCCGGCTCCCACCACGACGGCGTCGCGGCCCGTCGCGGACGTCCCCGCCACCGTCGGGGGCAACGCCGCGGGCGTCGACGAGGAGCTGCCGACGTGAAGATCGCCGCCGCGCTGCGCGAGGTCGAGGCGGCCGAGACGGAGCTCGCGGCCGAGCTGCGGGCCGTCGGCGAGCGCCACGCCGACGAGCACGACGTGTTCCACCTGACCCGGCTGATGCACGGGTGGGTCGACGCCCGGCTCCACCGGTTGTCGGCGCACGCCGACCGGTACGGCCCCGCTCCGGATCCGGAGCGTGCCGAGGAGGAGCGACGTCCCGGCGGGCTGCGGGAGAAGGGCACCGACCTCGTCGGCCGGCGCCCGGAGCCGGGTCTGCTCCTGTTGCGGGACATGCGCGACCTGCACCTGGCCGCGGCGCGGGTGTCGTTGGCGTGGACCGTCCTCGGGCAGGGCGCCCGGCGTCGAAGAACCCCCGGACGAACGACACGGCGTCGGCGTCCTGGCGCAGCCGGTCGGGGTTGGCGACCCCGCCGGGGAGCAGCAGGCCGTCGTAGTCGTCGACCTCGGCGTCGGCGACCGCGGCGGTGGGCTTCTCCTGCCTGCCGGACGGGTCCAGGTGGTCGAAGCTCCGGAACGGCTCGGTGCTCAACGACACGAGCTCGACGCGCGCGCCGGCGTCCAGGAGCGCCTGGCGGGGCTCCTCGAGCTCGACGCGCTCGACGCCCTCGGTGGCGAGGATCGCGATCGTGGTGTCGGTCAGGGTCTGGGTCATGTGGTCCTCCGGGTTCGGGGCCGCGGGGTGATCGGAAGGGGTAGGGGGTCGGCCCTCGGGGCTCACCCCTCGGGCGGCGGGATCGGGTGGGCGTGCAGGGCCTTGGCGACCGCGGCGAGGTTGGCCGCGGCGGTGCGGCCGGTGGTCACCGTCCAGTCGCGCTCGTCGGTGTCGAGCCACTCCTCGTCGCCGGGACCGGGGCCCTTGTTCCAGTAGGTCCAGGCCTGGCCGGGGATCGTGTAGCCGATGTCGTTGAGCGCGCCGGAGATCTCGCCGATGCAGTGGTGGGCGCCGTCCTCGTTGCCGGTCACCACGACCCCGGCGACGCGCCCGTAGGCGACCGGTCGGCCGGCGTCGTCGGTCTCGGCGAGCATGGCGTTCATCCGCTCCAGGACGCGCTTGGCGACGCTGGAGGGCTGCCCGATCCACGTGGGCGTGGCGATGACGAGGATCTCGGCGGCGAGGATCCGCTCCCGGATCTCGGGCCATTCGTCGCCGTCGACGACCGCATCGGACACGACGCCGGGCTCGACGCGGTGGTCGACGACGCGGACCTGCTCGGTCTGCACGTCGTGCTCGCGCAGCGCGGCGAGCACGACGTCGGCGAGGTCGCCGGTGTTCGTCGGCTCCGGGGAGCGCTTGAGGGTGCAGTTCAGCGCGAGGGCCCGCATGGCCGCCCGCTGCCCGGCGCCCGCCACGCGCAAACCGCGGCCGGCGACGCCGCCGCGTCGGGAGCCGCCCTACTCGCCCTCGAGGAGGAAGACCTCCGCGGACGCGTCCGCGCGGCTGTCGGTCCCGCTGATGAACGCGCGGACCCTCCGTCCGGTCGCCTCCTCGACCGGACGCTTCAGGTCGTCCTCGGTGGCGTACTGGAAGAACAGCCGGACGTCGCGGAGCCGCTGGTGCTCGCCGAGCTCGGCCAGTCGTCGCTCGGCGGGGGTCTGGGTGTCCTCCAGCAGGCACACGATCGCGTCGGGTCCGGCGAAGAACGTGCGGATCTTCGTCGGGCCCCGCCCGAACTGCGTCTTGTAGATCTGGGCCATCGCGTTGGAGATGGCTTGCAGCGGGCTCTCCGAGGCCTGCTGACCCCCGCCCGCGTTGCTGTCTGGCACCGCGCTCGCTTCTCCTGGACGGGACCGTGGGGCCCCGTGCCCACATCACCTCGCGGAGCGTAGCGCGTCGACCCGCGGACGCCGCCGGGCGACGCTCACGGACCGACGTCGATGCGCGCCGGCCCGCAGGACGTCGGCGCCTCGAGCGCGGCGGGGACGGGGGCGAGCTCGCGCAGGACGTCGAGCACCGGGTCGATCGGCACGACGCCCGGCGCCGGCTCCCGCGCCGACCCCCACCCCGCGGCGGGGCCTGACAAGCGGGCGCGTCCGGGAGCGACCGTCAGGCCACAGACCCCGCACCGGGTCGGGTAGGGACGGGGCGCGCGGACGGCGAGGAGGTCGTCGCAGTGGGGGCATCGCGCGTCGGGGGGCATGGCGGCTCGCCCGGCTCGGGTCGTCGGAGGACGGGCCGACGGCTCGCCGTCGGCGGGGAGCCGGTTCCCGCCCGGCCGGTCCGCCAAACCCCGCGTCCCGAAACCCGTGTGACGGATCGCCCCGACGGTGCTAGGGTCGAGCCAGTGCCGGATGTCGCGGCGCTGCGCCGACGGATCGGACTCTTCACCAGGGGGGTCGGGAACGGAGACGCAGACGCGCCGAGGTCCTCCTCAGCGGCGGTCGGCACGTGGAGCATCGGGGTTCCTCGATGGTGGATGCCTAGCGTCCGCCGTGCGCCGGGAGCCTCACCGATCGATGTCCACAGAAGGAGGCTCGGATGCCCGAGTCGAGCACGATGCGCGAGCAGCACGACATGCGGCTGCTGCGGCGCTGCCACGACCACGACGACGCGGACGCGCGAGAGGAGATGGTGCGCCGCGGACTGCCCCTCGTCCGGTCGCTGGCCCGCCCGTACGCCCGCAAGGGGGAGCAGTTCGAGGACGTGATCCAGGTCGGCTGCGTCGGCCTGATCAAGGCGATCGACCGCTTCGATCCCTACGCCGGCACCCGGTTCGTGAGCTTCGCCGCGCCGAACATCACCGGCGAGATCAAGCGGCACTTCCGCGATCACTGCTGGGCGGTCCACGTGCCGCGCGGCACCCAGGAGCTGGACGCGAAGGTGTCGCGGGCCGCCGACCGGATGGCCGCCACCCGAGGCAACCCGCCCACGCCGAGGGAGCTCGCCGACGAGCTCGGGGAGTCCGTCGCCGACGTCGAGCAGGCGATCCGGGCCGGCAAGGCGTTCCGGCCGATGTCGCTGGACCGCCCCGTCGACGACGACGCCCGCACGCTCCTCGACGCCTACGGGTCGAGCGACGCCGGCTACGGCGACGCCGAGCGACGCCACCTCATCCGGTCCGCGTTCGACGCGCTCGACGCCCGCGAGCGCGAGGTCGTCCTGCTGCGGTTCCACGCCGGCTGGTACCAGCGCGAGATCGCCGAGCGGATCGGCGTGTCGCAGATGCAGGTCTCCCGCATCCTCGGTCAGGCCCTGCGACGGATGCGGCGCCACGTCGACGACGAGGAGGACGCGACGGAGGCCCCGCGCCGCCCGCGACGCGTCGACCCGACCCGTCGCCGGGCGACGACCCGACGGGCCACCGGACCGGCGCGACGGCGGCCCGCGAAGGTCGCCGTGGGAGGCGTCGCCTGATGGCCCCGGCCCCGAACGCCGGGCGCGTCCGCGCCCGGCGTCGGTCCGCCGGCGGGTCCTCACCGGCCGACGCCGGGGGCTCCCGATGACGCCCGGGCGCTGGGCCGGCGATCCGACCGACAGCAAGTCGGTCCTGTCCCGCCTGTCGGACGTCATGGCCCGCATGTACAAGGACGACTCCGGCCGGGGGCCGACGGTCGTGCGCTCCTACCCGCTGGGCGCCGACGGGATCGTCTGCGTCCTGGAGGACACCCAGACCCCGGTCGAGCGGCGCCTGACCGAGATGGGCGAGCTCCAGCGGGTCCGCGAGGTCCGGCTGTTCTTCCGTCACGCGTCGGAGGAGGAGATCCGCGCCGCGGTCGAGGAGGTGACCGGGCGTCGCGTCCGTGCGTTCCTCAGCGGCCTCGACGTCCGCGCCGACGTCTGCGCGGAGCTCTTCCTCTTCGACGCGCCCGACTGAGCGACGGCGCGACTCCGCGACGCCGCGCATCCGGCTCCGACGGTCGGGGTATGGGCCCGACCGGGTGAGCGTTCTGCGTCCGTGGCGGCACGGAGCGACGCCCGGACGACCCGCCCGGGGCCACCGCGCCCCGGGCGGTCACCTTCGGCCCCCGTCACCCCGGGCGCGCCTTCGCCCCCCCCTGGCCGTTTGACGGTCGTGGGCCCGGGTAGGCGGTCGGTGAACACGCCGACGAAGGAGGATCGCGATGACGACGATCGAGCAGCAGATCGAGATCGCCGTGCCGGTGAGCACCGTCTACGACCAGTGGACGCAGTTCGAGGAGTTCCCGTCGTTCATGGACGGCATCCTCGAGGTGCGCCAGCTCGACGCCACCCACTTGCACTGGCGCGCCGAGGTCGCCGGCGAGGTCCGCGACTGGAACGCGGAGATCGTCGAGCAGCACCCGGACCGGTGCGTCGCCTGGCGCAGCACGTCCGGCAAGGCCAACCACGGCGAGGTGCGGTTCGAGTCGCTCGACCCCGGGCGCACCCTCGTCACCCTCGAGCAGGACGTCGAGCTCGAGGGGATCAAGGAGCGGGTCGGTGACGCGCTGGGCATGATCGAGAGCCGCGCCCGCGGCGACCTGCAGCGGTTCCGCGACATGATCGAGGGACGAGGCGTCGCGTCGGGCGGTTGGCGCCACGACGTCCCGCAGGACGCGCACGCGACCGGCGCCCCGCCGACTCCCGCCGCCCGGGCGCCGGTGCCCGACCCGGACGCCGTGACGCTCGGCCGGCCGACCACCGGCACCGCTCCGCAGCCCGATCCGGACCAGCCCGCGCCGCCGATCACCGACGTGGCGTCCGACGCCCGCCGGGTCCCGTAGCGACCCCCACCCGCGCCGCACCGAGCGCGACGGTCGTGGCGGCCGCCCCGGCGAGCAGCAGGCGGGTTCCCACCGCGACGAGCCACGGCGCCTGGCCGCGATGCAGCAACGCGCGGTGCGCGACGCTCGGGGCGAGGAGCAGGGCCGTGGCCGCCATGCCGGCGAGGATCGCGACGAGGTATGCGTCGCGCTGCAGGCCCGTCAGCTCGGTGTCGAACGGCACCGCCAGCAGGAACCCGACGATGACCTGGATCCCGACCGCCGCCACGCGGGTCTCCATGAGCATCTCGGAGATCTGGCGGGTGTGCCGCTCGCTCGGCGTCTCCCCGGTCCGCGGCCGCCCGTGCTCGGGGTCGTCGTCCTCGGTCATGCCTCCCTTCTACCCGCTCCGTCGCGCCCCGCCCACGCGCGACGCCGACGTTCCCGTCGGGCGCGTGACGGGTAGAGGTCGCACATGCCCATCACCGAGCAGCTCGAACCGCACGCGGACTTCGACGAGCAGGGCACCCGCTCGCCGTTCTCCCGCACCGGCATCCCGATCATCGTCGGGATCCTCCTCGTCGCCATGATCGTCCTCCTCGTCGCCGGCGAGCCGATCGTGGCGGTGGTGGTCGCGATCGCCGTGGCCGGGGTCGTCATCGCGAGCCGGCTCGGGCGCGCCATGAGCGTCAGCGAGCAGGACCGCCGGGACGAGCAGGACCGTCGCCGCCACGCCCGACGCACCGGCGACTGGTCGTGACCGCGCGCGCCCGCGCGCACGCGACGCGGCGGCCGGGGGCCACCGGGCGCCGACGCCGACGCCGACGCCGACCGACCGTCCGGCGCGCGCGGGGTCTCACTGCAGCGCCGAGGTCAGGCGGGCGAGGTTGTCGACGACGCGCTTGCGGCGCGGCAGTCGGCGGTGCTCGTCGTACGTCAGCTCGCTGCTGACCGCCCGGTAGTGGTCCTCGACCTCGCGCAGGCGCGACGCGAACTCCGCCCCGCTGACCATGAGGGTGACCTCCATGTTGAGCCCGAACGAGCGCATGTCCATGTTGCTCGACCCGATGACCGCGACGTCCTCGTCCACGGTCACGTGCTTGGCGTGCAGGATGTACGGGGCGGGATACCGGTAGATGCGCACCCCGGCGCGGAGCAGCTGCCCGTAGTACGACCGCTGCGCGTGGAACACGAGCGGCTGGTCCCCGATCTCCGACACGAACAGCTCGACGTCGAGGCCCCGCTCCGCCGCGGTCGTCACCGCGTGCATGAGCGACTCGTCGGGGACGAAGTACGGGCTCGTGATGCTCACCCGGCGCTGCGCGCTGTAGATCAGCGAGTTGAAGAGCTTGAGGTTGTTCTCGTCGTCGAACCCCGGGCCGCTCGGCACGACCTGGCACTCCAGCGTCGACCCGGCGAGCGCCGGGTCGGGCACGCGGACCCGGGCGTCGGGCTCCTCCCCCGTCTCGCTCGCCCAGTCGGTGAGGAACACCGCCTCGAGCGCGTCGACGACCGGCCCCTCCAGCCGCACCATGAGCTCCTGCCACCGCAGGCCGCGGCGGCGGTTGGACCGCTTGTTGTAGCTGCGGTCGATGAGGTTCTGCGACCCCATGAACCCGACCTCGCGGTCGACGACGAGGAGCTTGCGGTGGTTGCGCAGGTCGGGCCGCTGGTACCGGCCACGCCACGGCTGCACCGGCAGCATCGGGCGCCACTCCACGCCGCTGCGGCGCAGCTCGCGCACGAGTCGGCGGTAGCGCGGGGTGCGGGCGCTCCCGATGTGGTCGTAGAGGAACCGCACCCGCACGCCGCGGTCCACCGCGGCGGACAGCGCCGCGAAGAACGGGGCGGTCGTGTCGTCGTACGCCGCGATGTAGAACTCGCAGTGCACCTCCTCGCGGGCCGCGTCGACCGCGGCGGTCATCTGGTCGAGCGCGTCGGCGTAACCATCGATGAGCGTCGCGTGGTTGCCGGTGACGAGCGGCATCGCCCCGAGGTTGCGGTTGAGCTCCACCACCGACGCGAGCCACGGCGGTCCCGGATCGTCGACGGGGACCCCGCCCATGCCGGCCGTGCGCTCGAGGATGAGCTGGTTCGCCCGTCGCTGCTGGATGCGCCGGCGGGCCGGCAGCTTCGGGTTGCCGATGAGCAGGAACGCGATGACCCCGACGTACGGGATGAGGAAGATCGCCAGGAGCCACGCCATCGCCGACTCCGGGCGACGGTTGATCGGCACGATGACGATCGCCGCAACGCGGACCGCCACCCCGACGATGTCGTAGGCGAGCGTCCCGCGGAGGAGCAGGTCGAACGGATCCACGCGGCCACGCTACCGGGACGGGCCACGCTCCTCCCGGCCGCTCGGGGCGCGGAACGCGGTGACCGCGTGGGTGCCGTCGCAGAACGGGCGGATCCGCGACCGCCCGCACCGGCAGAGCGCCACGGGGCTGCGGCCCGCGGGCACGACCGCGCCGTCCTGGTCGACGATCTCGACCGGCCCGCGCACGAGCAGCGGCCCGTCGCGGTACGGGGTGATCGTCACCGGCGGCGGCCGATCGTCGCGGGGCGCGCTCACCGCCCACCGCTCCCGCCGTCCGCCGGCCCGGGGCGGCGCCCGCGGACGACGACGATCTCCTCGTCCCGTTCGTGCGGATCGAGCAGGCCGCAGCGGCGGAGCGTCGCCTCGCGCTCGCGCAGGACGGGACCGAACGGGATCCGCGCGCGGGCGTCGATCGACGCGTCCAACCCGGCGCGCCGGAGCCGGGCGACCGTCCGCGACGCGTCGGCCAGGGCGCTCTGCACGACGAGGAGCCGGCCACCCGGTCGCAGGCGCCCCGGGGCCTCGTCGCAGATCCGGTCGAGCACGTCGCGACCGTCGCGACCCGCGTCCCACGCCCGGGAGCGGCCGCGGGGCGGGCCGCCGCGCGACCCGGTCGGGACGTACGGCGGGTTGGCGGTGATGACGTCGAACGGCCCCCGGGGCGCCGCGTCGAAGAGCCGCCCCCGACGCACGCGGCCGCGCGCGCCCCGCCGCCGCAGGTTGAGCCGGGCGCACAGCACCGCGCGACGGGACAGGTCGACGGCGCTCACCCGCGCCCCGGCCCCGGCGGCGGCGACCGCGATCGCGCCGCTGCCGGTGCACAGGTCGAGGACGTCCGCGCCGTCGAGCGCCTCCCGCTCGAGCGCCCGCGCCAGGAGCCACGTGTCCTCGGCGGGGCGGTACACGCCGGGCAGGACGTGCAGGCGCGCGGCCGTCGGGGGCGCGAGGTCGAGCGTCCCGGGCCGGGACGGGAGGAGTACGGCATCGTCGAGCAACGGGGCACCTCTGGATCGGGGAGCGGTCCGGGCGCCCGCTACCCGCCCCGGCCGTCCGTCAATCCCGACGCCGGCGCATGGCGGCCGCGCGCCGGGGGTACGCGGTCGACATGCCCACGGCCCTTCCCGACCCCCGCGGACCGCTCGGCGAGCGCCTCCTCGACGCGCTCGGGCGGCCCCCCGGGACGGCGCGCGTCGACGCCGACCCGACGATCGGCGACGGTGACGTCCTCGCCGACGACGACCTGCAGCTGGCGCTCTACCTCATGTACGAGCTGCACTACCGCGGCCTGCCGGGCGTCGACGACCGGTGGGAGTGGGACCCGTCGCTGCTGACGCTGCGCGGCGCGCTCGAGGACCGGTTCGAGGCGGCGCTGCGCGACGTGGCCGACGTGCCCCGCGACGACGTCGCGGCCGAGGACATGGACGTGGCGCTGCGCGCCATCGCCGCGGCCGACGACGGGCCGTCGCTGTCGCGGTACGTCGCCCGCGACGCGACCGTCGACGAGCTGCGCGAGCTCCTCGTCCACCGATCCGCCTACCAGCTGAAGGAGGCCGACCCGCACTCGTTCGCGCTGCCGCGCCTGTGGGGCCGACCGAAGTCGGCGATGGTCGAGATCCAGGTCGACGAGTACGGCGGCGGGCGGCCGGACCGCATCCACGCCGACCTCTACGCCCGGACGATGCGCGCCGTCGGCCTCGACGACGCCTACGGGGCCCACCTCGACGCGATCCCCGGCACGACGCTCGCGACCGTCAACGCCGCGTCGCTCTTCGGGCTCCACCGTCGGCTGCGCGGCGCGTGCGTCGGCCACCTCGCCCTGACGGAGATGACGTCGTCGGTCCCGAGTCGCCGCTACGCGACCGGGCTGCGGCGGCTGGGGTTCGACGATCCCGACGCGACCGACTTCTTCGACGAGCACGTCGAGGCGGACGCGGTCCACGAGAGCATCGCCGCCGTCGACCTGGCCGGCGGGCTCGCCCGGCAGGACCCGGAGCAGGGACGCGGCGCGCTGTTCGGCGCCGCGGCCCTCGCCGCGCTCGAGGCGCGGTTCGCGACGGCCCTCCTCGACGCGTGGGGCGCGGGACGCAGCTCGCTCCGCGCGCCGACGCCGGCGTTTGCCGCCGGCGTGACCGGGTAGCGGATCGTCGCTCCCGACGACCGTCGGGAGCGAACCGAAGGGGAGCCGATGACCACCGACACCGATCGCATCAAGGGCCGCGCCAAGGAGGCCGCGGGCGCGGTGACCGACGACGACGAGCTGCGCCGCGAGGGCCGCGCCGACCAGCAGGCCGGCAAGGTCAAGGAGGCGCTCGGCGACGTCAAGGACAAGGCCGAGTCCGCCGTCGACCGGGTGCGCGACGAGCTCACCGACCGCCGGAGCTGATCGCGATGAACCTCTACGGCCTCGTCGTCCTCCTCGTCGTCGTCGCGCTCGGGCTCTTCCTCGCCAAGGTCGCGGTCGGCGGCGGGATCGTCGGCGTCATCGCCCTCGTCCTGCTCGTGTGGCTCGTCATGAATTGGTCGCGCGGGCGCGGCGCGAGGGTGTGACGGCTCCCGGGGACCGGCGACGTCTCAGAGGCCGTAGCGACGGCCGTCGTCGGTCTCCAGGTGCAGCGCGCCGCTCGGGCAGCGGGAGATGACCGTCGCCAGCTCGTCGATCGACGCGTTCTCCGGCTGGATCCACGGCCGCTTGGCGGTGTCGAACACCTGCGGCAGGCCGTTGACGCACTCGGCCGCGTGGCGGCACAGCTCGGCGTCGAACGTCACCACGCCGCCGTCCCGCCGGTAGCGCCTGGCGGTCATGCGAACGCCTTGCGGATCCGCTCGTCGAGGTGCGGCAGCAGCTCCGGGTGCTGCTGGACGTGACGGGCGACGAACGGGCAGAGCGGGATGATCGCCAGGCCCCGCTCGATCGCCGCGTCGAGCGCGCCGGCGACGAGCTCGCCCCCCAGGCCCTGCCCGCCGAACGCCGGATCGACCTCGGTATGGGGGAAGAGGATCCGGTCGCCCTTGATGAGCTGGTACTCGGCGTACCCGGCGAGCCGCCCATCGCTGTGGATCTCGAACCGGCTCTCGTCGGCGTTGTCGGTGACCTCGATGCCCATGCGGACGCTCCTCCGTCGGTGACGGTCGATCGTTCCACACCCGGTGCGCCCGGTCGTGCCACCGGCGGTTCCGCGGCCCCGCCCGTGCCCGTGTCACGACGCGCCATGGCCCTCGACGGGTGGTGTGGCGGGACCACACGGTCGGGCGTCCGGCCCGCGGTTACGGTCGGATCGCCGGGGTGGTCGCGGCGTGCTCGGCGCGCCCGTCGCCCGGGCCATCGCGACCACAGGAGCACGAGCATGGACCAGCCGCACGTCAGTCCCCCGACCAGGAGGTCGCGCCGATGATCTCGGACCTGCAGGGCAGGCGGGCGATCATCACCGGCGCCGCCGCCGGCCTCGGGCGCGCCACCGCCGAGCTGTTCGTCGCCCAGGGCGCGAGCGTCGTCGTGTCGGACCTCGACGGGGACGGCGCCGCGAAGGTCGCCGCCGAGCTCGGCGACCGGGCGGTCGCCGCCGTCTGCGACGTGACGTCCGCCGACGCGCTCGCCGCCACCGTCGACGTGGCGGTCAAGTCGTTCGGCGGCCTCGACGTCATGGTGAACAACGCCGGCGTCGAGATCGGCAAGCCCCTCGTCGAGACGACCGAGGAGGAGTTCGAGCAGCTGATGCGGATCAACGTCACCGGCACGTTCCTCGGCATCAAGGCCGCGGTCCCGGCGCTCGTCGAGGCCGGTGGCGGATCGATCGTGAACATGGCGTCGGTGGCCGGCATCGGCGGGGCGCCGCTGCTCGGCGCGTACTGCGCGTCCAAGGGCGCGGTCGTGCGGCTCACCGAGGTCGCCGCGATCGAGCTCAAGGCCGCCGGGATCCGCGTCAACGCGGTCTGCCCGGCGTTCATCGACACGGCGATGGTCGACCGGCTCACGACGCCGTTCGAGGCCGCGGTCGGGATGCCGTTCGGCGAGGTCCTCAAGCTCAAGCAGGGCCGGATCGGCACGGCGGACGAGGTCGCCGAGATGGTGGCGTTCCTCGCGTCGGACGACGCGTCGTTCACGACCGGGTCGCAGTACGTCCTCGACGGTGGATTGGTGGCTGGTCTCCTGTGAGCGGTGAACTCGAAGGACGGGTCGCGCTCGTCACCGGCGCCGCCCAGGGGCTCGGCGCGGCGGTGTCCGACGCGCTCGCGGGCGAGGGCGCGACCGTCGTGCGCACCGACGTCGCCGGCGGCGACGTCACGCTCGACGTGCGTGACGAGGGCGCGGTCCGCGACGCGATCGCCGGCGCCGCCGAGCGGCACGGCCGGCTCGACGTCGTCGTCGCCAACGCCGGCGTCGCGCTCGTCAAGCCGCTGGCCGAGACGTCGCTCGAGGAGTGGCGCGGCCTGATGCAGATCAACCTCGACGGGGTGTTCGTCACCGCGCGCGAGGCGGCGCTGCAGATGGCCGCCCGGGGCGGCGGGTCGATCATCCTCATGGCGTCGATCAGCGGCCTGCGCGGGTCGCCGCTCATCGGCACCTACGCCGCCGCGAAGGCCGGCGTCATCTCGCTCGCCAAGACCCTGGCCCTGGAGATGCGCGACCACGGGGTCCGCGTCAACGCGATCTGCCCCGGGTTCATCGACACCGCGATGGTGCGCGACCACGAGGCCACGCTGACGCAGGCGATCGGCATGCCCGCGCTCGACGTCATCAACGCGAAGCAGGGCCGGCTCGGCACCGCCAACGAGGTCGGCCGCCTCGCCCTGTTCCTCGCCTCCGACCGCTCCCGCTTCTCCACCGCCGAGGCGTTCGTCCTCGACGGCGGGTCGACGGGCTCGCTGGTCTGAGCCGGACGGTCCCGCGGCCGGGCGTCTCTCCCCACCGCCGCGGGGCCGTCCCACCCCCTTCACCCCAACCCAGGAGCACCCCATGAGCACCGACCGCCCCGTGGTCGTCTACGGCGCCACCGGCTACACCGGCCGCCTCGTCATCGAGTACCTGCGCGAGTACCAGCTGCCGTTCATCGCGGCCGGACGCGACGCCGACCGGATCCGCGCGGTCGTCGACGCCGTGCCCGGCATCGACACCGTCCCGCACGACGTCGTCGCCGTCGACCACACCGTCGAGTCGCTCAGCGCGGCGTTCGACGGCGCGCAGGTCGTCTGCAACACCGTCGGCCCGTTCGCCGAGCTCGGGCACGAGGTCGCCGAGGCGTGCCTCGCGACCGGCGCGCACTACCTCGACACCACCGGCGAGCAGAACTGGGTCATCGCCGCCCGCGACCGCTGGGGCGCGAAGTTCGACGACGCCGGGCTGCTGCTCTCCCCCGGCATCGCGCAGATGTACACGACGGGCGAGATCGCCGCCCAGATCGCGCTCGAGCAGCCGGGCCTCGACTCGCTCGACATCCTCGTGCTGTGGAAGGGCTTCCCGACCTACGCGTCGACGCAGACGATCTTCACGAACCTCCTGGAGCCCGCGCACTACCTCGAGGCCAACCAGCTCGTGCCGTGGGAGGTGGCCGGCGGCACCGAGCTGCAGGTCCCGGGCCAGCACGAGCTCGCGCTGTCGCTGCCGTGGGGCGGCACGTCGCACCCGGTGTGGTTCCAGCAGGACCACCGCGTCGCGAACTGCCGGGTGCAGGGCGGCCTCTTCGACCGCAACCTCATGAACGGCATCATCCAGATGGCCGCCGCGGTCGGCACCGAGATCAGCAAGCTCCCGCCGGAGGAGCAGGGCCCGGCGCTCAAGGCCGAGGCCGACAAGATGCAGTCGGGCATGCCCCCGCGCGAGAACCAGCGGGTCAACCGCTCGCTCGACTCGGTCCACGCCACCGGTCCGCTCGGCCGGGCGCACGTCCTCATCCGCGGGGCGTGCAACTACAAGCAGACCGGCCTCATGCAGGCCTACGGCGCCTACCGGCTCGTGCACGGTGCGCCGCTGCAGACCGGGTTCGCGTCCGGGTGCCAGGCGTTCGGGCACCGCGAGCTGCTGGGCGAGCTGCAGAGCTTCGGGCTCGCCGCCGCCCCGGAGATCACGCGGGTCTGAGCGGGCGGTCCGCGGCGGCGTCGGTCAGACGTCGCCGTTGAACGCCCTAATCCAGGCGGTGGAGCCCGTCCCCGTCGCCGGCGCCGAACAGCGCCTTGCGGACGAGGTCCTCCGGGGACACGTCGAGGCCCTGCCGGCGTCGACGCCGGGTCTCCGCCCACCGCTCGATGAGCCGGTCGGAGATCGCGTCGATGTAGGCGTGGAGGAACGCGGTGCTCGACTCGATCACCGGCGGCACGTCGGCGACCGGCAGGCGGCCACGGACGTGGGCCGCCCAGATCTGCCAGATCTCCGCGAACCCGACCCGGTAGCCGCGCAGGACGACCGCCAGCCCGTCGTCGCGCCCGGCCGCCTGCTCGAAGAGCTCCACCGCCCCACTCGACGGCTGCATCGCCGACGCCGGGATCCCGTAGGCGAGCATCGAGAGGATCGCGCCGACGTTGTCGCACGTGCTGTGCGACACGATCTCGAGCGACAGCGGGTCGGCCGGATCGACGAGCCGCGGCTCCTGCTGCGTCGCGCGCGCGGTGATGACGTCGGCGATCGCCTCGGCCCACTCCAGGCGCTCGTCCGCGGCCGCGTCGGCGAGCGGCGGGGCGACGCGCGAGACGATGCCGAGGCCGCGGGCGACGACCGCGGCGTGGCTCGTGCGTCCCCCGCGACCGGTGACGATGCCGGTCGCGGCGATGAACCCGTGGACGTCGGCGGGCGACGTCGTCGGCCGCACGAGCACCACCCGCTCGCCCGCCTCGGCGCGCTGTTGGGCGCGATTGGCGTCGAACACCGCGACGCCCGCGGGTGGAGCACGATCGGCGACCTCGGGCACGTCGACGACGACGGGTTCCTGTACCTCGCCGGCCGCGAGAGCCACACGATCATCTCGGGCGGGGTGAACGTCTACCCGGCCGAGATCGAGGAGGCGCTCGAGGCGCACCCGGCGGTCGCCGACGTCGCGGTGATCGGGGTGCCCGACGACGACCTGGGCGAGGCGGTGCACGCCGTCGTGCAGCTCACCGACGGCACGGCCGACGACGACGCGCTGCGCGACGCGCTCGTCGCCTGGTGCCGCGAGCGGCTCGCCGGGTTCAAGCGCCCCCGCGGGATCGACGTCGTCGACGCGCTGCCGCGCACCCCGACCGGCAAGCTCCTCAAGGACGAGGTGCGGCGGCCGTACTGGGAGCGCGGCGCCGCCCCCGACGGTCGCTGACCGGCCGGGCGCGATCGTTCCCACCCCCGGGCCCCCAACCGCTGTAATGGTGGGAGGGGGCGGCGTCCAGGGTCGCCGTCCGGGAGGGAGAGAGATGACGCTCAGTCGATCGCAAGCGACCGTCGACGATCCGGCGGTCGGCGGAGGAACGGCCACGGCCGTCGTGGTCCCCGCGCCGGGACGCGAGGTCCTGGCCGGGATGGGCGACGCCTACCCCGACCACGGCGTGCGGATGGCGGAGTCGATCCACGCCCGCGTCGAGGAGCTCGAGGCGGTGAGCGACCGGGCGCGGATGTTCGCCGAGACCGAGGGCAGCTGCACCGCCAACATCGAGCAGATCCTGTCCTTGCTGCGCAGCGGCCGACCGGCGTCGGACCACGCGTTCCCGGAGGCGGCCGAGCGCTACGCGATCGGCCTCGTCCACCGGCGGGTGTCGATGACGTCGATGCTCCACAGCTACCGGGTGGGCCAGAACTTCCTGTGGACGACCGCGTCGCGGCACCTGCAGGCCGAGGTCGGCGACGCCGAGGTCGTGCTCGACACGCTGCACGCGCTGTCGTCGTTCCTCTTCGAGTACGTCGACCTGGCGTCGACCGACCTCGTCGACACGTACCAGCAGGAGCGCGACCGCTGGATCCGGACCGCGGCGGCGGTGCGGGCCGAGACCGCCCGCGAGCTGCTCGACGGCCGGACGATCGACGAGCAGACCGCGTCGAGCCGGCTGGGCTACGAGCTGCGCGGCCACCACGTCGGGCTCATCGTCGTCGGCGACGCTACCGGCGGCGACGACCTGCGGTCGCTCGAGAAGGAGGCGATCGAGGCCGCCGGCACGCTCGGCTGCGGCGACCCGCTGCTCGTCCCGGCCGGCGCGTCGACGCTGTGGGCGTGGTGCCGGTCGCTGGAGTCGCCGTCGCGCGACGCGATCGCCCGACTTGAGCGCCACCTGCCCCGTGAGGGGGTGCGGCTGGCGATCGGCCGTCCCGCCTACGGGATCGAGGGATTCCGCGTGACCCACGTCGAGGCGCAGTACGCCGCCGACCTGTGGCGGCAGTCCCCGGCATCGACCGGCCGCACCGTGTCCTACGCCGCGGTCGAGCTCGTGTCGCTGCTGGCGTCGGACGTGACCCGCGCCCGACGGTTCGTCATCGGCGAGCTCGGGGCGCTGGCCGACCCGCAGGACGGCACGGCGCGCCTGCGCGAGACGTTGCTGTCGTTCCTCGCCCACGGCGGCAGCCACACGCTCGCCGCGCAGGCGCTGCACCTGCACAAGAACACGGTCTACACCCGGGTGCGGCGGGCCGAGGCGATCCTCGGCGTGCCGATCAGCCACCGCCGGATCGAGCTGCAGACGGCGCTCATGCTCGCCACGACCCTCGGCGACGAGGTCCTCGTGCAGGACGGTTGACGGGCGCCGCTGCGCGGTCGGTCACGGGCGCCCGGCCGGGTGCCCGCGCCGGGTCACCGCCCGGGGGCCGCGGCGCCCTCGCCGAGCAGCTGCTCGAGGCCCGACGCGATCCGCCACCGCGTGTCGGGGTCGCCCCCGTCCGATCCGGCCCGCTGATCGTCGGGCAGCCGGACGAGGCCGAACGTCACGTCGGTCCCGCGCCCGACGACCCGCACCGTCGCCGACGCGTCGTCCTCCTTCGGCGTGGTGAAGTCCAGGCCCGACGTCACCTGCTCGAACGACGTCGCCTCGTCCCGCTCGCCGGGCAGCAGCGACCCGATCGTGCCCATCGCCCGTCGGCAGCTCCCCGCCGGGCCCTCGTCGAGCTGGGTGCGCAGCTCGCGGGTGAGCATCGCGCACCCCTTCTGGCCGTTCGCCTGACCGACGGTGAGGACGAGGAACCGGCTCACCGCACGCCGCGGATCCTCGTTGCCGAACCGCTGCGAGTCCCCGCAACCGGTGACCGCGAGCGCCGCGAGGACGGCCGCGACGCCCAGCGACGCGCGTGACGAGGCCCGGCGCGCCCGGACGCGACCGCTCATCGCGTGCGCCACGTCAACCGTCGTCCCCGTCGTCGCCGTCCTCGTCGTCGTCGGCGTAGAGCGACTCGCGGGCGAGCTCCTTGCCGGACCGGTCGGTGGCGACGACCTCGAGCGTGTCGCCGTGGTAGTCGTCGGGCGCCAGCAGCGTGAAGACGCCGTTGATGACGGGGCAGCGGTCGACGACGATCCCGTCGAGCTCGGCGACGGCGAACGCCGCGCCGTTGATCATCGGGCGACCCCAGACGAGGGTCATCGCCGCGGTGTCGCCGTCGCCGCGCCACGCGCCGACGACGGTCTCGCACAGGTCGATGGTCCACTCGGGGTTGTCCTCGGCGATCTCGCCGGTGACGTCGACGTCGGCCTCGAGCGCCGCCGGCTCGCCGCCCTCGTCGGCGGGCACGAACCGGACGTGGCCGTAGACCTCCAGGCCGGTCGTCGTCCGGGCCGTTACGGGCATGAACGTGCGTCCGTGCCACGTGCGGTCGGGGAACCACGCCAGCTCGCCGGGCTCGCCGATGCCGTCGGCCTCGGACGGCTCGTCGGGGTCGGGCTCGAGCTCGGCCACCTGCTCGAGGAACACCGACCCGAGACGGTCGGCCCACCGTCCGTAGGGCACGGACTCCTGGGGCGGCTCGGCCGCGTACCGCGGGAGGAAGCGCTCGATCTCCGACATCGGGCCGGAGTCTAGATGGTCGCTAGACGGTCGCCTCGCGCTCGACGAGCAGCGTCACCGGGCCGTCGTTCACCGACCGGACGGCCATGTCCGCGCCGAACACGCCCCGCCGCGCCCCGAGCCGACGACAGAACCGGTCGTAGAGCGGCTCGGCGGTCGCGCCGTCCGCCGCGGCCGACCACGACGGCCTGGTGCCGCGGCGCACGTCGCCGTAGAGCGTGAACTGGCTGACGCACAGCGCCTCGCGGCCCCCGTCGGCGAGCGCCTCCTCCATCCGACCGTCCGGCCCGGCGAAGATCCGCAGCGACGCGACCTTGTCGGCCACCCGGTCGCACACGTCCTCGTCGTCGGTCCGCGCGACGCCCAGCAGGATGAGCAGCCCCGGCCCGATCGCCGCGACGACGTCGCCGTCGACGACGACCGACGCCTCGGTGACCCGTTGCACGAGAGCCCGCATCGCCCGGAGGGTACGGGTCGACGGTGCACTGGGCGTATCGTCGAAGGGGTCCGCGACGAGGTCGACGCGGTGGCCGCCGCGGGCCGGACGTCGGGGACGGACGACGGAGCGAGGACGATGGACGACGGGACCCTGGGCGCGCTGGGCGCGGCGCTGGAGCGCGAGCACCGCGAGATCGACGCCGGGGTCGAGGCGTACCGGCGGGGCCTGGTCGCCGGTGACGCGTCAGGCAAGGCGTTGGGTCGCACGTTCGACGCGCTCCGTCGGCACATCTACCTGGAGGAGGCGTTCCTCTTCCCCGCGATGCGGGACGAGCTGGCGATCCCGACGCTCGTCATGCTCCGCGAGCACGGCGAGCTGTGGCGGACGATGGACGCCATCGAGGCCGCCAGCGACGTCGACGCGTCGCTGGCGGCGTGCGACGAGCTCATGGCCCGTCTCGACGCCCACAACGAGAAGGAGGAGCCGATCTTCTACGGTCGCGCCGACGTCCTCCTCGCGCCGTCCGAGCACGCCGAGCTGACCGCGTTCCTGGAGGCCGGCCGGATGCCCGACGGCTGGGTCTGCCAGACCGCGCACGCCCCGCGGACGCCCGGTCCCCCGCCGGGTCGGTCGTAGGGGTCGTGCTCCGTCGGTCGGCCGTCGACACGTGTAGGTGCGCCGCACCGGATGTGACGCGCTACAGTGGTGATGCCAGTGCAGTCCTCGGACTCACAGCGAAGCGCCCCGGGGGACCAGCCCGGGGCGCTTCTGTTTGCTAGTCCCTCATCACGGTCCTGAGCGTCAGGACCAGGATGACGAGGGACTGGATTGCCAGTGCAGTCTCTATCGGACTCACCTCCTTTCGACTCGGGGACAAGGCGGTTACGGGGCCTTCCCGTTCGTCGTGGAGCGCCGTGGTCGTCCTGCACCGGCCGCGTGAGCATTGCAAGCCGACCGGACCGTCAGTCGCCGTTATGGCAGGGCACGGTGCCGGCGGGGCGCAGCCCCACACCACGCCGCGAGACGGGTCGCGCAAGAACGATCTGGGTTCGTCTGCCGGGACACGTGTCGGCGGGGAAGGTGGACAGCGGTCGAGGACGGCTGGTGCGACACACCCCCGCTTGCGCGCGGAGGACGTGCCCAGGCGATCGAGCGGCCCGTCCGCACCCGGCTCACCCCCGCTCGCGCGGGGAGGACTTGCTTGAGCCACGTGTCGCCGGTCCACGTCGCGGCTCACCCCCGCTCGCGCGGGGAGGACCGTGACGCCCTCGCCGCCGAGCGCGACGCCATCGGCTCACCCCCGCTCGCGCGGGGAGGACCCGACGAGGATGATGAGGATGCCGCCGCCGACCGGCTCACCCCCGCTCGCGCGGAGAGGACCGTACGCGCAGGTCGCCGACGACTCCATCGTCCGGCTCACCCCCGCTCGCGCGGGGAGGACGTGAGCGACGCCATCGGTCAGTCCTGCGGCAGCGGCTCACCCCCGCTCGCGCGGGGAGGACGGGAAGATCGGGACACCCCACACCTTGACCCGCGGCTCACCCCCGCTCGCGCGGGGAGGACCACGCGCCGCGGAAGCCGTCCATGTTCTCGGCCGGCTCACCCCCGCTCGCGCGGGGAGGACTCGGGACCATCGGCCCGGCCATCACGACCTCCCGGCTCACCCCCGCTCGCGCGGGGAGGACGCGAACGCCACCAGCTCGATCGACTGCAGCCGCGGCTCACCCCCGCTCGCGCGGGGAGGACGACGGGTTGTCCTCCCATTCCCCGGCCTGGTTCGGCTCACCCCCGCTCGCGCGGGGAGGACGACCCGGTGATCTCCTGCCGCCCGACCTGGTGCGGCTCACCCCCGCTCGCGCGGGGAGGACGTCTTGGCGTCCACGACCGTGACGTTACGCGCAGGCTCACCCCCGCTCGCGCGGGGAGGACGGGTACGAGATTCAGCAGTACCCCGGCAACATCGGCTCACCCCCGCTCGCGCGGGGAGGACCCGTTGGGGTTGCTGCTGTAGGCCCAGCGCTGCGGCTCACCCCCGCTCGCGCGGGGAGGACGCGCGCACGACCCCGGACAGCATCCCGAACGTCGGCTCACCCCCGCTCGCGCGGGGAGGACTGGGCTGTCACCTCGCCGACGTGTGGCCCGACCGGCTCACCCCCGCTCGCGCGGGGAGGACAGGTCGGTGAAGTCGCGGACGCCGTGGGTCTGCGGCTCACCCCCGCTCGCGCGGGGAGGACATCAAGCCGGTCTGGATCGACGATCGTAAGCTCGGCTCACCCCCGCTCGCGCGGGGAGGACCCCTGGCGGAGCATCGGACGGGCGGAGCGAATCGGCTCACCCCCGCTCGCGCGGGGAGGACTCGGCCTCACGGGCCTCCTTCACCGTGATCTGCGGCTCACCCCCGCTCGCGCGGGGAGGACCCTGCGCCCTGCTCGGCGCGCACCCACGTGGTCGGCTCACCCCCGCTCGCGCGGGGAGGACACCGCCCTCGGCATGGGCCGGGCCGGTCGCACCGGCTCACCCCCGCTCGCGCGGGGAGGACGGCCGCTTCGGCCCGGGCGGCTGTCGGGACGCCGGCTCACCCCCGCTCGCGCGGGGAGGACACGAACAGGCGGGCACGCGGGACCTCCGCACCCGGCTCACCCCCGCTCGCGCGGGGAGGACGCGACGATCCACCGCATGATCTCGGTGGCTTGCGGCTCACCCCCGCTCGCGCGGGGAGGACATGCCCAATGCCTGCTCCAGCTCGGGCCGCCGCGGCTCACCCCCGCTCGCGCGGGGAGGACACCTGCCCTCGCCGAGCGAGACGGCCGGGCAGCGGCTCACCCCCGCTCGCGCGGGGAGGACGCCCGTTCGACCTGGCGGGAGAGGTAGGTGGTCGGCTCACCCCCGCTCGCGCGGGGAGGACGGCCGCTTCGGCCCGGGCGGCTGTCGGGACGCCGGCTCACCCCCGCTCGCGCGGGGAGGACACGAACAGGCGGGCACGCG
>JALNWQ010000020.1 GCA_023230855.1 Solirubrobacteraceae bacterium
GATCGAGGTCACGAGCGTCTCGACCGGCATCACCGTCAGCGGCCCCGGCGAGTACGACGTCACGCCGTGGGCGCGCCGGTTCGGCATCGACGGCCCGACCGGGGTCTACAACCAGTACGCCCGCATCACCCCGTACCCGACGAACTACATCATCCAGCTCGTCGCCACCGTCCGTATCTGACCGGCCCAGATCCGTGACCGGCCCGGGGCGCACCATGCGCCGCATGGGCTGCCGACCCCGCCTGTGCCACCTGTTGAGCACAGCCACCCCCATCCGTGACGGCCTCGGCTACCTCGCCCGCGACCTCGTGACCGTCGCGCGCCGTCACCCCGCCGGCGTTGACGCGCTGACCGCCGCCATCGCGGTCGCGATCACCGTCCTGTCGGTCGCGACCGCGGCCCGCACCGTCATCGACACCCTCGGAGCGCCGTGAAGCCCTATCGCGTAGTGACGAACGGCATGTCCGGCGCGGACGTGCAGGCCGTGAAGGGCGGCATCGTCGCCCGCCTGCGAGCCCGCCGGTTCGGTGGGCTGCCGAAGGCGTGGGACTCGACGATGGGCCCGAGGTTCGCGGACATGGCCGGTGACGCGCTGCACGCCCTCGGCGCGGCCCCGTCCACGGTGTCCGCCGCCCGCCACGGTCGCCTGACCGTCGGGGCGCAGCGCATGCTGCTCGCCCACCGTCGCACGCCCGCCCAGCTCGCCCGTGCCACGGCGAGGCTGCCGACGACCAGGCGGCGCGCGAAGGCGTCCCGGCAGCCCGGGCCGTCGAAGCCGAGGATCGTTCGGCTGCAGGCGGCGATGGCGAACAACCAGGGCAGCATCGGGGCCCTGACCGGAACGGTCGGCCACTACACCGCGGGCCCCCGGCCCGGCACCCGATCGGGCGACCTGTCCTACTTCCGGCAGTACAACGCCCAGCACCGCGGGCAGGGTTGGGGCGCCATCGGGTACCACTACGGCCTCGCGATCGACGGCACGATCCTGCTCCTGCGCCCCGCGTCGTGGCGCGGATGCCACACCGCCGGAGCGAACACCGGCCGCCTGGGGATCGTCGTCAACGGCGGCCCCGGCCAGCGGATGACGGCCGCACAGCGCGCCTCCTACCGGTGGCTGCTCAACAACGCGCACACGTCGGCGATGCCCGCCTCTCATCGCGCGTCGGCGCGCCTCTCGTCTCTCCCGGGCGTCGGCAAGGTCCACAAGGACTACAACGCCACGTCGTGCGCCGGGGACTTCACCACCGACTACCGGAGCGCCGCATGACCGCCCTGTCCCCCGTCCGCAACGCCGCCCAGGCCGCCCGCGTCGACCACCCCACCGGCACCGCGGCGCTCGCCACCACCGTCCTCGTCTGGATCGCCCAAGCGATCGGCGTGGACCTGCCGGCCGAGGTCGCGGTGGCCATCGTCGGCCTGGTCGCCGTCCTCGTCTCGGCGGTCACCCCCCGGTTCGACTCGGCCACCGTGCTCGCCGGCAACGATCCGCCGCACGGCAACACCGGCCCCGACAACCAGAACTGAGCGTGCCGGTGAATGCGCCTGACCACGGAATCGAGCTGGGAATGCATCGCCCTCGCGGAGGCCACGCTCCTCCGGGTCGCGTTCCCCACGGCAGCGTTGCTGCTCGTGATCTGGCTGGCGTCACGCGACGCCCTCGGCCTGGAGACCGCCCCCGCCGTGGCCGGGCTGCTGTCGGGCCGCCTCGCACCACCGCTGAGGAGCGACGCCGCTGGAGGCGCGTCGCGTACGGCCGGGTGATCCCCGCCATGTCGCTCTGCGGGGCGGTGCAGATCATCGTCCTGATCGCCGGGGGGCACCTGTGAGCCGGATGCGTCTCCCCCGCCTGCCGCCGGAGGCGTCCCGGGCGTTCGCGACGCTCTGGGTCACCCTCATCGGCATCGCGTGCGTCTGGTTGGTGTACCGCGTCGAGTCGTCGCGAGACCTGTCGACCGACCGCGACATCGCCCGCGCCTTCCAGCGGTGCGAGCAGCTGCGCGACCTGGCGATGGTGCAGCAGATCGCGTTGGACGAGGCCCCGTGGATTCTCGCGCGTATCCGGCTCAGGGACCCGCACCTGCTGGCGACGGATGGGCGGGTCCCGGTCCCGGACTGCGCACGGATCTACCCGCGTGGGGCGGGCCTGTCGGTGCGGTTCCCTGAGCTCGCACCACTCCAGAACGAAACGCCCTAGCCCTGCTACCGGGATGCCTCGATGCCTAGACGGCATCCCCTTCGAGCCGCAACCTTGCTCTCGGTGCCCGACGACCCGAAGTGCGCGTCCGCGTAACCGATCGTGATCCCCTGCACGTCGTCCGGGGGCCCTCCGTACCGCTGCGCAAGCGCTTCCGCCCCATGCAGCTGGCAGTCGTCGAAGCTCGTCTCGCACACAGACCGAACCTCGGAATCAGGAACGGCCAGCCCACGAACGCTCTCGCACGCCGCGGCCGACGTCGCCGGACCAGATGCAGGCCCTTCGTCGCCGCTGTCGTCGCCGGTGACCCACGCCAGGAACACCATGAACACGATCACGAACGCGATCGCTGCGGCCCACTGGAGCGGCGTTTCCTTGGCGGCGCTCATCGGGTCCGCACCACGCGGTAGCGCGTCTTGCCGCGGCGGTTCGCGTAGGTCCACGTCGTGCCGCGTGGAATCTCACCTCCGGAGTACCCGAGCTCGAACGCGTTGCCCCCGACCATGGTCCACGAGCAGCGGTAACGGATCTCGCGCTTCGTGGTCTTGCTCTTCTTGCACCCCGCGAACGCCTCCCAGCCCTTGCGGACCATCGGCCGGTTGTAGCGCTCGATGGCTCGTTCCGTGGCGCGTTCGGCACCGCGCGTCGTGGGCTTAGCGTTGGCCGACGGCGCGGTGGCGAAGGCGGCCCCGATGGCGACCGAGGCCGCGGTGGCGAACGCTGTCAGGCGTGAGCGGTTCATGCGGCCGAGCGTACCCCGTCGACGCCGTCGAGCGCCAGCCGTCGCGGTGGTTGACCGCGTTATGCAGGACGAACGCATGTTCGCCCGTGATCCGTCCGAGCGGGGTGCGAGATTCGTCGTCCGGCGAGAGGGATGCTCGACACGGCGCCGGGTCATCGAGAGGTGGCGGGACACTCGGTAGGACGAGCGGGACGGGGGCACGATGTGTCGCTCAACCACAAGGCCACCGGCAGCCTGAACGGCCGGAACGAGGAGAACTACACCGACGCCCAGGCGCTCGACCGCCTGGCCCGCGAGCTGGAGATCCTGGCGAACGCCCGCGTCTCCCCCGGCCTGCGAGACCTCGCGCAGCAGATCGCCGAGGCCGCCGGCCTGGGGACGACCGTGCAGCGCATCGAGCAGCAGCAGGTACGTCGCGCACGAATGGAGGGGCGCGACTGGTCGGCGTGGTCCGCGATCGAGCTGCGGGCCGTGAAGGGCCAAGGGCGGACGACGCCTCGACGCCCGCCGATCCTGTCGGTGGTCGAACGGACCGAGCAGCGCCAGCCGTCGCCGGAGGAGGCGCGCCGCGAGTTCGCGCGCCGGATGGCGGCGTTGGCCGGCGAGGGCGCCGAGGCGGAGTGGGCTACGCCGCCGGAGCGGGACGGCTGGTCGACGATGGCGCGTCAGTGTCGCCTCGTTGGCGGCTTGCCTCGTCCTCGCCCAGCGCCGCGGTAGCCGCGCCGGTCCGAGCGGCTTCGGCCATCATCGCGGCCTCCAGCACAGCGATCCGCTCCGACTGACGGGCGATCTCCACGCCTTGTTCCGTCAGCCGGCGTTCCGCGGCCTCGAAGTCTGCGAGTAGCCGGTCGAGGAGCTGGGAGTTGGTGGGGCCGCTCTTGCGGTTCCCGCCTCGCGGGACGGCGTTCTCGTCCCATCCGGGCCACAGGTCGTCAGGCGTGAGGTTGTAGTGCGCGGCGAGGCGACGCATCAGGTCGGGGCTCGGGGCTCGGCGGCCGGACTCCCATCCGTTGATGGTCTGCACCGTGGTCTTGATGGCCTGCGCGAGGTCCTTCTGCGTTTCCTCGTGGCGGCGGCGTTCCTCGACGACCCGCCTGCCCAGGTCGGCCTTGCGTGCGTCGGTCATGCCCCAATGATGCGGAACCGAAAGCGAATGCGCAACGCGGCGGGCCCCCCGCATGTCTTATTGCATTCGTTTTCGCTTTCGGTTAGGTTGTCGGCATGCCACCGAGGACCACGTCGCCCCGCGGCCGGATGGAACCCATCCCCGCCCGCATCGACCTCCCCACCCACGCCACCATGCGCCAGCTCGCCAGCGCCCACGACAACGGAATCGGCGAGGAGTACCGCGCCGCGGTCCGCCACTGGATCGCCCGGCACGCCGACGACCTGCGGGCCGCCGCATGAGCGTCGCCGACCTGCCGCCCGTCACCATGCCGGTGCACGTCGCCGACGAGATCGCGGCCGCGATGGCCGCCGGTGCCGCCACCGCGGCCGCCGCCGTCGAGCTCGTCCGGGCGATCCGCAGCGCCGGCCTCGACCTCGGGCACAACGTCGAGGCGCACATGGCCCACGTCGTGCTGGCCGCGACGGACACGCACCACAAGGTCGCCGACGCACGCCGCTCCGCGCTCCTGGCGATCGCGGACGAGGCCGGGCTGTGAGACGTCTCGTCTGCGCGTTGCGTGGCCATCGCTGGCTGACGATCCGTCTCGGTCACGTCGAGTTCTCCCGCTGCCCGCGCTGCGGCCAGTTCCTCCGTCGCGACGTCGAGCACGTCGCGACGACCGCCCCGGCCTCCTACCCGGCCCCCAACCACCCGTTGCCTCACCCGTCCGAAGGGATCACCCGATGACCACCGCTCTCGCAGCACGAGACACGCCCACCGCCCAGGGCGTGCTGCAGCTCTCCGACGAGCAGGTCGACCTCGTCACCCGCACCGTCGCCCAGGGCGCGGACCGCGACGAGCTCGCGCTGTTCCTGCACACCGCCCAGCGCATGGGCCTCGACCCGCTCGCGAAGCAGATCCACGCCGTGAAGCGCTGGGACTCCAAGGCCCGCCGCGAGGTCATGGCGATCCAGGTCGGCATCGACGGGTTGCGGTTGGTCGCTGACCGGACCGGAACGTACCTCGGCCAGGACGGGCCGTTCTGGTGCGGCGACGACGGCCAGTGGCGCGAGGTGTGGACCTCCCACGACCCGCCCGTCGCCGCGAAGGTGATCGTGCGCCGCGCGATCGGCGACCACGTCTCGTCGCTCCCCGCCGTCGCGCACTACACCGAGTATGTCGCGACGCTGAAGGGCGGGGCCCCGAACCGGATGTGGAAGGAGAAGCCCGCGCTGATGCTCGCGAAGTGCGCGGAGGCGCTGGCGTTGCGGAAGGCGTTCCCGGCCGACATGTCCGGGGTGTACACCGACGACGAGATGCAGCAGGCCGGACCGCCGGTCCAGCCCGCGGCCCCACCGGTCGAGCGCGCGACCCGCGACGAGTACTCGTACATCGCCGACGCCCGCGCGCACCTCGGGTACGACGACGACGGCTACGGCCAGCTGCTGACCGACGCGGGGATCGCGCCGGGCGAGTCGATCAAGGCCCGCCTGCAGCACGCGACGCGTGCCCAGGTGGCGGAGGTTCGCCGGCGGCTCGACGCGGCCGCGGACTCCGCGCCGGAGATGGTCGACGGGACGGTCGCGAGTGACAGCGACGTCATGGGCGACCCGGGCCTGGAGGGCTGACCGATGGGAGAGCACTCCACGGAGGTCGTGTCCCCCGCCCAGGCGGTCGAGGTCGTGAACCCGTTGACCGGCGAGCTCGTTGACGTTGCGGCGTTGCCGACCGACGCGTTGGCGGTGGAGCGCAACGAGATCCGTGCGGCCCGTGACGCGATCAGCGCGTGGGCCCGGGCGATCGACGGCGAGCTCACCGCGAGGCTGGATCGTGAGGCGCGCCGGTCCGCGACGGTCGCCGGGTACAAGTTGTCGGTGACCGCGCCGGAGGTGTGGTCGACGGACGCGCTCGGGTTGCGCAACGCCCTGGCGGCGCTCGTCGCCGATGGCGTGTTGTCGCAGGCCGCGGTGGATGCGGCGGTGGAGCCGGTGACGAAGGTCGAGGCGCGCCGTCGTGGCCTGACGGCGTTGCACAACCACGCGGACGAGCGGGTGAAGTCGACGGTCGCGGAGTACGACCGGCGGGTCGAGAACCCGACGCGGCGCGTGACGGTGACCGAGGTCGTGTCGTGAAGAACGCCTCGACACTCCTGTTCATGGTCGCGGCCGTGGCGCTCGGCGTGAGGGCGGGCGTCGATGGCGACTGGCTGGCCGGGATCGCGCTGACGTGCTCCTTCTTGGCGTTGCTGTTCTTCCGCGCCGGGTCGACCGATGAGTAGCTGCCGCTCGTGCGGTGCCCCCATCCGCTGGGTCAAGGTCGCCGGGACCGGCCGTTCGATGCCCCTGGACCCCGACCCGGTCCCCGGCGGGAACGTCTGGCTCCTGGCCGACGGCACCGCCGAGATCCACGCGGTCGGCGACCCGACCGCGATCCGGCACGTCTCCCACTTCGCGACGTGCCCCAACGCCAACCAGCACCGGAGGACCCGATGATCACTGGCACCGTCTCCGTCAACGGCGGCCCCGAGGTAGACCTCGACCGGTTCCGCGACCTCAGCGACCACCTCGCCAACGAGGACGTCGGCTCCACCAACGACCCGGCCGCCGGCGGCCCGGCGCAGCTGTCGCTGGAGATCGGCGGCGATCGGCCCACCACGTCGCTGCTGAAGATCGGCGGCTCGATCGACCTCGGCGACATCGAGGTCACGAAGGGCCGCCACCTGAAGATCCGGGTCGTCGACGACTGGACCGGCGAGCTCGTGTCCCAGGCCGACGTGCGCATCGACGCCGTCACGATCAAGGACAAGATCGACGCGGACGGGTACGTCACCGCGACCGAGCGCATCCACGCCGCCAGGGTCGACATGTCCCGCCCCGCCACCACCCCCGACGAGGGCGGCGACGATGACCTCGACTGACCCGCTCCCCGGCGCGGTCGAGCGCGACGCCGCGATCGACCAGGCCGAGGCGAACGCACCGGCCGAGTGGTCCGCCCAGGCCCGCCGCGCGCTCTGGACCCTCGTCCGCGACCACCCCGGCCGTCTCCTCACGACCGACGAGGTGTGGTCGCAGCTCGACTGGGCCGGTGCCGGACCGCCGCCGGAGCCCCGGGCGCTCGGGGCGGTGATGCGCGCCGCGTGGAAGGCCGGCGTGATCGAGCCGACCGAGGACTACCGGCCGTCGAACCGGCCGGACTGTCACCGTCGACCCGTCCGGGTGTGGCGGTCCACCGTTCCCCGCCAGGCCGCCCACGACGGCGAGCAGACATCGCTCGTCGACATGCTGGAGCGTGCAGCGTGACCGCCGACGTCGACGAGCGGATGGCGTGCACGCACGCCCAGCTCATCATCGAGGGCCGCGTCGCCGGGAAGGCCCGCCACCGGTCCGCGGTGATCGGTGGGCAGGTCCGCCAGTTCGACCCGAAGACGAACCGGGCCGCCGCGACGCGGATCGCGGAGGCGTGGCAGCACGCGAACCGGCCGTGGTTCGCCGACGCCCCCGTCGGGATGGAGATCGTGATCCACGAGCAGCGCCCCGCCGGGCACTGGACTGGGAAGGGCGAGCTGTCCGCCGCCGGACGCCGATCGCCAGTCCCAGCCCGCAAGCCGGACCTCGACAACGTCGCGAAGCAGATCTGCGACGCGCTGAACGGACGGCTGTGGCACGACGACGCCCAGGTCTACGACCTCCGGGCCCGCAAGGAATGGTGCGCGTCCCGCGACACGCCGGAGGTGGTCGTCGTGACCGCCTGGACCATCGACGACCGCAGGATGTGGGTCTGATGGCTGGCGCTCTGCGATGGGTCGAGATGCCCGCCCGCGCCGGACGGCGACGCTGCATCGGCGACAAGTGCCACCGTCCCGCGCACGTGCAGCCGTCGCTGCTCGGCCGCCCGCCGGCCGACGGTGACTGGTGGTGCCGCGCGTGCGCGAAGGCGCAGACCCGGATCTGGCGTGCGAACGGAGGCCGAGCCTGATGGCGTGGGCGAAGCTCGACGACCGGTTCCACGAGAACCGGAAGGTCCGTCGCGCATGGCGTCGGTGCCCGGCGTCGATCGGTCTGTACGCGATGGCGCTGACGTACTGCTCGGGGAACATGACCGACGGGCACGTCCCGGTCGAGTTCGTGGAGGACCAGTTCCGCCGCGACCGCGACCAGGAGCAGGCGGTCGGTGCGCTCGTCGATGCCAGGCTGTGGGTTGCGGTGGACGATGGGTGGCAGATCCCGGACTTCACGGAGTTCAACCCGTCTCGACGGGAAGCGGAGCGCACGAAGGCCGCACGGTCCGAGGCAGCGCGTACCGCTGCGCGCGCCCGATGGGATCGCATGCGCGAGCAGTCCGACGACGCATGCGATCCCGATGCGTCCACGCATGCGTCGTCGCATATGCGTCCGATGCGTTCGGATGCCCCCGACCCGACCCGAGCCCGACCCGTACCCGAACCCGTGTCTCCTGACGGAGACACCGCAGCGCGCGACGCGCCGCTGGCGGCGGTGGCGGACTTGCCCGGCGACGTGCGGTCGATGCTGTCCGCGTCGGGGTTCGACGAGTCCGCGATCCGGGAGGACGCGACCGCGATCAGGGTCGCACTCTCGGAGCTGCAACTCCCCGACGACGTCGACTGGTGGCGGTTCGGCCAGGAGATCGAGCGGGCCGCCCGCGGCGGCAAGCTGCGATCGAACCGCCCGTCGTCGGCGATCAAGTTCGTTGCCCGTGGCATGTCCGGGCCACCCCGTGCCGGCCAGGGCCCGGCACGGCAGCGGTCGGCGTTCGACCACTACGCCGACATGCATGCCGAAGTCGTTGCCGAGCAGGCAGGAGGAGCATCGTGACGCTGGACGAGTGGATCGAGATCGAGGGGCTCATCGCCGCGGCGTGGCCGCACGCCCGGCCGATGAGCCGCGGCCAGGTGGAGGCCCGGCACCGCATCGTCGAGGGCCACGACCAGGCCGTGATCGCAGAGGCGGTCGAGTGGTTCGCGAAGCAGGGCGAGCGGTTCCCGCCGGGGCCGGGCGAGCTGCACCACCACATCGCGTCGAAGGCCCGCACGTCGGTACCGGGCGCGGCGGAGACGCTGCGCCTGATCGGCCAGGCGATCGGCGCGTTCGGTGACGACCGTGAGGCCGACGGGCTGCGATGGCTCGCCGAGCGGTCGTCGCATGCTGCCCGGGCCGTCGTCGACTACGGGTGGCGCGAGCTCGGCCGTGAGCGCACCGCGGACCCCGACCACGGTGGTGCGGTGCGTGCCCGGGTGGAGCGCACGATCGCCGGGTCGATCGGGGCGATGGAGGACGAGCGCCGCGAGCAGCGGGCGCTGCCCCGGGTGCGGGACCGCATCGCCGCACTGGAGCGCCGCACGGCCGCCGGCGGCGGGCTGCAGCAGATCGGGGAGCGCCTGGCGGACGTCGTGCCGATCCGGCGGCAGCTCGACCAGGGGCGGGGGGACGTCGCATGAGCGTCGACTACCGGCAGCTCGCCATGCGCACGAACGCCACCCGCCCGCTGTCCGTGGTCGCGGAGGCGCTGGAGCTGTACGCCGGGGGGTGGCCCCCCGCCGAGATCGAGCGTCGACTCGGGGTGCCGCGCCTCACGATCCAGGGGTGGCGCGACCGGGCCGGGCTGCCACCGAACGGCTCCCACAACGCGCACCGCCAGACCCCGGCCGCTGACCTTGCCGTGACGCGCCGCCTGTACGAGCAGGGACTGACGATGCAGCAGGTCGCCGACCGGTTGGGGATCACGCTCACCGCGGTGCACAACCGGCTCCGCGTCGCGGGCGTCAAGGTCCGCACCGGCGGGGGCATCCCCGACGAGCAGCGGCCTAAGCCACCGGCCGGTCATGTCCTGCTGTCGGAGGCCGCCGAGCGCACCGGCTACAGCCGCTCGCGGCTGCGGGTCCTGTGCGACCGTGGCCAGGTGCCGGGCGCGTACCGGATCGACTGGGGACGTCGAGTTCGGCCGTGGGTGATCCCGACGGACGTGCTCGACACGCTCCGCGAGAACCGTCGGCCGCACCGCCGGAAGGAGCGCCCCGTCGCCCCGTCGCGGAGGACCGTGCGCGCCGACCACGAGTGGCTGCCCGTCGACCCGCTGAACGACTGGCTCCGCGCCCGCGGCCCGATCGAGGACACCGCAACCGAGGCGCACATCGACCCGCGCATCCTGCGGCGCATCATCAACGACCAGGACCTCGTCGGCCTCGGCCTCGCGGACCGCATCGTCACCGGCCTCGGATGCCACCTCGAAGACGTGTGGACCGACCTCGACGCCGCGCTCGCCGACGGGGCGCGCATCATGGAGTCGCGGTCGAACGCGTCCCGCGCCCAACTCCAACGCATCCGCGAGGCAGCATGACGAGACGACCGCCCCTCCACCTCCAGTCCGCCGCCGAGGCGTTCGCGGCCGTGATGCGCGACCGCACCGGCCACCCGTGGACGCCCGTTGTCGTCGGCTACGACACGCCCACCGCGGGCGGGACCGACCCGGCACGCGAGCCCGACCACGGGAGACGAGACGCATGGCCGTCGTGACCGCAGTCGACCTGCCGCTGCTGACGGCCAACCAGGTGTCCGACCTCATCGGGGTGCCGGCGAAGACGGTGCTGCACCTGGCTCGTGAGGAGCGCCTGCCGTCGGTGAAGATCGGCCGCCGCGTCTTGTTCTCCCGTCAGGCGATCGAGCAAGCGATCGCCGCGGCGATGGAGCACGGGCGACCGGTGTGAAATCCGGCTAGGTCTCGTCCGGCGGACCGTTCCCGCCGTGATGCTTCCAGATCGCCGTTCCAACGAGTACGGCCCCGCCCGTGAGCAGCGCGGCAACGCCGATGCCCGTCCGATCGAGAACGATGGCGAGTGCAGCGATCGCGAGCGTGACGAGACCGAGGGTGAACCCGAGCCATTGCCCGAGCCTCTCACCCGTGACCACTGCCTTACGCAGCTCGTTCTCGTGGGTGCGACGGTGCGCGGTCTCCTCAGTCCACTGCCGCACGATGAGTTCATCGAGTCCGGGAACGACTTCGCCGTACTCCCTCAGCTGGCTAGGGGGCGGCAACGGGCCTCGGTGGTGCTCGACAATCTCGCGGATGGCCTCGCGCTTGTCTTCGGTGAGCTCGCCGTCGACGACCTCGCCGTCCTGATCCACTACGTCATCGCCGAGAATCCTTGCCAGCGCGTCGGCGAGCGCCGCTTTGCGGTCCGAGAGCGACGGTGATCCGCTCTCGGAATCCTCGTCAGGCGTCGCCGAATCCACGGAAGGTCTTCCGAGCGTCTTTGGCCAGCTGGTCCATGTCCTTGCTGAGACTGCCCTTGGTCCGCTTGAACCGCTTCGAGGGCTGCCCCCCCGTCAGAACCGAGGACACGCCGCGCGAGATGCTGGCGCGTCGTGCCGCCTGTACCTGCTTCCCGTGAGTGCTCTCATTCTGCATAGCCCGAAGATACCTCTTCTCCCTTATCGGGTGTGTGGCTCTGGACGGAAACGAATACCGACGACAGCTTCCGGGCCGCGTCGGCCTGTGGCACGTGGTGGACGTACCGCATCGTCGTCGTGATGTGCGCATGGCCCATCAGGGCCTGCACGTCGCTCACCGGGAACACCCGGACCGCGAGCGTGCCGAACGTGTGCCGCAGGTCGTGGAACACGATCGGTCGCGGCCCCGTTCGGAGGTGCCCGAGCTTCGCGCGCTGCAGTCCGTCGTAGAACGCGTCACGGACCCGGCCGCCGTCCTGCATCAGCCCGCCAAGGGTCGGGAACACCAGATCGTCCGGCGCGTCCGGGTGGCCCAGCTTCGACACGCGGTCGAGCGCGGTCACGGCCTGGTCGATCATCGGCACCCCGCGCGGCTTCTGGCTCTTCGGCGCCCGGAGCTCCGCATCCGCCGGTGCGGACGTCGGCGCGTTCCACGTCACGCGGATCGTCTCGTTGGAGAAGTCGACGTCCCGCCACCGCAGCGCGCGGAGCTCGCCGAGCCGCAGCCCGGTGTACGCGGCGACGCGGATGAACTCGGCCCACATCGCCCGCGCCCGACGCATCGCCGCCAGGGCGTGCTCGTCGATCTCGTCGTTGCGCATCCGCGGAAGCTCGTCGTCACGAACGGTCTGGACCGCACGGGCGACCGCCTCGACCTGCTCGGGCTCCAGCACGTTGAAGTCCGGCGACGGTGCGGGCGGCCCGACCCGCTCGACCTGCACGAGCGGGTCCTCGCCGATCCAGCCCTTCCGCAGCGCATGCCTGACCACGCCCTGCACGACGAGCATCCGGTTCGAGATCGACTTCCGCGACAGCCTGGTCGGTCCCGTGTCGCCCTTCGGCCGGCGGCGCGGCAGCTTCGGGTCGTCGCGGGCGAGCATGTCCGCCTGGACCTGCTCGATCTTGCCGGCGTCGATCTGCGCGAGCGGCAGCCCGCGCGGCAGGCCGTCCCGCTCGAACGCGGCGAGGACCGACCGGTAGTTGCGCAGCGTCGTCGGTGCGACGCCGCGCACCGTCTCGGCCCGCTCGATCCACGAGTCCGAAGCGTCCCCCCACGTCCTGGCGCGGCCGCGACGTCGAACGGACGGCTTCTGTCGCTCCGCGTGCAGCAGCGCTTCGAGCGCGTCCTCGGCGTCGCGTGGCGTGAGGTAGGTGCCGTCGGGCTTCGATCCTGATGCGGCGCGCCAGTCGATCGCCCCTCGGTCGGTGCGCTTCCCGGTGTCGCGGACCCAGGCCGGGCCTAGCGTCTTGCGGGTCTTCGTGCCGGTCGCCTGGATGTACGCGGCGACCCAGACGCGGCCGTTCTTGCGCTCTTCGACGCGGACGTTCCCGGTGATCCGTGGGGCGGCCATGCCCTGGATCTTCCCCGAGATCGCCCCAGCCGGGAACAAGATTGGGAACAAGATTCGGAGAGTTTCCGTCCGCTTCAACGAGAAAGGCCCGCGTTTGCGGGCCTTTCCTGTATAGCGGGGGCGGGATTCGAACCCGCGACCTTCGGGTTATGAGCCCGACGAGCTACCTGACTGCTCCACCCCGCGTCGTTGTGCGGCCAAGGACTATAGCGCGCCGCGCTCGTGGCTGCGGTCCGCCCTCCTGGCGTCGCCGGTCGGCGAAAGGGGGCGGCCCGGCGACCTACCGTCCCGCGGAGGGCGCGCGACCGAGGCCACCGCCGGCGACCATCTGCGCGACGCGGTCTCCGAGCTGCCGCGGCGTCCAGCGGTCCGGCTCGGCGAGGACGGCGCGGGCGGCGCTCTCGGCCAGGCCGGTCAGCAGGTGCCCGTCCAGCAGCGCCTGCTCCTCGGCGTCGGGCAGGTCGTGCTGCTCGCGCCACTGGCGGCTCAGCTCGGCGATCGCACGGATCTGGGTGTCGCGACCCCGCTGGACCCGCCGCGAGATCGCCGCGTCGGCTCCCCCGGACCCGAGGAACACGACCTGGAACGCCGACGGCGCGTCCTGCACCGCCTCGAGCAGGGCCGTGATCGCGTCCGAGATGACGACCCCCAGGTCGCTGCTGCGCTCGATCGCATCGGGCAACGCCGACGCGATCGCGTCCAGGATCCGCTCCTCCTCGCGCTTGAGCAGCTCGCCGAACAGCGCGTCCTTGCCCTTGAAGCTGCTGTAGACCACCGGCTTGGACACGCCGGCGCGGCGGGCGATCGCCTCCATCGACGCGCCCTCGTACCCCTTCTCGAGGAACACCTCGAACGCCGCGTCGAGGATCATCGGCCGGCGCTTCTCGGGCCCCAGGTGCGGGGCCCGCGTCCGCGGCTTGCCGGTCGCGCGGGCCGCGGCCTTGCCGACCGCCCGCTCCGCGACCTTGCCCACGGACTTGCTCACCGCCTTGGCGGTGGAAGGCAACGACGAGGGACGGGAGGAAGACGACATCGAGGGACGGGCGGGACGGTGGACGCCCGACGACAATCCTACCGGCGGTATGGAATCGTGGGTCCCGGGCGATCCACGATCCCCCCGGACGGCGGTCGCCGCGGGTGGCGGTCCGCCCAGGGCCCCGAGTGGTGGCGACGGTTCGAGACGCCATGGGTCCTCAACCGCCGCCACCCCACGCCGCCCCGCCGCGCCGGACCGGAGTGGCGACGGTTCCGGACGCCATGGGTCCTCAACCGCCGCCACCCCACGCCCCACCGCCGCGCCGGACCGGAGTGGCGACGGTTCCGGACGCCACGGGTCCTCAACCGCCGCCACCCCTTGGCCGCGCCCCACTGTCGCTCTCCACCCCCGAACGTCCGCCTCCCGGCGCTACGCTTCTCCGCGCCATGCGCCTGGCCGCCGTCGACCTGGGGTCGAACTCCACCCGCCTGCTCATCGCGGACCTCGACGATGCCGGTCGGTTGACCGACGTCGAGCGTCGGTCGACGGTGACGCGGCTCGGTCATGGGGTCGACCGGAACGGACGGCTCGATCCGGCAGCGGTCGACCGGGTGGCCGAGGAGCTCGTGATCGTCCGCGCGCTGCTCGACCGGCACGGGGTGGAACGGGCCGTCGGGGTGATGACGAGCGCCGTCCGCGACGCCGAGGACGGTGGACGGTTCGAGGCGATGGTGCGCGACCGGTTCGCCATCGACGCGCGCACGATCAGCGGGACCCGCGAGGCCGAGCTGACCTACCGTGGCGCCACCGCCGGTCGGGACGATCCCGCCGGCGCCCGGATCGCCGTCGTCGACATCGGTGGCGGCAGCACCGAGATCATCGTCGGCGACGACCGCGGGATCGCGTTCTCCACGTCGGTCCAGGCGGGGGTGGTGCGCCACGGCGAGCGGTTCCTCGCCCACGATCCGCCGGAGTCCGACGAGCTCGTCGCGCTCGCCGGCGACGCGCGCGGCCGGTTCGCCGCGGCCGTGCCGCCAGAGCACCGCACCGGCGTCGACACCGTGATCGCCGTCGCCGGCACCGCGACGACCTGCGCGACCATCGACCTGGAGATCTCGGCCTACGACCCCGACCGGGTCCACGGATACCGGTTGCCGCTCGCGCGGGTGGACGAGCTGCTCGCCTACCTGTCGAGCATGGACGTCGACGAGCGCGCGCGGGTGACGGGGCTCGACCCGTCCCGGGCGCCCACCATCGTCCCCGGGTGCGTGCTGCTCGCCGAGGTGGTGCGCCTGTTCGACGTCCGCGAGCTGGAGGCGTCCGACCACGACATCCTCCGCGGCATCATCGTCGCCACCGCCACCGGCGGGCTCTGACGGACCAGACCCGGCGCCGGTTCCCGGCCCGGCGATCGAGCGACCGACGATGTGACGTTCCCCGCCGAACGTGGCGGGCTTCGCCACACCGCACCCCGGCGACAGGTCGCGGCCGACCGACGATGTGACGTTCGCCGCCGAACGTGGCGGCCTTCGTCACATCGTGGCCCCGCCCCGCCCTCCCGCCCCCACCTACGCCAGGTTCGATCGCCTCGGGTAGGCGACGTCGGGGTCGGTCAGGACGTTGACGACCGAGGGGCCCGCGTGGGCGAAGGCGCGCTCCAGGGCGGGGCGCAGCTCGTCGGGGCGGGCGACCGTCTGACCCTGGGCGCCGAGCGCCTCGGCGACCTTGTCGTACGGGGTCTCGGGCCGCAGGTCGGCGACGACGGAGTACCCGTAGAGCATCTCCATCGGGTGCTTCTCCAGCGCCCAGATCCCGTTGTTGCCGATGATGGACACGACGTCGACCCCGTGGCGCGACAGCGTGTCCCACTCCATCCCGCTGAACCCGAACGCGCCGTCGCCCTGCAGCAGCACCACCTGGCGGTCGGGATGGGCGAGCTTGGCCCCCAGCGCGTAGCCGGGGCCGGACCCGAGGCAGCCGAACGGGCCCGGGTCGAGCCACGCGCCGGGCACGTGGCTCTCGATCGCACGCCCGGCGAACGACCCGAAGTCCCCACCGTCGACGATGACGATCGCGTCGCGGTCGAGCATCTGCGCGAGCTCCGCGTAGATCCGCAACGGGTGCAGCGGGCTGCGGTCGTCGGCCAGGTCCGCCTGCTCGCCGGCGCGCTTCTCCTCCTCGGCCCGCCGCAGGCCCGCGATCCACTCGACGCGCGCGTCGACGGTCGCCGACGACCCGCTCCCCGCCCCGGCGAGCGCGTCGAGGATGCCCGGCAGGCCGCCGTACAGCTCGGCCGCCACCGGGCGCGGGTGGTCGCGGACCGGCTCGATCCGGTCGACGACGACGATCTCGGTGTCCTCGCCGAACGCCTGGCCGAACGCCAACCGGAAGTCCATCGGCACCCCGACGACGATCGCGACGTCCGCGCCGCCGAGCGCCTGGGCGCGGGTGCGCGAGAACGCCAGCTCGTGGTCGGCGGCCACGACCCCGCGCGCCATGCCGTTCATGAACACCGGGATCCGCAGCGCCTCGGCGAGCCGGAGCAGCGCGTGCTCGCCGTGCCCCCACCAGACGTTGGTGCCGGCCATGATCACCGGCCGCTCGGCCTCGGCGAGCAACGCCACCGCCCGGTCGAGCGCCGCCCCGTCGGCCGGCTGGCCCGGGTTGTCGGGGTGCCCCTCCAGCGGCGCGACGCCCGGGGCGTCCAGATCCGGGGCCTCGGTGAAGACGTGGTCCATCGGGAAGTCGACGAACGTCGGGCCGGACGGGCGACCCAGCGCGGCCGCGAGCGCGTCGTCGACGAGGCGCGGGATCTCGCCCGGGCTGTCGGCGGTCGCCGCGTACCGGGTCAGCGGCCGCACGAACGGCACGTGGTCCATCTCCTGCAGCGACCCCATCCCCCAACGCAGCGCGGGCGCGCGTCCGCCCAGGACGACGAGCGGGGACTGGTTCTCGAGCGCCGATCCCAGCGCGCTCATGCCGTTGGTGATCCCCGGCCCCGCGGTGAGCGCCGCGACGCCCGGGGTGCGCGTGACCTTGGACCAGCCCTCGGCCGCGAACGCCGCGGTCTGCTCGTGGCGCGTGTCGACCAGGCGGATGCCCTCGGTCCGGCAGCCGTCGTAGATCGAGAACAGGTGGCCGCCCGACAGCGTGAAGAGCGTGCCGACCCCGCTCGCCTTCAGGCGCCGGGCGACGAGCCGTCCGCCGTGGAGGGTGGTCTCGACCGCTTCGTCCTGGACCGACATGGGCCGACCCTACCGGCCGTAGCGACGTCGTCGGGACGGATCCCGACGGCGGCGCCGGCATCTCCGGGCGCGGACCCCCAACCTGGCGTCGGACGTGGCCCGGGAGGCGTCCGGCCTGGCGTCGGACGTGGCCGCGGAGGAGCCGGGTCAGGCGTCGCGCGAGCCCGACGGCACCGGCGGCTCGTCGCCGGCCGGTCGACCGATCGCGGCCCGGATCCGCCCGCCGACGCCGTCGGAGCCGGGCCGGTCGGGCGGCGGCACGATCCGCTCGGGCGGCTCGATCACGCCCCCGGTGGGTCCGCGCGCACCGTCGTCGGCCGTGCCCCGGTCGCCCGGGACCCTCGACATCCCGGACGCTCCCGGCCGCCCGGAGGATCCGGACCGCCCGGGCGATCCCGACGGGCCGGGAGCCCCCGCCTGGTCGGACGACGTGGACCGCGCGGCCGGGCGGATGTCACCGGTCGCGCCCATCCGGCCCGCGACCCGCAGGTCGATCGCGGCGGCGTCGTCGGCGCGACCGGCGAGCATCGCGGCGTGCAGGCGCACCGGGTGGCGCTTGCCGCGGACCGCGGCGGGAGGCCGACTCGTGATCGTGCCGTGGTCGCGACGCAGCCGCCGCCGCGTCTCCTCGGTGAAGAGCAGGACGTCCTGGGTCTGGCGGGTGATCGCCTCGACCCGGCTGGCGGTGTTGACCGCGTCGCCGATGACGGTGAACGTCGCCCGTCCCCCGCCGCCGATCGTGCCGGCGACGACCGATCCGCTGTTGACGCCGATGCCGAGCTGCACCCGTCCGCGGAACCGCTGCCGGATCGCCCGGGCGACCTCGATCGTGGCGGTGAGCGCCGCGTCGGCGTGGTCGTCCAACGGCACCGGGGCGCCGAACACCGCGAGGACCCCGTCGCCCTGGAACGCGTTGGCGTGCCCCCCGTACCGCTCGAGCACCGGGATGATGACCCCGTAGTACTCGTTGAGCAGGTCGAAGACCTCGCCGGCGTCGGCGGCCTCGGCGAACGTCGTGAACCCCCGGATGTCGATGAACGCGACCGTGACGTCGCGCTCCTCCCCCCGCAGCTGCGGGCCCTCGTCGATGAGGCGGCTGGCGACCGCCGGATCGACGTACGTGTCGAGCGCCTCGTGGAGCAGGTCGCGCTCGCGCAGGCCCTCCAGCCCGACGTTGAACGCCCGGGTGAGCCGGCCGAGCTCGTCGGCGCTGATGACGCTCGCGTTGCGACGCAGGTCGCCCTCGGTGATGCGCTCCGTGAGCGCCCGCAGCTCGCGCAGCGGGGCCATGAGGCTGCGGGTGAGCAGCGCGGAGAGCCCGACGCCGATCGTCATCGTCGCGAGGACGGTGACGACGAGCCCGATCGCGAAGCCGCCGACGTCGCCCGGCGCGGCGCTGAACGCCGCGACGGTCCCCCCGATGACCATCGTGATGAGCGGCACGCCGACGAGCAGGCGCCACCGCAGCGTCACCGCGGTCTGGACGCGCGTGTCGACCGGCAGGTCGGGGGCGATCGCCTCGACGACCGGCCGCAGCGCGAGCTCGAGCTGGAGGAACCGCAGCAGCACGCCGGCGTTGACGACGAGCAGCGACCCCAGGCCGAGCGCGAGGCCCGCGGGGAAGAACGTCTCGTCCGACAGCGCGAGGACGAGGACCGACATGCCGACCGCCCAGGCGACCGCCCGGAACGCCGACGCGGGATCGACCGTCCGGACCGGCAGGCGCAGCAGCGCCCGCCAGGCGTCGACCGCGTGGACCGGGTCGCGGTCCTCGCGGTACCAGTCGCGGACGGGCCGCAGGGCACGGCCCGCGGTCGCGAGCACGATGACGTTCTCGAGCAGCGTCGCCGCCTGCGTCACCGCCGCGACGACGATCCAGTCCCCGGTGGACAGGGTCATGAACCGCAGCAGCACGAGCGTGCCGAGCGCCACGACGACGTGGGCCTGCACGACGACGAGCACGACCGCGATCGGCAGGTACCGCGGGCCGAGCCGGTCGTGGAGCAGGTGCAGTGGCCGGAAGGGCACCCGGTCATTGTCACAGGATCCGCGGCCGAGGACCACCCCGGCGTCGAACGCACGTTCGCAGGGCGTCGGGGTCGATCCCCTGTTCGCGGTCGGTCGTCCGGCGGCGCCTCGGCCCGCCGTCGACGGTCGACCTCACGCGCGGGCCCGACGCCGTTGATCGGGCCTTGATGTCGGACCGCAACCATCGAGCGAGAGCCGTGTTCCATCTTGGAGACCGTCCCGTACGGGACGACGCTCCCCCTCGGCCACGACGCCGCGCACCCCGTGGAAGCCTCCTCCGCCCTCGACACCACCGCACCAGGCGCCCTCCGTGGGCCGTCGACGCTCCTGCGCCTGCAGGGCGACGAGCGCCTCGTGACGCTGACCCGGCGCGGCAACCAGGCCGCCTACGAGGTCCTCGTCCAGCGGTACCAGTCCCGCCTGCTGGCGTTCTGTCGGCACATGCTCGGCAGTCGCGAGGACGCCGAGGACGTGCTGCAGGAGGTGTTCGCCAACGCGTTCAACGCGATCCTCGGCGACGACCGCAAGATCAACGTGCGGCCGTGGCTCTACCGGATCGCCCGCAACCGGTGCCTCAACCACCTGCGCAAGGTCCAGCCGATCGGCGTCGACACCCTCGACGACCGGATGGCCGACAACGGCGTGTCGGCCGCCGACACCGCCCACCGCCGCGAGGAGTTCCGCGAGCTCCTCGGCGACGTCCGTTCGCTCCCGGAGACGCAGCGGACCGCGCTGCTGCTGCGCGAGATCGACGCGCTGTCCTACGAGCAGATCGCCGAGGCGATGGACACGACGGTGCCGTCGGTCAAGTCGTTGCTGGTGCGGGCCCGCGTGTCGCTCGCCGAGGCGTCCGAGGCCCGCAACCTCACCTGCGAGGAGGTCCGCGACGAGCTGGGCGAGGTGTCCGAGTCGCTGCGCCGGATCAGCCCGCCGGTGCGCCGCCACGTCAAGGAGTGCGAGCGCTGCGCCGCGTTCCAGACCCACCTGCGGTCGAACAACCGCGCGCTGCAGGCCGTCATGCCGATCGGCCCGCTCGTGCTGCTGAAGAAGCTCCTGGCGCACGTCGGCGCGAGCGCGGGCGCGGGCGGCGGCGCGGCGGTCGGGTCGGTCGCCGCGACGACGGTCACCGGCAGCGTCGTGGGCACCGGCATGACGGCGCTGGCGACGAAGACCGCCGCGGGCCTCACCGCGGCGGCGATCTTCACCGCCGGCGTCGCCGAGGTCGACCACTCGCGGGACCGCCAGAGCGCCGCCGACACCGCCGTCCACGCGGTCGCGCCGGTCCGTGCGGCGCTGCCCTCCGCTCCGCCCGCGGTCGCGGTGCCCGTGCGCGCGGACGCCGCCGCGACCGGCCCGGCGGGCGGGGGCACCCCCGCCGCCGCGGTCACGACGACGACCGACGACGACCGCCGCGAGGACCGCCGCAAGCGGTCCCGGCGCACGACGACGGCCGCCACCACCGCGACCACCGGCCCGACGCCCCCGGCGAGCACCACCGGCCCGACGACGCCGGCGACGACCGCCCCGCCGACGCCCACCGCACCCCCCACGACGGCCCCGACGCCCCCGGTCGACACCGGCGAGGAGACGGTGACGCTGCCCGCGCCGCCGACCACCACCCCGGCCCCCCCGACGACGACGCGTCCGAAGCCGAAGCCCACGCCGACGACGCCCGCCCCTCCCCCGCCGACGACGACGCCCGGCGCCAGCACGCCGATCGACGCGCCGCCGATCGTGCCGCCGGTCCCCGCCCCGGAGCCGACGCCGACCCCGGCCCCGTAGGCGCCCCGCTACGGCGCCTCGGTCCCGAACGCGACGCCGTAGAACGGCAGGCGCATCGGACCGTTGACGCCCGCCTGGCGCACGTTCGGCACGACCGGCGACTGCTGGCTCTGCAGCGACACGTCGAGCACGCGACCGGTCGGCCGCTCCACGTTCGGCAGGAGCAGCGCCCGCACGCCGTACCACGTGCGGCCCTCGCGCTTGAACTGGTAGCGGACGAGCCAGCCCGTGACGTCGCGACCGATCGACCCGCGGCCCGCGGCGCGGATCTGGAACGCCGACCCCGCCGGCAGCGACGCCTCGACGCCGCGCATGACCTTCGCCATCCGCAGCATGAGCTGCGACACCGGCGGTCCGCCGGGCTCGGCGTCCGGCGGCGCCGCTCCACCGTCGCGGTAGACGATCGTCTCGGCCCCGCGGTTCTCGGCCGGCCGGTTGCGTAGCCGCAGCAGCTCGCCGGGCTCGGCGTCGACCCGCTCGATCCGGTCGTCGAACCGGACGTTGAACTGCGGCGGGCCGTCGATGACGACGTGCGTGACCGTGCGGCCGCGCGTGAGCGCCCACGTCGCCACGACCGCGGCGACGAGCGCGATCCCGACGACGACCGCGATCCGGAAGCGACGGGACCGGCCGCGCCACCACGGCAGCGCGACGTCGGGCAGCGACGGTCCGAACTCGGGACGGGCGATCGGCACGCAGGCGAGGGTACCCGCCGACGCCCACGGCGCGCGTGAGGGGCGCCGGTCAGCCCCCGATGTCGAAGAGCGCGTCGAGGTCGTGGCGGCTGAACGCCTCGAACGCCAGCAGCGTCTGCGTACGCCCGATGCCGTCCAGGCTCGCGATGCCGGTCGTCACGACCCGCGCCAGGTCCTCCGGACGGCCCACGCGCACCATCGCGACGAAGTCCCACTCGCCGGTGACGGAGTACGCCTCGGCGACCCCGTCGACGACCGCCAGCCGATCACCCAGGTCCGCGAGCGCGCCCCCGCGCTCGGCCTGGATGAGGACGATGGCCGTGGTGATGCTCATGCGGCCGCCTCGATCTCGATCGACCCGCCGGGCTCGAGCACGTCGACGGTGGCGATCCCGGCCGACTCCACGTCCTGCTTGTACGCCTGCGCGTCGGTCTCGATCGGCGGGAACGTGCCGTGGTGCACCGGCACGATCCGCGGGGCGCCGACGAGCCGGGCCGCCTCGACCGCGTCGTGGCGGTCCATCGTGTAGTGGCCGCCGATCGGGATGAGCGCCGCGTCGAGCCGGTCGCGCCGGCCCGGGAGCGCCAGGTCGCTGAACAGCGCGGTGTCGCCCAGGTGGTAGATCGTCGTGCCGCCGACGTGCAGGACGACGCCGGCGGCGACCGCGACGGTCCCGTCGGGCGTCGTGGACGTGTGCCACGCGGGGACGTAGCGCACCCACCCGCCGTCGAACGCGACGGTGCCGCCGAGGTTGGGGTCGGAGACGTTCGCGACGCCCTTCTCCATGAGCTCGTTGGCGGTCTCGACGAGCGCGACGACCTGCGCCCCGGTCCGCTCGGCGATCGCCACCACGTCGCCGTAGTGGTCGCCGTGGCCGTGGGTGAGGACGATGACGTCGGCCGGGACGTCGGCGGCGGTCGTCGACGCGGTGGGGTTGCCGGTGAGGAACGGGTCGACGAGCACGTCGAGCCCGTCGGCCTGCAGCAGGATCGCCGAGTGGCCGAGGAAGGTGAGCTTGGTCATCGCGGGTCGTCCTCCGGGGTTGGGGGTGCGGGACGGGCGTCGAGGTCGCGGGCGGTCGAGTCGAGCTCGCGCGCGAGCTCGATGCCGACGGTCACGCCGACGAGCATCGCCAGGCGCGCCTCGTCGGCGAGGAGGAGCTGCAGGCGCGACGTGCGCTGCTCGACGTCGGGCTCGGCCGCGGCGGCGTTGACCTGCTGCTCGTGGCCCTGGCTGAACCAGCCGCCGTCCTGCAGCGCCGCGTCGATGATCGCCTGCAGCCCGGGGGCGGCGTGGGTCACGATCTGCTCGGCGTGCCGCAGGCGCCCGGGGTCGCTGATCGCGCGCACCGCGGCGTCGACCTGCTGGGCCGTGTAGGTCCGGTCAGCCACGGGGCAGAGCATAGGAGGCACGGGCGGCCGCCGCCCGGCCACGTCCGGGCACGTCCGGGCCGTCAGCGCTCCGTCGACAGGAGCCCGAGGCCCAGCGGCACGCCGACGATCGCGCCGAGCAGCGCCGCCGGTGGCGCGCCGGTCGTCACGACGATGCTCGTCGCGACGGGGACGATGAGCAGGACGGTCGCGCCGAGCAGGTCGCCGTCGACGGACCGTCGGGTGCGACGCGCCTGGATCTCGGCGACGATCCACGCGACGGCGAGCGCCACCGCCGCCCCGACCGCACCGGACGCCAGATCCGATCCGCCCGACTCGACGGTGGCGACCAGTCCGCCGATCCCGGCGACGACGAACGTCACGAGCACGACGAGCGGCCCGAGGACCGGGCCGAGGCGGCGCTCCCACAGCCAGCCGAACACGCCGAAGGTCGTGAGGACCGCCGCGGCGTGCCAGGTGCTCTCGGGGTACGTGAACGCGGCGACGGCGTAGCGCCACGCCGGATCGTCCTGCGCGCCGAGCACGACGTCCTCGACGGAGAAGAGGTAGGCGACCGGGACCCCGATCAGCGAGATCGCCAGCAGGAGCACCGTCGCCCACGGACGCTGCTCGCCCGTCCCGCCGCGGGAGCGCGACCCCCTCCCGGTGCGCAGCCGGCGCAGCCCCCACGCCTGGGCGTGGGTGCCCGTGGGCCGGGGCGAGCGCGGAGGACGACCGGTCGGCGCGCTGCGGCCCCGACCGGAGCGGCCGAACCGCTGCTTCTTCGGCGGCGGCAGCTCGACGACCACGCCGAGATCGTCGCCGGCGTCGTCCTCGTCCGGCGTCGGCAGGTCGATGAGCGCCTCGAGGTCCCCGCCCCGGCGCGACAGCGTCGGCGAGCGGCGGCGCAGCCGCGTACCGCAGTAGGGGCACTCGGTCACGTACGACGAGACCTGCTGGCCACAACTGCGACACACCGTGAAGAGCTCTGCGGCACCCGCCATCTCCCGTCGATCGTAGTACGACGGGGCGCCCGGCGAGGAGGGGGCGCGGCGAACCCGGGTGGAGAGGGGCGACCGCGGGCGGGTCACGGACCGCCGTGGACGGGCGGGAGCCCGCGCCGGCCGGCCGCGCGACGGCGCGGACGGGGGCGGTCGGACGCGGCCGTCCGGACGGGACGGCCGCGGGCGACGGGACGATCAGGCGATGGTGATCTGCGGATCCAGGTACACGTCCTGGATCGCGTTGAGGAGCGCGACGCCCTCGGCGAGCGGGCGCTGGAACGCCTTGCGGCCCGAGATGAGGCCGGTGCCGCCCGCGCGCTTGTTGATGATCGCGGTCTTGACCGCCTCGGCCAGGTCGGTCGCGCCGGACGACGCGCCGCCGGAGTTGATGAGCCCCGCGCGACCGGCGTAGCAGTTGAGGACCTGGTAGCGGGTGAGGTCGATCGGGTGGTCGGTCGTCAGGTTCTCGTAGACGGCCTTGTGCGTCTTGCCGACCTTGATCGCGTTGAAGCCGCCGTTGAGCTCGGGCAGCTTCTGCTTGATGATGTCGGCCTCGATCGTCACGCCCAGGTGGTTGGCCTGGCCGGTGAGGTCGGCGGCGGTGTGGTAGTCGACCCCGTCGGCCTTGAACGCCGAGTTGCGCAGGTAGCACCAGAGGATCGTCGCCATGCCCAGGCGGTGCGCCTCCTCGAACGCGCGGCCGATCTCGACGATCTGGCGGTTGGACTCCGGCGAGCCGAAGTAGATCGTCGCGCCGACGGCGGCGGCGCCGAGCTCGTGCGCGCGCTGGACCGACGAGAACGAGATCTGGTCGTACGTCTCGGGCAGCGAGAGGAACTCGTTGTGGTTGAGCTTCACCACGAACGGGATCTTGTGCGCGTACGTGCGCGACACCGCGCCGAGGACGCCGAGCGTCGACGCGACGGCGTTGCAGCCGCCCTCGATCGCGAGCTCGACGATGTTCTTCGGGTCGAAGTACGCGGGGTTCGGCGCGAACGACGCGGCGCCCGAGTGCTCGATGCCCTGGTCGACCGGGAGGATCGACACGTACCCGGTGCCGCCGAGGCGACCGTGGTCGAAGATCCGCTGCAGGTTGACGAGGACCTGCGGGCTGCGGTCGGTCTGCGCGTAGACCCGGTCGACGAAGTCGGGGCCCGGCAGGTGCAGCGTCGACGCGTCGACCGTCTGCGACCGGTGCTCCAGCAGCCCGGTGCCCTCGTCTCCCAGGAGCTCCGGGATGCGGTCGATGATCGATGCGGTCTGGGGGGCCATGCGGTTCCTTCGGGTCGTCCGCGCGCGGGGCGCGGGTGGGCTCCGGACGGGACCGGCATCGGGGCCGGGGTCCGGAGCGACTGTCGGGCGGCGTCCGCGGCGCGATCGTCGGAGGGATCGGGCGCGGACGCGGGATCCTATCCCAACCGCCAGCGGACGATCCCGTCCCACCGCCCCGTCCCGCCGACCGGGACGGCGGGCGCGACGCCCGGCATGCACTACGGTTCGGGCCGTGTCCACGCCGCGCCGACGAACCGGGGGGATCGACGACCTCGATCGTCGCCTGGCCCGCGAGACCGCGGCGGCGCAGCGCGAGCGCGAGGCGGCGCTGCGCGAGGTGGAGCGCCGCGAGGCCCACCGTCGGCGGGCCGCGTTGCTCCGTCGACGCAGCCTGCGCTACGCCCTGCTGTGGATCTCGCTGGTGCTCACCGCGGCCCTCGTGACCGTCGTGATGTTCCGGATCCTGACGCTCGTCTTCGCCTGACCGTCGCGGGGCGTCACGCGCGTGGAGGCCCGTCGACGGTAGATTGGCCTGCGTATCATGGCCCGCCGCTCGCTCCGCCCCCAACTGAACCAGATCCGCACCTGGGTGCGCCAGGGGCGCACCGACGCCTGGATCGCGCACCAGCTCGAGGTCACCGGCCAGGAGATCGCGGACTTCAAGGAGAAGAACGACCTCTCCGCGACCGCCGACGACGCGGGCGCCGTCGCGCCCGAGGACGTCGACCTGCGTGCCGAGGACGACGCGCTGATCGCGGCCGAGCTCGAGGCCGCCGAGGAGGCGCGCAAGGCCGAGGAGGCCCGCAAGGCCGCCGAGGAGGAGGCGCGGAAGGCCGAGGAGGCCCGCAAGGCCGCCGAGCGCGCCGCGGCCGGCGAGGACGACTCCGACGACGACGGGGACGACGAGGACGGCGAGGGTCGCTCCCGTCGCCGCCGGCGTGGCGGACGTCGCCGCCGTCGCGGCGGCTCGGACGTCACGACGTTCGAGGGCACCTTCGACCACGGCGACGAGGGCTACGGCCTCTGGCTCGACCCGGCGGTCGCCGACTCCGGCCTGTACGCCGAGCACTGGGCCGGCCACCGTCCGGTCGAGGTGACCGTCGAGGCCGACCAGATCGTCATCCGTCGCGTCGGCGGCGACGACTGACGCTCCTCCCCCGCGCCGCCCGGGAGCCGGTGACCACCGCCGCGACCGGGCCCGCAGGGGGTGCCGACGCCGCCCGGGCCCGCCGGGCGCCGTCACTCCTCGACGACCCACCGCCCGCCGCCCCAGTCCTTCGCGGCGGTGAGGTGGCGGTGGAACGCGGCGTCGACGACGCGCCCGTCCCACAGGTCCGGGTCTTCCGGGGCGTTCGCCGACGCGATCGCCAGCGCCCACGACGCGCCGGCCTCGTAGAGCGTCACGAGCTCGAGGACCGAGAACCCGGACCCGAGCCGGCGGCGCAGCTCGCGCCCGAGCAGCTCGACGATCCGCTCCGCCCGGACCCGTCGGCGCCCGTCGAGGCCGTGGACGTACCGCTCCCCCGATCGCCACTGCTCGGTCGCCAACGTCACGCGCACGGTCGACGAGACTAGACGGCGGGCGTCGCGGGCCGCGGCGACCGGCCCGCCGCGGGACGGCGCGGGCGTCAGCGGCGGGGCAGGCCCTTGACCTGGTACGTGCGCTCGCCCTCGCGCACCATGTTGAGCTCGCGCGCCTCGAGGACGATGCCGCGCTCGCTCTTGAGGTAGCTCCGCTCGGCCCGCAGGTCGCGCTGCGTCTGGCGCAGGTCGGCCAGCCGCGCCTCCTGCTCGGCGGCGACGCCCCGGGTGTGGATCCAGTCCAGCGCCGGGCTGATCGCGCTCCACGCCAGCAGCAACGTCACCCCGACGAGCACGATCCGGCCGAGCCGCGCGCGACCCGCCGCCACGCGCGCGGACGGCGCCGCGGGCGGACGGCGACGGGTCGGGCGGTCGTGCGACGTGGTGGCGCTCACGCCCCCGGGATTCGGCGCGACCCGGCGCGCCCCTCGCCCCGCAGCGCGTCTTGCACGCCGGACGACGGGCCACGCGCGCCGCCCGACGGGCGGCGGCGGGCGACTCGTCGGCCGGGACGTCAGCGGCAGACCGTGATGTGGCGGCGGGCCGCGGCGCGGCGGGTGCCCTCCGCGCCGTGGGCGACGACGCGCAGCTTGTACCGGCCGCGACGGCGCAGCGCACGCTCCATCGAGCGGGGCAGCCGCAGGGTCGTGCGACGGCCGTCGACCTGGACGACGATCCGTCCGCGGCGACCGGTCGCGGGGCGACGGTCGGGCGCGTCACGCCGCGGGCAGACCGGCGGACGCGCGCGCCGCCGCACCCCGTCGGTCCCCTTGACGTACCGCTCGCGGTAGAGCGACACGACGAGCCGCTCGACGTGCCGGGCCTGCACCGTCACGGTCCAGCGACCGGCGCGGCGTCGGATGCGCAGCGCGCGGATGCGCGGACGCTCGGCGGCCTCGGCGTCGCCGTCGCCCCGCGGGGGCAGCGGCACGGTGACCGGCGGGCCGGTCGGGGTGGTCGACGCCGGTGGCCGGTCCGTCTCCGGGGGCTCCACGGCCGACGGTGCGGCGGTGACGGTCACCGTCCGGTCGAGCCGACCGACGTTGCCCGACGGGTCGGTGGCCTGCAGCGTGACCGTCCGCCGTCCGGCGATCCCGAACCGGCCCCGGGCCGTTCCGCCGGCGCCGACGTCCGCGTCCCCGAACCGCCACCGCAGGCGCGTCACGCCCCACGCGTCGTACGCGTCGCCCGACACGGAGAACGTCTGTCCGGTCGTCACCGCCTCCGGGGCGTCGATGCCCGTGATCGTCGGCGGGGTGCGGTCCTCGACCGCGACGAGCGTCGGCTGCGACGCGTCCGGCGGGTCGATGGCGACCACGAGCGTGCCGTCGACGTCGGTGGCCGCCGCGATCGCCGAGCCCGGCGGCGTCGTGGGCCCGACGTGCGGGTCGGCTCCGGCGACGCACGCGTCGTCGACCGGGGCGGCGACGAGCCGTCCGGCCCGAGCGCCGACGACGACGAGCGCGCCCGAGCGGTCGACGACCACGCCGTCCTCGACGTCGCTCTGCGCCACGCACCCGCGGTCGGGGTCCATGACGAGCGCCGCGAGGCCGTCGGCGTCGAGCGCCCGCACGAGGGTCCGGTCGACGGAGCTCGTCGCGGCGATGCCCGGCTCGATCGTGCCCTCGGGGCCGGTCCACAGCTCGACGATCGCCCCCTCCGGACCGCCGACGATCCGCTCCCGCCCGTCCCCGCCGTCCTCGAGCCACGCCGCGCCCGGGCGGCCGTCGCGGGACGGGATCGCGGCGATCTCGACGACGGTCGCGTCGCCGGCCGACGTGTCGCCGACCACCGCGACGTGCGGGAACGGCGTGGCGCCCGACCCGAACGTGGCGGCGTGCGCGCGGACGGCGTAGCCGTCGACGTCGTTCTCGCTCCACGCGACGGTGAGCGTCCCGGTCGGGCCGACCGCCGCGGACGCGTCGCTGACCTCGACCGTCGCCGCGGGGTGCGCCGTCCACGCGCCGGCCGCGTCGCGGTGCCACACGGCCAGGCCGTTCGTGGCCGTCATCACCACGACCACGGCGGACCCGTCGGGGGCGACCGCCAGGTCGGTCACCGCCTCCTCGACGCCGATGGGGAAGCTTCCGAGGTCGGTCAGGGCGCCGTCCGGTCCGGCCCGTTGCACGTGCACGACCTGCCCCCCGCCGTCGAGGACGCCGAGCGCCGCGAGGCCGCCGTCGCCGACGATGACCTGGTCGTCGGGGCCGGCGGGGATCGTCGTGCCGCGCACCCAGCCGGACTCGCCGGGCCGGTGGATCGCGGTGGCGAGCGCCCCGACCTCGGTCGCGACGACCGCCGCGCTGCCGGGGACGGGCCCGATCAGCACGACCGGCGGCGTGTCGGCGTCGAGCGGCAGCGCGCTCGTCGACGGGGTCCAGGCGGCTGACGCCGGCCCGGCGCCGCAGAGGGCGAGGGCGACGACGCCGACGGGGGTGGCCAGGGTCCGTGCGCGGGGGCGACGGGCTCGTGCGGTCATGGTGGTCCTGGGCGGTGGGGCGGTGCGCGCCGATGACGGGACGCCCCGCAGCCTGTCAGATGGCGGGCCCGGGAGCCATCGCAGGCCCGGGCCCGCCGGGGACGCTACGCGCGGAAGACGCCGCGGCCGGGGTACACGGCATCGGCGCCGAGGGCCTCCTCGATCCGCAGCAGCTGGTTGTACTTCGCGACGCGGTCCGAGCGCGACGGGGCGCCGGTCTTGATCTGGCCGCAGCCGGTGGCGACGGCGAGGTCGGCGATCGTCGTGTCCTCGGTCTCGCCGGAGCGGTGCGACATGACGGCGGTGTAGCCGGCGGCCTGCGCCATCCGGATCGCCTCGAGCGTCTCGGTGAGCGTGCCGATCTGGTTGACCTTGATGAGGATCGAGTTGGCGGTGCCCGAGTCGATGCCGCGCTTGAGCCGCTCCGGGTTGGTGACGAAGAGGTCGTCGCCGACGAGCTGGACCCGGTCGCCGATCGCGTCGGTCAGCGCCTTCCAGCCGTCCCAGTCCTCCTCGTCCATGCCGTCCTCGATCGAGAGGATCGGGTACTTGCCGGCCTTGTCGGCCCAGTAGGCGGCGAGGTCGGCGGCCGACAGGGTGCGGCCCTCGTGCTCCAGGACGTACGCGCCGTCCTTGAACACCTCGGAGGTGGCGGGGTCCAGGGCGATGCCGACCTGCTCGCCCGGACGGTAGCCGGCCTTCTCGATCCCGTCGACGAGCACCTGCAGCGCCTCCTCGTTGGACGAGAGGTTGGGCGCGAACCCGCCCTCGTCGCCGACGGCGGTCGCCAGGCCGCGCGCGTGCAGCAGCGCCTTGAGCGCGTGGAAGATCTCGGTCCCGACCCGCAGGCCCTCCGAGAACGTCGCGAACCCGAACGGGACGATCATGAACTCCTGGAAGTCCACGGAGTTGTCGGCGTGCGACCCGCCGTTGAGGACGTTCATCATCGGCACCGGCAGCGTGACGCCGGGCCGGTTGGCGCCGTTGTCCTCGACCCGCAGGTGCTTCCACAGGGGCTGCCCGGCGTCGGCGGCGGCGGCGCGGGCGACGGCGAGCGACACGCCGAGGATGGCGTTGGCGCCCAGGCGGGACTTGTTCGGGGTGCCGTCCAGGTCGATGAGCGCCCGGTCCAGGCCGGCCTGGTCGTCGGCGTCGCGGCCCTTGATCGCCTGCGCGATCTCGCCGTTGACGTTGGCGACCGCGGTCGTCACGCCCTTGCCGAGGTAGGCGTCGCCGCCGTCGCGCAGCTCGGTCGCCTCGAACTCGCCGGTCGACGCGCCCGACGGCACGGCGGCGCGGGCGGTCGCCCCCGAGTTGAGCGTCACCTCGACCTCGACCGTCGGGTTGCCCCGGCTGTCGAGGATCTGACGACCGTGGACGCGCTCGATCTGGCTCATGGGCGCGAAGTCTGCCGGGCCCGCGCGCGACGTGTCGGCTCGCCTACGACGCCGGAGGATCGTCAGTCGCCGGTCGGGTCGACGCCGGCCTGCTCGAGCGCCGCCCGGGCGTAGTAGCCCAGGCGCCGGTCCTCGTCGAGCGCGGCCCAGTCGCGGCCGTCCTCGAGCGCCAGCGCCTCGGCGCGCAGGACCCGGGCGCGGAACCGCGACGCGGACGAGCGCAGGGCGATCTCGGGGTCGGCCTTGGCCTTGCGGGCGACGTTCGTCAGCGCGAAGAGCGCGTCGCCGAGCGCCGCGAACACGTCCGGCCGCGACCCGGCGGCGTGGGCGGCCTCGAGCCGCTCCAGCTCGTCGCGCACCGCCTGCAGCGCGGCGTCGACGTCGGCCGGGTCGAACCCGCTCGACGCGGCGCGCCGCTGGAGCTTGCGGGCGAACAGCAGCGACGGCAGGTTGTCCGGCACCTCGCCGAAGATCCCGCGCTCGCGACCGGCCTCGGTCCCCTTGATCCGGTCCCAGTTGGCCAGGACGTCGTCGGCGTCGGCGACGGCCTGCAGGTCGGGCGGCGGCGCGGCCGCGGCGTCGAGGGCGCGCAGCTCGGCGACCTCGGGGCTGTCGGGCCCGAAGACGTGCGGGTGGCGTCGCACGAGCTTCGTCCGGCACGCGTCGGCGACGGCGGCCATGTCCCCCGCTCCGCGCTCCTCCAGCAGCAGCGACAGGAAGTGGACCTGGAAGAGGACGTCGCCGAGCTCGTCGAGGAGCTTGGCGTCGTCGCCGGCGTTCGCGGCGTCGGCCAGCTCGTACGCCTCCTCGAGCGTGTGCGGCACGATCGACCGCTCATCCTGCTCGCGATCCCACGGGCAGTCGGCCCGCAGCCGCCGGGTGAGCGCGTCGAGCGCGCCGACGGCGTCGGGGATGCGGTCGAGGGCGTCGTCCCGGGGCACGCCCGCCAGTGTGGCAGGCCCCGGAACGCGTGCGCCCCGCCGGGGACCGACGGGGCGCGTGACGCGGAGGGCGGCCCCACGGGCCGCGACGGCGCTACTCGACGGTGACGGTCTCGCCCCCGTCACCGGCCGCGCCACCACCGGCGGCGCCACCGGTCGGGTCGGCGCCGGCGGCGCCGGTCGGGTCGGCCGGGACCTGGGTCGTGTCGGTCTTCGGCTCCTCGTACTCCTTGCAGAAGGCGACGACGTAGCCGTCACGGCACTCCGTCTTCTCCTTCCAGTCGTCGATCGCCTTCTTCGTGAAGTTCGTCCACGCGTTGTTCGTCCGCTCGGCCTTGACCTGCTGGGTGAGCAGCTCCTTCACCTCGTCGTACGGGACGACCTTCGACGCGGTGACCTTGTCGACGCGGACGACGTAGAACCCGGACTCGGTCTTCACCGGGCCGACGACCTCGCCCTGCTTCGCCCCGAACGCGGCGTTCTCCAGCGCCTTCTCCTGCTGGCCCTTCGTCACGCCGGCGAGCTTGCCGCCGGCCTGCTTCGTCGTCTCGTCGATCGAGTACTTCTTGGCCACGTCGGCGAACTTCGCGCCGCCGTCGAGCTCGGCCTTGGCCTTCTTCGCCTCGTCCTCGCCCTTCGTCAGCACGACGTGGAGGTTGCGGGTCTCCGGCTGCGTGTACTGCGCCTTGTTCTTCTCGTAGTACTCCTTGACGTCCTTGTCGGTCGTCGTGCCGTCCTTCTTCTGCACGGCCTCCTGGAGCTTCTGGCCGAGCTTCTCGCTCGCGTACTGGTTGCGCAGCACGGACTCCTTGAGCCCGACGACCTTCTCGAACTTCGCGATGTTCTTCTTGCCGCCGATCGCGGCGGTGAGCCACTCCTCGTAGCCCTTGTCGAGCTCGGCCTTCGTGACCTTGACGTCGCGGTCCTCGGCCTCGCTCTTCACGATCTCGTCCTGCAGCAGCAGGCTGATCGCCTCGTCACGGACCTGCTCGTGCAGCTGCTCGCACTGCTGCTTGTACTGCGAGTCGGGGATCGCGGGCTGGCCCTTCTCGGGCTTCGGGGCCTGCTTCTTCACCTCGGCGATGCACGAGGTGTAGGGCGGCTTGACCGAGATGAGCTTCGCGTCCTTCTGCGACAGCACGGCGACGCCGTTGAGCTTGTACGTCGCGAGCTGGTAGCTCTGGTCGAACTGCGCCTTGGTGATCTCGGTGCCGCCGATCTTGGCGACGGCGTCGGCCGAGAGCCCCCCACAGCCGGTGAGGACGAGGGCGGCCGGGGCGGCGATCGCCCCGGCGGCGAGAACGGTGCGCAGCGGTCGTAGCATCCGCGGGAGCGTAGCGATCGACCCTTCGTGCACGCTGAGGCCCCCCTCAACGGCGACGAAGCGTGACGGTCGTCGTGCCGACGCGGACCGCCGATCCGCCCCGGACGGCGGCGCGCGCCGCGATGACGGGTCCGCGCCCGTCAGGCGACGACGTCCGACAGCACCGCCGCGCGCAGCGCGTCCGCGGCGGCGAGCACGGCCTCGAGGCGCTCCGGCCCGTCGGCCGGGACCGCCACCGACACCTGCGACCGGCCACCCTCGTAGCGGAACGGCAGGCCGTGCTCGTCGCCCTCCTCGCGCAACCGCGCGAGCCCGTGCTCGTCGAGCTCGACGGGGCTGGCGGTGAGCTTCTTGCCGCGCAGCGTCACGACGCGGCAGCGCGCCTCGCCGAACCGGATCCGAGCGCGCTGGAGCGCGATGAGGTTGTCGAGCTCCTCCGGCGGCGCGCCGAACCGGTCCTCGAGCTCGCCGCGCAGCTCCTCGAGCTCGGCGACGTCCCGCGCGCCCGCGATCCGCCGGTGCACGTCGACCTTGGCCTGCTCGTACGGCACGTACTCGGCGGGGACGTAGGCGGTGATCTGGGCGTCGAGCCGCACCGGCTCGGGCGCGTCGTCGTCGGCGTCGTCGCCCTCGCGCTCGGCGACCGCCTGCTCGAGCATCGACAGGTACAGCTCGAACCCGAGCGCGGCGACGTGGCCGGACTGCTCGTCGCCGAGCAGGTTGCCGGCGCCGCGCAGCTCCAGGTCCCGCATCGCGATCTGGAACCCCGCCCCGAGCTCGGTGTAGTCCGCGAGCGCGGTGAGGCGCTGCATCGCGTCCTCGGTGAGCGCGGCCGCCGACGGGTACAGCAGGTACGCGTAGCCACGCTCGCGACCGCGGCCGACCCGTCCGCGGATCTGGTAGAGCTGGCTCAGGCCGAAGAGGTCGGACCGGTCGACGATGAGCGTGTTGGCCTGCGGGATGTCGATCCCGGACTCGATGATCGACGTCGCGACGAGCACGTCCGCCTCGCCCCGGAGGAACCGCATCATGTGCTCCTCCAGCTGCTGGTCGCTCATCTGGCCGTGAGCGACCTCGAACTCCATGTCGGGGCACAGGCCGCGCAGCCGGGCGGCGGTCTCGTCGATCGTCTCGACCCTGTTGTGGAGGAAGAACGACTGCCCGCCGCGGTCCTTCTCGCGCCGCAGCGCCTGGCGGACGAGCTGCTCGTCGTACTCGCCGACGTACGTCTTGACCGGCCGGCGACCCTCGGGCGGCGTCTGGATCGTCGAGATGTCGCGCAGCCCCGCGAGCGACATCTGCAGCGTGCGCGGAATCGGCGTGGCCGACATCGCGATGACGTCGACGCGGAGCTTGAGCCGGCGCAGCAGCTCCTTCTGCTTGACCCCGAACCGCTGCTCCTCGTCGACGACGATGAGCCCCAGGTCCTTGCCGGTGACGTCGCGGCCGAGGATGCGGTGGGTGCCGACGAGCACGTCGACCTTGCCCTCGTTGAACGCGGTGACCGCGGCGCGCTGCTCCGCCGCGGAGCGGAACCGCGACGCGTGGTCGACGGTGAGCGGCAGGTCGCGCATCCGCTCCGAGAACGTGCCGAAGTGCTGCTGGGCGAGGATCGTCGTCGGGGCGAGGATGAGCACCTGCTTGCCGTCGGCGGCGGCCTTCACCGCCGCGCGCAGGGCGACCTCGGTCTTGCCGAACCCGACGTCGCCGCAGATCAGGCGATCCATCGGACGGTCGGACTCCATGTCGGCCTTGACCGCCTCGATCGCGTCGAGCTGGTCGGCGGTCTCCTTGTACGGGAACTTCGCCTCGAACTCCTCCACGAGCTCGCCGTCGCCCGGGAACGCGTAGCCGCGCTTGGCGCGCCGCTCGGCGTACAGGTTGATGAGCTCGCCCGCCATCTCGTGCGCGGCCTTGCGCGCGCGGGTCTTGATCGTCTCCCAGCCCTTGCCGCCGAGCTTGGACAGCTGGACGGTCGCCGCGCCACCGGTGACGTAGCGGGTGATCTTGGCGAGCTGGTCGACGGGGACGAAGACCTTGTCCTCGCCCGCGTAGTGCAGCTCCAGGTAGTCGCGGGTGACCCCGGCGACGGTCTTCGTGTCGAACCCCTGGAACCGGGCGATGCCGTGGTCCTCGTGGACGACGAGGTCGCCGGTGCGCAGGTCCGCGAACGACCGCAGCGCGCGCTTGCCCCCCGCCCGACGCCGCTGGTCGTCGGACTGGTCGTCGCGCCGACGTCGCAGCAGCCGGTGGTCGGGCAGCACCGCGAGCTGCAGGCCGGGGGCGATGAACCCGTGGCGCAGGTCGGCGACGACGAACCCGGCCCGCGACGGGTCGAACCCGGCGGCGTCGACGACCCGTCCCCCGGTCGCCTGCGCACGGGCGCCGCTCTCCCCCACCCACTGCGCCCGGACGCGGCTGAGGTTGTAGGCGGCGCGGTCGCCGTCGCCCTGTCGCCGCCACGTGACGACGGTGCGGTACCCGGACCGCAGGAGCTTCTCGAGCTCGGTCTCCGCGACGGTGAGGTTGCGGGCGGACAGGTCGCCGGACTGGGCGTGCAGCTGCAGCTCCTGGTCCTGCAGCAGCCCGTTGAGTCGCAGCTCGGCGCGCCGGTCGAGCTCGCCGAGGACGACCTCGGGCTCGACGTACAGGTGGCGGACGTCGTCGGCGTCGATCGCGGTGGTGACGTCCTGCCACTGGTCGCGCAGCGACGGCTCCAGCTCCTCGTCGCCGACGAGCACGACGCACGCGTCGTCGGGCACGAGGTCGAGGAACGCTCCGAACCGGTCGACCGGCAGCAGCTCGGCGACGTCGGGCCGCTCCGACGCGTCGTCCTTGGCGTCGAACGTGCCCAGCGCCGCGGCGATCTCGGCGTCCTCGCGGTGCTGCACCGCGAGCTCGGCGGCGGGGGCGATCTCGACGTCCTGCAGCTCGTCGAGCGACCGCTGGGTGAAGACCGAGAACGCGCGGATCGACTCGATCTCGATGTCGAAGAGGTCGACGCGGACGGGGTGGTCCTCGGTGGCGGAGAACACGTCGAGGATCCCGCCACGGACCGCGAACTGCCCCCGGTCGGACACCTGGTCGACCCGCTGGTACCCGGCGGTGACGAGATCGGCGGCGCACTCGTCGAGGTCGAGCAGGTCCCCCACCCGCAGCGTGAACCCGTGGGGTCGCAGCTCCGGGTCCGGCACCTTCTCCGACAGCGCCGCGGCCGACACGACGACGACCGGCGGCTCGGCCTCCTCGTCGGGGGTGCGGTGGGTGCGGTGGGCGGGGGCGGCGGGGCCGTCCGGGCGGTCGGCGACGGGGGTGGCGGCGTCGGTGGCGGGCGCGTCGGGGTCCTCGTAGCCGACGAGCGCGTCGAGGGCGGCGACCCGCAGGCCGACGAGGTGCGGCGGCGGCGCCAGGTGCGACTCGTACGCAACACCCCGCGACGGGTAGAACCGGACCGGCCGCGGCTCGAGCCACGCCTTCAGATCACGCGCGAGCTCGCGCGCCTGCTTGTCGTCCCCCGCGACGACGAGCGCCGGCCGGCCGAGCCCGATCGCCCCGTCGACCCCGTCGAGCGCCGCCGCGACCGCGTAGGGCCGCAACGACGTCGACACGAACGCCCTCCCCCCCTCCAGGGCGATCCGCGCCCCGGTGGGCTCGTCGGCGAGGTGGCGAAGGAGGGGACGTAGGGACGACATCGGAAGTGGGCGGGGCCTCGGGTGGGGTGGCGCGGGTGGGGCGGAGCGGTCACGCCCGCACGTGGATCCCGGGCGGCGCCGGGCGGGGCGGTCGATCATACGAGGCGCCGAACCCGGGGTCCGTCGCACCCGCTCCGATGCCGGGTACCCGTGCGGGGAGGCGAAGCGGGCCGCGCGACGCTCGCGTGGATGACCGGCCGGCCCTCACGACGGCGATCCACGTCGGCGTCACGAACCGACGCCCAGGTGGAGAACCGACTCGAGCGCGTGCCGGTGATCCACGCTGGCGTCGCCCCGGCCCGACCTAGCCGCCGGTGCCGGCATCCCGCCCCGCCCCAGCCGCCCGCCCGTCCGCCCGTCGCGCCTGGACCGACCGCCCCGCCCCACCACGCCGACCGCGGGGCCCGGACACCGCGGGTGGACGAACGGACATCCGTCACGCACGATCCGCCCGTCCTACCGGTACCTTCTGTTGACGGACATCCTGTCCGGTGCGATGGCCCGTCATTCCCGGGCGGGAGTGGCCGGTCGGCGCGTCGGGCGCGATGCCCGGGTCCCCGCCGCCGACCCACCCGCCGCCGCCATGCCCGAGATCACCGCTCCGTCGACCCACCGCCCGGCCGCTCCCGCCGCCGCCGAGATCGATCCGGGGGCGAAGTTCGCGCTCGAGGGCCTGACCTACGACGACGTCCTGCTGCTGCCGGGCGCGTCCGACGTCCTGCCCAACGCGGTGTCGACCGCGACGTGGCTCACGCGCAACATCCAGCTCAAGGTGCCGCTGCTGTCGGCGGCGATGGACACGGTCACCGAGGCGAAGATGGCCGTCGCGATGGCCCGCCAGGGCGGCATCGGCATCCTCCACCGCAACCAGTCGATCGAGGACCAGGCGGCCCAGGTCGACACCGTCAAGCGGTCCGAGGCGGGGATGATCCGTCACCCGGTGACGATCGGTCCGGACGCCACGATCGACGACGCCGACGCGGTCATGGGCCGGTACGGCATCGGTGGCCTGCCGGTGTGCGACGACGACGGTCGGCTGCTGGGCATCGTCACCAATCGCGACATGCGGTTCGAGACCGAGTCCGGGCGCCCGCTGCGCCAGGTGATGACCCCGATGCCGCTCGTCACCGCGTCGCCGGGCACGTCCGCCGACGAGGCGCTGCGCCTGCTCCGCGAGCACAAGATCGAGAAGCTGCCGCTCGTCGACGGCGACGGCCGGCTGGCCGGCCTCATCACGCTGAAGGACTTCACGAAGACCGAGAAGTACCCCAACGCGTCGAAGGACTCGTCGGGGCGCCTGCTCGTCGGGGCGGCGGTCGGCGTGGCCGGCGACAGCCGCGAACGGGCGCACGCGCTCGTCGACGCCGGGGTCGACGTGCTCATCGTCGACACCGCCCACGGCCACCAGCGCGGCGTGCTCGAGACGGTCACCCGCGTCAAGCGCGAGACGTCGGTCGACGTCATCGGCGGCAACATCGCCACCCGCGCGGGCGCGCAGGCGCTGATCGACGCCGGTGCGGACGCGGTCAAGGTCGGGGTCGGCCCCGGGTCGATTTGCACCACCCGGATCGTCGCCGGCATCGGCGTGCCGCAGGTGTCGGCGATCTTCGAGGCCGCCCGCGCGGCCCGCCCGGCCGGCGTGCCCGTGATCGGCGACGGTGGCCTGCAGTTCTCGGGCGACGTCGCCAAGGCGATCGCCGCCGGCGCGTCGTCGGTGATGCTCGGGTCGCTGCTGGCCGGCTGCTCGGAGTCCCCGGGCGAGCTCGTCTTCATCAACGGCAAGCAGTACAAGAGCTACCGCGGGATGGGGTCGCTCGGTGCGATGCAGGGCCGGCGGAGCTTCAGCAAGGACCGCTACTTCCAGGAGACGGTGTCGGGCGACGACAAGCTCGTCCCCGAGGGCGTCGAGGGCCAGGTGCCCTACCGCGGGCCGCTGTCCCAGGTCGCCCACCAGCTCACCGGTGGCCTGCGCGCCGCGATGGGCTACACCGGGTCGGCCTCGATCGCGGACCTGCAGTCGCACGGCCAGTTCGTGAAGATCACGAGCGCCGGCCTGCGCGAGAGCCACGCCCACGACATCCAGATGACCGTCGAGGCGCCGAACTACGCCGCCAAGCCGCGGTAGGTCCAGGCCGACCACGCCCCGGCCCGCAGCCGGGCGGGGCCGGCCGACGGCCGCGGGCGGGCGTCACGCGACGGCGTCTACCCGGTGACGCTCGGGGTGCGGATGCCCTTGCGTCGCCGACGGCGCTCCTCGGCGGCGACGCTGCGGAAGACCGTGGCGTTGTCGCCGCGGGCGAGGAAGTCCGGCGCCGCGACCCGTCCCGTGCGGATCGCGAGCGCGGCGGCGTGGAACGCGAGCGCCTGCGGCGGGGTCCACCGCAGGCCGTAGGCGGCGCGCACCTCGGGCGGCAGGCTCCCGAGGATCAGCAGGTTGTGGAGCTCCATCGCGGGCCGGCGCTCGGGGCGGGCCGGGATCGAGAACGCGGTGAACCGGCCGACGTGATGGGCCTCGGGCGTCAGGTGCACGTCGGGTGCGTGGAGCTCCGCCTCGTACCAGCGCCGGAACGCGGCCCGGTCGGTGGGCAGGGTCTCCTCCGGCGTGCCGAACAGCAGCGCGAACCGCCGCCAGTCCTGCCACAGCGCCTCGCGCTCGTCGTCGCCCAGCCGACGGACGAGGAGATCGTGGAGCCGCTCGGACGAGTCCGCCATCACCGCGACGGTCCACAGCATGAGCTGGCCGTCGTACGCGTCGTACCGGGTGCCGGCGGGCGTCGCGCCCGCGTCCTCGTCGAGCGTGCCGTTCACCCGGTCGTGCATCCGGCGGACGTAGCCGAGCACGTGGTCGGCGTCCTCGCGGCTGCCGAAGTAGATCCGCTCGAACGCCAGCCCGGTGCGGACCAGGCGCTTGAACGGCTCCTGCTTGCCCCGGGTGTGGTTGGACGTGCCGACGTAGTTCAGCGGCTTGATCGCCCCGATGCACAGCGCCCGCTGCCCGTAGAGCAGGCCGACCGCCCGCTCCGACATGACCTGCCGCAGCACCGATCGGCCCTCCGGGAAGTACCCGTCCGTCGCCGACCGTGGCCGGGGGACGCGGGGAGGATCGACGGTGTCCGCGACGGGCATGGCCGCAGGCTAGCGCATCTAGAACACTGCGTTTCCCAATTTGGACGGGGGGTGGAGGAGGCGCGCCGGACTACAGCGCGGGACGCTGAAACACGATCGGCTCTCGGCGGCCGAGATCGCCGCACTGGAGGCGATGGCCGATCTCCTCGACGACGCGATCGCCTCGGCGACGACCCTGCGTCGGACGACCGTCTACCGCGGCATCCGTAGCTTGCGGCGCACCTTCGGGGTCGACCGCGCGGAGGACCTTCCCGACCTGCCATCCGTCCTCGCCGGCTACACCGAAGATCTCGTGCTCGCCAAGCCTGGCGAGCCCCCGCGCACCGCCGGCGCGCTGCTGAACCGCCTCGGCGTGCTCAGTGCGCCGCCCGCAAAGCAGCGCCCGGCCGTCGCCCGGTGGATGGCCGAGAACCCCGCGCCGAGCGACGGCGTGCTGCGCGGCCTGCGCCGCAAGGGCCTCATCGACGCGTCCACGCACCGCGCCGCCTGACGTTCCCCACTGGCTGACGCTCTCCCGCAAGCTCTCCCTGTCCGGGGCGCCGCTAACGAGGGCGACGCCGAGCCCGCCGGACACCGGCGCTGCCCCGCCGCCGGACGGCCCGCATCCCCGGCACGGCGGCGGACCGGGCCACGTCGGCGGAGCGCAACCCGCACGTCAGCGGCGTCGCGCGGCGCGGGCGGCGGCGACGCGGCCGGTGCCGACGAAGAGCGCCGTCAGGTCGTCGACGAGGTCGTCCTCGTCGCCGGGCAGCTCGCCGCGCAACCGACTGGCGACGGTCTCGGTCAGGCCGCCGGCGAGCAGCGTCGCCGTGACCTGCAGCAGCGGCTCGGCGGACGGTGGCGCGTCGAACGCCTCGCGCCCGTACCCGGCGATGAGCGCCACGACGTCGCGCATGCGGGCGACCCGGCGGTCGGCGAGCGGCCCGGCGCCGTGCGACTCGACGATGAGCACCCGGGCGCGGCGCGGGTCGTCGGTGAGGGCCCGGAGGGCGGTGGACACGGCGGCGCGCACGCGGGGCTCGAGGCCGTCGGGCGCCGCGGCGATCGCGGTGACGACGGTGGCGGCCAACCCGTCGAAGCTCTCGTCGAACACCGCGGCGGCGAGCGCGTCGAGGTCGTCGAACGCCTCGTAGAAGTAGCGCGGGGCGACGCCCGCCCGGCCGCAGACCGCGCGGACCGTGGCCGCGGTCCAGCCCTCGTCCCCCAGCACCTCGAGCCCGGCGTCGAGCAGGCGACGTCGACGCTCGGCGACCCGCTCGGCCGCCGACGCCCCCGCATAGCGCCGTCGGGCGGTCCCGGTCACGCGACGAGTGTCCCACGCGCCGCACGCGCGCGGGTCGGGACGAGGCCGTCGCCGTCACGCGGTACCGTCCGGTCCGTGTCCACGCCGCTGTTCCGCCTCGTCTGCGTCCCCGCCGCCCTCAACGGGGCCCCGGCGGGCTGGGCCGGCGACATGCTGCGCCAGGGCGAGGTCGCCGTGCTGGTCGACGAGGGCGGCGTCGACGCGATCGATGCGGTCGCCCGGGCGCTGGACGTCACCGCGGTGTCGGTCGTGCGGTCCGAGCCCACCCCGGCGGAGCAGGAGGGGACCGTCATGGCGCACGCCGACACGCTCGCCCTGGTGTGGATCGCGCCGACGTTCAGCGACGCCGCCCGTCAGTGGGCCGAGAAGCGGGCCCCGATGACGCTGCTCGTCGAGGTCGACGGCCCGCTCCCCGAGGACGAGCGTCGCCGCATCGAGCGGTTCGTCTCGATCCTCAGCGGCCAGGCGGCGTAGTCGGCCGCTCCCGGGCGACGCCGCCCGACCGCCCCGGCGTCGGCGTCCGTCCCGGGGTGGTGGAGGGAGTTGGGGACGTGGGCGGTCCTGTTCTCGCTCCACCCCTCACGGTCGTCGCGGTCGGGGGCCGGGGCGAGGTTCCCGGGTGGTGGAGGGAGTTGAGGACGTGGGCGGTCCTGTTCTCGCTCCACCCCTCACGGTCGGGGGCGGTCAGGGGCGAGGTTCCCGGGTGGTGGAGGGAGTTGAGGACGTAGGCGGTCCTGTTCTCGCTCCACCCCTCGCTCATCCGGCCGCACCCCGCGCGGCCAGTCCTACGCCAACCCGTCGGCCGGGCCAGCCCCGCCCCGTCGGCCGGGCCACCCCCGCCCCACCCGTCGCGACTACGCCACGGCCAACGCCCGTCGCAGGAACGCGATCTGGTGCTCGACGATGGCGTCGAACCACGGTTGGCCGGGGTAGACGTCGAAGTGGTCGCACGGGTAGTGGTGGACCTGGGCGCGGCCGCGGACGCCGGCGGCGGTCTGGGCGGCCGGTGGGGCGACGGTGTCCTCGTCGGCGACCTGGACGAGGAGCGCGCCGTCGATCGCTGCGGCCTTGCGGATCGGACGGTACGCGCCGATCCGCAGGAAGATCCGGCCGGCGACGACGTTGCGCCACGACGGACCGGCCAGCGCGGTGTAGCGCTCCAGGGCGCCCGGGGCGGTGATCGCCGCGACCTCGCCCGGCCGCGCGACGAGCGGCGCGGTGACGGGATCGCGGCCCCGGATCGCGGCCAGCAGGTCACGGATCCCGAGCGCGGTGAGGCGCAGCGCCGCGCCCACGCCGTCCTCCGCCAGCAGCTTGCGCATGACCGCCATGCCGTCGCCGGCCGGGGTGAGCGAGACGACCGCCGCGACCCGCGGGTCCTCGGCCGCCACCCGCAGCACGTGGCCACCGGCGAACGAGCAACCCCAGACGACGATCCGGTCCGGGTCGACGCCGGGGATCGTGCGGGCGTGGGCGATCGCGGACCGGTAGTCCTCGCGTTGGCGGGCCGGGTCGACGTCCTGGCGGGGTCCCCCACCGCTGTCGGCGAACCCGCGGTAGTCGAACGCCAGGACGTCGAGGCCCTCGGCGGCGAGCCGCTCGGCGAACCCGTCCAGTCCGCCGTCGCGGGTGGCCCCGAGCCCGTGCGCCATGACGACGCACGGTCGACCCCGCGGACCCGCGAACGACCCGGTGGCGGAGGCGTCCCCGGACGCGCCGGTCACCACGTCCGCCCCTGCCCCGGTCCCGGTCGCCGCGTCCGACCCTGCCCCGGTCCCGGTCACCACGTCCGCCCCTGCCCCGGTCCCGGTCGCCGCGTCCGACCCTGCCCCGCTCCCGGTCGCCACGTCCGTCCCCTGCCCGGACCAGTGCCGGGCGTCGCAGGCGTCGGCGCCGCTGGGGATGCGGACGACGGTCGGCTCGGTGGTGGTGGTCGTGGTCATGCGGGCGCTCCGTAGATCGCGAGGAACCAGGTGTGGGAGAGGACGGCGACGGTGTCCTCGGCGGTGGCGTCGCGGTCGTCCGCGTCGCGCAGGCGCTCCAGGGCGCGCTCGTTCATCCCCAGCAGGGTGCGGGTGAGCAGGCGGGCGTCCGGTCCGGCGGGGGCGCGGCCCGACGCGCGCTCGGCGTCGATCGTCTCGGCGACCGGGGTGACGAACCGCTCGACCCACCCGTCCCACAGACGGCGGGTCTCGGGGTTGGCGCGCGCGTCGAGGACGGCGTTGACGAGGTGCTCGTGCTCGCGCCACACCGCGACGAACCGGCCCATCGCGCGGGGCACCGTCGCGGCCGGGTCGCCGACGCGGTCGAAGAACGGGGCGACCTCGTCGGTGATCGTCGCGAACACGTCCTGCAGCAGCTCCGCGACCGCCGCTTCCTTGCTGGCGAAGTAGAAGTAGAACGCGGACCGGCCGACCCCGGCGGCATCGGTGATCTCGCCGACGCCCAGCTCGGCGATCGACCGGTCGCGCAGCAGTCGCTCGATCGCGTCGAGGAGCGCCCGGCGCCGCTCCTCGCCGCGTGGGGAGGACCTCCTGCTGCGCACCACCGTCGCGTCAGCGGACACCGGCGTCGGCCTCCGTCCGGGCCGGCATCGCGCGATCGGCCGTCGCACCGCCACCGGCAGGCGACCCCCCATCGCCGCCGACGGGCGTCGTCGCACCGTCCGCCTCCACCCGTCCGGCCCGTCCCGCCAGGCGCACCGGTCCGTGCTCGTCCACGCGGCGGCGGCCGGCGGGGATCTCGCGGCGGTGGATGTCGCGCTCGTAGCTGAAGAACTCCACCTGCTGGGTGTGGCGGGCGCTCTGGCGGTAGTGGCCGACGTGGGTCGCCTCGTCGGCGGCGATGACGCGCTCCATCTCGGCGTCGGACGGCGGGCGGTACGTGCCGGCGACGTACCGCGCCATGAGCTTGGACTGCGTCTCGATGAACGGGAAGAGCGTCGGCAGCGCCTGCGCGAACCCGACGAGCACCAGGTCGTCGATCCCCGGCCGGAACATCCGCTTGTACAGCGGCAGCCGGTTGTCGGGCGCGCTGAGGAACTCCCGGTCGAAGAACGGGAACGTGATGTTGTAGCCCGTGGCGTAGATGACGACGTCGAACGCGTCGACGGTCCCGTCGACGAACCGCACCCGGTCCCCCTCCAGCCGCTCGACGTCGGGCCGCGCGACGACGTCGCCCGATCCGAGCCGCACGAGCAGCTCGCTCGACATCGTGGGGTGCGCCTCGAGGAACTCGTGGTTGGGCCGCGGCAGCCCGAACGACTCGGGGTGGCCGGACACGAGGATCGGCATCTTGCGGATGAGTCGTCGCTGCCAGCTCAACGGGATGCCCGGCAGCGTGCGGGCGAGCCGGTCGCCCGGCATGCCGAAGACGTACTTCGGCACGATCCACGCCCCGGAGCGGGTCGACAGCGTCACCTGGTTGCGCCACGACTTCTGCGACAGCTCGCTGACGATGTCGGCGGCGCTGTTGCCGATCCCGACGACGAGGAGCCGCCGGCCGCGCAGGTCGAGCGGCTCGGTCGGGTCGACGTAGTGGTGCGAGTGGATCGTCTCGCCGTCGAACGTCCCCGGGAAGTCGGGGTAGCGCGGGTCCCAGTGGTGGCCGTTGCCGACGACGAGCACGTCGAACCGTCGGGTCTCGCCGTCCTGGGTGCGGACCTCCCAGCCGCCGCCGTCCAGGCGCCGGGCGTGCTCGACGCCGTTGCGGAACCGGATCCGCTCGTTCAGGCCGAACGTGTCGGCGTACTGCTCGAGGTACGCGTGGATCTCGGAGTGGTGCGGAAAGTCCGGCAGGTGCGCGGGGATCGGCAGGTCGCGAAAGCTCAGCAGGTCCTTGGACGTGTCGATGTGCAGCGACCGGTAGGCGCTCGACATGCCGTTGGGGTTGCGGAACGCCCAGTTGCCGCCGACCCGGTCGGAGATCTCGAACGTCTCGTAGGGGATCCCGTAGTCCCCCAGGCTCTTGCTGGCGGTCAGGCCGGAGATCCCCGCCCCGATCACGCACACCGTCGGTCGATCCACCATCGATCCCTCTCCCCCGTCGTCGTGAGACGACACGAACGTACAGACCGTCCTGACGGGCGTCAAATGCGGATGGCGCGTCCGGTGGGAACCGGTCCGCCGGCGCGTCGGGGGCAGGGTCGCCGCGCCAGGGGCGGGGGGGTGGCGGCGGTTGAGGACCCAGGACGTCCCGAACTGCCGCCACTCCCCCACCACCGGCGGGCCGCCCCGGAGGGTGGTGGCGATTGAGGACCCAGGACGTCCCGAACCGCAACCACTCCCCCACGCCCGACCCGCCGCCACGCGGGGTGGCGGCGATTGAGGACCCAGGACGTCCCAAACTGCCGCCACTCCCCCACGACCCGGCCGTCGCCCCCCGCCCGCGGGACCGGCCGGCGTCCGCCGCCCCGCCCCGCCCCGCCTACGGCTCCAGCTCGACGATGTGCTCCCAGGTGCCGCGGTCGAAGAACGGGAGCGGGTCGGGTTGCATCGCGCCCTGGACCTCGACGTCGACCATCCGGCGGGGCTCGCGCCAGGCGGTCGGGTCGTCGGTGCCGAACCGCTTGGCCATGACGTCGAACGTCGCCGCGGCCGCCTGGCGGTAGCCCGGGGTGCGCAGGGTCCGCAGGGCGTACGCCTCGCGCAGGGTCACGTCGAACTGGTGCACGTCGGAGGCGTCGTCGCGGAACTCGTCGGCGCCCGGGCCGAGCGGGGCGGTGGCGATCCGCGCCGCCTCGGCCTTGAACGCCTCCCACGTCGCGACGCCCGGATCGACGGTGCCGCGGTCGTCGGTGCGGGTGTAGTCGCCGTCCCACGCCAGCAGCACCCGCAGCACCGTCGCGGCGCGCCGCTCCGCCCCGCCCGCCCCACCGGACGATCCAGCCGCCCCGCCCACCGAACCCGACGACCCCGCATCCCCCGCCCCGGGCAACCCCGCCGCCGCCCGTCGCAGCCGGTACGACGCCAGCGGGCGTTGCTGGGCGACGCTGCCGGCCTGGCGGACGAGGCGCTCGGCGCCCTCGAACGTCGGGTCCTCCGCGAGCGACCGCACGAGCCACGTGAACCAGCCGTTGCGGTGGAACGCGCCGGTGACGCGCTCCTCGGCGGGGCCGTCGCCGGTGGTCCAGCCCTGCGACGGGACGTTGTTCCAGTTGGCGAGCCAGCCCTGCCCGGGGTTGATCACGCGCGGCAGCTCGTCGCGGTCGACCAGGCCGTCCCACTCCGCCTCGCCGGTGCCGGGCAGCGGCAGGCGCTGGTCCCAGCCCTTCGGTCGGCGCGGCAGCAGGCCGGGGTGCCAGTAGCCGATGTTGCCCAGGCCGTCGGCGGCCATCACGTTCTCGTTCCACGTGACCCGCCGGACGGCACGGTCGACGTCGTGGATGTCGCGGGCGCGGTTGAGCGCCTCCAGGCCGTACAGGGTCTCGGTCTCGCGCTTCCAGATCGCGTACCGGCGCGCGTAGGCGACGTTGCCCTCGCGGTGCTGGACCGGTCCGTGGACGGTGCGGCAGACCCGTCGGGTGACCTGGCCGCTCTCGGGTACCCGTCCGTCGAGGACGGCGGTGAGGCCCTCGCGGTGGCGGAACGTCTCGTCGCGACAGTCCATGTCGCGGATCTCGCCCTTGTGCCAGTACTTCTCGGGCTCGCCGGGGACGAGCTTCTCGGCGTACAGGTCGTCGTCGTCGCTCAGGCCGCTGGTGATCCCCCACGCGATCCGCCCGTTGTGACCGGTGCCGATGACCGGCAGGCCCGGTGCGGTCACCCCGCGCAGGTTGAGGCCGGGCGCGTGGACCGCCAGCTCGACGAACAGCTCGGGGGCGGAGAACCCGAGCTGCGGGCCGTTGAAGAGCAGCGCCCCTCCGCCGGGCTTGCGGATGGCGAACATCGACGATCCACCGGTGCGGCCGATCCGTCCGGCGCCCGGGTCGTCCTTGCGCAGGCTCGCGCGGACCGCGGCGCGCGGGGTGGCCGGCAGGTCCTCGACGAACGCCACCGACCGGCGCAGCGCGGCGGCCTCCTGCCGCGGGGTGAGCGCGTCGCCCTGCGGGAACTCCCCCTCCTCCTGCGGGATCGTGGAGAGTTGGCGGCGGATGCGGAGCGGCAGCAGCTCCTGCAGCACCCGGGCCGATCCGCTGCGTTGCAGGGCGCGGAGGTTGCGGAGCTCGGCCCCGTCGCCGCTGGGGATGGTGCGGCCGAGGAAGATCCCGATCGCGACGCTGTCGTCGAGGGTCCACGGCTGCACCGGGGTGAGCGTCGCGACGTACTCGGCCGGCAGGTTGAGCACCCCGATGCCGTTGACGACCGCGATCCACGCGTTGATCCCGTCGCGGTACGCCTCGAGCCGGGCGCGACTGTCGGCCGGGGCGGCGCGCAGCATCGCCTGGCGCTCCTCCGGCGTGTAGTAGTCGCGGCGGGCGACCAGGTCGTCCTGCAGCGCCCCCTTGCCGGTCAGCTCGGCGAGCCGGCCGGTGGTGGCGTGCCGGAACGCCTCGAGCTGGAAGAGCCGGTCCTGCGCGACGGCGTACCCGGCGCCCCACCAGGCGTCGAGCTCGGTGGCGCCGGTGACCTGCGGCACCCCGTGGGCGTCGCGGACGATCGTCACCCCCGGCCGGGGTCGCTCGGTCGGTCCGGGCAGGCCGAACAGCAGCGACTTGCGGCGGAACGACGTGAACAGCCCGCGCTGGTCGTCCTGGTGCGGCGATCCGGTGCCCTCCAGCAGTCCCGTGAGCGACACGTGCCCGCTCTGGCCGGGCGGCAGCACCCCCTCGGCGCGCACGACCCCGGCGTGCGCGGTCGTCGCCGTCATCCCCAGCACCGCGGCGATCCCGAGCGCCGCGATCTCCCATGAACGCCCCATCGGCGCAGACTATCCGGAGGGCTCTATCGCTCTCTATCAATCTCTATCACGCTCTATCAAGCTCTATCGAGCGCGACGACGGCCGACTCGATCGGCCGCGGTGCTCAGTCTTCGAGCCGCTCCAGCGCCTGCCCCGTGACCGCCGCGATCAGCTCGAAGTCCTTGTCGCAGTGCAGGACCGTCAGCCCGGCGATCTCTGCGGTCGCGGCGATCAGCAGGCCGGGGATCGACGGCGCTCGGTGCTGGCCACGACCGGCGAGCAGCGCGAGGACCTCGACCGCACGGTCTTCCGCCCGCGGGGTCGCGTGCTCGACCGGCATCGATCCGACCGGCGGCCGGCCCAGGCCGGCGTGCAGGTCGTCGGCGTTGCGGGCCGAGTAGCCGACCTCCAGGAGCGTCACGGTCGTGATCCGCACCAGCCCGCGCTCGATCCGATTCGCCCACGCCGCAGCTTCCGGGCTTCGACCGAGCCGAATCAGTGCCGACTTGTCGATCAACCACCCCGCGCCCGGAGCGGGGTCGGTCACGACCACGCCTGCCGCATGACTTCGGGATCCTCCAGATCGCCGAACCGGTCCGCGAATCGCTCCAGATCCGCGACGACCACCGGCGCGTCGACCCGCGCGGCGTCTTCCCGCAGCCGGCGGCGTAGGTACTCCGTCCGGGAGAGTCCCTGGCGGGCGGCGTGCGCGTCCAGGCGCGCAAGATCCTCGGGGGGAAGGTCGCGGATCAGGATGTCGGGCACAAGGGGTACGATATCAGCAGATATCACCTGCCACCGCCCCGCCATCGGCCCACCCGCTGGACCACCGTCCGCCCACCCGCCGGCCTGCCGTCGACCCACCGCTGGACCGCGATCGGCCGGTGCGACAGACTCGGGCGGACGCCGTCCCGTCGGGGCGGGTGACCGATCCGGGAGCGACCGTTGACCGTCGACGCCGACACCCTGCTGGACCGCGCCGACCTGCGGTTCCTCCTCCACGACTGGTTGGACGTCGGCGGGCTGGCGGACCGACCGGCGTTCGACGGGCAGTCGGGCGAGCTGTACGACGAGGTGCTCGGGCTGGCGGAGCGGATCGCGGTGGAGCGGTTCGCCCCGCACAACCGCGACGCGGACGAGCACGAGCCGCACCGGGACGAGGACGGTCGCGTCGTGCTCGTGGACGGGGTGCAGGACGCGCTGCGGGCGTTCGCCGACGCCGGCCTGGGCGGGTTGTCGTTGCCGTCCGACGTCGGCGGGATGGACCTGCCGGTGACGGTGGCGCAGGCGGCGTTCGCGTGGTTCCAGGCGGCGAACGTCGGCACCGCCGCCTACCCGATGCTCACGACCGCCGCGGCCGGGTTGCTGTTGGCGAGCGGGTCGCCGGAGCAGATCCACCGGTTCGTGCCGCCGATGGTGGAGGGCCGGTTCACCGGGACGATGTGCCTGTCGGAGACGCAGGCCGGGTCGTCGTTGGCGGACGTCGCCACGCGGGCCGAGCCGCTGGACGACGGGCGGTTCCGGCTGTTCGGGTCGAAGATGTGGATCTCGGGCGGCGAGCACGAGCTGGCCGAGAACATCGTGCACCTGGTGCTCGCCCGGTTGCCGGACGCGCCCGCGGGGTCGAAGGGCATCTCGCTGTTCGTCGTGCCGCGGCTGCTCGTCGCCGACGACGGGACGGTCGGGGAGCGCAACGACGTGACGCTCGTCGGGCTCAACCACAAGATGGGCTACCGCGGCACGGTCAACACGGTGCTGGCGTTCGGCGAGGGCACGCACCGGCCCGAGGGAGCCGCCGGCGCGATCGGCGAGCTCGTCGGGGAGTCCGGCCGGGGCCTGGCGACGATGTTCCGGATGATGAACGAGGCCCGGATCGGGGTGGGCCTGGGCGCGACGGCGCTGGGGTACACGGGGTTCCGCAAGGCGCTGCGGTACGCGCGCGAGCGGCCGCAGGGACGGCCGGCAGGCGTCAAGGACCCGTCGACCCCGCCGGTGCCGATCGTGGAGCACGCCGACGTGCGCCGGATGCTGCTGACACAGAAGGCGTACGTCGAGGGCGCGCTGGCGCTGTTGCTGTACTGCGCGCGGCTGGTCGACGACGCCCACAGCGCCCCGGACGACGCGCACCGCGAGCGGGCCGGGGTGTTGCTGGAGATGCTGACCCCGATCGCCAAGTCGTGGCCGTCGCAGTGGTGCCTGGACGCCAACGCGTTGGCGATCCAGGTGCACGGCGGGTACGGGTACGCCCGCGACTACGAGGTGGAGCAGCACTACCGCGACAACCGCCTGAACGCGATCCACGAGGGCACGCACGGCATCCAGGCCCAGGACCTGCTGGGCCGCAAGGTGACGATGCGCGGCGGCACGGGCCTGGCGGCGTTGGCCGAGACGATCGGCGCGACGGTCGAGCGCGCGACCGCGGCCGGCGGCGTGCCGGCCGAGCTGGCCGGCCCGGTCCGTGATGCGCTGTCGCGGCTGCTCGAGGTGACGGGCACGTTGTGGGCCGACGGCCCGGCGGGCGCCGACGTCGCGCTGGCGAACGCGTCGACCTACCTGGAGGCGGCGGGTGACGTCGTCATCGCCTGGATCTGGTTGGAGCAGCTGCTGGCCCTGGCCGACCGCGACGACGCGTTCGCCGCCGGCAAGCGCCACGCCGCCCGCTGGTTCGTCGCCGCGATCCTCCCCCGCACCGGCCCGCAGTTCGATCTGCTGGCCCGCAAGGACCGAACGGTGCTCGACATGGACGAGGGGTGGTTGGGGTGAGTTCCTCGAACCGGCGTCAATGGACTGGCCAACGGGCGCGGACCTCGGCCACGTGCACGCATCACGGTGACGCGTCTGGGCCCGTCAGGCCGAGCATGCAGATCCTCGCGTAGACCGCGTCGTCGATCGAGCGCACTCCGGGCCGGAAGTGCATTCCGACCGAACGCGAAGGAAAATCGTTCGCCCCGGGCTCCAGGTAGACCCCGTTCTGCTTGAACACGACCGGAGCCGGAAACTCACGGTAGTCGACGATGTCGCAGACCAGCAGGTCGCGGGGGCCGTCGCGGACCTGGCCGATTCTTCCGACCCCGAGGTACACGGGCGGCCGACTTTGCCCTCCCGTTGATCGACGTCCGCGGTAGTACACGAATCGGGTCCCCGGGATCACGAGACGTGAGTAGCGCTTCGGGTACTCGTACTCGCGCCCGTACACGTCCGCGTACTCGTGTCCGGACTCGGTGACCTCGTTCTGACTCAGCACGATCGGCACCACCCGATCGTCCCACGGGCGGACGTCCGTCGTCCACCGTCGTCGGCGGTAGGCTGAGCGTACGGCGATGTGGCCCACGACCGCCTGCGATGGCGCTTCGACACCAGACAAATCGATGACCGCGACGTGGACTCCTCCGTCTCCGCTCTTCACCGACCAGCCCGACGACCCGGAGCTCGAGACCGTCGTCAACGCGATCCGAGCGATCGATCCGTCAGGTGACCGCTTCGGCGAAACGCTGCGCCAGACCTTCGACCAGCTCTACGACGGTCAGCACACCGGCCGCTATGCGTGGGAGCAGCTCCGCAAGACCGAGAAGACGCACATGGGGACGCTTGTCGAGATCGCCCTCCACCGCGCGTTCGACTTCGGCGACGGCGACGCGATGGATTACCGCATCGCGGGTATCGAAGTGGACTGCAAGTTCTCGCAACGCATGGGCGGATGGGAGATTCCGCCGGAGGCGTATGCCCCGACGGTTGGCCCGCCGCACCTCTGCCTCGTCGTCACCGCAAGCGACATCAAGGGCGAATGGATCGCCGGCGTCGTTCGGGTAGACCCGAGCGGACTCCGCCGACGCGCGGACGGCAGCTTGGGCACGAATCGCGACAACAAGGTGCGCTTGGCCGCCGACTATTCGAAGAGGGTGCGATGGCTTTGGGGCATGCCGGAACGCCCTTGTCGGCTGCCGGAGAACATCCTGCTGCACCTATCGGACCCGGACAGGGCACGCGTCCTTACGGCGACGAACAGCGTCGGAAGGTCCACCGGACAGTCGAGGATCAACGCGCTGTTCGAAGTCGTGCAGCGACGGGTGATCAACCGAGGGACGATCCTCACCGTGGCGCAGCAGGACGACGGGATGAAGCGTGCGCGCGATGCGCGGTTGCCTCGCCACCTGGGCCACAAGGGCATCCTGGTTCTCGGCCATCAAGAGAACGACCCGCTGATCGCTCGCGACCTCGCATTGGAGGTCCCCCGGAAGGGCTCCATGATCAGCGTCCGTGTCGTGCCGGCCGCCGACGGACATCCCGGTCCGGCCGCCGAGATCAACGGGCAGGCGTGGCGTGTCGCTCAACCACACGATCCGGTCGTCGACGCGCCCCAGGTCCACCGGGGGCGCGACGCCTGATCAGACGAGGGCCAACGCCCCCTGCTTCGACGCCCCCGCGTCGTTACCGGGTGTCTCCCCCTCGAGCATCTGGAGGACCGCTTCAGCGAGGCGCTCGGCCAGGCGCGGCGGCACCGCGTTCCCCACCTGCTTCGCCACTGCCGTCATCGACTGGTCCTCGGGGAACGTGAACGAGTCCGGGAACGTCATGCAGCGCGCAGCCTCGCGGACCGTGATCGGCCGGTGCTCTTGCGGATGGAGGTAGCGGCCCTTCTCCGGCTTGTAGAACTCCGTGCGGATGGTGAAGGCCGGACGGTCCCACCACAGCCGACCGAAGACGTCGGTAGACCCGGCCGGCTTGCGGAGCCAGCACGCCGGAGTGATGTCCGGCCGCCGAGCGGCGAGATCGAACCGTCCCTCCCCCTCACCGGGAATCGTCTTGTACCGCTCGATGCTCAACGGACGCGGGTTCCGCGGACGATGCCAGTTCTCCCCGTCGGGAACGAGCGGCAGGCCGACCACTGCATCCGCGAACGACTGCCAGCGAAGTAGCGGACCGCCCTCGGACTTCTGGTGGGTCACCTCCGGCCAGACCACCGGACCGACCCGGCTCCCGATGACGATCGCGCGCCGCCGGCGCTGCGGGACGCCGAAGTCCGCTGCGTTGAGCACTTGACCCTCGACGTCATACCCGAGGCGAGTCGCAGCTGCACGGAACTCCAGGTACTCGGAGGACTTCAGGAGTTCAGGAACGTTCTCCATGACGAAGACACCTGGGGCCGATTGCTTCAACGCCCGCAGGTACTCCCGCCACAGCGAACGGCGCTCCATGCCGACCCCGCGCATGTTCAGCGGCGAGAACCCTTGGCATGGCGGGCCTCCGATCAGGACGTCCGCTTCGGGGAACTCGGCGACGTCCTCGATCGGGATTGCCGCGACGTGATCGCCGAAGTTCGTCCGGTACGTCTCCGCGGCCGCCTTCTCGAACTCGACGGCGAAGATCGAGCGGAATCGGTCAGTGGCCTCGAACCCGAGCGTCATCCCCCCACAGCCCGCGAACAGGTCGACTACCCGGAACGTCATGGCCCGGAAACTATCGCCGGCCGCGGACGGATCTCGAACGTCCGTTCGCCGCCGTCCGACGCGCTCGCACCAAGCTGACGATCCGTGCAGCCGCCTCGTCCGGAGGCTCATGCTCCCAAACCCGCACGACCTCCCAGCCGGCCGCTCGGAGCTGCTGCGTCTGCAGGGAATCGCGGGCCCGGTTGCCCTCGATCTTCGTCCGCCAGAACGCCGCGTTCCTGCGGGGCCACGACGCGTGCTCCGGGCACCCGTGCCAGAAGCACCCGTCGACGAACACCGCAACGCGCGCCGGTCCAAAGACGATGTCGGGCCGAAGCGGACGCCCGGGTCCGACCCTCACCGGTGCGGCGACGCGGTACCGCAGGCCCGCTGCGTGGAGGCGCTTGCGCAACCGCAGCTCGGGGGACGTATCCCGCGCCCGGTTCGCCCGCATCGAGCGGACCGTCGCCTCGCTAGGTCCGTCGCCGTGGCCACCGTCCACGAGACGATGGTGGCACGTAGAGCTCTGCGATCACGCCGCCCGCATCCATCGGCTGAGCGCCAGGTGCCCGACCGCCGCGCTGCCCGCCAGCACGGCGGTGGCCGCCGCGCCCGACTTCGGCAGGTGCCGCGACGCGGCGACGGTGGCGGTCAGGTCGACGATGTCGGCGAAGCTGCTGGTGCGCGCCCAGCGGTAGCCGCGCTGCGGATCGTCGGCGGTGTGCGCGACGGCCATGCCGACCAATGCGTCGCGGATGCCGAGCGCGCGGAGCAGCACGATCGCCGCCGGAGTGGTGCCGTCATCGCCGAGCCAGGTGCGCCCGACCCGCTCGGGGGCGACCATGAGGAGCGCCCCGATCCCGATACGGCCGGCACCGGCGATGCGGGCGGCGTTGACGGGCGTGAGGAGCGACATGCGGCGACGCTATCGCGCGGGGCGACGGACGAACAACCCGCCGGCCGAAGGACCCTCCGGGCCGCATGGCAGGATGACCCCGATGGCCGATCCGTCCGATCCGGTGCGCGTGGACCGCTGGCTCTGGGCCGCGCGGTTCTTCAAGACCCGCCCGCTCGCGGTCGAGGCGATCGGAGCCGGCCACGTGCAGCGCGAGGGCGTGAACGTCAAGCCCTCTCGGCTCGTCGCGCCAGGCGACAACCTGACGATCACCGTCGGCCAGCAGCGCTTCCACGTCGAGGTGCGCGCCACCGCCCAGCGTCGCGGTCCGGCGAGCGAGGCCCAGCGCCTGTACGCCGAGACCCCCGAGAGCAAGGCGGAGCGCGAGCGCCAGGCCGAGCTGCGACGCCTGAGCGCCCCGATCGGCGCCGACCTGGGCCGCAGGCCGACCAAGCGTGATCGCCGGCGGTTGGAGGAGGCGCGGCGGGTACCTCGAAACTGAGCCACGAGCGCTTGTGGTCATCACGTCGCTCGGGGCTGCGACGCGATATTCGCTCGCGGGAACGCGCCTTGCGGCGTCATACGTCGGCAGTCCCGGCTCAACCGTAATGCTCGATCTCGTCGACGGTGCGGCGCAGCTCCTCGGCCAACACACTTGGAAAGCTACGCGCGAACAGCGTTACGAGTTCTCGCAAATACCAGAGCATCTCGTCCCGCTCGATACCCATCCGGTCCCACGTCGCGGACCCATACCGCCGCAGGTCACGAAGTAGCGCCCTTGCGTTGTCGAGCTTTTCGGCAAGCGCGACACGGCGCACGGAAGTCGAGCCAGCTTCGATGAGCCTCAGATGCTCCGACTTCCTGGCCCGGAAGTCGACGAATTCGACGGGGTCTGTGCAGCCGATCACGACGCTGGCGACGGCATCCCCAAACTGTCGCCGGATCGCTTCGGCGGTGTCAGGCAGGCCATCCTCGACGGCGTCGTGAAGCAGCGCGGCGATGGCCTCGTTCTCCGTGCCCCCGTCCTCCAGAACGAGGGCTGCGGTGGCCAGCAGGTGCCCTAGGTACGGAATGGCCGTACCTCGGCGTGTCCTACCTTGATGTTGGAGCTTCGCGTAAACCAGCGCCTCCGTGAACGAGCCGCCGATCAAAGTCGAATCGACAGGACGCTTCGAGCGGTCCCGGACTACGACGCGCCCCCCGACCGGCATGGCGGACGGAGTGTCGTCAACGAGCCCAACCGCTCCTCGCGCAGACCAGCCAACAAGGTCACCGTTGCCCACGGACTCGGTGACGCGCTTGCATCGCAGGCCATGCAACGCGGTGATAAGAGCCTCGACCGCCGCCCTCTTCGCCTCTGCGGCGTCGCCTGACGCCACCACCGATCCGACTTCGACGTCAACCGACCCGACATCGAACTCGCGCACGCCGCCCCCGCTGTCAGCTGCCGGTACAACCGATGCGTATTCGTCCTGACCGGCCGCATCCGGCAGCTCCAGCGATCCGTCCGACGCCGACGTCGGCGTCGTTGCTTGTTCACCTGCCTTAGTGGACGTGCTGGCGACGACTGGCGCAGGCGACGGGTCGAGGTCCGGTTCCAGGTCGAGGTCGAGATCTAGGTCAAGGTCGAAGTCACCAGCTTCGGCAGACTCGTCGGCTTCCGTCACGCCGCCCGTTTGCCGTGCGTCGCTTCCGGACGCGTCCGCGGTGCCGTCGCCATACCCCTCCACGACCGGGTCGCCACCGGGCAGCGGTGCCGGCAACGCCTGGGCGTGCACGACGATGATCTGCTGGGTGGCTCGCGACAATGCGATGTATAGCTCTCGCCAGCCAGCCGACGAATCGGTGACGATCCGCCGCGGTTCCACGAGAACGACCCGATCGAACTCGAGACCCTTAGCCTCGGCACCCGACAGCAGCGTCACCCGCTTCTCTAGCTGATCCGTCGAGATGTCTCCGACGGAGACGCCGGTGGCCGCGAGCGCACCGCGCACAGCGACGAGCAATGATTGCGGGACGATGACGCCGACCGAGCGGTCATCGACAACGAGAGTACCGACTTCCGCGGCCACCGCGTCCGCAAGATCGAGTTCGTGCACTTGACGGAAGCGCGGCTCGATGGGTGTCTCCCGGACCGGCTCGGTTGGCGACAGCCCAGGGGCGATCACAGGCAGGACCGCGTTGGCGAGCTCCATGACGGCGCGCGGCACGCGGTAGCCGATCGTCAGTCGCCCAAGGCGGACCCCGCGGTCCTGTGGCAGATGTGTGGTGATCTCGTCCCAATCCCGGTAGCTCGTAGGACCGGTCGCCTGAGCGATGTCACCCACGAGCGTCAGGTCCCCGTTGCTCGACCGCCTTGCGATCATCCGCAACTGCATCGGCGTCAGGTCCTGAGCTTCGTCTACGATCACGTATCCGTACGAATTGACACCGCCCTGCAGCCGAGCGTGGACCTCGTCGATGAGGGGCAAGTCATCACGTGTCCACGGGTGTCCACCGACCGTCCTGACGCCCCGTCGAACCAGCTGGGATACCTCGGTCTCACTGAGAATCCCTGCCGAAGCAGCTTGCAGCCTCGACTCCGTCGTCAGCACTTCGTGCACGATCTGGGCCGCCGAGGTGGCCGGCCACATACGTTCGAGGAAGTTGTTCCACGGCCGGTCCGTACTGAGCGACCGCCGGAGCCCAGCCACATCGACGCTCCGCCGACGGAAGTTTCTTGCGAAGCGGGCTTGCAGAAGCCTCTCGACCTCGCTCCGCATCGCTTCGATGAACTGACGCCGGCCCTCGGCATAAGGGCGGTTCCGGGCGACCTCACGCTCAAGTACCGCGTCCGCGGCCTCAGCCGTGACCCTGATGGTGACCCCCTGAGCGGTGACCATGTGCGAACCATCCGCTGGCCGAGTTCGCGCCGTCACGGCCCTGGCGAGGACCTCGGCCATCCGAGCGTCGCCCTTCAACGCGGCGACGGCCGGCTCGTCGTATCCGCGACCTTGAGCGTCTCCGGTCTCCGGCAGTCGATCGATCGCGATCTGATCGACCGAATCCTCTCCGAGCCCAGGTACGACATCAGCGATGTAGGCCATGAACGCAGCGTTCGGTCCGACAACGAGCACCCGCCCGAGATCCTCGTGGTTCCTCACGAGGTATACGGCTCTGTGGAGCGCGACCGCCGTCTTGCCCGTGCCGGGGCCTCCCTGCACGACGAGCACGCCTTCGCGAGGCTCCTCGATCAAGCGATACTGGTCGGCGACGATCGTGGCGACCATCGCCTGCATCCGGGGCTCGCGAGCGCGCTCGAGCTCTGCTGCCACGCGATCCAGTGCGTCCCGTCGGGCAGTGGGCGTTCCCGTTGCCGCGTCAGCCGCTTCGCCGAAGACCTCATCGTCGATGCCCAGCAATTGTCGACCGACGACTTCAAAGGTGCGACGTCGCAGGAGGTCATGAGGGTCCTGCTCGTCCGCGGTGTAGAACGCCTTCGCAACGGGCCGGGTGAAGTCCACCACGAGTACCGAGGCGTCGCTCGGGTCTTGCACCGTGCACGGGCCGATGTAGACCGTCTTCTTCCGGCGCTTCTCGAAGTCAAGGCGCCCAAAAATAAGACGCTGATCGTCGACGGCTTCCAGTCTGGACAGCGCATCCATGGCGTTGTTCCGGAGTGCCCTTTGCGCTGCTTGGTCGCCGCCGCCGTTCTGCCGTCCCTCGACGATGCCGCGAAGGTCTGCAAGCTTCGCGTCGTGCGCGTCGCAAGCGTTCTCCAAATACCGCTGCTCGGTTGCATGGTCGGGATGAGGACTGAGCATGGTGTCTTCTCGGCTCCTACGCTATGGCGGGCTCAGGTGCCCACAGGCTCTCCACCTCATGGGCACCGGCAAGTACCGGCACCGACATCGCGCGCTGTCGTACCTCAACCACGTGCGTCCCTCTGGCGGTGGCGAACGAACTCGACGCTTCGATGCGCGAAGTCGTCGCGAGCCCGTTCGTCTAGGACGACGGCGAGCAGAGCCCGCGGGCGCGAACAGGAGACGTAGAGCGCGCGCAGCGTGTCGCGCTCCGAGATTTCTTGGACTCCGACGACAACGGCGGCGAGCGTCTCGAGACCCTTGAACGAAGCGGCGGTCTCGATACGCAGGTTCGGTTCTCTGGGGTCGCCGACCGGCGCGATCGCAGGCCCGTCGTGCGGCCACCGCCGTACGAGACGCTCGACAGTCGCCACGTCTCTCGCGAGCACGACGATGTCCTCGAGACGGATGCCCCGCTTACGCCATGTCTCGACGATGGTGGCTGCCGCCGCTGCCTCGTCCTTACGATCGAGCACGAACCGCAACACGACGTCCGGCCCGCTACGGGCGACCGCTTCGTCAGGCTCAACAGCCGCGAGAAGCGCGGTCGTCTCGCTGATCTCAGGCGTGTTCCGACAGTTCTCGAATAGCTGAAACTGCGTGGTCGCCGCTCCCGCGAGTCGATCGAACTGCATCCTGTCGACCGCCTCGAACAGGTTCTGCTTGTGATCGAGGAAAACGCGCCAACGCCCGTTGCCGAGTCCGTCTTCAAGCAACAGGTCGAGCACATCCAGCGCCGCCTCAAACATCAGGTCCTGTGCTTCATCAAGCACAAGGGCCCCGTAGGCACCGACACGGTCAAGTTCGAGCACCGCCTCCTGTGCCTGCTCCGGCAGGAAGACGCCCAGCACGTCCGCGTCGTCTGCATCCGGAATGAGGCGGCGCCGTCCAGCCGTATCCACTAGCTCGTCGAGGACTTCCCGATACGAACGCACGTCGACCAGCTCGCTATCGACGCGGTGTTGGATGTACTCGGCGAGCGCGTGAGAGCGGCAGCAGAGGAGGACGCGCAGGCCGGAGCGTGCAAAGCGCTCGGCCTCCTCCACCGCAAGCAGGGTCTTGCCGGTGCCGGCTCCACCTCGCACCAGCGCTCGTCGCTGCTCCTGCATCCCGCGGAGGACTCGGCTCTGAGACCGCGTCAACCGGACAAGCTCGGCATCGACCTCGGCAACCCTCGCCCGCAGGGTCGGAACAAGGTCGAAAGACGGCGCGAGGAAGCGCGCAACCGCCGCCCGCTCGGCGCGTGAAAGCTCGTCATGACCGCGGTCGTGGAACGCAAGCCAGTGCGCGGCGACTCGTTCGATGTACCGTCGCATCGGCCGGTCGAGATCGTCATCGTCGTAGACAAGCTCCGGATCGATCCCGGCACCACGAGCGCGGAACCGCACGTCGGGCAGGACCACCCCGTGGCCCACGACGGCGCGGCGGACCGGAGGCACAGCGTCGACGAGTTCCCCGTGGAGGGCCGCTGCCCCTCCACCGGCTTGCTGGAACGGACTCTCCTTCAACCGCTTACCGTTGGTCGACCAGACGCCTGCGTCAGCGGTCACCTGTCCGCCCTTGACCTCGAGGCAAAGAACACCGAACGGGCCCACGACGACGAAGTCGAGCTCGGCCCAGGGCTTCGAGCGATGTGATGCGAGGCCGACCGAGTGAACGGCGATCCAGTCATCAGGAGTCTCGTCCCGCAGTCGGCGATAGACGAGCGCCTCTGCAGCGCTGCCGTTCCTGTCGGACCAGGCGTCCGGGTACATTCGGGCCACGGATCAGATCCCTTCGAAGAATCCGACTTGGCTATCGTCGCGCGTGCCGACCAACGTCGCCCGGTCGAGAAAGCCGTTCATCTCTTCGCAGCTCGTCTCCGGCAGCAGGGCGCAGCTGTGGCAGGCAGCAAGGTTGAGCGAGTCGGCACCGGTGGCCTCGCTCTCGATGCAAACGGGGTCGGACGAGCACCACGCCATACGAGCCACGCCCTCGCGGACGAAGTTTTCCAGCCGGTCTGCCCGTCCCTGGGCGATAAGTCCTCCGAGGCTCCCCGCGGAATCCGTCGTCGCGGTGTACAGCAAGACGCCGAGCGCCCCGTCCTCATGGTAGAGCCGTTCCCGCAGCGAACCGGCCGGGTAGCCCGCGTCGAGAGCCAGTTGCCCGATCAGCGCGTGAGCCAAGGCATGAAGAAGGAGGAACTCCGCCGTGATCGTCCGATCAGGCTCTGTCCCCCATTGCTCGTGGCGCCGTCGGTTCGCCGCGTCGAGCGATTCGGCCCGTGCGACGACCCCGGGCCGGCCCGCCCACTCGGCGACACGGTCGGCATCGAGCCGGAGGAATATTCCCTCGCCCTTCACCTCTATCGCAGGCAACCAATCGACCTCGTCGGTCATCAGGGAGACGACGTTCGCCCCTTCGCCGTCCGGGCCGCGCGGTGGGAGGATCCGCGCAAAACCCGACAGGGCTCGCACCTCACGCAATCGCGTCACGAGTTGCACCTGGGCGAACCATGACTTCAGCGACTCGGGGACTTCCTCGGAGAGCGTGGCGAAATCGATGTCGTCGGGCGTCTCGGGTCGTCCCCGTACGAGAGCGTCGTACTCCTCGGCCCGCAGATTCCGCTCGCCGGTCGGTTCGCCCGCTTCATGCAGCTTGCGTTGATCGAAGATCGCGATAAGCTCATCTAGAGAGAATCCGGTCTTCTCGTCGAGCCGCATGGAGGAAATCACGGGTCCGACCGCAGCGGCTGGGAGGTGGCGTAGCGTCGCCCAATGACTGTCCAACGCCCGTGACGCAGAGCGGGACCATGGCGGTATCGACAAGGCGGAGCGGGTATGCGCGAACCACACGGACGAGGCGCCTCGCTGCAACGCACGCGGCTTGGCGTCGCACGACTCCCGGTCGAAGGTCTTCCAGGGACGTCGACCCTGGCACGAGGTGACGTCCCGCAACGCATTGCGGTCGAAGGCCTCCTCCATCGTGCGCTCCGCCCCGCAGGTGCACCGGACGACGATGCCCTTGAGTGACGCGGTCATGCCGGTCGAGTGCAACGACAACTCGTGTCGATCGGCCGCGCTAGCCGAGCCCCGATGTACCCAGCGCTCGTACGGGAAGTCGTCGATATGCCCGTTCTCGCACGCGACGACGAACCGTGACGGGACAAGAGCAGCTGAACACTCAGGACAGTCACTCAGATCACTGTGGGTAAAGTCCCGATGCCGCGCAAGCCGTCGACACACGGGGCAGGACTGGTAAGTCGGGAAGCGCACGACAGGTACGTCGGGTAGGTCGTCGCTGGACGGCGGTTGAACAAAGCCCCGGATGCGGAGCTCCCGCTCGAGCCGTGGCTCGTGAACGTCGGGTTCAGCGACGACCCACCGCTCGAGCGCGGCCACCATGAACGCCTCGTCACCTACAGGCACAACCGAGCCGACCCCGTACGTCGTGACGAGCTGGCTTCGTCGAACGCTCCCCCTGATCTTCGCCACGGTCAGATCCTCACGAGGTAAAGGTTGCTCTCGCCATCGACGTCTCGCAGCGAACTGGGAGTGGGAAACCCATCGCCCTCCGCTTCGTCGGCCGAGGACAGCAGCGAATTCACGGCATCACGAGGATTGGCGTACACGAGCTGCGGTACCTCGCGGGCGCGAGCGACCCACCGGTCGATGACTGCTTCGAACTCCTGACGGACCGCGTCCCCGACGCCCATCTGTACACGCTCCGCACGTTCCACGACGTGGTCGACGAACGCTCGGAGCGCAGGAAGATGCTCCTCCACATCGCGTGCCGCCGAGTTGTCGCGCAGGGCCGGAACCGCGGTGCGGGCTAGCGCCACAAGGACCGCGTGGAGTGCCCTGTCCCGTGCCCGTGGGCTGAACGGCGTCACGCTCGCCGACTCGACCTGCCGATACAGGGCGGAATGATAGGCGGTGAAACCCTCGTAGTGGGAGCGGTCACGGCTACGGCCTGCGTTGTAGAGCGTGAGAACCACGCCCGGGTGAGTGCGGCCAACCCGGCTCGTCGCCTGGATGTACTCCGCCGTCGCCTGCGGCTGACCCATGACGACCATGAGACCGAGCCGGTCGATATCGACGCCGACGGAGATCATGTTCGTCGCAAGGACGTAGTCGAGGGCCTCCTCGTCCGGATACGCGACTTGAAGCGCCTTCAGATGCTCCGGGATAACCGACGAGGGCTCCCGGCTCGTCAGCTCGATTTGTCGATCAAGCGGACGTGGCGCATCATGGGCCGCGATGAGGCGCATTCGGTCTCGGACGTCGTCGAGAACCTGGATCCTGGCACCGCCGAGCACGCGCAAGCTGTTGAAGTAACCCACCAGAGTCCAGTAAGGGTCCCGATCAACGTCGTCAGCCTCGATGTCCGCAATTCCTTGCAACAACGCGGCGTATGCCCGAATCATCAACGTACTCTGGCTCGTCCCCGGGGCCATTGCGCCCACATAGAGTCGAGTGGCCTTCGAGTCCCGATCGGCGGTAACAGCGAAGAACGAGTCGCCGGCATCAAGGCCCGGCGGAGGAAACTGCCGCATCTCCCGGTCGAACAACGCCCTAGTCTGGTCCGCGGCTCGCCGGATGGTGGCAGTCGAAGCGATGACTTTCGGCCGAACGCCATGATCAGTACACAGCAGATCGATAGCGCTCTCATAAAGGCCTGCTAGCGTTCCGAGCGGCCCCGATATGAGGTGCAACTCGTCCTGAATAACGAGCTCAGGCGGGGGGATTTCCGCCCCGATGCCGAACAATTCGAACGCTCCCTTCACCCATGGCAGCGTCGCGAACTTGTCCGACGTTCCAATGATGAGGGTCGGACGCTCACGATAGAGATCCTCGTCGACGACGTGGATAGGCAGGCCACTCGCGAACCTACACGACTTGTCACGACAGCTGATTACGAGCCTCGGATTACTCTTCGCGATCCAGTACGCCTGATGATCAAGTGGCGTGCCGCACCAAGGACACGCCCGAACCTGGACAGGGTTGCCAGCCTCGACTTCCTGCTTGACGCGAAGACGGTCGAGCGCCGTTCGGGCTTCTTGGACCGTGGACGGCGTCCCGTTCCGACCGATCCACAGCCCGATCGAGATCGGCACATCCCCGAGATCGTCCTCATCCTCGCGAATCGATTCGAGCGCGCACATTACAGCCGCGGCGCGTTCGAACTGCTGAATCGTGAGCAGGCGGAGCGTATAGCGCATGAGGACCGTCACGCCGGCGCCCGCGTCACCGCGACGCAATCGTCGTAGCATCACGGCGATGCCGACGAGTCCGAGATAGGCCTCGGTCTTACCGCCACCCGTCGGGAACCACAGGAGGTCGAGGAGTGCTCGGTCCTCGTGTTCAGGGTCCGCCGTCCCCGCGAGGTTCAGCAGGATGAAGGCGATCTGAAACGGCCTCCATCGACCCTCGGGATGCTCTGGAGCGGGGCCTTGGCGTCCGCCCGAGATCCACGCCGCCCGTGCTCGTTGCAGACCCATCGCCCGATTTGCCAAGCGAAACGCTCGCCACACATCGTCGTCCGCCTCGACGAGTCCGACGCCTTCCCGGATTCGGGATAGTGCCTGGCGGCAGCCCTCGAGGTGCTCACCCGCGATGCCTTGGTGCTCTGCTTGGAGCCCGAAGAGATCCATCTCGCGGTCGGTGATCCATCGCTCGTAGTCATCCGCAAGGCGTCGCAGTGCACCAACCGTTCCGGATCGATCGCTCGACGCGAGGCGGTCCATGCCGAGGCCCACAGCGTCGATGGACGTATTGCTGTCGGTAAGCGGCAACTCGTACGCAGGCACAGGTGAGGTCCGGATGACGCGGGACCGTGTCTGGTCGTCATCGGTCTCCCACTCCACCGATGTGCCGTGCCCCACTGCGAAGTTGCGTACGTTTCGGTACAGGAGCCGGTAGCTCTCGAGATCGACGTCATCGACCGGAAGCACGCGCCCCCGGCGCTCGACGAACGGGGCACCGTCGCCAGCGACCGACATCCGAACCTGGAAATAGGAGCTCGCGTCCTTCTCGAATCGTGGAGCAACCTTCCGGTTAACGAGGACGACTGTGACCGGCGTCCCCACATCTACACCGCCAGCTCGGATCCGGACGTAGAGACCCAATCCGGGTTCGAGAGTCGTTTCATGGTCCGCCGGGACCTCAGTCAAGTCGATCCGGTGCTCGAAGCACAACGGTCGTCGGAGCCACCGTGGGTCGGCGTCGCTTCCTTCCTTCTCGTACCGCCCGGCCTCGACGCGGACCGAAATGCCCGTCACCGCACGGTCGACCGCGAACGTCATGCCCAGGGACGACGGGTATCGGGCGTTTGCGAGACTCACAGGCGGATCGGCGTACGTTGCCTCGTCGTCGTCGTCGTGCTCGTCGAGTTCGTCTTCAGGTCGGACCTCGGCAGCGGTGCGGGGGTAGATCGCGCCAGCGATGTATGTCGCGAACGGTGCGTCCTCAAGAAGCTCGTGCTCGTCCGACGGCCCGACGAGGTCGGCCCTGAGCCGGTCAACAAGCTGGCCGCGGACTGCGTACTTCGAGTCAAAGCCGTGTCCCGTCATGCCTGCTCCCATTCGAACTCCCCAAGCCCGCCGAGGCGTGGTCGGAGCCACAGTCCTGATGACCCGAGTCCCGCGGCACGTCCCGCGTCAGGTGAACCCGCGAGCGTCTCTACGCCGTCGACGCGTAGACCCACGATCCGCGCCGGCGCCCGTGTCCTCGACCGCCTGAGCAGGCTGTCACCGAGAGTCCGCCCCGTGATGCCTAGCGGTCCTGACGGATGGATGACAGCGTAGGTCGGGACTTCACCCGTCCCGAGGTCCTGATCTGCGACACGTTCGAGCACGACCTCGTCCCCCGGCTGAACTTCGTGAACCAGACGATGTTGCACTTCGGGCGGAGCATCGTCGAATCCGACCGCGCCTGCCGGATCCGCTGCGTGGACATCGTCCGCATACACCTCGAGCCCAAAGGTCTGCCAGCGTGCTTTGCCCCGCTTTATGAGCCGCCCACCCACGGATGCATCCCGATACCAACAATTCCGACGTTCCGAGCCGGCCACATGCAAGACCATGCGGCGAGCACGACTTAGCGCGACGAAAAGGACCCGCTGTTCTAGCTCCGCGAGGTCATCGACACTGTCGCGTGCCCAATCCACGATGACGCACTGGTCGAACTCTAGGCCCTTAGCGCGGTGGATCGTAGATACGACGATGTGTTCCTCAGGGTCGTCCGTCATGTCTGCCGGGATCCGGCCTCGACCGATCGCCCGATTGATCTCAACCGCGCGTACCGCCTGCCCGCGAGCCTCACGATCGAGGCGTTGCAACTGTCCCCAAGCAGCGTCCACGTCGGGGCACGGAAGATGACTCTCCGTCAGTGCGTCGAGCCTCTCCGCAAGCTGAGCGCGATCGACTCGCTGAGAGTCCCCCACCACAGCAGCGACCCAGCCGCCCACCGGGCGATCAGCTGCGCGACGCTGGACACGGTGGTATACGCCCGCCTGATGAAGTAGACGCGAGAGTTGCAGAGCCGTGGCGTTGTCGCGACAGAGTATCCCCGTGCGTCCCGGATACCCTCCGACGAGGTCGGGCATCGACTCCAGCACACCAAGCGTGTCGCAGGCCAGATACAAATCGTCGGCCGGGCGATCTGACGGTCCAGCATTCATGAGCCGGCCGCGAACCTCGTCGATTTGCCGTGCGAGATCGACTTCGGCGCGGTGGTTACCGACAAGCGTGATTCGCCGATCGGCAAGCCGATCGAGCTCGTCGAGGAACCGGCCCGAGTCGACATCCTGCTCGTGGTCGTAGATCGCCTGAGCAGGATCACCAAAAGCGGTAAAGCCCCCCTCATGATATTCGAGTAGCGCCTCCACGAATCGTGCGCGCGGCCCCACCAGGTCCTGAACCTCGTCGAGAAGGATGTGACGCAGCGGACCCATCGTCTCGTGCGCAGCGCGGCTCCGCAGGAGCGCAGTCGCCTGCTGAATGCGCGAATCGTACGACCCGTGAACCGCGCCATCGGCATGGCGCGCAAGCAGGCGACCAGCGAACGAGTCGAACGTCTCGGGAACAATGCGACCGACACCGCCAGCCCCGGCTTGGCGGCGACGAAGTTCGACTACCACCGCTCGGGTGAAGCTCAGCACGAGCATTCGGTCAGCCCGGACCTCATCCCGTCGCGCGAGAGTCTCGGCTCGACGCAGCAGCGTCCACGTCTTGCCGGCGCCAGGCCCAGCCTCGACGAACGCCCGAACAGTGGACGGCAGCGCAATGGCCTCGGCTTGCGGGCCAACCGCCATGTCGAGGGCACTCATACGGCGTCACCGCGTCCGGCCCGTGCGTCCCACAGGTGCTCGAATCCGCGGAAGGCCAACTCCTCGCCGAAATTCTTGACCGTGTCCGCGACGTTGACGATGAGGCACTCCTCCGAACCACCGTTCTTCGGCCCACGAAGACCACGTCCAACCATCTGTTGATAGACGTTCGGCGAGTACGTCGGCCGTGCTACGTAGACCGCTCGCACCTTGGGAGCGTCGAAGCCTTCCTGGAACACCGCATAATTCGTCAGGACCCGGATGCGTCCCGCCTTGAACTCCTCGACGTAGTGCCGACGCGCGGCTGCGGGTGTCTGGCCCGAGACGGTCGCCGCCGGAATTCCGCGAGACGTGAGCAGGCCTGCCATCACCCGTGCGTGATCGATCGATGCGCAGAACACCAGCGTCGTCCAGTCTTCAGGCTGGCCCTCGATCGAGCGCACCAGCTCACGGTTGCGAGCCACGTCCCCGGCCAGGCGATCTCCAGCAGACGACGGCAGCAGCCGCGTCTTGCGAAGCTCCTCGAACTCCTCCTCGTTCAGGTCGATGTCGGTGCCGTTAAGCACCCGGTGCTCCGCCCGCGACAGCACGCCCATCTTCTGGAGCGCCTCGTACGGGTCGTCGGTCCCGAAGGCGGCCTGGTCGAGCCGCCGGTCGGCGAACCGGGTCACGAGACGCTTCGTCGCGTCCTCGCTGATGCCCCGGAACGGCGTGGCGGTCAGCCCGATGAGTGGAGCTCTCTCCTTGTGGCGGTCCATCCCCTGCCACTCGAGGAGCCGCGTGTACGCCGGGGCAATAGCAAAATGGGCCTCGTCGATGACGATGCACGAGGCTTTCGCCAACCATGCGTATCGATCGCTGTCGATGACGCTCGCGGTAAGCTTGTCAATCGTCGCGACCACGACATGCGCACCCTCAGCAGGTTCTGCGTCGTTGGAGCGCCAGAGCCGGCTAATGCACAAGCGCCGACCCGGGCCTCGGTCCCTCCACAGCTCGCTCCACGCCTGCACCGCCTGCTCGCAGAGTTCGTCCCGCTGAGCGACCCACAAGATCGGGGAGTCGAGACGGCCCGCTGCGACGGCCTGGATCAGCGCCTCAATCGCCACGCGCGTCTTGCCTGCGCCAGTCGGGAGGGACACGATCCCACGCGGCCGCCCCTTCGCCGGGTCGATCGCAAGCAGATCGTGAATCGCGCGGACCACTGCTTCCTGGTACTCGTGCAGGTCGTTGAGGCCGGGAGGTCCGTCCACTTCGAGCACGGCACTTCGTCGAGCACTAGGGAAGCCAGCAAACGCATCATGGAAACGCAGCCTGCGGACAAACTCGAGTGCCTCCCGCGACGCCGCCCAACGCTGGGGCGGCTGGAACCCGGCCTCTTCGAAGTCCTCCGCGAAGATTCGCAGCGTTTCAACCCCGTGCACCGCCAATGCCAGTCGCGCAAGCCCTTGGTGATCCGGAGTTCCGTCAAGGTCGCGTGCCACGACGAGCAATGAGGCCGGAAGCTCTGAGCGAAGGCGCTCCTCGGACACGATCAGCGAGAGCTTGGTTGCTGCGTCGGGTGCCTCGACAACGCTGCGCAGCCGAGCCCGGATCTCGGCGTCGAGCTTATTCTCGATGATCCTCGCGATACGCGTCCGGTCGAGTTCGAGACCGATCCGCAGCGCGAGCCGCTCGAGGATCTGCTCAAGGCTGAGAGCGTCATCCACATAAGCCACGCCGCCGGCGACGTGAACCTGGGTTGTCTCGGACTCGCGCCCGCCGGCGCCGGCCGTCTCAAGTCGCAACTCACTGCACCGCGCAACGACGAGTCCTGAGTGGGCTTCCGGCAGCATCGGCCGTAGTGCCGGGAACAGGTCCACGAGCGCAATACGCGAACCACTCTCGATGGCGACAACAGACGTCGCGACTTCGTCGTCCCCGCGGAGGACGCCCCACCCCTCGACGAGCGCGTCTACATCGCTTTCGCCGACTTCGAGCACCGCTCGCCCGCCTGCCCGCAACACAGACGCCGTCTTGCGCGAGGCGGTGGCCCTTACAAAGCTGACGTCGACCTCGACCGGTCCGCCGTCTCCCGCGGTCAGCAGTTGCGCTGGCCGCGGCGCACCACGACGCGCTGCTTCAACATAGAAGCGCTGCGCGAGCGTCACGTCGCCCGTTTCGGGGATCAGGGCGTAGGCCTCCCGCCATTGCGCGTCCGAGAGCTCCTCCAGCGCGCGAGGCAATTTCAGCGCCTCGGCAGCAGCCGCAGGGATGTTCGCCACCGGAAGCAGTCGTCGCCACGTTCGAAGCTCCGGACCGACCCAGGAAGTCGAGCCGACCGTCGTCGAACCGGTGTCTTGCAGCCCATGCCGACGGACGATGTCCACCACCGGGTGTTCCACCGTGATCGCCGGATAGCGGTTGTTGGCATAGGTCACTTCGACCGGGGCGAAGTCCCCCTGCGCCTCAAGTAGGGCCTTGGTAAAGCGCACCTTGCCCTGTTCGTCGAGACGGGACAAAGCGGACATCGGCCCCGCTACGTTCCGGGTCGAGATGTCGATGCGGCCAGCGTCGAGCCTACCCTTGGCGCCGACCTTCTCGATATAGATTCGTCTCGTACGCTCCAAGAAGTCGCGCATTGCGGGTTCGCTTCTGGATGCCCCACCTGCAGACGGTGAGGTCACAGCACCAAGTTGCCGCAGCAGATCCAGATGCTGCCCGTGGAACGCTACGTCAATCGTGACCTCGGGCACCACGTCTGGACTTGCGATCGGTCCAGGCAACAGCGTCATCGGCAGGCGAGTGAATTGCCCTGACGTCACCCTGACGCGGATCTGAGACGCTCCGACAGTCGCCTTGTCCAACAGCCGAATCACGTCGTTTGGCGCCATCCGGCTCGCGAATTCCCAGAAGCCGTCCCAGTCCGCGCCGGAAGAGTTCGGTCGAAAGGTCCCCAGGAACCACTCGAACTCAAGCGATGCGTCCACTTGCTGGATCTCGAGTGCCTCAAGCGCCGGCCGAGCCTTCTCGTGTCTCGCCAGTGCGGGGTGCACGAGCCGCACCGCGGACGAGAGCGTTGAACGCTCGGCCGGGAGAACAACGTCCGCCGGGGCTGCTAGCTCGCCGAGGGCATCCACCACGAACGGGGTCGCACGCACGCGATCGAGAAACGCCCGATCCTTCACCGTTTCGGCGGCCACCAGAATTGCGAAGCCTGACGCTTGGAGTGGGGGACCCTCTGCAGGTGGGGCCGGCACGAGTGCCGAAAGCCACTGCCCGACCGTGGCGGTACGCCCGTCGGCCGACGCGTCGATGAAACGCTCGGCACGCGAACGCCTGGTGGTGCTCGCATCGACGCTCGGGTGCGCCCAATCGGTAGGTCGCGTCTTGATCCGCGACCACATCTTCAATGCCTTGTCCGGCAAACCTCCGGGATGCAGAGTCAGACTATCCGGTGGCATCAGTCTCCCGGTCTGATCCGGAATGGACGGATGATGTGCCGCCTGGTCGTTCAGACGCTGCGTGATGAACGCGTCAGCCCAGTTGCGGTCCTCACGTCCACGGGCAGGCATGATGTCCAGCACGCTGCCGGGGTCGTCCCTGACGACGAGAGCTTCGAGATTCTCGAGGACAAGGTCACACGCCCTCTCGAGAATCGCGGTGTTGAACGGACCCTCGATGACTCGTGTTCGGTCGTCGTTGAGCTTCCAAGGCGCGTTCAGGACGCCGGACAGGGTGGTCTCCTCGAGCGTGGGGAAGTAGGCCCACAGTCCGCCCGTGCGTTGGCGCGACTTGACGGGCACCGCCCACTGAAGGTGAATGGTCTGGCGGTCCGCCACCTGGCCGCCGTCGCGAGCGGCCTTGAGCGACGGGCGAAACTCCGTTTCGAACACGCGCCACTCATCGGTCTCTCCACCCTCGCGAAGCAGATGGACGTGGTCGTCGACGCGTTCAAGCGTCACGGACCGGCGCGACCCACGGATTCGATTGTCGAGCACCAATTCTGAGATGTGAGGCGAGAACACGAGGAACTGCGCAGGAAACGTCGCGAGATCAGACTGCAACCAACTGCCGCGACCCGCCGTCAGAGGCAGGCGGACGACGGTGGTCGCCCATTCAGCGAGATCTCGGAGAATCGGATCGCCACTAGTTGCCTCCGCAACGTCCAGGGTCCGCCCGATGCGAAGGATCGGCACTTCGACAACTTCGGGGAGCACTGACCGAATGGAATCCCTGGCGAAATCCGGGTCAAACCCAAGCGACCCCGTCCGCGAATAGATTTCCGGTCGGTCCGTGACCCCGAGGACCGACTTGAATCCGAGACCGAATCGACCGATCTCGGTTCCGTGCTTGGTGCTGCGATTCGCGCTCAGGATCGAGTCCGCACCTTCGAAGGTCAGCGGTTGTCCTTGGTTCGCGCAATAGAGGTGCTCCTCTGTTAGGACGACTTCCACGCGTCCCGGATCGCCGAGCATGACGTCGGCACCGTTCTGCACAAGCTCCCAGACTTGTCGGCGACCGTAGCCGCCGTCCGCATGGTTGCGTTCTGCGTTCGCGTGTTCTTCGACGAGGGCCGGATTCTCGACGTACGCGGCGAGGCAGCGTCTGTTGAACTGTTCGATCCGCGAAGCGAGTCGACCGGTGGGCCCAGTCCAGAGTGCAGGTCCTGCTGGCATCTGAATCATCCTCACCGACTGGCCGATGGATGTCCACCAGAACGAGATCCGGCGCTCCGCGCGCGTATCGTCCGCGCGCACCCGCCCACGACGCACGCCGCGTGACCAAGCCCCCTAGACAACCGACGATGCCGAGCGTGCGTCCAGCGCGTTGGCGACTGGCCAACGCCTGCATGCCCTGGCGATGCCCGCCAGGATCGTTCCTCCACCGGGCCGATGCCCAAGTTCGCTCTCGTCACGCTTCGCTCTCGTCTGCTTCGCACATTCGTCGTGATCAAGGCACTCATGACTCGGTCGCGATGAGATCCGGTTTTCTGACAGCCTTGTCCTCGAGTCGCGAGGCCCTCGTCCCGTCGTCGTCAATCCCGCCGGTATTCACGGGGACCGCAGCCCTTTACGACGTAGAGACAGACCGCATTCCGCCCATGCGCGAGTCAGTTCCTCCGCCTGACAGCCGGGTACCGCGTCAGCCCGCAACGGGCTTAGCCCCACGCAAGCGCGGACGAGATCCGAACGCGATCATGCCGCCGCAGCGATCAGGTCGAACTCGGTCTCGGCGCGGATCTCGTCGGCGACGGACCGGAGGATCCTCGTGACCGCAGCGACCGCCAGCTCGTCCGTGGGTGCCTCGGGCGGGCCGGCGACGAGGACGTCGGAGACCAGCTCGTCCCACGCCACCGGATCACCCATCCAGCGATCCAGCGCGTCCAGATCCGGCGGCACCGAGCCGGCGACCGCGTCGAGCTGGACGGTGGTCAGCACGTGATCCAACGCCTTCGACACGGCGTTGATGCCCTTGGACGACAGCTTCGGTAGGACCCGGATCGCCGCCTGTGCCGCGGCCCGGTGATGCATCGCGTCGAGGCTGAGCCACGTGTTCGCGATGTCCTGCTTGGAGAACGCCGCGACCACGGGGGCGTAGTCGGGGCCGTCCCGGAACAGCTCCGCCGACCACCACAGGCGGCCCAGGGCATGATCCCTCGCACCGCCGACGAAGCGCTTGAGCGGGGGGCCCGACGGAGCGTCGTCGGACGTCGATCGCCTACCCCGGAACCGCCAACGCACGTACCCCGGGACCACCTCGATCGCCACCCACCGCCACAGCCCCTGATCCGAGGCGTCGAACCGATCCAGACGCAGCACCGCATGGAGACGGGGCGCGAGCCACGCGTCCGACGCCACGGGATCCCACTCGAACCTCCGCATCGCCTCGGCGACGAGCGGCTCGAGCAGCTCGATCGCAGGCGGATGCTCGAGGTGCAACGGCTCGCGATACGGCGCGACATCCACGGTCGCGGTCCCCGACCTGAACTCCTCGGAGACCTTCACGGCGACATCCCGACGAAGCGTGAAGCAGGTGTTCACAGGCCATCAACCCCCTGGTAATCGAACGCGCGGGCCAACGTCTTCGCGTGGGCCGACGCCCGGGTGAACTCGTGCGACGCCGACAGGACGCGCGACTGGAGATCTCCAGCGTCCCGATGATCGAGAGGCGGGGTTGTGGCCGCTGCCAAGGCCGCGTCCGAGTCGGACACATCGGGGTACATCCTGGGCAACATCGCTTCGAGCAGGTCGCGCTGCCACGTCTCGGTCGGCCACTGGACAGGGTCGTCCGCATCGGACCGCGCCACGGAGCTGAGCGCGGCGTTCAGGAGCGCGACCATGGCCGGCGTCGCGACGAGGTCGAGCACCGTGTCGCGCGCCGCCCGCTCCACACGGGTACGACCGGTGCGGTCGTCCAACAGTTCGCGCAGCCCGGAGACGCGTTCGTTGAGGTAGATGATCGGGCCATCCACGTTGGCGACGTCGACCCACGACATCTCGTCCTTGAGGCGCGACGGGATCGGTGTCTCCCCCGGAGCGGCGACGGTGAAGTCCCGCCACTTGACCGGGAAGTGCCCGCCTGAGATCCGCGGATCGCGCGGCGGGCGAAGATGGACAGCCACCGGATGGGTCCGACCGATCCACCGGTTTGCGACGTCGTCGACGGTCGCATATAGCGATGCCTGGTCGCGCAGCGTCCTCCGGGTGAGCTCGACGGTCCCCTCCCACGCATGCTCGTTGTCGGCGGAGCGGACGAGCCTCGTCGTCGTCCGGAGATTGGTCGGAGCGCAGTGGACCGTGAGGACCACCTCGGGTTCGTCTGCCGGGAGGAGTCGGATCTCATCGGTCGGGACCTCGGCCACCACCTGCAGACGGACCGTGCTCCATCGCCCCTGGAGACCTGAGAGATCCACGACGCCGTCGCGGTTGAGCAACGGGGCGGGCTCGCCATCGACCTCCGGCTGGTCGAGCCGCAGGATCGGCGCCTCCGCGAGGGTCGGGTACGGGAAGATCGCGGGTCCGGCCATCAGTCCTGCTCCTGCATCGTCCGGAACTTCACCCGGATCGTCGACTGCCGTGCGGGTGCCGGGTGGGTCTCCGGATCCGTGACGCCTCGGAACGCGACCTCGCGCACGCCTGGTCCGATGGCGAGCACGCCGGCGTCGTCGAGAACCTCCGCGTCACCCGACACGACGGCCATCTCGTTCCAGACGACGCGCCCGTTCCCGCCGCTCTCACTCGCGAACGCGACCTCGGGGAGGCCCCGCACTCCTCCGGTCGCCGAGTGCAGGCGGATCCTGCCTTCGATATGCCACGCGTCGTGCTCGTCGACGAACGCGTCTCCCACCAGGACGGTAGGCCCCTGCCGACGCTGCTTCGGCTGCGTGAAGTGGAACCGCTTGGCCAGGTCGCGCGGCCCGTCATCCGTCCGCTCGGGTTCGACAGCCAGCAGGCGCCTGATCTCGAGCCGGATCGCCTTCTCGAACTCCGCAAGCCGTGACTTGGCGCCACGCGAGTACTCGTACCGAAGCTTTGCGGTGTAGGTCCAATCGTCGTGGCTGGGCGGCTCAGCGGCACGGAGGAACTCCTCAGCCCACCGGTCCTCCTCGCCGTCGCCCGTGCCCGCGGCCAAGCCGGCGAGCACGACCGCCTGGAACGCTTGGGCGCCAGGCGCGCTGCGAGCCGCATCCAGCGTCTTCACCACCATCTGTGCACCACGGGTCAACGCCGCTCGTCTCAGGCTGTCAGCCGACGCCTTCTCCTCCTGGGCCGTCGCCCTGCGAACGAGAACGACCGCCTGGTGCTCGAACTCGGGATGTCGATCGACTCCGTGGGTGCGCCGCGGAACCGTGAGCGAGGCCCGGCCGGCGACGACGTCGCCACCCGCGACGAGCTCCTCAGCGGCCTCCCCGCTTCTATGGGCCCGCAACGCTCGCACCAGGGGCCCTGCATGGATGCCGGCGCTCGGGTCCACCCGCCAGGCGCATCGAGGCGCAGGTAGGTCACCGATCGTGCTCGTCTCGACCACTTCCACGTCCACTTCGAGGTCACCGGCCTCGATCCCCGGCCAGAAGTGCCGCTCGACCTCGGCCACGATGTGCTCCGCGATCGCCTCGGGATCGCGATCCGACTCCGCGTCCCGGTCCAAGTCCTTCAGCCCGACCACCGCGATCGTCGTTCCCGAGTCCTCGGCGGCCCGCTCCATGTGGAGGCCGCCGAGCAGCGGGTCCCCGTCCGGCTGCGCCCAATACGACTCCGGCATCTCCTCCTCGGGCTCCAGCCCGAGCCACATCGGACCCCAGTACGCCGATCCGTCGACCAACGTGTGGTAGACGAGCTCGGCCCGGGCGAAGAACCGCCCGAAGGTCCGGCCCGTCGCCGGTTCCGGTTCGGCGAGAACGCTCGAGAACAACACGCACCCCAAGGCGGATGCCGCGTACTGCATCGCCTTCCCCAGACCGTAGGACCCACCGGCCGAAGCGTTCTGCTTCTCCGAGTAGAGGTTGTCGCGGGTCAAAGCCGCGAAGTTGCCTTGCCCACGTTCCGGTCCCACCAGGCCGTGGGTGCCGTAGTCGGAGATCTGGAGGATCCGCAGATCGTCACCCGCGACGACGTCCAGCGCCTCGCGGAGTCGTCCCGCGACCTGCTGATCGCCCGCCTGGTCGACGCACGCCTCGACGTGCGGACGCATCTGCTCCCACCGCATGGCCTCGAGGTACGCGTCCTTGGCCGCCGACCGCAGCACAAGAAGGCGGAAGCGCACCCGTACCGGCTCGTCCGTCCCGACCCGGCGCGCATCGACCGAGTTCTGAATCGACTCCCGCACGAGGTTGCCGAACTCGGGCGAGATCGTGAACTGGTTCGCGTTGCCCCCGTCACGCCCACCGTCCTTGGGGGCCGGTCTCGGTGCCCAGTGCACGTCCTCGTGGGAGTGGTGCCTTGTCGGTGAGGATGTGGATGCCATGACGTCGTGCGAAACCGGAGTGAGCGGCTCGTCCTATGAGTCGATCGGAGCCGTGGCCATCTGACACGAGCGAGATCGGCGGATGTCGTACGGCGTCGACAAGCGAGGCGAGCGCTACGGTCAGCCTCGAATGAACCCGTCCATGTCCCGTCGCGACGTCGGCTCCCTCAACGCTTCGTCCCCCTTCCTCCACCTCCCCCGCTCCGCCTGGCTGGCCTCCAACCGGTCCGCGTTCGCGATCCCCGACGGGTACCCCGTCACCACCGGGCATGCGCTCGTGGTGACGCACCGGCCGATCCGGGACTGGTGGGAGGCGACGGCGGAGGAGCGGGCCGACGTGTTGGCGCTCGTCGACGAGGTTCGGGCGCTCCTGGACGCCGAGCACGCACCCGACGGGTACAACGTCGGCTTCAACGCGGGGGCCGCTGCCGGTCAGACCGTCGACCACCTGCACGTCCACGTCATCCCACGGTACGACGGCGACGTCGCCGACCCGCGCGGCGGGGTGCGGCACGTCATCCCCGGCAAGGGGAACTACCTGGCGTAGGCCCTGGGCTCCGGGAGGACAGGCACGCCGCCCACCCGACCCGTCGCACGCCCGCCCGTCGCACCGCGGCCGGGACCGCGCATCACGGCGCCCCGTCCGTCACCCCCACCCGCCCCACCAACGCCTCCAGCGTCTCCCCCAGCCCGGCGTCGATCTTCACCGTCACGTCGTCGTCGGCGCGGGTCGGGCCGCGGGTGATGAGGGCGATCGGGGTGCCGTTGGCGCGGGCGCGACGGACGAACCGGTAGCCGGAGAACACCTGCAGGGACGACCCCAGGACGAGCAGGGCGGACGCGCGATCGGTCAGGTCCATGCACCGGGCCACCCGCGGCTTGGGGACCGATCCGCCGAAGAACACGACGTCGGGCATGAGCGTGTCGTGACCACACCCCTCGCACAGCGGCACGACGAACCGCTCGACGTCCAGGTCGTGCAACGACACGTCGCCGTCCGGACGGATCCCGCCGTCGGTCACGACGAACGACGGGTTGTCGCGGCGCATCCGCTCGTCCAGCGCGTCGCGTCGTGACCGGGCGTCGCAGGTCAGGCACAGCACGTCCGCGAGCGCCCCGTGCAGCTCGATCACGTCACGGGTGCCGGCGCGCTGGTGCAGGCCGTCGACGTTCTGCGTGATCACCGACCCGACCCGGCCCGCGCGCTGCAGCCGGGTGAGCGCCAGGTGCCCGGCGTTCGGTCGCACCGACGCCATCCGTTGCCACCCGACGAACGACCGTGCCCAGTAGCGCCGGCGTGCGTCCGACGACCCGACGAACTCGTCGTGCTGCATCGGTCGCACGCGCCGCAGGCCGTCCGGTCCGCGGTAGTCCGGGATCCCCGACTCGGTCGAGATCCCCGCCCCCGTCAGCACCAGCACGTCCCCGGCGGCCAACAGCCCCGCCACCGTGTCGAGCGCGCGTTCCCGGACGGGCATCGAAGGGAGTGTGGCGGGTGGGGGGCGAGAACGTCAGGTCGGACCCGCGTCGTCGGTCGTCTCCTCCGTCGCCGCCTCCGCCGCTGCCAGCACACCCCGACCAGCGGCTGCCGTCGGCCCGCGAGCACCCGTGGCCCGGCGGCGACCTCGTCGTCGAGATCGCTTCGCCGCCGGCGGCGCGCTACTGCGCCGCCGCGAACTCCTCGGGGCCGGCCTCGACCGCGGCGGGGTCCATCCACATGACCTCCCACAGGTGACCGTCCGGATCCTGGAACGACCGGCCGTACATGAACCCGTGATCCTGCGCCGGACCGGCCGGCGCGCCGCCCGCAGCGAGCGCCCGGTCGGCGAACGCGTCGACGTCCTCGCGCGACTCCGCCGACAGGCACAGGATCGCCTCGGTGGCGACGTGCGAGTCGACGAGCTCCTTGTCGGTGAACCGGCGGATGCTCTCGTTCGTCTGCAGCATGACGTAGCCCATGTCGCTCACCACCATGCAGGCGCACTCGTCGTTGGTGAAGCTCGGGTTGAACTCCATCCCCAGCGCGGTGAAGAACGCCATCGACCGGTCCAGGTCGGACACGGTGACGTTGACGAAGATCATGCGGGGCGTGGCCATGGTGGGCTCCTCGGGAAGCGGGTTTCGCGGTCATGCCCTGAGACGCGGGCCGACGTCGGAAGTCATCGGTCGGGCGCGACGGGGCACGTCGACGCTCGGCGCGGGTGTCGGTCCGGCCGGGTCGCGGCGATGCGCGTCGCACGGTTCGGATCGGCGAGCATCCCCCCGGACGCGTCAGATCCCCACCGCTCGGACCGTCCTCTCCCTGCACGCCCCACCCCGCGACCCGGAGGTCCTCCCCGCATGGCTCCACTCACCGACCGCTTCGACCGCGCCCTGCTGTACGCGTCGGCGCACCACCGCGACGACGTCCGCAAGGGCACCGGCATCCCGTACCTGTCGCACCTGCTGGCGGTCGCCGGGCTCGTCATGGAGATGGAGGCCGGTGAGGACGAGGCGATCGCGGCGCTCCTGCACGACGTCGTCGAGGACGGCGGCGGACTGCAGGCGCTCGAGGAGATCCGCGAGACGTGGGGCGACGACGTCGCCCGGATCGTGCTGGCCAACAGCGACTCGACGGTGAAGGACGCCCCCAAGGCCCCGTGGCGCGAGCGCAAGGTCGCCTACCTCGACGCGATCGCCCACAAGGCCCCCGACGAGCTGCGCGTGTCGCTCGCCGACAAGCTCCACAACGCCCGCAGCATCGCCCGCGACCACGCCGTCCTGGGCGACGCCCTGTGGTCGCGGTTCACCACCGGCAGCGCCGACGACCAGCGCTGGTACTACGGTGCCCTGCTCACCGCGTTCCGCGCCCGCGCCGACGAGCTGGGCGCCGGCGCCGCCCCGGTGCTCGACGCACTCGAGCGCACGATCGCCGAGTTCGGGGCGTAGGCGGGCGTGTAGGGGAGGCCGCCGGGCGGGGCGCGGCGGGGCGCGGCCCGGGGTGGCGGCACTACAGGACGCCCCGCGTCCTCAACCGCCGCCACCACCCCACCCCGCGACCGTGGACCGGCCCGGCTCCACCAACGCGATGAACGCCGACAGCTCGGCCACGCCGTGCGGGGTGGTCGGCAGATGCTCGGTGAGCGCCGGGGAGTGGACCAGGTAGGCGGCCCACTTGGCGCGCGAGATCGCGACGTTCAGGCGGTTGCGCATGATGAGGAACCCCAGGCCGCGTGGCACGTCGGCCGGCGACGACGCCGCCAGGGTGACGATCGCGACCGCCGCCTCCTGGCCCTGGAACCCGTCGACGGTGCCGACCCGCACGTCGCCCAGCCCCGCCGCGGTCAACGCGTCGTGGACCGCCTGGCGCTGCGCGTTGTACGGGGTGATGACGATGAGGTCTCCCGCGCCCAGCGGCCGCGACTCGTCGCCCTCCGTCCAGCGGCGGTCGATCACTTCACGGACGATCCTCACCACCGTCGCCGCCTCCTCCGGCGACTCCTGCGCGTTGCCGCGGTGCTCCACCGGGACCGGGTGCAGCCCGGGGTCGATCCCCTCGAGCGTCCGGACCGGGGCGTCCGGGTGCGACGCCAGCCGTCCCTCGTATGACAGGCGCGACACCGGAGCCGCGACCTCGGCGCGCATCCGGCGGCTGCGGGCGAGGAAGTAGCCCAGATCGGCCGGGAGGACGTCGTGGCCTTCGGCGATCCAGCCGAGCGCGGACCGGTCGACCGGCGCGGGGTGCGATCCCTGACTCACCTGCGGCAGCTGCTGCGGATCACCGAGCAGCAGCAGGTTGCGCGCGCCGACGGCCGCCGCGGCGGTCGACGCCAACGAGAACTGTCCCGCCTCGTCGATCACCAGCAGGTCGAGCGACCCGCGCGGCACCCGCTCGTCGTTGGCGAACGTCCACGCGGTGCCACCGAGCGCGAACCCGATGCGCTCACGCTCATGCGCGAACGCCGCCTGCCCGCCCTTCCTCAGGACGGTGAACGCCGTGCCGTCCGGCGACGCGCCGCCCTTGGGCTCCTTGCCGACCAGGTCCACGTCGAGCCCGGCGTCGCCGACGACGGCCTTCAGCAGGTTCTCGACGACGTTGTGCGACTGCGCGACGACGCCGATCCGCCACCGGTGGTCGCGCACGAGCCTCGCGATGACGTGCGCGCCCAGGTACGTCTTGCCGGTCCCGGGCGGGCCCTGCACCGCGACGTACGACCCGTCCAGGTCGAGCAGCGACGCGACGACCGCGCCGACGTGGTCGTCGTCGGCGACCGGCGCGAGCGTCCCCGAGCGGGTGCGCGGCGGACGGCGACGCAGGATGTCGGTGACCGGATCCTCGGGCCAGCCGGGCCGGGCGTCGACGATCGTCTGCGCCCACTCGGCGATCGCGGCCGGCTGCGGCGCGGCGCGTGGCGGCATGCCGGGCGCCAGCGCCACCGGCAGCGTCCGGTACCCCTCGGTGGCCCCGGGGGGCTGGGCCTCCTCGACGGCGAGGCTGCCGTCGTCGCCACGCTCCAGCACCGTGACGGGGCACGCCACGCGTGACCCGGGATCGATCCCCGCGTCGACGAACGGCGCCGGCTGGTCGTACAGCGCGAACATCGCGGTGCCCGCGTTGACCCGGCTGCCGGGGGCGAGCGTGCCGTGCAACCGCACGACGCGGCGGTCCTTGCGCTGCCGCCCCTCGCGGTACCAGTCGCGCTCCACCCGCGATCGGTCACCGTCGACGACGAGCACGTCGCGGACGTCGGCCCACTCGTCGATCGGCTGCGCCAGCCGCGAGAAGTGCCCCCACCAGAACGTCTTGCGCTCGCGCCGGTGGTAGTCGATCGCCGCGGCGGCCAGGGCGGCGGCGGTGCGGTCGGCCGCGTCGGTGGCGGCGCGTGGCCCGTCGGACGCGACGGGCGGGCCGTCTGTGGTGGAGCCGGGAGCGCCGGTGGCCGCCACTCCGAGGTCCGGCGAAGCGTCCGCGTCGTCCCGACCGGCGAGCGCCAGCAGATCGTCGCGCAACGGCGACGGCTCCTCGGCGTCGCGCGGGTCGTCGATCCGGGCGTCGGCGTCCGATCCCACGGCCACCCCGAGCCGCTCGGCGTGGCCGACGAGCCAGTCCCGCAGCCGCAGCGTCGACACGCAGTCGTAGCGGTTGTAGTCGACGATCTCCGCGAGCTTGGCCTCGCCCTCGTCGACCCGGCCGGTGGCGATGAGGTCGCGGGCCGCGGCGTACTCGGTGATCGACGCGGCGGCCGTGGTGACCTCGGCGGTGCGCAGCTCGTCACCCATGTACAGCGGCTCGAGCTTCTTGATCGAGTACGACGGCGACCCGACGCGCATGACCTTGCGCACCAGCGGATACAGATCGACGAGCACGTGCTCGCGCAGCAACCGGTCGACCTCGTCCTCGCCCTCCCCGTGCCGGGCCGCGATCGACGACAGGTGCGTGCGCTCGTACGACGCGTAGTGGTAGATCCGCATCCCGGGATGCCGCGCCCGCCGCTCGGCGACGAAGTCGAGGAACCCGCGCAGCGCCCGGCGCTCCTCGGCGAAGCTGTCGGCCCGCCACGAGGTGAACGCCTCGTCGACGTCGACGAGGCCGAAGAGGTAGTCCAGGCCCCACCGACCGTCGCCCTCGTCGTGGAGCGGGTCGCCCTCGAAGTCGAAGAAGACGTCGCCGGGATCAGGGACCGGCAGGGTCGTCAGGGCGTTGGCGTCGACGATCTCGATCGGCGGCGGGCCGGCGCCGTCAGCGCGCAGCTGCAGCCGGGCCTGGATCCGCAGCCGGTCGAGGGCCGCGACGCCGACGCCGTCGACCGGCCCGTCCGACGCGGCCAGCTCGTCGATCGTCGTGATGCCCGCCGCGGCGAGCCGGTCGCGTTGGGTGATGCGCAGCCCGGCGACCTGCAGCACGTCGCGGTGCTCGGCGATCGCGGCGGTGCACGCCTCGCACTGCCCGCACGCGAAGAGGTCCGGGGCGCCCCAACCGACCGGTGCGGTGCGCGCCCGGCCGGCGTCGACGAGCGCCCGCATCCGCGCCCACCGCTTGCGGTACACCGGCCGGATGTCGTCGACGCGGTGGGTACTGACGGTGCCGTCGCCGAGCAGCAGCTCGACGGTGTCGTCGACCGGCACCCCGAGCGCCTCGAGCCGGTCGACGTACGCGGCGAGCTGCAGCAGCGCGACGACCTTGGCGTGCCGGGCGAGCTTCGTGTCCTGCACCCGGTAGCGCCCGTCGGGACGGCGGACGATGAAGTCCGCGTAGCCGACGAACGCGTCGTCCGGATCGTCGACGAAGAACGCGGCCTGGAAGACGACCGGCGCCCCGGCGGCGAACGCGTCCCTCGTGCGCCGGAGCGCGTCCTCCATCGCCGCCGCGTCCCCGTGCGCGGGCCGGTCGATCTCCACCACCCCGTCCCCGTGCACGTCGCGGTACCGCTGCAGCACCCGCGCCTCGTGCACGTCCCCGAGCTCGGACGCCCGCACCAACATCTCGTCGGGCTCCTCGTCGAGCTCGTCGGCCCGCCCGAGCAGGACGTCGACCCGCCGCGCGAACCCGTACTCGCACTGCGACGCGACGCTCAGGTCGCTGGCGCTCGTGACGACGAGGTCGATGCCGCTGGCGGGGTCTGATTGCAGGTACACGGTGGTCGGGTCCTCGGGGGTCGGTCGGGGTCGACGCTACGGGGAAGGTCGGTCGACCGGGCGAAGATCTGACGAACGTGATCCGTCTGGCAGGGGGTGGAGCCGGTTCAGGACCACCCGCGTCCTCAACCCCCTCCACCCCCGGCGGCCGGCCACCGACGCCACCGGGGTGGAGCCGGTTCAGGACCACCCGCGTCCTCAACCCCCTCCACCCCCGGCGGCCGGCCACCGACGCCACCGGGGTGGAGC
>JALNWQ010000021.1 GCA_023230855.1 Solirubrobacteraceae bacterium
AATGCCTGCTCCAGCTCGGGCCGCCGCGGCTCACCCCCGCTCGCGCGGGGAGGACACCTGCCCTCGCCGAGCGAGACGGCCGGGCAGCGGCTCACCCCCGCTCGCGCGGGGAGGACACGACCGGAGAAACGACCATGGACCCGAACAACGGCTCACCCCCGCTCGCGCGGGGAGGACTGGCGGACCGCGTCGACCCTGATCAACTCGTCCGGCTCACCCCCGCTCGCGCGGGGAGGACCCAAGCCCGGCTTCCCGTTCGCCCTTCGACGCCGGCTCACCCCCGCTCGCGCGGGGAGGACGTGCCGAGCCCGGTCACCATCGGCGTGGCGCTCGGCTCACCCCCGCTCGCGCGGGGAGGACGTGCGCCACCGCGGCAGGACCCGAGGGTCCGCCGGCTCACCCCCGCTCGCGCGGGGAGGACTCTCGCCGCCCGGCGGGACGGTGCTCGACCCCGGCTCACCCCCGCTCGCGCGGGGAGGACCCCCACCCTGCTCCCCGCCCGCGGCCTCCTCGCGGCTCACCCCCGCTCGCGCGGGGAGGACACAACGAGCCCGACGCCTGGAGCGACGGGGAGCGGCTCACCCCCGCTCGCGCGGGGAGGACGGTGGGGGCGGGGGTGTACGGGATGCCGTCGCCGGCTCACCCCCGCTCGCGCGGGGAGGACCGCCGAACCGACAGGGCCACCGCCTTGTTGACCGGCTCACCCCCGCTCGCGCGGGGAGGACTCGCGCATCGCCCGGAACGGCGTCATCGCCACCGGCTCACCCCCGCTCGCGCGGGGAGGACAGGTACTGCCCGGCCCGCACCCTCTGGCCGACCGGCTCACCCCCGCTCGCGCGGGGAGGACTCCTCGTTGCTCTGCGCGCCAGACCCGCCCGGCGGCTCACCCCCGCTCGCGCGGGGAGGACATGGCTACCGGGTCCGCCAGTCGATGGTCCTCAGGCTCACCCCCGCTCGCGCGGGGAGGACAACTCCTTCAGCGTGAAGCCCTTGCCGCCGTTCGGCTCACCCCCGCTCGCGCGGGGAGGACTCCGGTTGGGGGCACGGTGTCGCGGACGGTCACGGCTCACCCCCGCTCGCGCGGGGAGGACAGCCGCAGGACGGTCTTGCGGTCCCCGCCCTTCGGCTCACCCCCGCTCGCGCGGGGAGGACATCGCCACACGGCCGGTGGCCGCCTCCGGCAGCGGCTCACCCCCGCTCGCGCGGGGAGGACATCTCGCGCAGCGCATTGGTCAGCTGTGCCACCGGCTCACCCCCGCTCGCGCTGGGAGGACGTCGGGCTGCCGGCAGCGTCCCGGAGCGGGTGCGGCTCACCCCCGCTCGCGCGGGGAGGACGTCAGCGGCGGATCGGTGGCGTGCGACAGCGCCGGCTCACCCCCGCTCGCGCGGGGAGGACGTCGACACGGCGTTCAGGACCGGAACGAGCGCCGGCTCACCCCCGCTCGCGCGGGGAGGACCTCTGGGCGTCGAGCGACCTCGGCTTCCGCATCGGCTCACCCCCGCTCGCGCGGGGAGGACCGCCGGAAAGCTGCCGAGGACAAGGCCCGGCGCGGCTCACCCCCGCTCGCGCGGGGAGGACGAGGCTGGTGGTCGGGTTCGCGAGCTGGGCGGCGGCTCACCCCCGCTCGCGCGGGGAGGACCGCAGCGCGGCGCTCGCCGCGCAGCTCCCGCACGGCTCACCCCCGCTCGCGCGGGGAGGACCGGGCCAGGGCGCGAACCTCCGCGACCGGCCGCGGCTCACCCCCGCTCGCGCGGGGAGGACGCGACCGCGGCCCGATGCTGCCGTGGGAGCAGCGGCTCACCCCCGCTCGCGCGGGGAGGACCGCTGCGCCTCCCCCAGCATGTCCGCAAGGACCGGCTCACCCCCGCTCGCGCGGGGAGGACGTTCGCGGAGGACCTTCCGTGCCTCCCGCTTGTCCCTCACCCCCGCTCGCGCGGGGAGGACGTACTCGCCGCTGTCGTGCGCGTCGGTGACGGCGGCTCACCCCCGCTCGCGCGGGGAGGACCTCGGGTTCTTGTGGGCGAAGCTCCGGCCGGTCGGCTCACCCCCGCTCGCGCGGGGAGGACGTGGCGGGAGCTATCGACTGCCACGCGATCCGCGGCTCACCCCCGCTCGCGCGGGGAGGACTTTCGTGACTCAACCGGAGTAGATCGCTCCGCGGCTCACCCCCGCTCGCGCGGGGAGGACAACGACTGCTCGAGGCCGCGGACGACAGCGGGCGGCTCACCCCCGCTCGCGCGGGGAGGACGGCTACACCGAGGGCGACATCGACGTCAAGTTCGGCTCACCCCCGCTCGCGCGGGGAGGACCACCGCGGGTTCACTGCCGCGTCCGGCGTGGACGGCTCACCCCCGCTCGCGCGGGGAGGACCGGTTCAGCATCGCCTCGTCCAGCTCGTTGACCGGCTCACCCCCGCTCGCGCGGGGAGGACTGCTCGGCGGCGTCCCTCTCGGCCTTGGCGTCCGGCTCACCCCCGCTCGCGCGGGGAGGACCTGCCCGACGACCCCGCCGACATGTTCCCCGACGGCTCACCCCCGCTCGCGCGGGGAGGACCGGACGGTGCGGGCGGATCGGGTCTTGGTGGTGGCTCACCCCCGCTCGCGCGGGGAGGACATCGCCGAAGTGCGCGTGAAGCGCAACGGCAACGGCTCACCCCCGCTCGCGCGGGGAGGACACGGGGACGCAGACGGCGGCGACGATCAGCGACGGCTCACCCCCGCTCGCGCGGGGAGGACGGCTTCCCGCCGTTCGGGAACCCCTCGAAGTGCGGCTCACCCCCGCTCGCGCGGGGAGGACATGGTGAACGCCGACGGTGGCGTCACGTCGTACGGCTCACCCCCGCTCGCGCGGGGAGGACGGCGAGTCCGTCACGGACGTCGCACGAACCATCGGCTCACCCCCGCTCGCGCGGGGAGGACGGGTTCCTGATGCGCAACCGGCACGGGTCGTGCGGCTCACCCCCGCTCGCGCGGGGAGGACTCCTGCTACCGGGTCCTCAAGCCCGACACCCACGGCTCACCCCCGCTCGCGCGGGGAGGACGCGTACGCGGTGATCGCCCGGCCGCGGTCGCACGGCTCACCCCCGCTCGCGCGGGGAGGACGTTCGTCGATCACCGAGGTGGATAACCGGCAACGGCTCACCCCCGCTCGCGCGGGGAGGACGACACGCTGGGCGAGGAGGCCGTGTCGCGTGACGGCTCACCCCCGCTCGCGCGGGGAGGACCGCCCCAGCAACCCCCCCGCGGCCTCGACCGCCGGCTCACCCCCGCTCGCGCGGGGAGGACCCGACGGACTGCTCGTCGACGACCACGCCGACCGGCTCACCCCCGCTCGCGCGGGGAGGACTCTATCTGCGCTTCTTCTCGGCGCATCGCCATCGGCTCACCCCCGCTCGCGCGGGGAGGACACTTCGGCCGCATGGAAATGTACCTGCATTTTCAAGGTTCGAACGAATCACGTGTGCGATTCGTGGTCCGAACTGTCGGCGACGCACGGTTGCGCCCCTTCACCCAGGAGAGCTTCGGCGACCAGCGCCGTGATGTCCAGCCCCCGCATCTCGTCGACGACGGACGAGATCGCCAGCGGGGTGGGTGGTCCACGCTCGCCGTACTCGCCGAGAAGCCGCCGCACGAGCCCGCGCTGGGACGCGCCGGCAAACGCCGTCGGTACGACCCGATCGAGCCCTGCGACGACTGCCGTCCAGCCCGCCTCGTGGAGCTGCCGTGGCGCGGTGCCCCCGCCACCCGCGACGAGCACGATGCCCGCGACCGTGTCTAGCCCTCGAGCCTCCGCGGCGACCACCATCCTGGCGAGCGTTCGTGCCAGCGTCTCCGCGTCTCCCATCGCCGTGTGGCGACCGTGCGCGACGACGTCGAAGCGACGCGCCAACACGTCCAACGCCCGGCGTCGACCAAGGCTGGCAGTGCAGAGCCACCTTGTGGGGGCGGCCAGGCGTGACCCAGACGTCCTCGGGTCGGCCTCCAGGAACGCGAGGTCGAAGCGCGCGTTGTGGGCCACCACGATGCTGTCGGGAAGCTCAGGCGCGACGCGCTCGACCAGGTCCTCCAGCGTCCCTCCGCCTGAGCGTCGCCATTCGATCCGCCGGATCTCGTGCAGGCCCGCATCAAGCACCACGACGGCGACCTCACGCAACTCGTGCCGGGCAGGGTCGAGCCCCGTGGTCTCCGTGTCGAGCACCACCCATCCGCTACCTGGCCGCCGGAGAGGCAACCCTCCGACACCCCGCGCACACCAAGCTGTCGCGGGCATCGCCCGCCAGCCCCGATCAGCCACCGCGCGCGCCTTTCGGGGGAAGACGCACCGCGGCGAACCCGTCAAGGTCGACGAGCTCCCGCGCGCGATCTCCGTGCTGCCGGATCTCGAGTCCCTGCTCGTTGCGTGCAGCCGACACCATCAGGCACGCACCGGCACCACGATACGTGCAGACCCTTCGCCATAGGCGCTCCCGCACCATCGGCGTGACGTCGCCGGTGAACACGCCCGCCTGCGGCTGCAACATCCACCGCGACAGGTCGCCCCGCAGGCCAGCGGACACGCGCTTGACCACGATGACCGTCAGGCTCACCCGTCGCGCCCTCCGCCCGATTCGCCGTAATTGCGCCCCCCGGGCACCGCACCGTCCGGATCCCAGATGCTCGACGGCTTGGCGAGGTCAGCATCGCCGGCATCGACCACGGTCATCCCGTCTCCGTCCTCGGGGTCGAGGTCGAACAACCGGGCGAGATCATCGACGATCCGCCCCAACAGCCGCGTCTCGTGGAACTGGTCACGCAACGCGTGCCTCGCGGCCCGCTCGACGTCGACCGCGCCGCTCTGCACGGCGCGAAATGCCGCCGGGACCGACGTCTCGGTCTTGTACAGGTCGGCCACGTCGTACACGAATGACAGTGCCTTGCCCGTGTGGACGAACCCCAGCCCAGGCCCGTACCCGGCGCTCACAATCGCGGCGTGACAGACGCCGTACAGGCAGCTGTTGGCGGCCGAGAGCGCCCGGTTCACGGGACTGGACCGGTCCCAGTCGTCGCGGCGGTACCGTCGCCCTTCCCACGGCACACCGGTTTCGTGGCTCCACGCGCGATACGCGTCGCGCACTCGTGCGCCCTCCCGGCCTCGGATCTGCTGCAGCGTCAGTTCAGCCGGAAGGTCGTCCGAGAACCGCATCTCGTACATCCTCCTCACGACCCTCAACCGCAGGTCGGGGTCGCTGAGCCATTCGGCTTGGCGCAACAGACGGCTCGCGCTGCGCGTGTCACCGAGGCCGGTCGCGTAGAGCCGCACACCTTCCTCACCGGCCCAGGCGACGGTGCACCCGCACTCTGCCGCGTTGATGATCGCGCGCTGCGTGACGGTCGTGCCCGGTCCCAGCAGCACGAGCGAAAGCGCCCCGATCGGTAGCGGGACGCGACCCGTCTCGTTGACGAAGCAGACCGAGCGATCATCCTGCTCCAACCGGCCGTACTGGAGGTAGACGAAGCTGCCGGAGTCCCGGACCTTCGGCAACAGGTGAAGATCGTCGATCCGCATCGTCGGGTGCTCTCATGCAGGCGCCAGGCTCAGCAGGCCACAGCCATAGGCCTTCGCGGGCCCGATCCCGGTCCGCAACGCCTCGCGACAAGCGATCTCATCGCGCACCTCGAGTCGACCCTCGTAGAGCACGGGCCGAACCGTCACTCCACCGGCACGCTTGGGCTGGCGCAGCGGAGGTAGGACATCGACACGCAGCCCGCCTGCACCGTCGATCAACTCGAACCCGGCACCAGCGGCGCGGTTCTCGACCCACGCCCGGCGCTCGTCGTCGTTGTCCAGGGGAACTCGCCGCGAGTGCCGCGGGCGTTCCTTGCCTGGTCGTGGGAGTGCGGTCTTGCGGGTCGCATTGCCAAGCAAGCGGAACCGAAACCGTCGACCGACGGTCACCGCATCGACCAGGTCACGCGCGTCACGGACCTCAACGCTCAGTGCGTAACCCTCGGGGAGACCCGACCAGTCGGGTAGGGCGACGGACTGCACGAGTACCTCATGGGGCGCCCCCACCTCATGAGGATCACGTCGCAACGCGGATTCGACCCGAAACAGCACGCCGAGCGCCGCCCGTGGATCGGGACCGTCGTACTGCGGAAAGCCACGCATGAGCGTGCGGTGCAACCCGACGACGTCCCCGAGATCGCGGACGACCAACGGGTCGCGCGGATGCAGGCGCAAGCGACTGAGGTAAAGGCTCATCGACCGGCGCTCCCACCGTCGCCGTCGCGCGCGGTGACCCGCATGCGTCGCACGCCGAACTGTCGCGTGCCGAACGCCGCCCCGTGCGGCTGATCGGCGCGAGACTCCTCGCCCTCAGGGTCCTCGACGACGAGGGTCTGTGAGGCGTCCGCCGGACGTTCGCCATACGGCGACATCGTGGCGTGGCGTTGGGCCTGTGGCTTCCAATCGTCCTGCAGCGCCGCGGCCAACGGGCCGGCAAACACCGCGCGGTCGTCGACGAGGGGCCCCGCCGGGGGGCAGGACCGACGACCGAGCGCAAGAGGCCAGCGTGGTCGACTCACCGCCTCGCGCAGCTCCGCGAGCCAGTCCTGGTCGTCGCCCTCGAGCCCGACGACGAAGGTGGCGTCCTGCAGGTAGTAGCGCTCGGTCACGATCCCGCGCCCTCGGGATCCGCTGGCGACGGCCACCCCTCCGGACCCAGGTACCGCACCGACGGTGTGAAAGTCCCGCAGGATGCTTCCGGCTCGCACGACGCGCACTCCGAACCGCAGCGATGCCAGGTCGTCCACCGACTCGTGACGAGTCCGGCCGAGCGCCGCCGCGATCAATCCGACGACGCCGGACTTCGACGGCCAGAGGTCGGTCGACCGGACTTCGAAGCGGCTGCCGGTGCCCCAGGACTGCAGCGGTGCCGCGAGCCAGAGCCGCAATGTGCCGGTGCCGCTCACGCCCGCCCCCGGGCGTGAGCGATCAAGGAGTCGAGATCGGGCGCGCGCGCGACGTCGCCCTCGATCCCCGGGGCAAGCGTCGAGAGCACGACCGACGCGAGCTCGTCCTTGGCGCGACCATAGGTCGCGTTGAGCACCGCGAACTCCTCGATCATGCGGCGACTCGACTCGATCGCGACGCCTTCGTTGCCGGCGGAATCCGTACCGAAGGGCGGCACCGGCGCGGCGAACGCATTGGCCAGGTTCCAGGCCCCGCGCTGCCGTCGAACGGCCAGCACGGTCGTCGGCGGGTTGCGCGCGGCGAAGCTGTTCTGCTTGCCGCTTGGAATCGCGGTGACGAAGCCTTCCGTGAACGCCTCGACGGCAGCGTCGACGATGGGATCCGACGCATCGTCGGCACCGAGGTTCACGGCCAACTGACCGACGTCAAGCACGGCGTAGCGGTAGAAGCAGCTCGCGTTGAACTGGATGTCTCCGATCATGTCGGCGCCCTCGGTGTCGTCGGGGCGCAGGTCGTCGACCGCCGTGAAGTAGTCGACCTCGTCGGCGAGTCGGTGGGTGCCGATGGCGTGGGCGACCTGGCATGCGGCGTCGACGTTGCTCTCCGGCATCTCGGCGACCATCCGTCCGAACAGTGCGACGTCGACGGCGTCCGACGGTGCCGTCAGAGCCGACGTGATCTGCGCCGTCGCGGGCTTGGGGAGCTTCGCCTTCGTGCGCTTCGCCTTCGCAGGATTGTCCGCGGGCGCCTCCGTCAGCGTCGACGTGATGGCGTCGATCTCGTCACCGAACTCGACCGCCACCGCGGCGAGCGTGTCGAGGTCGTGCGCGCGGAAGAACACGAGCTGTCCGGTCTTGACGACGCGCGCATCTGCGTCACCCTCGGACTGCTTGAGGCTGAGCCCGAGCGGCTCGGCCTCGAGGACGACAGCGGCGCGGTGGATGGCCACCTCCGGCGACAGGCCGTGCCCGTCGATCAGACGCGCGACGACCTGCTCGTGCGCGCGCTTCGTCCGGGTCGCGACCGTCAGGCCGGAGACCTCGGAGCGGAACTGCTCCCGGATGGCGCGCTTCCACGACTGACTGCTCACTCGTGCGCGCCGCACGCCGCCGAAGACGCACTCCTTGGGCCGACCGGTGTCGTCCCGGTTGAGGTTGGCGGGCGCGAAGCTCTGGATGGCGTGCAGTTCGAGGATCATGCGGGCTCCTGGTCGTCTGTCGTGGGTTCAATGGATTCGGTGTCGCTGGCATCGGGATCTCCGGTCCCCGACGGCAGCCAGAAGTGGAAGGCCCAGCGCCGCTGAACCGCACGGTCTTCGCGCTGCCACGCCCCGAGGTCGCGCACGAGTTGCGCTACGTCGAGCCCGAGCCGGTCGGCGCCGAGCAGCGCAATCGTGCGCCGGAGGTGTCGAGGGAGCGCCTCTCGACCCGAGCCGAGCAGTGTCTGCATCAGGGCCTCGACGTTCTCCGGGCGTCGCACGCTCGTGAGCGCGCGCAGGTCACGCCCAAGCGATGCTCCGCCGCGCTTCGTGCGACGCACCAGAGGTCGGGGAGCACGTGCCACGAGGGCCGCGACCGCGAGCGCATCGTCGAGGGTCTTGGACGTCTCATCCGTCAGACGCGAGGCGGATCCCAGGTCGATGTGCTGTCCGATGAGCCGCATGAGAGCCGGGCTCGCGTCGGGATCACCAAACCGCCGGCCGACGCCGCGGCGCAGCTGCGCCAGGGTTCGCAGCGCGTCCGACCGGTGGTACTGCGCCGCGGCGTCGAGGTGCGCAAGCTGGTCGTGCAGCGCGTCGGCGACCGCCGCGCGAACGGATTGCGATGTGTCGGGGATGCTCACGCGACGTTCTCCTTGGGGCTCGATGGGATGGACCTCAGGGCTTTGTGGAACGCGGTCCGCGCGACGGCATGTGCCTTCCACGCGCGCGGATCGACGACGTCAGCGCTGTGGCGTTCGTCGAGCGCCTCCCTCGCGCGTCGACGGACCTCGTCGCCCCAGGTGCCGCGTAGCGCCTCGCCGCCGTCGTCCGGGGCCTCGTCGGCAAGTCGCTCGAGCCACTGCGGAAACGCGTGACCGAGCGTCGCCCAGTAGGGCACCTGCCAGGTGTCCGCGACACGCAGGTCGCGCTCGGCGCCGCTGGCGCTCTGGTACGCCAGGCAGGCATTGCGCAACGCTATGGCGCCTTGCTCGGCGATCTCCCGTAGTCCGCCGACCAGGCCGAGTCGTGCCTCGTCGGCGAGCAGGTCGGCGCTCAGTGGCAGCGACGCCGACCGCGCCTCGGCGATCTTCGCCTGGTTGACCTCGAGCCCGGCCACGAGTACCTGAGGACGCGGCGCACCGTGTAGCTCGAGCGTCCTCAGTCCCTGCGCAACGGCACTCCGGGGGCGCTGGTCCACCGTGGAGACCCCGTGCAGCACCGCGTCGGCCGAGCGCCAGATCCGCGTTCCGGACCGGACCCGGACCAGGCTTGCCGCACCGGTCTGCTGGTCGTACTCGACGGCGTGGAACGGGTCTCCCGTGCCACCATCGATGAGCTTGAGGTGCTGGTGGATCCGGCAGTGGCGCACCATGCCGTCGTCCGCCGGCAGCAACTCGATCGCCCTTGAGCGCCAGGTCAGTCGGTCGAGCCAGCCGCGCGGCGTCGATCCCGCACGGTCGGGGGCCAGATCGGCGGCGACTCCGCCATCGTCAGGCTGCCCGGGCAATGGGCGTTCCCAGGACGGCGCGCCGAACCCGTCGTCGTTCGCGACGACCGGGCGCGGCGCGGCGGCGTTCGCGACCAGCGTCTCCCACAGGGTCCGTCCCTGGACGAGCACCGACAACGCCTTCGTCCCGGGTGAGTCCGTGCGGTTGAACGGCTTGGACACCCCACCACCGGGCTGAAAGTGCAGCGTCGTGATCAGCGCTCGCACCGCGGTCCCAGGGTCAAGCGCCGGCGGTACGCCGTCTACATGGTGATCGAAGAGGGTCGCGTTGTTCCCTGATGCCCAGTCCAGGCGCAACGCCGCGATCGTCGCGGTCTTTGCCGCGTCCTCCGCGACCGTCTGCTGCAGGAACGGCCGCGTGGCGTCGAAGAGATCGAAGCGATCACGCCACTCGTCGAGGTACCCGACGACGGCGTCGATCACCTCTTCGGGATGCTCGAGCCACCGGGCGCGTTCATCGTCGGATCGTGGTCCCCGCATCGCGGCTTGGAGGACCGCGATGAGGATGCGCGTGACCGCGACCTCCTCGGGGGCGAAGGTCAGCGCCAGGCCGCGCAGACTCCGACCACGCCGGAACGCGTCCCGTAGCGATACCTCCTCCGTGCCATCCGGCCCGACCACCGGCAGCCAGGCCCGGTCCGTCAAATCGAAGCTCATCATCCGTCGTCCTCCACGATCACTCCCAAGTCGGGCTCCAGTCGCAGCGGCAAGCGCACGTCACCGTCCGACGACGAGACGACGCGAGCCCGTCCGTCCTCGTCAAGCTCGACCAGCGCGTGATGGCGCAGGGCGGCGTTTGCGGACCACGCGGCAGGCTGCAGCAGCCGCGATCGCCTGGGCCGACGCCAATCGCGCAACACCGGCTCGACGATGGGCCACTGCGACAACGACAGGCTCCGCGCCAGCAGGTCGCGCGTCTGCGCACGGTCGGGGTCGTAGCGCGCACGGGGCAGCTCATCGGAGCGCAATACGACGACCGACACCGACGGTCGCTCTTGCCAACGCGTCGTCGCCACGGTGCCGTATCGGTCGCCGGGGCCATCCGGACCGCCGAACCGCCTCGGGTCGTCGGGCTCGGGCAAGAGGCGCGACACATCGTTCCATGGCTCGACCGCCTCGTCCGGGCCGGGGAACAGCGCACCATGCAACCCATCCGCGGCTTCGGTCTGCTTCCGGGTCTTCTGGGCATCACGCTCCTCGGCGCGCCTCAGCCCGTCAACCTCGGCCTCCGAGACGTTCGGCTCCAGATCGCCGTACACCGACTCGATCAACGTGTCGAGATCGTCGGGCTCCTTCAGCACCATGCGATCGCGAAGCGCGAGCCGCGTGCGCTGGAGCACCGACTCGGCATAGACACGATCGCTCGCCGGCAAGAACGGTCTATCTGCTCGGTCCCCACCGACGTCGACGAGCTCCAGGGTCGCCTTGTCGTGGCTCGACGGTCGTGCGCGGTCGTGGCGATGCACCCGTCCCGCGCGCTGGATGAGGAGGTCGATCGGCGCGACGTCGCTGAGCAAGAGATCGAAGTCGAGGTCCAGCGATTGCTCGATCACCTGGGTCGCGACGACGATCATCCGGCGCGGACGGACGACGACCGGATCGGACGGAGGTCCAAGACGTGCCAGCAGGCGCGACTCGATGGCCGAACGCTCACAGGGGCGCTGGCGTGCGTGAAGCAACAGAAGCTCGACGTCCCGCCCGACACGCTCACGCAGCATCGCGTAGCGCGACTGCGCCGCCGCGACCGTGTTGCAGACGACGCCGACGCATCCGTCAGTGGCCACCGCCGTCATCAGGCGCGCGGCAACCTGCTCGTCGGCACGGTCCGGGTCGACGTCCAGGCGGCGCAGGGCGAGCGTGCGCGAGGGACGATCGTCCGTGACCTCCCGCTCGTCGACTCCCCCACGATCGGCGATGGTGATCCGGGGGTACGGTGCGCTCGGACGTGTCGCGCGTTCGACACCGGATGCACGCCGCGGACGTCGACGCGAGCCCACGACCGGCCGCTCCTCAGCCACCCGCCCGGTGAGTCCGGAACGGAACGCGCGGGTCAGGGCATCTCGGCGCGCTGCGGGCAACGTCGCCGAGAGCAGCACGACGGTCGCGTCACCTGCTGCCAACCACGCCACGAGGCGCGCGAGCAACGTCGACGAGTAGGCGTCGTAGGCGTGCACCTCGTCGAGGACCACGACCTTGCCCTGCAGGCCCCAGAGGCGAACGGTGCTGTGGCGCACCCACATCGTCGCCAGGAGCGCCTGGTCGATGGTTCCGACGGCGAATGGCGCCAGCAGTCCCCGCTTGGCGGCCGCGAACCACGCCTGCGCGTCCGCATCCGTGTCACCACCGGCGTACTCGCCCGACTCCTCGGTATCGGTCCCGGCCGGCCGGATGTCGGACAGCGGGTCGACCAACACGGAGGCCATCCCGTGCAACAGACGGGGACGGACGTGCGCGTCCGGCCAGAGCCTGGCCAGAAAGGCGGAGGCACGGGCGTGGAGCTGGTCCGCGGTCGCGCGCGTGGGCATCCCCACGTACAGGCCGCGTGCGCCGTCTTCGAGCGCGCGGCGAACCGCCCACATCGCGGCCTCGGTCTTGCCCGATCCGGTGCGGTCCTCGATGATCAGCAGACGTCCGGTAGCACGGTCGGCGACCGCATCGATCACCGCCCGCTGCGTCGCGCGAGGCGGACGAGGGGCGCCGTCCGGAGCCCTAAAGAGCTCGGCGAACGCTTCAGCGTGGGTGCCTGCGTCCGCCACGGGCGCGAGCGGCGGACGGCACCACGCCGACGGGATGACGGCCGGGATCGCGAGCTCCGTGGAAGCCGGGCGGCTCGACTGGGCGCTCACCGGAAAGTGGTGGGCGTCAGACGCGATCCAATCGGCGACCGTCACGAAGCCGGCGAGCGCGAGGACGACCGCTGTGGTCGGTTCGGGCGAAGGACGACCGGCGATCGTCTCGCGAGCAACGTGCTCCAGCATGGCGTCCTGGTGCGACCGCCACGAGGGCGCGCTGACCAGTACCTCCCCGGCCCGCCGCGCGATGTGAGCGTCGCTACGAAGCTGCCCGTGGTGCCCGGAGATCGCTGCGGCCAGTCGACTCGCGACCGAGGGGCCGGTGCCGCGGGCGATCAGCCACCGCCGGAGGATCGCGCCACCGAGCGCGTCGTGCCGTTCACGTCTGACGTCTGGACCTTGAGCCTCGAGACCGGATGGCACGACGCGCTCGGCGAGACCGGGCACCAGTCCCTGGAAGGTCGGCGTGATCTTGCCGACGTCATGGACTCCGACGAGGAACGTCGCCCAGGCCCGCGCACCGTCGACGTCCAACCGCAGGTGATCGGCGATCCAATGGCGCTGACGGTCGACGAGCACCACGTCCCACAGCCGACGCCCGACGGCCAAGGCATCGTCCAGGTGCGCACCGACCGACAGATACTCGTCGCCACCGCCGGTCTTGGCCCAGAACTCTCCCATCGCTACACCAGTCGCGACGGCCTTGCGAAATCTGACGGAAGAGTCGTTCGGGATGAGCTGCCCCTCGGCACGGCCCGCCGACAGGTCCCGTAGAGATGACGAGTGCCCGTGAACCCCCGCTGCCGCGGGGAGGGGTCAGGCACCCGCCCGACAACGGTCCACCGCCACGTGACGTGGCGACCTGCTCGGCGGCGACCACATCGGCCGGCGCCACGCGGTTGCGTCTGCCTGCTCGCCATGCAGGCCGACGCTCCCACGACCGCCCTGCAGTGTCAAGTTGTCAGCGGGTGCCTGGACGCCGGCGGCGTCGATCGCCTAGACGTGCCGGCGAGCCGGGCGGTCACCCCAGGACCTCCACGACGACGACCCCCGTCGTCATGAGCGCCGTCGTCCACACGATCGCGCCGGCGATCGGTCGCAGGTCGAGGCCGAACCGGTGGGCGACGAGGAGGCTGTTGAGGCCGGTGGGCATCGCCGCCTGCAGCAGCATGCCGCCCGGCAGGTCGAGCACGGTCACCGACACGCCGACGACCATGAGCGGCGCGACGACGAGGCGCAGTCCGAGGACGACGCCGAGCGCCGGGCTCCACGCGAGCCCCAGGCGCTCGAAGGCCGACGGCGCGGACGTCGGGGGCGCCCCGTCCGCGTCCACCTCGTCGGGATCCACCTCCGCCTCGCTCGCGAGCTGCACCCCGACGACGAAGAACCCGACCGGCAGGATCGCGACGACGATCCCGGTCGCGACGTCGGCCAGGCCGTCCGACGCGTCCCACGGGATCGCGAGCGCGGCGATCGCCGTCCACAGCAACGGGTTGCGCAGGAACGCCCGCACCCGCGCTCCGGGGCGCGCGTCGTCGCCGTCGGCCGACCCGAACGCCGCCCCGATCGCGAACGCGACGGCGAAGAACATCGGGCCGCTGACGAGGCTGTCCCACGCCACCGCCGCGCCCAGCTCGTCGGGGCCGAGCACCGTCCGCACGAGCGGCAGCCCGTAGTACCCGGTGTTGGCGAGGACGACCGCGAGCACCACCGCGCCGACCGTCCGGCGCGGCAGGCGCAGCGCCCGGGCGGTGATCCACCACGCGACGACGCCGACGATCCCCAGCACGACGTACGCCAGCCCGATCCCGCCGAGCAGCGCCGCGTCGACCTGCAGCCGCGACACGAGCACGAAGTACACCGGGGGCAGGACCCAGGCGAGCATGACCTCCATCGTGCGGCGCGACAGCCGCTCCGCCCGCCCCTGCCACCGGATCTCGGCGCCGGCCCCCATCGCCGCCGCGACGAGCATGACGGCGACGAGCAGCGGCAGGCTCACCCGGGGTCGGCCGCCGACGGGCGGCGCGGCCGGGGCGACGGCGGCACGTCGCGGACCATCCAGACGTGCGTGATGCCGGCCTCGTCGAACGGCTCGCCCTGCGCCTCGTAGCCCGCGGCGAGGTAGAGCCGCATCGCGTCGACCTGGGCGGCGAGCCGGAGCTCGTGCGCCCCGATGTCGCGGGCGTAGCGCTCGGCGCGCCGCAGCAGCTCGCGGGCGATCCCGCGGCCGCGGAGGTCGCGCTCGACGGCGAGCCGGCCGACGCGGACCACCCGGCCCCCGTCGGCCGTCAGCAGCCGGATCGTGCCGACGACGCGACCGTCGTCGTCGACCGCGATGCCGTGGCGGGCGAGCTCGTCGCGTCCGTCGAGCTCGAGCTCGCGTTCTACGCCCTGCTCGTCGCAGAACACCCGGACGCGCAGGTCCTGCGCGGCGCGCAGGTCCGCGCGGTCGCGGGCCCACCGCACGACCGCCGGGAGCGGCTCCCGCGGGTCGTCGCTCCCGGTCATCGTCCGGTCCTCCCGGTGGTGGTGGCGCCGTCGGGCGCCGGGGTGGGCGTCGGCGGGGTGGCGGTCGACGGCGTGGCGGTCCCCGTGGTGGTGTCCGACGTGGTGGGGGCGACGCCGACGTACCGGTGCAGGTCGTCCTCGAGGTCGGCCAGGTCGGCGTACGGCCCGGCCTTGACGTGGACGACGCGACCGCGGGCGTCGAGGAAGATCGTCATCGGCGAGCCGCCGCGCGCGTCCAGGTCGGTGGCGAGCGTCTGGTCGGTGTCCTCGACGTGCGGGTAGCCGGCGGGCGCTCCCCGGAGGAACGCGGCCCGGCCCGACGGGGTGTCCTCGACGTTGAGCCCGAGGAACGCGACCGTCGTCCCGTGCGTGGCGAGCGCGCGCCGCAGCACCGGGAACTCGTCGCGGCACGGCCCGCACCACGACCCCCACTTGTTGATGACCACCGGTCGTCCGCGCAGCGTGCCGAGCAGGTCGGTGAACCCGGCCCGGTCGAGCTCGAGGATCCGGTCGCCCCGGGCGTACAGGTCACGCAGCACCGGTGGCGCGTCGGCGAGGCTGCGGCGCAGCTCGGTCGCGTCCGGCGCGTCGTCGGCGACGCCCGGGGTGGGGTCGCTCTGCAGCACGCCGATCGTCAGCGCGACGAGGACCGCGGCGGTCGCCGTCGCGAGGACCGTCCGGCGCGTGGGTCGACGACGGGGCACGTCCCGAAGGGTGCCAGACGCCGCACGCGGGGTCCCACCGGCGGGCGCGTGAGGGTGGACGGGACGAGCGTGACGGCCGTCCCGTCGATGCTCTACAGTCGGGGTTGCCCGCACGGCGTCGACCACGTACCCCTCCGGTCCTCGTCCGTCGCCTTCGTCACCCGTGCCGTCACCCCGACGGTGCGCCCGGTGGCCTCTCCCGCTCATCGCATTCCCGTAAGGCATGGCGCAACGCCCGTCCGCCGTGGTCCCCGTGACCGCCATCCCCGATCCCGACGAGATCGACCGGATCGCCGCGTTCACGCGCGAGCCGTTCGTCGTCGACGGCGAGTCCGCGACCGACGTCCTCGCGCCGGGCACCGTCCGTCGTCACGCGTTCGAGGCCGCGCGCCGCGACCTCGACGCCGGCGCGACCGAGCCGTCGCTGAAGTGGCGCCGCCGGTGGGCGCTGCTCCTGGGCCTGGACCGGATGCTGCAGGCGGACGTGCCGACGCTCGCCGACGGCACGACGCTCAACCCGCACCAGGTCGACGCGCTGTCCGGCACGTACGCCGCGCTCCTCGCCGAGGCGCAGCGCCGTGCCGGCGGGGTCGCCGACAGCGACGGCGACGCGCTCGTCCTGTCGTTCGAGGTCGACGAGCCGACGATCGACGAGCCCGAGCCCGCCCCGGTGGCGTCGGAGGCGCCCGACGACGGCCCCGACGGGTACGGCGACGACGACGGGCAGGACGACGACGCGTGCGACCCGGTCGACGGGGACGGTGGCGACGTCGCCCCGGCCGCGCCGGACGAGGACGACGACGCCGACGAGGAGGACGCGCTCGAGGAGCTCCCCGAGGTCGAGCCGGAGCCCGAGGCGTCGCTCTACGACGACGAGGCCGACGAGGACGTCGACGAGGACATCGACCAGGCGGCGCTCGAGGACCCCAACGCCCACAAGCGGTTCTGGTTCGAGCACGCCACCGGCGCCGGCAAGACGGTCGCCGCGATGGGGTTCGTCGAGGCGACCCGCACCGGCGGCGTCCTCATCCTCACCCACCGCCGCAACCTCGTCGACCAGTTCATCGACGAGCTCCAGACCCGCGGCTACGGCGAGCGGCTCTGCAAGCCGCTGCTCGGCGAGGCCGCGCCACCGTCCGGCGACGGCCCGGTGACGATCGAGACGTACCAGTGGTTCGTCCGCAACGCCGGCAACGTCTCCGGCGCCTACACCGTCGTCATCTGCGACGAGGCGCACACCGCGCTCGGCGAGAAGACGTCGATGGCGATCCGTCAGTGGACGGGACCGATCTTCATCGGGATGACCGCCACCGGCGCGCTCATCGCCCGGCACGTCACCGACCTCTTCCCCACCCAGACCTCGCGGTTCGACCTGGCGCAGGCCGCCCGCCGCGGCGTCATCGCCCCGCTGCGCTGCCTGCGGATCCCGCCCGGTCCGGGGGTGCGCACGATCGCCAAGGTGCCGTTGCGCAAGGGCGAGGTCGACATGGAGTTCGACCAGGACGAGCTGGCGAAGCTCCTCGACCAGGTCCCGTTCAACCTCGCGATCGCCGATCTGTACAAGACGCGGTTCCGCAACGCCCCGGGCGTCGTGTACGCCGCCGGGGTCAAGCACGCCTACAACGTCGCCGAGAGCTTCCGTGAGGCGGGCATCAACGCCGAGGCGGTGAGCGGCGAGACCCCCAAGCGCGAGCTCGCCACGATCCTCGCCCGCTACGACGCCGGCGAGATCGACGTGCTCGTCAACGCGCAGCTCCTCGCCGAGGGCTGGAACTCGCCGCGCGCCACGGTCTGCATGCACCTGGCGCCGACGGCGTCCAAGCGCATCTACCAGCAGCGCGTCGGCCGGGTCACCCGTCGTCACCCGGGCAAGGAGGCGGGCGTCGTCGTCGACTTCGTCCACCCCGCCACCCAGCACGACGACCCGGTGGTGACCCTGCACTCGCTGCTCGACCGCGACGTGTACCGCGGCGGCGCGATCGTCGTCGGCCCGGTCCGTCGCGGCCGCGGCCGACGGGTGAAGGTCGAGCGTCGCGTCGTCCCGGTGACCCCGGACATCGAGCGGCGCCGTCAGGTGTTCGAGCGCGAGCTGTGGCGGATCGCCGTCGAGCAGCTCGACTGGGGCGAGCAGCGGGTGTGGGCCGCGCTCGCGGGCGCGAAGGCGTCGCCGACGAACTGGCGTCGCGGCCGCGCGATGCTGAACTTCGACCGCTCCGGCGAGCTGCGTCGGCAGTTCCTCGTCACCGCGCTGGAGCGCAACCGCAACCCGCAGCTGCGGATCCGCGCGGTCCAGGAGATCTCGCTGCTCAAGGACGCCGAGCCGTTCGACACCGCGGTCGACCAGGTCGGTCAGTGGCCGCGCGACGAGCGACGCGAGGCGTCGCGGATCCTCCTGCAGGCGCTCGCGGACGGCCGGATCGGTCGGCGCGACCAGGCGACCGCGTGGATCTGGCGACTGGCGTCGTGGACGCGCGACATCCACGAGGAGTACGCCGCCCAGCGCTGGCCGGCGACGAAGCACCTGCTCGGGCTGCTCGTCAACTCGTCGGGCGCCGCGCACGCCCGCAACGCCCGTCGCGTCGTGCACGCCGCGCGGCAGCACGACCGTCGACTGCAGGCCGCGCTGCTCGCCGCCGCGGTGGCGCACACGCCCGAGGCGGAGGAGGTGCTGCGCGAGGCGCGCACCCGCCTGGCCCGCAAGCCGGGGGCGTTGAGCCGGGACCTGCTGAAGGACTTCCCCAAGGGCAAGCGCCGCAAGAAGCGCGGTCGCAAGAAGAAGGGCGCGGGCGATCCCGACGCCACGGCGTCCCCGGACGCGACGGCCGCCGGCGGCTCCACCGGCGGCGGGGCGACCGGGGACGACGCGCAGGCCCAGGGCGACGCCGGCGGGAACGGCGGCGGCCGCAGCCGCTCGCGGCGCAACCGCTCCCGCAACCGCCGCCGCCGCAACGCCCAGGCCAACGGCCAGGCCACGACCGACGCCCAGGCTCCCGCCGGCGACGCCACCGCCACCGCCACCGAAGCGAGCCCCGACGACGCGGGGCGCGACGGCGCCGCCACGGCGCCCGCGACCGGCGCCGACGCCGCGGCGTCCGACGCCCAGGCCCGGGCCGAGCAGGCCGCCCGCGACGCCGACGCGGCGCAGGCGAAGGCCGACGCCGCCCGTGAGCGTGCGCGCGAGGCCCGGGCACGCGCCCGGGCACGGCGCGACGCCGCCGCGTCGGAGCCCACCGGCGCCGGTGACGACGCGGCGCGGCCCGACGCTCCGACGACGGACGACGCTCCGACGGCGCCGAAGCCGGCCCGTCGCTCGCGCGCGTCGTCGGCCGCGGCCGACGACGCCGCGCCCGCCAAGCCGACGCGCCGACGCACGGCGCAGGCCGCCGCGACCGGTGACGCACCGGCCGAGCCTCCGGACGACGCGGCCAAGCCGACCCGCCGTCGCGCCACCAAGGCGTCGACGGACGACGCAGCGGCCACGACGACGCCCGCCCCGGCGGCGCGCCGACGCAGCACGACCGCCGACCTGACGGACGAGGAGCGCGCCGCCCGTCGCTCCGCGGCGGCGAAGAAGGCCGCTGAGACGCGTCGACGCCGTGCGGCCGAGCGGGCCGCCGCCGCGGCCGAGGGCGGAGAGGCACCGGCCGCCAAGCCGGCCCGCCGGCGCACCGCCGCCAAGGCGCCGGTCACCGTCGACGGCTGACCCCCGTACGACACCGGCGCCCCGCCACCCGACCGACGCCCCGCGCCCGCCCCGACCGACCGTCCGGAACCCGTCGTGTGACGACGGGCACATCCGTTACGGTCGGATCATCATGGCGACGGTGACCCACGAGCAACACGCGGCCGTGGAGGAGCGTGAGCGCGTCATCGTGAGGTTCGCCGGCGACTCCGGCGACGGGATGCAGCTCGCCGGCGCGCGGTTCACCGACGCCACCGCCGCGTCCGGCAACGACCTGGCGACGCTCCCCAACTTCCCCGCCGAGATCCGCGCCCCCGCCGGCACGACCGCGGGCGTGTCGAGCTTCCAGATCCACTTCGCCGCACGTGACATCGCCACCCCCGGCGACACCCCCGACGTGCTCGTCGCGATGAACCCCGCGGCGCTGCGGGTCAACGTGCCGCAGCTCGAGCGCGGCGCCCGGATCATCGTCAACGAGGAGGCGTTCACCCGCCGCGCGTTGCAGAAGGCCGGCTACGACGACAACCCGCTCGACGACGGGACGCTCGACCCGTTCGAGCTCACCCGCGTGCCGATGTCGAGCCTCGTGAGCCGCGCGCTCGAGGACGTCGAGGGCGCGACGTCGCGCCAGGCGCAGAAGGCGCGCAACCTCTTCGCGCTCGGGGTCGTCGCGTGGCTCTACGACCGTCCGACCGCGGTCATCGAACGGTGGATCGACCAGAAGTTCGCCGCCGACGACGTCGTGCGTCGCGGCAACCGGGCGGCGTTCAGCGCCGGCTGGGCGTTCGGCGAGACGTCGGAGCTCATCGACGTGCGGGTGCGCGTCGCCCCCGCCACCGACGTGCCTCCCGGCGAGTACCGCAACGCCAACGGCACCACCGCGATGGCGCTCGGGCTCGTCGCGGCGAGCGTCCGCAGCGGCCTGCCGCTCGTGTTCAGCGCGTACCCGATCACCCCCGCGTCGGACCTGCTGCACCAGCTCGCGCCGCGGGCCGCGCAGGGCGTGCGGACGGTGCAGGCCGAGGACGAGATCGCCGCGGCGGGGATCGCGCTCGGCGCGTCCTACGCCGGCGCGCTCGGGGTGACGGCCACGAGCGGCCCGGGCCTGGACCTCAAGGCCGAGGCGATCGGCCTGGCGGTGATGCTCGAGCTGCCGCTCGTCGTCATCGACGTGCAACGCGCCGGTCCGTCGACGGGGATGCCGACGAAGACCGAGCAGTCCGATCTGCTGCAGGCGCTGTACGGCCGTCACGGCGAGGCGCCGCTGCCGGTGCTCGCGGCGTCCAACCCCGGCGACTGCTTCGACACGGTGTACGAGGCGGCCCGCATCGCGATCGAGCGCCGCACCCCGGTGATCGTGCTGAGCGACCTGTTCCTGTCGAACAGCTCGGCGCCGTGGCGGGTGCCGCGCGCCGCCGACCTCGCCCCGATCGACCCGGCGTTCGCGCCGCCGCGCGAGCCCGACGACCCGCCGTTCCTGCCGTACGAGCGCGACGACCGTGGCGTGCGTCCGTGGGCGATCCCCGGCACCCCCGGCCTGCGGCACCGCGTCGGGGGGATCGAGAAGCAGGAGCGCACCGGGGCGATCAGCTACGACGGCGCGAACCACGCCCGGATGGTCGCCGCCCGCGCGGCGAAGGTCGCCGGGGTCGACGTGCCACCGACCGCGCTCGACCACGACGATGGCGCCGACATCCTCGTCATCGGGTGGGGATCGAGCGAGGGGGCGCTCATCGCCGGCGTCCGCCGGGTCCGTCAGCGCGGCCACGCCGTCGCCCGCGCGCACCTGCGCCACCTCCACCCGTTGCCACCCGACCTGGGTGACGTCCTGCGGCGCTACCGCCGGGTGGTCCTGCCCGAGATGAACTCCGGTCAGCTCGCGCGGGTGCTGCGCGCGGAGTACCTCGTCGACGTCCGCACCCACGCGTGCCTCGAGGGACGGCCGCTGCAGGCCGCCGAGATCGAGCGGGTCATCCTGGAGGAGATCGCATGAGCACCACCGCCGAGCCGACCGGGACGCTCACCCGGGCCGACTTCCAGTCCGACCAGGAGACCCGCTGGTGCCCGGGTTGCGGGGACTACGCGATCCTCGCCGCGGTGCAGGGCGTGATGCCCGACATCGGGATCCCGCCGGAGCGGGTCGCGTTCATCACCGGCATCGGCTGCGCCGGCCGGTTCTCGTACTACATGGACACGTACGGGATGCACTCGATCCACGGTCGCGCCCCGACGATCGCCACCGGGCTCGTCGCCGCCCGCGACGACCTGTCGGTGTGGATCGTGTCCGGCGACGGCGACGCGCTGTCGATCGGAGGCAACCACCTCATCCACGCGTTGCGTCGCGACGTGCCGGTGAAGATCCTCCTGTTCAACAACCGGATCTACGGGCTCACCAAGGGGCAGGCCTCGCCGACGAGCGAGCGCGGCAAGGTCACGAAGTCCACCCCCGACGGGTCGCTCGAGCGACCGGTCAACCCGTTGGCGACGGCGATCGCCGCGGGCGCGACGTTCGCGGCGCGCGCGGTGGACCGTGACAAGGCCGGCCTGGCCGACGTCCTGCGCGCCGCGGCCGAGCACCCGGGCGCGGCGTTCGTCGAGATCCTGCAGAACTGCCCGGTGTTCAACGACGGCGCGTTCTCGCACGTGCAGGACAAGGACGAGGCGGTCCTGCACCGTATCCCGCTCGAGCCGGACCGGCCGCTGCGGTTCGGTCGCGACGGCGACCAGGCGGTGATCCGCGGCGACGACGGCGGCCTGCGGATCGTGCCGGGGGCCGAGGCGGACGACGCGTCGGTCGTCGTCCACGATCCGACGATCGCCGATCCGACCGCGGCGTTCGCGTTGAGTCAGCTCGGCGTCGACACCGGCCACGTCCCGCTCGGGGTGCTGCGTCGCGTGCCCTCCACCCCGTGGGGCGAGGGCCTCGTGGCGGAGCGTCGCGCCGCCCTGTCCACCGTCGACGACGCGCAGCTCGACCGGCTGCTCGCCGGCCCCGACACGTGGACGGTCGGGGGCGGGCCGGACGCGTGACCGACGGCCCGGCGCCCGGCGACGAGGACTTCGGCTGATCGGCGACTTCCTGGTCGGCTGATCGGCGATGCCCGGGTCGGTGGGGCGAACGTCGCCGGCGACGTCAGGCCACGAGGTGGACGTCGCCGGCGTCCAGGCGCCAGATCTCGCCGTCGGCTCCGACGACGCGCAACCGTCCGTCGTCGGCGACGCCGTCGGCGCGGCCGGTCTCGACGTCACCGCCCCCCGGGCGCTCCCACCGGACCTGGCGATCGCGCAGCACGTCGCGGGCCGACCAGCGGTCCAGGAGCGCGGCGGCGTCGAGCGCCACCGTCTCGCCCAGGCGCCGAGTCAGCTCGTCGAGGACGTCGTCACGGTCGGTGGTGGCCAGGCCCATCGTCGCCGCCCGTCCGGCGACGTCGTCGGGCAGGCCGGCCAGGTCGACCGCGACGTTCAGGCCGATGCCGGCGATGGCCCACCCCTGGTCGGGCCGGCCCTCGCAGAGGATCCCGGCGATCTTGCGCAACGCCGCCCCGTCGGGGGCGCCGTCGGGCCGGTCCCGACCGACGAGGACGACGTCGTTGGGCCACTTCAGCATCGCGGCGTCACCGACGGTCTCGGCGACCGCCACCCCGACGGCGAGCGGCAGCAACGACACGTCGGGCAGGTCGCGCACGACCACCGACGCCGCCAGCGCGGTCCCGGCGGGCGTCACCCACGACCGGCCCTGACGGCCCCGACCGGCGTCCTGCTCGTCCGCGGTGACGACCGTGCCGTGCGCCGCGCCCTCGGACGCCAACCGTCGGGCCTCGTCGTTCGTCGACCCGATCCGCTCGTGATGGAACCGCGTCCAGCCCGGACCGGTCGTGCTCTGCGTCGTCATCGCGGTGCTCCTGACGGTGTCGGTCGCCCGCCTGCGACGGCGCGACGTGGTCCGGCCGACTCTACCCCGCGCTCGGGCGTCGGCCGCCGCGTCAGGCCGCGATGCGTGGCGCCGCGTCGCGCCCGCCCGGCAGCAACCGGTACCGCCGACGGTCGCCGTCGGCGACGCGCTCGGCGCGGCCCGTCAGGCGCAGGTGGTGGGCGTAGGCGAGCACCTCGTCGAACGCCCAGATCGTCTCCGGGTCGTCGACCGCGGTGCCGAACGCGCGGGCGGCGAGCTCCCACGCCCCGCCGGGCTCGCGGTCCATCGCGTCGACGACCGCGTCGAGGCGCTCGCGGAGTCCGTCGCGGTAGAGCGCGACGACGTCGGTCAGGCCGTCGATCGGCCGGCCGTGACCGGGCAGGACGACCGTCGCGGGGGGCAGCGCGTCGAGCCGGTCCAGCGACGCCTGCCACTCGGCGTACGGGTCCGGGCTGTAGCCGATGTCGAACCACGGCACGAGCGCCGAGCAGAGCACGTCGCCGGCGATGAGCCACCCGGCGTCCGGCTGGTGCAGGCAGACGTGGGACGGCGCGTGGCCCGGCGCGCGGAGCACGTGGAGCGCCCCGGCGCCGGTGTCGATCCGGTCGCCCTCGTCGAGGCCGGCGTGCGGCTCGACGGTCGTCTCGATCGCCTGCTCCTCCTCGGCGGTCTCGCCGCAGTCGGCGAGGGCGAGGTCCGGTGCGCCCTCGCGGCGCGCCAGGTCGGTCCGCAGGCGACGCACGCGGTCGGGGTCGCGGTGGCCGTCGTAGATCGGACCGGACTCGGGGCGGGCGCGGTACGTGCACCCGGACCGCTCGATGACGGTGCGCGCCAGGCCGACGTGATCGGTGTGGACGTGGGTGCCGACGAGCAGTCGGACGTCCTCCACCCGGTGGCCGGCCTCGGCCATCGCCCGGTCGAGCGCGGCCTCCATCGTCGGATGGCCGGCCGACCCGCAGTCGACGAGCACCACCCCGTCGTCGTCGGGGATCGCGTACGCGTTGGCGTGCGAGATCCCCTCCCACGGGAGCGGCAGGCGCAGCCGCCACACACCGGGCAGCACCTCGCGGGCGGACGCGGTCGACGGGTCGATCGCGAAGTCGTCGGGAACGGGGCCGGCCATGACGGTGCGCCCACCGGTCGGGCCCGTCACCGCCGCGACGCTGCACGGCGGCGACGGGCGCGGACCTCAGCGGCGGTCGCCCTCGATCCGGCGCACGGTGCGCCAGGCCGACGGGATGAGCGCCGCGCCGATGGCGGCCTTCGCGAGCCCGCCGATGATGAACACGGTGAACCCGCCGTGGATCGCGTCGCCCCACGTCATGCCGGTCACGGCCTGCAGGACGATGACGCCGGGGACGAAGACGAGCAGCTGCGCGGCGACGAACGCGGCGAACGTGCCGATGACGTTGCGGTCCCAGCCACGCTCGGCGGCCCAGCCGACGACCGCGACCGCCCCGATGAACCCGACGATGTAGCCGCCGCTCGCGCCCCACAGCGTCGAGATCCCGGAGCCGCCCTCGGCGTACACCGGCAGGAAGAACCCGAGCAGGACGTAGAGGCCGATCGCCGCGATGCCGCGTCGCAGGCCGAGCGTCGCGCCGACGAGGCCGATCGCCAACGTCTGACCGGTCATCGGGACCGGGTGCATCGGGATGACGATCTGGGCCATGAGGCCGGTGAACAGGGCGCCCGCCAGGACGAGGACCGCGTCACGGACGCGGGTTCCGGGGACGAGGTCCGCCAGGACGACGGGACGGCGGGACGGTACGGCGACGGTGCTCATGCACGCTCCTTCGGGTTGGACGGTACGGACGGACGGAAGCCGACCGGCGCACCGGTACAGGGCAAGACTCGGTCCCGGCCCACCCGCGCACTGTGCGGGGGCGCACACAGCGGGGACGGGCGGGACGCTCGGGGGGCGATCGGTCGCATCAGACGGCCGATCCCACGTCGGCGCCGGCGTTCACCGCGGCCACGAAGTCGGCGGGACGCTCGGCGTCCCCGATGACGTGGACCTCGACGTCGGGCAGCAGGTCGGCGAGCTCGCGACCGCGCGACCGCCACCCGATCGCGAGCGCGACGTGGTCGGCCGCCACGCGATGCTCGACGCCGTCGCGCTCGTAGACGACGGCGTCGTCGGTCACCCCGGTCACCCGGGCGCCGGTGAGGATCTCCGCGCCGTGCCTGCGCAGCTGCCGGATGATGTGGCGGCGGGTGATCGCCTCGATCCCCGCGCCGATCGCGGGGGCCATCTCGACGATCGTCACCCGCGCGCCGCGGTCGACGAGCAGCTCGGCGGTCTCGCACCCGGTCGCGCTCCCACCGATGACGACGACCGACGCACCGGGCGCGACGGCGTGGTCGCCGCGCAGGTGCTCCTGGGCGTCGTGGACGTGCGGCAGGCCGAGCCCGGCGATCGGCGGGACGAGCGCCGCCGCGCCGCTGGCGAGGACGACGACGTCGGGCGCCGCGGTGGCGAGCACGTCGGGGGTCACCTCGACCCCGGTGTGGACCTCGACGCCGAGGCGGTCCAGCTCGCGCTCCTCGAAGTCGCGGAACCGCAGCACCTCGTGCTTGCTCGGTGCGCTGGCCGCCGCGACGATCTTGCCTCCGATCCGGTCCTCGCGCTCCCACAGGGTCACCCGGTGCCCGCGGGCGCGCGCGACGAGCGCCGCCTCGAGCCCCGCCGGCCCGGCTCCGACGACGGCGACGTGCCTCGGCGGGTCCGCCGGACGCGGGTCCCACCGCTCGTCCCGGCCGACCGTCGGGTTGACGGCGCAGCGGATCTCGCCGCCCGGCCCGACGAGGTCGACGCACGCGTTGCAGGCGATGCAGGGCCGGACCTCGTCGTCGCGGCCCTCCTCGACCTTGCGGGGCCAGTCCGGCTCGGCGATGAGCCCGCGACCGATGGCGATGAGGTCCGCCGACCCGTCGAGCAGCGCGGCGCGCGCGTCCTCGGGACGGTCGAGTCGACCGACCGCCATCACCGGCACGGTCACCGCGGCGCGGATGCGGGCGGCGTGGCCGACGAGGTGCGCCCGCGGCATCCACATCGGGGCGAGGGTCACCTCGAGCGAGCGCCAGTGACCGGAGGTGACGCTGATGCAGGACGCGCCGTCCTCCTCGAGCCACCCCGCGAGGGCGACCGCGTCGTCGATCGTCGTGCCGCCCGGTAGCGCCTCCTCGCCGCCGATGCGGACCCACAGCGGCAGGTCGGGACAGCGCTCGCGGATCGCGCGGGCGATCTCGCGCAGGAACCGGGCACGGCCCTCCAGGTCCCCGCCGTAGTGGTCGTCGCGCCGGTTGGCGAGCGGCGAGAGGAAGTCGGACGGCAGGTAGCCGTGGGCGCCGTGGATCTCGACGAAGTCGTAGCCGGCGTCGCGGATCCGCTCGGCGGCGTCGGCGAACCGCACGACGATCGCCTCGACCTCGGCGACGGTCAACGGGTCGGGCACCGGCGACGCGGAGTTGATCGGCACCGCCGACGGTCCGCAGCAGCGGCCCTTGAACACCTGACGTCCGGGGTGCAGGAGCTGGGCGCCGGCGATCGCGCCCTCGGCCCGGATGCCGTCGGCCACCCGCCGCAGGCCGGGGACGTGCTCGTCGCGGTCGACGCGGGGCTCGGGCCCGTCGGTATCGGGATCGACGAGCAGCGCCTCGACGGTGACCGCCGCCGCGCCCCCGGCCGCCCGCCGCCGGTAGTAGGCGACGGTCGCGTCGTTCATCGTGCCGTGGTCGTCCAGGCCGGTGCCCATCGGCGGCACGACGATCCGGTTACGCAACCGCAGCCCGCCGACGTCGATCGGCGTGAACAGCGGGTCGACGGCGGGCGACCCCGACGGTGGCGGCTCCGCGACCCGGTCGACGGAGCGCTCCGCGGATGCGGGCGGCCCACCGCCCGCGACCGCCGACGGCGCGGCGCGCATGGCGGGACCGGCGGCCGCCGCCACGATCGGTCCGTCCCCACCGCGCGCCGTCATGGCTCAGCTCGCCTCGCCGTAGTCGCCGAAGCCCTTGCCGGTCTTGCGTCCCAGGTGCCCGGCGGCGACGAGCGACCGCAGGTTCTGCGGGGCGAGGAACCGCTCGCCGTACTGGGTGCGCATCGCGTCGGCGACCTTGAGCGTCGTGTCCAGGCCGCTGAAGTCGATCGTCTCGAGCGGGCCCATCGCGTGGTTGAACGCCTGCCGGCACGCCCGGTCGACGTCGTCGGCGGTGGCGATGCCCTCCTCGACGATCCGCGCCGCCTCGAGCGCCAGGTGCGCGATGAGGCGCGACGTGATGAACCCCGGGGTGTCCTTGTGGCAGACGACGGTCTGCTTGCCGTACCGCTCCGCCAGCGCGAGGGTGGTGGCGAGCGTCTCGTCCGACGTCTGCTGCGCGCGGATGATCTCGATGAGGTCCATGAGCGGCGGCGGGTTGAACCAGTGCGACCCGATGACGCGGTCCGGCCGCGACGTGGCGGCGGCCAGGCGGCTGATCGAGAACTGCGACGTGTTCGACGCGAAGACCACCGCCGGGTCGCAGACCGCGTCGAGCCGTCCGAGCACGTCGCGCTTGACGTCGAGGTCCTCGACGACGGTCTCGACGACGTGGTCGACGGTGCGCCCGGTCGCTTCCAGGTCGGTGCTGAACGCCAGGCGCCCGCGCACGGCGGCGGCCTCGTCCTCGGTGAGCCGGTCGCGCTTGACGAACCGGGCGAGGCTCTTGTCGATCCGCGTACGCGCCCGGTCGAGGGCGGCGTCGTCGACGTCGACGAGCGTCACCGTCAGGCCGGCCTGGGCGAGCACCTGGGCGATGCCGTTGCCCATGACGCCCCCGCCGACGACCGCGGCCCGCTCGATGCCCTCGGCGCTCATCCGGCGTCCTTCGCGTCGGCGGCCATCCCGTCGACCCACTGCCCGTCGACGGCGCGGTACGGCTTGGCGACCTCGACGAGCGTGCCGTGCGCGCTCTTCGGCGACACCCAGGTCCACTGCTGCCAGTCCCACTCGGGGTCCTGGTTGACGCCGCCGAGCACCTCGATGCCCTGCTCGGCCAGGCGACGCGACGCCTCGGCCGGGTCCTCGGTGGTGAAGCAGACGTGGTGGACGTGCTCGCCGTGCTTGGCCAGGCGCTTGCCGAGGTGCGTGTCCTTGCCCGGCGCCATGAGCTGGATCTCGGCCCCGCCGGGGTTGACGAAGGTCGCCCACGCCATCCGGTCGTCGCCTCCGCCGCCGGCCTCGGCCCCGTCGAAGTCGTCGTAGCGCACGAGGCGCTGCTCGAGCTGCGCCGGGTCGAGGACCCCGAGGATCTTCGTCCAGTCCTCGATCGCCTTGTCGAGGTCCTCGACGAGGAAGCAGATGTGGGCAAGCGGTCCGCTGGGCATGGGATGGGTCCTCTCGATCCGGACGGACGTCGGCCGCCCGTAATCAAACAATCGGTTGGTAGTATATGGAGCCGTCGGGGGCGCGTCAAACGTCCGGCCGCGACTTGCATCCGGCGACGCCGCCGGGCAGGGTACGACCAAACGATTGATAGGGACACCGCAGACCATGACCGATATGCCCGACCGTGTCGAGCAGCTCTGGGCGATCCACGAGATCCAGCAGCTCGCCTACCGCTACGCCTACGCGTTCGACTCCCGCGACCTCGAGATGCTCCACGCGCTCTGGGATCGGGACGCCCCGGTGCTGCCCTACCCGGACATCACCTACACGACGGTCCGCGAGGACTTCGACCAGTGGCTCTACGGCCTCGGCGTGTCGGTGCTCAACGTCGGCAACCACATCATCGAGATCGACGACGCCGACCACGCCCACGGCACGGTCTACTGCCGAGTCGAGATGGAGCTCGAGGGCGAGTTCGTCGACCAGTCGATCCTCTACCAGGACCGCTACGTCCGCCGCGACGACCGCTGGCTCTTCCACGTCCGCCGGCATCTGCTCTGGTATGGCGCCCCGCGCCCGGCCAACCCGCTGGAGCTGCCGGACGCGAACTGGCCCGCCAGCCCCGTCGGTCGCGGCACGCTCCCGGGCGACCTCGAGAGCTTCCAGGCGTTCCAGCGGATCAAGGCGGCACGAGGGAATTCGACCAACTGATTGGTTGACAACGGCAGGGTGGGCGGACTAGCGTCGGAGAGGACGTCCACCCCGACCCGAGGAACGCGATGACCTCCGAGCCGTCCCCGCACGACCTGCTGGAGCTCCGGCGCCTGATCGACGCCTACGGCCTGGCCGTGGACACCCGCGACGGCGAGCGTTTCGCCGCCGTGTTCACCGACGACGGCGTCCTGGCGATCTACGAGCCGGACGAGGACGACGAGCCGTCGAGCACCATCGAGGGCCGGACGGCGCTCGCCGAGGTGCCGCAGATGGTCGCGGGGTGGCACAACACGATGCACCTCATGGCCAACCACTACTGCGACGTCGACGGCGACGAGGGCACGGGCCTCGTCTACGGCCTGTCGTTGCACTTGAAGACCGGCGAGTCCGACGTCGACACGTACATGGTCCAGCGCTACCGCGACCGGTACCTGCGCGTCGACGGCCGCTGGCGGATCGCCCGACGCGACGTGCTGCGGCAGTGGACCGAGTACCACCCCGCCGAGCGCGCCCGGCTGGCCGACACCCTCGACGGATGACCGACCGGCGCGTCGCGGTCGTCACCGGGGCCGGTCAGGGGATCGGCCTGGGCATCGCGGCCGCGCTGGCGGAGGACGGCGCCACGGTCGTCATCGTCGACCGCCACGAGGAGCGCGCCCGCGCCGCCGCCGCGACCGTCGGCCATGACGCCGACGGCGTCGTCGCGGACGTCGGCCACGAGGCCGGCGTCGCCCGGCTCACCGCCGAGGTGCTAGACCGTCACGGCCGGTGGGACGTGCTCGTGAACAACGCGGCGACCCTCCGCACCGGAGCCCTGCGCGACATGGCCCCCGCCGACTGGGACGCGGTCCTCCACGGGTGCGTCACCACGGCGTGGCTCTGCACCCGCGCCGCGGCCGACCCGATGCGCCTCGTCGGCGGCGGACGGATCGTCAACATCACGTCGATCGTCGCGCAGGGCGCGCCCTCCGCCGGTCTGGCCGCCTACGCGGCGGCGAAGTCCGCGATCCAGGGCCTGACGCTCGCCGCGGCGCGCGAGCTCGGCCCGGACGGCACGACGGTGAACTGCGTGTCGCCCGGTGCGGTCGTCACCGACGCCTGGGCGCGGATCGGCGATCCCGAGGCGATGCGGGCCGAGCGGGCCGCCGCGTCGGTGCTGGGCCGCGTCGCCGAGCCGCGCGAGATCGGCGAGGCGGTGCGCTACCTCGCGTCCCCCGCCGCGGGGTTCGTCACCGGCCAGACGCTCGTCGTCGACGGCGGCCGGACCGACAAGCTCTGACGCCGGCGACGAGCGCGAACCCGAATCCGCCCCCTCGCTCCGCCCCCCCCCGACCACGGAGGACCCATGACCCACCCGCCGGCGCCCACCACCGCGAGTCGCCCCCGATGACCGCCCCGGTCGAGGACCGCGACGACGCCCTCCCCCGCGTCGTCCAGGTCGCGCTCTGCACGTCCGACATCCCCCGCACCGTCGCGCTCCTGTCGGACCTGGGGTTCCGCGACGCCGGGGGACGCGTGTTCTCGGGCCCGCTCCTCGCCGAGGTCCAGGAGCTTGGCGACGACGGCGCGACGGTCATCTGGTGGCTCGTCGGCGACCAGGACTACCTCCAGCTCGAGCTCTTCCACCACACCGTCCCGGTGCAGCGCCCCCGCCCGGCCGACGAGCGGGTCTGCGACCTGGGCTGGTCGCGGTGGACGATCGAGGTAGGCGACCTCGACGCCGCGACCGCCGTCTTCGCCCGGTACGGGATCGCGCCGATGGGCCCCGTCGTCACCGACGCCGACAGCCGACGCGCCTGCTTCCGCGACCCGTGGACCGCGGTGCCGCTCGAGGTCGTCGAGATGGTCGGCCGACGGGATGACGGGGCGCTCGGTGGCGGCAGGCGCGACCCGACCGGGCCGCGGGCCACGCCTCGGATCGTCGCGGCGACCGTGTCGGTCCCCGACCTCGAGCGGGCGCGGGCGACGTTCGTCGACCTGCTCGGCATGCCGCTCGTCGACGGGGCGCTGCACCGTGCCGAGCACGAGGCGCTGTGGGGGCTCGACGGCGCCCGCTCGCGGTCGTTCGCCGTCCGCGGCGGCGATGCGGCGCTCGAGGTCGTCGAGTACCTGGAGCCTCGCGGTCGACCGGCGCCGGCGGACCGGTTGCTCAGCGACCAGGGCTTCATGCACGCGGCGGTCGGCCACGAGGACATCGCCCCGCTGCGCCGCCTCGCCGATCGCGTCCTCGCCGCCGGCCACCGCCTGACGGCGCCGCTGCCCGACGGGTCGTCGGGCGGCACCTACGCGTGGTGCGACGACGTGTCGCTCGAGCTCTTCGCGGTGCCCCCCGAGGAGCGGGCCGCGTACGGTTTCGACCCCGAGCCGCCCCCGGCGTTCGGCTGATCGCCGAGGCACCCGGTCCCGGGCCGGCCCCGGGGCGGTGCGGCGATGCGGGTGGCGCCGAATCGGCGGAGCCGGTGGGCGACCGACCGACCGACCACGTGTGGCGGATCGTGCCCGCGGGGCGACCGACATCCGCCACGCGCCGCGACTCCCACGAACGCCGGCCACACGCGTGGCGGATCGTGCCCGCGGGGCGACCGACATCCGCCACGACCCACGACACCCGCACCCGCCGCGGGCCCCGCGTCCCACGGCCCGCCGCACCCCCGCCGCCCCTCGGGCAGGAGAGGTGCGGGGGGCCGGATCAGGAGCGGACGGACCAGCCGCCGTCGACGCCGAGCACCTGGCCGGTGATGTACCCGGCGCCGGGCGAGGCGAAGAAGAGGATCGTCGCCGCGATGTCCTCCGCGGTGCCCTGGCGCGGGACCGGGGTCATCTGGAGGAACGCCTCGGTCATCTCGGGCGTGTTCTGCTCGTTCATCGGGGTGTCGATGACGCCCGGGTTGATGCAGTTGACGCAGACGCCCTGCTTGCCGTAGTCGACGGCCACCTGGCGGGTGAGCGCGACGAGGCCGCCCTTCGACGCCGAGTACGACGACAGGCCGTCGACGCCGTGGCTCGCCGCGAGCGACGCGACGTTGACGACGCGACCCACGCCCCGCTCGAGCATCCCCGGGATCGCGGCGCGCATCCCGAGCCAGGCGCCCTTGAGGTTGATGTCGATCGTCCGCTGCCAGGTCTCGTCCGACCCGCCGACGACCGAGTCGTCGAGCGGAGTGACGCCGGCGACGTTCGCCAGCAGGTAGGTGCCGGTGAGCTCCTTCTCGGCGATCCGCACCGCCTCGTCCCACGTCGCGGCGTCGCGGATGTCGCCCTGGACCGGACGGACGACGCCGCCGGCGGCCTCGATCCGGCGCACCGTGTCGCCCAGGTCGAGGACGTCGATGACGACGACCTGCGCGCCCTCCTCGGCGGCGAGGACGGCGGTCGCCGCGCCCTGGCCGCGCGCGGCGCCGGTGATGATCGCGGTCTTGCCTTCAAGCACCATCGTGGTGTTCCTCCTGTCGTGGCCCGGTCGGGGGCGGCGCCGTGACGGCGCCGCCCCCGACGAGGACCGGGATCACTTGAACTCGGTCTTCCACTTCGTCTGGAAGAAGCTCACGACGTCGAACGCCGGAGCGGGGTACTGGCCGGACGGCGGCAGGTTCGTCTTGTCGAGCACCCGGTAGTCGTAGAGGTCGCCGAGGTCGCCGTACGTCGGACGGTCGGCGGTGTCCATCGGCTTGTCGCGGGCCCAGAACTCGAGCAGCTGGTCGAATCCGACCCACACGCCGATGTCGTAGGCGACCTCGCCGACGATGTCGATGGCGCCCTTGCGGACGAGGTCGTTCGTCGCCAGGTCACCGTGGAAGGTGACGACCAACGGCCGGTCGGGGAACGCCTTGCCCGAGAAGCGCGAGCCGATCATCTGCCCGGCGGCCTGGCCGGCGGTGTCGAACGCGAACCAGAACGCCTTGAGGTTCGGGTTGTTCGTCAACTGGTCGGTGACGGTCTTGCGGGTGCCCTCGGCGACGTTGGCGAAGTCGGTCGTCGCCTCGGCCGAGATCTTCACCGCGGCGCCGTCGGCCTTGACGAGCTTCTCGAGCTCGGCGGTGCGGTCGGCGAACGTCGGCGTCGGGAAGCTGTGGACCGCGAGGTCGACGGGCTTGTCCGGCGCGTCCCGCAGGACCTCCATGAGCCGCTCGGCCGCGACCTTGCCCAGCGCGCCCTCGTCGGGGCCGTAGTTGGCGATGTAGCCGCCGGGGGGCTGGACGCTGCCGACGGTGATCGCCGGGACGCCGCGCTGCTTGGCCTTACGGAGCTGGCCGGCGACGGTGCTCGGGTCGACGCCGGTCGACAGGATCGCGTCGGCGCCCTGGTTCAGCAGGGTGTCGAAGCACGTCTGCTGCTTGTTCGGGACGCCCTGGCCGTCGCAGTACAGGACCTCGTAGCCGACCTCCTTGGACGCCGTGCGGATCGCGTTGGCGAGGCGGTCGGCCGACTCGATGCCGCCGACGACCTGGAGCAGGCCGATCTTCTTGCCCTTGGGCAGGGCGACCGGCTCGCCGGCGTCCTTGCCGGCCTTCTCGCCGGCGGCGACGGCCTCGTCGCGGGCCTGACCGGTGAGCGGGCCGATGCCCGTCTCGCGACCGCCCGACCCGGCGGCGTCGGCGGTGGCGGCGGGGGTCGATCCGCCGTCGGACGCGGTCGTCGTGTCGTCGTCGGAGTCGCCGCAGCCGACGGCGAAGAGCGCCGTCGCGGCGAGGGCGGCGGTGAAGGCGCGCCGGTAGGTGGTGCGTGACATCTCGCGTGTCCTCTTGTCGTGGGGCGGCCCGCGCACGTCGGACGGCACGGACCTAGCAAAACCAACGTTTGTTTGTGCGACACTAGACACGCAATCGCCGCGCTGTCAACCCGACCGTCCGTCGAAATCAAACGGCCGATTGGTTGGCTTGGCTTCCCGGGCCGTGTACGATCGGTGACGAGGAGCCTCCGCCGGACCCGTCGGCGGCCCACCATCGCTCGAGGAGGAGAACGCCGTGATCGAACATGCCACCGCCGGGGCCCTGGTGTCGGGGGGCGAGACGTCGGGCACGCTGCGCCGTGCGAACGACATCGCCGACGTCACCGACCTGATGCAGCGCTCCGACCTCGACGCGACGATCCTCTTCGTCGACTCGCCGTCGGCGACCGCGGTGGTCCCGCTCCTCCCCCGCGTGCTCGGCGTCGTGTGCCGCTCCGGGGGCAGCACGTCGCACCTCGCGCTCGTGTCGCGCGAGTTCGGCATCACCTGCGTCATGGGCGCCGAGCTTCCCGCCGACGCGGGCCAGGGCGAGGCCGTCACGATCGACGCCTCCGGGACCGTCACCCTGTCGTGAGCCCCCGTCGGCCGCGCCTGCTCCTCAACCTGTCGGTGCCGGCGCTGGCCCCGACGGCGTCGGCGCTGCCCGCCGACGGCGTCGGCCTGCTCCGGGCCGAGTTCCTCGCGTTGAGCGCGGGCGTGCACCCGTCGTCGGTCCTCGCCGACGGCGGCGCCGACGACTACGTGGCCCTCTTCCGCGACGGGCTCCGCCAGGTCGCCGAGGCGTTCCACCCACGCCCGATCACCTTCCGCCTGTCGGACCTCAAGAGCAACGAGTACCGCGGGCTACGCGGCGGCGAGGCGTTCGAGCCGCAGGAGGAGAACCCGATGCTCGGGCGCCGGGGCGCGTTCCGCTACCTGGGCCAGCCCGACGCGTTCGCCCTGGAGCTCCGCGCGGTCCGCGAGGTGCGCGACGCCGGGTTCACCGGGGTCCGGGTGATGGTGCCGTTCGTGCGGACGGTGCCCGAGCTGCGGGCCGTTCGTGCGCTCATCGCCGAGGCGGGCCTGGGCGACATCGAGGTGTGGATGATGGCCGAGGTGCCGTCGGTGGCGCTGCTGCCCGAGACGTTCGCCCGCGAGGCCGACGGCGTGTCGATCGGGTCGAACGACCTGTGCCAGCTCGTCCTCGGCGTCGACCGCGACTCGAGCGAGCTCTCGCGCGCCTACACCGTGGACGACCCGGCGGTCCGCGCCGCGCTGCGGCGGATCATCGAGGGCGCCCACGCCGCCGGTCGACCGGTGTCGATCTGCGGCGACCAGCCGGCCGAGAACCCGGACCTCGTCGCCGACCTCGTCGACGCCGGAATCGACGCGATCTCGGTCGTCCCCTCCGCGTTCGAGGCCACCCGCGCGGTGGTCGACGAGCTCTGCGGCCCGACCGACGCCGGTTGACACCAGCCAAACGGTTGGTAGATGATCGGTCCATGTCGACCGACATCACGACCATGCCCGGACGGGCCCGCACCGGAGGAGCACGATGACCCGCCTCTTCGACGACGCCGAGCTGTCGCGCCTCGCGACGCCGCTCTCGATCACCCTCGAGCGGGCCGTCGAGGCCCGCGACGCCTCGCTCCTGCCGTGGATCGCGGAGCAGGCCGATCTGGAGTGCCTGTGGATCTACGACGCCTACGTGCCGTGGATCGGCACCCTGCAGCGACTCATCGTCGACCGCGGCGGGCAGACCGCCCACGACCTGGCGCTCACCTGGGTGCAGGAGAGCGGCATCCGTCCGTTCGTCCGGCACTTCGAGGGCCTCGACGACCGGGCGCGCGTCGAGCGCGTCGGCATGATGCTCCGCGCGTCCGGCAGCACGTTCGACGTCGAGGAGCACGACGACGTCGTCCGGTTCCGCCTGTCGTCGTGGGGTCCGGCGCGGTGGTGGCGGCAGCCGGCGGCGTGGCAGTCCGACGGCGCCAACCGGCACCGCGTCGGCGACCGCGTCGAGTACCCGCGCCACGGCCAGTACGGCCCGCCGACGAGCTTCCCGACGCTCACCGGCGCCCGTCCGATGACCCGCGGCCGGGCCGAGCTGCCGGCCAACCTCGCGTTCGAGGTCCTCTTCTGGGAGACGGTGCCGATCGAGCTGTACGGTCGCCCGATCGCGGTCATCGGCCTGGGCGACGGGCCGGACGACCCGGTCACGCTCGACGTGCCCAAGGACGGCGCCGACGTGCCGAACGAGGTCTACGAGGCCAACGGCCTGGCCAAGCCCCGGGTCGCGACCGGGTCGCCGGCGCAGGGGATCTTCACCGCCGAGGAGCTCGAGCGGATCGCGACGCCGCTGTCGGTCCGGCTCTCCAACGCCGCCGGGGCGGGGGACTGGGACGCCCTGGCGGCCCTGACCGCGCGGTGGGACGAGGAGCTCGTCATCGCCAAGGACCCGCTCGGGGTGTCGATCGGCGCGCTTCTGACGTGGATCACGCGCCGCTACGGCGAGGCCGGCCTGGAGCAGGCGCTCGTCGACACCGCCGACGTCGTCATGGCGCCGTTCATCCACACCGTGCGCGACATGGACAGCGCCGACTCGATCCGCGCCTGGTCGATCGCCTGGCGCGCGCACGGGTCGACGTTCTCGATCGAGGAGGAGGACGAGCGGTTCCTCTTCCGCGGGCAGCCGCTCGGGCACTGCGCCCGACTGTGGGCTTCGGCCGAGCCGTACGAGATCCGCCGGGTGTCCGACGACCGCGTCCGCTACCCGTCGTTCGGGTCCTACGACGCGCCGCACTCGTTCGCCGTCACGCGCGAGCCCCGCCCGATCACGCACGGCAAGGTCGGCTACCCGGTGTACTCGTGCCACTGCGTGATGCTCCACGAGATCTACCCGATCGACCAGCTCGGTCACCCGCTGTGGGTCGAGGAGCACCCGATCGACGACCACGACGGCGACACGGTCCACATCCACTACAAGGACCCGTCGGCGTGGCCGGAGCGGTACTACGAGGCGGTCGGGCGCACGAAGCCCGTGACCGCGGGGTGAACCCCCACCGATCGCGGTTGACAGGGCCGCGGGGCCGCTCGTAGACTGAGGCTGTTTTCGACCCACCGTTTGGTCAAAGTCGAGAACGTCCACGGTCGACGAGCGCGCCCGACCGGGCGCCGGGCCGTCCACGGAGGAGAGAGAGATGGCCACCATCGAGTCCAAGCCGCGATCCGGCGGCTGCCCCGTCAACTACCCGACGCTGGCGAGCGTCCCCTGCCCGTACCCGTACTTCGACCAGATGCGGGAGCAGGGCGGGGTGGTGCCCATCCCCGGCCGCGAGAACGAGTTCCTCGTCGCCGACCACGCGCTGATCGTCCAGGTCACCCGTGACCACGAGCGGTTCTCGAGCCACACGCCGCTCAACGCCGAGGCGCAGCCCGGCTGGGAGCAGAGCGTCTTCTCGACCGACCCGCCGGAGCACACCCCCAAGCGCAAGGTCGTCCATGCGTCGTTCAAGCCGGGGCGGCTGAAGGACTACAAGCCGAAGGTCCAGAGGATCGTCGACGACCTCATCGACGCGTTCATCGACCGCGGCCACGCCGACTTCGTCAACGAGTTCTCCGAGCTCATGTCGGCCCGGGTGATGTTCGAGCTGCTGGGCCTGACGAAGCACCAGCCGGTCGAGGACTGGCTGTGGCTCACCGACATCGACTTCGAGGGTGGCGGCACCCGCTACCTGCCGCAGGAGATGCAGGAGCGGATCGACGCCGCCGGCGAGCGGTTGCACGTCCAGATGGAGCCGGTCGTCGCGGACCGCATGAAGCACCTCGGCGACGACCTCATGAGCGACGTCATCCGCGGCCACCGCGAGCTGCGCGGGGACGACGGCGAGGGCGACGACCTCATGTACCTCACCATCGAGTCGACGGTCGTGCTGCTCGGCGGCGTGCTGACGACGGCGCACCTCGTCGGCAACGCGATGAAGCTCTTCCTCGACCATCCGGACCAGATGGCGGAGCTGCGCGCCGACCGGTCGCTCATCGTGCCGGCGCTCGAGGAGGCGCTGCGGTTCGAGTCGGCCCAGCAGTTCATGACCCGGTTCACGACCGAGGACGTCGAGCTCGGCGGCGTGCACATGCCGCGCGGCAGCGTCGTGCTCGTCGTGTACGCGGCGGCCAACCGCGACCCGCAGAAGTTCGACGACGCCGACCGGTTCGACATCCACCGGCCCAACGTCAAGCGTCACCTGGGCTTCGGTCACGGCGCGCACTTCTGCGTCGGCGCGCCGCTGGCGAGGCTGGAGGGCGAGCTGGCGTTCAACGCGCTGTTCGACCGGATGAGCGACATCCGCCTGGCCCCGGGCAAGAACGAGCTCGAGTGGAAGCCGAGCATGTTCACCCGGGGGCTCAAGGAGCTCCACATCGAGTTCGACAAGGCATGACCGCCCCGGACCTCACCGACCGCGTCGCGCTCGTCACCGGCGCGCGACGCGGCCTGGGCCGCGAGTACGCGTTGGAGCTCGCGCGGCTCGGGGCGACCGTCGTCGTCAACGGGACGCCGGACTCCCCGGGCCTCGAGGACGTCGTCGCCGAGATCGAGGCGCTCGGCGGCGCCGCGGTGGCGTCGCGGCGCGACATCTCCACCCGCGAGGGCGGGCAGGGCGCCGTCGACGACGCGCTCGACCGGTTCGGCTGCGTCGACGTGCTGGTGAACAACGCCGGGATCCTCCGTCCCGGGATGTTCGAGGACCTCGACGACGCCAACGTCGAGGCGACGCTGGCCGTCCACCTGAAGAGCCTGTTCCACGTCACCCAGCCGGCGTTGGCGGCGATGCGCGACAGCGGCTACGGGCGGATCGTCAACACGAGCTCGAACACGGCGTTCGGGATGGCGGGCCTGGCGAGCTACGCGGCGGCGAAGGCCGGCGTGGTCGGGTTCACCCGGTCGTTGGCGATGGAGTGCGCCGGCGGCGACATCCGCGTGAACGCGGTGATGCCGAACGCGACGACGCCCGCGATGGCGAACGATCCGATCCCGGGGTTCGAGCAGGACGAGCGGTTCCTGCAGGCGTTCGCCGGCGTGAGCCACCGGTACGGCACCGATCTGGTGTCGCCCCTCGTCGGGTTCCTCGCGAGCGAGGCGTGCACGATCACCGGCGAGACGTTCTCGGCCCTCGGTGGCCGCTACGCCCGCGTGGTGTGGGGGGTGACCGACGGCTGGTTGAGCCCGCCGGACGCCCCGGTGACCCCGGCCGACGTCGCCGCCCACGTCGACGAGATCATGGATGCCTCGTCGCTCATGCTCCCGTCCTGCATCCAGGACGAGTACGTGGCGATGGCCGAGCGCCTGGCCACGACGACCGCCGGGCCCGCCCCCGCCTGAGCGGCACCGATCCTCCGGGCGTGGGCCGTCTCCTCCTCCGGCCCGCGCCCCGGGGCGGCACGACCCGACGACGCGACGTCGGGGACGCCCGGACCCCCGGTCGCGGACGGCGGCGACGGTGTCTCCGCCGGACGCGGCCGGGGACGCGGGTGGGGATCGCCGTTGCCCTCCGTGGCGTCATGCGTCAGATTGGGGCGAGGGCCACCGTCCTCCGTGGTGTCGAGCAGGAGTTCCCTTGTCCAGAGAGATCCGCATCACGATTCCGACGGGGCGCCTGCCCCTCCTCCTCACGGGCGTCGTCGTCCTGGTGATCGTCGCTGCGGTCGTCGTCGCCGTCACGGGCGGCGACGGACGATCATCGGACGACTCGCGTACGGCCACCATGACCGGGCCACGAACCGATCGGCAGCTGGCGTCCTGCGTCGGCCGATGGAACGAATCGCTCCCCGCCACCCCAGGGCGCGCGGCGGAGTTCTCCGTGTTCCTCTTCGAGGACGGCAAGTGCGGCGTGTCGCTCATCCCGGCCGGGGCACAGGGCGTGTGGGCCTGGCGGGGCGGACGGTTCGAGCCCTACCTCTTCGTCCGCGCAAACGGGGCGGGCCAGGGCCTGAGCGCCCAAACCCTGCAGACCGCCACGGCCATCCACCGCGAGGCCTCCCGCAACGTCAACGCGCGGCTCGGTGCCGACGGGCGCCTGGAGCTCCTCGACGGCTCGCCACTCGTCCGGGTGGCGGCGTCCTCGCGGGCGATGGTCGACGACGCCGCCCGCGGCACCGTCGTCGACGGCGTCCCCTACGCCATCGACGCCGCCGAGTGGAACGCCCTCGACCTCGACGGCCGACTCGAGGCCGTCTCCGCGTTCGTCGTCGACCGCAACTGCCTCCACGCGGCCGACGCCATCGGCCGGGCGCTTCGCGACGGCGACTTCGTCGTCGTCGGTGACAGCACGGAGAGCACGCTCGACCACTGGTGCTCGCACGGCGAGGGGCCGGCCCGCGCTGGTGCGACCGACGATGGCGGGACCGACGACCGCGCGGGCACGCCCACCGGCGCCGAGGGATTCCACGTCGGTGACGCTTCGCCTCCAGCCAGGGACCGGTGAAGGGACTCCAGCCCTGCCGGATCGCCTCCGGGTGGTTCACGTACGCGGACGATCCGAATCACTGCGAGCTCGCCTACGCCTTGGGCGACCTCGTCAACACCCACGGCGCCACGCCCGACCCGGACGACATGCTCGAGACGCCCCACGGCGTCGCCCGGTGCGAGCTCGTGGACCCCTCCGTCCCGTACGTCAGGTGCCGCCCGGGAGGCGGCGGGCTCATCGGCATGCTGCTCACCGAGCACCTCTCGGCCCACGTCCAGGAGTGACCCTTGCGATCACGGACCTGCATCACCACCACGCTCATCGCCGTCGCGTTGCTCCTCGCCGGCCCCGCCACGGTGGCGTCCGGCGCCGCCAAGCGCCGGACGGTCTCCGCCGTCGTCGCCACCGCGTTGCGGAATCCGTCGCACGTGCACGACGGATGCGTCCCCGCGATGGTGTCGATCCCCGCGCCGACGAACGTGCGAGGGCTCGCACCTGCACCGGACTTCGAGGTCGGCGAGTCCTTGTGGGAGCGCGGCGAGCCGGCATGGAGGATCAAGAACGTCCACGTGTCCCCGACGGAGGCCACGTGGGAGCTCCACCCGCTCGCCGCGTGTCGCCACGATCCCGCGGATCCCGGGTGGTACCTGTCGCTCCAGGGCCGAGCGCGATCGAAGCGTTACGAGCTACTCGCGCCCGCCGGTCAACCGGTGCGACGCATCGCCGGGTTCCGCGTCGACGGCGTGACGCGGGCGACCGCCCCGACCGCGCGCCGGGCCATCCGCGCCCTCGGTCGACCGTCCCGGATCAAGCGCGGCCGCGCGCCCCGCGGCGGTTGGCCGACGTCGTGCACGATCACGTGGAACCGGTTGGGCCTGCGGATCGAGTTCAACAACTACGGCTGGACCCGCGACATCTGCAAGGGCGGGTTCGCGCAGCACGGCACCATCACCCGCATGGACCGGTGGGCGATCCGCGTGGGTGACGACCTGGCCGTGACGCGCGAGACGCCCCTCCACATGCTCGACTGGATGGGCCACGTCGACCGCGAGGACGGGGCCTGGGTGCTCGACCGCTACCGGACCCCGTACGGCGACCAGGGCCTCTACCCGTCGATCGCCCTGTACGCCACGACGGTCCGGCACCCGATCCGGCGGGCCACGTTCTGGATCGGCAAGGCCGGCGACTGACCCGGCGCGGGATCCTCGCGCGAGCACCTCGACCTCGCGGTCGTCGGGCTCGCGCGACGGGCCGGCTCAGCCCTCGATCGCCTCCGTGATCAACAGCGCGTCGACCGCGGTCGCGCCCTCGCCCCGCGGATGCACGATCAGCGGGTTGACCTCGACGGCCTCGAGGGTGTCGCCGACGGCGACCGCGGCTCGGGCGATGCCCTCGATGGCGGTCACCGCCGCGTCCAGGTCGGCGGCGGCGTCTCCGCGGTAGCCGGCCAGCAGCGGGGCGGCGGCGGACTCGGCGAGCATCGCGGCGGCGTCGCCCTCGCGCAGCGGGAGCATGCGGCGGGCCACGCCGGAGCCGAGCTCGGCGAGGATGCCGCCCGCGCCGACGACGATGACCGGGCCCAGGACCGGGTCGCGGCGCACGCCGACGATGAGCTCCACGCCCTTGCCGGCCATCCGCTGCACGATCGAGCCCTCGGGGGTCGCGCCGGCGCGGCGCGCGGCGTCGACGACCCGGTCGTGGGCGGCGGCGACGTCGGCGTCGCCGCGCACCCCGACGACGACCGCGCCGGCGTCGCTCTTGTGCTGCAGGTCGCGCGCCGACGCCTTCACCACGACGTCCACGTCACCCATCGCGCGGGCGGCCGCGGCGGCCTCCTCGGCGGTCGCGCACACCCGGCTCTCGGCCACCGGCACCCCGGTCCCGTCCAACAGGGCCAGCGCCTCGTGCTCGGTCACCGCGGTGCCGGCCGCCACGGCGATCGGGCCGGCGGCGGTGATCGTCGGGGCGGTGCCCAGCGTCGTGCTCGCCTCGTGCCGGGCGCGCAGCGCGCGCATGCAGCGCTCGGCGTCCTCGAACACCGCCACCCCGGCCCGGGCCAGGGTGCGCCGTGCCGGACCGGCCATCTCGCCGGCGGTCCACAGCACGGCCAGGCCGTTCACGTCGGAGTCGAGGATGAGCCCGGCCAGGCGGTTGCTCACCTCCAACGGGTGCACGGTGAGCACCATCACCGCGGTGTCGAACTCCGGCGCCTCGGTGAACGCGCGCAGCGACTCGTGGAAGATCTCCGGCTTCTCGGAGAACATGCCGCTCATGTCGGCGGGGTTCCCGATCGCGGCGAAGTCCGGCAGGATCGCCTCGAGCCGGGCGTGGGTGGCATCGGTGATCGGCGGCAGCTCCAGGCCGGAGCGCTCCGCCGCCTCGGTGGCGACGATCCCGGCCCCGCCGGACGTCGTGATGATCCCGACGGTGCCGTCCTTCGCCGGCCCGAGCCGCTCGAGCGCGACCGCGCAGTCGATGAGCTCGTCGAACCCGCTGACGCAGACCGCGCCGTGGGAGCGCAGGTAGGTCAGCGCGACGTCGTGGTCGCTGGCCAGCGACCCGGTGTGCGCCGCGCTCGCGCGGGCGGCGATGTCGGTGCCGCCGGCCTTGAGCACCACCAGCGGCTTGCCGGCGGCGCGCAGCGCGTCCATCCCGGCCGACAGCGCCTCGACGTCGCGGATGCCCTCGAGGAACACCGTGGCGACCTTCGTCTCGTCGTCCTGGGCGAACCACGTCAGGACCTCGCCGACCTGCACGTCGACCTCGTTGCCGGTGCAGACCGCCATCCGGATGCCGACCCCGTCGTCTTGGGCCCGCTCGACGATGAGCCCCGCCGCGCCACCGGACTGCGACACGAGCGAGATGCCGCCCGGCACGAGCTCCTCGCGGAACCCGACCCCGGACGCGATCGCGCACGTCGCGTCGTTGACGTTGATGAGCCCCGGGCTGTTGGGCCCGAGCACCCGCAGATCCGATCCGGCGACGACCTCGGCGAGCTCGGCCTCCAGGGCCGCGCCCTCCTCGCCCATCTCGGAGAACCCGGACGTGAACACCGCCGCGGCGCCGACCCCGGCGTCGCGGCACTCGACGAGCGCGTCGCGGACGAGCTCGCGCGGAAGCGACACGATCGCCAGGTCGATCGGGCCGTCCTGCGACGCGGCCCCCACCGACGGAGCGCACGGCAGGTCGAGGATGACGTCGCGGCGCGGGTTGACCGGCACGATCCGACCGCTGAACCCGTGACGCTGCAGGCCGGTGATGAACCGGCCCGACAGCGCGCCGGGGCGGGAGGAGGCGCCGAGCACCGCCACCGACCGCGGACGGAACGCGCGCTCCAGGCCTCGGGTGGTGGTCGTGGACGGGACGGCGGTCATCGGGGCTCCGTGGTCGTGGGGGTCGCCGGCGCGCCGATGCGGGGCGCGTCCGGCCCCGGGTCGGCGTGGGCCGGCCAGTAGAAGGTCGTGTCGGGGTCGCCCATGTGCGCCCACATGCTCGGCACCTCGTCGCTGCCCGCGAGCGCGTCGACGAACCGCTCGGCGGTGGCGGAGAAGTCCGCGGCGATCCGGGTGAACGCGTCCGCCTCGCCGGCGAGGGTGAAGAACGGCGCGACGTGGTTGGCGAACAGCGGTCCGCCGTAGGTGATCTTGAACCGGTCGTCCCAGCCGACCGCGCGCAGGTACAGCTCCTGCTGGGCGGCGGTGGCGGCCTGCTCGACCTGCTCGATCTCGGCGTCGTCGAGGGCGCGCAGGCCGTCCGGTCCCGCCACGACGACCCGGGCGTGGGTGACGCGCTCGGCGAAGTCCGGCGGGTCGACGACCATGCTGCCGAAGAGGTCGCAGCCGATCCGCACGTCGCGGGCGCCGTAGAGGATCGCCACCGCCGGGAACGGACCCTGGGCGTCGGTGTCGGCCCACGGGAGCGGGCTGCGGGACAGGTCGTTGTACTCCTGGACGAAGAGCGTGGACCCGTCGGGACGCGGGTACGGGCCGTGCCCGAAGATCCCGTCGCGCTGCTCACCGTGGAGGATGAAGCAGTAGAGCTGGAGCGTCGCCGCGAACCGGCGCAGCGTCGCGATCCGCTCCTGCGACACGGGCTCGAGCAGCGCCTCGGCCTCGGCGACGGTGGCGTCGTCGAGGATGCGCAGCACGCCACCGGCGGCCTCGGGCAGCACCGCGTCGTCGCCGCGGTAGGCCCGCATGAGCCGTCCCCAGAACCCGATGACCGTCGTCAGGCCGTCGAGGTCCTCCGCGAACGGCTCGTCGGGCCCGATGCCGGCGTCGAGCAGGTGCTGCTGACGGGCGGCGAGGTAGCCGCACGCGAGCATGAACGCCTGCATCGCGTAGGGCCGTGACCCGACCCGGCGCATCCGCCGGCCCAGCTCCTCGGGCGGGCAGAGCGCCTCGAGCTCGCGGACGAGGCGCGGCCCGTGCTCGTAGATCGCCTCCCAGCCGAGCGACGAGCGCCGGGGGAGGTCGAACAGCACGCTCTTCATGCTCGTCCGGCGCTCGGCGCGCATGGTGTGCTCATGCGCGGTCGAGAACGCGGCGATGAGCGCGTTGACCTCCCCCAGCGACGTCATGTCAGGCGGACGCGGCGGTCGCGGTCGTCGCTCCGGCCCCGACGGGAGTCGGGTCGACCCGCAGCTCCAGGTTGCCCTGGTCGTCCAGGCGCACGCGCGATCCGTCGGGCACGACGACGGTCGTCGTCGGGCCGGTGATGATCGCCGGCCCCTCGACCGTGCCGCCGTCGACGGCGCCGATCGCGTCGATCGGCACGACCCGGGTGCTGAGGGTCCGGGGACCGTCCTCGCCGGGCCAGATCGCGTCGCGCTCGGTCACCTCGAGCGTGCCGCCGATCTCCTCGCCACGGGCCTGCGGCTGCGGCAGCCGGCCGCGGCCGGTCACCCGGCAGGCGACGATCTCGGACCCCGCGCCCTCGAACGCCGAGCCCTTGCCGTAGAGCGCCTCGTAGCTCGCGGCGAACCGCTTCTCGAGCTCCAGGGCCACCTCGGCGGTGACCGGGCCGGACGGCACGGGCACCTCGACGCGGTGGATCTGCAGCGGGTACTTCATCTCGAGGATCCGCTCGAGCGACTGCTGCTCGGCCCCGATGCCACCCTGGCCGAGCTGCTCGGTCGCGACCCGCTCCAGGTCGTCGAACGCCGCCTGCACCGTGGCCGCGTCGAACGGCGACGACAGCTGCAGGGACCGCTCGTGGACGTGCATGACGTCGGACGTGGCGCAGCCGTACGCCGACCACGTCGTCGACAGCGTGCCGTGCGGGACGACCGCGCTGCCGGCGCCGAGCTCGCGGACGTACCCGTCGACGTGCAGGCCACCCGCGCCGCCGTAGGCGTAGATGACGAAGTCCTCGGGGTCCATGCCCCGCTCGACGGTCATCTGCCGGATGAGGTCGGCCATCTGCGAGCTGACGATCTCACGGGCCGCGATCGCGACCTCGACGGCGCTCATGCCGAGCTCCTCGCCGACGGCGGCGAGCCCCGCCTCCGCCCCCTCGCGGTCGAGCACGAGCTCGCCGCCGAGGAACGCGTTCGGGTCCAGGTAGCCCAGCACGAGGTTCGCGTCGGTGAGCGTCGGCTTCGTGCCGCCGCGGCGGTAGCAGATCGGTCCCGGGTGGGCCCCGGCGCTCTCGGGCCCGACGCGCAGCGCGCCGGAGTCCGGGTCGCGCCAGATGACCGAGCCGCCGCCGCTGCCGATCGAGCGGATGTCGGTCCGGGCCTGGTGGAACTCGTACTGGTGCTCGATCGTCGTCTGGGTCCGCACCGGGCGACCGTCGGCGAGGAGCGCGACGTCGAAGCTCGTGCCCCCCATGTCGGTCGCGAGGACGTCGGCCTCGCCGCGCTGGGCGCCGAGCACCGCGCTCGCCGACACGCCGGCGGCGGGCCCGGAGCCGATGGTGAGGACCGGCTGACCGGCGGCCCGCTCGATCTCGGCGACCCCGCCGGCGGCCTGCATGACGAGCAGCTCGCCCTGAAGGCCCCGGTCGGCGAGGCCACGCCGCAGACGGTCGAGGTAGCCGTGGGTCTCCGGCCCGAGGAACGCGTTGATCGCGGCGGCGGCGAACCGCTCGTACTCGCCGGTGCGGGCCGACGCGTCGGCCGACGTCGTCACGAAGACGTCCGGGGCGACGCGCCGGATGATCGCCTCGGTCCGGCGCTCGTGATCGTCGTTGACGACCGACCAGAGGTAGCAGACGGCGATCGCGTCGACGCCCTCGGCGACGAGGTCACGGACGGCCTGCTCGACGCCGGCCTCGTCGAGCGCGACGACGACCCCGCCGGACGCGTCCATCCGCTCGTCGACCTCGACGATCCGCGCCCGGTCGACGATCGCCGTCGGGCGGTCGTGACGGGACGCGTGGAGCATGCGGTCGAGCGGCACGCCCTTGGCGCGACCGGCCGCCCGCATCACCGGGAGCGTGTCGGCATGACCGCGGGTCGTGATCATCCCGACCTTCGCGCCGCGCAGCTGCACGAGCGCGTTCGTGGCGACGGTCGTCCCGTGGAGGACGAGCTCGCAGCCGCGCAGGAGCTCCTCCGCGGACACGTCGCGGAGGCCGGCGACCTTCTCCACGCCGGCGATGAAGCCCTCCTCGAACCGCGGCGGGGTCGAGGAGACCTTGGTCGAGACCACCGAGCCGTCGTCGGCCAGGTGGACGATGTCGGTGAAGGTGCCGCCGATATCGACGCCGAGGTACGCCATCAGATCTCCTCCAGGATGCGCATGTCCCACTGCACGGGATCGGCCTTGCGGACGATCTCGCTGTCCATCAGTCGCAGGCAGCCGGGGCAGGCGAACTGCCGCACGACGACCTCGTCGTCGAGGAACCGGGCCGGATCGGCGACGTGGGCGTTCGCCTCCGGGATCGGGATCTCGTGCCGGCAGGCGCCGGCCTTCCAGTTCTCGTCCGCGGGCGCGAGCTCGGTGTGGCACTCCGAGCAGCACGTCACGCGCTTGCCGTCGACGCGACCGTGCACGAGGCCCGGGCCGAACGTCAGGGCGCCATCACGGACCTCGCCCTTGCCACCGGCCTTGTCGGGACGCTGCCAGTCGCCGCGGGCGGCGCGGCGCTCGGTGCGCAGCCGCTCGGTCGCCTCGGCGTCGACGTCGTCCCCGGCGAGGACGACCGCGTAGAGCCGCTCGGCGGCCTCGGCGGTGACCATGCCGGTCCGGACGTCGGCCAGGACCCGCTCGGGCTCACGGTCGAGCGCGTCGCCGAGGCCACCCGCTCCGGCCCACTGCAGGAGGAAGACGTCGTCCGCGCCCTGCGGCACCCCGAACGCCTTCGGGTCGAGCTCCTCCTGCTCGCCGTCGCGAACCTCGCCCGGACCGGGCATGTGGCCGGCCTCGAGCTGCTTGCGCACGTCGGTGCCGCGCTCGAGGAGGAACCGGTTGATGCTGCCCGGCAGGCCGCCGAACAGCGGGGTCATCGGAACCGCGTGGTGCGCGGCCGACGCGGTGTGGTGCTGCACCCCGTCGACGCCGTACGGGATGACCGCGGCCTCGCCGGAGTTGCCGCCGCGCCAGCGACCGGCGCCGCCGGTGTCGGGCACGATCCGCCGCCAGAGCTGCAGCAGCGGGTAGAACGCCTCGGTCTCCTCGACGTTCGGCATCGTGACCTGCGGGTCCCACGGCCAGCCGCTCATGTCGAGGCCGTCGCGCCACGACCAGGCGGCCATGCCGGTGGCGACGGGCTCCATGAGGAGGGTGGCGAACGGGTTGCCGGACGCGTCGGCGCCGGCGATCGCCGCGATCGGGAAGGTCGCCGAGCCCATCGACGACTGGATCTCCTCGCGCAGCTCGGGGTCGGAGCTGCAGCTCAGCATCTTCGAGATCGCCGACGCGGCCAGCGCGATGCACTGGTCGATGGTGAGCACCGCCAGCGACAGTGCGGACGGGTGCAGCGCCGAGCTCAACGTGCCCGGCTCGGCCTTGAACTCGATCCGGCGCAACGCTCCGCCGACGGCGAAGAGCTGGTCGAACATGAGCTGCGAGTTGATCATCGCGGCGAGGCCGCCCGTCCAGCCGGCGAGCGTGCAGCTCAACGCGCCGAGCTGCGGGTCGGTGCCCTCGTTGGAGAACGTGAGCTTGCCGTCCTTCTTGCGTAGGACGATGGTGTTGCGGTGGAGCTTGCGGTCGCCGGGGGCGGCCATCTCGAGGTACGCCTCGGAGCGCCACTCGCCGTCGGGGACGGTCTCGATCCGCTTGGCGAACGCCTGCTCGGAGTCGTCCTGGACCTTGCGCATCGCGCCCTTGAGGGTCGCGCCGCCGTAGCGCTCCAGCAGCTCGGTCATGCGGGCCACCGCGACGCGGCAGCCGGCGATCTGGGCGCGGAGGTCGACGGCGACGAGGTCGGGCATCCGCGAGCGGCGGGTGTACTCCTCCTCGAGGTCCTTGCGGATGACGCCGTTCTCGACGATGCGGACCGGCGGGATGACGCCGGACTCCCAGTACACGTCCTCGGCGACGGGGTTGAACCCGCCGGGGGCGGTGCCGCCCAGATCCTGGTGGTGGAGGCTCGAGCCGACCCACGAGAAGATCTTGCCCTCCCAGAACACCGGCGCCAGGACGGTGAGGTCGGACTGGTGCGTCGCGCCGATCCACGGGTCGTTCGTCATGAACATCGACCCGGGCTCGATGCCGGGCGAGTCGTGGCGGTTCTCGAGGATCCACTTCACCGCGGGGCTCGACGCGGCGACGAGGTACTGCAGCCAGGGGCCGAAGTACACGTAGTTGCCCCACTCGTCGAGGACGACCGGGTTGAAGTCGTGCGCGTACACGACGACCGGCGACCCCGACGTGCGGATGATCGTGTTGCCGTGCTCGATGTTCAGGTTCCACAGCGCGTGGCGCAGGATGTCGAACCGGGCCGGATCGGTCGGGGCCGCGTCCGTGTGCAGCAGCTCGGCGACGGCCGGCGGGGGTTCCACCGGGGGGACGTAGGGGCCGACGCGGCCGTCGAAGCGGATCTCACTCACTTGGGTCTCCTCTGCTCGCCCGGCGTGTACCCGGCTCGACTCCGAGGGTAGCCCCGGAGTCGTCGATTTGTCAAACGGACGGTTGGTTGACTGGACGGGTTACTTCAGGCCGTACGGCGCATACGGCCGGTAGACCATGTGCTCGATCTGCGCCATGCCCTCGGCGCCCCCGGGCCCGACGAGCCGCACCGGGTACTCGCAGGCCCCGAGGCGCCGCTCGGGCGCGACGTGCGGCGGCCCGGCGACGGTGTGCGGGTCGTCGACGCGGAACCGGTCGTGCTCGAGGTGGTCGACGCCGCGCCAGCATCCCGGCTGGTCGCCGTCGGCCCAGCCCGACACGTACCCGTAGCCCTGCGGCGACGACGGGTCGCAGACGACGTCGAACCGGTACTCGTGCTCGCCGCCGTGCTCGTCCACGAGCGTGAAGCCGCCGTCGGTGAGCCGGCGGGTCCCGGGCACGTAGCGGAAGTCGTGGCGCGCGTCGACGAGCTCGAGCATCGTGCCGTCGTCACGGCGGAGCATGCCGTCGAAGTCCAGGCGGTTGCCCTGGCCGTCGTCGTGGAGCGAGAAGAACCCGGTGTGGTCGTCGAGCTCGATCGGCATCCAGATCCGGATCGCCCGCGGGTCGCCGACCGACGGCTCGACGCCCTTCATGCGGATCTTCGGCCCCATCGACTGCCGGATGCCCCACGAGTGGTCGCGGTCGGCGTACCAGCGGTCGACGCGCTCCTCGCGGCCGTCGACGGTGATCGTCCCCGTCGCGCGGCAGAGCTGGGTGTAGCGCAGGACGTGGTTCAGCAGGCGGCCGCGCCGGTAGTGGATGTCGGGCGACTCGAAGACGACCGGGGCGCGCGCCTCGAAGACGACGTCGAACGTCACGCCGGTCGGGTTGTCGAGCAGCTCGATCCGCTGGCGGACCATCGGCTCCAGCACCGTCAGGCGCATCGGGCCGACCTGCAGCTCGTCGACGTTCGGTCGCAGGGCGCGGGACGCGCGGACGGTGCGCTGCTCGCCGTCGACGACCATGCCCCCGTAGCCGTCCATGACGTTCGTGTTGGGGTAGAGCCGCATCCCGAAGTACGCGAACCGGTTCTCGGTGAAGAACCCGAAGTAGTAGCCGTCGTTGAACCGCGTGTCGGACGTCGCCGGCAGCGGGAACGGCGTCATCGCCTGGTGCCAGGGGAACTCGTCGAGCGCGGTCAGCCGCAGCTCGCCCTCGTCGGGCAGGCCCGTGGCCGCGGTGGCCGCCTCGGTGCCGGCGAACGGTGCGGGAAGGGGATCGGACACGTCTCGCTCCTCGGATCGAACCTCGGGTGGCGCCGTCGAGACGACGCCCTTGCCCATAATCTACCCAACGATTGGTTGATCGACTAGGGTGGTCCCATGATCGTCGGGGTCTACAGCGACTTTCGCAACCCGCCGGCGTGGCGGAGGGACTGGTCGACGCATTACCGGACGACCCTCGACCGGCTGTGCGAGGCCGAGCGCCTGGGCTGCGGATCGATCTGGCTCAGCGAGCACCACCTCTTCGAGGACGGCTACCTGCCCCAGCCGCTCGTGATGGCGGCCGCCGTCGCGGCCCGCACGTCCACCGCCCGCATCGGCACGGCCGTGTTCCTGCCCGGCCTGCGTCCCGCGATCGACACCGCCGAGCAGGCCGCCGTCGTCGACCTGCTGTCCGGCGGTCGGCTCGATCTGGGCCTGGGCTTCGGCTACCGCATCCCCGAGTTCGAGATCTACGAGCGGGAGGTCCGCGGGCGGTACGAGACGGTCGAGGCGCGCGTCGTCGAGATCCGCCGCCTGTGGGAGGAGGGCGTCTGCACCCCGCCGCCCGCGCAGGCGCGACCGCCGATCTGGCTCGGCGCGACCGGGCCGCGTGGCGCCCGCATGGCCGGACGCCTGGGCGAAGGCCTGCTGTGGCTCGACGACGGGCTGCTCGAGCCGTATCGCGAGGGCCTGGCCGAGGGCGGCCACGACCCGGCGTCCGCCCGGATGACCGGACTGGTCAACCTCGTCCTCGCCGACGACCCCGACGCTGCCTGGGCCCGCATCGCCCCGCACCTGGCGTACCAGCGCGACTCGTACAACCGCTACGGCGCCGAGGGTCGTGACCGCGGCAACGTCACCGCGTCGCGGACGCTGCAGCCCGGGCAGGCGCCGGTCGACGTCGAGGCGCTGCGCGGCCCGGCCCGCCAGGCGCTGCCGCCGGCGTTCGACGTCGTCACCCCCGACGAGGCGATCCGCCGGATCACCACGTGGCTGTCGCCGCTGCCGGTCGAGCAGATCTACCTGTGGGAGAGCGTCGCCGGCATGCCCGACGACCTCTGCGACCGCCACGTCGAGCTCGTCGCGCAGCACCTCGTGCCGGCGTTGGCCGACGTGGGTATCGCCCGCTGACGGCCACGCCCGGCCGCAGGCGCGCACGGCGGCCCGACGCGGACGCCCACGACCTCCCATACGACGCGAGAGAGAAGGAGCACCCATGACGGGACAGTTCGACGGCAAGGTCGTCTTCATCACCGGTGCGGGACGCGGCCAGGGCCGCTCGCACGCCCTCACGTTCGCGGCGGAGGGCGCGAGCCTCGCCCTCGTCGACATCTGCGAGGACATCGACGTCATCCGCTACCCGCTCGGCACGGCCGAGCAGCTCGAGGAGACGGCGCGCCGCTGCCGCGAGCTCGGCGCGAAGGTCTACACGTCGGCGTGCGACGTGCGCGACGAGGCGTCGGTGCAGGCCGCCGTCGACGGCGCGCTCGCCGAGCTCGGCCGGATCGACGTCCTCGTCAACAACGCCGGGATCAGCAGTCCCGCCGGCCCGACGCACGGCCTGACCGAGGACGGGTGGAACGCGGGCATCGACATCAACCTGTCGGGCGTGTGGCGCACGTCCAAGGCCGTCCTGCCGGGGATGATCGAGCGCAACGACGGCGTGATCATCAACATCTCGTCCGCGGCCGGCCTGCGCGGGATGGGCAGCAACGTGAGCTACGTCGCCGCCAAGCACGCCGTGGTGGGCCTGACGAAGTCGATGGCGATCGACTATGCGGCGAACAACGTCCGCGTGAACTGCATCTGCCCCGGCAGCGTCCGCGACGTCGACGACCTCGACAGCCTGCTGCTCAAGGGCGTCGCGCAGGAGTGGAACGTCCCCCTCGACGTCCACGAGAAGGAGTTCGCGTCGTACCACCTCATCGACGAGCCCATCGAGCCGGCCGACATCTCGCAGGCCTGCATCTACCTCGCCGGCCCCCACTCCACCCGCACCACCGGCGCGATCCTCTCGGTCGACGCCGGGTTCGTCGTCAAGGCCGCCTGACGCCGCGGGCGCGCGGGCCCGGCTCGCGGCCGACGAAGGGCCCGGCCTGCGCGGCCGGGCTCGGCCGCGCTCACGCCGTCCGCGCGGCGCCCTCCGCGGCCCGGGCGGCGCCGTCGCCCAGGGCGAAGGTCCCCGCGAACGCCAGGGCCGCGGCGATGGCGCCGAGGAGGAACGCCAGGGCGTAGCCGTCGCCGTCGATGCCGGCCGGGCCGAGATGGGCGGCGAGCACCGCCGCGCCGGCCTGGGCGGCGACCGACATGCCGATCATGCGGGTCATCGTGTTGAGGCCGCTGGCGACCGCGGTCTCGTCCTCGCGGACCGCGTCGATGACCATCTCGGCCAGCGCGGTGAGCCCCGCCCCGGTACCGAACCCGACGACCCCGATCGTCGCCGCCGCCAGCCAGGTGGATCCCGGCATCGTCGCCAGTCCGCCGAGGCCGACGACCATCGCGACCGCCCCGGCGCGCAACACGACCGCGGCGCGGACGTTCGCCGCCCGTCCCGCCACGAGCCCACCGACGACCATCGTGAGCGCGTAGGGGGCGAAGTACAGGCCGATCTCCTGGTCGGGCGTCGCGAACCCGTATCCGAGGCGGTCCGGGTCGGCCGAGACGAACCCGGGGACGAGGACGAACATCGCGAACAGCGCGTAGCCGAGCATGAACGCGCAGGCGTTGATCCGCACCATCGCCGGACGCAGGAACATGCCCATGTCCGCCATCGGCTCCGCGACGCGGCGCTCGAGCACCACCCACGCCGCCGTCCCGACCACGGCGAGCACCGCCAGCGCGGCGGTCGCGGGCGACGTCCAGCCCCACTCGCCCCCCTCGCCGATCGCCAGCAACAACGACGCGAGCGCGACCGACAGCACCGCCGCGCCCGCCCAGTCCATCCGACGGCGCTCCGTCCCCTCCACCCGGGGCAGCAGCGGCAGCAGCGCCACGGTCGCGACCGCGGCCGGCAGACCGACCCAGAACAGCCCGCGCCATCCGAGCGCGTCGAGGACCGGGCCGCCCAGCACGTACCCGACGCCGCTGCCGACGCCGAACGTCGCGCTCACGACGCCCATCCCCCGGCGGGCGGCCGGGCCCTCGAGCAGGTCGCGGACGATCGCGTAGCTCAGCGGGAACACCGCCGCGCCGACGCCCTGCACGACCCGCGCGGCGACGAGCGCCTCGAGGGTCGGGGCGAGCGCGGCGGCGAGCGTCGCCACCGCGAACACCGCCATCGTGACGGTGAGGACCCGCACCCGGCCGTGGACATCGCCCAGGCGACCGACGACCGGGATCGACACCGCCGAGCTCACGAAGAACGCCGACACGACCCAGGTGACGGCGACCGGGTCGGCGTCCAACGACTCGCCCAGGGCGGGGATCGCCGGCAGCACCATCGTCTGCATGACCGAGTAGGCCAGCGCGGCGGTGCCGAGGATCGCCAGGAGCGCCCGCTCGCCCAGGCCCGACGGCATGCGCCGCCGGGCTCCGGACGGTGGCGCGGATCGGGTCACGCCGACAGCCGGGCGCGCTCCGCCGCCAGCGGATCGGTCCACTGCCGCAGCACGTCGCGGCGGGCGATCCGCCACCGTCCGTCGATGCGGACGTAGCGGTCGCGGTAGTGCAGCAGCATGAGGGTGTCCTCGCCCTTGCCGTCCTGCTCCTGCAGGTGGTGACAGAGCGCATACACCCGGCCGAACGCCTCGTCGCCCTCGACGTCGACGACGTGGTTGGCCATGACGTGCATCGTCGCGTCGAACGCGGCGATGAGCTGCACGACCTCGAGCAGCCGCTCCCGGCCGACGTACTCGATCGACGGGTCGTCCTCGCCGGCCTCGTAGACCGCCAGGACCCCGTCGTCGGTGAAGAGGTCGGCGAACGCCGCGGCGTCACGACCGTCGACGGCGAGCGCGTACTCGTCGACGACGCGTCGCAGCGACGCGATGTCGACGAGGTCGTCGACGCTCACCACCGGCACGCCTCGGGGATCGCCTTGTGCGTCGGCGCCGGGTACTTCTTGTGGATCGGCTGCACGACCTCCTCGCCGAACCGCAGGATCTGCTCGCGGGCCTCCTCCATCGACGGACCGGTCGGCATCCGGAACCGGATCGTGAAGTAGTCGACGCCGAACTCCTCGTGGTACCGCTCGAGCTGCTCGATGCACTGCTGCGGGGTGCCCATGACGATGTGCGGGGCGCACCGCTCGGGCGTGATGTCCGCCTCGCTCTTGAACTCCGGGTGGTTGATGAAGATCCCGGCGCGGAAGTAGAACTTCAGCTCCTCGCAGAAGTGCCGGCCGAAGAGGTTCGCCGCCTCGTCGAACGTGTCGGCGACCCACCCGTCGCGCATGAGGGTGATGAACGGGTCCTTGCCGAGCTCGCGGGCGAACTCGCGGTACGCGCCGACGTTCTTGTCCCAGACCTCCTTCATCAGGGGGTACTGGTCGCCGGTCCAGCTGTCGCCGTACTCGGCGGAGCGCCGGATCGCGGCCGGGTTGGCGTTGCCGCCGCCCCAGATCGGCCACCCGCCCTGCTGGTAGGGCTGCGGCGCGAGCAGGCCGTCCTCGACCTTGTAGTGCTTGCCGTCGAAGTCGAACCGCTCGCCCTTGAACGCCTCGTCCCAGACCGCGATGAACTCCTTGAACCGGCCTAGGAGCTTCTCGCGCGGGATGCCGAACTGCTTCCAGTAGCCCTCGTGGTAGCCGCGCGAGATCGTCGTGTACAGACGACCCTTGGAGATGTTGTCGATGACCGAGAACTGCTCGGCGGCGCGGAGCGGATGGTCGAGCGTCGCGACGTAGGTGAACGTCCCGATCGCGACCTTCTCGGTCTCGCGGGCGAGAATCGTCAGCAGCTGGATCGGACCGGGCAGATAGCACTCGGTGCGACCGTGCCGATGCGGGACCTGGAGCGAGTGGAACCCGGCCTTCTCGGCCAGCAGCCCCTCCTCGATCATCTGGTCGATCGTGCGACTGGCGTCGTCACGGTCGGGCATGGGCTGGTCGTACCCGCCCTTGTGCATGTCCATCAAGTAGCCGATGCGCACGTGTTCTCTCCTCGGGTCTCAGGCGTCACGGCGGGCCGGCGCCCGCCGGGCCAGTCTAGTACCAAACAATCGGTCGGTGGATTTTTCTGTGACGCCCGGCACGCCGGCGCTCACAGCCCGAGGTCGCGACCGACGATCTCGCGCATGATCTCGTTGGTGCCGCCGTAGATCCGCTGCACCCGAGAGTCCCGCCACATCCGGGCGATCTCGTACTCCTCCATGTAGCCGTAGCCGCCGTGGAGCTGCAGGCAGCGGTCCATGACGCGGAACTCCAGCTCGGTCGTCCAGAACTTGGCGCCGGCGGCCTCGACCGGCGTGAGCTCGCCGACGACCTGGGCGTCGATGCAGCGGTCGACGTGGCTGCGGGCGATCGCGACCTCGGTCGACAGCTCGGCCAGGGCGTGCCGGTTGGCCTGGAACGTGCCGATCGGCCGACCGAACGCGTTGCGCTCCTTGACGTAGTCCAGGGTGATCGCCAGCGCCTTCTCGGCGTGGGCGACCGCGGTCACCGCCATCGACAGCCGCTCCTGCGGCAGGTTGCGCATCATGTAGCGCAGGCCCTTCCCGGGGTCGCCGATGACGTCGGCCTCGGGCACGCGGACCCCGTCGAAGAACAGCTCGGCGGTGTCCTGCGCCTTGCGGCCGATCTTCTCGAGCTTGCGGCCACGGGTGAACCCGTCGGCCGTCGCCGGGACGACGAAGAGGCCGATCCCGTCGACGCCCTCCCGGACGGTCTTCGCCGCGACGACGACGAGGTCGGCCTGGATCCCGCTGGTGATGAACGTCTTCGAGCCCGACAGCTCGTAGTGGTCGCCGCGCCAGGTGGCGGTCGACGCGATCGCCCGCAGGTCCGATCCCGTGCCCGGCTCGCTCATCGCGATCGCGATCACCGCGTCGCCGGTCGTGACCGACGGCAGCCACCGCGCCTGCTGCTCCTCCGACGCCAGGTCGGTGAAGTACGGCACGACGATGTCGTTCGTCAGCGAGAACGCGTCGGTCCGTGCGCCGGTCGCGACGACCTCCTCGTCGAGGACGGCATTGAACCGGAAGTCGCGCAGCCCGGCGCCGCCGTGCTCCTCGTCCGCCGCGAACCCGACGAGGCCCAGCTCGGCCGACGCACGCCAGAACGGACGGTCGATGACGCCGTCCGCCTCCCAGGCGTCGCCGCGCGGCACCGCCTCGCGCTCCAGGAACCCACGGGCGGTCTCGCGAAACGCCTCGTGCTCGTCCTCGAAGATCGTCCTGCGCATCCCGCTCCTCCGTCGTCGACCGGCCGGTCCGTGCGCCGGACGCGCCCGGCGACCGGCCCTCCAGTTCTATCAACCGAACGATCGTTTGACTAATCGCGGCCCGCGGACTACGGTCGGGATCACGGAACGTCGGCCGTCCGCGGGCGCCGCCGGCCGCTCACGGCCCGGCGGGACGCGGCGTCGATCCCCACGACGCGAGGAGAGCCCATGCTCAACGACAAGGTCTGCATCATCACCGGCGGCGCGGGGGCGATCGGCCGCGCGACCGCGATCGAGGTCGCCCGGCGCGGCGGCCGGGTCATGGTCGCCGACATCGCCGACGACGCCGGTGAGGAGACCGTCGCCCTCGTCGAGCAGGCCGGTGGCGAGGCCGCCTACCAGCGCTGCGACCTGACCGATCAGGCCCAGGTCGACGCGCTCATGGACGCGACCGTCAAGCGGTTCGGCGGGATCGACGTGCTGCACAACAACGCCGGCGTCCACGAGACCGACTTCTCGGAGACCCCGAGCCTCCTCGAGCTGGAGCGCGAGGTGTGGGACAAGGTCGTGTCGATCAACCTCACGTCGATCTGGGCCACGACCCGGGCCGCCGCGCCCCACCTGCTGCGGTCCGAGCGCGGGCCGTCGATCGTCAACGCGCTCTCCACCGGCGGGCTCACCGCCTACCCCAACGGCGCCGCGTACTGCTCGACGAAGGGCGCCGTCCAGCAGCTCACCCGGGTCACCGCGGTCGAGCTCGCCCCGAAGGTGCGCTGCAACTGCTACGCGCCCGCCGCGCTCGACACGCCGATGCTGCAGAAGTTCGTCGCGGCCGCCGAGGATCCCGAGGGCATCGTCCGGTCGATGGCCGGCACCCACCTCGTCCCGCGCCTGGGCACCGTCGAGGAGGTCGCCAAGCTCGTCTGCTTCCTCGCATCCGACGACGCGTCGTTCGTCAACGGCGCGACCTACAACGTCGACGGTGGATCGCTCGCCTGGCGCGGCGTCCGCGACTGAGCGGCCCGACCCGACCACCCCGGGCCGACGTCGCGTCGGCCCCCGACCCTTCCCACACGCATGCCGATCTCCCAGTTCCACCACACCGGGGTCCTCGTCTCGGACCTCGACCACTCCGCCCGGTTCTACATCCGGGCCCTGGGCGCCGAGTGGCGCAACAAGCCCGTCGTCGTCGAGGGCGAGGGCGCCGCGGCGGTCTTCCCCGGCACCCCGGGCCTGAAGTTCCGCTTCTGCTATCTCGGGTTCCCCGACGGCGGGGCGTTGGAGCTCATGGAGTTCCCCGAGGAGCCGCGCCCCGAGTGGGCCGAGCTGCCCGCCAAGGGGATGCTGCCGCACTTCGGCCTGCTCGTCGACGACGTCGCGGCGGCCGCCGAGCGGGTCGTCGCCGAGGGTGGCCGGATGCTGTGGCCCGCGCCGGTCGACTGGGGCGGCGCGATGGTGCTCTACGTCGCCGATCCCGACGGCAACGCGATGGAGCTCTTCGACCAGCCGCTCGAGCGGATCGTCGAGATGACGAACGACCTGTTCCCCGACGCCCGGCCCTGACCGTCGCGCCGTCCGTCCCCCGCGCACCCCGGTGACCCCCGGCCCCCGCCCGTCGATGACCCCCACCGTCCCCCGCACCCGTCGCGTCACCTACTCGCGCAATCACACGTTGTCGTTGTCGCGGACGTGTTCGTCGGTGTGCAAGTACTGCGCGTTCGCCACTCGGTTGCCGCATCTGCGCACGCCCGAGGAGGTCGAGGCGGTCCTCGACGAGGCGGTCCGGCGACGGGCGAAGGAGTTGTTGATCCTGACGGGGGAGGAGCCGGACTCCCATCCCGGGGTGCGGGAGCGTCTGGCGGAGTTGGGGTTCGAGGACTTCGTCGCGTACGTGGTGTGGGCGGGCGAGCGGGCGCTGGAGCGCGGCCTGTTGCCGCATACGAACCTCGGTGCGGTCTCCAGGGAGGACTTGGTGCGGTTGCGGCGCGTGACGGCGTCGCAGGGCGTGATGCTGGAGTCGATCAGCGAGCGGCTGATGGACACGGTGCACGCGGGGTCGCCGTCGAAGCACCCGCAACGCCGGTTGGCGACGATCCGGGCGGCGGGGGAGCTGCGGATCCCGTTCACGTCCGGGATCCTCGTCGGGATCGGCGAGACCCCCGCCGAGCGGGTGGCGTCCCTTGAGGCGTTGGCGGAGGTCCATGCGGAGCATGGGCACTTGCAGGAGGTGATCCTGCAGAACTTCGTGCCGCACGAGCGCTACTACGGCAAGGACGTGGGGGAGATCGCGGACGCGTCGGCGCGGGCCTATTGGCGGACGGGGATCCTGGATGGGGAGCACGTCGGGTGGGAGCGCTCGCCGCACCTCGATCTTCCGGAGTGGGCGTGCCCGGTCTCGATCGAGGACATGGTCGAGCTCGTCGGGATCACGCGG
>JALNWQ010000022.1 GCA_023230855.1 Solirubrobacteraceae bacterium
CCTGAGCGTGGAGCGGCGGCGTCCTGGCTCTTCGGTATCGCACAGAACGTCCTCGGCCACAGCATGCGCCGCCGTCGCGTCGACGACGCTGCACGCCGTCGATTGGCCTTCGATCACGACAGACTCGACGCAGAGACCCGCACCGCGATCGAGGCGCTACACGCCGAGGATGCGGTCAACTCGATGCTCCAGGCGTTGCCGCTCGACCAGCGCGATGCAGTGCGCGCCCGGATCCTCGACGGCACACCCTACGACGAGCTGGCCGTCGACCTCGCCTGCTCGCCAATGGTTGCTCGCAAGCGCGTGAGCCGCGGGCTCGCAACGCTACGCGCCCAGCTGAAAGGCACCCCATGACCCTGCTCCCCCGCCTCCACCAGAGCATCGTTGAGGCCGTCGATGCGGAGACCACTCGCATCGCCCGGCCCCGACGCTGGCTCCTGCCGGTGACTCTCGGAGCCCTCTTCGCCACCGCGGCGGTGGCCACCGCCGCGATGACCGGCGTGTGGAGTCCCGATCCCGAGGACATCGGAGGCCGCGCACTCGCCGTTGACGCCTCTGCTCCACCTGCTGGCCAGCTGGCCGCGCTTGGCGTGCTGCGTCGCTCGGCGACCAGCGCCGATCGCGACGCCGTGGCGCTCGCATCCCTGCGCTACGCCCCTGATGTTGTGCGCAGCAACCACGTCCGACGACCCGGGCCCTCGGGGGCCATCATCGTCCCGATCGTCCACCACGACGCCCGCATGGACGCACTCGGCGGGACTGTCCGCACCCGCAACGCGATCTGCCTCGTCGATGGACCGGCAGGAGGCTGCACGACGACCGCCAGGATCCGCGCATACGGTACCGGACTCCAGCGCGGCCACACCTACACCGGCATCGTGCCCGACGGCGTCGCCACCGTGCTTCTGCGATCGAGGACCGACGGCAAGACCGTCTCCGTCCCGGTCCACGACAACGCTTACGTCGTCGATGCCCGTCGGCTTGACGTCCGTCCTGCAGCGCCACGCTGGCAAGACCACAAGGGACGACCGGTAGCACCGACCCCTGTACCCCGCGCTGGCGATCCCGACGTGACCGCCATCTGCGACGACGGACGCACCCTTCCAATCCCCGCCACAGCCCGGAGCGCATCCAACTTCCCCTGCAAGTAGAACGCAGCCGACCCTGCAAACGATTGGATTCAATCTCGCGGCATCTTCGCGAGACCGTTCACTCCAAGCTGAGAAAGGTTGTCGCAGAAACCTTCTACTACGACGCCGAGATGGCCGTTAGGGCCCTCTACGCCGATGGAAGCGCCTACGGCTCGTACGCCCGGGGCGGTCGAGGCCAAACGTACGTGTACCACTGCTACAACAACACTCAGACCGCCCGAGGGCGAATTCTCAACAACCATCCTTCGACCTCCTACTACATGCTCGGCAAGGGACTGTGGGATAGCACGAACCCATGCCCGTGAGACCGTACAAGGTGATCTGAAATGTTGATGAGAAGAACCGTGGCCCTCTTGGCCACCACAGCCCTTGCTGCTGGCGCGTTCACCGCGCTCGCAGGCGCGAAGAATAGTGAGGATGTTCCTTCCCCGGACAACCGGGCTAAGGTTGCCTCCTCCGTATCGCTGCTGAGCCACATCACCTCCTACACGCCGCCTCCGGTAGATGCCTCGGGAATCGGCATGGATCGGAGCCTCGCTCGAAGCGTGACAAGCACAGTCGGTGTCGTGCGCGTGATACCAGCGGATGGCATGATCTGCCTTGAGCAAATCGACGGCAACACTGGGGCCGCTGGGTCGTGCGCGCCCGACGGCATCGTCGCGCAGGGCGGCTTGTTGAGCAGCCTCGGTGATGCCGGCGAAACTCGAGACCAAGTGGCAGGGGTCGTCCCCGACAACGTCGCTCTCGTGGTGGCCGGCAACCGCGAGATCCCGGTGTCAAGCAACATCTGGTCGGCCCGCAACATTCAGCCGACAGCCGTCGCCTACAAGGACGCCGCGGGGTCGGTCGTCGGACGCGCTGTGATCCCGTGACCCCTCGGCTCTGTACGGACGCCGACTCTGTACGGACGCCGAGCTTCTCGGTGCCCGTACAGAGCCGACCCGCCAAAGCCGACCCGCGTGCTGACCGCTACAACGGCGCCCCGCCCCTCACGGTCACTCAGGAACGCACCGCATTGGCGGCACCGGCACCGAGGACAGGGTGGGGCGCGCTCGGGCTGAAGCGCGGGCAGCGGCAGCGCAACCGGGCTCACGCCCGGCGCCCGACGTCGGCCGCCCGACGGTCGCGCGGCGTCGCCCCGTGGTGGTGCGCGACGCCTACGCGTCGGCCGGGTCGCGCGTCAGGCGCTCGCCGAGTGCGCGCAGTGACGTCGTCAGGCGCTCGGCGTCGGCGACGAGCGCGTCCAGGTCCTCGACGGTCCCGCGCGGCCCGCCCGTCGGCAGGTCGATCGGTCCCAGCACGGGATCGTCAACCACTTCGGTCTCCATGGCGAGCAACGCGCGGTGGCGGACACGGAGTCCCGCGACGTCGTCGCTCAGCGCTCCGACGTCGACCGCGACCAGGCGCAGCCCCTCCCCCGTGGGGCCCCGCCAGGAGCCGGCGACCATCGCCGCGAGCGCGCGGGTGATGAGGTGATGCCGGTCGACCACGTCGCGCATGGCCAGCTCCGCCCGCGCCCGGGCCGCCGTCATCGCTTCCTGGGCCTCGCGCGCTGCCGGCGCACCCTCCCGCAGCGCGTCGAGCAGGTCGTCGTCGTCGGGCACCGCCATGGACCGAGGATCGCACCCGTTGGCGACGGCGCGCACGAACCCTGCATTCTGCGAGTGATAACGCCCGCGATCGCTCCGCCTCCGCCCCGGTTCCTCCGGGTCGTTCTGTGGAGTTGATCGCTATGTGGCGGGGTTCTGCGATCGCTGGATGGCGCGGTAGACGGTGGACCGGGCGACGTTGAACAGCTCGGCGAGCTCGGCACCGGTGTGGCCGCCGGCCCGGTGCAGCTCGACGAGGTGTCGCTCCTGGGCGACGGAGAGCTTCGGCTTCTTGCCGCGGAGCCGACCCTTGGCCCTTGCCACCTTCATGCCCTCCTTCGTGCGAGCACTGATGAGGTCGGCCTCGAACTCGGCGACCATCGCCAGGACGTTGAAGAGGAGGCGGCCCACGGGGTCGGTCGGGTCGTGCGTCGATCCGCCGAGGTTGAGCTTGACCTCACGCGCAGTGAGCTCGTCAGCGATGTCTCGCGCGTCGGGCATCGACCGGGCGAGCCGGTCGAGCTTCGTAACGACCAGGGCATCGCCGGCCCGGCACGCGGCGAGCGCTTCGCGTAGGCCGGGGCGATCACGGTTGGTGCCAGTGAAACCGTGGTCGACGTAGATCCGGTCGGGCTTCACGCCGAGCGCCTCGAGCGCGTTGCGCTGCGCGGTGAGGTCCTGCTCGTCGGTCGAACAACGTGCGTAGCCGACCTTGATCTCCGCCATGCAGGAAGTGTCCCACGCGAGCCCCCCTGACCGGGCACTTCACCGGGCGGGTCTTACGGGACACTCCGCAGCCAGTCGGCGTCGAGACCGGCGCCGACGCCAAGCGTGTCCCGGTGAGCGTTCGGCTTACGGGACGGTTCGAGCAGGAGGCAGATCGCGCCCGAGAAGTGCCGGGCGCGACTGCTTAGGAAGCAAGCTGGGGGTCTAGTGCGAGGCGACGAGCTGCCCGGAGAGGGCGTCGCGGATCTCTCCGGAGGCTTCGTTGAGGCCGGTGATCTCGACGGTCTTGCCCTGCGACTCGTACTTCACCGTGAGGGCGTCCAGGGCGGAGACGGCGGAGGCGTCCCAGACGTGCGCCTGGCTCATGTCGATGAGGATGTGCTTGGGGTCGTCGGGGTGGTGGAAGGCGCTGACGAGTTCGTCGTTGGAGGCGAAGAACAGCTCGCCCCGCACGCTGTAGATGACGGAGGTGCCGTCAGGCGAGACGGTCCGCTCGACGTTCAGGAGGTGCGCGACCCGTCGGGCGAAGATCGCCATGGAGGCGAGGACGCCGACGCCGACGCCGATGGCGAGGTTGTCGGTGGCGACGGTCGGGATGACGGTGAGGACCATGACGGCGGTCTCGCCGCGCGGCATCTTCTTCAGCGTGGCGGGCTTGATGCTGTGCCAGTCGAAGGTGGCGTAGGCGACGAAGATCATGACCGCGACCAGGGCGGTCATCGGAATCACGGAGACCACGCCTCCGAAGCCGACGACCATGACGAGCAGGATCACGCCGGCGGAGAACGTCGACAGGCGGGTCCGTGCGCCGGAGACGCGGACGTTGATCATCGTCTGGCCGATCATCGCGCAGCCCGGCATGCCGCCGAAGAAGCCGGTGATGACGTTCGCGATGCCCTGGCCGCGGCTCTCGCGGCCCTTGTCGGAGGGGGTGTCGGTGATGTCGTCGACGAGTCGCGCGGTCATCAGCGACTCGAGCAGCCCGACGGCGGCGAGGGTGGCGGAGAACGGCAGGATGATCGTGAACGTCTCGAAGGAGAACGGCACGGATGGGATGCCGAGCAGCGGGATCGTCGAGGGCAGCTCGCCTTCGTCGCCGACGTTGGTGATGTCGATGCCGCCGGCGACGACGATGATCGTGAGGATCGCGATGGCCACCAGTGGCGACGGGATCTGCGGCACGAACCGCGGCAGGATCAGGATGATTGCCAGCCCGGCCGCCACGAGGACGTAGCCGAGCGTCCCGTCGCCGGTGAGGTGGTCGACCTGCGAGAGGAAGATCAGGATTGCCAGCGCGTTGACGAACCCGGTCATCACGGCCTGGGGCACGAAGCGCATGAGCTTCGCAATTCCCAACGCACCGAGGGCGATCTGGATGGCGCCGGCGAGGATCGCAGCGGCGAACAGATATTCGACGCCGTGGTCGGCTACGAGTGGCACGACGACGAGCGCCATGGCGCCGGTGGCGGCGGAGATCATGGCGGGTCGGCCGCCGACGATCGAGATCGCGACCGCCATCGTGAAGGAGGCGTAGAGCCCGACCTTCGGGTCCACACCGGCGATGATCGAGAACGAGATCGCCTCGGGGATCAGCGCCAGCGCGACGACGGCGCCGGCGAGCAGCTCGATCCGCAGGACGCGGCCGCTGGGGAGGGTGAAGGACGGGAGTCGCCGTCGTGGCGACGCGGAGGTGGGGGGCATGCAGGACCTCGCTGCTGGTAGGCGCAGGTGCGCGGGAACGATCGATGTGCCGGAGGCCGCGGGGGGCGTTCGGCAGGGGGACGGTGCGGCCGTGGGCGGCGCCGTTCGGCAGGAAGATCGCGGCGCTTGGCGCAGCGCGCTCCGTGCAAGCTGCGCCAAACAGTAACGTAAGGGAAGGGTTGCTCGTGCGGCCCGTGTCCGACGGCACAGAGCGGACGGTTCGCCGCGGTGCCTAGCTCGATCGCCGCCCTAGACTTCTTCCTGTGGCCACTTCGGAACAGACGCACCAGATCGGCGAGGTCGCCGACCGCGTCGGCCTCTCACTCCGCACCGTCCGCTACTACGAGGAGCAGGGCCTCGTCGTCCCCGAGGCGCGGACCGAAGGCGGGTTTCGGCTCTACACCGAGCGGCAGATCGACCGCCTGTTCCTGGTGAAGAAGATGAAGCCGTTGGGCTTCTCGCTTGACGAGATGCGCGCCATGTTCGACGCCCGCGAAGCACTCGAGGACCCCGACGGCCCCCCGGGATCCACCGAAGCGGCCCGCGAGACGATCGCGACGTTCGCCGACCAGGTCGACGAACGCACCGCGAAGATGCGCCACATCCTCAAGCAGAGCGAGCAGTTCGCCCGCGAGCTCCGCGACAACGAGTAGGCCCCGGCCTGCGAAGGTCCCGCGGACCGCCGATCGGCGCGATACTCGGCCATGGCCACGGTAGGCGAACACCACCTCGCTGACCGGCTGCGCGCCGAGTGGGGCCGCTTCCTTCGCGGAGGCGACCGAACTCACGCCCGCCCCGACCTGGCCGCCGCCACCTCGCGGTACGGAATCTCCGGCTTCGGCCTCTACAGCAACCCCACGCTCGACCGCGAGATCGACGACCTCAAGAAGCGCATCGCCGACCTCGAACGCCGGCTTCAGTAGCCGGAACCGTCCCGGCGCGTCCGTCCCAGTCAAGGATCGGCTATCGGGACGCGTCATGGATCACGCGTTCGCGCGCGGATCCGGGCGGCGAGCCGTGGTCATGGAACTACTCAGCGTGGAGGGCGGTCGGCGAGGCGGTTCAGACTAGGACGGCCGTGATGCCAGAGGTCAGTGCCACGCCGTAGAGGACCAAGGCTCTTCTGATCAAGCCGTACTTCGTGACGACAATTCCGCTTACGGCGAAGAGCTGATTGATTTCACGTTCGAAGGCGCCGTCCTGACGGTCCGCCTCTTCCCGAACAGCGGTCTGCACGGCAGCCTCGTCTTTGAGGGCGTGAACCTCTTTGAAGTATCGGGCCCGCCCTGGCGAAGCCGCTTTCCCGGTTCGGGGAAAGATCGCCGTACCGAGGCAAGCGATCGAGAAGGCCGCGAGACCGCATCCCGTCCACCAGAGCATCTCCCTTACGAGAGACAGATCGGTGGGGTCCCACCTTCCGCCGATGATGCCTGCGAGAACCGCGCCGATCGCTAGACCCATCACTGCGAAGAGCGTCGTTGCTTTTGCGTCCGCCCGAACGAGTTCTGCACGAGTCTCGTCGAGCAAGCGTTGAGCAAGCGCCTCAGGGCTGCCGCCTCCGGGAGTCATGCGCGTGTCACGGTTTCGCGCTTCTTTTGCCCAGTGAGAATCGCCGTTGCGAACCGGTCCCCACATCCGTTCTCGCACCAGTGCGAGGTGAGCTCTTTGCATTTCGAGTGTGTCCCCAGCTTCTCGACGTCGGTCTCGTGCCAGAGCTCCGTCGGGGGGTCACTGTGGTCGCACGAGTGCGTCACGTAGTCGTTGGACGCGAAGTGCTTGAACACCTCCTCCGTGACGATGAGCCCGTGAGCGTCGGCTCGGCCGGCGCACTTGAAGGCAAAGTTTACCGGTCGTCCGGCCCAGACAGGTTCGTTCGTGCCGTGAACCCCGAGCTTCCTAGCGATCAAGGTCCCGCGATCCATCCCCGTCTTCAACCCGGTGTCAGGGACTTTTTCGCCGAGGATCTCGCGGATCTTCGGCTCGAGGGTCACAGCGCTGAATGTCTTGATCGTGATCGCAGCGCAGAGAGCTCGCTCGGTGGCACGCTCCCCGTGGTAAATCGCAAAAGCCCCGTCGCCCTGAATGTCGACGAAGGCGGGCTTGAATGCCCACAGGATCGACACGAGCGGAGCGGTCGACGCTTCGTAGATCTTGGCGCTGGTGTTGATGTACTTGCCGAAGCTCAGCTGAGTGCTGTTTTTCAGGTCGGCGGAAACGACTACTGCGTCCTTGATGCGCTTCCAGGTGGGTTTCCTTGAGTACAGAGAGTCGACGGACGGGAACAACGTGGTGTCCTCAATCGTCGTTGGGCTTTTGAGAGCCGCGCGCGCCGTGGTGTCGAGCTCTGTGAGCAGCGCTGTCACAGGAGGGGTGTCGGTGCTGCGCGCAGTCGTCTGCGCCGCCCCGAGGAGAAGGCGTGGATCAGGATCGTTTTCGGCGTATGACACATCCACCAGTATCTCATTCTGGACACCCACCGAAAACCCCTTTAGGTCCGCGCCCCCACGCTCTAGCCAACCGTCTTGGGGCGGCTCGCTCGAGCGGCTCGGTCGATGCGGGGCGGCCAGCCCGGTTGCTGTTGGCCTGCGCTGGACCGCATCGGACCAGAACGAGACGGCACCGTTCGTTCCGCTCCCGAATGCACCGTTCGGAGCCGCGATCCCGAAATCCTGATCCCTCAGCTGACGTCTCGGGCCGTGTCTCGCAAGCCGACCCATTCTGGGACGACGGCCAGCGCCAGATAGCGCTGCGAGATTCGCGCCAAATAGCCATCAACTTCACAGGCGGAGTACGCCAACAACGATGTCGAGTCCGTCGATACCTGGACCATCAACCTCGCCAGGACGCCGGTTACCGCCCCAACCAACCTCTCGGCCATGTACGACGATGGAGCCGATGCTACTGAGCTCCGTTGGGTCGAAACCGCGCCAAGCATGAGTGGGCCTGCGCCAACACCGGGTGTCGAACGAGTGACGGTGAACGCCTACCGTGTGCAGGCAAGCGACGGATCGTGGCCCGACTGGACGATCGTCGAGGACGGCGCCTTCCCGTGGGTCGATCGTGCCCCTGGAACCTCGATCACCTTTGAGGTCAAGAGCTTCGGGTCGTTCGGCAACGAATCCGTCCCTGTTCGTGCCACAGTCCTCGTCGAGGAAGAGGAGGAGGACGAAGGCGCCGCCTCGGGCATGGCGTTGATGCGAGAGACACCTCCCTGCAAACCTTACTCTACCATTTATAAGTACAGGTTTTTTCGGAACAACTGGAACGGTACGTACCAATATCACAAGTGGGGTTGGAGGCGTGGATTTGACTTCATCACGTCGAGGTCCAAGATCATCTTGTTTGCTGGAATGATGCGTGGTGAAGCGTTGCTCATCGATCGCCAGGTCCGGGTCACGGGGTACGGTCGCATCGAGTGTGGTGACGCCCCGCTCACCACCTGGCCCTACTCCTTCTACGTCACGAAGGGGTCTGGGGACGGCGGGCCGGTCGTCAGCCAAACCAAACTCGATCTCATCACGGACTTGGGCAACGACGCCAGCCCGTACCCGCAGTGGACGACGCACCGTAAGCCTGCACGTGGAGGGTTCCGAAAGGGCCAGTACCGCGGCCACTTCGAGTTCGGCATCAACGTCCCCGGCGCTCGCCGTTCGCCGTTGATCCGGAAATACAGAACACCACCGTTCAGGTGTCTCCAGCGGACGTTTGAGGGAAGCTGCTACTACTACACGAATTAATGCATTAAAGGGCGGGGATCTCCGGGGTGATCGCCGCGTTACCTGCCCACCAGCTCGTCCGTGTCGGGTGGCTTGACGCCGGGGATGGCCACGCGGGGGCCGTCGGGGACGTGGCCGTCCCAGCGACGCATCTCGGAGCGGGCCGTGGGGCCGGCGTCGAGCACCTCGTTCCCGCGGAGGAGCGAGACCAATGGGGTGCGTCCGGTGGCCCAGCGCAGCGCCTCGTCCAACGTGTCGTGGGTCGGGCCGGTCTCGTCGTCGAGGTGTGCGGTGAACGTCGCCGACCACAGCAGCGCCCCGTAGTCGTCCTCGTGCTGGTCCTCGATGACCTGGGCGACCGGGGGATCGGTGCGGGTTCCGAAACCGCGGAGGAGGAGTGCCTGCGTGGCGATGATGAGCGCTGGGTCCTCGGAGTTGCGCACGAGTTTCGGGAGTTCGTGGGTGCGCTCGATCGGACGGTACCGGGGTGGGTCGGGTGCGAGCCCGGGGCCGCCTATGGCGGTGACGACCCGGAAGAATTGGTCGTTCTCCCCGGCAAACCCGGCGATGACGTCGATCTCGACCGTGTCGGGATCGACGCCGAACAGATCCCGGACCGCCCTGGCCTCGGCGTCCTTCTTGCGCGACCGGCTCACGTCGCGCGTCGCCGCAGCGGCGGAATGGGGCTCGTCGAGGATGGAGCTCCCCAGCCAGACCCATTCGTCGTTGGCCAAGACCACCGCGATCAGGTACGGATGTCGCACGCCACCGAGCGTACTTCACCGTTCGCCCGGCTTGGTGGAAGGGCCAATCGACTTCGGGCGCTGCCGCGGGCCGGCGATTCTGTTTCGGTTGTTTTGGTAGTCATAACAGTGATTATCGAGCAAATGTCAGGAAGGGCCTGACAAACGTCCACTGTCAGATGTAGCCTGACGTCATGCTCTCCGATGCGGCTCTCACGCGTCTCGCGCACGCCAACGCGTGCAGCGAGCTCTCCGACCGGGCCCGTGGTCAGGTCCGTACCCACACCGACGCCTGGCTTCAGGGCGCTGAGCTCGTCGAGGATGCCGCCCGGCTGGTGCGTCAGGCTGAGGGGGTCCTCGAGCTTGCCGTCGCCGTGGTGCGCGCCCAGTCGGTGTCGTGGCAGGAGATCGGCGATCGCCTCGAGGTCACCAAGCAGTCCGCTCAGGGCCGATTCGGCGAGACGGTCAAGCGGGTCCAGGACGGGATCCTGTTCCCGCGCCGCGACCCCGTCGACGGTGTCGGCCTGGGTTGGTGGGCCGGCCCCGACGGCCTGGCCGATCCGGAGCGCACGATGCGGGTACTCGATGAGTGGGTCGTGCGTCACCGCGAGCCCACCGACCCGGTCCCGGAGCCGCCCGCCGACGAGCGCCCGGTCTCGCACGCGCTGCAGGAGTCCGAGCGCTACCGGGCCCGCAGCGTGCGCAACGTCAGCGACGTCACCGCGCTCGCGCTGCGGATCCTCGATCGCGACCTGCCCGACGGTGTCAGCGAAAGGGAGGCCCAGCGCGTGCTCCTGGAGCGCAAGATCGCCACGTTCGACGCGATCGCGACCTCGAACGTCGGGACCCGGGCCTCGCGCTACGACGCCCTGCAGCAGGCCGACCGGGCCCTCGACGAGCTGACCGCCTGGCACGAGCCGCTCGTCCGCGACGCGCTCGGCTGGCGCCACGAGGACGACGGCCGGATCCTGCTGGAGCTCGACGGCACCCCTGTCGCGGTCCTCTCGCACCACGACGACCCGCGCGACCCCGAGACGCACGGCTGGTCGCGGTGGCCGCTGACCCCCGACGGGCAGCCGGACGTCGACATCGGCCCCGCCACCGACGCCGAGCCCGACGCGCCCGAGAGCGCGGCGATCGACGCCACCCTCGCCGCGCTGGCCCGCGAGATCGCCTTCGACCGGGCCAAGGCCGCTACCGCCCCTTCGTAGGGCGGATCGGGCGTGCGGCGTGCATCGCCTCCGTCACGATCGCCGCCGCCTCGCGGCTGATCGGCAACGCCCGGCCACCGGCGGCGATCGCCCGGCGGTTCAGCGCGGCCTGCGCCTCGATCACCAGCCACGCATGCTCGACCTCGCCCATCGCGCGCTGCTCCTCCGGCGGGCAGCGGCCCTCCATCTCCCGCACCAGGGCGAAGAACTGCTCCGCCTGGGCGTTGGGCCGGTCGAAGTCGATAGGAGAACTGTCGTCGGACACGGGACACCCCTTTCACCTGTCTGGTGTATCCACACCGCAGAACGTGACGGCGCCGCCCGCCAACCTGGCGCGTTGGCGCTCGTCGCGGTGGCTCCGACGGGATGGCCTTGGCCGGGCCCGGGCCCGCGTCACCCCGGCTGCGTCCCGTCGCCGGCGAGCCGCGGCACGGACAGCCTGCCGCTCCTGGGCCGGCGGCCCCTCGGAGCGCTCGACGCCGTGGTGCTCAAGCTCGTCCAGCAGCTGACGTACGAACGCGTGTTCGTGCGTTCCGTCCGGGTGCCCGGCAAGGATCGCGAGCATGGGATCGGACCTCGTCGCCGGCGCCCGCCGCTCGGCCAACCTCGACGACCTCGAGCTGCTTCGCGCACTGCGCCGCACCGGCCGGCTCCGCGAGGCCTACGCACAGATCATCGACAAGCGCGGCCCGGAGAACGCCGTCGCGTTCGTCGCCCGCGGCACCATCGTCACCAAGGCCGGCCACCGCTACACCGCCGAGGCCAGCGCGACCCGTGCCTACCGCTCCAAGGTCGCCGCCGCCGGCGCCGTCCTCGAGGAGCTGCGCACCAACGAGCCCAGCCACCCGCTCTCCCCCGGCCCGACCAAGCGCCAGCTCCGCGCCGCGATCGCGCTCGGGACCGCACCCCCGAACGCCCGCCGTCGCCGGCCGAAGGCCCGCACCCAGCCCGCGCGCTCCAAGGCCGCGCCCACCCGACCTGTCCGGGACCCGCGCCGCGCCGGCGATCTGGCACACCGCCCCAGCAGCCGGTAGGGACCGGGGGCTGCACCCCCAGCCTGCACTTGGCAAGCTGTCGGCGTGACGAACTCGCGCACACGCCGAACGGTCGTCGTGCCCGTCCTCGTCCTCGGCTCGCTCGCCGCGACGCTCATCGTCAGCGCCGCGATCGGCGCGCAGCATCCCTACCCCGGCGTCGCGCTCGGCAGCGGCCTGCTGCTCGTGCTCGAGCGCGCGATCGCCATCTGGGCCCTCGTGCTGCTGACCCTGGTCGTCGGCGACCAGGCCCTACGAGGCCGCCTCCCCGACGAGATCAGCGGCCGCGGCGTCCGCTACGCCACCCACGAGCAGCTCGACCAGGTCGCCGAGAACGTCGCCGGCGCCGGCGACGACGTCGCCGACCGCATCGACGACCTCGAGATCGCGCTCGCCGAGCTCCACGAGCGCCTCGAGCGCCGTTGAGCGACACCCGAAGCGCGCGGTACCCTGTCCCCATGGCCGCGCCCGCCGACATCGACCTCACCCAGGAGATCGCCCAGCGCATCGACGACGGCCGCCGCGTCAACCTCCGCAACCTCGCCCACGAGCTGCACGTCGACTACGACGAGGTCCGCGCCGCCTACCGCCAACTCGCCGAGCAGCGCGGCAGCGACCCGCTCCTCGACCGGGCCCGCCGCCGCTACCGCAACGCCCGCCTCGCCACCCGCTGAACCGGGCCAGGCTCGCCGGGGCGCCGGCGCCGGGCGATCGTCCGCCGCCACGGCTACCGTCGCTGCCGATGAGCGACGACCTCGACGCCTGGCTCGCCCCCCTTCCCGAGCACCGCCGCGAGGCCGTCAAAGCGTGGCTCACCGCCGAGATCGACTGCGCGATCTGCAACCAGCCACTGCAGCGCGCCGACGCCCGCACCGACACCCCCGACGGCAAAGCCCACGTCAGGTGCACGCAACCGCTGGCCGCATCACGGTAAGCACCCTCCGTCCACACCGGTCGCACCTGCTCGGCCAAGGTGCGACGATCGCGTGACCGTCGCGATGACCGAGATCCCCGCACCCCGCACCCCCGATGGCGTGACCGCCGCCGGCGCCCTGTCTGGCGGGTCCGCGTGAGCGGACGGATCGATCGCGCGTGGACCGCGTGGGCGATCACGCTCGCCAGCACCTGCGCCCTGAGCCTCGAGGTCCTCGCCCAGACCACCGACGACGACCAGTGGACGACAGACGCCCACCACCTCGGCGACCTCATCGGCCGCGCGTTCGACCCGAAGACCGGCAGCGAGGGCAACCCCGAGGCCTACGACTTCACCCAGGTCATCGCCTGGCGCGCGCACGAGCTGCGCGAGGCCTCTGGGAAGCATGCGCCCGCAGCGCTCGTCTGGGCCTGCGACGCCCTGGTCGGAGCAAGCCTCGCCGCCGACATGCTCCAGCGGACGATCCTCGAGGAGCCGGCACCGGACGGCGAGCGGCCCGACGAGCCGCTCGGCACGGCACTGATGGCCTGGGCCCAAGCACTCGAGGCCGCCGACGCATGCAACATGCCCCTCGCCGAGGACCAGCGCATGGTCGGCGAGCTCCTCGCCCGCACCGATCGCACCCGGCACGCGAAGATCACTCGACGCTCCAGTGCCTCGCACCGCGGTACGGGCCGCCGCCGGCACCAGCGATAGCCGACGCGCAAGGCCGAGACGAAGGGGGGTCGGTCGTGCCGCCCGTACGTGCGCTCAAGGGGCGAGCCGCGCCGGCGGCACCGGCACCGACGGGAGCAGCAGCGGGGTCAGCTCACCACACCGCCCGGGCATCCACGGACCCACCCACACCAACGCCGTGGCCAAGGGGGGTCGCGACGGTGTCGCTCCGGCACCCCTGGGGGCTGCGCCCCCAGCCCCCCGCCACCGCAGACGAGCGACAGAGCGACCACGAACCGCGACCGTGGACGCAGGCGGCCGGACAGCGTAGAATCACTGGTGACCGGCAGCACCGGCCAGGGTGGACCTCTAGGCCCCCCGCACAGTGAAGCGCCCCGGGTAGCCCCCCGGGGCGCTTCGTGTTTTCGGACCCTCGCCCTACGGGCGCGGCGGCCGGAGCCACATCGCCAGCAGGAGCAGCAGCACCAGGTCCAGGGTGGTCGGGGACATTCGGTCACCTCCTTTCCCTCTAGGCCCCCCGCCCCGGACGGGACGGACGTCCCGCACTGCGGGACGGAGGGGCCAGAGGGAGGAGACGACCCGGACTAGCGGCCCCGGTCCCTTCTCTGTTGCACGACAGAGTCTACCGCAATAGGGGCGTCGCCGCACCTATTTATAGGTTCAACCCCGCCTATCCCAGCAAAGAAAGAGTTGCGCGGACGCACCTATTTTGGTAGGCTGTAGGCACCAGATCAAGAACCCCCGCGACCGCTCCAACGGTCCGGGGGCATGACACAGGAGCAGCAACTCCCATGTGTGCCCAGGCTACCGCCACCCCGGCCCCGACGGCCGATCCGACGCCCAAGACCAAGCGTCCCGACGCCTACCAGATCGCCACCGACGCGATCCTGGCCGCGCTGGATCGCGGGACGATCCCGTGGCGCAAGCCGTGGAGCGAGATCCCCGGCCGCACCCCCCGGAACGCGATCACCGGCCGCAGCTACCGCGGCGTGAACGTTCTCCTGCTCGGCATGGCCGGCTACGACGACCCGCGATGGATCACGTTCGCCCAGGCCAAGAAGGCGGGCGGGATGGTCCGCAAGGGCGAGAAGTCCACGCCCGTCCTGCTCTGGAAGCGCACTAGGAAGCGCCTCAAGACCGATGCCGACGTCGCCTCCGCGCGTGCGGAGGGCCGGCGGATCGAAGCCGACGCCCAGGGCCGCCGCTACGCCGTCCTCTTCCTCGCGCGACTGTTCCGCGTCTTCAACTCGGCGCAGGTCGACGGGCTCGACCTCGCGCCGATCTCCAAAGACGAGCCGATGAGCGAGTGGGAGGCCGTCGGCACCTGCGACGAGATCGTCCGCGGCTACACCGACGGTCCGTCGATCTACGAGGGTGGCAACAGCGCCAGCTACGCGCCCTGCCGTGACCACGTCCAGATGCCCGGCCGCGGCCAGTTCTCGGCTGCGACTGACTGGCACGCGACCCTCTTCCACGAACTCGCCCACTCCACCGGCCACCCCTCGCGACTGAACCGCGACGACCTCACCGCCGGACACCGCTTCGGCACGAAGGGCTACGCCCGCGAGGAGCTGACCGCCGAGCTGGCGGCGTCGATGCTCTGCGCCGTCGCTGGGATCGACAGCGCCCCCCTCACCGAGCGCAGCGCCGCCTACATCGACCACTGGCGCCAGGCGATCAGCGACGACGCCCGACTCGTCGTCGTCGCGGCCCAGCGCGCCCAGCGCGCCGCGGACCGCATCCTCGGACACGACCCCGCCGCCGATGCCGCAGACACTTCCCAGGCCGGGGGGACCGACTGATGCGCCGCTGCACCTGGAAGCCCGACGCGGCGTCGTCGACCGCCCTGTCCTGCACGTTCGCCGATGGCGTCCGCGGCGAGGTGTGGGGCTCGGGCACTCCCGAGGGCACGACGGTCTGGGGAGGCCAGATCGTCGACGTCCACGCCGAGTATGAGGAGCAGTACCGCTACATCGGCGAGTTCCCGACCCCGCTCGCCGCCCAGCGCGCCGTCGAGGACCGCGTCAAGCGCGACCACGCCGCGGCGACGCTGCGGCACCTCCACGTCGTGGACGTCGACCACGTCGACGACGTCCCCGGATCGCGTTACCCGCTCCCGCGCTGGCTCCTGATCCAGCAGGAGGCCGACACCGGACGCAGCATCGCCCACGCCGCCCGGCTTGACGACAGGCCCGACGTCCTGATGGACCACGCCCGCCGGACCGTCTGGGACGGCCTGATTCCGACCGAGTTGCAGGACCTCGCCACCGGACGGTGCACGCCGATCGGGCTCCGGTTCGACGCCCCCTACGACACAGCAGCGGACCGGTGAGCACCACCGACCCCACGGCCGCGCCCCAGGGGGCGCGGCCCGAGCCGCCCGTCGTCGCGCTCGACGCCCTCACGGGGCCGGTCGCGGACGAGGCTCGCCAGACCGGCCGGCGGCTGCTGGAGGCCAACGACCGCCACGCGATCATCTTCCAGTCCGGCGGCGGACCCGACAGCCTGATCGACCATGAGGCGCGTCCGTCCGGCGTCCGATTCGCGGTCCTCGACGATGCGGCCGTGGCCACCGGCCGGGCGTGGCATGCGTACTGGCGGACGAACCTCACCGACCGCGGCACCTACGCCACCCAAGACCCGGACGCGATGGCCGCGGCCCCGCCGAAGCCGACCCGCACGATCGCCTACGTCGCCGCGGGGACGTGGGAGCAGCTTCGCGGGTGGCTCGACGCGCCCGATCAGCTAGACCTGTTCGACAACGCGGGCGGGGCGGCGCGATGAGCGTCGTCCCGCCCCGGGTGGCCGAGAGCGCCGCCGCATCCAGCTTCCCGCGATCCCATCGGTGCCGCGCCCCGATGCACGGCGCCGGTCGCGCGGGCGCGATGATGGGCACCGTGAGCGCACCACGACAGACCGCCGAGCGATGGGCCTGGGACGCACTCCACGCCGCCGGCGGCATCGCCGGTCGGGCCGACCTTGCCGCGCGCTGGGGCATCAGCCGCGCACGCGTCGCGGTCCTCACCGGCCGCGACGACTTCCCCGAACCGGTCGCCACGATCAACGGTCAGCCCGTCTGGCTCACCGCCGAAGCTGACGTCTGGAAAGCCGGCCGACCGACCACCGGCCGACCCCCCACCCGCTGAGAACCTCGACTCTCCCGTTCCGGGAGGGCACGCGCCTGGCGGCGCGGAGATAGAGGAAGAAATCGCACGAGTGGCGAGAGCGCTGCCCGGGTCCAGAGGGAGTCGTCGAACCGCCCGAAGGGCGGTTCTTCCTCCCGTCCATCTCCTTCGTCGACAGACGCACACAGTATGCACCTGCGGTGCACTGCTCTATCATCGGTCCGGAGGGGCCCGTGTGGGCCCCCTGACGCCTTCCGAGCTCCCATGCTGTCGATCGGTCATGTCCGCGCTGGTAACGCGGCTCAGCGCGCCTACCACGAGCGTCAGTTGGCGGAGGGTCGCGACGACTACTACCGGGAGTCGGAGGGGCCGCCCGGGCAGTGGGTCGGGGGCCTGGCCGACCGGCTCGACGTCGCTGGGGAGGCGACGGTCGAGGAGTTCGGGCGGTTGCTCGACGGTCGGGTGAACGGGCCCGATGCGGAGGCGTTCGATGGTGCGGACCGGCGGAAGGTGCTGGCGTTCGACATGGCGTTCTCGGCGCCGAAGTCGGTCTCGTTGTTGCGGATCGCGGCTGATGAGTCGACGTCGAGGGTGATCGACCGCGCGCACGATCGAGCGGTCCGTGCGGCGTTCGGAACGCTGGAGCGCGAGGCCGCCGACTACAACCAGATGACCGACGGTCGGCGCGGGACCCACCGGTCGAGCGACGGTCTGGTCGGGGTGCTCTACCGGCACGAGACGACTCGCAACGCCGACCCGCAGCTGCACAGTCACGTGGTCGCGATGAACGTCGTGCGGCGCGCCGACGGGTCGTACAGCTCGTTGAACAACCGGCAGCTGTACCGGTTGGCGAAGACCGCCGGCAGCGTCTACCAGGCGGTGCTGCGCGGCGAGCTGGGCCGCGACCTGGGCCTCGAGTTCGACGTTCCGGTCAACGGGCTCGCCGACGTCAAGGGGTTCGACCGGGAGCTGATCGAGCGGTACTCCACGCGGCGGGCGGAGCTCGTCGAGGCGCTCCGCGCGAAGGGCTTGGAGGGTGCGGGCCGGTATGCGGCGGAGGCCTCGGCGCTGGAGACCCGGCGGGCGAAGGACATGCAACTGGACCACGCAGCGTGGCGTGGGGAGATGCGCCAGGCGCTGGAGCGCGACGGACTCGTCCCGGAGCGGGTCGCCGAGCTGGTCGGCGGGCCGGGCGAGCGGCCGCCGGTCAGGTCGCTCGCCGAGCGGCTCGCCAGCGTCGATCTCGAGGACCTCACGGATCGGCAGGCGCATGTCGACGGTGGCCAGGTCGTGCAGCGCGGGCTCGACATCGCCGACGGGATCAGCGCCGATGAGGTGCAGGACGCGATCGACCGGATCCTGCGCGATGACCGGATCGCGCAGGTGCAGGACGGTGCACCGACGGATCTGCGGTCGCAGCGCTTTACGACTCGGCAGCACCTCGAGCTGGAGCAGGAGGTGTCCCGGCTGACGGTCGATCGCTCCTCCGCCGGTGCCGATCCACGGACGCCGGTCGTGGGTCGCGAGACGGTCGAGGAGCTGCGGGCCGCGCAGGTCTCCCCCATCGCGCTCTCGGTGGCCCAGGAGCACGTCGCGGAGGAGCTGCTGACGTCGGGGCGCGGGTTCGAGCTGGTCTCGGCCCGCGCCGGTGCGGGGAAGACGACGGTCGCCGGTGTCGTGCGGGAGCGGTTCGAGGCTGCGGGGTACGACGTGGTGGGCCTGGCGCCGACGCACCAGGCGGTCGCGGAGATGCGCGACTCCGGGATCAAGGAGCTGGAGACGCTTGCGAAGGTCTCCTATCAGGACGGCCAGTTCTCCAGGATCGTCGGCGGGCTGAGCGAGCGCAGCGTCGTGGTGATCGACGAGGCCGGGATGGCCCAGACCGGGCAGGTCGCACCGTTGCTGCGGCGCGCGGCCGAGGTCGGCGCGAAGGTGATCGCGATCGGCGACGATCGGCAGCTGGCTGCGGTCGGCGCCGGCGGCTGGTTCCGACATGCCGTCGAGCACGACGGCGCGACGACGCTGCACCTCGGGGAGGTTCACCGGCAGCAGGGGGCCACGCAGGAGGAGGGCCAGGTCGAGCGGTCCCGGCTCGGGCTGCTGCACGCCGGTGACGCCGGCCCGTGGTTGCGGTGGGCGGAGCGCTCCGGCCGCCTTGGGGTCTGCGAGACCGTCGAGGACGGGTACAGGGAGGTGCTGGACCGCTACCGCCAGGCGCTCGATGCCAACCCGCGGGTCGACGACGTCGCGGTGCTGGTTCCGACCAACGTGCACCGTCGGCAGCTCAACGAGCTGCTGCGCCGCGAGCTCGTCGAGCGGCGCCTGCTGGACACCGGTGGGCAGCGCGAGATCGGGGGGCAGCTCGTGACCCCCGGCGATCGGCTGGTGTCCTCCCGCAACCTTCGCGACGAGCACGGTCGAGAGCTGGTCCGCAACGGCGAGCGGTTCACCGCCGTGGCGGTGAACCGCTCCGGTGTGCGGGCCGTGGCGACGGCCGGGCATCGTGAGGGGCAGACCGTGCGGTTGCCCGCCGACATGTTCGGTGGGCAGGCACCGGCGATCGAGCACGCCTACGCCCGAACGGTGCACAAGGCGCAGGGCATCACGACGCAGCGGGTGGTCGTGTTCGCCCCGAGGATCGACGGTCTGTCGTCGAACCTCGCCTACGTCGCGCTGTCGCGCACGAGGGCCCGCACGGACCTCGTGACCGTCGGGAACGACCGTCGTGGGGTGCTCGAGCAGCTGCAGCGGCGTCTGCAGGTTCGTGGCGATCATGAGATGGCGTGGTCGCTCGTGCAGCGCGATCGACTGCGGCCCGGCGGCGGCCCGTCGCTTGAGGACCTCGAGGAGCACCGCGAGGCCCTGATGCACGAGCTCGTCGACGCGGGCACCCAGGTGCAGCAGCACCAGGCGCGGGAGCGTGCCCGGGCGGAGGCCAACCAGGCGCGGGTCCGCGGCGCGGGTCTGCAGGCCCGGCGTGACCAGCGTGGGACGCAGCTTGCCGAGGCCCTCCTTGATGTGGCCGAGCACCGTCAGGAGCGCGACGAGGATCTCGTGGCCGGTCGGCGGCCCCGGCTGTCGGGCTACGGACGTGACGACGGGGACGCGGCGCTGCGGGCCCTGTTGAACGACGTCGTCGAGCTCGACGAGCAGATCGCCGACAACGCCCGCGGTCCCGTCGAGCGGGGCCCGGCGCACCTGCGCGGCGTGGAGCAGGTTCACCGCGACCTCCTTGAGGACCTGGCACACGTCAACGACCTGCTTGCCGGGGAGCAGCAGCTCGGACCGGGGCAGGCGTTGCAGCTGGACGTGGAGGCCGCGGGGCGTCTCGGCGGTGGCGAGGACCCCCAGGTCGCGCGGTGGCTGCGCGAGCGTTTCACCGCTCACGAGCAGCGGAACGCGCCCGAGAAGGAACGCGGATCTCGCGAACTCCACGAGCTCGCGCCGGCGTGGCAGCGCGAGCTCGTTCAGCTCGCGCGGGATGCACGCGCGGCACGCGAGGCACTCTCGGGGTTCCTCGCCGAGCACCCGTTCGACGTCGAGGAGCTCGCCCGTCGACGCGCTGGTGAGCGGCAGGCCGGCGACGAGGTCGCCACGGCCCGCAAGCGGCTGGAGACCGCAGAGGCGCAGCGCCCCACCCGACGTCGCGATCGTCGCGACTGGGCCCGCGGTATCGAGGAGCTGCAACGTCAGGTCGAGCAGCTCGCCGAGCGTCACCGTGCCGCAGGCGACCAGGTCCGGGCGCTGGAGGACGAAATGCCCGCCGGGAGCGACCCGACGAACGTGCTGGAGCGCCGCGACGCGCTCCGGACCGCCGCGGATCGGGCCGCCGGCCGCGCCGCCGGGCCCCGACAGGAGGCGCTCAACGCGATCGCGCGCGGCGAGTGGGCCCGCGCGCAGCACCCGGCCGTGTACCGCGGTCTCGGGGAACGCCCGAAGGACCCCGTGCCCGCCCAACGGTGGGACACGCTCGCAGCCCGGATCACCGACCGGCACATCGAGCGCGACGCCGGCGGCGACCCGGACCGGGTCCAGCCGGCCCAACTGCTGCAGCGCGACGTCGAGCGCTACCGGACCGACGTTGACCGTGGCCCGGACGCGACGGACCGCGGGCGTGGTCGCGGCCCCGACAGCCCCACGCACGACCGGTGAGCTAGATCGACGGGTGACGATCGTCGTCCTGCGCGACCGCGGATCTATGATGGCCGCATGCCCGTTCGATCGTTGCTCGTCCTCGTTGCTTCGGTCATGGCCGGCTTGGTGCTGTCTGCACCGGCGAGCGCCGCGTCATGCGGGTCGGTGACGACGCCGATCGGGGTCAAGCTCCAGCTCACGACGAGCGGCACGTCGTGCTCCAAGGGCCGGTCGGTGATCCAGGCGTACTACGCAGCCGCCAGGCGCGGGGCATGCTCCGGATCGGCGTGCACTACCTCCGTTAGTGGGTTCCGGTGCGCAACGAACACCTCGGCGGCCGAGCGGCGGACCGGCATCTCGACGACCTGTTCTCGGGGCTCGGCGACCGTGAGGACCAAGACCAAGGCGAAGTCGAGCAGCTGCCGCATGACCGGCCATCTCTCGGACAACATCCGAGCGTTGCGGCCGCGGGGAGTCTCGTGCGTCACTGCGCGGAAGGTGGTGCGCGGCTACACGTCCGGCCGGCAGCGCTTCAAGGCCGGCGGGCGGCGGTGGACCTGCACGTCTCGCCAGACCGGCTACGAGCGTGGTGCCGTGTCGTGCAAGGCGGGATCCCGGCGGGTCACGTTCACGACGCAGTCCTGAAGTCGCCTCCACCCGACGGGCCCACGTCGGATGGAGGGCTGCGCTCCGAACACCGGTTCACGACCGACCGCCGCTGGCCGAGGGCGTCGCCAAGCCGCAGCAGGTCAAACGGGCCGACCGAACTCCGTGGTCGACGAGCTCATGCGGCCGCCTCGGCTTCGCGCTCGGCGCCCTGTCGGCGGAGGAGCTCGCCGGCGATCCGTTCATCGGTGAGCGCGGCGAGCGGCTTGGGGCCGTAGTCGATCTCCGCGTCGACGAGCTTCCAGTGGATCTGCGGCTCGCCGGTCTTGGAGTTGATCGACGACTTCGCGGTTTCGAGGCCGGTGGCGGTGACGTGCTGGCCGCGCACGAGGTGCAGCGCGGCACGGGCCGCGGCGTCGCCCCACTGCTCGACCTCGACCCAGCGTACGGTGTCGGGCCCGAGCCGTCGCTCCTTCGCGGCGACGCGGACGTTGGTCACCTGCTTGCCGGTGGGGGTCTCGCGCACCACGGGGGTGTCGACGAGCCGGCCGGTGATGGTCGTGTTGCTGATCATGCTCGTTCTCCTGGGATTGATGGTTTGGGGTCAGAGGTAGGCGTCGGGGCCACCCGCGTCGGGTGGCGTCCAGTCGTCGGGGCCGTCGTCGACGGGCCCGGAGGCCTCGATCGCGTCGGGGACGAACAGCGGTCGGTTCTCGCGCGTGGTGGTGCGCCACTGGCGCTCCTGCGCGCTGGGCTCGACGGGTTCGGTGTCGGAGCGCACCGCGAGGTGGCGGTCGTTGTGACGGGAGCGCCAGGCGACCTCGAACGGCGGCCGGTTGCCGTAGAAGACGAGGCCGTGGTGGTTGCGCAGCGAGCGGACGGTCTCCTCGTTGACCAGCGGCCGGCGCTGCGTGCTGGTCTGGCGCGAGGTCTGCAGCTGCAGCAGGTAGGGCAGCCGGGAGGCGTGCTCCTCCACGATCGCGGTGTCCCCGCCGACGGTCTTGACGTACCGCAAGGTCTGCTCGTCCTGCAGACCGGGCCCGAACATCCGCACCCGCGGTCCGGAGGAGATCGTCTCGGCTTTCTCGCGGCCCCACACGGCGTCGAGCTGGGCCATGTTCTGGCAGGCCAGCACGAGATTGATGCCGAGTCCGCGGGCGGAGGTGACCCACGTGTCGAGGCTGGAGATGGGTGCGATCGACGGGAACTCGTCGATGACCATGAGGAGCCGCTTGGGTGGTGCGTCGCCGGTCTGGAACGCGCGGGCGTAGGCGTTGTAAGCCTGCGAGATCGCGCCGACGAACAGGGCCTCGTAGGTGGCCTGTTCGCTGTCGGGGCCGATGACGTAGAGCGTGCGGTTGGGGCCGGGGCGCTCCCACTCCGACGGTTGGGCCCACAGCCAGTCGGGCGAGAGGACCCCGGGGTCGCCGGGGGCGACGTCGGCGAGGCGGTAATCCAGCCAAGCGCGGATGGCGTTGGCGGCGGTCGACCGGATCGCCTCCGGGGTGCGGGGGTCCTTGGCGACCATCCGTTGCCGGATCGCGTTGTAGGCGTGCGGGGCGTTGAACCGCACGTCGTCGGGCAGCGACCGGTCGGTCTCCATCCGCGCCAGCTGCGTGGTGATGACGTCCATCGCGGTCTCCGGCTCGGCGAGCCAGTCGGCGACGGTGCGCATCGTCGGGACCGCGGAGTGGGCGGCGGTGAACAACAAGCCGCCGAGGAGCTCGCCGGCGGCCTCGGCGAAGAAGCTCTCGTTCCCCGACGCCTGGGCGCCCTCGCGGCCGACGCCGGCCATGTGGTCTCCCAGCGCGCGGGCGGCCCGCCACTCGCGGGAGGCGGCCAGCGGGGTCCAGTAGGCGTTGCGAACGGTGGTCGGGTCGGTGATGCCGGCCGGGTCCAGGACCCGGGTCTCGCCGCCGAGGGCGCGGTAGCCGGCGGTCATCTCGTACACGTCCGACTTGATCGACGCGACGAGAACCGGGCCGTCCCAGTCCGTGATCGCGGGGGCGATCACGCTCTCGGTCTTGCCCTGCCCCGTCGGGGCGATGACGAGCACCGAGTGGCCCTCCTCGACGGCGACGAGCTCGCCCGGGCGGCCTCGTGGGGCCTGCGGTCGGCCGAGCACCACGCGGGCACCGAGGTCCTGCTCGCGGACGAGGAGCCCGTCGAGGTCTTGGCGCTTGGCCCACTGGGCACCGTCGAGGTCACGGCGCCGCTGAGCGTCGCGCTCCCCCAGGGCAGTGCGGCTCTCGACGCGCTCCCAGATCTTCCAGATCGCCCCCCAGTAGAGCCCCGCAGCGATCGCCACGCCGAAGATCGCGCCCCACTTGGTGTGTGGACTGGAGTCGGGGTGCGGAAGGTGCTGCCAGACCGGCTGGCCGGCGTCGGCCTGGCGCACGATCTCGGCGAGGGCCTCGACCATCGCTCGGGGCCCGAACGGGTGGATCCAGCGGCCCTCGATGAGCGCCCCGAACTGCACGGTGAGCATTGGCACCAGCCAGATGCCCACGACGAACGTGGCGTAGAGCGTCCACCGGCGCGCGAGGCCCTCGAAGGAGTCGTCGCGCGGTTGTGCGACGTCGGACGGTCGGACGGTCATCGGTCGGTGCTCCTCATCTGGTGCCGTAAAACCGGACGCGGTAGCCGCGTCCGTTGTCGCCGTGGTCGCGCAGCAGCCGCTCAAACCACGCTTGGAGGTCGCTCGTCGAGCGGCCCGGGCCGGTGACGGTCAGGACGGTCGTGTGGCCGTCGCGGTCCAGGCCCGCGATATCGACCGTGATCCCGTCCGCCCGCAGCGGCAGACGGGAAAGCAACGGCCGCTCGGTCATCGCCCGCTCGGCCCGGCGACGCTCGCCCCGTGGCGGGACCTGCCGCTGGATCGCCTCCGGCGACAGCCGCGGCGCCGCGACCCGCGAGGCCCGCCGCGAGGCGACCGTCGAGGTGCCGGTGATCGTGGTCGGGTCGGACGGGGTGGTGTCGGTGCTTGCGCACCCGGTGGCCGACAGGCCACCGGCGATCATCAGCAACAGCGCAGCGGCGCGGCTCATACGGGATCGCCTCCTGGAGGCGCGACGATCGACCAGATCGGTCGGCTGTCGCATCCGGGGCCGGACTGGCGGCTGCCACTGGCGGCCAGACGGCACGGCCCCTGCGTCGTGACCCGCGAGTTGCCCTGGTTCCCGCCGACGATCATGTAGCTACCGTCCGCGTTGACCTTCGAGACGAGATTCACGTGCTGGCTCGTCCCTGCGCTGGAGGGGCCGGTGCCGTAGGCGATCGCGGACCCCAGCGGCGGGACCTTGCCCCGCGAGGGCCTGCCGTGGTCCTTGAACAGCAGCTCGGGGTGCTTGGCCTTCGCCCAGATGTAGTGGTAGGCGGAGAACGCGTTGACGGGGATGTCGACCCCGGCACGACGCCACACGTTCGTCGAGAACCACGCGCACCACGCGAGTTGGAACGTCGGTGGCTGGAACCCCTCGAACGGTTGTGCGCGCCCGTTGCGTCCGACGTACTTGCTGGCGATCTGGGCGATCCGCTCTCCGGTCGGTCCGCTGGCCGGTGCGTCACCGCACCCCGTGGGGCCCGCTGCGAACTCGGCATCGGCGATCGCCCGGGCGATCGTGGCGATCTGGCGGCCACCGCCCTCGAGGGAGCTCTGCCCACCAAGCACGACCGCGAACCCGTACGTGCGCCCGCCGACGGTGATCTGCGCGGCCTGGTTGACCGTGCCCTCACGGCCGTCGACGTTCCAGCCGCCCTTCGACAGCACGGCGCCCGAGAACCCGGCGTCGAGGGCGCCGTAGCGGCCCGCACCGCGGATGCTGCCGAGGACTCCCGTGCCGTAGCTGCGGTGGCGGGTGGGTATGAGCCGGTCGATCTGCGCGAACAGCCGGGCGAAGTCCTGGGCGGAGACGGCGGCGGTGCCGAGGCGGTAGGCGATCGCGCGGCCCCGGCCGGCGGTGGGGTCCCACTGGCGCATCCCGACGCGTCGTGCCACCTGGTCGACCGCGCGTCGGCTCACGCGCGAGAGGAGCGTGTTGGCGGCCACGTTGTCGGAGTCGCGGATCATCCGGTCGGCGAGAGCGCGCTCCTGACCGGTCAGTGCTCGGTCCTTCGCGCGCTGAAGCAGCGCGACGAGGATCAGCGCCTTGGACATCGACCGGCCGGTGTTGACCCGCTCGGGGTGGTAGCCGGCGACGAGGCGGCCCTGCTCGTCGACGAGCGCGAACCCCACCTGGCCGGTGGCGGTCTTGGCGGCGTCGACGGCCGCGTCAAACGTCGAGCCCGGGTTGCCGGACGGTGCGGCCTGAGTGGACGCCATCACGGTCGTCGGCGTCGTCGGGGCACGCTCGGCGTCGCGGGTGAGGCTGGCGTAGATCCGCGGCAGCAGCGGGTACCCGGAGGTCGCCCACCCCGAGCGCTGCAGCAGACCGATCGCGACCTGCGGGGAGCGCCCCGCACCACGCTCGTAGGCCTGGCGGATGCGATCGGAGGCCTTGGAGTTGATCGTCTCGCGCTTGCCCTGCACCCAGTCGGCCGTGGCGTTGCCGGCCCGGACGGGGTCTTGCCAGACCGTGCTGCTCTGGTAGGCGCCGGCGCCGGCGAGCGCGTCGAAGTACCCGACGTTGAGCCAGTTGTTGTTGCGGGCCCGCACGCGCGCCACCGCGGCCGGCCCGTTCTGCTCGTGCAGGATCTGGGCCCGGATCACCCACGCGTTCCAGCCGAGCCGCTTGGCGACGACGTCGGCAAACACGAGCTGCTCGGGGTACATCGTGTACGGCCCGAACCGCTGCGGACGCGGATAGGACCCCACGAACTGCACGTCCCCCGACGGGCCGTCGGCACCGCACCGCTCCAGCGGTGGCGGTTGGATCGTCGGCACGAGCAGCAGCCCGAGGAGGCCGAGCGCCAGGACGGCGCCGGCCCACCTCCCCCACCGCGTCCCGCGACGCCTCATGCGGCCGTCCGTGTCGGCAGGCCAGGCGCCATCGCCCCGTCGGTGTCGGTCAGCTCGACCTCACGCCGGGACCGCAGGTGGTGCACCAGGCCCCACCACTGGCCGACCTGCCAGAGCGCTTGGCCGGGCTCCAACGTGGCGACCACGGACGAGGCGGTCTCCGTCAGGTCCAGCTTCTCGCGAACGTCGGCGAGCTCGCCCTCGTCCTGCTTGTAGATGATCCGTGTGTCGGCATCGGCGAGGAGGCCCTTGGCGAGCTCGCGGGCGCGCGATCCGTCGTCACCGATCGACCGCAGATCGGAGAACCGGTGCATGACCAGGACGTTCGCGACGCCGCTTGACCTCTGAAGCTTGAAATCGGACTGGTACTGCTGCGCCTGCCCCGGGATGGCCAGGACGCGCCAGCCCTCGTCGTTGACGCGCAGCGTCGGCGGGGCCACGATCCCTTCTGCGGCGCACCGCTGTGCCCGCTCGATCGCCGCGGCGGTCAGAAACGCCGAGCAGCACATCATCGTGACGGCCAACGGGAGGTTGCGGCCCTCCTCATCACCAGCGAGGCGTCGCATGTCGCTGAGGTCGATCGAGATCGCCTGGCGCTCCCACGTGTCGTGCGGGATCGACGTCGGCCGATCGAACATGCCCGCCAGCGGGCCCTTGCTCAACAGGTGGAACTTGAGCATGAGGTCGCGCAGCTCCTCGCGGGCGTACTCCTTGGTCCCGTTGAGGGCGCGGGCGAGCTCCTCGTCGGGATCGCGCAGCGCCGCCTCGACGTGCGGCAGGCAGACCTCGTACCCGCCGGCGGCGGCCGCCGCACGGTCGGCCTGGGCCAGCGCGGCGAGGCTGCCGACCTCCTCCCGTGGGGTCAGCGGCCGCGACAGCACCGCACGGCACAGCGACTGCAACAGCGATCCCCGGGCGGCCGGATCGCCGCGATCGGTCAGCGGATTGAGGCTCTGCGGGTTGGGGTTCTGCGGCCCCTTGGGGCCGAGCTTGATCGTCACGCCACCGAGCGCCTCGACCAGCTGGCAGTACTCGCCCTTGGGGTCGATGAACTCGACCCGCCGTCCGAACACCGCCTGGCGCCACGCCAACGTCTTGACCAGCGACGACTTGCCGTTGCCGGGCTGGCCGATCACCACAATGTTGGCGTTCTGGATCGCCTTGGGCCCGTCGGGATCGGGCGTCGCCGACCGTGCGGTGCGCGAATACAGGTTCCACGGGTCGAACGAGAACGCCCCACCACCGGTGACGTTGAGACCGATCACCGGACCGCGATGTCCGAGGCCCTCCTCGTTGAGGAACGGGTAGACCGCCGCGACGCTGCGCGTCGTCGCGACGTGCGGGTACTGCTCGGCGCTCATCGCCACCGGCAGGCCCGCCATCGCCGCCAGCCGCGCCAACAGCGGCCACGGCTCATCAAGCGTCGCCCACCACCGGGCGATCCGCTGACGCTCCCTCCGGGCCGTGCGGACCGCGTCGCGCAGCTCGTTCTCGCGCTCGCGGGCCTGGCGGTCGCGGACACGGCGCTCCGCCCCGGTGACCTGGCGTCGATCCTCCCGCAGTCGGCCCCGCTGTCGCGTGCGCTCCTCCCGCTCCCGGCGGCGGCGCGCGCGCTTGCTCGCGCGGCGCATCCCGGCACCACCGACGCCGGGAGCGAACTCGCTGTCCCACCACGCCCGGTCGCGATCCTCGCGCTCGGTGCTCATCGCAGCCCCCGTCCCAACGGCAACGTCAGCGTCAGCGCGTCGGCCTGACGAGCGGCGAGAACCTGCAGTCGCAGCTTCGCCGCCGCCGCGTTCGTCTCGGTGCGGGCCCACGCCCGCTCCAGATCGCCCAGGTCGTCGCCGAGCACCGACGTGGTCACGTAGGCGGCGTGGTGGACCTCGGCATGGCCGGCGCCGAGCTCGCGCTCGCGACGGAACGCGCCGGCCCATCGCTGCTGCTTGTTGACGGTGGGGCGCTGCCCCATCCGGTCCATCGTCCGGGCGTCGACAGAGGCGTCCAACGCCTCCTGGCCGGCGTGACGGATTGCCGCGCCGGGGTCGCGCAGCTCCGCGACCCACGCAACCGCCCGCACCACGTACGGGTTGACGATCATCGGGAGAAAGAACAGGGAGCCGACCTCGGTGGAGGGCCACTGTGCGACCCACGCGGTGCGGTGCAGCCCGCGATCGGCGTGCACGTAGGACCACTCGTCCAGCCGCGAGGACGGCCCGAGCTCCATGAGGTCGCCGACGTGCTGTGGTGCCTGGCGGCGTACCCGCTCGGCGAACTCCTCACGGTCCGCGCGGCCCCACGGGTCGTAGCCGGACCGGATCGCCTGCCATGCCTGCAGGCGATCGAGGACCCCGACGACCCGGATCTTGGCCTGGCCGAGCATGCCGGTGACGTGCTCGGTCTGCTCGCGCAGCTCCGCGAGCTGCGGCTCCAGGTCGCCGCCGCCGCGGTTGGCGCTGATCCACAGCAGGACCTCGCGTTGGTCGGCGGTCTGCTGGTAGCGCTCCAGCAGCTCGAGGTAGCTGTCGCGCACGTCGCTGGAGAGCCGCGGGTCGGCGGCCTCCTCGAAGTAGTCCAGCTGCCGGTTCGTGTCGCTGGGGATCGACCGGCTGATGAATCCGATCCGTCGGATGCACGAGTTCGCGCCGGCGAGCGCGGCGACCAGGTCGCCCCAGCGTCGCAAGCGGGCCTCCTGCTCCCGCGTCGGCGCCAGCGCGAACGCTCCACCCTCCACGCGGATGACCGCCGTGAGGCGCTCGCGGCGGCGATCCTCGATCACCCCGACCGGTACCGGTCCGGGGACCTCGTGCAGCCGGATACCCGACAGCTCGCGGGGCAGCGCCCGCGCGGCGCGCCGCGACGGCAACGGCACCGTGCCGACCGCCGACGGCCCTGCCGACGCGGTCGGCCGCGCCGAATTGAACAGACTCATCCGTTCTCCTTCTCGGGGTTCAGGGACAGCGGGTCGGAGAACCCGACCCGCTCTGGATCGACCGCCCAGCGCCGCGGCCCGCGGACCGCCCAGAGGCCGCGCCTGGCGACCCAGGCCGCCAACGACATGCCCTCCCAGCGCATGAGCACCACCGGCGCGATCACGAAGATCAAGAGCGCCGCCAGCAGCACCCGGCCGGCGTACAGCGCGAGCATCCCGCCGCCGACCGTCACGCCCAGCGTGGCGAGCCGGCCGCTGCTGAGCCCGAGCACGATCCCGGGATCGTGCGGGTCGAACCGGTAGGTGGTTGGCACGTCGTCACTCATCAGGACCCCCTCGTCCGCAGCCACCCGCGGACCGCTTCGTCATGGGCACCGAACGCTTCGGCGACCCGCTCTGGCGACGTCGACGACCGACCACCGAAGCCGACGTCCTGCGCCACCCGGGCGGGCGACCCCGCGGCTGCCCGGCTGCCTCCCCGCCCGTCCGGGCCAGTGGTCGCGGTCGGCACCGCAGCGGCGGCGGCCGGCACGTGGCCGGGCCCGGTCCCGACGGCACCCACCTGGCCGGGGTCGGCCGGGCCCACGCCCCCGCCGCCACCGGAAACACCGGCCCCCACACCGGGGCCGGACACCCCGGCCTCCGGTCCAGTCGCGGGCCCGTTGGGCCCCGAGCCACCCGGCGCGTGCGCGTCGCTGCGACCCGCCCCGCTGCCCGCACCACCACCGACCGAGCTGGAGGTGGTGCCTTGACCCGGCCCGTCGCTCGAGGCCGCGCTGGTGCCGGCCTGGCTTTCGTCCGGCACCCCCGCCGCTTGCGGACCGCCGGCGGTCGCCGTCGCGGTGCCGGTGCTCGAAGAGACACCCCCGACACCTGCCTGGCCGAGCCCCGCCAGGGGCCCATCTCCGGCAGCCTCCCTCGCGCGAGCGGCCGCCAGTCGCGATCCCGGCACCGCGCCGTCGATCCCGGCCCCTCCCCCACCGCCCGCGTCGACACCCCCGGCGCGGTCCGCAGCGCTCGCGGCGAGGGACCGCGCTGCGCCGACGTCCGAGGACCCCGGGGCGGCGCCGTCTGCCGGATCACCCGACCCGTCGTCGCGGGACGAGCCGCGTCCGGCCCCGCCGCCGAGCGCCATCGCTCCAGCGGTGAGAGCCATCCCGCGGCCGCTGACCTGCGCGATCGCGCCGGCCCCGTGCAGCCCGAGCCACCCGACGACCCACCATCCCGCGAACGCGGCGAGCATGAGCAGGCCGCACCCGACCATCAGGCCCTGCAAGGTGGAGGTGCCGTCACTGCCGGCGGTCTGGGCGAGCGCCCCACCGGCCAGCAGCGTCAGGATCATCACCGGCTTGGCGACGATCACCCCGAGGCACAGCATCCCGAAGTTGGTGCCGATCTCCCGCAGCCGCGGCCACGCATAGGAGGCCAGAAGGACCCCGGAGAACAGCAACAGCAGCACGAGCGCGCCCTCGCGCACCTGCAGCTGGATCGCGACGAGGAGACCCGCGAGCATCGTGACCGCCGCGACGACGAGCCGCAACAGCCACGGGCCCTTCCCGTCGTCGGGTGGGGTGCCGTTGGCACCCGGCTGCGCACCCTCAGCGCCGCTGGCGGGCTGGTCGCTGGTGCTATCGGCGCCAGCGTCCGGGTTGCCCGGCTCGACGTTGGCGTAGCTGTCGCCCAGGTCGTTCCAGGCGCCGAGCGACCGCTGGCCCCAGTCGGACTTGGCGATGCCGTTGGTGACCTCGTCGGTGAAGACGATCCCGGCCCACATCAGCGACCCGACGAGGCCGATCAAGAACGCGGCGCCGATCAGGCTCTGCAGCAGCCGTCCCGCGTCGCTGATCCGACCCGAAAGGGCGGCGAACATCGCGCCGATAAGGCACCCCAGGACCAGCAGGACGCCGGCGACGCCGTTGAGGTTCGAGCGGATGTCGCGGATCCACGTCGACGTCAGCGCCTTCCCCGAGGTGCCCTCGATGTCGAGGGCTTGCGTGAGGACCCACGCGCTGCCGTGCTGGGCGGAGTAGAGCAGCGCCGCCAGCCCGGCGGCCCCGGAGGCGAGCTTCGCGACCTTGGCGAGCTTCGCGAGCTTTCCGGCACTCGCGGCACCGCCGGCACCGACCGCCAAAACCTTCTTGCCGCCCTTGCGCACGAGGCGACAGACCGCCCCCGACGCCTTCGCTCCGGCCTTCACCGCAACGCCCGCAGGGCCGGTGATCGCCGGGACGTTCCCGACGCGCTTGAGGATCGGTCCGCACGCCGCCCACGTGCCGACCGCGAGCCCTGCCGCGGCGAGCGCCTTGGTGTGCTTCGCGCCGAGCTCGACTGCGCCCTTGACCGCCTTGCCGCCGAGCTTGGCGACATCGCCGAGCACGTTGACCGCTCCGCCGGCGACGTCGCGGACCGCCCCGGTGGCGCCGGCGACCGCGGTCCCCTCACCGCAGACCCCGCCGAGCGGGCCGAGCGAGTCGCAGACGTTCGCCTGCGCCGACGCGGGGCGCATCGCCAGCGGTCCCGTCAGCGCCAGCAGCAGCGCCACCAGGACCACCAGCGCCGTCGGGCGCCGGCCGCGGTCGGGGACGAAGGTCATCGCGGCCGCTCCATGATCGTCGGGCGCAACGGCACGACACCGCGCTGGAATGCCTCGGATCCCGCGCGCGCCTCGGGTACGTCGCCGAACACGCCGACGGCGCCGCCGAGGATCTCGCGCTCCTCCTCCAACGTCAGTGGGACCGCGATCGCGCGCCGCTGGCCGCTGGACTCGCTGACCCCGAGGCGCTCGACGTACAGGCTGATCGTGAACGGGTCTCGCGCCCGCTGGCGCCCGACGACCGCACCCATCGCGATCCAGCAGCGCTCCGCGCTCCTGGGCGGGCACCCGGTCTCGCGCCACGCAAACGGCGTCGCGTGCTGCCATCCCTCCGTGCGGCCGCCGTCCGGGCCAAGGCTGCCGGAGGAGTCCAGCGTCTGTGCGGTGGCCACCAGCCACTCCGCGTAGACGCGCTCCTCGTCCGCATCCAGCGCACCAGGATCGGTCGGGCCCGCACCGATCGGGCCGAGCGCGAACGCTCGCGCGTCGGCCAGGTAGGCGTGCAGCGGGGCGCCGTTCTCGGTCGTGCGCCGCAGAATCCGCTCCGCCACAGGCTGGCCGTGCAGCTCCGGGGCGTTGGAGAGCGCCATTACCAGCGTCGGTTGCGGCTGATCGCGGGGCTCGTCGATGTCCCACAGGCGCCACCGGCCGTTCGTCCAGCGAAGCTGCACGTCGCGGAGCGACACCGACACGGCGGCCGGCCCGTCGTCGGCGCTGGAACTTGCCGACAGCAATGCGGAGAGCACCCGGACCGTGGCGCGGCCGTGCTCCTCGTCGTAGCGGCGCACGCGGTACCCGAACGGGACCGTCCACCACACCAACTCCCCCGACCGGGTCTTCAACGCGGCGTCAACGTTGTCGGCAGCGGCCCGGTCCGGGATCGACGCCGGGTCGCGACCGATGTCCCGATTGCCTGTCGCGATCGCCGCCGCGACCTCCGCGGCCTCGGCGCTGCTGGTCCCGCCGGTCAGCAGGGCGTTGCGCTGCCGGTTGTAGGCGATCGCCGCGGCCGCCGCACCGTCGGTCGAGCGGGCCACACCGACCACCGCCCGGCCGTCTCGCGTCAACAGCCTGGCACCATCCCGATCCCCGTCGGCGCCCGCGCGGTGGCCGCTGCCGGTGCTCTCCTGCGACGCGCCCCGGATGGCCAGCACGCCGACCAGGGCGACCAGGGCGACGAGGACGCCCCACCGCAGGCGCGGGGAGATCCCCCGCACCCAATCGCCGGCAATACCGATGAACTCGCGCAACACCGGACGGGCCTCAGCCGAACATCCAGGGCACGATCGTGGCGGCCATGCCCGCGATTGCGATGGCGCCGAGAATGCCCAGCACGGTCACGCGGAGCCCCTCGGAGTGATGAGACCCAGCGGACTTCAGGATCTTCGACGCGGGAGCGAACGCGATGATCGCCAGCACCCCGACGATCTGGACGCCGGCCTTCGCGACGCCGATGAGCTCGCCGCCCTTCTCCAGCCCAGGGGCATTCCAGTTCGCCGGCGCGTCGAGCACACCGGCCCCGGCGGAGGCGTTCCCCCCACCGGACTTCTGGCCCTGCTTCTGGATCTTCTGCGCGCCGCCCTGATCAAGGACCGACGACTGCGCCGCCGACACCGCCGTCAGCGGGCCCGACAGCAACAGCAGGGACGCGACGACTGCCGCCAGGGCCTTGCGGACCGGACGCGAGCTAGAACGAGTGGGGGTCCTGCACGTGGGGTTCATGCCCCCCACCGTGCGCTGCTGTCGACGCGGCGACCAGACCACTCATGGCAAGTGGCCAGAACTGGTCAGTAGCCCTACGGTCCCCCGTCCGGCGGGTCCTTGAGGCCCTCACCGGTCAGGCGATCCAAGCGCTCCTCAAGGTCGGATACCCGTCGCGCGAGACGGTGGACCTCGTCCCGGGTCGCTGGTCCCTGGGGGTCACTCAGCCGGTACGCCGCTTCGATCGCCTGCCAGAAGCGGCGGTGCGGCACCGTCATGCCGCTCTCCCACCGCCAGATCGTGTTCGGGATAACCCCGATCGCCTTCGCCGCCTCCGTTTGACGCAGGGAGACCCGCTCCCGCGCGGTGCGCAGCTCCTCCGGACTCATATCCCCCACCGACACCACCTAAACCCTTTCATGCCGACCATCGCCGAAGAAACTCGTCTCCATCTGATGAGTAATGTAGATTGGTCGGTGACCAAATGCCCCGGCCCCGAGTACGCTGCGACGTACCCCAATCCCGTCCCGTGAGCACCAGCATCACCGCCCCCCACGATCCGCCATCGCCACCTCCCATGGAACCGGGCGTGCGCGCCGCAAGGAAGCGCCTTGGCCTGACCCAGGAGCAGGCCGCCGAGATGCTCAGCGTCTCGCTCAACACGTTCCGCAACTGGGACCGAGGCGCCAACGCGCCTCGCGGCGCGGCGCGCATGCAGCACATCTCCGAGCGCCTGCAGACCCCCATCGACGTCCTCTGGCCCCCCGAGGACGATCCACACGTGCGGGTGGCTCGTGAACAACAGCCTCCGCCGATCCTGCCCCAGCCCCGGCCCACGCCACCACCCGCAGCAGCAGAGCTCCTCGCCCGAACCACCCCCGGAGCGGACGCGGACCTCGAGGGCATGGTCGCCGACCTGGAGACCCGCCCCTGGATAACCCGACGACGCCTGCTTGGAACAGCCGCGGCCACGATCGTCCTTATTGTCGCGATCGTCGCTCTCGTCGGTAGTGGATCCAACGACGCGCCAGCCGACGAGCCGGTCGCCGCCACCATCCCGATCACCCGTCAGACCGACCCGGCCGCCGGTCAACGAGCCGCCCTCGCCAAGGCCGAGAAGCGCCGTGACTACCCGGCGGCTCTCACACTCGCCGACGAGCTCGGCGACCGAACCGCCCACGCCCGCATCGCCACCGCAGCCACCGACACCCTCCTCCGCCGCGCCAGCCGCTCCATCGAAGCAGGCAAGCTCGACCGCGGACGTTCCCTCATCAAGAGCGCGATTCGCGGCTACGGCAATCGGCGCCCGGAAACCGTAAAGCGCCTCCGACGTCGTGCGAGGTCGATCGAACGAGCGCGAACTCGGCGGGCAGCCGAGCGCAAGCGTGCGGCTGCTCGCCGGAGCGAGCGCAACCGCACTACGCCGTCCAGCTCGACCTCCACAACGCCCCCGGCCTCGATCCCGCCTGCATCGGGCTCCACAGGCTCCGGGTCCGGCAGTGGCTCCGGCTCCAGTTCTGGCTCCGGGTCTGGGTCCGGCGGGGGCGGTGGGCTGTCCGGCGGCGGACCCCTTCTCTGAACTTCGTCCCCCCCACCAGGAGAACTCCCTATGTCCCCGCCACGCCGCCCGCGCCAGATGGGAGCGATGGTCGCCGTCGCTCTTGTGACAGCGCTGGCGCTCTCTGCACCGGCCGCAGGCGCTACCTACGACGTCCCGTACTGCACGAGCCCGGCCCTTCACGACTGGCAACCCGAGAACCGCGGCGACTTTGGGCTCCCCGGCGACACGCCCTACAACAAGTGCTCCAGTTCGCCAGGCTCCCACATTGGAATCAGCTGGCAGGCCGGATCGCGTCCGACCAATACTCGGCAGGCATACGTGCTGCGGCCCCCAGTCGACAGCAACCTGCGGATCGTGCGCTGGGACGCGACCGCGAGCACGAGCGTTGGCGGCGCAGGACTACGCGGCCTGCTGACGGGCGTGAAAGGAACCATGTCTCAACTCCAGTGCGGGTTCGACTCGGGCTGCCGCACCGCCACCCTCGGCGGCGTTCTGCCCTCAGAGCCGACTCGACTCGAGCCGCCCAACTATCCGAAGTTCCACGAACTCACGATGGAGCTGGACTGCTTCATGACGAACATGAGCAGCTGCACGAGCGCCGCGGCCATCAACGTCACGCGCAACATCGTGACGTGGGATGACCGCGATGCGCCCCAGTCCCTTGGCCCGCCGACCGGCCCTCTCGCTACGAGCTTCGACGCACCGGCGCGGGGAGCGATGCCCGTGAGCGCTGCGGTGCGCGATATTGGATCGGGTGTGCGCCGTGTCGTGTTCGTCGCCGGCAGAACGACGCTCGGAGCTTCCCCCGAGGGCTGCAAGCCGCCCTACCAACGGGCACAGCCGTGCCCGACCACCACACAGGCGATGTTCCCGGCCGACACCACGCGAGTCGCGGATGGGGTGCACGACGCCCGTCTGTATGCCGAGGATGCAGCGGGGACCCAGCGCCCGCTCTGGAGCGGAAAGCTCTGGGTCCGAAATGGCGACCGCGTTGGCAGCGGCGTCGACCCGCAGCTGCGCGGTGCTCCCAACGGGTCCCCGAGCGCTGACGACGCGGTGGTGAAACTCTGGTGGCCGGCGACCGAACGGAAGCCCTCGAAGAAGAAGGCCGTGAAGCAGCGGTGCAAGAAGGCGAGCTACGCACGCCGCCATCGCCTTGCGTGCAAGGGCCGACCCGCTAGTTCGAAGATCACCGCGAACTACGCGCGTCGTCGCGTACACAAGCTGCGGGGTCGTGTACGCACGCCCGATGGTCACCCGATCGCAAACGCCGTGGTCGATGTAAGCCGCCTGGCGTCCGCGACGGGAGCCCGGGCGGAGATGATCGCCCAGCCCGTCACGAACGCTCAGGGGCGTTGGTCGGTCCGGGTTCCGGTGGACCGTGGCTCGGCACGGATCACGGCGGCCTACCGACCCCGGGAGCGCGATAACGACCCGCGCACGGCGCTCGCGTCGCTGCGCGTGCGTGCAGCCACCACCCTTACCGCGCCGCGTCGCACGAAGATGCGGGCGCGGTTCACGGTGGCCGGGCGGCTCCTCGGAACCCAAGGAGCCCCACGCACCACCAGCGTCGCCGTCCAGGTTCTCTACCGAGGCCGGTGGTCGACTATCGGCACCACGCGGGCGAACAAGAACGGCCGTTGGACTGTCCGCTACCGCTGGCCGGCCGGCGTCCGAGGAAGCGGAAAGCTGCGAGCGACGGTCAGGCCCGCCGCTACCTGGCCCTACGAGACGCGCACCACCACGGCGCGTCGGATCCGCGTCGGCTGACATGAGCCAACGGTGTGACCGGCTGGCCTTCGGGGGCCGCCGGTCACACTCCATCGGCCGGCGGGAGCGGCCACGCGGTTCCGTAGGTCTGCACCTCTCGGTGGGCGACCCGACCCTGATCGATGCGCTCCACGACGGGGGGTGCGAGTCGAGCGGTCTGCTCGACTCCCCGTTCAGACAGCCACATGAGGAGCAGATGCAGGGCGAAGTCGGCTCCTGAGACGGACTCGGGAAGTTGGGCGAACGCCAAGCGAGGCGCGAACTCTGGGACCGGGTGTCGGCCGAGAGCAATGCCGACCCTTCCCGCGGGAACCACCACCAGAAGGCCAGCCAGGTGTCCGGGAGGGATGGACGAGGGCCACTGGATCTCCGCCTCGTCCGCAACATAGCCCGCCCGCTTCCAACTCGCCTGAACGCCTCTGCTCCAGCGCCCGTAGTGTCGTGCGGTGCTTAGCTGGACGATCGGCTGGAGCTCCACGACCCGTACTCCCGGCGCGGCCGCCTCCTGCTCCAGTTCCCTCAGCACCAGTGGCAGATCGTGCAGCGCATCATGGCGGCTGGTGTCCGCCTGGTTGTCCGCGTTCGCGTCGCTCCAAGCGCCGCGATAGTAGCGGCGCGGACCGTCCTGCCGCCTGCGAAATCGGAGAGCCATTCGGCCCCTCACGTTACTGTCGTCTCCGGCACTACGAGATCGAGCGCGATCCCGGGCAATCCCCCGCCTGCGCCCGAGCCGGGTGGTCTCATCCAGACGTGCTCACTCCGGGCGCCGCCATCATGTTCGTGCTCCTCCTCGGAGCAGCTGGCCGGCTGCGCAATGCGTTGGCGACGGCGGCATGGGTCTTCCTCACTGTGCTCGGAATCGCATTCGTTCTTTACTTGGCCAGAGACGAGCCGGGTCAAGGCGGAGCGACCGACACGTCGCGCACCCGCGTGGTCGATGGCGACCCGCTGCAGGTCCGCCCGGCCGCACGCACACCACGTTCGCGTTCTGAGGAACGACGCTCCCCAACGGGAGTTTGCTCGGCGTCCCGGGCCGGTGCCGTGAAAGCAACCGCCCAGCGATGCGGGCGGTGAGCCGGCTACGTATTCTCGCGGAAGGGCCTGCCTCGGCGGGCCTTTGCAGTGTGCCGGTTCGATCGCGTGGGCCCCGGGGGGAACTGGGGCCCGACGGCCGCGATCGGACCGGCCGACTGCGCCTGGGCTTGGAGCCCGCGGCTACCGCGTCGCGGTCGCCTTCTTCTTGGGCTTCTGGCGGTTCTCGGGCATGTAGTACGTCTTGCCCTTGCGCTTGACCGTCAGGCGCAGCGTCTTGCGGCTGGTGATCTTGCCGGGCCGCAGCGCGCGGTACGCCATCTGCAGGCGGCGGGTGTCGACGTTGGACGACACGATGTACGTGAAGTACCCCTTCTTGCGGGTCTTCACCCCGGTCTTCACCAGACGGCGCTTGCCGTCGCGGGTCAGGTGGTAGACGTCGAGCGTGGCGCCGACGATCCCCTTGCCCTTGCGGTCCCGGATCGTGCCGCGGACCAGCGCGCGCTTGCCGCGGTTGATCGTCAACCGCGTCTTGGCCTTGCGGGTGCCCTTGCGGTCGTTGCGCCGCTTGCTCGTGTCGAACCAGCTCTTGACCTTGGCGTGCTTCAGGCGGTCGTAGTCCGACGAGCCGTCGTCGTTTCCACCGCCCCCGCCGGAACCACCGCTGCCGCTGCCGCCGCCCGGGCCACCGTCGTTGACGTTGACCCGCGGGAACTGGGTGGCGTTGACGGTCTGGGTGTTGCCGGCGGCGTCCTCGACCTCGGTCAGCACGGTGTGCGGGCCGGGCGGCAGGGCCGCGGCGTTCACCGCGACCTCGCGGTCTGCCATGCCCAGCGGGCAGGGCTGCGGCGAGAGGAACTCGTACTCGTCGGCGTTGCCCGGCTGGGCGTCGGTGCACGTCCCGCCGGTGACCGGCTCCACGGTGTGAGGCTGGCCGTCGACGAGGGTGCGCACGCGGTAGAGCCCGCCGCCCTGGTCTGTGGCGCTGAACCGCGTCCGGAAGACGCCGGACCTGTCGCCGTTGTCGACGATCCGCTGGGCTACGATCTGCGGCTTCGACTCGTCCTTCAGGCCCACTGCGACACGTGTTGCCGCGACCTGGATCGGTTCGGTGTTCAGGCAGGCGTCAGGGCCGTTCGCACAGTGGAGCGACAGTCGGACTTGGCTGGCGTCGGCGACGGTCGCGTCGAGCGCCCCGGAGATGTTGTTCGGGCAGCCGCCGTCCTTCTTGTCGCAAGCCTCGAAGCTCCGTGCACCGCCGACGGGCCCGAAGCTGTAGGCCCAGTAGGCGTTCTCGGGCGGCTGGTCGAACCCACTCGTGCCCCGGTTGGCCCGGACGCGAACGACGCTCGTGCCCGGAGGAGCCGAGAACGTCCACGACGCGCCGGCCGAACCCGTTAGACCAGGGCCGAGGACCAGCCGCAAGCCGCCCCCGGTCGCGCAAGCGTTCGTCGCGCTCGTACCCGGAGTAGCCGCAGGCGACCATCGATCGGCCGGGGCCGGTTGTCCAGTTGGCGTCTGGCAGGCCCAGGCGGTGTAGGTAGCGGCGCTTGAGGAGGCTGGGACGGTCGCGCCGACGCCGATGGCGATCGACAGGAGGACGGCCCCGAGGGGGGATCGGGCGTTCACGAGGGTCCTTCGTTCGATGGGACGTGGTGCGGGGGCGGCTCCGCGCACCGGGACGGCGCCCACCCTATGCGTCGGGTTCACGCGGGAGAACCTGCGGGAGCGATCATGCAAGCCGGCTCCGACGATCGGGGGTGTCGGGCAGGGAAGGACGACGTCCGCCGTCGGTCGCCCTCGGACTTTCCCGCAAAGTGCGGGTCTCGTTCCGTCCGGGCCGGGCGATCTAATACCGCCCCGATGGCTAATCCCGCCACGACCCTGCCTCTGGAGCTGGAGCCCGCTGCGCCGCGCCGCACGCGCGTCCGACGGGCCATGACCGGCGAGCGCACCGCGACCAAGCGCGTGACGAGCTTCCAGCTCGACACCAGTGACGAACGGCTGCTTGACCTGCTGCGCCAGTCGTACGGCACGCAGGTGATCGGACAGGCCATCCGCGAAGCGCTGCGTGATGCCGCACGCTCGCGTGGGATCGACGTCGAAGCCGTCGACGCGGAGGCTGCCGTGTAGGAGCGGCACCGGGCCTGGCCCCGGAAACGAAGAAACCCACCGCGCCAACGGTGGGTTTCGGGTCCTGCATAGCCGCTGTCCGCGGCGACCGAAAACAGATCGCTTCGCATTGTAGCGCGGCTCCTCGGACGGAACCAGTCCTCGCGAAAGCCACAGGCTCTCGCGGCAGGTTTCTGATGCCGAAAGCCACGCAGTTCGCGCGCAGCTTCTCGACGGCGGGTGTCATCCCGAGCGCCGTCTCCCATCCCGTGCTGTGGGCCCGATCGGGCCGGCGTTCGGGATGGCCTCCACCGCCACCATCATCGCCTCGTCGACGACCTCGTCGACGTCGCCGAGTCTGACTCGGCGACAGGCCCGTGCCACCGCTCGCGGCCTCGGCCGGCTCCGCCCCGGCGTCGAGCCGCCGCCGCCTCACGCCCGCACGCGGCCGCTGCACCGCAGCGAGATCGCGGACGCCGTCGACGTGCTCGCGCTCATGCTCCGCGGCCGTCCGGGCGTGCGGGCCGAGCGCTGGCGGCTCGTCGCGGTGACTTGGCGGGCGCTCGTGTCGCAGGCACGCGCAGAGCGCTCCTCCACCATCCGGCTCGGCACCCACGAGTTCGACCAGTACCGGCTCCTTCCCCGCATGCAGGCCGATCCCGCATGCACCCGGGAGACCCACAACGAGCCCGTCCGCCGCGCGCTCAGCGAGCTGGAGGCCTGCGGCCTCATCACCCGCACCGTCGTGACCGACGGCGACGGCGAGGACGCCGCCAGCGACATCCGCCTACACCCCTCCCCCACGCTCTACCCGGCCGAGACCGACAACGCGACCGCCCGCATTCGCGAATGGTTCGCCACCCGGCCCACGACCTGGCGCCGACCCCTGCGCGCCGGCACCGGCGGCCGTCGCCTCACCGACCGGCTTCCCCGCTGCCGTGGCGTTGACCCGCCCACGATAGTTGCGTACGAAAGTGTGTCCCCCGTCCCGGGAGGCCTCCCTGACGGGAGGCCCTCTCACCAGCCAAACGTGGCTGGTGAGAAGAAAGGGAACGCGTGCGAGCGCGCGATCGATGACCAGATAGCGCCCTCCGGGCAAATGGCGGCCACCAACAGCCGCAGGACTCCCGAGAAGCTCTCGCCCGCTCCGCAACGACGCCTCACCGCCCGGTGGGTCCAGCGTCGGTCGGCCCCGACCAACCCCCAGCCCTCCGAACAGCCCAGGCACCGAGGGGAAGGGGTCGGGGGTCCGTCGGGATCGGGCGCTCTCGCGCCCCTCACGGCGCTGCTGAGCGCCTCCGAGGCACGCCGCGAGGTGTCGGGGCCTGTGAGGATGCCGCAGGGCCTCAGCGGGGCCGAAGCGGCGTCGGGTCTGCTCGACAGGCAGACCCTCGAGGGCATCGCCGGCGCGCTGCGCCCGGCCAAGCTCCTCGACCCCCGGATCAAGCCCGACGGCCTCGGCCGCCTCACCGCCAAGCAACGCCGCCGCCTCGCCGGCGACATCGCCGACTGGAACGGGTTGCACCCCTGGATCCTTCGCATCGCCCCAGAAACCTCCACCGACCCCCGCGAAGCGCTCGTCCAGACCGCCCGCGCCGCCGGTCGGCACGGCCACTGGCACCCCCAATGGCTCACCACCCGCGAGCAAGACGGCACGTACACCCCCGTCCCGCTCGCCGTCATCTGCCGCGCCCTCGGCCGCCTCGCCGACGACGCCCGCCAACACCGCCGAGAGGACCGCGAGAGCCAACCCAACGACACCCGCCGCGCCGCAGCGATCGCCACGCGCCCGACCTGGCTCACCGGCACCGACGACCAACCGATCACCTGGGGCGGCCACATGCGCGAGCGACTCCTCTGCGACCGAATCCCCGACCGGGACGAGCTCCAGGCCGCCGCCCCCGCGATCCGCCGCCTCCTCGCCGCCCTCGGCACCACCGTCCCCGTCCTCCTCCAGCTCCACGACCCGCACACCGGCGACAACGCCCACCTCACCCTCATCCCACGACCCGCCTACGCAGACCCCCACCGCCCCATCGGCTTCCGCACCGCGCGCATCTGGCGAAAGAGCGCTAGAGGCTAGTTCCTAGCCTGAGACTAGGTAGTAGCTAGCAATCTGCTACACTGTTGCTATGTTCGTCGTGGCGATCTACAGCGAGAAGGGCGGCGTCGCCAAGTCGACAACGGCCATCGGCCTGGCGGGCGCCGCCGCCGCGCGCGGCATGCGTGTCGGGGTCATCGACCTCGACCCTCGCCCCACGGCCTCCGCGTGGCTCGGCGCCGAGCCACGCGAGCCCGGGCTCCACGTCGGAGCGATCATCGCCGACGCTGAGCCCGACGGATGGGCCGCCGACATCGCCGTCCCTTGCGGCTGGAGCGCGCCATCCGGGATTGAAGTCGTGCCAAGCTCCCGCCAGGTCGCGTTGCGCGAACGCTCCGCAGACGTCGACGATATGGCTGAGGGCCGCCTTCGCGCGTCCCTCGCCGGGTGGGACCGCGACCTCGTCCTCATCGACGTGCCCAATCGCCAGGGCGGATCTCTCCTGACCAACGCCCTGACCGCGGCCCAGGCGGTCCTCGTGCCGCTCACGCTCGACGAGGACGGCCTCCAATCCGCCCAACTATCGATCGACAACGCCCGAAAGTTCGCAGCGCGCTCGCCGTGGAACCCCACCCTGCAGATCGCCGGCTGCGTCGTCACTCGGGTCGAGGTCGTTGAACCCAAGGACGCCAAGCGGGTCCGCCGCGAACTCAAGGAGCTCGCCAACGATGCCAAGGTCCCGATCCTGGGGGAGATCCCGAAGCGTGTTGCCGTCCCAGAAAGCCGCGCGAGCGAGGACTGGTGGGGCAACTATGGGACCTACAAGAGCGCCCAGGACATGACTGCCGCCTACGACCGGCTACTTGCGGCCCTCCTCGCCCGGCGCCCGGAGCGCTAGAAACTAGCTAGCAGATAGCTTGAGGTGAACCATGGACACTGATAATCGACCGCAACCCCGCCGGCGCCGACGGGCGGTGCCTCCCCCCGACGAAGGCCGCGACCCCATCGCGCCCAGCACCGACTCTCCGCCCTCCACTTCTGCAGAATCGCCGGCCGCGGCGACAACTCGGCGACCCGCTAGCCGCCTTCCGATCGATGTCCCGCGGCGGCGTCGAGGAGAGCCCGTCGTCCAGCTCAACGTCCGCATCCCGCACGAGCTCGGACAGCTCCTCACCCGCATCAACGACGAGACGGGCGTACCGAAGTCAGAAATCGTCGAAGCCGCGCTCCGCTACGCCTACGAACGCCAGGAGGCTTGAGAACATGCGCCGGCTGCACTCTGTCCCCACCGGCCCCGACACCGAGTCGGTCGCGGCCGGCGATCTCGACGACCGAGAGCGCCAGCTGTTGCGATGGCTGAGCTACCTCGACGCCGACGGGCACGGCCCCATCGAGGCCCGGATCAACGCCGCCCGCCTCCAGCGCGAGCTTGGGGGTGGGGGAGTGGCTGGGCCCGGCTGATGTTCCTGTCGGGTGCGAGGTCCACGATCGTGGGCTTGGCCTCGCTGGCCGTGGCGGTCCTGGTGCTCGTTGAGGCTGCGGGTGGCCCGTCCTACCGAGATCTCGCAGGCGCGGGCTCGGCCGGTCGGGCGGAGACTGCGCGCGTGAGCCGGGTGATCGATGGCGACACGCTCCGCGTGCGGCGCGGGAACGGTGAGACGGTCGCCGTGCGTCTGGCGCTGATCGACGCGCCCGAGCTCTCCCGGACGCGGTACGGCCGTGCGGAGTGCGGCGGCCGGGAGGCAGCGGCGTTCCTGCGCCAGCACGCCAAGGGCACGGTGACGTTGCGTCGCCCCGGGGGCAAGGACACCGACCGCTACGGCCGCCAGGTCCGTGAGGTCGTGCGCCGCGGGCGAAGCATCGACGAGATGGTCGTGACCGCCGGGTGGGCGAAGCCCTACCGCGTCGCCGACCGTTCCGGCGGCGCTGCGGCGAACCGTCGCATCGAGCGGGCCGCCGCCCGCGCCAAGCGCGACCGCCGCGGCGTCTGGGCGCGCTGCGGAGGGTTCGCCCGCCCGATCGGGTAGCGCGCAACGGCGGGCTATCGATCGATCCCGGACCCGCGATCGCGGGTCCGGTCCAACGGTCGCACGCGCTCTGCGATCAGCGCGCGCAGCGGTTCGAGGTGGCCGGCGAGGGAGACCCGGAACGCGTGGCCGTTGCGTTCGGGGTCCAGACCGCGCCAGTCGAGGTCGACCTGGGCTTCGCGGGCCCAGTGGCGAAAGAACGCGCGATAGGCACGGCCGTTGCCCTCGCGGAAGGGGTGCAGCGCATTGACCTCGGCGAGGTGGTGCACGAGCCGGTCCACGGCACGGTCGTACGGCAACCGGCGAAGCGCGTGGCCGCGCTCGATCTCGCCAAAGACCTCACGCGCGAACGACTCCAGGCGCGCGGCAGGGCAGAACGGGGAGCCTGGCTTGCTGATGTTGACCGTGCGCAGCTCGCCGGCCCAGTCGTAGAGCGGTCCGAAGAGCCGGCGGTGGATCGCCTGTAGGTGCCGCAGATCGAAGACGCCCGCCACCGGCTGCTCGTCGAGCTCCTGCCCGACCATCGCCGTGATCCGGGCCTCGATCCGCCCCAGCTCGGCCGGATCGGTGATCCCGAGCCGGTTGCGCAGGACGCCGTGCTCGACGTCGAAGTAGGGGTCGACCGCCACCAACGCCCCCCGGCACCGGGGTCGGGAGGGGTCAGCGGGTCAGGGCCGGCACGAACGCGTCGACCGACTCGCCGCGCAGCACCGCGCGCTTGGCAGCATCCCACTGGCGCTGCGACACCTCGCCAGCCGCCCGGGCGAGCATGAGCGCCTCGACATCGGCGCCGGGCTCCAGGCCCTCGACGCGCACCGACGCCAAGGCGTTTGCGGCAGCTGCTCGACGATCGACCATCACGACCCATGATACCGCCCAAGGCGGACCCGCACGACGCGCAGACCGGGCACGCGACTCCACGCGCCGGCGGCTATCGCCGTCGTCCGAATGCGTGGGCCGCGGGCGCGACCGTCTCGAAGGCCTGGCCCGCGTCGGTGGGCGGTGGGGCACTGGCGGGTCGGAGCTGTCGGACGGTCGTCGTACGGCGCGGGAGGAGCTCGTCGACGGGCCGGAGGTGCTCGACGAGGATGTTGGTCTGCCCGCCGCCGGCCGGGGGTCGCTCGAGGCGCCCTTGGGCGGCGATCAGCGTCTCCGACCGGATCACGAGGCGGTGGCGGAGGTAGACCGGGGGAGGGATGACGAGGTTGATCGTTCCGGCCTCGTCCTCCAGCAGCAGGAACGTCATGCCGTTGGCGGCCTGGGGGCGCTGACGGGCCAGCACGACACCGGCGACGCGCACGATCGCCCGATCGCGATGCTGCGCCAGCTGATCGGACCGCAGCACGTGACCGATGGCCAACTGGCCGCGGAGGAGCTTGAGGGGGTGGGGGCCGGTCGTCAGCCCCGTCGATCCGTAGTCGGCGACCATCTGCTGCCACGCCGTGAGCTCGTCGAGCTTTGGCGCCGGAGCGTGCTGAAGCGGCAGCGCGAGCTGCTGCCCATCGGCCGGTGTGAGCACCCCGAGGGTCCAGAGCGCCGCGCGACGTCGCCGCGCGGGCGGGACGCCGTCGGTGCCGGCGAGCGCGTCACAGGCGCCGGCCCATGCGAGTTGCTCGAGCACGGTGGTGGTCGCGCCTGCGCGGCTGGCGAGATCTCGCAGCGATCGCCACCGACCATGACGCTCGCGCTCGGCGACCAGCTCGCGCACACAGTCGGTGTCGATGCCCTTGATGTATCCGAGTCCGACCCGGATCCGGCCGTCCTCGTCGACGGTGCACTCCAGATCGCTGGCGACCACGTCCGGGGGAAGGACCTCGAGGCCTTTGCTCTGCGCCTCGTGGACCAGTGCGTCCGGGGGGTAGAACCCCATCGGCTGCTCGTTCAGCAGCGAGCAGAGCAGCTCGCGGTGGTGATGCACGCGCAACCACGTGGACTGGTAGGCCAACAGGCCGAACGCGACGGCGTGGCCCTTGGGGAAGCCGAACCCGGCGAACCCGCGAACCTGGTCCCAGACCCGTTCGGCGAGGGCTTGGTCGACGTCGTCGTGCCGGGCGATGGCGCCGGCGATGAAGCGGTCGCGGTGCGCGTCGATCGCGGCCTGTGAGCGCTTGCGCGACATCGCGCGGCGGAGGCTCTCGGCCTGTCCGGCGGTGTAGCCGGCGAAGGCCTGGGCGACCTCAATCACTTGGTCCTGGAAGACGATCACCCCGAGCGTCTCCTGCAGGGCGTCCCTGAGTGAGGGGTGGGGGAGGGGCGGCTCGAACGTCGGGTCAACGCGATGACGTTGGCGGCGTTCGATGTAGGGGTTGATCGCCCCGCCCTGGATCGGGCCGGGCCTGACGATCGCGACCTGGATCGCGAGCTCGTGGATGTCCTTGGGCCGGGTGCGTTGCAGCGAGCTCATCTGCGCGCGGCTCTCGATCTGGAACACCCCGGTCGTCTCCGCCCGCTGGATCGCGTCGTAGGTCTGGGTGTCGTCGAGGGGGATCCGGGAGAGGTCGACCTGGTGGCCGCGCTCGGCGAGGAGCTCGACCGTGCGCTCGACGACGGAGAGCATCCCGAGGCCGAGGAGGTCGAGCTTCACGAACCCCGCATCCGAGCAGGAGTCCTTGTCCCACATCACCATCTGCCGGGCGTCCATCGCGGCGGGAACGACGGGGCAGCAGTCGATCAGTGGCCTCGTGGCGATGATCATCCCGCCGGGGTGCTGGCCGAGGTGGCGCGGCAGCCCCCCGATCTCCTCGGCCATCGCCTGAAGCCACGTCCACCGTCCCGATCCGGTGCGCGCCGCCCCGGCGGTCGCGATCGCTGTACCGACCTCGTCGGTGCTCCAGCCCTCCGACGCCCTGGCGACGCGCTCCAGCTCCGCCGCGGGCAGGCCAAGCGCTGCACCGATGTCGCGGATGGCGCCCCGGGCGCGGTAGGTGGGGAACGCAGCGACCAACGCTGCGTGCTGGCCGCCCCAGCGGTCGATGACCGCCGGGATCAGCCGAGCGCGGATGTCGCGCGGGAAGTCGAGATCGATGTCGGGCAGGGACTGCACGTCGTCGTGGAGGAACCGGTCCAGCGAGAGGCCGGCCTCGATCGGATCCACGTGCGAGAGGCCGGTCAGGTAGCAGACGATCGACGACACGCTGGAGCCGCGGCCGCGCCCCGGGGGCAGTCCGTGCCGCGCCAGCGCGTCCCCACGGACCTGATGGGCGACCTCCCTCGCGAGCTGGAGGACGTCGTGGTGCAGCGCGAAGAACCCCGACAGGTTCAGGCGGGCGATCAGGGCGAGCTCGTGCTCCAACCGCGACAGCGCCTCACCACGGTGGCGGTGCCCGGGCGGGTAGCGCTCCTGCAGCGCCCCATGCGCGATCGCGGCGAGCCGGCCGGGTGCTTCGGGGTCCTCGGCTCCGGGGTAGGCGTAACCCAAATCGCGGGTGAGGTCGAACTCCAGCCGCTCGGCGATCTGAAGCGTCTCGCGCACCGCCTCCTCCAGGCCGAGATCCGCGAACCGGGCCGCCATCGCCGCCGGCGTCGCCAGGACGTGGGTGTGGTTGCCGCGCCGCAGCGGCTCCGAACCATCCAGCGCCACCCGGTGGCGGATCGACACCAAGACGTCCTGCAGGCGGGCCCGCTGCGGGGTGTGGGCGTGCACGTTGCCGGTCGCGACCGTCCGCAACCCGAGCCGACGCGCCAGCCGCACCCGCTCCCGGGCCTGGGCGTGATCGCCGTGCAGGTACGGCCGTTGCAGCTCGACGTAGAGATCCTCGGTCCCGAACGCCTCCCGCAGCGTGCGCAGCTCCGCGTTGTTGGCCATCCCATGCTGCGCACAGCCCGAGAGACAGAGCAAGCCCTCGTGGTGGGCACAGACGTCGGCCGCGGTCACCCACGGCCGGGTCGCGTTCCGTTGGGGGTGATCGCGCGTGTGGCGGTGCGCGAGGGTCAGCAGGCGACACAGGCTCCGCCAACCCACCGCCGAGGCGACCAGCAACGTCACATGCCGCACGTGCTCGGCATCCGGGTTCCGGCCGGCCGGAACCCGGGGGCCGGCAACGACCGTCACCTCCGCGCCGTGCAGAGCCCGGAGCGGGGTCGCCGCGGCGGCTTGGGCGAGCTCCATCGACCCGAACACCCCGTCGTGATCGGTCAGCGCCAACGCCTGGTGGCCACGCTGAAGCGCCGCGTCAACAAGCTCCCCGGGCAGGCTGGACCCGTCCAGAAACGAGAACGCGCTGTGGGCGTGCAGCTCGATGTAGGCCGGCGTCGACACGAACACATGTTCGTATCAGGTCGGCAGGTCGACGACCGTCCCGACGCCGGATTAAGCGCCTGGGGGAGAGGGCGGAGAGGTGGCGCGACGAGGGTTGCCGGAGACGCATCTGCGGGTCCGGTTGGGTCCCGGGGCAGTGCTGACTTGTCCTCCCTCACGTTGCCGGTCGCTCGACGGGCTGCGGCCCGGCCCGGACGGTTCCCCTCCAGATAGGGCCCACGCTGGCGCGTGGGAGAGACGGCGGCCGCGGAGCGGCCTGGGGTCGTGGATCAGTTCGGCCCGGATCCCCTCGCTTTGCTTGGCCTCCGCCCGCCTCGACTCCCGGCGTCCCGTGGTCGTCAAGCAGCACACCCCGAAACCACAAGGACCCCGAAATGCTCTCCGCCACCACCATCGTCGGCCACCTGGCCAAGGCCCCCGAGCTCCGCCAGACCCCCACCGGCAAGGACGTCACCACCCTCCGCGTCGGCGTCAACGACCACCGCGCTCTCGGCGGTCAGCCCCGCTTCTTCAACATCGACGTCTGGGAGGACCAGGCCCACCACGCCGTCAAGCACCTCGTCAAGGGCCAGCAGGTCGCGGCCGAGGGCTTCGTCGACGCGGAGACCTACGTCCACCGCGAGACCGGCGAGATCCGCATCGCCTGGAAGCTCCAGCGCGCCCGCGTCGAGTGGGGCCACCGCCCGAAGGACCCCAACGCGGGTCCGGACTCCGACGAGCCCGCCTTCTAAAACCTGGGCCGGGCGCCGCAGCGCCCGGCCCAACCCCGGAGGCCGCGCCACCGCCGGCGCGGCCCGTCCGGGCTGGCGCGTACGTTGGGGCCGATGTCGTCGCGGCGCTACTACGGCCTCTGCCTTCCACGAGACAGTCAGGCCCGCGCGATCGTCGAGGCCGCCCACGGACGCAAGGAGACGGCCAGTCTCCCGGCGTGGACGTCGATCGCGGAAGTCCTCGAACGTCCGATCAACAAAGGTGGGGGGCTGGACGACAAGCTCGACCAGTTCATCGTCGTGCGGGCCCGCACGACGTGGGAAGCGCTTCCCGTCTTCTGCACCGACATGGCCGACGGCCGCGTTCGACGTCACGACCTCGAGGGCTGCGCGGCGCACCGTTGGGGTTACGGTGGCCATGGCCCGCACGACACCGCGTTCTCGCTCCTCGTCGACGCGGGCAACGCCGATCCGCTGCCGCTGGCCCGCGACGGTGTACCACCCGCCTGTCGGACCCTCGTCGAGTTCCTGTGCCGCTTGCAGCACCGCGAAGAATGGTGCCTCACGGCCACCGACCTGCTCGACCTCGACGGGGCTGATCTGCCGCCACGGTGGTGACGCCCGGTCCTCGGTCGTCGGCCTGACGCCGACCGGGACCGGGACAGGAGATCCACACGGAGCCTGACCCGGCGGTGTGGTGGGGCTGGGGAGGGGCTGCCCTGCCCCCAGGGATGCCGGAGCGACGCCGTCGCGACCTTTGTAAGCCGTCGGTGACCCGGGTTCCGATGTGCGACAGCGCGCTCGGGTGTCAGGCGTGCCGCCTGCCTGTCCTCGATGCAGCGGGGTCGCGACGCGGACCCAGGACCCGCGGTAGCGGGGGTCTCCGTTCTCAAGCCCCGCCGGATGCACAGCGCGATCGGGACGGCGGTGGTCGTGAGATCGCCGCTGTCGCGGGCGGTCTCGTGGTTGGCGTTGGTCCGGTTCCGCCGGTGCTCGAGGGGCTGATTTGTCCTCCTCCAGCGTTGCCGGCAGCTCGTCGCCTGCGGTTCGGCCGTCGGTGGTTCCTCTCCATGTAGCCCGCTTCGCGGGAAGCAACGCGCTCGCGAGCTCGCGCTGATCGCCGCCACGCGGGCGGCTGGGGTCGCGGATCAAACGACGGTGCTCGTGATGGCCGACGGGTGGTACGAGTGGATCCGGGCCGAGAACCCGAAGGAGAAGCCCGCCCCGTTCCACCACGAGGTCGACGACGGGGGATGGTTCGCGTTCGCCGGCCTGTTGAACGTCGCGCGGGTCGCGGATCTCGACGAGCCGTTGGCGACCGTCACGATCATCACGACGTCCGCCAACGGGCCCGCATCACGGATCCACGACCGCATGCCGGCGATCCTCGCCGGCCGGGACGAGGAGACCGCGTGGCTCTCCCCCGACGTGGGCCTCGATGACGCCCTCGCGCTCATCGGCCCGCTGTCGGACGATCGCGTCACGATCGCCGCGGCGTCGAAGCTCGTTAACAGTGTCCGCAACGAGGGCGCCAAGCTCCTCGTCCCCGACAACGACGCCGAACCACTCACGATGTGATCAACACCACGGCGAGGACCTCGTCGACGAACCTGATCGCCCGCGAGATCCTTACCGATCGCAAGCAGTGACACCGACCGGCGCTGCGGGACCTGCACCGTGGGCCACCCGGCCGGCGAGCTATGGGCAGGGAGAGGCCGCAAATCGCGTCCTCTCCACGGTGCGTCCGGGGGCCGGTCACATTTCATGGAGCTGGCGGTAAGTCTCAACAGTGGTTGCGTTCGACACGATCCGGGACGAGGACCTCGTCACGTGGACCGGCCGGGAGGCCGGCGCGGCGTTCGGTGAGCTCTTCCGACGCTACGAACGGCCGATGCTGGCGTTCTTCGTCCAGCGCACCCGCAATCCGGATCTCGCGGCCGACCTGACGGCCGAGACGTTCGCGCGAGCGGTCGAGGCACGTTCCCGGTACGCGCCTGAGCGTGGAGCGGCGGCGTCCTGGCTCTTCGGTATCGCACAGAACGTCCTCGGCCACAGCATGCGCCGCCGTCGCGTCGACGACGCTGCACGCCGTCGATTGGCCTTCGATCACGACAGA
>JALNWQ010000023.1 GCA_023230855.1 Solirubrobacteraceae bacterium
ACGCCCGCCCGTTCCCGCCCCGCGACGCCCGCCCGTTCCCGCCCCGCGACGCCCGCCCGTTCCCCCCGCCCCGCCCGTTTCCGCCCGTCCCCGCCCCTTCCCGGCCACCCGCGCGACATGCGGCCCTCCGGCCACCAGACCCCGAACGGGTCCGTCAACGCGAACGGCCCGCCGTGGGGCGGGCCAATCGAGGGCGACGGTCCCCGGTGGGAGCCGTCGGAGTCGTCGCCGGCGGCCGGCGACGTGGGGCTACTTAGCGGCGCGGATGCGCGACGCGCGGGACTTCTTGCGCGCACCGGTGTTGCGGTGGATCGCGCCGATCTTCACGGCCTTGTCGATGAGGCTCGTGACCCGGCGGTGCGCGGCGTCGGCCGCGTCGGCGTCCTTGGCCTCCTGCAGGCGGCGGAACTCCGTCTTGATGGCGGAGGTGAAGCGTCGGTTCTCCTGACGCTCGCGCTCGGTGCGAAGGATGCGCTTCTTCTGCGATGCGATGTTTGCCATAGGCCGACGGCGGAGGATAGCGAACGCGCGCCGCTCGCGATGACCGGTACGGCGCGTAGGATGCCGCCGCGGTGACCGCCCGGAACCCACGACGACGTGCGCCGGCCCCGGACGCGACGTCCGGGCACGCCCGCGACGCCCGGGGCACGGCCGCCCGACGTCCCACGCGTCGCGGGTCGCAGGCCGCCGCCGACGCCGCCGACGTCGCGGTCGCCGCGGCCGCCGACGCCGCGGTCGACGCCCGCGTCGAGCGCGACACGAGCGCCCGCGGCCGGGCCCGCAACACGATCATCTTCTCGATCGCGACCGGGCTGTCGCGGATCGCGGGCCTCATCCGCGAGGTCTTCGTCAGCGCGGTGTACGGCAGCGCGGGCGCGGCGAGCGCGTTCACCCTCGCGTTCACGATCCCCAACCTCCTGCGCAGCCTCTTCGCCGACATGGCGCTGTCGGCGGCGTTCGTCCCGGTCTTCACCGACCTGCTCGAGCGCAGGCGACGACGGGAGGCGATGCTGCTCGTCGCGACGCTGTTCTGGGTCCTGCTCGGCGGGTTGGCGCTCATCGTGGCGGTCGCGATCCTCGCCGCGCCGCTGTACATGCCGCTGTTCGTCCACGGCGACCTGGCGGCGAGCCTCGGCAGCCAGGCCGATCCGCTGACCGTCGGCCTGGCGCAGGTGATGATGCCGACGGTCCTGTTGCTGGGCCTCAACGGCCTGCTCGTCGGGGTCCTGAACGCGTACGGGCACTTCACGATCCCGGCGATCTCGCCGCTGGTGTGGAACGTCGTGATCATCGCGGTGAACATCGCGCTGCTTCCGGCGTTCGGGGGGATCGGGGACCCGGACGCGATCTACGCGCAGGCGATCGGGGTCCTCGTCGGCACCGTCGTGCAGCTCCTCATGGCGGTCCCCGTGCTGCGCCGCTATGGGGTGCGGATCGTCCCGCGGGTGGACTGGCACGATCCGCGGCTGCGCCAGGTCCTGACGCTCATGGTGCCGGTGGCCCTGAGCCTCGGCCTCATCAACTTCAGCGCCGTCATCAACGCGACCCTCGGCGGCGAGGTGGCCGCCGACGGCCCGCGTGGCATCGAGGCCGCGTTCCGCCTGTACATGCTGCCGCAGGGCATCTTCAGCGTCGCGATCGTCACGGTGCTCTTCCCCGTCCTGAGCCGCGCGGTGTCGCGCCGCGACGGCGACGAGCTGCGGCGGCTCATCGGGTCGGGGATGGCCCAGATCCTCGTGCTGCTCGTGCCCGTCGGGATGCTGCTGACGAGCCCGGTCATCGCCCGCGACCTCGTCGAGCTGGTCTACCAGCGCGCCGAGTGGACGCCCGACAACACGGTGACCGCCGCGACGGCGCTCGCGGCGTTCGGGCCGAGCCTCGCGCTCAACGGCCTGACGTTGCTGTTGTCGCGGACGTTCTTCGCCCTGCAGCGGCCGTGGGCGAACACCGCGCTGGCGCTCGCGAGCCTCGGCGCCGGCGCGGTCGCGTCGCTGGCGATGTACCGGCCGCTGGGGATCGCCGGGATCGTGCTCGGCACGTTCGTCGGCAACGTCGTCCTCGTCTGGGCCCAGCTGCGGTTGCTACGTCGTGAGACCGGTGGTCCGCTGCGCCTCGACGGGGTCGCGCGGTCGTTCGTGCAGGTGCTCGTCGCGTCGGTCGTCGCGGCGGCGGTCGCCAGCGGGATCGTCGCGCTGGGGAACGAGGCGGCCGCGGCGGTCGATCCCGGGCTGGGTCGGTCGGTCGTCACCGCGCTGTACCTCGGGCTGGCGATGGCGGCGGCGGGCACGGTGTACGTCGGCCTGGCGCGCGAGCTGGGCCTGGCCGAGCTCGAGCAGGCCGGCGGACGGTTCGTGCGTCTGGCCGACCGTCTGCACGGCGCGTTCCTGCGGATCCCCGGGGTGCGCGCGCTGCTGCGGATCGCGCGGTCCGGCGTGGTCGCGGCGATCTCCGGCGCGGTGCTGCGCCTGCTCGAGCTGCTGGCGTGGCCGTTGTCGTTGCTCAGCGCGATCGCGCGCGGCATCGCACGGGGGCTGGCCGGGATGGTGCGGTCGGATGCGGGGACGCCGCCACCGGCGGTGCTGCCCGGGGGCGGGGCGTCGCCGGGCGCGTCGGGCGGCGGAGCGGCGGCTCCGGTGGTCGACGTCGCCGGAGCGGTCGAGGCGGGGGCCGAGGACGTCGCCGGGGGTGCGGGGGACCCGGGCGCGAGCGTCGCCCCGACCGCGGTGGCGCCCCGCGGCGCGCGGCGGGCCGCCGGTCGTCGTGGGGCGTCGAGGTCGGGCGCCCCGGAGGGTCCGCGCGCCCCGGGCGCCGGCCCGGGCGCCCCGGCCGGCCCGCGCGGCGCCCGGCGCCCGACGCGCCCGCCCGCGGACGGCGACCCGTCGACGACGCCCGACGCGGGTGGCGGGCCGCACGGGTCCGCACCCTATGACGGGGCCGAGGACTGGCCGACGATCGGGCAGCGCGGCGGGGACGCCCTCGACGTGCCGTGGCCCGGGATCGGCGACGCGGTCGTCGGCGGCCGGGGCACGCCGGGCTACGACCCGGACGACGCGGACGAGGATCCGTCGCGCCTCGACGTCTACGGCGTCGCCCGTCCCGTCGATCCCGGGCCGACCCCGGACGAGGAGGCCCGGCGCGAGCGTCGTCGGCGGGCGGAGGAGCTGCTCGCCGCCCGCGAGGCCGCGCTCGAGCGGATCCGCGAGCGCGAGCGGGCGCGCCGCGAGGGCCGGGGCGGCAAGGGCCGCGGTCGGCGGCGCTGAGGGCCGGGATCGCCCGCCCGACCCGCAAGGCCACGCGCCGCCGGGGACGGGCGTCCACGCCGTCCGTCGTGCCGGGAGCGCACGGGCCCCGCCGTCCGTGGCCCCGGCGCGTCGTCCCCGGCTCCGTGGCCCCGGCCCCGCCGGTGGCCGGGTGCAGGGCAGAGCGGTCGCGGCGTCCGTACCCTTGGACGCTGCGCATGGCCGACCAGTCCAAGATCCGCAACTTCTCGATCATCGCCCACATCGACCACGGCAAGTCGACGCTGGCCGATCGCATCCTGGAGCTCACCGAGACGGTCGCCGACCGCGACATGCAGGCGCAGCTCCTCGACTCGATGGACCTGGAGCGCGAGCGCGGGATCACGATCAAGTCGCAGGCGGTGCGGGTGTACTTCGACGCCGACGACGGCGAGACGTACCAGTTCCACCTCATCGACACCCCCGGCCACGTCGACTTCACCTACGAGGTGTCGCGGTCGCTGCAGGCGTGCGAGGGGGCGCTGCTCGTCGTCGACGCGTCGCAGGGCGTCGAGGCGCAGACGCTGGCCAACACCTATCTGGCGGTCGACGCGGGGCTCGAGATCATCCCCTGCCTCAACAAGATCGACCTGCCCGGGGCCGACCCGGAGCGGGTGGGGGCCGAGGTCGCCGACCTGCTCGGCGACGACCCCGACTCGATCCTGCGGATCTCCGGCAAGACCGGCGAGGGCGTCAACGCCGTCCTCAACCGCCTGGTGCAGACCGTCCCGGCGCCCGGCGGCGACCGCGACGCCCCGGCCCGCGCCCTGATCTTCGACTCCGAGTTCGACCAGTACCGGGGCGTCGTCGCCTACATCCGGGTGGTCGACGGGGTGTTCCGCACCGGCGACAAGATCAGCGCGATGGCCGCCGGCACCGAGGCCGACGTCGACGAGCTGGGGATCTTCAGCCCCCAGATGGTCGCCGTCGACGAGCTGGGGCCCGGCGAGGTCGGCTACGTCATCACCGGGATCAAGGACGTGCTGCTGCTGCGCGTCGGCGACACGCTCACCCATCGCGCGCAGGTCCGAGGTCAGGGCGAGAAGCTCGTCCCGGCGAGCGAGCCGCTGCCCGGCTACCGCGAGATCAAGCCGATGGTGTTCTGCGGGCTCTTCCCGACCGACACCGCCGACTATCCCGACATGCGCGACGCGCTGGAGAAGCTGTCGCTCAACGACGCCGCCCTGGTGTGGGAGCCCGAGACGTCCGACGCGCTCGGGTTCGGGTTCCGGATCGGGTTCCTCGGCCTGCTCCACATGGACATCATCCGCGAGCGGCTGGAGCGCGAGTACGACCTGGACCTCATCGCGACGATGCCGTCGGTGGGGTTCGAGCTCGAGCTCCACGACGGTACCGTCAAAGAGATCCACAGCCCCTCGGCGTACCCGGACCCGACCCACATCAAGGAGGTCCGGGAGCCGTTCGTCAAGGCCAACGTCCTGACCCCCAAGGAGTACGTCGGGACGGTGATGGAGCTCTGCCAGGAGAAGCGCGGCGAGCACCAGGGGATGCAGTACATCTCGGCCGACCGGGTGCAGGTGACGTACGACCTGCCGCTCGCCGAGATCGTCATGGACTTCTTCGACCAGCTCAAGTCGCGCACCCGCGGCTACGCGTCGCTGGACTACGAGCCGATCGGCCTGCGCGCGAGCGACCTCATCAAGCTCGACATCCTGCTGTCGGGCGAGGCGGTCGACGCCTTGTCGCTGCTCGTGCATCGCACGAAGGCCGAGGGCATCGGCCGGCGGTTCACCGAGAAGCTGCGCGAGAAGATCCCGCGTCAGCAGTTCGACGTGCCGATCCAGGCCGCGATCGGTGGCCGGATCCTCGCCCGCGAGACGGTCAAGGCGTTCCGCAAGGACGTCACCGAGAAGCTCTACGGCGGTGACGTCTCGCGCAAGCAGAAGCTCCTGAAGAAGCAGAAGGCCGGCAAGAAGCGGATGAAGCAGGTCGGCCGCGTCGAGGTCCCGCAGGAGGCGTTCCTCGCGGTGCTCGAGCTCGGCGACGACAAGTAGCGCCAGTCCTCGCCCACGGGTGCTACCGCCGGTAGGGTGGCGGCATGGGACGGTGCCGGGGGTGGGGCGGGACGGTCGCGTCAGCGCGGCGCGCGTGGGCGGCGGCGCTGGTCGGCATCGGGCTGGGCATCGTCGGCGCCACCGGCGCGACGGCGGCGACCGACGCGGAGCGCCGCGCGAGCTGCACGGGCCTGGCGGTCACGCTGCCCGGGACCTCGAGCGGGCAGTCCGGGGGACGCGCACCCGCCGGCGACGCCGCCGCGCGGCTCCCGCGGCGCATGCACCTCGACGGCGGCACGCAGGCGATCAGCCACACGTGGGACTACGCGCTGCTCGACGGGGCGCTCCACGCGCGCACCCGCAAGCGCGGCGCCCGGCCCGCCGGCGGGTGGGAGCGGGTCGTGCTGCCGGCGTGCATCGAGGGTCGCCTGACGTCGATCTCCAACGACCACGACCTGCTCATCGCCGTCGACGACGACCGGCGCGTGTGGTGGACGTACGGGTCGGAGCGTGGACCCTCGGCGCTGGACTGGGCGCGACGGTGGGGCCCGATCCTGTGGGCCGGCGACGGCGTCCACCTGCCCGCCGACACCATCGCCTGGTCGACGTCCGCCACCAACGGCGACATGCGGTTCGTCGACGGGAGCGGCACGCTGCGCCACACCGCCGGGGCCGCCACGCTCTACCAGCTGCGCGCCGGCGGGCAGCGGATCACGTACGACGACCCGTGGCTGCCGTCCGACGCGAGCTACGAGGTGTGCGGACCCCGGAACGGGCGGTTCCGCGCGGTCGGGCTGGCCGCGGCGGGGGCGACGATCATGGTCATCGGCCACCACGGCGAGATCTACACGCGCACGTTCGACTTCGACCTGTCGGGCGCGAACACCCTGCTCATGCGCTACTCGTACGCCGACCAGCGCGGCGTCCCCGGCGACGTGATGCAGCTGCCGCGCGCCGGGTGGCGGCGCCAACCGACGATCGACCGGCGGCTGACGTCGCGGATCGGGGTGCTCGTCACCGGCGACGACGAGTCGCAGCGCCTGCTGCGCGTCGAGGGGGTCAACCGCGCCGGGCGCCGCGGGGTGTGGCAGAAGCAGGTCGACGCGGACCGCTGGCGCTGGGTCGGCACCGACGAGCCGCTGCGGGGCGAGATCCTGTCCGACGACCGGACCCCGGCGCGACTGGGCGACCCCGACGTGCGCCGGTACCACGCCACCGTCGGCGGGGTGACGATCGAGGCGCCGGACCTGTCGGCCGCCTGCTCGCCCGCGACGCTGCGGCTGCGTGCGCAGGGACGGACGGTCGACCTGCGGCTGCACCTCGTCGACGCGATCCGTCAGGCCGTCCGCGGGCCGGGCATCGACGCGACGCCCCGCGCGTACCTGGGCCAGATCGAGGTGCCGGCCGACGTGCTGGCCCGGCGCGGCGACCTGCCGTCGGCCTTGCGCGCCGTGATCGACGGCCCGCTCGGCGGCCGCCGGTTCACCGACGCGCCGACGATGGTCACCGACCGCGTCCTGCGCCTGGGCGCCCAGTGCTGGAGCCTGACCCCCGACGGCGCCCCGCCGTCCCCACGACTGCTCGACGAGCTCGTCGCCCAGCTCCTGGAGCCCGGCACGATCGTCAACCTCGTCACCGGCCAGCAGGACCACCGCGCCCCGCTCCCCGTGCCGACCTGTTGAGGCGGGGCGGGGCGGGGCGGGGACGCGTCCCTGGGGTGGCGGGGCGCGGGGTCGCGGGGTCGCGGGTTGGCGTAGCGGTGGGGGTCAGGTGGTCGTCGGGGTGGCGGCGGGGCGTCGCCGGTGGGGTGAACCGGCCCGCGTGTCGCGTGGTGCGTCGCCTGGGCGACGCGGGGCGACGTCGAGGGGGCGTGCCTTGTCGGCGAGGGTCGGGTTCGCCACGTGGGCGACGGGCGGGGGTGGGATCCCGGCGGGCGCCGCGGGAGCGAGCGACCGACGACGCCAGGCCTGATCGCATCCCCGCCCTGACGTCCAAGACCGTCGGCGTGGGGTGGGGTGGATGGGGTTGAGGACGTGGGTGGTCGCGTTGTCGGTCCACCCCTGCCGTCCCCCGATCCGCCCCCGGCCCACGCTCGGCTCGACCCCGGGCCCGGGCCACCCGTGCCCGGCCCACACCGGCCTCGAGCCCGGTCCCCCGATCCGCCCCGGCCCACACCCCGCTCGACCCCCCCGGGGATGCGGGCCGTCGGCGGGCGGCGCGGGCGGCGGGTCGCGTCAGACCCCGGCGGCCGACACGACGCCGGTCGTCAGCAGGGTCCGCTCGCCGCTGGCGAGGTCGATCCGGAAGAGCTGGCCGCCACCGTCGAGGACGAGCGCGGCGCCGCCCTGGTCGACGCCGCCGAACGGCTGCTCGCCGGAGCCCAGGGCCGGCAGCCACCGGGTCTTGCCGGTGCGGGGGTGCATGGACCCGATGCTGATCGGCCCGCGGGGCTCGAAGTCCTTGGCCCGCACCCGCTGCGTGACGACGAGCACCCGGCTGCCGTTGGGGCCGATCCCGGTGCCGGTGACGAGCCAGTTCTTGGGCCGGCGCAGCAGGCGCTTCGTCCTGCCGCTCTTCGGCGTCAGCCGGCGCAACGTCGTGCGGCCCTTCTCGACGCGGGAGTAGACGACCCACTTGTGCGCCCACGTCGGCGCGTAGCTCACGTGGTCCTTCGTCAGGCTCCGCATCCGCGGCTTGCGCTTGTTCGTCGCGCTGAGGATGTCGATGCCGCCACCCTTCGCGTTGCGATCGACGAGGATCGACCGACCGCCCGGCACGAGCGCGATCGGCGACACCGACCTGGCTCCGACCTTGGTCACGCGGCCGTCGGCCAGGCGCACGGTGATGATCCGGCCCGAGCCGGTGCGTCCGGCCGCGGTCGATCCGTCGGGCGATACGACCGGCGCGCGCTCGCACCCCTTGCCGGCGGACACGCCCGCGGCGAGCAGGCGCGTCTCGCCGCCCGACGTCGGCGCCGCGAGCAGCGACCGGTCGTCCGGTGCGACGAACACCACGGTCTGGCCGTCCGGCGTCAGCACCGGGCAGCGCCCGAACGCGAGGAGCTTGGGCTCCGCGGTCGACGGCGCGGCCTGGTCCAGCAGCAGGATCCCGCCGTCGAGCCCGCGCTCGACGACGACGGCGGCGGACGCCGGGCCGGCGGTCGCGGCGAGCCCCAGCGGCACGATGACGAGCGCGGCCCACGACGCCGGGCGCCGGCGCCGCGTCGTGGACGCCCGCACGGTGCGGCGTGGGTCCCTGGTGCGGTGTCCCTGCATCGGCGGAGGGTCCCATACCGCGCGGTCCGGTGCGCCGGTGTGGCCGATCCGTGGGCGGCCCGTTGCGCCGGTGCGACGACCGCGCGGTCGGGCGGGCGCGGATCCGGCACCATCCACGCATGGACCTGCGGGTGGACGGACACGTGATCGTCGTCACGGGCGCGACCAGCGGGGTCGGCCGGGCCGTCGCCGAGCGGCTGGCCGCCGAGGGTGCGCGCCTGGTGCTCGTCGCGCGCGGCGCCGACCGACTGGCGGCGCTCGCGGCCGAGCTGGAGCCGACCGCCGGTGGCGCGCCGCGACCGCGCCACGTGACCGTCGCCGCGGACGTCACCGCGCCCGGGGCGGGGGGCCGGATCGTGGGGGCCGCCCGCGACGCGCTCGGGCGGATCGACGCGATCGTCGCCGCCGCCGGGGCCACCCGCCGCGCGTCGCCGGAGGAGCTCACCGCGGAGGACTGGGACGCGCAGTGGCGGATCAACGTCCTGGCCCCGCACGCGCTGCTGCTCGCCGCGACCGAGGACCTGGCGGTCGCGCCCGACGGCGGACGCGTGGTGCTCGTGTCGTCGTCGTCCGGCAAGCGGCCGTCGGCGTCGAACATGGCGTACTCGGTGACGAAGGCCGCCCAGTTGTCGTTGTCGCGGGCGTGGGCGGACCGGCTCGCCGGGCGGGGAGTGCGCGTCAACGCGGTCACCCCGGGCCCGCTCGACAGCGAGATGTGGCTCGACCCCGGCGGGCTCGCCGACCAGACGGCCGCCGCGACCGGGGCGTCGCGCGACGAGGCGCTGCGGATCGCCCGGGGGCGCGTGCCGCTCGGCCGGTTCGGCACGCCCGACGAGATCGCCGACGTCATCGCGCTGCTCGCGTCGCCGCGCGCGGGGTTCGTCACCGGCGCGGCCTGGTCGTCCGACGGCGGGTCGGTCCCCGGGATCGTCTGACCGCGCCGCGGCCATCGCCGAGGGGCCGCCGCCCTTCGGGCCTACTCCGCCAACGGGAACGTCAGGGTGCGGGTGATCGTCGTGCGGCCCTTGGGGAGCGTCGAGCGGACGCGGAGCTGCGGGCCCGGGAGCGGGCCGATGCGACGGCCGGAGACCTTGATGACCCGGCCCTTCGCGTCGCGGGGCAGTCCGCGGAGCCGCAGGCGGAACGTGCCGCCCGACGGCGCGGTGATCCGCTGCGTGCGCTGCAGCGTCGAGCGGCTCACGCGATCGCCGACCGACCACGTGCCCCGGGCGCCCGGACCGTACGTCGGCACCCGCAGGTCGGCGGTGACCGGCTTGGTGCGACGGTTGACGATGACGTACGTCGTGGTGATGCCGGTGCGGCTGATGGCGTGGCGCACCGTCACGTCGACGCCGTCCGCCGCGTCGGAGCCCCGGACGGTCAGGGTTCCGCGCAGCAGGCGCGACGCGTCCTTCGTCGCCCGGGGGACCTCGAGCGTCGACTGGCGCTTGCGGGGGCGGCCCGGCTGGGTCTCCACGAGCGTCTTGCCGCCCGAGCTCAACCGTAGGCCGAGCGCCCCGTTCTCGCTGCCGCCGATGCCGGTCAGCGGGCGACCGGCGGCGTCGATGATCCGATCGGGCTCCAGGCCCCCGTTGCGCAGCCGCTTGAACGGCTTGAGGATGACGGTGGCGTAGCGCGACGTCGTCACGGCGAGCCGTCCCAGCGTCTGGTCGTGCGTCACCGCGGTCGGCAGGGCGCTCAGGCCACCGGCGTCCGCGCCCAGGCCGTGGTCGGCGAGCTCGGTGAGCGTCGCCGCGAACCGGGCGGTCCCGGTCAGGCCGTCGAACCCCTCGCTCACCAGGGCGCTGCCGGTGAACCCGAACGCCGTCGCGGGAAGCACCGCCGACCCGGCGTCCTCGGCGCGCCGCTGGTACAGCCGGACCGCCTGACGGACGAGGCCGCGCGCCGTCTCGCGCTGGTCGGTGAGGAACCCCCCGGAGTCCGACCCCCCGAGCCCGGCGGCGAACCCGCGCAGCGCGAGCAGCCAGTACTGCGTCAGGTGCAGGCGCTGCACCCCGCGGCCGGAGTCCCAGTTGAGGTACCCCGACGCGGTCCAGTTGCCGTACGCGACCCGCTGGGTCCAGCGGCGCAGCAGCGACCGGGTCGCGGCCGGGGGCGGCTCCATCCCCGCGGCGAGCGCCTGGTCGTAGTACGCCAGCGCGCCGTGGGTGATGCTCGCGTACTCGGCGGTGTCGAGCGTGTTGGCCTGGTTGCCGCGCGGCCGCTGCGGCAGGTAGTGGAACCCCAGGCCGCTGGCGAGGTTGGGCGCGCCACCGTCGTAGGCGTTGCGGCGGGCGTGGTCGGCGAACCACACGAGCTGCCGTCGGTAGTCGTCGCGCAGCAGCGTCGGATCCCCGGTGACGACGTGGTAGGCGGCGTAGACGTCGGCGTTCCAGTTGATCTGGTTGAGCAGCCGCGACGGGAACCGCCAGAACGGCGACGTCGCCACCGCGGTGACGCGACTGCGGATGAGCTCGCGCACCGCGGGCGACAACCCGGCGGCGTCGCGGGCCTGCCAGGCGGCGGCGAGGGCCCGCATCGCCACGGCGTCCAGGCCCTGGTGCATCGTCGACGGGTTGCCGGCGGCGTCGGCGAACCCCGGCGCGTGCTGGGTGACGCTGCGGCCCGGCTCGACGACCGGGGTGATGTGCCCGTCGAGCGTCGGCAGGTACATCTGCTGGGTCAGGAGGCGCACGAGCGGCTCGATCCGCTCCGGTCGCGCGACCGCCCGGCCGCGCCCGGCGGCGACGGCGGTGGCGTGGGCGATGAGCATCTCGGCGTTGAGCCGCGCGCGCGGCGAGCCGTTGATGAGGTACGCGCCGGCGGTCGCGTCCCACTGCGGGTCGAGCGCCGTCGACACGGCGTCGGCGACCGACCACAGGTCGTCGGGGGACGCGGCGGCCAGCGCCTCGCGGGCCCGGACGAGCGCCGGGGTTCCGTCGTCGACGGTGACGGGGTCCCCCGCGGGGTCGGTCCCGGTGGTGGGGGTGGTGGTCGTGCCGTCGCCCGGGTCGGTCGGCCCGGCGCCGTCGGCCCGCACCGTCGCGTCGGCGGCGTGCGCGGTCGGCCCGCCCGGCGACCCCGCGGACCCGAGCGCGATCGCGGCGGTGGCCCCCACGAGGAGGAGGCGGGGACGGGTGCGGCGGTGGGGGGGCGTGGCGGGCACGGCACGGCATGGTGGCGCATCGGCCCGACGTGGGGCGCCGGTCGGTCGCGCGGCCGTCGCCCGGCCCCCGGTGCGCGGGTCGCCCGGCGGTGGCGCGACGACCGGCGCCGGTCGGCCACCCGGTCGTCCGGGGCGCCGGTCCGGGACCGCGGACGATCGGGGGTCGCCGGTTAGCATCGGCCCGGCGTCGCCGGCCCGTCGGGCGTCGACGCCGTCCCGCCCCTCCACGACCGAGGTCCGTCCGTGGCCACCAGCGCCGACACCGCCCCGCCCGCCCCCCCGATCGGCAAGGCCTACCCGCCCTTGGTCTACGCCGTCGGCCGCGAGAAGATCCGCGAGTTCGCCCGGGCGACCGGCGAGACGAATCCCGTGCACCTCGACGTCGCGGCGGCCCGCGCGGCCGGCAACGCCGACCTCGTCGCGCCACCGATGTTCGCCGTCGTCTACGCCGGCGAGGCGCTGGGGGCGGGGCTCTTCGATCCCGAGACGGGGATCGACATGGACCGCCTCGTCCACGGCGCCCAGGCGTTCACGTGGGGGCGGCCGGTGGTCGCCGGCGAGGAGATCACGACGGTCCTGTCGCTCGACGAGGTCCGGCACGTCGCGTCGGTCGACCTGACGCACTACGTGTTCGGGTCGCGGTCGACCGCCGAGGACGGCACGGTCGTCAGCACCGGCCGCTGGAGCAACATCGTGCGGGGCGCGGCATGAGCGTCGAGCGCGACGACGCGCCGGCCCCGGTCCCGCCGGCGGCGTGGGAGGCGGGGACCGACCTGCCGACCGTCACCGTCACCCCCGACCGCTACGTGCCGGTGCGCTACGCCGGGGCGTCGGGGGACTTCAACCCGATCCACGTCGACGACGAGTTCGCCCGCCGGGTCGGGTTGCCCGGCCGGATCCTCCACGGCCTGTGGACGATGGCCCAGGTCGCGCGCGCCCAGACCGAGGCGATCGGCGGCCCGGACGCCCCGGCGGCGCTGCGGAGCCTGTCGGTGGAGTTCCGCGGCATGGCGGTCCCGGACGAGGAGATCTCGGTGACGTCGAAGGTCGACCGGGTCGAGGACGGCGTCGCGATCGTCAAGGTCACCGCCCGTCAGGCCGGGTCGCGGGTCGTGCGCAACGGTCGCGCCGAGCTGCGCCTGCCCGACTGACCGCGGGACGGGTGGGGCGCGCGTCGGCGACCGGCGCGCGCCCCTACGGCGGCGTGATCCCCGGCGCCGGGTGCTCCGCCGTCGGCGGCTCCGGCGGTGGCAGGCGCTCGATGCGGTCGACCTCGATCGCGTGGTTCAGCTCGGCGCCGAGCAGCAGCGCCACCGAGCTGAGCCACATCCAGCCGACGACGATGATCGCCCCGGCGAACGCCCCGTACAGCGCGCTGACGTCGGCGACGCGGGTGATGTACTGGATGAAGACGTACGACACCCCGAGCCACAGCAACACCCCGACGATCGCGCCGGGCGTCAGCAGGTGGAACGCCCGGTGCTTGACGTCCGGCACGACGTAGTACACGAGGGAGAACCCGAGCATGGCGCTCATGAGCGCCGCCGGCCACCGCACGACGTCCCAGGTCGACGCGAGCGACGAGTGGAACCCGAGCCACCCGGCGATGTCCTCCGCGAACCCCTGGCCGACGACGAGGAAGAGCCCGGTCGCCAGCGCGAGGAAGAGCAACGCGAACGTGAACAGCACGTCGAGGCCCTTGCGGTGCAGGAACGACCGGCCCTGCTCGACCCGGAACACGACGTTGAGCGCGCGGCGCGTCGACTCCAGCACCCCGGTGGTGCCGTAGAGCGCGATGATCGTCGAGACGACCACGCCGGTCGCGGCGGGGCCCTTGTTCTGCAGCGCGTTGCGCAACGACGTGTCGATCGGGTCGACGACCGACGGCGGGGCCACGTCGTGCAGGTAGTCCATGATCGCGTCGTACGTCTCGGGGTACTGGCCGATGAGCACGAGCAGCGAGATCGCCAGCAGCCCGGTGGGGAAGAGCGACATCAGCGCGTAGTACGTCATCGCCGACGCGTGCTGGGTGCCCTGGTCGTGGTAGAAGGCCAGGACGGTCCGCTTGAGGATGTGGGCGACGCGGCGCACGGGACCCGGGGAGCTTGGCCGACGGCGCGGCTGCCTGTCGGCCGCCCTCACCGTCGGAGCGCCACCGCGCCGACGGTCGCGACGACCGCCGGGACCGCCAGCAGCTGGGCGGCGAACGTCGCCGGGGCTGCGGCGTCGGTGAGCAGCCGCTCGCCCTCGGACGCGTCCAGTCCGCCGCGGACGAGGAGCCACACGAGCAGTCCGGCGGCGACGAGCGCCAGCGCCTGCGGCAGGTCGCGGTGGTCGACCGGCGACGGCAGCAGCCCGACCCCGGCGCTCAGCGCCACGAGCGCCCACGCGATCCGGCCCGCGTCGATCGGCCCGTCGACGAGCGCCCGACCGAGCGCCTCGGGATCGTCGCCGACCGCGACGCCCGGCACGAGCGCGCACCCCGCGACGTACACCACGACCGGGACGAGGACGAGCGGGGCCAGGCCGATCGCCGCGCCGGCCAACGGCCCGCGCAGCACCGGTAGCCGGGAGCGGTGGTAGCGGACCTCGCCGAGGATCACGCCACCGTCCGGCGACGCTCGCGGTCGGAACGGCGTGAACCGCGTCACGCGTCCGAGCAGCGCGACGACGGTCACCGCGTGCGCGGCCTCGTGCAGCACGATCCCGGGCGCGAGGAACGCCCAGGTGAGGCACCGCCGCGGCCCCCGTGACCGGACCGCCCCGGCGACGAGCCGGTCCAGCGTCCGGCGGCCGAGGAGGTACACGCACAGCAGCTCCACGGCGAGCACGGCGAAGACGAGCATCGGCCCGACAGGGTCGCAGGCCGTGCGTCAGCCGACCGTCAGGGCCGCGGGACCGGCGGGCGGTCCCGGTACCATGGGCCCGTCCGATGCTCACCCCGCGACAGGAGCTCGTCCTCGGCAAGGTCGTCGCCCACTACGGCGAGACGGGCCTGCCGGTGGGCAGCAAGACGCTCGCCAACGATCCCGGCCTGGGGTTCGGCCCGTCGACCATCCGCCACGAGCTGGCGCAGCTCGAGGAGCACGGGCTGCTCGCCCACCCGCACACGTCGGCGGGACGGGTGCCGACCGACGCCGGCCACCGGTACTTCGTCGACCACCTGCTGCCGCCGACGCCGCGCGGCCCGTCGGTCGAGCTGGGGCTCGTCCAGCGCGAGGTCGACGAGGCGATGCGCGTGACGAGCGAGACGCTGTCGCGGATGACCGACCTGCTGGCGGTCGTCAGCGCGCCCGCGGTGTCCACGGCGACCGTGCGCCACGTCGAGGTCCTGCTGCTGCAGCCGACGGTCGTCATGGTCGTGGTCATCACGTCCGCCGGCGACGTCGCCAAGCGGATCGCGAGCTTCGGCCGGCCGGTCGACCCGGGCCTGGCGGCGTGGGCGGGGGAGTACCTCAACGACCGCCTGCACGGCATCGAGCTCGGCGCGCGGCTGCTCCGCGTCCGACTGGACGACCCGGGCCTGGGCGTCACCGAGCGGGGGTTCCTCGACGCGCTGCGCCCGGTGTTCGACGAGGTCGGCCAGGCCGACGACGACCGCGACCTGTACGTGTCCGGCGCGGCCCGGCTGCTGCAGGAGGCCCGGGCCGCCGAGGCCGCCCACGTCGACGCGCTCGTCGACGAGCTGGAGCGACGTGCGACCCTGTTGGGGTTGCTGCGCGTCGCGCTGCAGTCCCCGGACGTCGTCGTGCGGATCGGGGCCGAGAACGACATGCCCGCGCTGCGGTCGCTCGCGGTCGTCGCCGCCGGGTACGGCCTGCCCCAGCGGCGGCTGGGCAGCGTGTCGGTCATCGGCCCGGTGCGGATGGACTACCCGGGCACGATCCGCGCGGTGCGCGACGTGGCCTTCCAACTCTCCCGGTACGTCGAGGAGCTGTACGAGCAAGCATGAGTCAGACCGTTCCGCGTGACCCCTACGAGGTCCTCGGCGTCGCCCGTGACGCCGACGAGGGCCAGATCAAGAAGGCGTTCCGTCGGTTGGCCCGCACGCTGCACCCCGACGTCAACCCCGACGATCCCGAGGCGCAGGACCGGTTCCGCGAGGTCGCGGAGGCGTACGAGATCCTCTCCGACGACGAGCGTCGGGCGACGTACGACCGTTACGGCCACGACGGGCTGCGCCAGCGCGGGATGGGCCCGGACGTCGAGGGGTTCGGCAACCTGTCGGACCTCTTCGGCGCGGTGTTCGGCCAGGCGTTCGGGGGCGGCGGTGGCGGACGGTCCGGCCCGCGGGGCGGCGGCGACGTCGCGGTCGAGGCGACGCTCACGCTCGAGGAGGCGCTCACCGGCGCCCGGATCGACGTCGAGTTCGAGGCGATCGCGTCCTGCGAGACCTGCACCGGCACCGGCGCCGCCGAGGGCAGCCGGGTGACGACCTGCTCCCGCTGCGGTGGTCACGGCGTGCTCGACCAGATCAACCGGACCCCGTTCGGCGAGATGGTCCGCCGGGTGACGTGCGACGTCTGCCAGGGCCGTGGTCGCACGCCCGAGAAGCCCTGCCCCGACTGTCGCGGTCGCGGACTCAAGCCGACCCGACGGACGCTCACCGTCGACGTCCCGGCCGGGATCGCCGACGGCCAGCGGATCCGCCTGACCGGGCGCGGCCACGACGGCGAGCCCGGCGCGCCCGCCGGCGACCTGTACGTCGTGACGACGGTGCGGCCGCACGAGCGGTTCGTCCGCGACGGCGACGACCTCGTGACGGTCGTGCCGGTCCAGGCCCCGCACGCCGCGCTCGGCCACGAGCTGACGCTCGACGCGCTCGACGAGCCGCTGCCGGTCGAGATCCCCGCCGGCACCCAGCCCGGCCACACGATCCTGTTGCGCGGGCGTGGCATGCCGCGCGTCGGCGGGGGGCGCCGGGGCGACCTGCACGTCGTCGTCGACGTCGTCGTGCCCAAGCGCCTGACCGACCGGCAGCGCGAGCTCATGGAGGAGCTGGCGGCGTCGCTCGTCGACGCGCCCCAGGACGAGGACGAGTCGCTCGTCGGTCGGCTCCGGCGGCTGTGGCGCAAGCACTGATGGGCGACGTCGACGGCGGCATGGTCCGGCTGGCGTTCCGCGTCCGCGCGGAGGACGCCGAGATCGTCCTCGCCGAGCTCGTCGACCTGGCACCGTCGGGCGTGGAGGAGCGCGACCTCGGCGACACGGTCGAGTACGCCCTGTACGGCGCCCCCGGCGAGCTGCCCGAGCTGCCGGCGGTGCGCGCCGCGATCGGCGGCGCCCTCGTCGAGGTCCTGAGCACCCCGGTCGCCGACGACTGGGCCGACCGCTGGCGGGCGTTCCACCGGCCGGTGCTCGTCGCGGACCGCCTGCACGTGCGACCCCCGTGGGCCGACCCGCACCCCGGTCCGGGCGTCGCCGAGCTCGTCATCGACCCGGGCCGCGCGTTCGGCACCGGCGCGCACGGCACCACGCGGCTCTGCCTCGAGCTGCTCGTCGGCCTGACGGCGGAGCGGGGCGCCGCCGTCGCGGGCGATGGAACGGACGCGCCGACCGCCGGGGCCGGCCCCGCCGCCGCGATCGGCCCGGTCCTCGACCTGGGCTGCGGATCGGGCGTGCTCGCCGTCGCCGCCGCCCTGCTGGGGTGGGGTCCCGTGCACGGGCTCGACAACGAGCCGGCGTCGGTCGAGGCCACCGTCACGAACGCGGACGTCAACGGGGTGACCGTCACCGCCGGCCGGTTCGACCTGCTGCGCGAGGGCGCGGCGGGCATGTCGAGCGCCGGGGGACCGGGCGACGACCGACCGCCGCTCGTCCTCGCCAACCTCCTGCGGCCGCTGCTGCTGCGGGTCGCCGCCGACGGGTTCGCCGGTCCGGCGCCGCATGCGCTCATCGCGTCGGGCCTGCTCGTCGCCGAGGCCGACGAGGTCGCCGCCGCGTTCGCCCGCCACGGCCTCGTCGAGGCCGACCGCCGCGACGACGGCGAGTGGGCGGCGCTGCTGCTGCGGCGCTCCGGGCGCTGACGCGGCCACGGCGAAGCGGAGGGGACGGGTGGCGGCCGTGGGGCCCGCCATCACGACGAGGAGCACCGGCGTTCCCGAGGAGGTGGCGCAGGGGGGATCGCCGCGTGGTGGTGGCGGTTGTCGCCACGAGGACGTGGCGGTATTGGCCGCGAGGTCGTGGTGCAATGGGCCACGGATCGGTGGCGGATTCCGCCACCGATGCTATGTTGTGGTCGGTGCCCAACCCGTTTCGCTACGACGACCCGCTGCCCGAGGCGGAGCAGATCGGCCGGGAGCGGGAGCGTGACCGACTGGTCGATCTGTGTCTCGACGGCCGCAACAGCCGACTCACCGCGCCGCGCCGGTTCGGCAAGACATCGCTCGTCCGGGCGGCGCTGGCGAAGGCCCACGACGCCGGCCTCACGGTGGTGTACGTCAACTTCCTCGGCGTCGTCACGGTGCAGGACGTCGTCGATCGCATCGATCGGGCCTATGGCGAGCACCTGGACGGCGCGCTGCGTAGCTTCTGGAAGTCGATCCAGGCGACGCTCTCCGCGGCGCCGGCGGGCGTGGGCATCAGCGTGACGTCGCGAACGGCCGATCCTCAACTGCTCGATCGTCTTGCGTTGCCGCGCCGGATCGGGACGAAGACCGGTGCGCGGGTCGCGGTGGCGTTCGACGAGTTCCAGGAGGTCGCGCGGGTCGCCGATGCGCTTCCGGGCGTCTTCCGATCCGAGATCGAGCAGCACGGCGACGCCGTCGCGTACACGTTCTGCGGATCCCATCCGGGAATGATGCGCGACCTCTTCGCGGCCCGACGGCACGCGTTCTTCGCGCAGGCGACGCCGATCCCACTGCCCCCGTTGGGGGTGGCCGAGACGATCACCACGGTCGCGGCCCGGTTCCGCGAGCACGATCGCGACGCCGGCGAGGCGCTCGACGCCCTCGTCGCCACGGCTGCCGGGCATCCGCAGCGGACGATGCTGCTCGCACACCATCTCTTCGCCCACACCGCCGCGGGGTCGGTCGCCGGGCCCGAGCAGTGGTCGGCGGCGCTGCACGATGCGGAGCGCCACGTCGATGACGAGGTCCACAGCGCCTGGGACGCGCTCTCCGATGTGGAGCGCCGCGTCGTCGTGACGGTGGCCGACGGCACGGTCGCGCTGCAGGGGCAGGCCGCCGCCGCGGCCTTCGGGATCGTCCGCGGATCGAGCACCACCGCCGCCGCCCAGCGCCTCGTGGCGGACGGGTCGATCGAGCCCGACGACCAAGCCCCATCGGGCTACCGCGTCGTCGACCCGATGCTCGGTCGGTGGCTGCGCGCCGGCCGACGGTGGCCGGCCTGACGTCGGCTCCGTGGCGCGGTGGTCCACCGCGACGCGGGACCGGGCCGGCGAGGCACGCACGATCACGTCTCCCGAGGGACTAGCCTGCCGCCCATGGCCGCGCCGCTGCTCCTCCTCGACCTGCCGTGGCTGTTGTACCGCGCGCACTTCGCGTTGCCGTCGAGCATCAAGGGGGCCGACGGCGAGCCGATCGGGGCGCTGCTCGGGGCGGTCCGGACGATCCTCGCCGAGATCGACGAGCACGACCCCGTCGCGGTCTGCTGCGCGACCGGGGCCGAGGACGCCACCGAGCGCGTCGCGCTGCTGCCCGCGTACCACGCCCACCGCGAGCCGATGCCCGACGCGCTGCGCCGGCGGTGGGACCAGGCCCCGGCGCTCTGCGAGGCGTTCGGGTGGGCGGTCCGCGACGGCGGCGCCTGGGAGGCCGACGACGTCATCGCGTCGCTCGCGGCCGAGCGCGCCGCCGGCGGGGGCCGGTCGGTCATCGTCACCGGCGACCGCGACCTCATGGCGTGCGTCGGCGAGCACGTCGTCGTGCGTCGGCCCGCCGGTCGCGGGCCCGGCCTGGTCACGGTCGACGCGCCGGGCGTGGTCGAGGCGGTCGGTGTCCGTCCCGACCAGGTGACCGACCTCATCGCCCTGCGGGGCGACCCGTCCGACGGCATCCCCGGCGTGCCCGGGATCGGGGCGAAGACCGCCGCCCGGATGCTCGCCGTCCACGGTGACCTGGAGGGCGTGCTGCGCGCCGCGGGCGCCGACGGGCCGGACGGCGAGCCCGGGGGCGAGGCGGTCCACGGCGACGGCCTGACCCCGCGCCTGGCCGGCGTCCTGCGCGACCACGCCGCCGACGCCCGCCGCGACCGTCAGGTGGCGCAGCTGCAGACGCTCGACGTCGATCCGGTTCCCGACGGGCCCACCGACCGCGACGCCGGCGCCGCGGCCGCCGAGGCCCTGGGGATGGACCGGTTGGCGAAGGACCTGCGGGCGGCCTGATCGGACCGGAGCCGTCCCGTCCCGTCGCCGGGCGGGCGGTGCCTCGGGGCGGGACGGGACGCCGCCGCCGTCACCCGTCGGTCGCCGGCACCCCGATCAGGCGGGTGATCTCCATCCGTCCCGGGGGGATCCCGAACCGCACCTGCAGCTGCGGCCCGGGGCCCGGGTTGGACGTCGACGCGTTGGGGAAGTCGACCGTGCCGCGCGCGTCGTCGGGCAGGCCGTACGTCGCGGCGACGTAGCGGCCACCGGACGGGGCGACGATCGGCAGCTGCTCCAGGTCCTCGCCGGTCAGGCGCAGGCCCACCCGCATCGGGACGCCGCGGATCGTCGCGGTCCCGTCGCCACCGGCGGTCGGCAGCCGCAGGATCCCGGTGAGCGTCTGGCCGCCGTGGTTGACGATCCGGTACGTCGTCTGGATCGTGCCCTCGCGGAACTCGTGCGTCAGCTCCACTCGCACGCCCTCGCCGGAGTCGGTCGCGGTCGCGGTCGCCGACTCCCCGAGGTCCCCCGACGTGTCGGCCCGGTCGTCGCCGGGGACGATGAGCGACTGCGACAGCGTCGTGCTGCCCGGCTGGGTCTCCAGGCGACGCCTGCCGTCCGGGCCCTGGATCCGCAGCCCGAGCGTGCCGCCGCGTCGGCCGCCGACGCTCGTCAGGCCCCGGCCCAGGTCGTCGAACAGCCGCGCGGGCTCGATCCCGCCGGTCTGCAAGGCCGCGAACGGCCGCACGATCGCGGTCGCGTAGCGGCTCGTCGACACGGTGAGCCGGCCGAGGTCGCCGTCGTGGGTGAGCGACGACGGCAGCGGACGCGACGGCCCGGACGCCAGGTCGTCGCCGTCGGCGGCGGCGAGCACCGACGCGAGCCGTGCGAGCGCGACGTGGAGGTTGCCGTCCTCGCCGAGCAGCGCGCTGCCGGTCATGCCGTAGAAGCTCGGCGACACCTCGACGCGGCCCTCCTGCCGCACCCGCTCGGCGAACGTCCGCAACGCGGAGCGCAGCAGGCCGCGGGCGAGCGCCTGCTGCTGGGGGAACGTCTGCTGGCTGCGGGTGCCCTCGAGCGCCCGCAGCATCCCCCGCAGGGCGTGGACCCAGTACTGGGTGAGGTACAGCCGGTCCTTGCCCAGGCCGGTGTCCCAGTTGAGCAGGCCCGCCCCGGTCCAGCCGCCCAGCAGCGTGCGGCGCAGCCACGCCTGCGCCAGCCGCAGCTGCGACGGCGACAGCGGCGCCATCCCGGCCCGCACCGCCCGGTCGTACGCGCCGAGCGCCCCGACGACGATGTTGGCGTACTCGGTGGAGTCGGACCGGTTGAGGGTCGCGGTCGGCGGCCGGGTCGGCACGTAGCGCAGCCCCAGCCCGGAGCTGAGGTTGCTCGTGCCACCGTCGACGTACGGGGCGCGGGCGTGGTCGAGGAACCACGTCAGCTGCTCGCGGTAGTCGTCGCGCAGCAACGTCGGGTCGCCGGTGACGTCGGCGTACGCCTCGTACACGTCGACGTTCCAGTTGATCTGGTTGAGGGTGCGTCGGTCGCCGCCCCAGTACGCGGACCGTCCGACCGCGCTCACCGCGTCCTTCAGGGCGTCCGCCAGGTCGTCGGGCATGTCGACCCGGTCGCGGGCCCGCCACGCCGCGGCGAGGGCGCGCATCGCGACGGCGTCGAACGACGGGTGCATCGTCACGTCGCCCTCGGTCGTCGAGAACCCGGGCGCGTGGCGGTGGTCGCCGGTGCCCGGTCCCTCGAGCACCCGCCTGCCGCGCAGGGTCGGCACGTAGTTGCGCTCCACGAGCCGCCGGACCAGGGCGACGACCCGGTCGTCGTGGCGGGCCGCGCCCTCGTGGTCGGCGAGCGCCGCCTGGCTGTGGACGAGCAGCATCTCGGCGTTGATCCGGCTCGTCGCGGGGCCGTCGGCGGCGCCCAGGTCGGTGCTGCGGTACCCCTGCGCGTCGGGATCCCACCCGGGCAGGATCGGCTCGACGAGCCGGTCGGCGGTCGCCCACAGCTCGACGACGTCCGGCGACGTCGCCCGCGGCGGGTCGCGCAGCGCGTCGCTCCCCGGGCCGAGCGCCGGGGGGCTGGACACGAGCAACGCGTAGGCCAGCAGCAGGAGGAGCAGCCCCGGCCAGACCACGCGCACCGCCCGGGGGTGCAGCAGGAGGTCGCCGAGCACCGCCGGACATCCTCACGAATCGGGCCGTCGGACGTGCCGGTGGCCGCCCCGGCGGCCGGTCGGGCGCGCGTCGCCGACCACCGACGGCGGCCCGCGGCGCCCGGTCGCGGCGTGGCGCGCGGCCCGCGGCACGGAGCGCCGGGACCGGATCGACCGGACTCGAACCGGACGACGAGGCGGGACGCGACCCCGTCCCGGCGGGCTCCGTCCGGTGTCGGCGTATGATCGGTTCTCAGATGCTCAGCGTCGTGATCGCCGGGGCGCGACACCAGGATCCTCCTGGCGCACCGGCGACGCTCCGCCGTCCGATGCGGTGGAGCGGCACGCGACGCGACGACACCCCCCGGGAGACGGTTTGCGCCGACGCGTCGAGTTGCCCTACGAGGTAGCCGTCCAGCTCAGCGATGGTGGAGAGGCGGGCCTGCGCGCCCTGGAGCAGCACGTCGACTGCGACGTGTTCCTGCGCGGCAACCTGCTGACCCTCGACGGTGACGCCGAGGCGGTGCAGGCCGCCGCCACGGTCGTCCGCGAGCTCGAGACGCTGGCCGAGGAGGGCCACGCGGTCGAGGCGGCGACGATCCCGACGGTCGGGTCGGCGCTGCGGGCCGCGACCCGTCCGGTCGACGTCGTGTCCGACACGGTGTGGGCCAACCCGCAGCGCGACGTCCGCGTCGCGCCGAAGACCGCGCTGCAGAAGGAGTACGTCGACGCGATCCGGCGCCACACGATCACGTTCGGGATCGGCCCGGCCGGCACCGGCAAGACGTTCCTCGCGGTCGCCGCCGCGGCCGACGCGCTCGCCCGCCGCGAGGTCAAGCGGATCATCCTCACCCGTCCGGCGGTCGAGGCGGGGGAGCGCCTGGGGTTCCTGCCCGGCGACCTCATGCAGAAGGTCGACCCGTACCTGCGCCCGCTGTTCGACGCGCTGCACGACATGCTCGACCCGGAGCGGGTCGCCGCGTACCTCGAGAACGGCGTCATCGAGGTCGCCCCGCTGGCGTTCATGCGCGGCCGCACGCTCAACGACGCGTTCATCATCCTCGACGAGGCGCAGAACACCACCCCGGAGCAGATGAAGATGTTCCTCACGCGCCTGGGGTTCCGGTCGAAGATGGTCGTCACCGGCGACGTCACCCAGGTCGATCTGCCGAAGGGCGAGCGGTCGGGGCTCATGGTCGTGGGGGACATCCTGCGCGACGTCGAGGACGTGTCGTTCGTGCGGTTCCGTCGCGACGACGTCGTCCGCAACCGGCTGGTGCAGAGGATCGTCGACGCGTACGAGCAGCACGCCGAGGACAAGCCCGCCGAGCTGCGGCCCACCGCCGCCCGGCGCGAGCGCCGACCCGCGTGAGCCCGCGGCGGGACGACCCGGGCGCGCACGACGACCCCGGGTCGGCCCCGGCGTCGGGCGGCGCCGTCGAGATCGAGGTCGAGATCGAGCACGACGACGGGCCGCCCGCGGGCCTGCCGACCGGGCACGACCTGCGGGTGCTCGTCGAGACGGCGCTCGCGACCGCGGGCGTCGACGACGGCCACGTCGCGATCACGATCGTCGACGCCGACCGGATCCACGAGCTCAACCGCGAGCACCGCGACCGCGACCGGCCGACCGACGTGCTGTCGTTCCCGATCGACGGTGCGGGACCGGTCGCCGGCCCGCGCGAGATCGGCGACGTCGTCATCTGCCCGGAGCACACCGTCGACGTGCGCGAGGCCGTCGTCCACGGGGCGCTGCACCTCGTCGGATGGGACCACGAGGTCGACGACGGCGAGATGCTCGCCCTCCAGGCCCAGATCCTCGCCTGGCTCCCCGCGCCCGGGTCGGACGTCGCGACGGCCTGATCGGCCGCGCGGTCGTCACGCGGTCCCTGCGATCATCGGCGCGGTGGACGACGTGACCGACCTGCCCGACGAGGAGCCGACGGCGGACGACGACGCGCCCGGCGTGGCCTACGACGGGTGGCGGACCGCGCCGCTCGAGAGCGGCGACGTCACGACCCGCTCGGGGTTCGTCGCGTTCGCCGGCCGCCCGAACGCCGGCAAGTCGACGCTGACCAACGCGATGATCGGCGCGAAGGTCGCGATCACGTCCGACAAGCCGCAGACGACCCGCCGGGCGATCCGTGGCGTGCTGACCCGCGACGACGCGCAGCTCGTCGTCGTCGACCTGCCCGGGGTCCAGCGGCCCCGGGACTCGCTCACCGGCCGGATGCAGCGCCGGGTCGAGTCGGAGATGCGCGGGGCGGACGTCGCCCTGCTCGTCCTCAACGGGGCGGAGGGCGTCGGCCCCGGGGACCGCTACATCGCCAAGCAGCTCGCGGACCTGCGGGTGCCGGTCGTCGTCGCGGTGAACAAGATCGACCGGTTGAGCCGGGCCGAGACGCTCGAGGTCCTCGTCGCCGCCGCCGAGATCGGGGTGGGGGAGGACGTGTTCCCGATCTCGGCCCGCAAGGGCACCGGGGTTCCGGCGCTCGTCGAGCACCTCGTCGGGCTGCTGCCGCGCGGGCCGTTCTTCTTCCCCGTCGACGAGCGGACCGACCAGCCGCGGCACGTGCTGCTCGCCGAGCTCGTCCGCGAGCAGATCCTGCGCCGCACGTTCCAGGAGATCCCGCACGCGGTCGAGGTCGCGATCGAGGAGGTCGAGCGGCCGAAGGACGACCTGCACGTCGTCGTCGCCAACGCCTGGGTCGAGAGCCCGTCGCAGAAGGGGATCCTGATCGGCGCGGGCGGCAGGATGATCCGCACCATCGGCACCGCCGCCCGCAAGGAGCTGGAGCGCGAGCTCGGCACCCGCGTCCACCTCGACCTGCAGGTCAAGGTCCGGCGCAACTGGCGCAGCGACGAGACGATGCTCGACCGGCTCGAGATCGACTGACCCCCCCCGGTCGTCGCGCGCCGGACACGGTGCGCCGACGCGTCGTCGCCCGGTGGTGCGTCAGCGCGGGAGCATCGTCCGCACGATCTCGGTGCGTCCGCGGAGCGCGAAGACGACCTCGACCTGCTGGCCGGGCCGCGGGGCCGCCGATCGGCGCCTGGGCCTGGCCGTCTCGGCGACCGCCCGGGCGGGGAGGCCCTGGAGCCGCACCCGCATCCGGGCGTGGTGGTCGGACCGCACCCGGTAGTCCGATCCGCGCGGGCAGCCCGGCTGGCGCGGCGCGTCGTCGGACGCCACGCAGTCGACCCGGCCGTCGCGACCGGAGCTGGGGATGCGCACCGCGACCCGGGCGCCGGGTCGGCGGGGCGTGATGACGTACCGGGTGACGATCCGGTCGGCGGCGAACCGGTGCGACACGACGACCCGTGCGGCGGGCCGCTCGATCGTCGCGGTGTACGCGTCGGCCTGGCCCCGGACCGGGCGCAGCGTCGGCAGCGCCTCGGCGACGTCCTCGGGGACGCCGGGCTGCGTGTCGAGGACCGTGCGGCCGCCCCGCACGATCCGCAGGCCGAGCGACCCGTCGCCCCCGCCGCCGAGCGCCCCGAGCTGGCGGTTGCGCGCGTCGAGGATCCACGCCGGCTCGACGCCCCCGCCGCTGGTGGTCGCCGTCGGCGAGATCGCGGTCGAGTAGAGCGGTCCGTTGACCGCCAGCCGGCGCAGGTCGACGTCGAGCCGGGTCACCAGCGGGATCGGCGACGGTCGCACGTCCGGCAGGCGACGGCCGGGCGACAGGCTCGCCCACTCGGCGACCGCCGCCGCCATCCGCGACGTGGCGGTGGTGCGGTTGTCGCGCACGCTCGCGAAGCTCGACCGGAACCCGAAGTCGGTCGCCGGCAGCAGCACGGTGCCCTCGTCCTCGACCCAGCGACGGAACAGCCGCTCCCCGCGGGCCAGCAGGACGTCGCCGTCGGTCGCCGGTCGTCCGGTGAGCGCGCTCCCGCCGCGCAGCGCGGTCACCGCGCCGTCGAGCGCGAGCGCCCAGTACTGGCGCAGGTGCAGGCGGCGGCGGCCCTTGCCGGACTCCCAGTTGAGGTACCCGGCCGCCGTCCAGTCGGCGTCGATCGTGTGCGACGCCCAGCGGTCGATCACGGCGCGCGCGTCGGCCGGCAACGGCTCCATGCCCGCCGCGATCGCCTGCTCGTGGTGGCGCAGCACGCCCAGGACGGTGTTGGCGTACTCCACCGTGTCGCTGCGGTCGGCGGGGGAGTCCGGGGCCGCCTCGGGCTGGTAGCGGAACCCGCCCGCCCGGCTCAGGTTGGGGCTGCCGCCGGGCCGGACCGGCGCGTCGGCATGACGGGCGAACCACAGCAGCTGCTCGCGGTAGTCCTCGCGCAGCAGGTCGTCGGCGCCTCCGACCGTCGCGGCGGCGGCGTAGAGCTCGGCGTTCCAGTTGATCTGGTTGAGCAGCCGGGCCGGGAACCGGAACGTCGCCGAGCGGGCGACCGCCACGACCGTGTCGGCGATCCGCCGGCGCAGGTCGGCCGGCAGGCGGGCCGGGTCGGCCGCCAGCCAGGCCGCGCGCAGCGCACGGGCGACCGTCGCGTCGATGCTCAGGTGCTGGTTGACGATCGGGGACGACGACTGCCGCCACCCGGGCACGTGGATCGTGTTGCTGCGATCGGGACCGAACGTCGCGTCCTCCAGGGTGCGCAGGAACGCGGGCCCGGTGAGGTACGCCACGAGCGCCGTGACCCGGTCGTCGCGGCGGGCCGGGCCGTCGTGGGCGGCCGCCGCGGCCGCCGCGTGGATCCGCAGCATCTCGGCGTTGAGCCGGGTCGACACCGTGCCGGTCGACGACACGTACACGCCGCGGCGCGCGTCCCACAGGCCGTCCATCGGGCGGAGGAACGCGTCGGGGATCGCCCACGGGTCGTCGGCGTCGCGGCGGGCGAGCCCCCGGGCCGCGCCGCGACCGGCGGCGTCGAGCTCGCGGTCGGCGAGGGCGTCCGCGCCGTCGGGCTCCTCGTCGATCGGCGTCGGGGCGACGGTCGTCGTCACCACGCGCGGCGCGGGCGACGCGTCGGGGCTCCCGCCGCACCCGGCGAGGAGCCCGGTGAGCAGCAGGGCGACCACCGGCCGCCATGCGTCCGGTCGGGCGCGCATCGCGGCGCATGGTACGCGGGACCCGTCGGCGGGCGCTGCACGCCGCGCGCCTGCGAGACTGGCCGCCGTGCCCGACCTGCCGGATCTGCTCCCCGCCGTGCGCTTCGACGACGCCGGACTCGTCGCCGTCGTCATCCAGGACTGGCGCACCGGCGAGGTCCTGACCCTGGCGTACGCCAACGCCGAGGCGCTCACGCGCACGCGCGAGACCGGCGAGCTGCACCTGTGGTCGCGCTCCCGCGACGAGCTGTGGCACAAGGGCGCGACGTCCGGCAACGTCCAGCGCGTCCGCGACCTGCGGGTCGACTGCGACGCCGACGCCGTCCTGGCGCTCGTCGAGCCGGCCGGTCCCGCGTGCCACACGAACGCGCGCACGTGCTTCCACGCCCCGGTGGTCGCCGACGACGGCGCCGTCACCGTGCCGTCCGGGCCCGACGCGGACGACGTGCCCGCCGATCACCTGGCGCCGTTCGAGGTGCTGCCCGACCTGGAGCGCGTCCTCGCCGCCCGCCGCGTCGACGCGCCGGAGGGCTCCTACACCGCGCAGCTGCTCAACGACCGGGACTTCGCGGGGGCCAAGGTCGAGGAGGAGGCCGAGGAGGTCTTCCGCGCCGCGCGCGAGGAGTCCGACGAGCGGGTCGACAACGAGGCCGCCGACGTCCTGTACCACCTGCTCGCGCTCATCCGCGGCCGCGACCGCACCCTCGGCGACGTCGTCGAGGTCCTCCGGGCCCGACGGGGGTAGGGGCGCCGGCCGCCCCCTCAACCGGGTCGGGCGCCGTCCAAGCCCAGCAGCTCCGGCACGGTGACGAACGTGAACCCGCGGGCGCGCAGCCCGCGGACGATGCCGGGGATCGCGGCGACCGTCGCCCGGCGGTCGCCACCGCCGTCGTGCATGAGGATGATCGACCCGGTCCGCGATCCGTCGACGATGTCGCGCACCATCGCGTCGGTGCTGCGGCCGCGGAAGTCGCCGCTGTCGACGTCCCACAGCACGCCCAGCTTGCGGTGCCGGGCCAACCACCGCTCGAGGCCGGGGCCAACCGCGCCCCCGGGCGGGCGCATGAGGCATCCGGCCCGGCCGACCGCCAGCTGGATCGCGTACTGCGTGTCGTTCATCTGCTGGTCGACGACCGCGTCCCCGCGCGAGACGTCCTCGTGCGACCACGTGTGGCTGCCGAGCGCGTGACCGTCGGTGACGATGCGACGCACGAGCGCCCGGTTGGGCTTGATCTGGCGGCCGAGGACGAAGAACGTGGCGCGGACCTTCGCGCGGCGGAGCGCGTCGAGCGTCGGCCCGGTGTGGATCGTGGGGCCGTCGTCGAACGTCAGGGCCACGCGCCTGGCCCCCGTCCGCGCGCCGTTCCGGACGAGCACCGCGCCGTCGGCGGGCGCGCGGCACGCCAGCCCGTTGCGGGCGGTCGCCGGTAGCGCGTCGCCACGTCCCGCCGGCGGGGTCGGGGTGGAGCGTCCGGTGGTCGTCGCGCCCGGAGCGTCGGCCGATGCGGCCGGTCCGCGGAGCGCCGCCCCGTCGCCGGCGGCGCCCAGGGTCGCGCTCGGCCCGCCACCGTCACCGCCGCGGGCGACGAGGACGACCGCGACGATCGCCGCGGCGAGCACGGCCATGACGACTCGCAGGTCGACGGCCGGCCTGCGCGGGCGACGCGGTCGCCGATCGGGCCGGTCCGGCCCCGGTCGCGTCGCCCGCGACGACCCCGGAGCCCGTCCCGCGCGGGGCGATCGCCCGGGCGTCGACGAGCGCCGTGGTCGGGGTGCTGGGGTGGGCGGCACCGCGGGAACGTACGCCATCGACCGGACCGCTCGTCACGGGCCGGTCACCCCGGTGCGACCTCTGGGAGAATCCGTCGGGTGACCGCGCCCGACCTGCACGACGCCCTCGCCCGGGCCGCCGCGTCGGGACTGCGGATCACCCCCGGCGTCGACGACGTCGCCGGCCTGGCCGCCGACTACGACCTCGTCCCGGTCGTCGCCCGCACGATCGACGACACCGAGACCCCGGTCTCGGCGTTCCTCAAGCTCCGCGCCGCCCACCCGGGCGAGCCGGCGTTCCTGCTGGAGAGCGCCGACCAGGGCCGCGTCGGCCGCTACTCGTTCCTCGGCGTGCGCCCGTCGCGCACCGTCGTCTGGAGGCTGGGCGACCCGGGCGACCCGTACGCGCTGGCGCAGGACACGGTCGCCGGCGGCCTGCGGGTCGCGCCGGTCGCGGACCTGCCGCCGTTCGTCGGCGGCGCGGTCGGCGTGTTCGCCTACGACCTCGTCCGCACCGTCGAGCCGCTCGGGGACCCCAACCCCGACCCGCTCGGCACCCCCGACCTGGCGCTGCAGGTCACCGACGCCATGGTCGTCTTCGACCACCTGCAGCACACGATCACGCTGCTCGCCCCGGTCCGCCTGGACGACGACGCGCCCGGCACGCTCGCCGGGCGCCACGCCGCCGCGGTCGACCGGATCGTCGACCTGCACGAGGTGCTCCGCGCGCCGCTGCCGGCGCCTGGCCCGGTGCGCGCGGGCGGGGCGACGGGCACCGGTGCGGCGTCCGCGGTCGGCGAGGCCCCCACCGGGACGGCCGCCCCGTCGGACGGCGCCGCCACGGCGCCCGAGTGGACGTCCAACCACACCCGCCCGGAGTTCGAGGCGATGGTGTCGCGGATCATCGAGTACGTCCACGCCGGCGACGCCTTCCAGGTCGTGCCGTCGCAGCGGTGGTCGGCCGAGCTGGGCATCGACCCGTTCGCGGTCTACCGCGGCCTGCGGGTCGTCAACCCGTCGCCGTACATGTACTACCTGGACTTCGGCGACTGGCAGGTCGTCGGGGCCAGCCCCGAGCCGCTCGTCACCGTCCGCGACCGCGAGATCGCGATGCGCCCGATCGCGGGCACCCGTCCGCGCGGCGCCACGCCGGCCGAGGACGCCGAGCTCGCCGCCGGGATGCTCGCCGACGAGAAGGAGCGCGCCGAGCACGTCATGCTCGTCGACCTGTCGCGCAACGACCTGGGCCGCGTGTGCGAGTACGGCACGGTGACCGTCGACGAGCTCATGGTCGTCGAGACGTACTCCCACGTCCTGCACATCGTGTCGGCCGTGTCGGGGACGCTGCGCGGCGACGTCACCGCCACCGACGCGCTGCGCTCGGTGCTGCCCGCCGGCACGCTGTCGGGCGCGCCGAAGGTCCGGGCGATGCAGATCATCGACGAGCTGGAGCCGGTCAAGCGCGGCGGGTACGGCGGAGCGGTCGGCTACCTGTCGTGGTCGGGCGACCTCGACAGCTGCATCCACATCCGCACCGCGGTGTTCAAGGACGGGACGTGCCACGTGCAGGCCGGTGGCGGCACCGTCGCCGACGCGCGCCCGGACTACGAGTACGACGAGTCGGTGAACAAGTCGCGCGCGATCCGTCGCGCCGTCGAGGTCGCGCTCGAGCAGGAGGGGTGGCACTGATGACCCGCGTCCTCGTCATCGACAACTACGACTCCTTCACCTACAACCTCGTGCAGGAGCTCGGCGAGCTCGGCGCGACCCTCGACGTCGTGCGCAACGACCGCGCGACGGTCGACGAGCTGCTGGAGCGTCGGCCCGACCGGGTCGTCGTGTCGCCCGGGCCGTGCACCCCCGACGACGCCGGCATCTCGCTGGAGGCGGTCCGGCGGTTCCCCGAGGCGGGGATCCCGCTGCTCGGGGTGTGCCTGGGCCATCAGGCGCTCGGTCAGGCGTTCGGCGGCCGGGTGATCCGCCACGAGCCGGTGCACGGCAAGACCTGCGAGATCACCCACGACGGCCGCTCGCTCTACCGCGACCTGCCCGACCGGGTCGTCGTCGGCCGGTACCACTCGCTCGTCGTCGACGAGGTGACGATGCCCGACTGCTTCGACGTCACCGCCCGCGGGGGTGGGGTCGTGCAGGGCATCCGCCACCGCGACCTGCCGGTCGAGGGCGTGCAGTTCCACCCCGAGTCGGTGCTGACCCCGGACGGCATGGCGATGCTCGGCCGGTTCCTCGCCGACGGCGTCACGCGCTAGGCGGTCGCACGTACCGGCCGGTGCTCGCCACCGCCCGGCCGATCCGGGCCCGCAGGCGCTCCGGGAGCGTCGCGACGAGCCGCCGCTGGTACTGCACGGCGGTGTTCGTGCGCAGGTCGAGCTCGGCGGCGGCCTGCGCGTACGTCGCGCCGGCCAGGCGCAGCTCGACGACCCGCAGCGCCAGCTCGCGGGTGCGGGCGCGCATCGGCGCGTCGCGCGAGTGCCGGCGCGCGAGGGCGAGGAGCTGTCGACGCTCGACCTCGTCGGGACCGTGATCCTCCCCGGCGACGACCGACGGCGAGGCGGCCGACGGCGACGGGTCCATGGGCGTCGACGGCGACGCGACGGCGAACGACGACGACACGCCGGCCGACTCCGGGCGGTCGAACGGCGAGGACGCGGGGTCGAACGGCGACGGAGTCCCGGTCTCGGGGGCGGCGAGCCGCTCGACGTCGGCGTCGTGGACCCGGTGGGCGCGCGCGCCGGCGGTCTCGCCCTCGACCGCCCGCTCGAGCCAGCGGTACAGGCCGGGCCGGTCGAGGCCGTCGGGGTCGAACCAGCGGTCGACGTCGGTGAGCGTGCGGCCGGTGGTCATCCGGCGCAGCAGGCGGTGGTGGACCTCGTCGGCGATCGGCTGCCCGTCGCGGACGGCGACCCCGGCGACGAGGCGGTCGAGCATGTCGAGCGCGGTCAGCCCGAGCTCCTGGGCACGGTCCCGGACGTCGTCGGATGACGCGACGTCGCGGACCGCCGCGGGGCGGGGAGGGTGGTGGTGGGGCGTGGTCGTGGTGGTGATGGGATCCTCGGAGGCAGGGGAAGACGGCCCGGGCGGGCGCGCGAATCGTTGACATCGGCACGGCGCTCGTGCGCCTTGAGGGCCGCTCTCGCCCCAGCGGGGTCGGTGACCGAAGGAGGTCCGTGGCGGGCAGCCCGTCCTGAAGGTACCCGCGGGCGCGCCGGATGTTCCATCTGTCACAACCCGGCGTCCCCGCGCGGTGGACGGTGATGCCCGACCACGAGGAGAGCCCACGCCCCACCCCGTACCGCCGTCCCGCCGCCCGCGTCGCGACGCCGTCCGTCGTCCCGCCGGGCGCCGCGGTGCGACGGTTCGCGATCCGTGGCGCGATCGCGCCGCTCGCCGTCTGGCGACCGCTGCTCGCGTCGATCGTGACGTGGCCGGCTCCCGGGCAGCTCGCGATCGAGCGGCGCGTCGTGCGGACCCGCCGTGGGCTCGACCACGAGCTCGTCGTGACGGTCGACACCGGGGGCGCGTTGCTCGACGTCGACGGCGACCTCGACGCGTTGCTGCGCCCGCTCCGCCGCGCCGGTGCGTTGCGACCGGTCACCGCCCCGGCCGGCGGCGTCGACGTGGCGCCGGTGCGGGCGGTGCTCGGCGGCCTGGGCACCGCTATGCCCGGACCGCCGTCGCTGTGGCGCGAGGTGCGCGAGGACCTCTCCGACGCACCGGTCGGGACCGGACTGGGCATCGGGGCGTGGACGACCGCGCCGATCGAGGACCACGAGGTCGCCCCGGAGCTCGCGGGCCTCGCCAAGGCGACCGGCTTCGACGTGACGCGGACGGCCCAACGCCAGCTCCACGGCGCGGTGCGGACCTGGTCGCCCGAGCACGTCGGGCCGGCGCTGCTCGCCCGCGTCGCCGCGGCGACCGGCGCGACCGACGGGGTGTGGGTCCATCCCGCCGACGCGGACGCCACGCGCGACGCGACCGCCCGCCTGCGGGCCGGCCTGTCGGCCGCGCCGAGCGTCGGCGTCGCGGAGTGGCAGGCGCTGCCGATCCTCCTCGGCGACGCCCTCTCCACCGCCCGGCTCACCCCGACCGATCACGGCGCGCCGGTCGGTGCGCCGTACCCCGGGCCGCTCCCGCGCGAGGGCGCGCCGGTCGGGCGCGTGCTGCGCGAGGACGGGTCGCTGCGACGGTTGCGGATGCCGTGGGAGCGTCGGCGGCTGCACGCCCTGGTGTGCGGCCGGACGGGCAGCGGCAAGTCCGAGCTGTTGCTGCGGTTGATCGACGACGACCTGCGCGCCGGGCGCGGCGTCGTCGTCGTCGACCCGCACGGCGACCTCGTCGAGCGGGTGCTCGGGCTCGTGCCGCCGGATCGCCGCGACGAGGTGGTGCTCGTCGATCCCCACGACGCCCGCACCGCGGGGATCCCGGCCCTCGATCCGGCGCTCCCGGTCCGCGAGCGCCTGGCCCGGCTCGACGACGTCCTCGACGACACGCACAGCCTGCCCGGGTTCACGAGCCGCTGGCGCGAGGCGGGACGGCTCGGCCTCGGGGCCCTCGAGGCGCTGCCCGACGTCGACGTGACGCTCGCGGGGCTGGACGCCGTGATCGGCGACGACGCGGAGCTTCGCCGCGACGTCATCGCCGCGATCCCCGACCCGGTCCTGCGCCGGCGGATGGAGGCCACCGCCCGGCTGGTGTGGGATCGCGGGACGACGCGCTTCCGCGGGCTGCTCAACGGGGCGGCGCGCAACGCGTTCGACCACGTCCCCCGGTGGGACCTGGCGCGGACCGTCGCCGACGGCGGGATCGTCCTGGCGCACCTCGACCCGGGGATGCTCGGGGCGACCGACGCGGGACGGTTGGGCCGGATGCTCCTGCGGCTCGTCTTCAACGCGCGGCTCGCGGCCGGGTCGCTGGAGCGCACCGGCGCGCCGCCGGTGAGCGTCGTCGTCGACGAGGCGCAGCTCCTGGCCGACGGCCCCGCGCTCGGCGCGATCCTCGCCCAGGGCCGCAAGTACGGGATCTCGCTGACGCTCTGCACCCAGACGCCGAGCCGGCTTCCCGGTCACCTGCTCACCGACGTGCAGGTCAACGCGGGGCTCGTGGCGGCGCTGTCGTTGCGTCGCCCGCAGGCGCAGGCGGTCGCCGACGGCCGGCCCGACCTCGTGGAGCAGATCGCGACGGCGCCCCGGCACCATGCCGTGCTCATCGACGCCGAGGGCGACGGGGTCGCGCCCGTGCTCCACCCGTCGCGGCCGTTGCCCCACGACGCCGACGCGGCCCGGCAGCGCGCCCGCGCGAACCACGGTCGTACCGAGGCCGCGGCGGAGCGCGCCGACGTGGAGCGGCTCCGCGACGACGATCCGGAGCGGGAGCCGGCCGATCCGATGGCCCGGTTCCTGGCGCGGCACCGCGAGCGTGCCGCACGCGACGTCGCCCGCGGGACGGAGCCCGCGGCGCGCGCCGACACGTCGAACGGCGGGGACCGCACGTCGGTCGATCGGAACGGCACGTCGGCCGGTCGGGACGGCACGTCGGCCGGTCGGGACGGCGCGTCGGCCGGTCGGGACGGCGCGTCGGCCGACCCGGCGGGCACCGGCGGCCAGGACGCGACGCCGCCCGACGCGTCGGTCGCTCCCGGCTCCTGAGCGTCCGTCTCAGGGGCCGGCGAGGGGCTCGGCCGGACGGGGCCGACGCCGGATCTCCAGGACGACCGCCGCGAGGATGAGGGCGCCGGCGGCCGCGGTCGCCGGCCCGACCGCCTCGCCGAACGCGAGCGCCCCGACGACCGACGCGACGACCGCCTCGTTCAGGCCGAGGATCCCGGCGAGCGGCGCGTCCATCGTCCGCAGCGCCCGCCAGTACAGCGCGAACCCCGGGCCCAGCAGCCCCGCCCCGCACAGCAACAACCATCCGGCGTCGGTCGGGTCGGGCGCGCCGGTGAGCAGCAGCGGAAGGGTGAGCAGGGCGACGAGCGACAGCTGCAGCCCGGCGGCGACGTCGGCGTCCTGCCCCGACGACCGCCGCGACACCTGGACGATGAGGACGGCGAGCGCGGCCGCGCTGCCGAGCGCCAGCAGGCTGCCCAGCAGGACGTCGCCGCTCGTCGTGCCGTCCGGGGCGGCGACGGCGACGAGCGCGACGGCCGCGACGACGAGGCCGAGCTCGAGCGCCACCACCGCCGTCACCGGCCGTCGACGCCGTGCGACGTCGACGCCCAGCAGGATCACCGGGGCGGTGAGGTGCAGCGCGACCATCAACGGCAGCGGGCCGACCTGCAACGACGCGACGTACAGCCCCAGGTTGACCGCCTCCAGCCCGGCGACGACCACGAACGTCCCGCGTCCCGCCCGCAACGCCCGGAGCGGCCGACGACCGCGCAGGACCGCGAGCGCGAGCAGGGCCGCGCCACCACCGGCGGCGACGAGCGGCGCCGCCCCGGCCCGCGCGACCTCGACGTGGGCGAGCACCGCGCTCGACGCGCCCCAGCAGACCGTGGCGGCGAGGAGCAGGAGGACGGGGCGCAGCACGGTTGACCGGGAGGGGATCATCCCAGGGCGGGAGCCGCCCGCGGCGCGCGTCCGCCTCGGGCATCCGTCGAGTGACGGCCGTCCGGGTCCACCGCCGGCGCGACGGGGCCGACGACCGGGGCATGTCGTCGCCGCAGGAGTTCGATGCCGCCGCGCCGTCGGGGACGGCGGGCGCGAGCGCCCGTCGGGAGTACGAGCGCCGTCGCGAGGCCCGCGAGCGGCGGGTGCGCGAGCGCCATCCCCGCACCGCCGCGCTGCGCCTGGCGCTCACCGCGCCACCGCAGCACGAGCAGGCGTGGGTCCGTGGAGCGGAGGGGGAGGAGGCGCTCGCCCGCGAGCTCGCCGCCCGCTGCGACGAGCGCGTGCTCCTGCTGCACGACCGTCGGCTGCCGGGGTCGCGGGGCAACGTCGACCACCTGGCGATCGCCCCGACCGGGGTGTGGGTCGTCGACGCCAAGCGCTACCGCGGCAAGGTCGAGGTGGCCCGGCCGTGGATCGGCGAGGCCCGCCTGACGATCGGGGGCCGCGACCGCTCGAAGCTCGTCGACGGCCTGCGCCGCCAGACCGACCGGGTCGCCGAGCTCCTCGACGTCGCCGGCGTGCCGGTGCACGGCGCGCTGTTCTTCTACGACGCCCAGCTGCCGGTGGTCGGCAGCCTCACCTTCGGCGGGTTCCCGATCCTCCGTCCCCGCCCGCTCGCGCGGCGCCTCAGCCGCGACGGCCCGCTCGACGCGGACCGCATCGCCAACGTCCGCGCGCTGCTCGCCGAGGTGCTGCCGGCGGCGTGACGCACGCTGTCGTCGACCGGTGAGGCAGCGTCGGGCGCACGGAAGCCGGTGCTCTCGCGCGTCCGCCCGGTGGCAGTACGATGGCCATACGATGGCGTCGGAGTCCCGCGCAACCACCCCGCCGGTCCCTTGCGCCCGGAGGGAGTTGGTGATGACGGAGGCACAGGCGCGTCGGTGGGACAAGCTGAACGCCCGCCCGGCGCGTGACCTGCCTGGCCTGCGCGCGCTCATGGACCGTCCGTCGCCGTTCGGATCCTGACCCAGGTGGGATCCGACGCCGGAGCGGTCGGTCGGTACCGCCCACCGTCGCTGTTCCATCGTCCGGCGACGGTCCTCGTCGTCCTGGGGATCGCGTGCGTCGTGCTCGGCGGCCTGGTGGCGGCGGTCACCGACCCGCTCGACCTCGAGTCCGGCAGCTGGGCGGCGGCGTATCTCGTGCTCGTCGGCGGGGTCGCCCAGGTCGCGATGGGGGCGGCACGAATCGTGCTCCACCCGCGTGCGGTGGGGCCGGTTCCTGGCGGGCAGGACGGGGTGGCGGCCGGGCCGGTGCGCGACGGGTGGGTCCAGGTGGCGGCGTGGAACGGCGGCAACGTCGGCGTCATCGTCGGGACGCTCGTCGACGTGCCCGCGATCGTCGCGGTGGCGTCCGTCCCGCTCGTCGTCGCGCTCGTGATCGCCCTGCGTGCGGCAGGCACCGGAGCGCGGGCGGTGGACGACGTCGGACGGTCGGGTCGCGGTCCGTCGGACCGGACGGCGCACGCTCCGTCGGACCCCGGGGGCGGGCCACCGGGGCACGCCGCCGTGCCGCCGCTCGTCGACCTGGGCTACCGGACGATCCTCCTCGTCCTCGCCGTCAGCATCCCGATCGGCATCGTGCTGTCGATCGTCCGCGACGCCTGACCGGTCGCCCGTCGCGGCCCGGGGTCAGAGCATCGCGGTCCACGCCGGTCGCCACGTCTCCTCGTACGCGTCGGCGAGCGTGTCGGACACGAGCAGCAGCCGGTCACGGTCGACCCCGCTGGCCTCCGCCACCCGCGTGACGACATCCAGGTCGTCCGCCCGCAGCCGGAAACCGGACCCGTCCGCATGCCCCAGGTCGCGGGCCGCCGCGGCCGCCCGCAGCAGCTCGTCGTCGTCGGGCAGGCCGTGGTCCATGGACGCATCGTGACGGTCGGGCATCGTGGGGTGGGGACGATCGGTCGACGGGGGATCTGACGGTCGGGGTCGTGGCGGGTGACGGTCGGCGGTCGGCGGCCCGGGGGCGCGTCATGGAGGGCGATGGGTCGGTCGCGCGGTCCGGTGCCGCGGCGCGGCCGCTGCGAGACTCGCGGCATGACCTTCCAGACGACCGTGCCCGGCGACGGCCGGGTCCTGCTCATCACCGGCGCGTCGAGCGGCATCGGCGCCCACACCGCCCGGCACGCCCAGGACGCGGGGTGGCGCACCGTGCTGGCGGCGCGGTCCGCCGACAAGCTCCGCGACGTCGCGTCCGGCCTGGACCCGGAGCGGACCCTCGTCGTGCCGACCGACGTCAACGACTTCGGCGCCCAGCAGGCCGCGGTGCAGGAGACGCAGGAGCGGTTCGGCCGGCTCGACGCGGTGTTCGCCAACGCCGGGTTCGGCGCGACGCGCGGGTTCCGCGAGGAGACCCCGGAGCACTGGCGCGACATGGTGCTCACCAACGTGTACGGGGCGGCGCTCACCATTCGCGCGACGATCGACGCGATCACCGCCGCGCAGGGGCACTTCGTGCTGACCGGGTCGGTCGCGGGCCGGCGATCGCTCCCGGGCAGCCTGTACTCGGCGACGAAGTTCGCGGTGACCGGCATGGCGGAGTCGCTGCGCCTGGAGCTCAACGGCACCGGCGCGCGGGTCACCCTGCTCTGCCCCGGCATGGTCGACACCCCGTTCTTCGACACCGCCCCGTCGATCGAGGCGCTGCGCTCCGACGACGTCGCCGACGCGGTCCTGTGGGCCCTGGGCCGCCCGCCCCACGTCGACGTCAACGAGATCCTCATCCGTCCGACCGCGCAGGACGGCTGATCGCGTCCCCGGCCCGTGCCACGATGCCGCCCATGGCCGGTGACCGTGACCCGTTCGGACGCAGCGGCACGGGGACGTCCGGCGCCGACGCCCGCGCCACCGACGAGCGGCCCGTGCGCGGGTCGAGCCGCGGACGGTCGGGCGGCGGTCCGTTCGCGGCCCTGCCGACGTGGATGTGGATCATGTTCGTCGGGGACGCGATCGTCCTGATCGTGATCCTCGCGCTCGTGGTCCTCTGACGGAGGAGGGCCGGGGTCGCGCCGCGCCGCGCGGGGGGCGGCCGGCGGTCCGCGCGGTCGGCGGCGCGGGTGGGGGACGCGTTTCGGGAAACGGTCGCCGGACGACCTGACGGCGGATCGCGTGGTCGGTCGTCCTCCGCCGACCCGTTCGGCACCATCGATCGGATGACACGCCGTTCATCGAGCGCCGATCGGACCGGGTGGCGACGGTCGGGCCGGGGCCCTGCCCGCACGCTCGCCGTCGCGGGCCTCGTCGCGCTGCTCGTCGGCGGGTGCGCCGTCGACGAGACGGCGACCAGCGAGCCCGACACCGCGACCCGACCCGGTGCCACGTCGGCCTCGGACGGCAGGACCGACCCCGGCGCCACCGCGTCCGACCGGGGCGCGCCCGGCCGCGACGTCGTCCCGTCCGGCCCGGTCGCGGCCGAGCTCACCGAGCCGGTCGCCGGTCGCACCGCCCCCGGCGTCGCGCCCGGTGACCGTCCGACCCGGGTGACGCCCCAGGACGACCCGCGCGGGCTGCACCGCGGCCTGGGGACCGTCCGCGGGACGCAGCGCGCACGGGGCCGCCGGCTCATCGTCCGGATCCCCGCCGGTCCGGGGTTGGCGCCGACGCCGTACCGTCGCGATGCGTTCGGGTCGGGGTGGAACGAGAGCGTGCCGGTCGCGTTCGCCGGCAACGGGTGTCGTACCCGTGACGACGTCCTCACCCGCGACCTGCTCCGGGTCCGCCGCGACGCGGACGGGTGCCGGGTCGAGAGCGGCCTGCTCGAGGATCCGTACACGGGGCGCGCGATCACGTTCGACCGGTCGCGCCCGACCGCGGTGCAGATCGATCACGTCGTGCCGTTGTCGTACGCGCACCGCCACGGCGCGCACGCGTGGGGCGACCGGCGACGTCGACAGTTCGCCAACGACCCGCTCAACCTCCTCGCCGTCGACGGCCCGACGAACCAACGCAAGAGCGACGACGGCCCGGCGCGCGCGCCGTTGCCGAACCCGGCGCTGCGGTGCTCGTACGCGGTGCGGTTCGCGATGGTGCTCGACGTCTACGCGCTGACCGTCGCACCCGAGGACCGCACCGCGATGCGCGACGCGTGCGAGTGAGCGAAGGGTGCGACCGGGCGCGCGTGCGACGGGGCGACGCGTGCGACCGGCCGCGAGTGCGACCGGGCGACGCAGGGGCCGGTCACGTCAGCGGCGCCCGCTCCACCACCGTGTACCGCGCGCCGTCCGGATCGAGCGTCGACCGGTACAGGGTCAGGGCCTCCCCGGCGAAGTTCAGGGCGGGGGTCGCGGACAGGCCGCGGCGGGGCATCGGCTCGCTCGAGGAGCGGCGGCCGACGGTGATGTGCGGACGCAGCGGCCGGTCCTCCCCCCGGCCGATCGCGTCCGCCAGCGCGTCGTCGAGCGACCGGTGCAGCGTCGCCAGGTCGCCGCGGTCGTCGTGCACCTCGACCGCCAGCGCCCGTGGTCCGCGCGGCGGCAGCCACACCGGCGGCCCGGTCCGCAGGCCCATCGCCGACCCGGTCCGTCCGACGGTGGAGACCACGTCGGCGATCGCGTCGAGCTCGTGCGGCGGACGCGACCCGAGGAACGCCATCGTCAGGTGCAGGTGCTCGACGGGCACCGACCGGACGTGGGCGTGCACGTCGCGCTGCGACCGCAGCCACGCGGTGAGCGCGCGGCGCACGGCGTCGGGCGGGTCGACCGCGACGAACAGCCGGACACCGTCACCACCTCCACGCGATCGCGCCATCACCCGACCGTAGCGTCCGGTGGCCGGCGGTGGTCGGGTGGCGGGGCGGCGGTCGGGTCGGCGGGGGAGGTGGCCGGGTCGGCGGGGACGGTGGTCGGGTGACGGGCGGCGGTCGGGTGACGGGCGGCGGCCGGGTCGGCGGGGCGGTGGCCGGGTGACGGGCGGCGGTCGGGCGGCGCTGAGGGGGCGAACCGGCAGGCCTGCCGCGAGGTGCGCCGCGTCGACGACGGATAACGACGTCGAGGGGGCGTGGCGCGTCGCGAAGGGTGGGGTCCGCCACCTGAGCGACACCTCCATCGACCCGAGCGGCGCCCACATCGACCCGAGCGGCGCCCACATCGACCCGAGCGGCGCCCGCATCGACCCGAGCGGCGCCCGCGCCCGCCCTCCGCCCCTCCGCACCTCGCCCGCCCGCCCGTCACGCCCGCGACACGGCAGACTGCCCGACGTGGCCCGGCTGCTGCAGAACCCGAAGTTCACGGTGAGCGTCGTGTTCGTCGCGGCGATGTTCATGAACATCCTGGACGCCACCATCGTCAACACGGCGATCCCGACGATCGGCCGCGACTTCGACGCGTCGATCGCGTCCACCGGCGCGGTCGCGTCGGCGTACCTCGTGAGCATCGCGGTGTTCATCCCCGCGTCCGGTTGGCTGGGGGACCGGTTCGGCACGCGGCGGGTGTTCCTCGTCGCGCTGACGATCTTCACCGTCGCGTCCGCGCTCTGCGGGATCGCCGGGTCGCTCGGGCAGCTCGTCCTGTTCCGGGTGCTGCAGGGGATCGGCGGCGGGATGATGACCCCGGTCGGGATGGCGATGCTCTTCCGCGTCTTCCCACAGGAGGAGCGGGTGCGCGCGTCGCGGATCCTCGTCGTGCCGACCGCGCTCGCGCCGGCGCTCGGCCCGGTCGTCGGCGGGCTCATCGTCGACAACCTGTCGTGGCACTGGGCGTTCCTCGTCAACGTGCCGGTCGGGGTGGCGATGCTCCTCTTCGGCCTGCGGTACCTGCCGGTGACCGAGCACGCCCGGACGGGGCCGTTCGACGTGCCGGGGTTCCTGTTGGCGGGCGCGGGGCTCGGCGCGTTGATGTTCGCGGTGACCGAGGGCCCGTCGCGCGGGTGGGGGACGCCGCTCATCGTCTGGGGCGGGATCGTCGGGATCGCGCTGCTCGTCGCGCTCGCGGCGCACGAGCTGCGGACCGCCCATCCGATGCTGCACCTGCGGCTGCTGCGCGACCGGATCTTCTCGTCGGCGTCGATCGTCATCCTGCCCGCCACCGCCGGGTTCCTCGGGCTGCTCTACGCGTTCCCGCTCATGCAGCAGGAGGGCCTGGGGCGGACGGCCACGACGAGCGGGCTGCTGACGTTCCCCGAGGCGATCGGGGTGATGCTCGGCGCCCAGGTCGTGTCGCGGCTGTACCCGATCGTCGGTCCGCGACGGATCATGGCCGGCGCGTCGCTCGTCGTCGGCGCGATGGCGCTCATCCTGTCGACGACCGACGGCGGCACGTCGCACGCGTTCGTCGTCGCGACGATGCTCGTGCTGGGGTTCGCGATGTCGTGGGTGTTCATCAGCCTGCAGTCGGCGGCGTTCGCGACGACGAGCGCCGCCGACACCGGGCAGGCGTCGGGCATGTTCAACGCGCTGCGCCAGACCGCGGCGGCGGTCGGCGTGGCGACGATGGCGACGGTCATCTCGGTCAGCGGACCGGTGCGCGCCGATGCGACCGGGACCATCGTCCCGGACCTCGGCGCGTACCACGACGCGTTCGTCGCGGCGGCGGTGCTCATGGTCGTCTCGGCGCTCCTGTCGTTGCGGGTGCGCGACGAGGACGCGGCGTCGACGATGGTCCGCGCGCGGTAGCGGGACGCGCGGCTCGAGGGCCGCTGTCAGACCCGGACCGGACCGGTCCGTCCTCGACCCATGCCCACCTCCGCGATCCGTCCTCCGACGACGCTAGTCTCGGTCGAGCCGTCGGTGGGGGGATGCCTCGCGACGGCCCGTCCGCCGTGGCCTCACCCGACGTCCGTTCCCTCCCCGATCCGGCCGAGCGGTGGCTCCGACGCGTCGTCGCCGCACGCGGCCGGAACGACCGCGAGGCGATGATGGCGGCCTGGGAGGAGTTCCTCGTCGTGGAGCTCGGCCGGGTGCGCAACCGGGTCCGACTGCGCCGGGTGCCGGAGCACGACGTCGACGACGTCACCGGCCGGGTGTTCCTCAAGGTGCGTCAGACGGCGTTGCGCGGGTCGACGATCGGCGAGGCCCGGGCGCTCGTCCGGGAGGCGACGGACTCCGCGATCGTCGACTACTTCCGCGGCGTGTCCCGGCACGACCGTCACCGTGGCGCCGCGCTCGACGGGACGAGCGACCGCGACCTGGGCCTCGTCGCCGCGGCGGAGCTCGAGCTCGGGTTGCGTGCGACGTCAGACGTCGAGCGGGTGCACCTACGCGACGCGCTGAAGCGCGCGATGGAGCAGGTGGACGAGAACAAGCGCGACGTCGTCCGCCTGCGCCTCCAGGGGTACGACGGGGACGAGGTCGCGCAGCGGCTCGGCCTGAGTCGTGCCAACGTCGACCAACGGTTCAAGCGCGGTCGCGAGCAGTTGAAGTCCGCCCTCGAGTCCCTCCTCTGATCGTGTCCGACGTGTCCCATCTCTACGACGAGTTCGTCCGCGCGTGGCACGCCGGGCTCGTGCCCGACGTCGTCGACGTGCTGGACCGGGCCCCGGAGGGTCGGGAGCGCGACGAGCTCGCCGACCGCCTGGACGCGTTCCTCGCCGACGCGCCGTCGGTGCAGCCGACCCCGGAGCGCGAGCGACAGCTGCGGGCCGACCCGGTCTTCGCGCGGTTGCGGGACCTCATGGCGGAGCCGGACGCCACGGCCGAGCCGGGGGTCGCGGCGGCCGCCGCAGGTTCCGGGTCCGACGCGGCCTCGGCGTCCGACGCCGCGGCCGGGCCGGACGCCGTCTCGGAACCGGGAACGACCGGCGCCTGGCGCGAGCGGTTGCGGGACGCGCGCCGCCGCGCCGGGCTGTCGGTCGAGCAGCTCGGGGAGCGGTTCGCCGGGGCGTTCGGGCTCGCGGGGGCCCACGTCCGCGCCGCCGAGCTGCTCGACGGGCTGGAGTCCGGGACGCTCGCGCCGTCGCGGGTGAGCGTCCGTGCGACCGAGCGCCTGGCCGACCTGCTGGCGGTGCCGGCGGCGAGCCTCGCGCCGCCGCGACCCCGGCCGCTGTTCCGGGCCGAGGCGGACGACGACGCGACGGCCGGCCTCGCCGCGTTGCTGTCCGAGGTGACCGAGGCGTTCGTCGTCGCGAGCGAGGCGCCCGACGGGCCGGCGGAGGGCGACGAGGCGATCGAGATCGTCGACCGCCTGCTGGGCGGCGGGTAGCGGTGCGCCCGGGGCTATCGCGGCTGCAGCAGCATCCGGTCGGCGGTGCGGTAGGCGGCGCGGAGCATCGCCTCGACGAGCGCCGCGCGTAGGGCGGGCGCGTCGGTGGCCATCCGGGCGAACGCGTCCGGGGTGAGGTGCAGCAGCGCGACGTCGCCGTCGGCGTCGACGTGCAACCGGTGCGGGTGCCCGTTGACGAGCGGCCCGTGCCCGAACGACGTGCCCCGCGACGCCCGCGACACCATCGTCCCTCCCGCCGGCTCGGTCACCACCACCCGGCCGTCCAGCAGCAGGAACAGCCCGCGCGGAGCGTCGCCGGCCGACGCGATCCGCGTCCCGGACGCGACGCGCCGCTTGTCGAGGAACGCCATGAGCGCCCGGCCGTGCTCGCCCAGGTCGTCCAGCAACGGGTGCTCGCCGGGGGCGAGGGGCCCGTCGAGCACGCCGTGCCGCTCCAGCAGGCGCTCCTCGCACCACGTGATCGCGGCGTCCACCGACGGGAACCGGCGCGGCCCGTCCCCGGTGGCGTCCGGCGGCATCGCGCACCGCTCGGCCGGGTCGACGAGCACCACCGTGCAGTCGTCGTCCTGCACCCCGTCGTGGAGGTCGAGCAGCATCCGGCGCGACCGGTCGGTGATCTCGTCGGTGCCGCGCAGGTCCAGCACGACGACCTCCAGTCCGGGCGCGTCCGCCTCCACGCGCCGCACCACCGCCTCGGCCCCGGCGAAGAGCAGGTCGCCCTGCAGCTCGTACACGCGCGCCAGGCGCCCCTGCCGCAGCAGCAGGTCGGCGTCGCGGGGGCGTCGCTCACGCATCGACGGCACCTCGGCCACGTCGTACTCGCGACGGATCGCCGAGTGCGTGTCGCGCGCGACGTGCAGGAAGTGCAATCCGAGCTCGTTCGACAGCCGGTGGCAGGTGGCGACGCCGCGCACGCTGTTGCCGTGCCCGTCGAGGCGCGGCGAGAACACCGCGATCGACACCTGGCCGGGCAGCACCGCGAGGATCCCGCCGCCCACCCCGCTCTTGGCGGGCAGGCCGACGCGGGCCGCCCACGACCCGGCGGCGTCGTACATCCCGCAGGTCGTCATGACGCTGAGGATCCGCTCGACGTCCTCGACCGTCAGCAGGCGGGCCCCGCTGCGGGGCTGGATCCCGCCGGTCGCGAGCGTCGCGCCCATGAGCGCCAGGTCGCGACAGTCGACGAGCAGCGAGCACTGGCGCAGGTACACGTCGAGCGCCTGGTTCGGGTCGCCGTCGAGGATCCCGAACTCCCGGAGCATGTGACTGATCGCGCGGTTGCGGTGCCCCACGCGCACCTCGGCGTCGTAGATCTCGTCGCTCAGGCGCAGGTCGCGGTCGGCGAACGCCGAGTACGCGCGGTGCACGCGATCGAACTGCTCGGCGGCGGTGTCGCCGGCGACGAGCGACGCGGCGGCGATCGCCCCGGCGTTGATCATCGGGTTGCGGGGACGGCCGGTCTCGTGGTCGAGGCTGATCTCGTTGTACGCGTCACCGGACGGCTCGACGTCGATCCGTCGGTCGACCGCGTCGGTGCCGGCGTCCTGCAGCGCCAGCCCGTACGTGAACGCCTTGGAGATCGACTGGATCGGGAACGGGGCGCGCGAGTCGCCGACCTCGTAGAGGTGACCGTCGGCGGTGGCGACGCAGATCCCGAACGCGTCGGGGTCGATCATCCCCAGCTCCGGCACCGGGTCGGCGACGACCCCCGACCGGTCCCCGGCGCAGGCGTCCAGGACGGTGGTGAGCAGATCGGTGACGAGGGAGCCCATCGGGATGCAGGGAGGGGAGGTGGCGCGCGGCGACGGCCGGCGGTCAGGGGATGTCGGGGACGAGGCCGAGCATGCGACGGAGCTGTGCGATCCCGGCGGCGGCGCGACCGTCGGCGATCGTCGTCGCCGGGTCGAGCAGCGCGTAGAGCAGGCGACCGTCGGTGCCCTCCGGGAGCCGCGGCAGCACGCCCATGCGGTGGATGTCCTCCAGCGCGTCGGACAGCGCGACGAGCGCCAGCTCGGCGTACCGCGGCACGTGCTCCCCGGCCGTCACGCGCGCGGCGAGCGCGGCGCGAAGCCCGTCGTCGGTGAGCATCCCGACGGTCCGCAGCCGCGTGAGGACCGACTGCGCCGAGATCCCGTACGCACAAGACAGCCGGACGACGAGGTCGAACCCGATCACCGGCCGTCCGTCGGGGCCGGCGGACGCGTGACGTCGGACGAAGCTCCGCACCGCCACCGCGGGGGCGAGCAGCTCGGCCGCGAACGCGTTGGCCTGCGCCTCCTGCCGGGCCGTGCGGTCGTCGGCGTCGGCCTCGGCGTCGGGCGCGTGGGCGGCCGGGCCGGAGCGGTCGGTGGCGTGGGGGGTGGCCGAAGCGGGGCGGTCGGTGACGTCGGCGGTGGTCGGGGCGGGGCGGTCGGTGGTGCGCCGGATGGTGGTGGCCGCCGCCAGGCCGTCGTCCGCGGCGGGGTCGCCGGTGGTGGGGCGCCCGTCGGCGGTCGGTGACGTGGCGGTCGTGGGCTCCTCCGACGGTTGGGGCGCGGTCTCGGCGGCCGCCCGGGTCAGGACGCGCGGCGCGGCCCCGTGGCCCAGCACGTGGTGGCCGACCTCGTGCGCGACGGTGAACCGCTGCCGGACGACGGCGTGGGTGCCGTTGACGAAGATCAGTCCGCGGTCGTCCTGCGGCAGGTACGCGCCCGACACGGGGCGCGGCAGTCGGGTGACGACGACGTCGAGCCCCAGGTGCTCCTCGGCCATCCGCAACGCGCACGGCAGCGGCTCCTCGGGATCCCATCCCTGCTCGCGCCGCAACGACCGGGCGGCCTCGACGGCCGCCTCGATCCGTGGGTCCGCGGTGGCGACGGAGGGCATGGGTCCTGACGGTATCGCCGTGGGGTGGTGGAGCGGTGACGGGGCGTCGCTGCGCGGTGACGGTGACGGGACGGGCGCCGCCGTCGGACCGGGCGTCGCGGGGGCGTGGGCGGCGTCCCGGGCGGGGCGGGGCAACGGGCGTGGCTCAGGTGGTCATGCGGGGCGGGGCGGGGCGCGGGCGCGGGCGACGCCCAGGTGGTGATGCGGGGCGGGGGCGGCGCTCAGGTGGCGCACCGGATGCTTCGTTTCGGGGTGCTCCACCGGGGCGTCGCGGGGCGACGGTCGGGTGGATGACCGTTTCGCGCGGGTGCGGGTGATCCACGCCAGCGCCGCTTCGCCCCACGCAGGCATCGCATCGCCCCACGCCGGAGCCGCTTCGTCCCACGCCCACCAGCGGAGCGACGCGAGGACGCGCCGCCGACGATCATCGGACGGCGCGGTCGTTCGACCCCGGACCGTCGGCGCGTCGCACGGTTCGCAGGCCGGGGCGCGGCATCGTCAGGACCTCGCGGACGTGGGCGCGGCTCGTCCCCCAGGCGGCGGCGACCTTGGCGATGGATCCGGTGGCGTCGTACTCGTCCCACATCGTGAGTCGCTCGTCCGACGCCCGGTAGGGGACCGCCGCGGCGCCGCTCTGGGTCGTGGGCGCCGTGCCGTGCCGGGCCAGGGCGTCGCTCAACGCCCGAACGGTCGCCGGCCCGATTCCGGGGATTCCCAACAATTGCTCATGATTGCTCCGCTCCACGTCGAGGAGGGTGTGGATGTGGGCTCGGTGCAACCGCCGAGCGATGGACGGCGTGGTGACGTCCGCCACCTGTACCTGATGAAGGAAGGGGTCGCGGGGAAGTGCGGGGATGGGCGCGGACGCCGGCACCCTCATGGCCCGGGCGAACGCCGCCTCCACCTGCTCGGAGCGGGCGCGGCGCAGTCGCCGCACCACCCGGTCGGGTACCGCGGCGCACGCCCGCAGCTGCTCGTCCGACACCTGGTCGGGCGCGTCGAGGACCTCGTGCAGCGGGCGGCCGAAGAGCGCGGATCGCCAGTGGTGATCGGCGTTCATCGCGTCGGAGACCATGACGGCCCACCACTCGAGCTGTTGGTCGACGCGGTGGAAGGCGACCCACCGGTCGTCGTCGCCCAGGCGGATGAACCAGTCGTACACGGGGCCGTCCCACACGCCGTCATCCTCGAGGCGTGCCCGCACCGTGCAGGTGCAGAGCAGGGTGTGGTCGGGGGCGGTGGCGAAGCCGTGATCGCCGGGGCGGATTGCGTCGTCGAACATGCCTTGAACTTACGACGGATCTCGATTTTGCACAAGAAGGTTACGGAGAATGTTGCGCCCGGATTTGGTGCCGTAACTTTCTTGACAACTCTTCTATTTGTGTAATTAGGACCTCGGTTCCGAGAGAGGCGACCATGTGGCTGAAGGTCTCGACCCCTTACGTCCCGTCGGTCCTCGTGGGCCAGGGATTGCCGGCCCCGCGATCGGGGTAGCGTGCGCCCGTGCCGTCCGCCTCCGCCGCCATCCGTGCCGCCCGCGTCGTGGGGGTGGCGCGCGTCGCGTTCGGCGTCGCGCTCGTGGCGGTCCCCGATCGGGTGGGCCGATCGTGGCTCGGTGACCCGGGCGCGACGCCGGCCGCGCAGGTCGCGGTCCGCGGGCTCGGCGTCCGCGATGCGGTGATCGGCGCCGCGGTCGTCCTCACCGCCGGCGATCCGTCACATGGGCCCCGCTGGACGTCTGCCGGTGCGCTCGGCGACCTCGCCGACATCGCGTCGACGACGCTGGCCGCCCGTCACCTGCCGTCGAGCGGCGTGCGCGGCACGGTCGCGTTGGCCGGCGCCGCAGCGGCCGTGAGCCTCGCGGTGGGAGAGTGGTCGAGGCGCGCCCACGCATGATCGAGCGGATCAGGCCCGGCCACCGTCACGGGTCGACCGCGCCCGCGACCGCCGTGCCCGCCAGCCGCTACGGCTTGAGCTTCAGCGGGTAGCGGTTGGTCCGCTTGTGCAGGGTCTTCAGGGCGCGGAAGCGGGATCCGGATGCGATGAACCGGCGGACCTTCCAGCCGCCGGTGGGGCAGCAGGTCGGTTCGTTGCGCCGGTAGACGGGCCACGCCAGTGCCGGACGGCCCTTGTAGAACCCGTACGACATCTTCTGCTCGCCGGAGTACCACGCGCCGAGCCGGGCGCCGCCGCGGGTGCCCTGGACGATGCCGCCCCAGAACGCGCCGCCGGTCCCGCCGCTGGTGATGATGAACAGGGCGTCGCGACGGCCGTCGCCGTTGAGGTCACGGCAGGTGCGGACGACCGCCCCGCCGTACTCGACGGTGGCGTTGATCTGCCGGTCGCGCTCGGCGGCGAGGGATGAGATGGTGCTGCTACGGCACGCGAACGGCGTCGCGGCGTTCGCGGCGGGGACGCTCACCGCGACCGCCAGCACGGGGGCGGCGAGCAGGGTCGGCAGGACGCGGAAGGCGCGACGGGACGTGGTCATGGCGGCCAGCCTAGGGCCGTGCGGGGCGTCCACCCAGTCCCCGGTCGGGGGACCGCCGTGCCTCGATCTCTCCTCTGGAAGACGGGCCGGTCGGCCGTCGGGCAGCCGGGCCGGTGGGGGTGGTGGCGGTTGGCGACGTGGGGCGTCCCGTTCTGCCGCCACCTCCGCGTCGTCGGAGGCCGGGGGTGGAGGGGGTTGAGGACGCGGGTGGTCCTGAACTCGCTCCACCCCGGTGGCGTCGGTGGCCGGCCGCCGGGGGTGGAGGGGGTTGAGGACGCGGGTGGTCCTGAACCGGCTCCACCCCGGTGGCGTCGGTGGCC
>JALNWQ010000024.1 GCA_023230855.1 Solirubrobacteraceae bacterium
CCCCTCCCCCCGAGAAACCTTCCGTTCGGTCTTCCGGATCCCGACGTCCGGCGGGTGATGGGGTCGACATCGGTCACGTCGGCGTGCTCCGGCAATAGGTTCGGGGTCATGCAGCACTGCGACGCGGCCACCCCCCACCGACACGGAGCCCCCGGGGGTGCGCCGCCCTCGGCCGGACCGGCCGGCGTCGGGACGGGAGCGGTCCGATGAGCGCGGCTGCGATCGAGCGGGTCGGCGTCGTCGGCGGCGGCCAGATGGGGTCGGGCATCGCCGAGGTGTCCGCCCGCGCCGGGTGCGACGTCGTCATCGTCGAGGTGTCGGCCGAGGCGGCCGAGGCGGCGCGTGCCCGGATCGAGAAGTCGATCCGTCGCGGGGTCGACCGCGGCAAGATCACCGCCGAGGACGCGGACGCGACGCTCGGCCGGGTGCGCGCGACGAGCGACATGACGGACCTCGCCGACCGCCAGCTCGTCGTCGAGGCGGTGGTGGAGCGCAAGGACGCGAAGCTCGACGTCATCCGGCGGCTCGCCGAGATCGTCGAGGACCCCGACGCGATCCTCGCGTCCAACACGTCGTCGATCCCGATCGTCGAGCTCGGCGCCGCGGTCGGCTCGCGGTCGTCGAACGTCCTGGGCCTGCACTTCTTCAACCCGGTGCCGGTGCTCTCGCTCGTCGAGATCATCCCGTCGCTGCTGACGAAGGACGACGTGACCGAGCGGGCGCGCACGTTCGTCGTCGACACGTTGAGGAAGGACCCGATCCGCGCCCCCGATCGCGCCGGGTTCACCGTCAACGCGCTGCTCATCCCGTACCTGCTGTCGGCGATCCGCATGCTCGAGCAGGGCCTGGCGTCGGCGAAGGACATCGACGAGGGCATGGTCAAGGGCTGCGCGCACCCGATGGGCCCGCTGGCGCTGTCGGACCTCATCGGCCTGGACACCGTCCTGGGCGTCGCCGAGACGCTGTACGACGAGCAGCGCGAGCAGCTCTTCGCCCCGCCGGCGCTGCTGCAGCGCCTCGTCGCCGCCGGCCGCCTGGGCCGCAAGACCGGCAACGGGTTGTACGACTACGACTGAGCGGCTGTGCTGCACAGTTCCTGTGGTGCGGTGGCATACTGAGGCGGTGAGGAACATCACCGTCACGGTGCCCGACGACGTCTATCGGGCCGCCCGGATCCACGCCGCCGAGCAGGGCAGCTCCGTCAGCGCCCTGGTCGGCGAGCACCTCCGGGCGCTGGCCGACCGGGATGGCGAGCAGCGGCGGCTCGAGGCCCAGCAGCGGCGGATCCAGCGCGAGATCAAGCGATTCCGCGCGGGCGACGGCCTGAGCCGGGACGAGCTCCACGACCGTGCGGTTCGCTGACACCAACGTCTTGCTGTACGCGATCTCGCGGGACGCGGACGAGCAGGGCAAGTCCGCGCGGGCCAACGAGATCCTCGAAGGTGGCGATGTCGCGCTGTCGGTGCAGGTCCTGCAGGAGTTCTACGTCCAGGCGACGCGCGCCACGCGCGTCGATCGGATCACGCATGAGCAGGCGGCCGGGCTCGTCGAGTCGTTCACCCGCTTCCCCGTCCAGGACACCACGGTCGGGGTCGTCCGTGCCGCGCTCGCCACGAGGGATCGGTTCCAGATCTCCTACTGGGACGCGGCGATCATCGAAGCCGCGCGCGCGGCGGGATGCGACGTCGTGCTCTCCGAGGACCTCGGCGACGGCCAGGACTACGCCGGCGTGCGCGTCGAGAACCCCTTCCGCGCGTGACCCCGGTCGTGCGCGAACCGGGCGAGCCCGGCGGGCACGATGACGCTCGCCCGATGGTTCGGGCTCCCTACGTCCTCTGGTACCTTCGGGCGTCGATGTCGAGGCCCGATCCCGCATGAACGCCCTGCCGCTGGCGGAAATCGAGATCGTCACCGACGCGCTGTCGGGCGTGGCCGAGGCGCTCGAGGTGCCCGTCCACGTCATGGCGCTCCTGCTGTTGCTCGTGCTCGCGCTCGAGCTCGGCCGGGGCCTCACCGAGACGTGGCGGCGCGTGCGCCCGGGGCGGCTGCCGCTGCTCGAGCTGGGGCGCCGCGCGTTCGCCGATCCCAAGCAGGCCGACGCACTGTCGCGTCAGGCCCCGAGCCGCCTGGCCGAGCGCGCGGTGTTCGGGATCGGCACCGCGATCGGCACCGGCAAGCCGGACGACGTGGAGAACGCGCTGGCCGACTTCGAGCTCGGCGTGCAGCGTCGCCTCGACCGCACCCGCATGCTCGTCCGCGCGGGGCCGGCGCTGGGCCTCATGGGCACGCTCATCCCGCTCGCCCCGGGCCTGGCGGCGCTCGGTCGTGGCGACATCGCCCAGCTCGCCGACAACATGCAGACGGCGTTCGCGGCGACGGTCGTCGGGCTGCTCGTCGGCACCGTCGCGTTCGCGCTGACCCTCGCCCGCACCCGGGTGTACACCGAGGACCTGGCCGCGCTCGAGCGGGCCAGCTCGCAGGCGGTCCCGGCCGGGCACGAGCGGCTCACCGAGACCGTCGCCGAGCCGGAGCCGGCGACGTGAGGCGCACCGGCCTGGGCCGCCACGGGCAGCTCGACAGCGAGGCCGGGGATCCGCTCGACGGCGTCGTCAACCTCTTCGACGTCGGCCTCGTGCTCGCGGTGGCGTTCCTCGTCGCCGGCCTCGGCCTGGCGGTGAACAGCGAGACCGGCGCGATCGAGAAGCGCGAGGAGCAGCCGGCCGGCCAGGAGCGCACGCTCACCCAGCCCGACACCCCCACCCAGGCCGAGGGCCGCGGCGAGGCGGTCGGCACCGTCTACCGCCTGCCCGACGGGCGCCTCGTGCTCGTCGACCCGTCCGGCGGGACGCAGACGACGCCGTAGGGCGACGGTCCGCACGACGCGACCGCTGAGCCTCGACGGCGATCGGCGCACGTGGTGGGACGATGGCAGCCGGGGGGACGCGATCAACCCGCGTCGGGGTTCGTCAGGTCGGCCACGTCCATGAGGTCCTTGGGACGACCGGCGGTGCGCTTCATGGCGATCAGGTCGTCGAGGCCGACGACGCGGAACGTCACATCGTCGACCGACACATCGATCGCGCGGCTCACCAGCCGCGGGTAGTGGTCCGCTCCGGGTGGGTCCGCGATGAGGTCCAGGGTGCCGTGAGGCGTGGGGATTCTGGCGATGCGGGCCCGGGCCAGGTCCACCTCGTCATGCGGGTGGAGCTCGAGCATCGACAGCGGATCCATCGCAGGGAACGTGGCGCCGACCGCGACCATGGCGTCGCGGAGGCGCACGACGTTGGGCGGGTCGCGGGCGATGACGATGTCGGTGTCCAGCGTGCTGCGCGACGCGCCGTGCGCCTGGGCGGCGATTCCCCCGACGACGAGGTAGTCGACCCCGTGGTCGTTGAGCGCCCGGAACAGGGCGGTCGGATCGAAGGGGACGCTCATCGGCGCGCCGCCGCACCGTGGATCGACGCCGCGAACCGACTGGACGCCATCGCGCGCTCGAGCCGCTCGCTCGGCGTCAGCGCTCGAGCATCCCGGAGTTGCTCCGGGTCGTCGTCGAGCATGCCCGGCAGACGCTCGGTGGTGATGGTCAAGCGCTCGCCCATCGACGCGAGGAGCCGTTCGAGCGTCTCGATCGTGGGGGACAGCTCCCCGCGCTCGACTCGACTGATGAAGGCCTGCGACGTTCCGGCGCGGACCGCCAGGCGGTCCTGCGTCAGGCCGTGCCGACGACGAAGCTCGCGGACCAGTGATCCCGGATCCATACCGTAAAAGATATGAGACTCGGTCGGACGTGGCAAGCCTCGCCCGCCTCGGCGACGCGGCGTACGATGGGCGGGTCGATGGGGAGCCCCGCCGTCACGCCCCGACTCGAGGACCTCGCGCGGCTGCGTCGCGTCCGCGACCGGATCGACCGCGAGTACGCCCGACCGCTCGACGTCGCCGCGCTCGCCCGGGGCGTGCACATGTCCTCCGGGCACCTCAGCCGCCAGTTCCGCCTGGCCTACGGCGAGTCGCCGTACAGCTACCTCATGACGCGACGGATCGAGCGGGCCATGGCGTTGCTGCGCCGCGGCGACCTGACCGTCACCGAGGTCTGCCTCGCCGTCGGCTGCCAGTCGCTGGGGACGTTCAGCACGAGGTTCGCCGAGCTCGTCGGCATGCCGCCGGGCGCCTACCGGCGGCAGGCGGTGGGCGCGGGGACGGACCCGGGCACGGAACCCGGCCCGTATCCCGCCCTGCCGGCGTGCGTGGCGCGCAAGGTCGCCCGGCCGGTCCGCAGCCCACCGGCGACCGCCGTCGAGCGGCCCGCGGCCCCGACCGACGTGGACCGTCCCGTGGCGGCGACCGTGGCGCCTGTGACGTCCACCGTGGCGCCCGCGGCGACGACCGTGGTGCCGGCGGCGACGACCGTCGGGCACGGGCCGGCGCGTGGACGGTGAGCGGGGCGATCGGTCAGGAATCGAGAAGCGGCCGCCGTCGGGCCGTGGCTAGCGTGACCTCCATGGACATCACGATCACCGCCAGCTACCTGCCGCAGACCGATCCCGACGCGTCGCTGGCCTTCTACCGCGACGTGCTCGGGTTCGAGGTCCGCAACGACGTGGGCTACGAGGGCCTGCGATGGATCACCGTCGGTCCGCCGAGCCAGCCCGACACCGCGATCGTGCTGCACCCGCCGGCCGCGGCGCCGGGCCTCACCGACGAGGAGCGCGAGATGCTCGGGCAGCTCATCGCCAAGGGCAGCTACTTCGGCGTCAACCTCGGCACGCCGGACCTCGACGCCGCGTTCGCCCGGATCGAGGCGGCCGGCGTCGAGATCGTCCAGGAGCCGATCGACCAGCCCTACGGCATCCGCGACGCCGCGATCCGCGATCCTGCCGGCAACGAGATCCGGCTCCAGGAGCGGTCCTGATCCGCCCCGACACCCGACCCCGACGCCCCGCCGTGGACGTTCGCCTCCACGGCGACGGCCGCGGGCCCCGCCACGCCCGACCGATGGAGCACCGATGAGCACGACCGAGAGCGCCGGACCGGCCGCGTCGCACCCGGCGGACGACCACGACCTGATCCGCGTCCGCGGGGCGCGGGTCAACAACCTGCGCGACGTGAGCGTCGAGCTGCCCAAGCGGAGGCTGACCGCGTTCACCGGGGTGTCCGGGTCGGGCAAGAGCTCGCTCGTCTTCGGCACGATCGCCGCCGAGTCGCAGCGGCTCATCAACGAGACGTACAGCGCGTTCGTCCAGGGGTTCATGCCGACCCTTTCGCGGCCCGACGTCGACGTGCTGGACGGGCTCACCACCGCGATCGTCGTCGACCAGGAGCGCCTCGGGGCGAACCCGCGCTCGACCGTCGGCACCGTGACCGACGCCGACGCGCTGCTGCGGATCCTCTTCAGTCGGATCGCCGAGCCGCACGTCGGCCCGCCCGGCGCGTACTCGTTCAACGTCGCGTCGGCGTCCGGCAGCGGCGGGATCACCGTCCAGCGCGGCGACAAGACGATCACCCAGGCGGCGTCGTTCAGTCGGGTCGGCGGGATGTGCCCGCGGTGCGAGGGCCGCGGGGCGGTCACCGACTACGACCTCGCCGCGCTGTACGACGAGGACAAGTCGCTCAACGAGGGCGCGTTGACGATCCCCGGCTACTCGATGGACGGCTGGTACGGCCGGATCTACCGTGGCTGCGGGTTCTTCGACCCCGACAAGCCGATCAAGAGGTTCACCAAGCGCGAGCGCCACGACCTGCTCCACAAGGAGCCGACGAAGATCAAGGTCGAGGGGACGAACCTCACCTACGCCGGGCTCATCCCGCAGATCGAGAAGTCGTTCCTGTCCAAGGACGTCGAGGCGATGCAGCCGCACATCCGGGCGTTCGTCGAGCGGGCGGTGGTCTTCACCACCTGCCCCGACTGCGACGGCACCCGGTTGAGCGCCGAGGTGCGCGGTTCGCGGATCGCCGGGGTGAGCATCGCCGACGCCTCCGCGATGCAGATCACCGACCTGGCGGCCTGGGTCGCCGGGCTGGACGCGCCCGCGACGATCGGACCGCTGCTCGACGCGCTGCGCCACGCCGTCGACGGGTTCGTCGCCATCGGACTGGGCTACCTGTCGTTGAGCCGCCCGTCCGGCACGCTGTCGGGCGGCGAGGCGCAGCGGGTGAAGATGGTCCGTCACCTCGGCTCGTCGCTCACCGACGTGACCTACGTGTTCGACGAGCCGACGATCGGCCTGCACCCGCACGACATCGAGCGGATGAACGCGCTGCTGCTGCGGTTGCGCGACAAGGGCAACACCGTGCTCGTCGTCGAGCACAAGCCCGAGACGATCGCGATCGCCGACCACGTCGTCGACCTGGGACCGGGCGCCGGGACCGCCGGCGGCGAGATCGTCTTCGAGGGCTCCGTCGACGCGCTGCGCGCCGCCGACACCCCGACCGGCCGGCACCTCGACGACCGCGCCACGGTGAAGGACGCCGTCCGCGAGCCGACCGGCACGCTGCCGATCCGCGGCGCGTCGCGGCACAACCTGCGCGACGTGGACGTCGACCTGCCGCTCGGCGTGTTGTGCGTCGTGACCGGTGTCGCAGGGTCGGGCAAGAGCTCGCTGATCCAGGGATCGGTGATCGAGCCCGACCTGCCCGACCATGACGTCGTCGCCGTCGACCAGGCGGCGATCAAGGGGTCGCGGCGCAGCAACCCGGCGACGTACACCGGCCTGCTCGAGCCGATCCGCAAGGCGTTCGCGAAGGCCAACGGCGTGAAGCCCGGCCTGTTCAGCCCGAACTCCGACGGCGCCTGCCCCGTGTGCAACGGGATGGGGGTGATCTACCCCGACATGGGGTTCGTCGCCGGGGCGCCGACCCCCTGCGAGGAGTGCGAGGGCCGACGGTTCCAGGCCGAGGTGCTCGAGCACCGCTTCGCCGGCAAGGACATCGCTCAGGTGCTGGAGATGCCGGTCGCCGAGGCGCGGGCGTTCTTCGGCGACGGCGACGGCCGGGTCCCCGCGGCGCACAAGGTGCTGGTCTGGCTCGAGGACGTCGGCCTGGGCTACGTGCGCCTCGGCCAGCCGTTGACGACGCTGTCGGGTGGCGAGCGCCAGCGGCTGAAGCTCGCCGTCCACATGTCGGGCGGAAAGTCCAAGCCGAAGGCCGGCGCACGCAAGGGGGCGACGGCCCAGGCCGACCGCCACGACGTCGTCGTGCTCGACGAGCCGACGACCGGCCTGCACCTCGCCGACGTCGAGCAGCTGCTGGGCCTGCTCGACCGGCTCGTCGACGAGGGCCGGTCGGTGATCGTCGTCGAGCACCACCAGGCGGTGATGGCGTACGCCGACTGGATCGTCGACCTGGGCCCCGGCGCCGGCCACGACGGCGGGACGGTCGTCTTCGAGGGCACCCCGGCCGATCTCGTCGCGTCGCGCGCGACGGTCACCGGGGAGCACCTGGCGGAGTACGTCGGGGTTCGCTGACCGGCGCTCGGTCGGCGGGACGCGGCCCGCCGGCCGCGCGGTGATCCGGACGGCGCGGTCGGTCAGCCCAGGACGATCTCGGCCGCCTGCCGGACCTGCGTCGGGTCGCCGGCGTTGACGAGGATCGTCGTGACGAACGAGTCCTCCCAGGCGGCGAGGTCGTGACGGATCTTGTCGGCGGGGCCCAGCAGCGACATCCGTTGGATGAGCTCGGAGGGGATCGCCGCGGCGGCCTCGTCCTTCCTCCCGTCGAGGTACAGCGCCTGGATCCGGTCGACGTGCTCCTCGTACCCCATCCGGATCGCGACGTTGGCGTGGAAGTTGCGGCCCTTGGCGCCCATCCCGCCGAAGTACAGGGCGTAGAACGGGCGGACCATATCGACCGCCGCCTCGACGTCGTCGTGGACGATGAACGGCACCATCGCCGCGACCTCGAAGTCGTCCGCGGTGTGGCGGGCCCCGTCGCGGGCGAAGCCCTCGGCGAGCGCGTCGGCGTAGAACCGCTCCTGCGGGTCGAGCAGCATCGCGATCCAGCCGTCGCAGATCTCGGCGGCCATCGCGACGTTCTTCGGGCCCTCGGCGGCGAGGAGGATCGGGATGTCCTCGCGCAGCGGGCGGATCGACGACTTCAGCGGCTTGCCGAGGCCGGACACGCCGGGGTGGGTGGGCCCCGGCTTCAGCGGAAGCGGATACGCGGGGCCGTCGTTCGTCACCGGGCCGTTGCGGGCCCAGACGTCGCGCAGGATCCCGACGACCTCGCGGGTGCGCGCGAGCGGCTTCTCGAACGGCCGGCCGTACCAGCCCTCGACGACCTGGGGGCCGGACGCGCCGATCCCGAGCGCGAACCGGCCGCCCGACAGATGGTCGAGCGTCATCGCCGCCATCGCGAGCGCCGTCGGCTGGCGGGCCGAGATCTGGGCGATCCCGGTGCCGAGCCGCAGCCGCTCGGTCCGCGACCCCCACCACGCCAGCGGCGTCAGCGCATCCGATCCGTACGCCTCGGCGCACCAGATCGAGTCGAACCCGACCCGCTCCGCCTCGGCGACGGCGTCGTCGATCCCGGGCGGCGGGCCGCCCGCCCAATAGCCGACGTTGAGGCCCAGGCGCAGCTTCGTCATCGTCGTCATCCTCGCGTATCGGCGCGTTGCCGCGGGAGCGAGCGCATCCAAGCGCTGTGCGATCGGACAGGGCGTCGCCGCCGATGCCCGGTGTGGGCGGTGATCAGTCCGACAGGCGCGCGAGCGGCAGCGCGAACCCCGGCAGCAGCGGCGACGTCAACGCGTCGTCGGGGCCGAGCTCGGCGGGCGGGCCGGCGACGTCGGCGCGGACGATCCGTGCGCCGGGGCGCTGGGGATCGACGAGCCACACCTCCTGCGCTCCGGCCTGCAGGTAGCGGTCGGTCTTGACGATCGCGTCGAATCGGGCCGTGGAGGGCGAGGCGATCTCGATCGCGATGTCACCGACCGGCCACGGCAACCCGTCGTCGGCCGATGGTCCGCGCCCGGCGGACCACCACTGCAGGTCCGGCAGGAACACCGTGTCGGTGCTCGGCTCGACCGCGAGGTCGGGGAGGACCCGGCCGCGGTCGGGGGCCGCTCCGCACCATGCGTCGAACGTGACGATGAGCCGCACCAGGGCCATCTGGTGCCGTGCGGCCGGCCCGTTGTGCGTCACGAGCTCACCGTCGAGCAGCTCGAACCGCAGCATCGCCGGCGGCTCCGGCAGGGCGAGGAACTCCCGCGTCGTCATCCGTGCCGCCGTGTGCATCGTGCTCATCATGGTAGGTCGCCTCCCGATCGTTGTCCACGACCGGGATACCCGGGGAGAGGACGGTTCTCGCCCCCTCGTCCGCCACCCGTACGACGCGGCTCGACCACCCTCCCCGCCATCCTCGTCCGGGAGGGGATGGGGCAGGCGGTCGGCGGCCCGCCCTACGCCGCCACGGGCCTCCGCTCGACCCACCAGCGGGTCACCACGCCACGCGGGGCGAAGAGGTACGCCAGGACGAACTGCAGGGTGAGCACGCAGACGATCGCTCCTCCGGGCGACCAGTCCTGGTGGTAGCTCAGGTACGTGCCGACGACGCACGCGAGCACCGCGGCGACGCTCGCGATGACGAGCATCCGGTCGAACCGGTCGGTCAACAGGTACGCGGTCGCGCCGGGGGTGATGAGCATCGCCACGACGAGGACGATCCCGATCGCCTGCAACGCGATGATGACCGTCAACGCCATCGCGCCGAGCAGCAGCATCTCCAGCCGACGCGGCGAGATCCCGATCGCGTGGGCGTGCGTCGGGTCGAACGCGTACAGGACGAGGTCGCGGCGCTTGTAGAGCAGCACGGCGAGCACGACCGCGCCGATGATCGCCGCCTGCACGATGTCGCCGTCGCTGACGCCGAGCACGTTGCCGAAGAGAATGTGCATGAGGTCGATCTGCGACGGGAACACCGTCACCAGCACGAGCCCCAACGCGAACAGCCCGGTGAAGACGATGCCGATCGCGGCGTCCTCCTTCACCCGGCTCGTGCGGTTGAGCGCCCCGACCCCGGCGACCGCCGCGGTGCCGAAGACGAACGCCCCGACGGCGAACGGCAACCCGGCCGCGTAGCTCAGCACCACCCCCGGCAGCACCGCGTGCGACACGGCGTCGCCCATGAGCGACCACCCCAGCAGCGTCAGCCAGCACGACAGCACCGCGCACACCAGTCCGCAGATCACCGCGGTGACGAGCGCCCGCTGCATGAACGCGAACTCCAGCGGCTCGGTGAACCAGTTGAGGAGATCGGTCATGCCGCCACCCCGAGCGCCGATGCGGGGACGAACCCGCCGAACGCGTCGGCGAGCAGCTCGGGACGCAACGTGTCGGCCACCGGGCCCTGGGCGATGATCCGCCGGTTGAGCAACGCGACCTCGTCGCACAGCGCGGGGACGGCGATGATGTCGTGCGTCGACACGAGCACGGTGCGGCCCTCGGCCGCCAGATCCCGCAGCAACGCGGTGAGCGTCGCCTCGCTGCGCTTGTCGACCCCGGCGAACGGCTCGTCGAGGAGCAGCAGCTCCGCCTCCTGGGCCAGGCCGCGCGCGACGAACGCCCGCTTGCGCTGACCGCCCGACAACGCCCCGATCTGACGGTCGGCGAGGTCCGTCAGCTCGACGCGGTCCAGGGCCGCGTCGACCGCCGCGTGGTCGTCGCGGCGCAACCGGCGGTACCCGCCGATGCGGCCGTAGCGGCCCGTGGCGACGACGTCGCGGACCGACACCGGGAACTCCCAGTCGACCGCCTCGTTCTGGGGCGCGTAGGCGACCCGTCCCGCCCGGCGGGCCGCGTCGGACGACCCCCCGAAGAGCAGCACGTCACCGGACCGGGCGCGGACGAGCCCCATCATCGCCTTGAAGAGCGTCGACTTGCCCGACCCGTTCATCCCGATGAGGCCGTGCACGCGGCCGGGGGCGATCCGCAGGTCGACGCCGTCGAGCGCGACCGCGGCGCCGTAGCGGACGTGCAGGTCGGTGACCGCGACGGCGGGGACGGCAACGCTCATCGGGCGTCGCCCTTCAGGCCGCGCGCGATCGTCTCGACGTCGACGCGCAGCAGGTCGAGGTAGGACGGCACCGGGCCGTCGGGCTTGGAGAGCGAGTCGACGTAGAGGTTGCCGCCGAGGCGCGAGCCCGCCTCGCGCGCGACCTGCCGCTGGGACTTGTCGCTCACCGTCGTCTCGCAGAAGATCGCCGGGACCTCGCGGTCGCGGACGAAGGTGATGAGGTCGGCGACCTGGCGGGGGGTGCCCTGCTGGTCGGCGTTCACCGGCCAGAGGTAGCGCTCCTCCAGGTCGAGGTCACGGGCGAGGTAGCTGAACGCCCCCTCGCAGGTGACGAGCGCCCGCTGCGCGCGGGGCAGGTCGGCGAGGTCGCGTCGGACCTCCTCGCCGACCTTTCGGATCCGGGACTTGTAGTCCACGGCGCGACGGGCGTACTCGTCGCGTCCCTCGGGATCGAGCTCGGTCAGCGCCTTGCGGATGTTGTCGATGTAGATCTCGGCGTTGGCGGTCGACATCCACGCGTGCGGGTTGGGCTTGCCGGCGTACTCCGACGCGCCCCGGATCGGGATCGTCGTCACCCCGTCGCTGAGGGTGGCGCGGTCGGCCTCGGCGCGGTCGATGAACTGCTCGAACCACCGCTCGAGGTCCAGGCCGTTCTCGAGCACGAGGTCGGCTCCGGCCGCGCGCTTGAGGTCCCCGGGCGTCGGCTCGTAGCCGTGGATCTCGGTGCCGGGCCGCGTGATCGACGCGACCTCGACCCGGTCGCCGGCGACCTGCCGGGTCATGTCCGCCAGGACGGTGAACGTGGTGAGGACGAGGGGCTTGAGGCCGCGCTCGCCGCGCGTCGGGCCGTTGCCGCAACCGGCGAGGACGAGCGCGGCGGCCGCGGCGGCGAGGAGCGCGAGCGCCCCGCGCCGGCCGCGGCCGGATCGAATCCAGGGTTGTGGCACGCCAAAAACTGTAACAGGCGTGCGGCTCAGGCCGCGGGGGCGGCGTCCCGGGAGCCGGGACGCCGACCGGAGTCACTCGCCGCGGGCGGCGTTGAACGCGTCCTTGACGATCGCGCACTGCGACTTGCCCGGCCGCTGCGAGTTGATCGTCAGCGCGACGCTGTAGCCCTGGGTGCCGTTGAGGATGCAGGTGTGCACCTCGCGGTCGCCGCCGAAGTACCCGTCGCCGCCGTGCCACCACAGGCCGGCCGAGTCGGTGCCGGCCTTGTTCGACGACGACTTCCACCCGAGGCGGCCGTCGAACATCTCCTGGCGGACCGCGGCGGGCAGGACCGTCGTGCTGCTGCGGACGACCGAGAACAGCTGGGCGAGATCGCGCGGCGACATGTGGAGGCCGGCGTGGCCGCCGCAGTTCTGGCGCGTTCCGGCCTTCAGCTGCTTGACCGCCCCGCCCTGGGACAGGTTCGTGCGGTCGTAGACCTTGAGCAGCGCAAGCGCCGTCACGGGCTTCGTCGAGCTCATGATCTCCATCCGCGTCGATGCGCCGAACGAGCGGTCCCCGTCGGCCTTGATCCGGCGCTTGCCGCTGCCGCCCTCGGACACCGTCTGGCCGTTGCGGTGCACCGACCAGCCGTAGCCGACGACGCCACCGTTCTTCTTCAGGTCGGCCTCCATACGGGCGGTCAGCACCGGCACGTCGATCGGCGTCTCGCCGAGCATCGACCCGGGGCCGGGCGGTTGCTGCACCGGCGGGGCCCCGGTGGGGTCCGGCGGCGTCGGGGCGACCGTCGGCGGGCCGGTCGGGGTCGTCGGGGTGGGGGCCGGCGTGGTGATGGTGGGGACGGTCGGGGTCGTCGGGGTGGTCGGGCCGCCGGCGACCTGCGCTCCGGCGACGGCGGGGAGCGCGGCCAGGACGGTCGCGGCGAGCATGGGAGTGAGATGACGGGTGCGCATCGGGCTTCCGGGTTCGTGGGCGAGGTCGCCCGGGCCTTCCCGGACGATGCATGGATGACCGATCGCGGGGTACGCCCTCCCGCGTCGTCCGTCGCGTCCCGGACGTGGCGAACGTCACGCTCGACGGTGGTCGGTCGGTCCTCGTCGGATGACGGGGTGGAGCGAGAACGCGACGTGGGTGGTCCTGAAGTCGGCCCACCCCGGGCGGGCCCATCCCGTGACGATGGGGGTGGAGTGAGAACGCGACGCGGGTGGTCCTGAAGTCGCACCACCCCCGGCCGGACCGCCGCGCCGGCCGGACCGCCACCCCCGGCCGGACCGCCCCCACGCGGCGGCGACCTGGCGGCCCCCGGCCGTCAGCGCGCAGGACCGGCGGGAGCGGCCGTGAACGGCCCCATCCCGAGGATCCGCAGGCGTCGGTCGAGCGCGTCGAGGACCGCGTCGGCGGTCGCCGCGGGGACGAGGTCGCCCCAGGCGGCGACGGCCGCCGGCGCGGTGGCGTGGAGCACGGCGGTCACGCGGTCCTCGTCGGGCAGGTCGCAGAGGATCCGCATCCCGAGCGACACGTGCCACCGCTCGTCCTTCTGGATCCGCCGGATCGTCTCGGCGGTTCCCGGCAGCTCGTGCTCAAGCGCCAGGTCGAGCAGCGCGTCCTGGCCGGCGATGAAGACCACGCCCTCGAGCAGGCCATGGTAGAGCCCGACGGCGTCGGCGAGCGGCAGGTCGTCCGCCACCCCGGCGGCGACCGCCGGCAGCCGCTCGAGGAACAGCGCCCGGAACGCGTCCGGCACGAGGTCGAGCGGGTCGTGGTCGTCGCCGATCGCCGCCCACAGCCGGCGGGTGGCGACGGCGTGCACGTCCTCGTCGCGGGACTGCGCGCGCAGGCAGGCCGCACGTCCCGGATCGTCGTCGGCGGCGGGGGCGAAGGGCACGAGGTGCTCGGCGACCGCGTCCTCGGCGACGAGGAACCCCGCCGCCAGGCCCCGGACGCGCACGCGGTCCCCGACCGGCAGGTCCGTGATCCGCTCCCGGTCGGCGGTCAGGTCGATCGTCCCGGGATCCCATGGCCCGCGGGCGGCGATCGTCAGCAGGCGCTCGTACGTGGGCAGCCGGGACCGTGCGCTGGTGCTCACGGTCCCAGTGTTGCGCGTCGGCGTCGCTCAGGCGCGCTGGAGCCGCCGCTCGGTCGCCTGAAGCACGCCGGTGCGTCCCTTGTGTCGTCGCTCGTAGATGTCGATCGTCGCGAGGTCCTGCGGCGACAGGTCGTCCAGGCGGTCGGCGATGTCGTCGACGTTCAGCTCGTCGTAGCGGGCGATCGGCAGGTCGGACGCGTCGGCGGTGAGGCCCCCGGCCGCGCCGGTGACGACCTGCGCGCCGGGAACGCGCTCGACCGCGTCGCGCGCCGCCCCGGCGCCGTTCCGCACCGCCGCGGCGCCGTCGCGGGTGGCGTCGTCGACCGCGTCACGGGCGTCGCCGACGACCGCGGTGGTGCGATCACGGACCGTGCGGGCGGCGTCGTCGAGGATGTCGCGGACGGTGCGCACCGCGTCGGCGGCGCCGGTCGTCGTCGGGTCGAACGAGGGGCGGCCGCGGACGTCGGCGCGCACGACGGCCTTCGTCAACGTCGGGATCTCGCGCAGCAGGCGGTCGAGCATCCGCTCCTCGTCGGCGCGGATCGACGCGGCGAGCGACGCGGTCCGCTCGTCGTCGACCTCGCGGGCGAGCGCCTCGATCGCGGTGTACGTCGCGATCTCGAGGGCCTCGGTGGCCACGGCGTCCTTCGCGTTCTTCAGCAGCTGCTCCTCGCCACCGGTGCCACGCAGCAGGTCGACGGGGGTCTTGGCGAGCGCGAGCATCTGACCGACCGCCGTCTCGGCGGCGCCGAAGATGAGCTGCGCGGGGCTGCTGCGCGCACCGAGAGCGTCGAGCCGGCGACGCAACCGCGCGGCGTGGTCGCGCGTCTCGTCGCGGTGGGTCTCGAGCGCGGTGCGCAGCCGCCCCCTGGGGGTCATGGCGATCTGCGTCTGGAGCACGCGGACGAGGGCGACCTCGCTGGCGTGGGCCTCGTTCAGGACCTGGGCGATCTTGTGCTCGGTGCGGTGCATGGGGCTCCTCGTCGTGGGGAGGGGCATGGACGTCGGCCGGCTGCGTGAGCGTGCCGGCCTCGCCGCCCCGCTACCCGATCGGGCGCCTGGGAATCCCGGGCCGACCGTGCGGGGAAGTCCGGGATCAGCCGGCGGGGAGGAACGCGTCGATCGCGTCGTCGAGCATCCGCAGCGCGGTGGCGCGGTCGATGAGGCCCGCGCGCTGGGAGGGCGCGAGGCCGTCGATGACGACGACGAGGAGCTGGGCCGTGCTCGCGGCGTCGACCGTCGGGGCGACCGACCCGTCGTCCTGGCCGCTCCGGATCCGCTCCGCGAGCCGGGCGATCCAGGCGGTCTGGCGGACGTGCACCGCGTCGCGGATCGCGTCCGAGAACGTCGCGTGCGTCCACACCTGGTGCCACAGCTCGATGCCGTCGTCGGGCTCGTCCGACGCGGCGACGATCGCGTCCAGGTACGCGACCGCGCGGGCCCGGCCGTCCGCGTCGTGCGGGTCGTGCGCGAGGATCGTCTGGAGCGCGCGCTCGTCGGCCCGCTCGAACGCCTCGAGGACGAGCTCCTCGCGTGAGCGGAAGTGCGTCGAGACGAGCGGCTGCGACACCCCGGCCTCGTCGGCGACGTCGCGGATGCGGAACGCGTGCAGGCCGCGGGCGACGATCACCCGGGCCGCGGCGTCGAGGATCTCCCCGCGACGCTCGGCGTAGGTCAGGCGGATCCTGCGCGCGTCGGGCACGTCGCGAGTATCCCAGCGGCGCAGGACCCCGTTTCGGCGCGTCGACCGCGACTATCGTGGACGGCATGGCGTCGCGCCCCGATCCGACGAACGGCGAGATCGCGGAGGTCCTCGTCGAGCTCGGCGACCGCTACGAGCTGGACGGCGCGAACGTCCACCGGGTGCTCGCCTACCGGCGGGCGGCCGACACGATCCGCGACACCCCGCGGTCGGTGGCGGCGATGGTCCGGGCGGGGACCGTCACCGACCTGGACGGCGTCGGCACGACGCTCGAGGAGAAGCTCGTCGCGCTGCTCGACACCGGCGGGATTCCCGTCCTGGAGAAGCTCCGCGCGAAGATCCCCGAGGGGCTGCTGCGGATCACGAAGCTGCCCGGCCTGGGACCGAAGAAGGCCCGCAGGCTCCACGCCGAGCTGGGGATCGACGGCCCGGACGCGCTGCGTCGCGCGATCGAGGAGCGGCGCGTGCGCGCGCTGTCGGGGTTCGGGGCGCGGACCGAGGAGCGGCTGCTCGAGGCGCTCGACCGCGCCGACGCCGCGGCGGCCGACGGGCACGACGGCGCGGAGCGGGTGCTGCTGCCGCGGGCGCGCGAGATCGGGGACGCGCTCGTCGCGGAGCTGCGCGACGCGACCGGGATCGACCCCGACCGGATCGCGCTCGCCGGGTCGGCGCGGCGCTGGGCCGAGACGGTCCACGACCTCGACGTCGTCGCCGGCGCCGACGACCCGGCGGCCGTCGTCGCGGCGTTCGCGGCGTCGGACCTCATCGCCCGCGTCGACCGGTCCGGGGAGCACGGCGCGAGCGGCGTCACGCACTCCGGCCTGGGCGTCGACCTGCGGGTCGTCCCGCCCGACCGGTTCGGCAACCTGCTGCAGCACTTCACCGGGTCGCGCGCGCACAACGTCGCGATCCGCGAGGCGGCGGTCAAGCGCGGCCTGCGCGTCTCCGAGCACGGGATCCTCGACGAGGCGACCGGGGTGACGCACCGGTTCGCCGACGAGGCGGACGTGTACGCCCACCTGGGCCTGACGTGGGTCGATCCGGAGCTGCGCGAGCACCGCGGCGAGCTGGAGCTCGAGGAGGCGCCGCGGCTGATCGAGCCGGGCGACCTTCGCGGCGACCTTCACATGCACACCGTCGCCAGCGACGGGCGCGCGACGGTCGAGCAGATGGCGACCGCGGCGCGCGACCGGGGCCTGGAGTACGTGGCGATCACCGACCACTCCGCGTCGCACGGGTTCGGCGACGCGGTGAGCGCCGAGCAGCTGCGGACGCTCATCGCCGAGGTCCGCGACGTCGACGCCCGGCTGGACGGCATCACCGTGCTGGCCGGGAGCGAGGTGAACATCGGGACCGACGGGGGCCTGGACTACGACGACGACCTGCTGGCCGAGCTGGACTGGGTCGTCGCGTCGGTCCACACCGCGTTCGACCGCGATCCGACCGCCCGGATCGTCGCGGCGTGCGAGCACCCGTCGGTCGACGTCGTCGGCCATCCGACGGGGCGGCTGATCGGGTCGCGCGCGCCGTACGCGGTGGACGTCGAGGCGGTGATCGCCGCCGCGGCCCGCACCGGCACGTTCCTCGAGATCAACGGGTCGCCGCGCCGCCGCGACCTGCACGAGGTCCACGCCCGCGCGGCCCGCGACGCCGGCGTCCTGCTCTGCATCGACTCCGACGCCCACCGGCCCGACACGCTGGCCAACACGCGGTGGGGGATCGCCACCGCGCGTCGCGCCTGGCTCGGCCCCGACGACGTCGCCAACGCCCGGCCGTGGGACGAGCTGCGCCGCTTGCGCAAGGGTGGGCGCTGAGCGCCGACGGGGCCGACGCGCCGCGCGCGACGGGGTCGTGGGCTACGCGGCGCCGTCGGCCTGCGCGCGCAGCAGCGGACGGACCTCGGCCCAGGTGACGAGGCGCTGGCGCTCGCGGCACCAGAGCTTCAGTCGCGTGGCGCGCACGCCCTGCCACACCGTCAGCACCGGCACGTCGTGGAAGACGTCGACCTCGTCGTGGGCCTGCTGCAGACGGTAGTTGGGGATCCGGGCGTTGAGGTGGTGGACGTGGTGCAGGCCGATGTTGCCGCTGAAGTACTGCAGGAGCTTGGGGAGCTTGAGGTACGAGCTGCCCTGCAGCGCGGCGTCCGCGTACGACCAACGGTCGCCGGACTCCCAGTACACGTCCTCGAACTGGTGCTGGACGTAGAAGAGGAACACGCCGGCGCCCCCGGCGAGGAACACCATCGGCAGCTGCACGAGCAGGAACGACACCGGGCCCATCAGCACGCACAACCCGGCGATGAGCAGCGCGAGGGTGACGTTCGTCGCGTGGACGCTGCGCTTGATGCGGGCCGGCTTGTCGCGGCCGACGAACCGGGGCTGGATCACGAGGGCGACGACCGGCCCGAGCGTGAACATCACCAGCGGGTTGCGGAAGAGCCGGTAGACCGCCCGCCTGCCGCGCCCGGCCGCCAGGTACTCGTCGACGGTCATCGTCTCGACGTCGCCACCGCCCCGGCGGTCCAGGTCGCCCGCGGTGGCGTGGTGGTAGGCGTGGTCGCTGCGCCACGAGGTGTAGGGCGTGTAGACGATGAGCCCCGCGACGACCCCGAGCAGGTGGTTGGCCCACCGCCACGGCAGGAACGATCCGTGGGTCGTGTCGTGGAAGACGATGTAGGTCCGCAGCAGGAAGCCCGACGCGGGGATCGCCAGCGCGAGCGTCAGGAGGTACGACACCTCGAGGCTGAGGTACATCGCGACGAACAGCGCGACGTACGGCACGATCGACGTCAGGACGTCGAGGGCGGCGTGGGGGACGCTGGCGCGGGAGTACGGCGCGAGGACCGACCGCCACTCCGCGTTCGTGCGGGGCGGAGCGCCGGCGTCGGGCGCCGGGGGCGTGCTGGTGCGCATGGCTGGCTCGGGTGGGGTCGGGAGTTCCGGCGGGTGGGCGTGTCGCGAGGAGGGACCCGCTGGTCGCCCGGGCGGACCCGGGCGTGGAGTCCGGCCGTGCGGACTCCTCCCGTCGGGAAGGGTGACAGGAACGGCGGCGCGAGGCCAGCGGTCAGCTGTCGAGCCCCAGTCCCATCCGGTCGAGGAGCCGCAGGAACGGTCCGCGCCGCCCACGGCGGTCGGCGGCGAGCATCCGCCGTTGGACGACCCGGATCGCGGCGGTGCGCACCGGCTCGGGCGGGAACGGCAGCGGGCGGGTCCCGACGAACCGCGACCGGGTGGCGATCGCGTCGTGGCCGTCGACGAGGTCGAGCGCGACCCGCGCGCCGAACCGGGTGGCCGCGACCCCCAGGCCGGTGTAGCCGACCGCGTGCGCGACGCGGCCGTCGTGGGTCGTCCCGAAGAACGCGGCGAACCGACCGGACGTGTCGATCGCGCCGCCCCAGCGGTGGGTGAACCGCACGTCGTCGAGCTGCGGGAACGCGACCGCGAAGTGCTGCGCCAGCCGGGCGTACGTCGGGTCGTGGTCCTGGTGGCGGTCGTCGGTCGATCCTCCGCGCCGCCACACCGCGTCGTAGCCACCCCACAGGATCCGGTCGTCGGCCGTCAGGCGGAAGTAGTGGAAGAGGTTGGCGACGTCGGACATCCCCTGGCGGTTGCGCCACCCGATCCGGTCGCGCTGCTCCGGCGTCAGCGGCTCGGTGACGAGCGCGTGGTCCCACACCGGCGCGATCCGCCGGCGGACCGTCGGCGCCAGGTCGGGGGAGCCCGCCCCGCCGAGGTGCGCCCCGGCGGCGAGCACGACCCGTCGGGCGGTGACCGTCGGGCCGTTCAACGCCGGGACGCCCACCGTCGATCCACCCACCGGCGGCGTGCCCGGCGCGGTCCGTCCCGCGGGCGACCGGTCGCCCGCCACCGTCGCCCGCACCCCGCGGCCGGTGGCGCGCAGGGCGGTGACGGTCGTGCGCTCGTGGATCCGCACCCCGGCGTCGAGCGCCGCGGCGCGCAGCCCGACCGCCAGGCGGCCGGGGTGGACGAGCGCGGCCCCGGTCCGGTCCCACAGGCCGCCGTGGACCACCGGCGAGGCGATCTCGGCCCGTGCGGCCTCCGCGTCCAGCGTCAGGACGTCGTGGCCCAGGTCGCGCAGCAGCGCCGCGCCCTCCTCGATCCAGTCGGTGTCGCGGGGGTCGAGGGCGATGCCGATCTGGCCGGTCTCCTCGACCTCGGCGTCGATCCCCATCCGGCGTAGGTCGTCGAGCAGCCCGGCGTGGTTGCCGAGCCCCAGGCGCTCGAGCTCGGGCAGCTCCTCGGGGTAGCGGGCGTGGCCGTGCTCGACCCCGTGGGTGAGCGACGCGACGCAGAACCCGCCGTTGCGGCCGCTGGCGGCGTGCCCGCAGCGGCCGGCCTCGAGCAGCAGCACGTCGCGGTCGGGGTCGTCGGCCTTGGCGTGCAGCGCCGCCCACAGGCCGGTGTATCCGCCGCCGACGACGAGCAGGTCGGTGGTGGCGTCGGCGTCGAGCGGGTCCAGGCGCGGCGCGACGGGCACGCCGGACGCGGGGTCGAGCCAGAACGACCCGAGGTGGGAGTCCGCGTACCGCTCGCGGTCCCGGGCGGTGGGGGCGGACCGGGGCCAGGGGATCACACGTCGAGCCTAGATCGCGCCGGGCGCCGCGGGGTCGACGGGACGTGTCGGCGACCCGACGGTCGCTCAGCGGCGGCCCGGCTGCGCCAGCGCGGCGGTCGTCTCGGGGGAGAAGCCGCGGCGCAGGCCTTCGCGGGCGCGTAGCCAACGGCGTCGGGAGGTCTCGGCGTCGACCCCGGCGCTGATGTCGATCAGCGCCAGGCCGCGCATCGTCGACGTCGCCAGGGCGACGTCGTGGACGAGGGCCGGGGGCATCGGGTCGATCCCGAGGATCCGGCCGATCGCGGCGGTCACGGCGCGGTTGACGGCGCCCTCCGCGGCCACCATGTGCTCGCGCAGCTCGGCGTCGGTGCGGGCCGCGGTCCACAGCTCGAGCGCGGCGACGAAGAGCGGGCCCGCGTGGGTCTCCCAGAGGGCGTCGAGGAGCGCGTCGACACGGTCGGGACCGGCCTTCAGGCCGCGCAGCTCGTCGGCCGCCTCCGCGGTCCGGCGCACCGCCAGCCGCTCCAGCGCGGCCACCACGAGGGCCGCCTTCGTCGGGTAGTGGTGGACCTGCGCCCCGCGCGACACGCCGGCCCGCTCGACGATCCTCGTCGTCGTGGCGCCGGCGTAGCCGTGCTCCACGAGGCAGGCGATGGTGGCGTCCAGCAGCGCCGTCCGGGTGGCGGCGCGGCGCTCCTCCTGCGTGCGACGGCGGGGCGCGCGCGTGCCGCCCTCGACGGTCACGGCGCCTCGGCGCACGGCATGCCCGTGGTGCCGCGGGTGTAGCGCGAGAAGAAGCGCCACGTGGCCTCGGCGGCGTTGGGGCCGCGTGGATCGGTGAAGCCCTTGTAGCGCGGATCGTCCGTTCCTCCGGACCAGAAGTGGTTCATGCCGTGCACGATCCAGTGCTCGCCCACGACGCAGCCGTCGGGGTCGCGGTAGGTGCGCACGGTCGAGTCGTACCCGCCGGGCTTGGCGTCCCGCCGCGTCTCGGCCGGCTTCAGCGAGAGCGGCGCGTCCTGGCGGAGGGGGTCGAGGACGAGGTTGTTCGTGCGCAGGCCCTGCTCGAACGCCTTCTGCTGACAGGCGAGCGGGATCCCGCCGTCGACGTCGCCGCCGATGACGATCCGCGGGACCACTCGCGCATGGTGGCCCATCGCCTGGCGGGCCTGCCTGGCGCTCGTGGCGGCGGAGAGGGTGAGCGGGTGGTCGAAGCCCAGGCAGAGCGCGTCGCCGTAGGCGCCGGCCGACATCACCCCGACGGCCGCGTACAGGTCGGGGTACGCGGCGGACATGATCGACGTCATGAACCCACCGGCCGACATCCCGACCATGTAGGTCCGCTCGGGATCGATGCTCCAGCGGTCCATGGCGGCGCGCGTCATCGCGGCGATCGCGGCGGCGTCACCGGTGCCGCGCCGGCGGCCGTCGGGCATGAACCACCGCCAGCACCGCCGCAGCGGACCGGGCTGGCTCACGGCGCCGGCGTCGACGTCGGGGTGGAGCACCACGAAGCCCTCGCGCTCGGCGACGGCGTTGTAGAGGCTGGCGTGCATCTGCTGCTCGGCCGTCGTCTGGCAGCCGTGCGTCAGCACCACGAGTGGCGTCGGCCGCGTGGCGTCGTAGGTCGTCGGCACGTAGACGATCGACGGGTAGGTCTTGTCGCCCGCGACGTGCGTGAGCCGGCGCACCGTGCCGGGATAGGTCGGCGCGGCGGCCTGCGCGTCGGCGGCGCGGACCGCGGCCACCAGCAGGCCGGCGGCGACGGCGATCGCGATCGCCAGGCCGACGCGGCGTGCCCTTCGCGTCAGGCCCGGTGGCGCCGTCGCCGCGCCGCCGGGCCCGCGCACGGTCCCCATCCCACTCCCCATGGGCGCACACTAACAGTCGAGCCTGCACGTAAGTGAGATCCATCGGGCGGGCGAGGCGAGCCCGCCGGCCGGTGGCCCCCGGCGCGAGGGCGCCGAGGGGCCGGGCCCGCCCGACCGCGGCGCGCCGGGCCCGTGTCCGGCCGCCGGTCAGGCCCCGATCGCCCCGCGCACGATCCGACCGATCGCGTCGACGACGTCGTCCGGGTCGGTCCCGCCGGCCTCGACCGGCGACAGCGGGCCGACGAGCGCCTCGCCGACCGCGCCGACGACCGCGGCGGCGGTCAGCTCGACGTCCTGCTCCGGCAGCTCGCCGGCGTGGACCCCTTGGCGCAGCAGGTCGACGTACAGGTCGCGGTAGGCCCGGCGGAACGCCAGCCGCTCCGCCTCGACGAGCGGGTCGACCGGCTCGGCGAGGAGCGCCCACGCCAGGCGACGACTGCGCAGCGCGCGGCGGGCGAACGTCGTGATCACCGCGACGGTGCGGTCCCCGGCGGAGCGGTCCGCGGTGGCCTCGGCGGCGGCGACCATCGCCCGCAGCTCGCCGTCGCACACGGTGCGGAAGAGCTCGGCGAACAGGTGCGCCTTGGACGGGAAGTGCCGGTACAGCGCGCCGGCGGCCAGGCCGGTCCGCTCGGCCACGGCGGTGACGGTCGCGGCGGCGTACCCGCCCTCGGCGACCAGGTCGTGGGCGGCGGTGAGCAACCGGTCGCGGGTCGTGGGGGCGGCGGGGGCGTCGGTGTCCACGGTCATCCCTTGAAGGTCGAGGATCCCGCGTCCCCGAACGGCTCGTCACGCTCGCGCACCGCCCGGCGGAACCCCGCCTCGGCCGCGCGCCGTTGGAACGCGTGACCTTCGGGGGTGTGGCGGGTGATCCCGTCGAGGACGGTGCCGAGCACCTGGGTGGAGTGCATCCCCTGGTTGGTGAGCTCCTGGTTGACGAGCAGCTTGTGGAGCATCAGCTGGTTGACCGGCACCCGGGCGATCCGCTCCAGCAGGATCTCGGTCCGCGCGTCCAGGTCGGCGGCGTCCGGTGCCTCGACCGCCAGGCCCCACTCCAGCGCCTCCGCGCCCGACAGGGAGTCCCCGGTGAACAGCAGCCGCTTGGCCCGTTGCGCGCCCAGGCGCTGCGTCCACAGGGCGGTCGTCGGCGATCCCCACACGCGGGCGGGCGGGTAGCCGATCTTCGCGTCGGCGGCGATGACGAGCAGGTCGGAGCAGAGCGCCATGTCGGTGCCCCCGGCGACGCAGAACCCGTGGACCTTGCAGACCACCGGCTTGTTCGCGTGGAACAGCGACATGAACCCGCGGACGTTGCGGCTCATCATCGCGTAGTCGACCATCGGGTCCCACGTCCCGTCCGGGTCGTGGTTCAGCGCGGTCGTCCACGGATGCGTCGGCGCGCCCGCGGGCGGCGGACGGTGCGGCGGCGGGCCGGGCCAGGCTCGTGGGTCGTCCGGGGGCGCGAGGTCGATGGTCGCGTCGGGTCCGTCGGTGTCGTCGTCCGTCGCGGCGGCCGCGCGGGTCGGGCGGTCGGGGGATGGCTCCGGACCGGCGTCCCCGTGGTCCGTCGCCGCGGGCCCGGTCGCGTCGGTCACCCCGAGACCCTCGGCGCTGTCGACCAGGTCGTAGCCGCCGCAGAACCCCTTGCCGTTGCCCGACAGGACGATGACGTGGACGTCGGGGTCGAGGTCGGCGCGCTCGACGCACGCGGCCAGCTCGACCGGCAGCGCCGGGACGATCCCGTTGCCGCGCTCGGGACGGTCCAGGGTGATCCGGGCGATCCGGTCGGTGACCTCGTAGGTCATGGTGGTCAGCTGACTCATCGGATGGTCTCCGCGCTCGGGACCGGGCGATCGGTGTGTCCAGGGTGCGGTCGGTGGTTCGGCCCCCCGGCGGCGACGTGGCGCCTCACGCCGGCAGCGCCCGGTCGACGATCGCGCGGGCGTCGACCGACGTCGGCAGCGTGCCGTACACGCGGCCTCCCTGGCCGGCCAGGCGCGACGCGCAGAACGCGTCGGCCACCGCCGGCGTCGAGTGGCGCACGAGCAGCGAGCCCTGCAGTCCGAGGGCCAGGTCCTCCACGACCCGACGGGCGAGGAACTGTCCTTCCGCCAGCCGCTCGTCGACCGACCGGCCGTCCTGCCCGATCCCGGCGAAGAGCCCGGCGGTCTGGTCGCGCACGTGGTCCAGGTGGGCGTCCAGCCGGGCGTCGGCGCCGCGGGCGGTCTCGCACTCGGCGACGAACGCAGGCAGCCCCTCGGGCTCCTTCGTCAGCGCGCGCAGCACGTCGAGCGCGGCGACGTTGCCCGAGCCCTCCCAGATCGACTGCAGCGGCGCGTCGCGGTAGAGCAGCGGCAGGCCGGAGTCCTCGACGTACCCGTTGCCACCCAGGCACTCCAGCGCCTCGGCGGCGTGGCCGGGGGCGCGCTTGCAGGTCCAGTACTTCATCACCGCGGTCGCGAACCGCCGGAACGGCGCGTCGGCCTCGTCGTAGGCCCGGGCGACGCGCAGCGTCGACGCGGTCGCCGCCTCGGACTCCAGCGCCAGGTCGGCCAGCACGTTGGTCATCGCCGGCTGGTCGACGAGCAACGCGCCGAACGCCCGGCGGTGGCGGGCGTGGTGGATCGCCTCGACGACGCCGCGGCGCAGCACCGTCGTCGATCCGATCGTGCAGTCCAGGCGGGTGTGGTTGACCATCCGCACGATCGCCTGCACGCCCTTGCCGGGCCGGCCGACGAGCCGTCCGCGCGCACCACGGAACTCCACCTCCGACGACGGCAGCGATCGGGTACCGAGCTTGTCCTTCAACCGTTGGAACTCCATCCCGGGGCCGCGCTCGACGAGGAAGCACGACAGCCCGGCGCCGGGCCGGTCCGCTCCGGTGGCCGTCGGGTCACCGTCGACCGGGCCGGTGCCGTCGTCGAGCTGCGCGAGCACGAGGAACACGTCGCAGGGCGGGTAGGAGCAGAACCACTTGTGACCGTGGATCTCGTACTCACCATCACCGACGTCGATCGCCCGGGTGATGTTGGCGCGCACGTCCGACCCGCCCTGCCGCTCGGTCATCGCCATCCCGGCCAGGGCGGCGCGTCCGGGGTCGGCGCCGTCGGCGAACGCGGGACCGGGCGCCGCCTGCCCGTAGACGGTGCGGGTCAGGCGCGGCTCCCACTCGGCGGCGAGCTCGGGCGCGCCGTCGCGCAGCGCGGGCACCACCGCCGACGTCATCGACACCGGGCACATCACCCCGCCGTTGACGTGGCTCCACAGGCCGAAGAGCGCGGCGCGCACCACGTGCCGGCCGTGCTCCTCGCCGGGGTCGGGCGCCTGCCACGGCAGCGCGTGCAGGCTGCGCTCGATCGCGCCGCCGAGCAGGTGGTGCCACGACGGGTCGAGCTCGACGGTGTCGGTGCGGTTGCCCCAGCGGTCGTGCAGGGTCAGGCGCGGCTCGTGGGCCTCGGCCCGTCGCCCGTGCTCGCGCGCCTCGGCACTCCCGGCGGCCGCGCCGGTCTCGCGTGCGCGCTCGACGCCCCATCCGCCGCCCTCGCGGACGAGCGCCTCCTGCAGCGCCAGGTCGCTGCCGTAGTGGTCGAACGGCTCCAGCGCCGGTGCCTGGTTGAGCACCGTGCGGGCCGGGTCGATCGTCGTGGCGGGGTTCTCGATGGTGGACATGGGGGCCTCGGGAGGTGGACGGGGCGGGGCGCGCGCGGTGAAACCGGTTTCACACAGCATGGTGAATCCGGCTTCACGGGTCAAGGGGTGGTCGATTCGGGGTTGGTTGTCGCCGGACGTTCAACGAGTCATGGGCCGAGTCATCTGCAGGCGAGCCTCGAAGATCCGGCCAATGCGTGGTCGTACATGCCCTTCACCGTGTCCATCGCCCGTCGCGGCACTCGCCCGTGGCCCCGGCCGCGACAGGCGCTCCGCTCCGGGGCGTCGCCGGCCCTTGGCGACTCAACGGGACCATTCGAGGGGGCTAACGGCGATCGGGCTTCGGTCGGTGGACGGATGTCGTCGTCGTACGGCGTACTCGTTGACAGGGCGTCGGCGCATGGGCATGGTGCTCGTGATCGAGAGATCAGCGGGTGAGTCTGATGATCGAGCGGGGGAGTCGTGCGCTCAGGGGCCGCTCAATGTCAGAATCGCGACGAGGCGTTAGGACGACGTTCATGCAGCGCTCGGTGTCTTGGCTTGTCGTCCTGTTCCTGTCGGCGCCCGTTCTCGGTTGCTCGTCTGGTTCGTCCGGCACAACGACGGGGCCGCCCAAACGTGTCGAGGTCGAATCGTTGCGTTGGGGGCTCATGGCGGTCGGCGATGACGGCCGTTCGCTGGAGCTGTACGTCGTCGCCGCCAAATGCCCTGATGCTGAGCGGCCGAGTGTTAGCGCGCGCGAGACCGAGCGGTCGATCGAGATCCGCGTGACGCAGCGCTTGACAACCACCGATGGTATTCGGTGCGCAGCAGCTATCGACGGACGTCGCGCGATCGCGCTCGACGGCCCTGTCGACGGGCGCCGTGTGACAGGGCCAATGGAGTCCCAGCCGTTCTTCAACCAGGCCAGACGGTGGTCCGGCGGAAGGCGTACGTTCCCGGTTCCACGCCTCGAAGGCCTGTCGATCGCGGATGGGCGCCGCGTCGCGTGCGCATGGGGGATGCGTCTCGTCGTTGATGGAACGCCGCGCCGAGGATCGAGGATCGTTGATCAGACACCACGTGCGGGTCGTCGGATCGACATCACGCCCGAGCGACTCGGTCACGGCCCGTGTTCTGGCAACGTGCCGTCCAAGGCATCTGCGATCCACGTACGGGCGTGGGCGGGCCCGTCGACGTAGGTCTAACGGTTCGCCTCCGGAAGCCTCGACGGAAGTCGCGGCATGGAACGGGCCGTGGACGTGCGCGATCCGTGACGCCTCCACGGCTCGGGCCGTCCCGAGCCTGTCGACCAGGACGGGCCCCCGTGGTTCAATCGCCTCATGTCGGTCGAAGGCCCCGCCCCCGTCGAACCGGACGCCGTCACCGTCATCCGCGACGGCGCGGTCATGACGGTCACGCTCCACCGTCCCCAGGCCCGCAACGCGGTCGACGGGCCGACCGCCGGGGCGCTCGCCGACGCGTTCCGGGCGTTCGACGCCGATCCCGACGCGTCGGTGGCGATCCTCCAGGGCGGGGGTGGGACGTTCTGCGCGGGCGCCGATCTCAAGGGGATCGGGACGGAGCGGTCCAACCGGCTGGACGAGGACCCGGATGCGGACGGGCCGATGGGGCCGTCGCGGATGCGGTTGTCCAAGCCGGTGATCGCCGCGATCGAGGGGCATGCGGTCGCCGGGGGCCTGGAGCTGGCGCTGTGGTGCGACCTGCGGGTGGCGGCACAGGACGCGATCCTCGGCGTGTTCTGCCGCCGGTGGGGCGTGCCGCTGATCGACGGCGGCACCGTGCGGCTGCCGCGCCTGATCGGTGAGTCGCGGGCGATGGACCTCATCCTCACCGGCCGCCCGGTCGACGCCGCCGAGGCGCTGCAGATCGGCCTGGTCAACCGCGTCGTGCCGTCCGGGACTGCGCTCGACGCTGCGCGGGAGCTGGCCGCCCAGATCGCCGCGTTCCCCCAGGCGTGCCTGCGCAGCGATCGGCTGTCGATGCTCGAGCAGGCCGGGTGGGACGAGCACGACGCGCTCCCCAACGAGTTCGCCCACGGGATGCGGACGATCGCCAGCGGCGAGACCCTGTCCGGCGCGCGCCGGTTCGCGGGCGGGGCGGGGCGCGGCGGGACGTTCGAGTGACCACCGAGCACACCGTCCGGTGGCGGGTTCCAACGAGGGTCGCGGTTGCCGCGGTCCTGGCCACCGTGGTGATCCTGCCGGCGGTCTTGGTCACGGTCCTGCGGGACTGGCGCCTCGAGGCCGCGGAGTGGGGGCTGTGGGCGGTCCTGGCGCTGACGCTCGGCGTCGCACTTGCGGCAGGGCCCGCCGCCGCGGTGGGCGTCGCGCGGCGGCGAGGCCGATCGTTGGGACGGGGAACGCTCCGGGCCATCGTGATCGTCGCGGTGGCGCTCGGGGTGGCCGGGACGACGCCGGTCCTCGTCGACGTCGACGACGGGTGCAACACCGGCAGCGATCTCGTGCCGCTCGTCGTCGCGCCCTGGGCGGGCGACGGCGATGCCGTCGGCTACGGCGGATCCCGGACGCTGAGGCAGTGTCTTCCGTGACCCGCCGTGCCGGTCAGCGGACCTCGATCGGCAGCGCACGGAGCGCTCGTGTCAGGTCGGACGGTGCGACCCCGGTGCGGTGAGGATCCGCATCGGGGGCCCGGGTGCGTCCGCCGGCCCATGCCTCCCCGCGTTGGACCACGAGCCAGGCGGCGCCCCGGCGCTGCGCGACCGCGCCGCCGGGAACCCGATCGGGCGGTGTGGTCATGTAGGGGGTAAATGCCCGATCCGTCCGATGCCCAACTGTGGCGCCGCGCCGTCGACGGTGATGCCGACGGGTTCGGAGAGCTCTACGCGCGCCACGACCGGGCGGTGCTGTCGTTCTGTCTGTGGCGGACCGGAGACCCGGCGCTCGTCGAGGACCTCACGTCGACGGTGTTCCTGGAGGCTTGGCGGCGTCGATCCGCCATGCCGCTGCGGACGGAGAGCGCACGCCCACTGCTCCTCGGGATCGCGACGAACGTGGTGCGGCACGAGCGCCGTTCCCGCCGACGCCACCGTGCCGCGCTCGACCGGTTGGGCCGGACGACCGAGGTCCGTCCCGGTCACGACGACGCGACGGTGGACCGCCTCGTCGCTGGACCGCCTCGTCGCGATCGAGCGCCTGGGCGAGATCTCCGACGCCCTGGCCGCGCTGCCGCGACGCGAGCAAGACGTCCTGGCGCTCGTCGCGCTCGCCGACCTGTCGTACGAGGAGGTCGCGGTGGCCCTCGGTCTGCCGATCGGCACCGTGCGCTCTCGCCTGGCTCGAGCGCGGGCACGCCTGACGGGTCCGTCGTCCCGAGGGCCCGGGCCGGCTGTGGCACGACCGACGACCCCGATTCCCAAGGAGGGTGACCGATGAGCCCGTCCCCCGATCTGACCCCGCTGCTGCCCGACGACGCGCAGCGGACCGTCCGTCGCGACGCGTTGGTCGCGGAACTGCGCCGGACGCCGTCGGCACCCGGACGGCAGGTGGCATCGACCCGCCGGCAGCTCGTTCGCGGGGGGCTCGTCGCCGCCGGGGCGGTGGGGCTCGGACTCGTCGGCACGACGGTCACGGGGACCATCGGCGGAGGCTCGGTCGATCTCGTCGACTCGGCCCGCGCAGCGGTCGCGCCGGCCCGGGGCACCATCCTGCATGTCCTCGTGCGGTACGAGCACGGGCCGTACACGACGATGGGCCGCATCTCCGACGGCCCGGACGGTCCGGTTCGCGGGACGATGACCGGCGACGTCGAGCGGTGGAGCACCGATGCGCCGTTGCGACTCCGCGAGGTGTGGTTCCTGGACCCGCCCGGCGACGGGCCGCAGCCGACGATCACCACCGCGTACGCCGACGGTGTGCTCCGCGAGCGGCAGTCCTGGCGGAGTCGTGATGCGGGAAGGCGCCGCCTGACGGGGAGTGAGCGGCGGCGCTACGAGCGGCTCGCGCGAGGTCGCACCGCGGGGTTGAGTGGCGTCGGCGCATCCACCGACCCGGTAGCCGTCATCCGGGTGCTGCTGGATCGCGGCCGGCTCCGGGAGGACGGTCGGGCGACCGTCCACGGCCGCGACGCCCAGCGGCTCGTCGGCCGTGAGCCCGGGTACGTCGACGGTGGCGGAACATGGTCGCCACCGGTCGACTTCGAGGTCCTGGTCGACGCCGAGACCCACGCGCCCGTCCGGGTCACCACGACCCAGGTGCTGGCCGCCCGGCCCGACGATCCCGAGCCGGCGGCGCGACGCGAGCGCCGGATCGTGAACCGGTGGACCTTCGAGCGATTCGAGCGGCTGCCGATGAACGACGACACGGCCCGCCTGCTGACCCTCGACGGGGCAGACGGCCGGTGACGGTAGCGTGATCGTGATCCGGCTCGGTCCGGTGGCCGGGAGGGGCGTCGCCGGAGGCCCCGCCGGCGGTAGGCGCGCCGGGGCGAGGACCGCGTGCCGCCGGCCACCGTACGGGCGCCCCTGGCACCGCCGACCGATACCTACCCATCAGTAGCTTTTCGCCCTTCGCTCTGCTTCAATCCCCGCCATGGCCAAGGGAACCACCGTCGTCGGCAGGACCGCCGTCATCACCGGAGCGGGATCGGGGATCGGGCGGGCGCTCGCGCTGCGGCTCGCGCGGGCCGGGTCGCCGGTCGCGCTGGTGGACCGCGACGAGGAGGGGCTGGAGACGACCGTCGAGCAGATCGACGGCCCGGTGCTGCATCGCGTCGTCGACGTGAGCGACCGACAGGCCCAGCACGCGTTCGCCGCCGACGTCGACGCGTGGGCGCCGCAGCCGATCGGCGTCGTCGTCAACAACGCCGGGGTCACCGTCTCGCAGCCGGTGGCCGGCTCGGCGATCGAGGACGACGAGTGGGTGATGAACGTCAACTACTGGGGCGTCGTCCACGGCACCCAGGCGTTCCTGCCGATCCTCAAGCGCCAGGACGCCGGCGCGATCGTCAACGTCTCCAGTGTCTTCGGCCTGTTCGCGTGGCCGACGCAGAGCGCCTACTGCGCGTCGAAGTTCGCGGTGCGCGGGTTCACCGAGGCGCTGCGCCACGAGTTGCGCGGCACCGGGGTCCGGGCGATCGCCGTGCATCCCGGCGGGATCGACACGAACATCGTCCGCAACGCCCGCTTCCACGCCGACGACCGCGGCAGCACCGACCGATCGGTGCTCGAGCAGGAGTTCTCCAAGGTCGCGCGCACGTCGCCCGAGAAGGCCGCCGCGACGATCCAGCGCGGCGTCGAGCGCGGCGAGTCCCGGATCCTCGTCGGCGCCGACGCGCACCTCGTCGCCAACCTCGTCCGGATCGCCCCCGTGCGCTACTTCAGCGTCATCAAGGCGCTGGAGCCGTTGGTGCGGCGGTAGGCCGGCGCGACCTCAGCGCCCCGCCCGTCGCAGCACGACCGCGGTCACGGTGTCCATGACCGCCAGGCCGTAGAGCATCGCGGCGGTGCCCCGGACGGCGCCGGGCCTACGGGCCCGGTCGGCGACGCCGTCGACGTAGCCGGCCTGCATGACGCTCAGCGCGGCACGGCCGACCATCCACGGCCACTTCGGGCGGCTGCCGACGAGGCCCGGCACGAGGATGAGGTCGGCCAGGCCGACGGCGCGGACGGAGCGATCCTGCCCGTCCAGGCCGACCCGGTCCGTGTACGCGCGCGGCGCGGCGAGCAGCGCGACGCCGGCGACGAGCGTGATCCCCGCCACGATCTTGGGGGTGCGCTCGGCCTGGGCGAGCATCGCGGACTCGGCGGTGCGGTGGGACATCGATCTCTCCTCGGACGTGGGGTGCTCCGCGGGCACCGTATGCGCTCCGTGGGGCCGACGGGGGACGAACGAGGGGCACGGCGCTCGGATCGACGTCGCCGCGTCATGATCCCCCGATGCACGTCGGGGTCGTCACCGAGGTCAAGCCGGGGGAGCGGCGGGTCGCGCTGACCCCCGCCGGCGCGCACGAGCTCGTCGCGCACGGGCACGACGTGCTCGTCCAGGCCGGTGCGGGCGTGGGGTCCGGGATCGCCGACGGGGACTACGCCGCCGCGGGCGCACGGATCGTCGACGCCGCCGCGACGGTGTGGGAGCACAGCGAGCTGCTGCTGAAGGTCAAGGAGCCGCTGGAGGACGAGCGCGGCCACCTCCACCGCGACCAGGCGCTCTTCACCTACCTGCACCTGGCCGCCGACGCGGCGCTCACCGACGCGCTCGTCCGGTCCGGGACCACCGCGATCGGGTACGAGACGGTCACCGGCGGGGGCGACCCGTCCCGCCCGGGGCTGCCGCTGCTCGCCCCGATGAGCGAGGTCGCCGGACGGCTCGCCACCCAGGCCGGGGCGTACTTCCTGCAGGCGCCGCTCGGCGGGCCGGGGATCCTCATCGGCGGCGCGCCCGGGGTGCAGCCGGCGCGCGTCGTCGTCATCGGCGGCGGCGTCGTGGGGTTGCAGGCCGCCCGGGTCGCGGTCGGCATGGGGGCCGAGGTGACGATCCTCGAGCGGTCGGTGCCGCGCCTGGCGTGGCTGGAGGAGTTCTTCGACGGTCGCGCACGGGTGCTCATGAGCGACGCGCTGACGCTCCGCGACGAGCTGCGCCACGCCGACATCGTCGTCGGCGCGGTCCTCATCCCCGGCGCCGCCGCGCCCAAGCTCGTCACCCGCGACATGCTCACCGACATGCGGTCCCGCGCGGTGCTCGTCGACGTCGCGATCGACCAGGGCGGGTGCGCCGAGACGTCGACCCCCACCACCCACGACGACCCCACCTACGTCGTCGACGACGTCGTCCACTACTGCGTCGGCAACATGCCGGGCGCGGTGCCCGTCACCTCGACCCGCGCCCTGACGAACGCCACGCTGCCCTACGTCCTGGCGCTCGCCGACCACGGCGTCGACGGCGCCGTCGAGCGCCTTCCGGGACTGGCTCCGGGGATCAACGTCCGCGGTGGCGAGATCGTCCTCGCGGCGGTCGCCGAGGCGCACGACCGCGCCGCGGACGCGGGCAGGCCGACCGTCGGGTGATCTCCGCTTGAACGACCCGATCGATCCGCCCATGTCGCTCCCCGCCGACCAGCTCGCCGACTGGCTCCAACGCCACCTCGGGCAGAAGCTCGTCGCCTACGCGCTCGGCTTGACGGACCCGAAGATGGTCGGGCGCTACCGCACCGGCGCGGTGAAGCCCAGGGACATGGTGCTGTGGCGGATGCAGAGCCTGTGGCAGGCCGCCCAGCTCATCCACGACCGCCACGGCCCCGACACCACCCGCTCCTGGCTCATGGGCATCAACGGCCACCTCGATGGCCGCGCTCCCGCTCAGGTGTTGCGCAACGCCACCGACATCGAGCAGTTCGGTGAGGTCGTCCTGGCCAGTCGGGCGTTCGTCAACGGCGAATACGCCTAGTGCTCCTGCTGCTCCCCGAGCACGGGGACAAGCCCGGTCCGACCGGACCATGGACGGTGTGGCGGGTCGGCCACTCCGCTGGCCCTAAGCTGCCGCCTCCTCCGAAGCGTCGCGCCTGGAAGGGGCGCTTCGACGACCCCGACCGCAAGTTCGGGACGCTCTACGCCGCCCCGGACCTGCGGACCGCGCTCGCCGAGCGCCTTGCGCCACTCCGCCCCGGAGCGCAGAGCGTCCGCGAGATGGAGGACTTGTTCGGGCCATCCGGCACCCGGGGTCTCCACGTCGTGCGCCTGAGCGAGTTCGAGCAGGATGTGGTCGCCACCGCGACCGTCACCACCGAGCTGCCGGTGGTGGATCTGACCGACATCGCCATCCGAACCCGACTGGCCACGAGTAACCGCGCCCTCTTGGCCGCCCACGGGTTGAACCACCTCGACTTCGCAGACCTCCACGACCGTCACCGCCCCTTCACGCAGGCGCTGGCGCGTAGCATCCACCTCAAGGACTACGCCGGGGTGCGCTACGCGTCGAACATCACCGGTGATGCGTGCCTGGCGTTGTTCGAGGGCCGCCACGCCATCATTGACCTCGACCACGGACCGCTCGACCGCCATCTCGACGAGGTACGGTCGGTCGCCGCCTCGTTGGGGTTGACGGTCCGCCGCTAGCCACCGCCCGCCCGCCCGGCGCCGAGCACCCGCTCCAGCCGGATCGCCGCCTGCAGCTCGGTCTGGCGGGCGCGCACGGGACGGCCTATCCGGTCCTCGATCGCGCGCAGCCGGTGGGCGACGGTGCGGTCGTTCACGCCCAGCGCCGCGGCGGCGGCCGACGCGTTGAACCCACTGGCGAAGTACGCGCTGAGCGTGTCGCGCAGCTTGCGGCCGTCGCGGTCGTCGTCGAGCCCGGCGAGCTCGGCCGCGACGAACGCCCGTGCGGCCGCCTCGTCGGACAGCATCGCCGCCTCGAGCGCCACGTCGTCGAACCACGTCACCGGATCGCCGGTCGCGACGCCGATGCGGTGCGCCGACCGCGCCTCGACGTGGCCCTGACGAAACCCGTCCGGGCCGACCGTGGCTCGACCGAGCGCGATGCCGCCGGACCACCCGCCGACGATGTCCCGCACCGCCCGGTCGTCGTGCGCCGCACCACCACCGAGCCATCCCCACGACGTCTGGTCGTTCACCGCGACGACGAGCGGACGGGCTCGCAGCGCCGCGGCGATCCGGCCCAGCTCGTCGTCGGCGCCCGGGCCCCACGCGATCACCGCACGGTGCCGGCCGGCCGGGTCGTACCCCAGCGCGCCACCGTCGACGTCGGCGCCGTCGAGCAGGTCGCGGACGAGCTGCACGCGGCGCTGCTCGCGGCCGCGGACGAGCCGGTCGCGCTCGCGGGCGTAGGCGTCGGCGACCGGGGGGATCACCGCGTCGACGTAGGCGAACGTGTGCCTGGTGCAGATCCGCAACGCCTCGTCGCGGTCCGCGCGGTCGCCGTCGATCCGCTCGAGCGCGTCGAGCACGGCGTCCCACACCACCGCCTGGCCGATCCGGTACGTCTGCACCCCGGCGACGAGCGACACGCCCATCCGGGCCGACGTCCGCGCCTCCTCGATCGCGTCGGACGGCGGACCGGACGCCAACGGCGCGTCACCGCGGCGCAGGCCCGAGATCGCGGCGCGCAGGTTGGCGTGGCTGCTGCGCCGCATCGCCTCGGTCATGTCCGGGTCGACGCCCACCGCCGACTCGGGCGCCTCGGTCGCGAACCGCTCGAGCATCCGGGCCACGAGCTCGTCCTCGCGGCGCTCCACGGCGTCGACGATCAGATCGACGATCCGGCGGGCGCCGGGGGATGGCGGGACGGCGGTCACGTCCGTCGAACGGTAGTGCGGGCGAGGCGTCCGTTCCACCGGGCCGCTCGCTCCGGGAGGGTGGCGCGGGCGGCCCGGTGGACCGCCGGCGCAGGGAGGGTGGCGCGCGCACCGACGACCCTCGCGCACCTGCGGCCGCGCGATCGGCGGATCTCGTGTGTCGGGCGGGACCTCCCCCTCGGAATGCTCCCGGCAATGCGCACGAGCCAGACCGATGTCGTCGTCGTGGGAGCCGGCCTCGCCGGACTGGCCGCCGCGCGTGCGCTGACCGCTGCGGGCCGGTCGGTCGTCGTCGTCGAGGCGCGTGACCGGGTCGGTGGTCGGCTGATGGGTCACGAGCTGGGCGCGGGCGGCACGGTAGAGGTCGGCGGGCAGTGGGTCGGTCCGCGACAGGTCCGGGTCAACGCGTGGATCGACGAGCTGGGCCTGGAGCGGGTCGAGACCCATGACGAGGGCGACAACCGGTTCGAGCACCGCGGTCGCCTGTCGCGCTACCGCGGTCCGATCCCCAAGGTCAACCCGCTGGTGCTCGCCGACGTCGCCCAGGCGCAGGCGTGGCTGGACCGGATGGCGGCGCGCGTCCCGCTCGACGCCCCGTGGCGGGCGCCGAAGGCCGACGCGTGGGACGGGCAGACGTTCGAGACGGCGATCCGGCGGATCGCGCGCACCACGGCCGGACGGGAGTTCTTCCGGCTCATGGCCCAGGCGGTGTTCGCGGCCGAGCCGCGCGAGCTGTCGCTGCTGCACGCGCTGTTCTATCTGCGGTCCGGCGGCGGGTTCGAGCAGCTCGTCTCGGTGGCCGGCGGGGCGCAGCAGCACCGGATCGTCGGCGGGGCGCACCGCATCGCCGAGCGGGCGGCCGAGACGCTCGGCGACCGGATACTCCTCGGCGCACCGGTCCGCCGCATCGACACCGACGGCAACACGGTGACCGTCCGCGGCGACGGTGTCGAGGCGCGGGCCGGGCACGTCATCGTGGCGCTCCCGCCGACGCTCGCCGGCCGGATCATCTACGACCCGTTGCTGCCCGGCCGACGCGACCAGCTCACCCAGCGGATGCCGCAGGGATCGGTGATCAAGTGCATGGCCGTCTACGACGAGCCGTTCTGGCGCCGGGATGGGCTCTCGGGCCAGGCGACGGGCACTACGGGACCGGTGAAGGTCGTCTTCGACAACACGCCGTCGACCGGTGGCGTCGGGGTGCTGCTGGGGTTCCTCGAGGGCGACCACGCCCGGACGCTCGGGGCCGCGTCGCCCGACGAGCGTCGCCGGGCGGTCGTCGACTGCTTCGTCCGGTTCTTCGGGCCGCGGGCCGCCGATCCGCTCGAGTTCGTCGAGCGGTCGTGGGCCGAGGAGGAGTTCACCCGCGGGTGCTACTCCGCGTTCATGCCGCCCGGGGTGATGACGTCGCTCGGCCCGGAGCTGCGCCGCCCGTGCGGACGCATCCACTGGGCCGGCACGGAGACCGCCGAGGTGTACTGCGGCTACATGGACGGCGCGATCAGCTCCGGTGAGCGGGCCGCGGCCGAGGTCCTGGCCGCGCGGACGGACTGACGTCGTCGCCGGAGTCGGGCCACGGGTTCGCGGTACCCTGCATCCATGACCACGAAGGAGCGACTGCACCGACTCGTGGACGGCCTCAGCGAGCTGGAGGCCGAGGATGCGCTGCGCGTGATCGCCGCCCGTCGGGGCGATGCTGCGACGATGGAGCGCAGGCGGATCGTGCTCGATGACGAGCAGGCTGCGCGGTTCCTCGACGCTCTGGATGCGCCCGGACGGTTCGAGCCCGGCTTGCGGCGCCTGGTCGACAGGGCCGCCACGCTCGACGCGTGAGCGTTCGTCGAACGACCGCACCGTTCGATCGTCGGGATCACGACGTCAGCGGCTTCTCGTGCGGCGAGCCGGCCCTCGACTCGTGGCTCCGACGCTACGCTGGCCAGAATCAGCGACGCGACGCGGCCCGGACGTTCGTGCTGGCCAGGAGCGACCGGTCGATCGCCGGGTACTACACGCTTGTCGTGGGCCACGTGGAGCATGACGCCGCGACCCCTCATGTCGCCGCAGGTCTCTCGGCTCGGTTTCCGGTGCCCGTGTGCATCATCGCCCGGCTCGCGATCGACAACACGGCGCAGGGCCGTGGATTGGGCGCGGGCTTGGTGCTCGATGCGCTCCAGCGCGTCTTGGCCGCGTCGGAGCTCGTCGGCATCCGAGCCGTCGTGGTCCACGCGCTCCACGATCGGGCGGCGCACTTCTACACGCAGTTCGGGTTCGAGCCGGTGGGCGACGACCCGCGCACGCTCATGGTGCCCTTGCAGGCGGTGCGTGCCGTGCTGGGCGACGGGAGGGCGTAGTCCCTGACGTCCCGCGCACGCGCCCCGCTCACCCCGGCGGGGCCGGCGCGCGCGCCGGCAGGTCGGCCCCGTACCCCACATCCTGCTGCCAGGGATGCACACCCCGCGCGTGGCGCAACGCGTACGCGGCCCGACCGTGGACGTTGGTCAGGTGCCACACGGCGTGGACGCTCGCCGGGAGCGACGTCGTCCAGAAGCTGCCGGGCAGCGGGTCGCGCGGCGCCGGCGGCGCCATGGTGATGTCGGCGGCGATCCAGCCCTCGCCGTCCTCGTACGCCATCCGGCCCAGGCTCACGCCGTCCGCGTCGGTGATCTGCGTCTCGCCGACCATGATCGTCGGCCACGGGATCGCGTTCATCATCGGCGTGCGCATGGTGACGTCGCCGACGTGCGACGGGTGCACCGCCGGCACGCCGAGCAGCCGCGCCATCCGGCCGGGCGTCTCGCGGGCGAGCTGCAGCATCGTCCCGTGGTCGCGCCGCCAGAACCATCCGCGGGTGACCGCCCACTGCGGGAACGACGGGAAGCACATGCCGCCGGCGAGCAGCCGCACCCGCTCGCGCAGGCGCGCGGCGGTGCGGGTGCGGATCCACTCGAACCCGTTGGCCACCCCGATCGACCCGACCGCGGTGTCGGCGATCCCCGGATCGGTCCCGCCCCGGTAGTACTGGTTCTCCCACATCGACGGCTGATCCTTGTCGTGCAGGTGCGCGGTGCCGTCGGGCTCCACGACGTAGTACGTGTTGAACGTGTCGCGGCCGCGGATCGCCAGCGCCCCCGCGCCGATGATGCACCCGTGCTCGCGGGCCAGGCGTCGGTACAGCGCGAGCGCCGGACCGTCGACCGGCAGCGCGCAGGTGCGCATCGCCGGGTGACTGATGTTCGGGGTGGTGGACACCTCGGGCAGGAACACCATGTCCGGCCGGTGCTCGCGCACCGCCCGGGTGACGACGTCCTCGATGTGGCGCAGGTTCGCGTCGATCTCGCCCAACCGCACGGCGAGCTGCACCGCGACGACGCGGCGACGGTCTCCGTCCGCGGGCCGATCGTCGCGGTCGTTCGCGCCCGCCCCAGCCGCCGCGCTCATGCGGTCACCGCGGGCCGGTCGGCGGCGGGCCCGGTCGCCTCGCCGTGGTCACCGATCGTCACCGTGGCCGCGTCCCGCGGGCCGGAGGCCGTCCGATCCGAGGCGCCCGAATCATCCGTCGCCCCGACCCCGCCCCCCACCCCGCCCCCCAACCCAACCCCGACCCCCCCCCCGCGGCCGGGGCGGGCCGCCGTCCTC
>JALNWQ010000025.1 GCA_023230855.1 Solirubrobacteraceae bacterium
GACCAGGCATACCCCCAACATGGACAACCGGACCGAAGTCCGCAACGCCAAACCCGTACATGATCCGCGACGACTCCAGCGCGAGCGGGGTGGACGGAGCCGGAAGGGGGTGCCCCCCTGGGGCTATGGGTGGTGTTGCGCTTGGTGGCAAGCGTGGCAGAGCAGCGTCAGGTTGTCCGGCTCGTGCGTTCCGCCGTGGGCGAGCGGTTGGATGTGGTGGACTTGCAGCCGGTCGGTGCTGCCGCAGAGGACGCAGCGGTTGTCGTCTCGTCGTCGGATCTTGGCGATGACGTGCCGTTCGTTGCCTCGGGCCCGGTGGCCTTGCCGGGTGCGTTCGGCGCGGTGTTGCCGGTCGTGTTGTGGGCACCGGGTGCTGGTGGTGAGGTTGGGGCAGCCGGGTTCGCCGCAGACGCGCATGCGGTGAAGGTACGCGCGCCGTCGTAAGGCGTCTCGTCGTCCCGATCCCAAGCGCTTCCCTGACGCGCGCGGACTCGCCCGGCCGATAGCTGTGAGATGCCGTCCGCTGCGGCTACTGCCAAGCGCGCCAGCCTGACCACAGGCTGATGAGCCCGAACATCGCTGGCGCGATGGCCCAGCGGTAATCCGCGGGGACCACAACCGCGACTGCCAGTGACAGCATCGCGAGGAACGCGCACGACACCGCACGACTCTCATGCGCCTGTAGGCGGCGGAGGTTCTCTGCCAACTCTTGCCTGATCTCGGCGTTGCCTTGGCCGCGCTGATCGTCGTCACCCATCGGGTCCCTTGCCCGAGCCCTGAAGCTCGCTAGTCGCCGAACAGCTCGTCGGGTACCGAGTACAGGACGTCGGGTGCCTCGGTGGGCGCGATCTGCCGACCCGCCGTGAGCCACCTCTCGCCTTGCACTGGCCTGCTTGCCGGCCTGCCTCCGTGCTGAGCGCTCAGGGCCTCAAGCTCGGCCACGGGGATGCCTGCTGCGGCGGCCTGCCTGGACGACACCCACGAGTGCCCTGCCGGTGCGCCGATGCTTCCGGAGCGGAGGCGTGCCGGGATGGTGGTCATGCTGCGTGCCGGTCCTCATCGGTGAGCGCCTGGGCGGGGATGACGTGTTCCCAATGGGGTTCGACGAGCGGGACCTCTTCGCCCGGCCGGATCGGAGGCGTGTCCTTGTGGCCACCCACAGGCTGGTAGCGCGCGCCGTGCTCGGCGAGCCAGTCGTGAGCCTCAACCATACGGTCGTCGGGGATCGCGGCGTCGGGGACCGTCGCGAAGTGCTGGCCCGGTTCGGGTGGGATCGCTGCTGAGCGGATGACGTCCTCGATACGCATGGGAGAACGGTAAGGCGTGCCGCGGACAGCCTGGCCTCCGTTGACACTCTCAGTACACATCTCGCGTCGATCGGCCCTCCGTTGCGGCCGAACGACGCCCCGGGTCTCCCGTACCTACGGGAAGTTCAGGCGAGCCGGGCGGCGTCCGGGGCACTCCGGAGCAAGAAGTCGCATGTTCGAATCATGCCGGGCGCGTAGCGAGGCCCCCGCGAGAGCGGGGGCCTCGTCGGTTCCGGGCGCTACCGGCGGGTGCGGATGCGGATGGTCTCGCCGAAGTGCGAGACGTTGCTGCCGTCGTCGACCTTGACGAAGACGCGGTACAGGCCGCCGGCGCCACGGATCGGCGCTCGGAGCTTGTAGCGCGCGAACGGGGCGCCGCCCTGGGTCGTGCGCGACCCGGCGATGGTGATCCACGTCTTCTTGCTCGAGAGCTTCTGCACCCCGACCTGGACGCCGACCTTGGCCGGGCGGACCTTGCCCTTGAATTGCAGCCGGGCGTTGCGGTTGACGCGGGTGTGCCCGACGTGGGTGTCGACCTCGGCCCGGACGGGCACCTCGAACGGTCCGCCGACGATCGGGTTCTTGCCGGTCGTCACGACCCGGTACAGGCTGGTGAACGACGAGGCGAGGATCGGCAGCGCGAACGTCCCGTCCGGGTTCGTCAACAGCGGGTTGCCGACCGGCTGGAAGCCCCCGGTGTGCGGCCACACGCTCCGCTCGATCCGGATCTGGCGACCGGCGGCGTTCGTGCCGCCCAGGGTGCCGGCGATCGTCGTCGTCTCGCGGTAGTCGAGGATGTTCGGGGACGCGGCGACCGTGAAGTTCAGCGGCACCTTCGGCGTCTTGAGCCGCCGCTTCTTGCCGTACCTCGTGCCCTTGGCGTTGCGGGCGACGAGACGGTAGTGGTAGGTCGTGCCGGACTTCAGCGCGGTGACGCCGGCGACGGCGCCGACCGCGGCCTCGCCCTTGCCGGCCGACTGGCGCGGCGTGGACGTGCCGAGCTTCGACGTGGTGCCGTACTGGAACCAGAACCGGGTGGCGGCCCCGTTGGGGTTGACCGACCCGGTGAGGGTCGCGCTCTGGGCGGTGATGCCGCCCGCGAGGCCGGTGCTGGGCGACGGGGCCTTGGCGGCCTGGGCGGCGGCCGGGGCGACGGCGACGATGGTCGCGCCGAGCACGACGGCGGGGACGATGCGGGACACGCGGGACCTCCTGGTGATGGCGGATACGACGCCCGTTGGGACCCGGACACGCGGCGCCGGGTCCGACGGAGTGGGACGCTCCGCCGAGCGGCTCAACCGTAGTCGACGCGCCGGGCCGCGTGCGCCGGACCCCGGGCCGCCCGAGCGACGCACGCCGGCCGCATGCGATCCGGCGGGCCGCGGACGGCGTCAGCGGCCGACGGTGACGCGGCGGAGCGCGGCGTCGCGGGACGCGACGCGATCGAGCAGGTCGCGGAGCGCGGCGGTGGGCACGTCGAGCGCCGAGCCGGGGGCATCGGCCCAGAGCCGCACGACGGCGGCGAGGTCGTCGACCGCGTCGGCGAGCGCCGCGCGCGCGTCCCCCACCCGACGGGCGCGGCGCCCGGCGTCGACCGTCCCCGGCTGGGCGGCCGCGGCGTCCTGGAGCGCGGCGGCGGCCCCGAGGACGAACGTCCGGTCGCCCCGGTCGCCGACGCGGAGCGCCGCCGCGACGAGGTCGACGGAGCGGTCCAACAGGCTCGCGTCGTGCGCGTCGTCGACGAGAACCCCCTGCTCCTGCCGGGGAAGCGGGCCTGCCGACCCGGGTAGGGGCCGCACGGCTGGGCTGCTCATGGCGCGACGGTAGACGGTCCGTCGGACGGAACCGTCGGCGTCGCCGCGCGGTGACGCGGGAGACGTGGCCGGGTACGCTTGGCGACGTGCCCGTTCCCCGGACCCAGGCCGGGGTCCCCGGTGCCGCGCGCACCGTCGGCCCGTCTCCCCAGCAGAGCTCCGATGATCTGACGATCGCGCTCGTCGTCGCGGCGGTCTGGTGGCTCGACCTCGTGGTCGTCGGGGTCGCCGACGTCCCCCAGCCGTTGGCCACCATCGGGGTGGTCGTGACCTGCCTCCCGCTCGCGCTGCGGCGCAGCCAGCCCCTGCTCGTCGCCGCCGCGGTGTTCGCGTCGCTCATGCTCCAGGCCGCCGCCGGCATCGATCCGGACGTGTCGATCCTGCCGGGCGTCGCCGTCGGCGTGGCGATGTACACGCTCGGCGCCGATCGGTCGGACGAGCGGGCGCTCACCGGGCTCCTGTTCGGGTTGTTCGCGGGGTGCGCGCTCGTCCTGTCGACGCCGGGCTACGGCGCGGGCGACTTCCTCCTGTTCGGGGCGCCGATCGTCGCGCCCTTCCTCGCGGGACGGGTCGTGGAGCGGTTCGTCCTCGAGGACGTCGACCCGACGACCGCGCCCGTCGCCACGGACCGGACGGACGACGTGCCGCTGAGCGTGTCGCAGGAGCGGACGGCGATCGCGCAGGACGTCCACGGCCTGCTCCGCGCGGAGGTCGTCGACGGGATGGCCGACCCCGCGCGTGGCGAGGCGGCCGCCCGGACGCTCGACCGGCTCGTCGACCTGCTCGGTGGCGACCTCCACCCGCCGGGCACGCGACCGCCGTCGGTCGTCGACGTGCCGGATCTCGTCACCGGGGCGGCCCGCCACGGCGCGGACCTGCGGCTCGTGCTGCGCGACGGCGGCCGAGCCGTCCGTGATCCCGCGGCGCTACGGCTACCGGACGACGTCTCCCTCGCGGTGTTCCGGATCCTCGAGGATGCGATCGACAACGTCGTCGACCACGCCGCGCCGTGCGGGGGGACCGTCGCGATCAGCCGCCTGGACGACCACGTCGAGGTGGAGGTCCTCGACGAGGGCGCGCCGCTGCCCGACCCGGTCCGCGGCCACGGTGGGTTGCTGGCGATGCGCGAGCGCGCGGTGGCGCACGGCGGCACCCTGTACGCCGCACGCCGTGACGCGGGAGGCGTCCGGATCCGCGTCCGGATGCCGCTGCCTCAGTCGGTGCCCGACGAGGACGAGCCCGCGTCCGACGACGAGGATCCGGGGGACGCCGTCGTCCTCACCGATCCGACCCCGTCGACGGCGACGACGCTCCCGACCCCCAACTGACGCCCGCGCCGCGTCTCGACGTCGCCGTCCACCGCGACGAGGCCGGCCTCCAGCATCGCCTTGGCGTCTCCCCCGGAGTCGGCGAGCCCGGCGTGCTTGAGGAGCTGCCCCAGCCGGATGGTCCCGCCACGGATCGCCACGTCGCGCATGTCCGCATCGTGGCAGGCGCGCGACGTCGACCCGTCGTCGGCGCGCCCCGGCCGCCCGCCGCGTGGTCCTCGTCGACCTCCGGATCGGCGTTTATGGCGGATTGACGTCCGGCTGCCAGCGTGATGCAGGTCGTGCCCGCTCCGACCCGATCGTCCCAAGGCGGCCCCTCCGGTCGCACCGTCCCGCCCGCACGCCCGGGCGAGGGGACGCGCCTGGACGCGCTCGACGGCATGCGCGGCGCGGCGGCGCTGGGGATCATCGTCCTGCACGTCTGGATGTTCGTGCGCGGGGACGGGATGCGACCCGGCCGTGACACGCTCGACGTGGTCATCAGCCAGCTGCGCCTCGGCATGCCGATGTTCTTCGTGTTGTCGGGGTACCTCATCTTCCGGCCGTTCGCCGGGGCGGCGCTCGACGGTCGTCGGCTGCCGGACCTCCGGCGGTACGCCACCCGCCGGGTCGCCCGCATCGTGCCCGCGTACTGGGTGATCATCCTGCTGACGGTCGTCGTGCTCGCGGCGATCGGCCACGGGCAGCGGATCCCGGCCGAGCAGCTGCCCGTCTTCCTGCTCTTCCTCCAGAACTACTCGATGGAGACCGCCGGCGGGCTGAACCCGCCGACGTGGACGGTCGCCGTCGAGGTGTCGTTCTACGCGCTCGTGCCGCTGATGGGGCTCGCGGCGACCGCGGGCTGCGCCCGCCTGGGCACCTTGAGGGCGCGGCGAGTCCTGCTGTCGGCGGCGTGCGGAGCGCTCATCGTGATGGGGACGATCTGGCTCGGCCAGGCCGGGTTTCACGACGCCGACCGCACGGTGAGCCACATCCTGCCCGCCCGGATGGCGTCGTTCGCGGCCGGCATGCTCGTCGCGGTCCTCGTGCACGGCCGTCGGGCCGGACGGGTGGGCGTGGTGGCGCTCATGGCCGCGGGCACGGCGCTCGTCCTGCTCGAGGCGTCGGCGCGCGGCTACGGCCTGGGGCCGGCGGACCTGCGACAGCAGCTCGTCGACACCCCGGCGAGCCTCGGGTTCGCGTGCATGATCGCGGCCGTCGCCCTCGGCCGGGTCCCCGGGATGGTCGTCTTCACCGCGGGGCCGTTCCGCTGGGCGGGCATCCTCTCCTACGGCCTGTACCTCATCCACTTCCCGGTGATCTACGTGCTGCGGACGCTCGGACCGTGGCCCGACGGCCTGTGGGGCCCGGTCGCGCTGACCCTCGGGATCAGCACCGTGCTGGCGATCGTCAGCTGGTTCGCGCTCGAGCGACCGGCGATCCGCTGGGCCCGGCGCCGGACGAGCCCGCAGCCGAGCCCCGCCACGGCGCCGGGGCCTGCGCCCGACGACGCGTGGCCGACCGGCGAGGCCCGGCCACGTCCGGTCCCACGGGAGCGCGAGGCCCCGGTCGCCGCCGGCGGCGGCGACTGACCGTCAGCGACGGGCGGGCAACCGGTCGGCGAGCGACGCCGCCGGGTCCTCCCCGGGCATGCGTCGACGCAACCACAGCGCGCTGGGCTGGCCGCCCTCCACGAACGACGGCACCTGCGCCCGCACGACGTCGCCGTGCTCGCGGAGCAGCTGGTGGTTGGGCAGCACGACCTCCCAGTCCGGGTTGCCCTGCAGCACCGCCTGGACGAGGTACTGCTCCTGCCAGAACCAGCCGGCCTCGAGCCACTCCCGGTGGTACTCGTACGGCAGCAGGACGTCGTGGACGTGGACCACCACGCCGGCGGCCAGGCGGGGCAGCACGTCGAGCATGATCCGCACGACGTCGCCGCCGACCCGCACGGTGTGGGTCGTGTCGACGAACAGCACGTCGCCCGGCCCGAGGCGGGTGAAGACGTCGATCGGCACCTGCTCCGCCGCGACGCGGTGGAGCGTGCCCGCCCCGTCGAGGCCGTGCTCGGTCGGCGCCCGCGGATACGGGTCGTAGACCTCGAGCGCGGCCGGGGCGCCCTCGTCGGCGTTGCGGCGCAGCGCGTCGAGCATGACGAGCGTCGACACCCCCGAGCCGAGCTCGACGACCCGCCGTGGGCGCACGTGGCGGAGCAGCGCGAAGAGCGTCGCCGCGTCGAGGCCGTCGTAGAAGGCTCCGAGCGCCCGGGCGACCCGGTCGTCGACCCCCGGGATCGCCGGCGGCGCGTGCTCGGCGAGCGCCGGCGCGAGCGCGCCCTCCAGCAGCGCCACGCCGGCGGCGGGATCCCAGGCGACCCCGGGCATCTCGGCGGCGTCGGTCCACGTCGACGGCGGGAGCGACCGCCAGTCGGGGATCGGACTGTGGTACCCGGCGGCGACGACGTCGTGGTCGGCGGTCCGGACGAGCCGCCAGCCGCGGGGGCCGAGCAGGCGGCGATCGATCGCCGTCAGGGCACGGCGCCCCCCGGACCGGATCCTGCGTCGGACCCGGCCGGCCGGCGACGACGACGGGACGTCGGTCAACGGGCCCCGCCGGCGACCGCCGGCAGGATCTGCAGCTCCTGGCGGTCGGAGAGCGGCGTGTCGACGCCGTCCCCGAACCGGATGTCCTCGCCGTCGAGGTAGACGTTGACGAAGCGGCGCAGCGCCCCGTCCTCGTCGGCGATCCGGCCGCGCAGCTCGGGGTGCGCGGTGAACAGCGCGTCGAGCGCCGCGCCGACGGTGTCGCCGTCGACGGTGACGGCGCCCTCGCCGCCGGTGGCGTCGCGCAGCTGGGTGGGGACCTTGACCTTGATCGTCGCCATCAGACGGTGACCTCCGTGCGGGGCTGGACCCGCTCCTCGAACTGTTCGTACCGCGCGTCGATCTCGGTGCACTCGAAGGTGCCGCGCACCGCGTCGAGCGTCTTCAGCCCGTCGCCGGTGATGACGAGGACGACGCGCTCGTCCGGGTCGATCCGCCCGGACTCGGCGAGCTTGCGCAGGGTGGCGGTGGTGACGCCGCCCGCGGTCTCGGTGAAGATGCCGGTCGTCTCGGCGAGGAGGCGGATCCCGTGACGGATCTCCTCGTCGGTGACGTCGTCGATCGTGCCGTCGGTCGCCCGGGCGAGCTCGACCGCGTACGGGCCGTCGGCGGGGTTGCCGATCGCCAGCGACTTGGCGATGGTGTCCGGCTTGACGGGACGACAGACGTCGGTGCCGGCCGCGTAGGCGGCGGCGACCGGGTTGCAGCCCTCGGCCTGGGCGCCGCTCATCCGCGGCAGGCCGTCGGCGGTGACCGACGACCCGGTGATGAGGCCGAGGTCGAGCCACTCCTTGAAGCCCTTGCCGATCTTCGTGAACAGCGACCCGGACGCGATCGGCGCGACGATCCGATCCGGTGCCCGCCACCCGAGCTGCTCGGCGATCTCGTACGCCAGGGTCTTGGAGCCCTCGGCGTAGTACGGGCGCATGTTGACGTTGACGAACGCCCAGTCCTCGTGCTCGCCGGCGATCTCGGTGCAGAGGCGGTTGACGTCGTCGTAGTTGCCGCGGATCGTCACGACGTTGGCCCCGTAGGCGCCGGTCGAGAGGATCTTCTGCTCCTCGAGGTCCGACGGGATGAAGACGTAGGTCGGCAGCCCGTACGCGGCGCCGGCGGCGGCGACGGCGCCGGCGAGGTTGCCGGTCGACGCGCACGCGAGCGTCGTGAACCCCAGCTCCTTGGCACGGGCGGCGGCGACGGCCACGACCCGGTCCTTGAACGAGTGGGTCGGGTTGGCGGCGTCGTTCTTCACCCACACCTCGCGCAGCCCGAGCGCCTCGGCGAGGCGGTCGGCCTTCACCAGCGGGGTCGCGCCGGCCGGCAGGCCGCCGCCGGTCGAGAACTCGCCGCTGCCGGCGGGCGCTCCCGCGTCCAGCGGCAGGAAGTCGGCGTAGCGCCAGATCGAGCGCGGACCGGCCTGGATCCGTCGCCGGATCGCGTCGACGTCGGACCCGGCGCCGAACGGGGCGTAGGCGACCTCGAGCGGACCGAAGCAGCGCGAGCAGACGAACCGGGCCTCCAGCGGGTACTCGGCGGAGCACTCGCGACAGGTCAGGGCGGTGGCGGACATGGGCTGAACCTCTGGACGGTGGATGGGCCTCGCCGAAGCGGTGTGGCGAGGGTCCATCAGCGGTTCCAGCCACACATCTCTCTGGAATTGGCACCTCTTCGCGTCGGCGTGTCCCGCGATGGTTGCCGGGGGTTCGACGGGCCAGTCCCTCCCCCCCTCTGGATGTGTCTATGTCCTGCGCCGGGCAGGTTAGCAGGCGCTCAGGCGTGTGCGTCCGGGTCGGGCCGCGTGAGGATCGCGACGTGCGGCAGCCCGTCCGAGCCGAGCAGCACGCGCCGCCCCAGGGCCAGCGCCCGGTGGATCGCCGTGGCGTCCGTCGGATGACCGGCCCCCAGGCGCACGACGTACGGGCGGCTCTGCCGGACGATCCTGAACCCGGCGGCGTAGAGCATCCGGCGGTGGCCGGCGAGGTTGGGGTGCCACCACTGCACCATCGCCGGGTCGGCGTCGAGCAGCGCCATCGGCCGGCGCGGATGCATGAGCGTCGCCCGCAGTCGCAGGCCCTCGGCCGACAGGAACGCGCCGGCCGTGACCGAGCGGATGGCCTCCATCGCCCGGATCGGATCGCGCAGGTGGAGCATGAGGCTCCCGCAGACGACGACGTCGAACTCCCCCACCGTGTCGGGCGACAGGTCGTAGACGGAGATCTCGCGGCGTCGCACGCGCGACCCCAGCAACCGGTGGGCGGTCGCGAACCCGGCGGCCTTGTCGTCGCCGACCATCGCCTCGAGCGTCGGGGCGACCGCGGGGCGGCCGCGGAACGGGACGTCCCACTGGCTGTGGTCCGCGAGGTCGATCGCGACGACCTCGGACGCTCCGCGACGCTCCATCTCGAACGCCAGGTGCCCGTCCCACGTGCCGACGTCGAGGCACCGCTTGCCGCGGACGTCGGGCCACGGCATGCGGTCGATGATCGGCCGCAGGTCGAACCAGCCGGGGGTCGTGATCCCGTGCGGCAGGTCCAGCGTGTGGTACCAGAGCGGCACGGCCTCGACCGACGCGCGCACCTCGTCGGCGGACGGGGGCGCGATCGTTCCGGGCGCGGACATGCGGCGGAACGATACGGACGACCGGCCGACGGTGGCGTGCACGCCACCGTCACGGCGTCGACCCGCCACCGCCGAAGTCGTGACCGGGGCCCGCGGCGGGGCCCGTCGCCGGCAGCGCGTAGACTGGTCCCCGGTGCCCGACGTCGAAGACGACCCCCTCAGTCCCGGTGCCGAGCTTCTCCCGCCCACGCTTCGGGTTCGGTAGCCGGTCCCCCCACGGCCGCGAGCCGAACGACCGCGACGTCGAGCCCGACGTCCCACGCGTCGAGACCGTCCGGCACGGCGGCCTCCGCTGGCATCACTTGGAGCGGACCGGACGCGCCGAGATCGAATGGCTGGAGGAGCGGTTCGACTTCCACAGCCTGGCGTACGAGGACGTCCGCTCGCGCAACCAGCGTCCGAAGGTCGACGACTACGACGACCACCTGTTCGTCGTCCTCCACTTCCCGGACTTCGACAAGGCGATCGGGCGACTCAACGCGATCGAGCTCGACGTCTTCGTCGGCCCCGACTACGTCATCACGATCCCCAACCGGCCGCTGCGCACCCTGGACTACCTGTTCAGCCGCGTGGAGCGCGACGAGGTCGAGCGGGAGCGGATCTTCTCGAAGGGCAGCGGGTACCTGCTGTACCGGCTCGTCGACGAGTGCGTCGACGCGTCGTTCCCGATGCTCCGCAAGATCGGCAACAAGCTCGAGCAGCTCGAGGAGGACATCTTCGAGGGCCGCTCGAAGGAGATCGCCCGCGAGATCTCCAACGCCAAGCAGGAGATCATCAACTTCCGCAAGATCGTCCGGCCGCAGCGCACGGCGCTGAAGGACCTCGACGTGTCGCGGCGCTACATGGCCGAGGACGCCGAGCTGTACTTCGACGACGTCAACGACGCGTCCGAGCGGATCTGGGACATGCTCGAGAACTTCAAGGAGGTGTCCGAGGCGCTGGAGGACTCCAACGAGTCCGTGCTGTCCCACGCCCAGGCGCACTCCCTGAACGTCCTGACCGCGATCACCGTCATCGTCCTGCCGCTGACGCTCGTCGCGTCGATCTGGGGCATGAACGTCCACGTCCCCGGCCAGGGGCAGTCTGCGCCGTTCTTCGCCCTGCTCGGCGCGATGGGCGCGCTGCTGGGGGCGATGGTCTGGTGGTTCCGCCGCAACGACCTGCTGTAGGCCGCTCAGGCGACGCGGCGGTACCGCACGAGGCAGTACTGGGTGCCCACGCCCGTGCGGTGGCCGAGCTCCAGGCCGGCGGCGGACGCCTCGGCATCCAGTCGCTCCAGGTCCACCGCCGAGCCACGCCACGCCGGGTCGTCCTGCCCCTGCGGCGCCGCGCGGCGCAGCAGACGGTCGCGGAGCGACGGCCGACCGACGGGCGCCACCGCGTGGACCCGCGGATCGTCGGACACCTGGAACGCCGCCCAGCCACCGGGGCGCAGCACGCGACCGATCTCGCGGACGTACCCGTACGTCACCTCGGGATCGGGGATGTGCTGGAACACGACGAGGGACAGGACGACGTCGACGCTCGCGTCGGCCACCGGGCGCAGGGACGTCCCGTCACCGTGGACCCACTCGACGCCCGGACGGTCGCCGAGGTGGGCGCGGGCCCGGCGCAGCATCTCGTCGCTGACGTCCAGGCCGATCGTGCGGCCCGGCCGGTCGGCGACGGCCCGCACCAGCCGGCCGACGCCGCACCCGACGTCGAGGACCGTGTCGTCCGGCCCGATCGCGGGCGCGCGCGTCTGCTCGAGCAGCGTCTCGATCGCACGGACGCCCTTCGCCCAGAAGTCCTCCGGATCGTCGGGGCCGTAGTCGCCGCGACGGTAGTCCAGCCGGTTGTCGACGTAGTACTCGGCGTTCTCGCGGGCCCGCGCGTCCCAGAACTCGGCCATGTGCCGCTCGGCGTTCACCGCGCGGAGGTTACCCACGGGGCCGCGACGAAGATGATCTAGGCTGCCGCGCGTGGAGCCGCCGGTCATCAGCGTCGTGGTGCCCGTCCGCGACGGCGAGGCGACGCTGCCGTCGCTGCTCGACGCGCTCGCGGCGCAGCGGGGCGCCCCGCCGTTCGAGGTCGTCGTCGCCGACGACGGGTCGGGCGACGGCGCCGACCGGATCGCGTCCGGGCACCCGGTCGTGGCGCGCGTCGTGGCCGTGGGCCGGCCGGGGGGTGCGCCTCGCGGCCCGGGCGCGGCGCGCGACGCGGCTCTCGCCGTGGCGACCGGGACGTGGATCGCGTTCACCGACGCGGACTGCGTGCCCGACCCCGGGTGGCTCGCCGCGCTCGCGGCCGCCGCGGCCGAGGGCGACGCGATCGTCCAGGGACCGATCGCGCTGCCGGAGGGCGCCCGGCCCGGGCCGTTCGACCGCGTCGTCGCGCGCACGGGGCCCAACGCCCTGCACGAGACGGCCAACCTCGCGGCCCCCCGGTCCGCGGTGCTCGCCGTCGGGGGATTCGGGAGCGCCGGGATCCGTCCGCGCCGGGGCAAGGAGCTCGGCGAGGACGTCATGCTCGGCACCGCCCTCCGACGGGCGGGACTGCCGTTGCGGTGGCGTCCCGACGCCCGGGTCGTGCACCCCGTCGAGCGGCGCGGCTGGTCGGCGGCGGCGGCGGAGCGGCGACGCTCGGCGGCGTTCTGCGCCCTCGTCCGCCGGCGGCCCGAGCTGCGGGACGACCTGTTGTGGCGACGGTGGTTCCTGTCGCGGTCGACCGCCGAGCTCGACCTGGCGCTCGTCGGCGCCGGGCTCGTCGCGCGCGGGATCGTGGTCCTCGCCCGCACGGGACGGCGTCGCGGCACGGTGGAGCCGGCTCGGCGATCCCCGGCGGTCGGCCGCCGGACGTCGCGGGCGTCGGCCGCCGCGTCGATCGCCGCCGGCGTCGCCGCGGCCACGCCGTACGTCCGGACGCTGGAGCGGCGAACCCGGCCGTGGCCGCGCGGCCGTCGCCCGGCGATCGCGGGTGGGCTGCTCGCCGGCGACGTCGTGGCGGCGGCGTCGCTGCTCGCCGGATCGCTCCGGCAGCGCACGCCGGTCCTCTGACCGCGGCGGCCTCCGACGAACGTCAGCCCTCGTCGGGGCGCACGAGGAACACCGCGCGCGGCGTCTCGGATCCGGCGATCCGGTCGACGACGAGGCCCTCCTGGTGGGCGAGCGCGGCGACCGTCTCGAGGTCGAGGACGCACCCGCGCCACAGCGGATGCGCGGTGACCCGCTCCGGCAGCGGGGACTCGCCCGGCAACGTCATCGGGTCGGGGCCGGTCCGCACGTCGAACACCGCCCTCCCGCCCGGTGCGAGCACGCGGGCGAACTCGGCCAGGACCTCGGCGACGAACGGCGCGCCCGGCAGGTGCGGGACGACGCCCAGGGCGATGATCGCATCGGTCCGCTCGTCGTCGAACCCGTGGAGGTCCGCGGCGTGGCGGCGCTCCCAGCGGATCCGCGGGGCGTCCTGATGGCGGGCCCGGGCGTGCTCGAGCATCGTCGGCGACACGTCGCAGCCGACGACCTCGTCGGCCCGGTCGACGAGCGCGCCGGTGAGGCGCCCGGCGCCGCAGCCGACGTCGAGCACCTGCCCGGCGCCGACGACGCTCCAGCCGAGGCTCTCGGTGAGCCGCTCGACGACGTCGTCGGCGGCGTCCTCCCATCCGGGGCCGGTGTCGCCGATCGCCCCGGGCAGCGAATAGCGCCGGGCGTCCTCTCGGGCACGGGCGTCCCAGAACCGGGAGATCCGGGCGATGACGGGGTCCGGATCGGCGGTCACGGCGCGCGATGCTACCCCCCGGCCGGACGAGTGGCGGCCGCCATGGGTAACGTGCCGTCGATCGCGGTGTCCGACCCCTCCGTCCCCTCCCCGCCCCCGACGTCCGTCGCCGCGGTCACCGCGACCGGTCGCTCCCGCGATCCGTCGACCGGACCGGGACGGGTGACGCTCATCGTCAACCCCCACGCGACGACGACGTCCCGACGCACGCGCGAGGCGACGGTCCGGGCCCTCGCGCGCCGGTTCGAGATCGTGCCGGTGGACACCGAGGCTCCCGGCCACGCCACGATCCTGGCCCGCGAGGCCATCGCCGACGGGGCCGGCGCCGTGTTCGCCCTCGGCGGTGACGGCACCGCCAACGAGGCCGCCAACGGCCTGGCCGGCACGGGCGTCCCGCTGGTCCCGTTGCCGGGCGGCAAGACGAACGTCTTCCACCGGCTGATCGGGATCCCCAAGCGGCTGGGCGACGCCGTCGACCACGTCGCCGCGCTCGCCGACCGGTGGGAGCCCCGGCCGGTCGACCTGGGACGGGTGAACGACCGCTGGTTCACGTTCGCGGCCGGGTTCGGGCTCGACGCCGCCGTCGTGCGCAGCGTCGATCTGCACCCGCGGCTCAAGCGCGGCCTGGGGCCGTGGTACTACACGGCGTCGGCGGTCGGCACCTTCCTGCGCGAGTACGTCACCGACGCGCCCCGCCTCGAGGTCCTCACGCCCGACGGCCGCGTGCTCGGCGGACGCACCGCGATCTTCCAGAACGCCACCGACTACACGTACTTCTCGGCGCGACCGATCCGGTTGCTGCACGGCCAGGACCTGTCGACCGGCACCCTCAGCGGCGCGGTGCTGCGCCACACCCGTCCGACGATCATGCCGGGCATCATCGCCCGCGCGGTGATCCGGCCGTTGGACCTCGGACGCCACGGGGCGGTGGATGCGACGGGCCAGGTGCCCGAGGTGACGGTGCGGAGCGTCGACGGCCGCCCGACGGCGACCCATGTCGACGGGGACTACATCGGAGCGCTCGTCGAGGCGCGCCTCACCGTCGGCCGCGGCGCGCTCCACGTCGTCGCCTGAGGCGACGCCGCGCCGGGTCAGCGGGGGCGATCGGCGGCCTGCGGCGCCGTCGGGTCCGGGGTCACCTCGTAGGCGACGTGCCACTGCCGCATCGCCTTGACCGCATCGATGACGTAGAAGGTGCGCGCGGCGACCCGGAACCCGGCCTGGTGCAGCCACTCGCGGAGCCCGGCGACGTTGGCCTGCCACCACCCGTAGTCGGTCCACCCGGTCTGCAGGTGCGCCGCCGGAGCCCGCGGGGACAGCAGCGACAGCCGCAGGTTGATCTCCTCCGCCACGACGAGCCGGCCCCCCGGGCGCAGGACGCGACCGATCGCCTCGAGCGCGCCGACGGGGTCGCGCACGTGCAGCAGGACGTCGCTGAGGACGGCGTGGTCGTACGTGCCTCCGGCGACGTCCGGGTCCAGGTCGTAGATCGGCGTGAGGACGCGCTCGACCGCCGAGCCCCGCAGCCGCGCGGCGATGCGGAACCGCTCGCCGGGATCCCCGTCGCCCCCCTCGGCGAGGAGCCGCGGCCGGTTGCGCGGCGGCCAGTCCGCCTGGTCATAGCGCTCCAGGTCGACCGCGGCGACGTGGGCGGCGCCCCGGTCCTCCATCGCGAACGCCCAGAACCCGTCGAACGTGCCGACGTCGAGGCACCGACGCCCGCCCAGGTCGGCCGGCAGGAGGCGCGGCGCGATCCGACGATGATCGACGGCGCCGGTCGTGAGCACCCCGGGCCGGAGCTCGATCGTGTGGTACCACGGGCGGGCGAGCGCGTCGGCGAGCAGCTCCTGCTCGTCGGCCGGCGGGGAGGGAACGGCGGTCGTCACCGTCGGGAGCCTACCGACGGAGCCCGCCGGTCCCCGGCCGCCCCACCCGACCCGCCGGGCGGGCCGGGGCGACGCCGTCACGCCGGGCCCGCCCCGGATCCCGGCCGCCCCGGCGTGCCGCGGCCCCGGCGGGCGACGGCCGGTCCGCCGGCGCGGCGTCAGGCGGACGGCGTCACGCGGAACGCGTCGAACACGGCCTCGATGTTGCGCAGACGGTTGATCGTCGTGCGCAGGACCTTCGTGTCGCCCACCTCGACGACGAACCGGTTGCGGACCATCGGCGGGGTGGTCGTGCAGACCGCGCTGACGATGTTGACCCCGGCCTCGGCGAACACGCGCGTCAGGTCCTCGAGCAGGCGGTGGCGGTCGTACCCGTCGACCTGGATCTCGACCTTGAACGACTGCTGGTTGCCGCCGGACCAGTCGACCGGCACGAACCGCTCCGGATCCTTGCGCAGCTGTTGGGCGTTCTGGCAGTCGTCGCGGTGGATGGTGATGCCGCGCCCGAGCGACACGTAGCCGACGATCGGGTCGCCGGGCACCGGACGGCAGCACTTCGCCATCCGCAGCATGACGTCCCCGACCCCGTCAACGACGACGCCGTAGCTCGACGCGGTCCCGGTGGGCTGGCGCCGGGCGACGTCGGGGCGCAGGAGCTGCTCGACCGGGCCGGCGGGCTCGTCGTCGGCGGCCTCGCCCTCCTTGAGGTGCTTGAGGACCTTGTTGACGACGACCTTCGGGCTGACCTTGCCGCCGCCGAGGGCGATGTAGAAGTCGTCCGCCTTCTTGTAGCCCATCTCGCGGATGACGTCCGCCAGGAGCGGCGACCCGACGATCCGCTGCGCCGGCAGCCCGGCCCGTCGCAGCTGCTCCTGGAGCAGGTCGCGGCCCTGGTGCTCGGAGTCCTGCCGCCCGGCGGCCTTGAACCACGCCTTGATCTTGCTCCGGGCCCGGCTCGTCTGGGCGAGCGACAGCCAGTCCCGGGACGGGCCGCGCTCGCGGTTGGCGGTGAGGATCTCGACGATGTCGCCGGACCGCAGGGTGTACGTCAACGGGACGATCTTGCCGTTGACCTTCGCCCCGACGCAGCGGTGCCCGACGTCGGTGTGGACCTCGTACGCCAGGTCGACCGGCGTGGCGCCCTTGGCGAGCGACTTGACGTCGCCCTTGGGCGTGAAGACGTAGACCTCGTCCTCGAACAGCGCGACCTTCATGCCCTGCATGAACGCCTGCGGGTCGTCCTCCTCGCGCGAGTTGTCGAGCATCGCCCGGAGCCACGAGAACTTGTCGGTCTCGGTGTCGGCGTCGCCGACGGCCGGATCCCCGGGCGGCCGTTGCTTGTACAGCCAGTGCGCGGCGACGCCGAACTCGGCGGTGCGCTGCATGTCCTCGGTCCGGATCTGGATCTCCAGCGGCCGTCCCTCGGGCCCCACGACCGTCGTGTGCAACGACTGGTACATGTTGGCCTTGGGCATCGCGATGAAGTCCTTGAACCGTCGCGGCAACGGCTTCCACAGCGCGTGGATGACGCCGATCGCGCCGTAGCAGTCGTTGACGGAGTCGACGACGACCCGCATCGCGGTCAGGTCGTAGATCTCGTTGAACTCGCGACCCTTGCGGGTCATCTTGAGGTAGATCGAGTAGAAGTGCTTGGCGCGGCCCGAGATCCGCGCGTCGATCCCGACCGACTCCAGCTCGCTCCGGAGGTACTCGCCGGCCTTGGTGACGTAGCCCTCGCGCTCGCCGCGCTGCTGGCTGACGAGGCCCTTGATCTCCTGGTACTTGCGCGGGTGCAGCGTCGCGAACGCGAGGTCCTCGAGCTCCCACTTGATGGCGTGGATGCCGAGCCGGTGCGCGATCGGGGCGTAGACCTCGAGGGTCTCCTTGGCGATCTCGAGCTGCTTGGGCCGCTTGTGCGCCTGCAGCGTGCGGGCGTTGTGGAGCCGGTCGGCGAGCTTGATGAGGATGACCCGCACGTCGGCGGCCATCGCGACGACCATCTTGCGGAAGTTCTCCGCCTGCGCCTCGTCGCGGCTCGTGAACTGGATCCCGTCGAGCTTCGTCACCCCGTCGACGAGGACGGCGACGGTGTCGCCGAACCGGCTGCGGACCTCGTCGAGCTCGACCGTCGTGTCCTCCACCGTGTCGTGGAGGAGCGCCGCGACGATGGCGTCGGTGTCGAGGTGCATCCCGGCGCAGATCTTCGCCACCTCGACCGGGTGCGCGATGAAGGGCTCGCCGGACTTGCGGCGCTGGTCGCGGTGGTGCAGGCAGCCGAAGAGGAACGCCTCGTCGACGGCGTCGAGGTCGACGGTGGCCGGGCCCCGGGCGGCGTGGTCGGAGATCACCGCGTGGAGGTCGGAGCGCAGCGCCTGCTCGTCGTCGGAGAGGCCGTCCGCGGCGGACGGCGGCTCGACGAGCGTGGCGCTCGTCCCCCGGCCGTTCAGGACGGCGTCGTGGATGCCGACGCGCGCCCGGCTGCGCTCGTCGGTGACGGCGACGCGGTCGTCGCGCGCGACGGTGCGACCGGACTCAGCCATCGTCGCCGTGCCTCCTCCCGCGCCGCCCAGTCGCGGTGGAAGTCGCCGTCCTCCAGCCGTCGGACCGGACCGTCGACCGGCCGTACGATCCGCTCGTCCCGATCGACGGCGACGACCCCGGCCTCCTCGAGGACGCGGAGCAGCATGCCGAGCCGACGACCGGACGGCACGTCGGCGAGGAGCGCCGCGACCGGCGTCGCGCCGTCGTGGCGCAGGCGACGGAACAGCGCTTCCGCGTTGGGCCGGAGGTCGTGCTCGTGGCGTTGGGCATCCAGGGTGAAGCGTAGCTCAGCGCCGCCCCACGCCCGAACGCACCGCACGTCGCCGAGGGCGCCGAGCGCGGCGGCGTGCGCGGGATCGGTCGGGGGGTCGAGGGCGACGAGCAGCCCGGTGCCGTCGAGCGTCCGGGGCGCGCGCACGACCGACCACCAGTCGGTGAGCGAGCAACCCCCGACGAGCGAGGCGACGGCGGCCTCGCGCGCCTCGGCGTCGCAGGTCACGACGGTGACGGGCACGCCGCTGGCGACGGCGGAGGCGATCGCCGCGGCCCCGCCGACGATCGACCGGTCCACGAACCGTCCCCAGGCGTCCACGGCGGAGGGCGCGTCGGGATCCAACGGCGGCAGGTCGGCGTCGAGCGTGACGAGCGCGACGTCGGCCGGATCGCCGTCGAGCCGGTGGACGTCGCCGCCGTCCGCCGCCGCGAGCGTGCGGACCTGCAGTCGAGGCGTGACGCTGCCCCGGAACACGTGTCGCTCGAGCGTGAACGTTCCGGCGAGCGGGCCGTCGCCGGTCGGGAGCTCGGTGGTCCTCCACGCGACGGCCGCGACCCGTGCGTCGCCGGAGCGCAACGTGAACGCGAGGTGCGCCCCGTCGCGACCGAGCGACCGGACGCCCTCGGCACGGGCTGCGGGGATCAGCAGGACGGGCTCGGGGTTGCCCTGGCCACACGGCCCCAGACGGGCGAGCTCGTCGGCGGTCGCCAGGCCGAGCTGCGCCCCGCCGACCACCGCGTCGACCGCGATCGGGGGCCGCGGATCGACGCCCTCCAGCGTGCGCGCCGCGTGGGCGCACAGGGCGTCGCGCAACGCGGGGACCGCCCCGTGGGGCAGGGTGAGCCCCGCCGCGGCGTGGTGGCCGCCGTGGCCGGTGAGGTGCTCCGCGCACGCGTCGAGCCCGGCGAGCAGGTCGTAGCCGGGCACCGACCGCGCCGACCCGCGCGCCACGACCCCGTCGGTGGACAGCAGCACCGTCGGCCGCCCGGTGCGTTCGACGATCCGGGACGCGACGATCCCGACGACGCCCGGATGCCAGTCGCCGACGAGCACGTGCGCGGCCGGATCGCCGGCGGCGTCGGCCTGCGCCTCGGCCTCGCGCGCGATCCGCGCGGCGACCTCCTGCCGGTCGCGGTTGGCGCGGTCGAGCCGCTGCGCGAGCCGACGGGCCTCGTCGCCGTCGGCGGCGAGGAACAGGGCGACCCCGACGTCGGCCCGTCCGAGTCGGCCCGCGGCGTTCACCCGCGGCGCGAGCCGGAACCCGAGCGCGGTGGCGTCGACGTCGGCCGGGGCGGTGGCCGCCACCTCGAGCAGGGCGCGCATGCCGGGGCGGCGGGTGTCGGCGAGCACGGCGAGCCCCTCGCGGACGAGCCGCCGGTTCTCGTCGACGAGCGGCACGACGTCGGCGACCGTGGCGAGCGCGACGAGGTCCAGGTCGACGTCGGCCTCGGCCCGGTCGTGCCCGGCCGCCTCCAGGAGCGCACCGGCCACGCGCCATGCGACGCCGGCCCCGCAGAGCTCGGGGCACGGGTACGCGGGCGGCGCGTCGTCGAGGCCGTGCGCGGCGCGTCGGGCGCCGTCCCCGTCGGCGACGCCCGGTCCGACGGCGGGGTGGACGATCGGGACGTCGGGGAGGCGACCGTCGGCGCGCGGACGGTGGTGGTCGGTGACCACGACCTCGACGCCGAGCTCGCGCGCCAGCCGCGACTCGTCGACCGCGGTGATGCCGCAGTCGCAGGTGATGACGAGCCCGACCCCGTCGTCGGCGAGCCGGCGGACCGTGCGCTCGGCGAGGCCGTACCCGTCGGCGATCCTGTCGGGCAGGAACCAGTCGACGTCGGCGCCCAGGCGGCGCAGCGTCCGGACGAGGATCGCCGTGGCGCACACGCCGTCGCAGTCGTAGTCGCCGTGGACCACGATCCGCGTGCCCCGGTGCACGTGGTCGAGGATGACGTCGACGGCCTCGGCCAGACCGGCGAACTCGCTCGGGCGGTGCTCGACGTCGGCGGCGAGGAACGAGCGCGCCGCGGACGGGTCGGCCATGCCGCGGCGCACCAGCACCTCGGCGAGCACGTCGCCGATGCCGAGCGCGCTCCGCAACCGCTCGACGTCGGCGGGGGCCGCGGGCGCGATGACGTAGCGGACGTCCACGGACCCCCAGGCTACGGGTGGCGTCGGACGGTCCGACGCCGACGCGGCCGTCAGGCCGCCTCCCCGGCCTCGGCGGCGCGGCGGTCCTCCTCGCGCGCCCCGAACCAGTACAGGAGCGCGAGCGCGATGATCGTCCCGGGGATGCCGAGCAGGACCGTGACGACGTCGGTGTCGGCGCGCGAGTCCGGGGAGAAGCCGCTGAGGATGAACCCGCCGAGCACGCCGCCGATGATCGACGTGACGAACGCGCCGACGATCCCACCGAGGAACCGGTCGGGGAAGAAGACGATGAAGTGCCAGATCGCCAGCGCGATCAGCACCCAGGTCAGGATCGCCATGCGGGCACCTCGGAGCGACGGGTCGGGATCGGGGGAACGGTCATCGGGGCCTCCCGTGCGGACGCTTGCGGCGGCGCGCGTGCTTGGGGTCGTCCTTCAGGACGAGGTCCTCGGGGTTGAGGTCGGCGGCCCGCTGGACCTCGCCCTCGGCCCCCTCCCCGGCGTCCGGCGACGTCCCCGCGTCCGGGTCGGACGCCGGCTCCGGCTTCGCCGCGGCCTGGGACCGCCTGGCCTTCGTGCGCGCCGGCTTGGTCTTGGCCGCCGCCGGGCTCTCCTCGAGGCCGAGCTCGTCGACCATCTGCTTGAAGTCGTCCGCGCCGACCGCCTGACCGGGCGTCGGGCCGTCGCCGCCGAGCGTGCGGCGCTTGCGCTTGCGCGGCTCGTCCTCGAGGGCCTCGCCCCCCGGGTACGGCGGGATGTAGCCGTCACCGGCCTCGAGCGCCCGGCGGTGGCGCAGCCGCATCGCCGGGGAGCGCTCGACCGCGGCCGCGAGCACCGGGGAGGCGATGAACACCGACGAGTACGCGCCGGAGATCGTGCCGATGAGCATCGCGAGCGCGAAGTCCTTCAGCGTGTCGCCACCGAAGAGGTACAGGGCGAGGGTCGGCAGGCCCGTCGAGAACGACGTCACCAGCGACCGGCCGAGGACCTCGCTCATCGAGCGGTTGACGATCTGGCTGAACGTCGCCGATGGCAGCCGTTTCATGTTCTCCCGGATGCGGTCGAACACGATGATCGTGTCGTAGAGCGAATAGCCGATGATCGTCAGCAGGGCCGCCACGGTGGACGCGGTGACCTCGGCACCGGTCAACGCGTAGATGCCCGCGGTGATGAGGAGGTCGTGGGTGACGGCGATGAGGATCGGGACGGTGAAGTTCAGGCTGAACCGTGCCCAGATGACGAACGCGATGATCGTGAACGACGCGATGATCGCGATGACCGCGAGCCTCGCGACGGTCTGCCCGAACGTCGGTCCGACGGTGTTGAAGTCGAGGTCCGCCCGTGGGTTGACGCCGAGCGCCGCGAGCTGGTCGGTCACCCCCTTGCGCTTGGCCTCCTCGGTCAGCGCCTCCGTCTGGATCTGGAAGGTGGGCCGGTCCGACGACTCGGCGCCGGGACCGGACGCGGTGACCTGCTGGATCTTCGCGTCGCCCTCGCCGACGGTCCGCAGCGCGTTGCGGACGTCGTCGACGGTCGTGCCCTGCTTGGCGACCGCGGTGATCTTCGTGCCGGACTCGAAGTCGATGCCGAAGTTCAGGCCCTTGGCGCCGATGCCGACGGCGCCGATGAGGAGGATGACGCCGGACGCCGCGAAGAACCACTTGGACGCTCCGACGAAGTCGAACCGGTGCCAGATCGGGTTGCGCTTGCGGGCGCCGAGCGCGGCGGGGTGCAGGATGAGCGTCGAGGACTGCGCCGCGACGCCGAGCACCGCCTGGGTCAGCACGACGGCGGTGACCATCGAGATGACGACGCCGACGCCGAGGTTGAGCGCGAAGCCCTTGACGCCGGCCGTGGCGATGAGGAAGAGGATGAACGCGACGAGGAACGTGATCGCGTTGCCGTCGATGATCGCCGACAGGCCCTTGCGGTACCCGTCGCGGATCGCTCTCTGTGGCGATCTTCCCGCCTGGAGCTCGTCCTTGACGCGCTCGAAGATGACGACGTTGGCGTCGGCCGCCACCGCGATCGTGAGGATGAGCCCGGCGATGCCGGGCAGCGTCAGGACGATCGGGACGAGCTTGACGAGCGCCAGGAAGAACAGCGTGTAGACGGCCAGGCCGGTGACGGCGATGAGGCCGAGGACGCGGTAGAAGACGAGCAGGAAGAGCGCGACGACCGCGAAGCCGGCGATGCCCGCGATGAGGCCCTGGTCGAGCGCCTCCTGGCCGAGCGTCGCGGACACCTGCTGCTGGGCGATGAGCTCGAGCGTCAGCGGCAGCGAGCCGGCCTGCAGGAGTCGGGCGAGCGACTGGGCCGACTTGACGGTGAACGAGCCGGAGATCTGCGATCCGCCGGACCCGCCGATGCCGGTGGGGTTCTGGACGAAGTCGATGTACGGCGTCGTGATGAGCTGGTTGTCCAGCACGACGGCGAAGTGGTTGGCGCAGCGGGCGACCTGGTTGGCGCGCGACTCGCCGACCTGGGGCACGCAGTTCTCCGACCCGCGCCGGACGATCTCGCGGGTGACGTCCCGCCAGATCTTGCGTCCCTCGTCGGTGAAGTCGAAGACGACGTTGGGCTTGCCGCCGCCGAAGCCCTGGTCGTAGCTCTGCGCCGGGTCCTTGATGTGCCGGCCGAGGAGCTTGGGGTCGTCGACGATGGCGAACCACTTGTCGCCGGCGGGGATGATCTCGCCCGCCTCGTTCGTGCCGTCGGCGGCCTGGACGACGCGGTAGCCGTCCGGGGTGTTGACGATCCGCTGGCCCTTCTTCGGCTCGCCGCCCTCGCCGTAGAGGTTGCGGTAGCCGCGACTCTCGCGCAGGGCCTCCTCGGTGAGGTACGGGCCCAGCGTCGTGTCGGACTTCGGGTCGACGACGACCTTCTTCGCGCGGTCGTCGACGACGTAGAACTGCTCGCCGATCGAGTTCGGGTGCGGCTTGGGCTTGAGGTTCTTCACCCGCATGATCGCGTCGTACTGCGACAACGCGAGGGGCGAGCCACGCTCGCCGGCGAGCCCGGTGATGTTGGGATCGACGCCGGTGCCGGTGATCTGCGGGTCCGACGGGTCGACGACGCCCTCGTCGCCGACGATGCTCGCCTCCCAGTCGTAGAAGGCCATCTGCGCCGTCGTGCCGACCGAGCGCTCCGCCTCCTCCGGGTCGTCCTGGGCGGGCAGCGAGACGTCGATCTGGTCGGAGCCGGATTGCTGGATCTCGGCCTCGGTCACGCCGAGGCCGTTGACCCGCTCCTGCATGACGTCGATCGTGCGCTGGATCGCGTCCTGCGACAGCTCCTGGCCCTTGGCCGGCGTGGCCTGGTAGATGAGCTGCACGCCTCCGCGGAGGTCGAGGCCGAGCTTCGTCTCCTTGGTGGCGACGACGACGCCCGACGCGATCACCATCGCGAGGACGAAGAGGAGGACGAAGACGTTGCGGCGACGATCGGTCATGGCGCGAGGGCGGAGGGTACCCGTCGGTCCGGGCGCCCGGCGTCACGTACGCGTCGCCGCTCGTGGCGCGGGCGCGCTCAGCCGCGCGGGGGATCGACCCCGAGGTGCCGGTAGGCCCGCTCGGTCGCGACCCGGCCGCGCTGCGTGCGCTGGAGCAGGCCCTGCTGCAGCAGGTAGGGCTCGTACACGTCCTCGATCGTGTCAGCCTCCTCGCCTACCGCCGCCGACAGCGTCGACAGGCCCACCGGACCGCCGGCGAACATGGTGCAGATCGCGGTGAGGATCTCGCGGTCCAGGCGGTCCAGGCCGAGGGCGTCGACGCCGAGCAGGCCGAGGGCCTCCTCGGCGTGCTCCAACGTCGCCGGACCGGTCGCCCGGACCTCGGCGAAGTCGCGTACGCGGCGGAGCAGGCGGTTGGCGACCCGCGGGGTGCCGCGCGAGCGGGCGGCGATGAGGTCGGCCGCCCCGTCGTGGAGCTCGATCGCGAGCAGCGACGCCGACCGGCGCACGATCCGTCGCAGCTCGGCCCGCTCGTAGGGCTCCAGCCGGTACTGCAGGCCGAACCGGTCGCGGAGCGGGCGCGTGAGCAGGCCGGCGCGGGTGGTGGCGCCGACGAGCGTGAACGGCGGCAGCGGGATCGTGGCGATGCTCGCGCCGGGGCCGGTGCCGGTCGGGATCGACAGCTGCCGGTCCTCCATCGCCGGGTACAGGGTCTCCTCGAGCGCGCGGGGCAGGCGGTGCAGCTCGTCGACGAAGAACACGCTGCCCGGTTGCAGGGCCGTGAGGAGGGCGGCCACGTCGCCCTTGTGCTCGAGCGCGGGAGCGGCCGTGGAGACGAACGGCGCGCCCATCTCCTCGGCGACGATCCGGGCGAGGGTCGTCTTGCCCAGGCCGGGCGGGCCGGCCAGCAGCACGTGGTCGAGCGCCTCGCCGCGCCGCAGCGCCGCGTCGACGGCGATCTCGAGCTGGGCCCGTAGGTGGGCCTGCCCGACGAACTCGCCGAGGCTGCGCGGCCGGAGCGCGGGGTCGTCGTCGCCGCCCTGCGGCGTGGGATCGGGCAGTCGGGCGTCGGGCTCGGACGGCGGTCCGCCCCTCCCGCCCCGGCCCGGTCCGGGATTCGCGTCCGGCGGCACGGCCCCGGGCGTGCGGATCCCGCCGCCCCACGGCGGCGCCTGGCCGGCGTCGGGGTCGGCGCTCCCCGCCGAGCCGTCCTGCGGGCGCGTGTGACGCTCGTCGTCCGCGTCCGGCTCGTCGTCCGCGTCGGTCCGGTCCGGGACGTCCCTCATGCCCGGGACCTCCGCAGGGCGTCGGCGATGAGGGCGGCGGCGGTGTCGCCCTCGGCGATCGCGAGCAGGCGCTCGACCTCGTCCGACCCGAACCCGAGGCCGAGCAGGCCACCGCGCGCCTCGTCGACGATCCCCACCATCCCGGCCTGCTGCCCGCCCGGGGCCGGCACCGGGCCACCGCCGTGGGTCAGCGCGTGGCCGCCGAGCTTCTCCTGCAGCTCGCTGACGATCCGCTCGGCCAGGCGCTTGCCGATCCCGGGGGCGCGCTGGAGGAACTTGACGTCGCCGCCGGCGATGCCACGGGTGATCTCGTGCGGCGTGCCGCCGGACAGGACCGCCAGCGCCATCTTCGGCCCGACCGCCTGGACCCCGAGCAGCAGGTGGAAGAGGTCGCGCTCCTCCTCCGACGCGAACCCGTAGAGCGTCTGGGCGTCCTCGCGCACGACCATGTGGCAGAGCAGCTCGGCGTCGTCGCCCACGGCGGGCAGCGCCTGGAGCGTCGTGCCGGAGCACCCGAGGAGGTAGCCGACCCCTCCGGGGGTGAGCAGGACGACGCCGTCGGCGCGACGCTCGTGGACGGTGCCGCGCAGGAGGACGATCATGCGGGGATCGCGGCCCGGAGCGGGGCGTGGTTCGCGTGGCAGATGGCGGCGGCCAGCGCGTCGGCGGCATGGTCGGGGGTCGGCAGCGCGTCGAGCCGCAGTAGCGCCTGGACCATCCGCTGGATCTGGGCCTTGTCCGCCCCACCGCGTCCGCAGACGGCGGACTTGATCTGCTGGGGGGTGTAGTCGACGGTGGGCACGGCGGCCTGGGCGGCGGCGAGCAGGACCACGCCCCGGGCCTGGCCGACCGCGACCGCGCTGCTGACGTTGCGCCCGAAGTAGAGGGCCTCGAGCGCGACGGCGTCGGGCCGGTAGTGCGCCAGCAGCTGCGAGACGGTGTCGTGGATGCGCTCCAGCCGGATCGGGGCGGGATCGCCCGCCGCCGTGTGGACCGCGCCGCCGTCGAGGGCGGCGAGCGTCGCGCCGTCGCGCCGGACGACGCCGAATCCCGTGTTGGCCAGGCCGGGGTCGATGCCCAAGACGATCACCACACCTCCATTCTGCGGGGTCGACCGGACGCCTGCACGCGAACGCACGTTTGCACGGGGCGGCGCCCCGCGGGCCGGTGGCGCGCGACCGTCAGCGACGCGCGGCAGCGGCCTCGCCGACCGTCGTCGCGATCGCGGCGGCGATCCGTGCGTGGAAGACGTCCTCGTCGTAGGCGTGGGCGGTCGCCCTGCCCCCGGCGACGAGCCGGCCGCGCAGCGCTCCGTCCGCCGCGATCCGACCGACGGCGGCGGCGACGGCGACCGGGTCGTCGGCCGGGACGACGAGCGCGTTGACGCCGTCCCGCAGGTACTCGGCCTGCCCACCGGTGGCCGTGGCGATCACCGGGACCGCATGGGCCATCGCCTCGAGCGGCACCAGGCCGAACGGCTCCGCCCAGCGCACCGGGAAGACGAGCGCGTCGTGGTCGGCGAGCAGCGCGGGGACGCGATCCCGGTCGACCGCCCCGACGAACCGCACCCGGTCGCCGAGCCCGGCCCGGGACGCCCGCTCGCGCAGCGCCGCGTCCTCGCGCCCGTCGCCGCCCCCGGCGACGGTGAGTCCGGTCCCCGCCGGGGCGCTCCGCAGCGCGTCGATCGCCACGTCGACGCCCTTGCGCGGATCGAGCCGGCCCAGGACGAGCAGCCGTCCCCGCCACGGTTCGCGATCCGGGACCGCGTCGGGCACCCGCACGCCCGGCGGCACGACCGACCAGGCGTCGGGCAGCGCGCCGGCCCCGCGCAGCTCGTCCGCGAGCGAGCGGGAGTTGAGCAGCACCGTCCCGCGCGGGCCGCGCGGGCGGTCGGAGCCGAGCGCGCGAGAGAGCGGCCCGGCGAGCGGCCCGAGCCGGGCCAGCGGGCGCGCGAACCCGTCGACCAGGGGACCGTAGGCCGGCCAGAGGTCGTGCACGACCGACACGACCGGCACCCGCGTCCGCTCGAGCGCCCCGACGAGCGACAGGCTCATGCCGCCCATCGCCCACAGCACCGCGACGTCGGGGCGGAACGCGTCGAGGTGACGACGCAGCACTCGGTGGTTGTGGCGCTCCAGCGCGAGCCGCTCGCGGACGGTGCGACGCGGGAACTCGTGGTCGTGCCAGTACCAGCGCAGGTCGCGGTGGACGTCGCCCTCCTCCCGGTGGACGGCCTCGTCGTCGACGCCGTCCTCGCGGTGGTCGGTCGTCAGCACCCGGACCGTCGCCCCGTGGGCGCGCAGCCACCGGTCGGCGCCGTGGTGGACGACCTCGTAGCCGCCGAGGTGGTGCGGCGGGTAGAGGTTGGTGAGGGCGAGGACCCGGAGGTCGGCCGCGGGGTGCGTCTCGCGACCGGCCGACTCGGTCACCCGAACACGCGCTCGAGGACGTCGTCGTCGACGTCGAAGTTCGCGTGCACGTCGCCTACGTCGTCGTTGTCGTCGAGCGTGTCGAGGAGCTTGGCGAGCTTCTCGGCCGTCTCCTCGTCGACCGGGGTGCGGACCTGGGGGCGGTAGACGATCTCGGCCCGCTCGTAGGCGACGCCGGCGGCGTCGAGCGCCTCGCGGACCGCGGTGAGGTCGGACGGGTCGGCGAGCACCTCGAACGTGCCGTCCTCCTCCTGGATGTCCTCCGCCCCGGCGTCGACGGCGACCATGAGGTCGTCCTCGCCGTGCTTGTCGCCGTCGACGACGACGACGCCCTTCTTGTCGAAGAGGTAGGCGACCGATCCGGGCTCGCCGAGGCTGCCGCCGTACTTGCTGAACGTGTGGCGCACCTCGGACCCGGTCCGGTTGCGATTGTCGGTCAGCGCCTCGACGAGGAGCGCGACGCCGCCGGGGCCGTAGCCCTCGTACATGACGTTCTCGTAGTTGGCGGCGTCGGCTCCCGCGCCGGTCCCCTTGTCGATCGCCCGCTGGATGTTGTCCTTGGGCATCGACGCGTCCTTGGCCTTCTGGACGGCCAGGGCGAGCGCCGGGTTGCCGGTGACGTCGCCCCCGCCCTCCTTGGCCGCGACGGTGATGTGGCGGCCGAGCTTCGTGAAGAGCTTGCCCCGCTTGGCGTCGACGATCGCCTTCTTGTGCTTGATCCCCGCCCACTTGCTGTGCCCTGCCATGCGGGTGAGCGTACCGTCCGCCACGTCCGCGGGACGCCCCGACCGGCCGACGACGCCGGGCGTGGCCGATGGTCGGAAACCACCATGCGGCGCGCCGCCGGGGCGCGCGGCCCGTCAGCGACCGAGCGCGGCGGCGTACAGGTCGACGACGCGACGGGCGTGGTCGGCGACGCCCAGGTGGCCGACGGCGGCGCGGCAGCGGTCGCGCGTGGCCGGGTCGGTCGCCGACTCCAGGGCGTCGTCGATCGCCCGGGCCAGGGCGTCGGGGTCGGGGGTCGGCGCGATCCGGCCGACGTCCGGGCCGGTGACGACCTCGGCCGGGCCCTCGCCCGCGAACGCGACCGCCGGCGTGCCGCAGGCCAGGCTCTCGGCGACGACGAGCCCGAACGCCTCGTTCTCGGACGGGAGGACCGTCACCCAGGCCCGGCGGTACGCGTCGCGCAGGGCCGTGCGGTCGTCGAGGTCGACGGTGCGGACCCCCGGGACCCGGTCGAGCGCCGCCCGGTCGGCGTCGGACCGCGGTCGTTGGAGCACGAGCCGCAGGTCCGGGCGGCGACGGCGCAGGAGCGCGAGCGCGTCGAGCAGCAACCCGACGCGCTTGGCGGGGGCGTCGGGGTCGGACGCGAACAGGAGCGTCGGGTCGTCGTGGCGGCCGTCGTCGTCGCCCGGCGTGAACGCGTCCAGGTCGACCGGGGGCGGCACGATGACGCTGCGCACCGCGAACGTCCGCCACAGCCGGTCGGCGGCGAACCGGCTGAGCGTCGTCACCGTCGCCCCGCCCCGGGCGACGTCGACGATCCCCTCGCGTCGCCCGCGCAGCGCGACCGCCCAGGCCCGGTCGGGCGGGCCCATGACGCTGTGGACGACCGCGGGCGGTCGGCCGGTGCGCGCACGGAGCCGGGCGACCCGTGCCGCCGCCAGCGCGTCGGTCGGGTAGAAGGCGTGCAGGACGTCGCCGGGGTCGGCGAGGAGGCCGAGCGCGGCGAGCGGCAGGTGGGCGGCCAGCGGATCGAGGCGCGTGCGCCACTGGTAGGCGGTCACCGGGCGGGGACGGGGCCAGCGCACGACGGCCAGGCCGTCCTCGACGTCGCGCCGGACCGTGCGGCCGGGGTGGCCGCAGACGAGCCTGGGCCGGTGCCCGTCGGCGAGCAGCCCGTCGGCGAGCAGCCGGATCGCCCGCTCGCTGCCCCGGCGCACCTCGGGCCAGAACGTCGGATGCAGCAGCGTCGGCCGCCACGACGCGGGGCCGGTCACAGCAGCACCCGTCGCTCCCGCCACGACGCCGCGGCGAACGCCGCCGAGCGCGCCCCGTCGACGAGGACGTGCCCCGGGATCTCGAGGAGCGCCCGGGCGACGCCGCGCGGCGTCCGTCCGTAGCGGACCCCGTGGTAGGCGACGTACGGCGCGGCGAGCAGCGCCGGCAGTGGATCGCGACGGCCCACCGCCCAGGCGGTCCCGACGAGCGCCGGACCGAGCCACGCGTGCGCGGGCGACCAGAACGTCCGCAGCGGCAGGTGCCGGCGCAGGCCCGGGTGGCGGCCGACGAGCCGCACCGTCTCGGCGAACCGCGACCGGGTCGCGAGGGCGCCGCGCAGGCCCGGCGCCTCGACCGCGTGGTCGACGACGGCGTCGGGGACCGCGATCCACGGCGCGCCGGCCTCGCGGGCCCGCCACGCCAGGTCGGTGTCCTCCCCCACGCGCCGGTACGTCTCGTCGAGCCCGTCGAGCCGCTCGAGCAGGTCGCGGGGCAGCGCGAGCGAGCAGAGCTCGGCCCACGGGGTCGGTGGCACGAACGACTGGACGCGGGTCCACGGGGCGTGCAGCGCCACGTCGAGCTGGTCCGGGTCGATCGCGGCCCCGCCCTGCAGCAGCGCGTCGGGCCGACGACGGTGCTCGGCGAGCAGCGACGCGACCCAGTCGGGCCGGGGCCGGCAGTCGTCGTCGGTGAACGCCACGAGCGGCGCCGATCCGGCCCGCCAGCCGACGTTGCGCTTGCGGGCCGCGCCGTGACGTCCCGGCTCGCGGACCAGGCGACCCGGTCCGGACGTCATCAGCGGATGGTCGGCCGCCGCGTCGAGCACGATCCCGGCCGCGTCGTCGTGGACGACGACGACCTCCATCCGCTCCCCGGGCGCGAGCCGCTGGTCGTGGAGCGCGTCGAGCGCCCACAGCAGCTCGGTGCGGACGCCGGCCGTGGCGATGACGACCGTGACCGCGGGGGTCCCGACCGGCGCGGCCATCAGGCCGCGATGGCGTCGGGGTGCTCGCGGTACCAGGCGATCGCCCGGTCGAGGCCCTCGTCGAGCCCGACCCGCGGCCGCCAGCCGGTGAGGGTGCGCAGTCGCGTGGAGTCGACGTACTGCCGGTCGATCTCGCCGGCGGGGGTCCCGGCGCCGCGGACGTCGGGCTCGCGCTCCACCCCGGCCGCCCGGCACACCGCCCGGACGACGTCGAGGACCGCGTGCGGGGCGTCGCCGCCGGCGTTGAACGCCTCGCCGCGGGCGCTCGGGGTCGGTCGGCCCTCGTCGGCGTCGAGCGCGTCGGTGAGCGCCAGGTACGCGTCGACGGCGTCCTCGACGTAGAGGAAGTCCCGCTCCGGCGACCCGTCGGAGCGGATGACCGGGGCCCGGTCGCGCAGCACCGACGCGATCGCCTCGGGCACGAGGCGGGACGGGTTGAGATCGCCGCCGCCGTAGATGTTGGCCAGTCGCGTGACCGCGACCGGCACCCCGTAGGTGTGCCAGTACGAGCGGGCGATGAGGTCGGTGCACGCCTTCGACACGTCGTACGGGAACCGCGGCTGCAGCGCCATGTCCTCGCGGTAGGGCAGCGTGTCGTGCGGGCCGTACGCCTTGTCGGACGCGGCGACGACGACCCGCCGCACCCCCTGCAGCCGACACGCCTCCATGAGCATCCACGTGCCCTTGACGTTCGTCTCGAACGTCGAGGCCGGCGAGCGGTTGGCGGTGCCGACGATCGTCTGCGCCGCCAGGTGGTAGACGGTGTCGCACTCGTGCTCGCCGATGATCCGCTCGACGACGCCGTCGGCGACGAGGTCGCCGCGCACGACGGTGCAGCGGTCCTCGAGCCCGTCGAGGCGCAGCAGCGACGCCGGCACCTCGTCGCGGCGCAGCACCGTCACCCGGGCGCCGCGGTCCAGGAGCGCCCGGACGAGCCAGCCGCCGAGCATCCCGTACGCCCCGGTGACCAGCACCGAGCGTCCCGCCATCGCCTGTCCGAAGACCGTCATCGGCGGGCATCCTTCCAGACCCGGGCCCGGCGTCGGGCGGCCCGGACGACCCGGCCGGCCGCCGCGCGGCCCGCGCCCCCGGCGCCGGCCCCGGCGGTCACGCCGACCGGGTCGGACGCGACCGTCACGCCCGCCTCGGCGGCCGCGCGCGTCAGGATCCCGTCGAGCCAGCGGTCGAACCCGTCGGCGTCGACGTGGACCTGCTCGCGGGCGGGCAGCGCACCGTCCCACCACCAGGCGAGGACGCGCCGCTCCTCCGGGACGCGCAGGTGCGACCCGGGCGGCAGGTGCCGCCCACCGGCCGCCAGCAGGTGCGGCTTGTGGGTGAAGACAAGCCCGTCGCGCCCGTCGACGGTCTCGCGCTCGCTGATCCAGCGGTGGTGCGACCACCCGGTCCACGGGCCCTGCACCCCGGCGGTGAGCTCCTCGACCGGCGCGGGCACCTCGACGTACCCGCCGCGGGCCACGCGCGAGAGCTCGCGGCAGACGAACACCGGATCGCGCACGTCCTCGAGCGTGTGCGAGCAGACCGCGACGTCGAACGCGCCGTCGGGGAACGGCCACGGATCGGGGCCACAGATGTCGGCCTGCGCCCAGTCGGCGGCGGTGAACCGCTCGCGGTCCGGATCGGCGTGGCCGTAGAGGCCGCGGGTGTCGTAGGGCAGCAAGTCGATGACCGCGTCGGCCCGGGCGAGCGGCGCGGCCCAGCCACCGACGTCGAGGACCCGGTGCCCGGACGGCAGGTCCGTCAGCCGACGGAGGGCGTCGTCCCTCACGGCACCGGCGCCCCGACCCACGGCGCGGCGCCGGAGTCCCACAGCTCGTTGAGGCGCCGTGCGTCCTTGTACGTGTCCATGCAGGCCCAGAACCCCTCGTGGCGGTGCGCCATGAGCCGTCCCGCCGCGGCGAGGGCGCGCAGCGGCTCCTGCTCGAGCACGACGTCGTCGTCGAGGACGTCGAGCGCCTCGGGCTCCATCCGCATGAACCCGCCGTTGACCCACTGGGTCGACCGGGGCTTCTCGCGGAACCCGACGACCGCCCCGCCGTCGGTGACGTCGACCATCCCGAACGGCAGCTCCGGCCGGACGACGGTGATCGTCGCGGTGGCCCCGGCGTCGCGGTGGACGGCCTCGAGCGCGGCGAGGTCGACGTCGGCCAGCCCGTCGGCGTACGTCAGGTGGAACGGCTCCCCGGCGAGGTGGTCGCGCAGGCGGTGCACGCGACCCCCGGTCTCGGTGTCCAGGCCGGTGTCGACGCACGTCACCTCGACGCCGTCGGGGTCACGGGTGGTGGCGGCCCAGGTCGCGAGTTGGTCGGCCTTGACCCCGGCGGCGAGGA
>JALNWQ010000026.1 GCA_023230855.1 Solirubrobacteraceae bacterium
CATCAATCACGGCCGATCAAGGAGATCGACTATGTCTCTGCGCATCAACACCAACGTCGAGGCGTTCAACGCGCATCGCAACCTGTCCAACACGTCGTCGACGCTGGCGAAGTCGATGGAGCGGCTGTCGTCGGGCCTGCGGATCAACCGCGCGGCGGACGACGCGGCGGGGCTGGCGATCAGCGAGAAGCTCCGTGGCCAGATCGGCGGGCTGGAGCAGGCGCGGCGCAACGCCCAAGACGGCATCTCCCTCGTGCAGACCGCAGAGGGCCAGCTCACGGAGGTCCATGCGATCCTGCAGCGCGTTCGCACGCTCGCGGTGCAGTACAACAACGGCACGCTCAACTCGACGAACCAGTCGGCGATCAACGCCGAGGTCACCCAGCTCACGACCGAGCTCGGCGCCATCGGATCCCGTGCCGAGTTCAACGGCACGAAGCTCCTCGACAACACCAACGCGATCACGTTCCAGGTCGGCGCGAACGACGGCGAGACGACCGTCGTCAACGCCATCAACCTCGCGACGACGCTCGCGTCGGTCAGCGGCGTGACCGACCTCGGCACGCTCGCCACGGCCACCAGGCTCGAGGCGATCGACACCGCGATCAACAACGTGTCGACGGCCCGCGCCAACTTCGGCGCGGTGCAGAACCGGTTGGAGCACACGCTCAACCATCTGTCGGTGTACCAGGAGAACCTGTCGGCGTCGGAGTCGCGGATCCGCGACGTGGACATGGCGTCGGAGATGGTCTCGTTCACGAAGAACCAGGTGCTGCAGCAGGCCGGCACCGCGATCCTCGCGCAGGCCAACCAGGCCTCGCAGGGGGTCCTCTCGCTCCTGCGCTAGCGCAGGAGCGGCATGCGGGTGGTGGCCGGCGGCCACCACCCCCGTGGTGGGGCACGACGCCCCCGGACGCACCGCGCCCGGGGGCGTCGGCGTCCGTCCGACCCGCGTCCACCGCGACTCAAGGCCACGCCGCGGCGGCCGACTATCGGGACATGGCGCTCCGTCTGTCCGCCGAGCCCACGGCACCGACCCCGGGCGACGGCGACCCGATCCCCGACCCGGCCCCGACCGCGGAGCCGGCCGTCCCGTCGCTCGAGGCGTGGCGCACCGCGTGGCGCGCCGCCGAGGCCGACGCCGATCCGCAGCGTCGCCACCGCGCCCGGCTCCGGCTCACCGGCGAGCTGCTCGCCGTCGACGACGGCGACGTCCGCGCGCTCGCGGTGCGACTCGTGACGCTAGCCGGAGCGCTGATCGCCGCCCTGGAGGACGAGCCGCGAGAGCCGCTGCTGCTGAACCACGCCGGCGTCGCGCTCTACGAGCTCGGCGCGCTGCGGACCGCCGACGCGCTGTTCGCCGGCGCCGAGCGGCTCGACCCGACGCTGCCGTGGCTCGAGCGCAACCGGGCCGAGATCCGGCGGCGTCGACGCGCGGCCGGTGGCCGGCCCCCGCTGCCGCCCGCGGTCGCACGCGAGCTGCGTGCGCTGGAGCCCCGCGCCCGGCGCGTCGCCGGTCGCGCCCGCCCGGCCGAGGGCCTGACGATGTCGCTCTGCATGATCGTGCGGGACGAGGAGGCGATGCTCGGACGGTGCCTCGCGGCGGTGCGCGACGGCGTCGACGAGATCGTCATCGTCGACACCGGATCGACCGACCGTACCGTCGAGATCGCCGAGTCGTACGGGGCGCGCGTGCTGCACTTCACCTGGTGCGACGACTTCTCCGCCGCCCGCAACGTGAGCTTCGACGCCGCCACCGGCGACTGGTTGCTCTACCTCGACGCCGACGAGGTCCTGCACGACGGGCACGCGGCCCGGCTGCGCGCCCTCACCGGGCGCACCTGGCGCGAGGCGATGTACCTGTCGGGGATGAGCCACACCGGGGACGAGGGCGACGGCACCGCGATGGCCCACGAGTCGCTGCGGCTCTTCCGCAACCGACCCGGCCGTCGGTTCGCGGGCCGGCTCCACGAGCAGATCCAGGGCCTGACGGAGCTGTCGGACGACCGGTTCGAGGTCGCCGACGTGCGGTTCGAGCACTTCGGCTACCTCGGCGAGGTCCGGGCGGCCAAGGACAAGCGCAGCCGCAACCGCGAGCTCATCGAGCAGCAGCTCGCCGAGGGCGACGACGGCCCGTTCGTGCGGTTCAACCTCGGCATGGAGCACTGCGCCGACGGCGACCACGTCGGCGCGCTCCCGCACCTGCGACGGGCATGGGCGGGCGTCCGCGACGACCCGGCCAAGTCCACCCTGGGGTTCGTCCCGCTCCTGGCGCTGCACCTCGTCGACAGCCTGCGGCTCACCGGGGCGCCGGACGAGGCCCTGGAGCTCGCCGACGACGTCCTCGCGCGGTACCCGGCGTTCACCGACGTCGTGCTCCTCCAGGGGCAGATCGCCCGCGTGCGCGGCGACCTCGACGTCGCGGAGGAGCGGTTCGAGACGTGCCTGCGGATGGGGGACGCCCCCGGGGGCTACGGCGCGACGGCCGGCGCGGGGTCCTACCTCGCCACCCGCGCGCTCGCCGGCGTGCGGTCCGATCGCGGGGAGCACGACGAGGCCGTCGCGATGCTCGAGCGGTCGCTCGCGACGCACCCCCAGCACCTGCGGACCGTCGAGTCGCTGGCGCGCGCCCTGCGCGCCGCCGGGGTCGACGGCGCGACGACGCGCGACCGCGTGCTGGCGCTCGTCCCCGACCGCTCGCCCAACGCCCGGTACCTCCTCGGCATGGTGCTCCACCAGACCGGCGCGACCGCCGAGGCCGAGGAGACGCTCCGCGGCGTCCTGGCGGACCGCGGCGGCTCCGACGTCACCCGGGTCACCCTCGCGGAGTGCCTGCTGTACCAGGGCCGGCTGGAGGAGGCGGCCGAGGTCGCGGCCGGCGTCGCGCCGTCGTCGGAGCACGAGCCGGCGGGCGTCCGGCACGCCGCGTTCGCGACGATCGCGAGCGGGGCCGACCCCGCGGCGATCCTCGACCGGGCCGCCGGCGTGCTGCCCGCCGACGAGCACGCGCTGCTGGCCGCGTGGACCGGGCGGGACGTGCGGCTCGACCCGCGGGCCGAGGACGTGGCCCTCACGATGCTCAACGCGCTGCTGCGCCTGGAGCGGTTCGCGGCGTTCGAGGCGCTCGCCGCCGCGTTCGAGCGGATCGGCCTGCCGTGGCGGGAGCGCCGCGAGCGGCTGGCCGCGCTCTACCTCCGCCGGGGGTTCCTCGCGTCCGCCGCCGAGGAGTGGATGCGCGTCGTCGACCGCGACGGACCGGATGCGCGCGCGCTGCGCGGCCTGGCGCTCGTCGCCGCCGAGCACGGGCTGGACGAGGACGCCGCCCGGTTCGCCGCCGACGCCGAGGCCCTCGCCGGATGCGCGCTGGAGGAGATCCGGTGACCGTCGCGGTCACCATCGTCCTGCCGCTCACCGGCGACCCCGACGCGACCCTGGCGTGCCTCACGTCGCTGGCGGCGCTCCCCGACGACCCGGCCCACGAGGTCGTTGTCGTCGACGACGCCTCGACCGGCCTCGACGCGCTCCTCGCCCGGCTGGAGGGCGACGTCACCGTGGTGCGACGCACCGAGCGCGGCGGTCCGCGGGCGGCGTGGGTCGACGGCGTCGCCGCGGCGCGCGGGCGACGGCTCGTGCTGCTCGAGGACCCGGTCGTCGTGCCCGACACGCTCCTCGACGGGATCGGCGACGGCGCCTCCGCGACGACGATCACCGGCCGCGGCCTGGACCGCCACCCGCCCGGCGTCGATCCCGAGGTCACGATCGTCATCCCCACGCTCGACGCCGCCGGGGCGGGAGCCCGGTCGTGCGTGCGCGCGATCCAGGCGACGACCGACGCGCCGTACGAGATCGTCGTCGTCGACAACGGCGCGCCCCCACAGGGGTTCACCGCGCCCGTCAACGCCGGGGTCCGCGCCGCGCGCGGACGGTACGTCGTGATCTGCAACGACGACGTCGAGCCGCTGCCGGGCTGGTGGCCGCCGCTACGTGCCGCGATCGACGCCGGCGACCCGGTCGTCTTCCCGTGGACCGTCGACCATCCGATGCGCGACGACTTCGCCGCGTGGTGCTTCGCGCTGTCGCGCGACGCGGTCGAGCGGTTCGCGGCCGAGCCCGGCGAGCTCCTGCGCCCCGAGCTCCGCGTCTGGTACCAGGACACCGACCTGCTCCTGCGGCTCCGCGCCGCCGGCACGCCACCCCGGCTCGTGCGCGAGTCACGGATCCGTCACGGCCTGAGCCGCACCGTCGGCAGTCGCGACCCCCGGTTGCGGCGCTGGGTGCTGGAGCAGACCGAGCGCGATCGCGAATGGTTCGAGTCCCGCCACGGGGTAGGGGTCGAGGGGGCGCCGGCATGAGCCTCGCCGAGGCGATCGCCCGGGTCAACGAGCTCCGGTCCCTGACGCAACCGCAACCGGTCGCGCCGGCCGCCACCCCGACCACGACCGCGACGGCGGGGTCGGCCACCGGTGACGCGGCGACCGCGGCCCGGTTCGCGCAGACGCTCGCCCGGGCCCAGGGCACGACGCCGTTCGGCGCGGCGATGCCGGCCGCGGGCACCGGGCAGGCGATGGTCGCCGCCGCGACGACCCAGCTCGGCGTGTCGGAGCAGCCGCCGGGATCGAACGACTCCCCGCAGATCGCCGTCTACCGCCAGGCCGTCGAGGGCGCCCCCGGACCGGGGCCGTGGTGCGCGTACTTCGTGTCGTGGGCGGCCCGGCAGTCCGGCGCGCCGCTCGGCGAGACCGGGCAGGGGTTCGGGTCGGTCGACGCGATGTGGTCGTGGGCGCAGCGCGCCGGTCGCGGGATCGCCGCCGGCCCCGGCGTCGTGCCGCAGGTCGGCGACATCATCGTCCTCAACCAGCACACCGGCCTCGTCACCGGCGTGACGCCCGACGGCCGGATCCAGACGATCGAGGGCAACACGTCCAACACGGTGGCGCACCGCGAGCACCCGCCGGGCGCGGCGATCGGCTACATCCGGATGGGCTGACGACGCGGGCGGTCGCCGCGCTGCCGGCCCGGCACGGCCGACGGCCCACCCGTCCACCCCGTCCGTCGTGCGCTCAAGCGCAGGCCCCGGCGGTCGATGACGGGGGTGAGCGCCGATGAGCCTGGACCACTGCCACCTCGTCACCCTGCCGCGCGTCAACGACGCCCGCGGCAACCTCACCTTCATCGAGGGCGGCAACCACGTCGGCTTCGACATCGCCCGCGTCTACTACCTGTACGACGTGCCGGGCGGCGCCGAGCGCGGCGGGCACGCCCACAAGGAGCTCGAGCAGCTCTTCGTCGCGATGTCGGGGAGCTTCGACGTCGTCCTCGACGACGGCAACATCCGCCAGCGGTTCTCGCTCAACCGCAGCTACGTCGGCCTGTACGTGCCGCGGATGGTGTGGCGCGAGATCGACAACTTCTCGTCGGGCAGCGTCTGCATGGTCCTCGCGTCCATGCCCTACGACGAGGCCGACTACCACCGCGACTACGACGCGTTCCGGCGGGCCGCCCGCGCCGAGGCGGAGCCGGAGCCGGCCGGCGCGTCGGTCGTGTCGCTCGACCGCGCGGCATGACGTCCACCGCCACCGTCGCGCCGACGTCCGCGTCGCCGGCGACCGGGCCGGACCCCGGTGCTCCACCCGTCCCGAGCCCGTCGCGTCGCGACGCGGCGCCGGGCGACGGTCCGGATCGCGACGTCGGCTCCCGGGTGCCGTTCCTCGACCTCGCGGCCGCCTACGACGAGCTGCGCCCGGCGGTCGATGCCGCGTACGCACGGGTCATGGCGTCGGGCCGGTGGATCCTCGGGCCCGAGGTCGAGGCGTTCGAGGACGCGTTCGCCGCCCACGTCGGCGTCCGTCACGCGGTGGGGGTGGGGAGCGGGCTGGACGCGCTCGAGATCGCGCTGCGCGCCCGCGGCATCGGACCCGGCGACGAGGTCGTCGTCCCCGCCCACACGTTCGTCGCCACGTGGCTCGCCGTCAGCCGCACCGGGGCCGTCCCCGTCGGGGCCGACGTCGACCCGGCGACCCTCCTCCTCGACCCGGACGCCGCCGCGTCCGCGATCGGCCCGCGGACCGCCGCGATCGTCCCCGTGCACCTCTACGGCCGGACCGTCGCCCCGGACCCGCTGGCGGCCCTCGCCTCCCGGCACGGGCTGGCGGTCGTCGAGGACGCCGCCCAGGCGCACGGCGCCCGCCACGGCGACCGTCGGTCCGGGGCGCTCGGCGACGCCGGCGCGTTCTCGTTCTATCCGGGCAAGAACCTCGGCGCGTTCGGCGACGGGGGCGCCCTGACGACCGATGACGACGACCTCGCCGCCCGCGCCCGTCGCCTGCGCAACTACGGGTCGGTCGAGCGGTACCGCCACGACGAGGTCGCCGGCAACTCCCGGCTCGACCCGCTCCAGGCGGCGTTCCTCGCCGCCCGCCTGCCGCTGCTCGACGCGTGGAACGCCCGGCGCGCCGCGATCGCCGCGCGCTACCGGGAGGGCCTCAGGGACGTGCCGGACCTCGTCCTGCCGCCCGCCGACGATCCGGGCACGGTGGGGGCGTGGCACCTCTTCGCCGTCCGCCACCCGCACCGCGACGCGCTGCGCGCCCACCTCGACGCGCGCGGCGTCGACACGCTCGTCCACTACCCCGTCGTCCCGCACCGCACCGGCGCGTACGCGTCGACGCCGTCGGGCGCCGGGTCGTTCCCCGTCGCCGAGGCCGCCGCGGCGACGTTGCTGAGCCTGCCGATCGGACCGCATCTGACGGCGACACAGGCCGACCGGGTGATCGACGCGGTGCGCTCGTTCGTCCCGCCGTCGCGCGCCGCCCGGCCCGCCGTCGCGCCCGCGGAGGTCGCTCCCGTCGCCGCCCGGATCGGTGCCACGCCCGCGCCCTCCGCCGTCCGCTCCGACGACGCGCCCCCACCGGCCGACGAGCCGTGGCGGTGCGTCTTCAACCGCACGGCGTTCCACCGGCTCAACGTCACCGGCGACGACCGGATCCTCGTCCTCGACCACGTCGAGGACGGCCGCACCGTCGGGTCGCTCACCGGCGTCGTGCGCGATGGCACGCTCACCTGCGGCCACTCCGCGCCGTTCGGCGGGATCGACCTCGCCCGCCCGCGCGAGACGGCCGAGCGGATCGCGTCGACCGTCGACGGGGTCCTCGCGGCGGCGTGCGACCACGGGGTCCGCGACGTCGTCGTCAGCGGCCGGCCGGCGCCGTACGGCGACAACGAGGCGGGGGCGCAGTTCGCGCTCCTCAACCGCGGGTTCACCGTCGAGCGTGCCGACCTCGCCTACGTCGTCGACCTGACGCACGTCGCCGACGCCGACGCGTACGTCGCCGGGCTGCGCTCCCCGGCCCGCCGGGCGCTGCGCCACACCGTCGACGGGCCGTGGACGTTCCGCGCCGTCGACGACGAGCGGGACTGGCGCGCCGCCCACGCGCTGCTCGCCGCCAACCGCGCCGCCCGCGGCCGCCGGCTCGCGCTCGACGCCGACTACGTGCTGCGGGCCCGCGCCGCGCTCCCCGGCGTCCTGCGGACGTTCGTCCTCGCCCACGACGGCGCGCCGTGCGCGGCGGCGCTCGTCTACGCCGCCGCCCCGGGTGCGTGGTACGTCGTCGCCTGGGGCGACGCCCTCCACGAGCTGCCGCGGTCGCCGATGAACGTCCTGGCGCTCCGCGTCGTGCAGGCGGCGCTCGCCGCCGGCGTGCGGATCGTCGACCTCGGCGTGTCGAGCGTGCCCGACGGCGCGGCCCTCGCCGTCGACCCCGGCCTCGCCCGCTTCAAGCAGAGCATCGGCGCCCGCCCGCACCCGCGCCTCGTCCTGCGGTCCCCACCGATCGGCTGACCGATGGACTACACCGACGACTACGACCCCGACCGCGACTTCGACCGCCACTACACCGCGGCGACCGCCGCCCGGATCGCGCCGTGGCTGCGCCCGCGCGAGCGCGTCGTCGAGCTCGGCTGCGCGACCGGCGCGATGACGGGCGCGCTCGTGGGGGAGGACCGCCGGGTCGTCGCCGTCGACCGCTCCGACGCCTACCTCGACCGCGCGCGCGAGCGTGGCCTGCCGGGCGTCACCTGGCGCCGCGGCGATCTCGACGCCCCGCTGATGGACGTCGGCCGTGCCGACCACGTCGTGCTCGCCAACGTCCTCCACGAGCTCGCCGACCCCCGCGACGTCCTGCGCCGGATCGTCGCCGACCACCTGGCGCCGGGCGGCCTGCTCCACCTGTCGCTGCAGAACCCTCGGTCGATCCACCGGCTCGTCGCGCTCGAGATGGGGCTCATCGACGACCTCTGCGCCGTGTCGGGCCGCGGCGAGCGCTACGGCACCCGGCGGCTGTGGACGATCGAGGCGCTCGTCGACCTCGTCACCGACGCGGGGCTCGTCCCGCTGCACCGCGAGGGGATCGTCGTCAAGCCGCTGCCGAACGCCGCCATGGAGCGCCTGGACCCGGCGGTCCTCGACGGGTTCCTCGCCGCGGGCCGGCACCTGCCCGACCACGCCGCGATGGTCCTCCTCACCCTCGGCGCCGCCGGCGACCGGGACGCCGCCGCGCGGACCACCGACGGGGGCCGCTGACCGTGCGCGTCGACATCGTCCATCCGCTGCGGCCCGGCGACGGCGTCGCCGCCGTGTCGCCCGTGCGTCGTCGCGAGCAGGAGCAGGCGCCACCGCCCGCCGCACGGCGGCGCACGCCGGAGTCCGGGGAGCGCGTCGTCGTCGGCGGGGGGATCGCGGCGCTCGTCGCGGCCGACGCGATTGCCGCCACCGACCGGCCGGTCCGGCTGCTCCTGCCGGCCCGCGGCGTCGGCGGCGGGTTCGCCGCGATCCGCCGCGACGGGCACGTGCTGGAGCTCGGCGTCCGGCTGCTCGAGCTCGAGTTCGACGACCCGACCGACCCGCCGCCGCCGCTCACGGAGTACCGGCCCGACGTCGGCGGCCACCGCCGCTGGGCGGCGACCGTCGACCGCTGGGTGCGCGACCTCGTCGGCGACGACGCCCTGCGCGAGATCCGCCCCCCGCGGATGATCGTCGACGGCCGCGACGTGCCCGACATCCTCTTCACCGTCGACCTCGACGGGATCGCCGCCGTGCTGCCCGACCCGCTGCGACGGCGGATGCTCGACGAGGCCCGCGCCGCGCTCGCGGGCGCCGGGGACGACGCCGGCGTGCTCGCCGCCCGGCACGCGCGCCGCCTGGGCCGGATGACGCTCGCGGACGCGTCGGTCGCCAACCACGGCCCGACCTTCCACGCCCGCTACGTCGCGGCGCTCTGCGACAAGGTCCTCGCCGGGGGCGCCGACGCCGTCGCCGCGACGCTGCGCCGCCGGGCGTGGGCGCCGCTCTTCCACCCGCGGACCCTCGTCCAGGCGCTCGCCGGCGAGCCGGTCGGGTTCCGTCCGCGGCGGCCGCTGCTCACCGTCGCGCCCGACGGGTGCGGTGGGATCGTCGACCGGCTCCTCGAGCGGCTCCGCGCCCGCCCGACGGTCCGCCTCGACGCGGTCGGCGAGCTCCGCGAGATCACCGCGACCGACGACGGACGGGTGGCGATGCGGTTCGACGCCGGACCGCGGGTCGTCGCCAGGCGGCCGCTCGTCGCGTGCTCGGCGACGGCGCTCATGGCCGCCGCCGGGATCGACCTCGACCCACCCCGGGTGCGGACCGTCGTGTCGTGGCTCGACGGCCCCGCCGAGGACCTCGCCGCCGTCCCGGACCTCGTCCACGTCCTCGACCCGGCCAACCCGGTGCTGCGCGTGTCGCGCGGGGGACGGGCCGCCGATCCCGCCCGGTCGCTGCTCACCGTCGAGCTGCGCCACGACGTGCCCGCCGAGCGGGTCGCCGCCGACGCCGTCGCGGGCCTGCGCGCCGCCCGGCTCGTCGGCGAGGACGCCGCGCGCGCGCTCCGTCCGGTGCTCGCCGCCGCCCGGCCGTCGTTCCCGGTCCCGTCGCCCGACCTGCTGCCGGCGTTCGCCGCCGCCCGCGAGCGGCTCGACGCGCTCGGCCTCGACGTCGAGCTCGCCGCCGGGGCGCTGTCGCCGGTGGCCGACACCCTCAACGACCAGGTGGTGCAGGGCCTGCGCGCCGCCGAGAGGAGCCACGCATGACGACCCCCGGGACCGCCCTCGACGCCGACGCCCTCGACGGGTACGCCCGGCGCTACTACCTCGCCGGCGACGTCGAGGACCAGGGGATCGAGGACCTGCAGCAGGAGCTGAGCCTCGACCGGCTCGCCGACGCGGTCGCCGGCTCGGGCCGCGTCCTCGAGATGGGCTACGGGATGGGCCACACCGTCCGCGGGCTCCTGCAGCGCGGCGTCGCCGTCGAGGTCCTCGAGGGATCGCCGCTGCTCGCCGACCGCGCCCGCACGACCCATCCCGGCCTCGTCGTCCACGAGGGGCTGTTCGAGTCGTGGACGCCGGAGCGGCCGCTCGACGCGGTCCTCGCGCTCCACGTCGCCGAGCACGTCGACGACCCGACCGCGGTGCTGCGTCGGATCCGCGACTGGTTGCGGCCGGGCGGGATCGCCGTCGTCGTCGTCCCGAACGCCGAGTCGCTGCACCGCCGGCTGGCCGTCCGGATGGGCCTGCAGCCGCGGCTCGACTCGCTGTCCCCCCGCGACGACCTCGTCGGCCACCGTCGGGTGTACGCGATGGACGGCCTGCGCGCCGACGTCGAGGCGGCGGGACTCGCCTGCGAGCGCGAGATCGGCTGGTTCCTCAAGACGCTGCCCAACGGCATGATGCTCGACTTCCCGCGGACGCTGCTCGAGGCGATGTTCACCGTGTCGGACGAGCTCGACCCGCGGCTCCTCGCGAACATCGGCGTCGTCGCCCGCCGTCCCGCCTGAGCGGGACGCGGCGGCGCCCTTCGGCCGGGAACGGGAACGGGACCGAGACGCGGGTCCGACGTCGGTCCGGTGGGCGGGGGAGGCGCGTCGTCACGCCGTGCGCACGGGTCCGGGTGGCGTCCGGTCCCGGCCGGTCAGCCGGTCAGGACGAGGTCGCCCTCGCGCGCCACCGAGCCGACGTCGGTCGCGGCCACGAGCTCCACGTCGACGTCGCTGCCGGCGGCCAGGCCGGCCTCGAGCAGCGCGATCGCCCGGTCGACGTCGTCCGGGGGCACGACGACGACGCAGGTGCCGACGTCGCCGCGGGCGACGTGGCCGCGCACCGTGTCGAGCAGGCCGGCGATCGACGCCGCGTCGATCCGCGGGGCGGCGACGGCCCGCCGCGGGGGCGACGTGGCGCCGGCGTCCGGGGCGCCCGGGGTCGCGCCGGCCGCGAGGATCGCGTCGACGCGGGCCCGCAGCTCGGCCTCGTTCGCGGGACGGTCGGCGGCGGGGAGCGCCGGGACCGCCGCGAGGTACGCGTGGTACGGCGTGAACGCCACGTCGTCGTGGACGAGCTGCATCACCGCCTCGCCGTCCCGGACCCGGTCGTCGGCCGCCGACGCGGCGGGCGGGCGCGCCGCCCCGCGGTGGGCGACGGCGACCCCGACCGCGCGCTCCATCGCCGCGAGCCAGCCGTCGGGTCCGTGGACGTCGGCGACGTACCGCCGCAGCGCCGCGCCACGGCGGGCGCGCTCGTCCGGGTCGCCGAGCAGCGCGACGGTCCGGTCGACGAGCGCGTCGACGGTCCCCTCGACGACGACCGCGCCGCCGAGCATCCCGTCCGGCACCCGCACCGAGCCCTCGGCGTCGGGCGACGGGTCGCCGAGCGACACCGTCGTGAGGCCCGCGGCGGCCCCGTCGAGCAGCGCGGTCGCGCCGCTGATCGGCCACGTGTCGAGCATGAGGTCGGCGGCGGCGAGCACCGGGCCGATGTCGTCGAGCGTACCGAGCGCCCGCACCCGGGGGTGCTCGGGCACGAGTCCGGCGGCGGCCTCCGCCGGCCCGGGGCCGACGGCGACGTGCACGAGGTCGGGGATCCGCTCGACGAGCGTCCGCACGATCGACGCGAACGACGGCTCGAGCGTCGGGGCGACCTTGAACGCCGACCCGATGCTCACGAGCACCGGCGCCTCCGGGGCGATCCCGAGCGACCGTCGGGCCACGTCGCGGTCGGGCAGCGCACGGGCGGTCGCGGGCAACGGGAGCGGCGTCGACCGCTCCCGCGGCAGCCCGCGCCGGGTGACGCACGCGTCGACGTCGGGATCCCAGAGCGACGCGACGGCGTCGACGGCGCCGACGCCGGGCCACGGCAGGTGACCGGCGTGGTTGAAGAGCAGGACCGGGGGACGGCCGACGGGATCGGCGAGCGCGAGCGCGGGCACGACGTCGTCGGGGTGCGTGTGGAGCACGACGAGGTCGTGGAGCGCCGCCAGGGCCCGCAGGTCGCGGGCGCGCTCCAGCGGCGTCGCGTCGGCCGGGGGACGCACGATCGCGGCGCCCGCATCCCGGGCGATCGCGGCGGTGCGCGGTGGGAGGGGGGTGCGCTGACCGAGCAGCAGCAGGGTGGACGTCCGGGCCGCGTCGTTGGCGATCCACCGCTCCAGCACCCGGGTGTGCCCGCCGGTGGCGTACGTCTCGGTGGCGACGTGGAGGACGCGGCGGACGGCGTCGGCGTCGGTGGCGTGCGACGCGCCCGGGCGACCCGGGACCCGACGGCGGCCGACGTCGTGGAGCAGCCCCTCGAGCGCGGGGTCGACGAGCCGCCCCGGGTGGCGCTGGTACGACCAGTGGTAGGCGGCCTCGGCGAGCGCGACGGCGACGTCGTCGTCGGCGGCGGCCAGCGCGGCCGCGCGGAAGGCGTCGAACGTGCGGCCGTGCCCGGCGATCCGGGCACGGGCCGCGTCCAGGCGCTCCCGGTTGCCGTGGCGGTGCAGCGGGTGGTCCATCGCCCGCGCCGTGCTCAGGCGACGGCCGTCGCCAGCAGGTCGGCGTGATCGCCGAGGCTGTCGCGGAGCCGACGACGCAGGGCGCTGTTGATCTGGCAGACCCGCGACTCCGACACGCCGAGCATGTCGCCGATCTCGCGCAGGCGACGACCCTCGACGTAGAGGAGCATCGCGACGCGCCGCTCCCGCTCGGGCAGCTCCGTCAGCGCCGCGACGAGCCGGCCACGGGCCTCGCTCGCCATGACGGCGCGCTCGGGGTCGGTGTCCGGGTCGGACGACGCGATGGTGTCGGTCCGCTCGATCGTGGCCCCGTCGGCGTTGGCGGCGGCGACGGACAGCGACTCGATCTCGGCCAGGTGGAGCTGGTCGCGACGGGACCGCAGCTCGTCGGTCGTCATGTCCATCCGCAGCGCGACCTCGGCGTCCTCGGGCTCGCGGTCCAGCTCGTCGCGGAGCGTGCAGCGCGCCTGCTCGGCCTCGCGCTCCCAGCGCCGCAGCGAGCGGGGCGCCCAGTCACGCCGGCGCAGCTCGTCGAGCACGGCGCCGTGGATGCGGGTCCACGCGAACTGGTCGAGTGACGCGCCCTTCTCGGGGTCGAACCGCTCGATCGAGGCGACGAGCGCCTCGAACCCCGCGCCGGCGAGGTCGTCGATCTCGCAGTATGAGGGGAGTTGACGCGCCTTGCGACCGACGATGTGGCGGACGAGCGGCGTGAGCAGGAAGACGAGCTCGTCGCGGTGGGCGCGGTCGCCGGTCGAGCGGTAGAGCTCCCAGCGCTGCTGGAGCTCCTGCGCGGTCGCACGACGGGGCCGGGTGGAGTGGCGGGCGGTGACGGGGCGGCGCATGGTCCTCATGGTGGTCGTGGTGGTCGGGGTCCCGGATCGATCTCCGTGACCCTTCGGGGGACTCCTCGACATCATGGCCGGGAGGCCTCCACGCCTTGAGGGGTAGATGGACGAATGATCGACGCTCCACCGGCCTCGGCCTAGACGGGTGGCGCTCGCTCGGTCGGTCGTCCAGGTCGGACGGGCGGTCGCCGCCGACGCCCGAGCACGGGCACGCCGTCCGGTCACCGCGGCCGGAGGACCCGGCGGTGTCCGTCGCCGCCGCCCGGGCGTGCCGGCGCGGTCGTCGCCCGTCGCCGACCGACGTGGGCGAGGCCCGCGGCTCAGCGCCGTACGAGGATGACCACGAGGGCGATCGCGAACGCGATCTGGCCGAAGCTCAGCGCGGTGCCGAGGTTCGCGGCCCCGGCGAGCTCGGCGACGAGCGTGCCCCCGGCCATCGCCGCGACGAGCACCGCGACGTTCTCCCACAGCGGGCGGCTGGGCCGGATCGCCTCGGGCGCGTCGTCGCCGTCGCCGGCAGGCCGCAGGCGACGGGCGAGGCGTCCACCCCGGGCGTCGGCGTCGGTCAGGCGGCGGACCGGAGCCCCCGACCTGCCGCCGGAGGTGGCGGCGCCGTCGGACCGCCCGTCGCCGTCGCCCACCGGGCGCTCGGCGGCGCTCATCGGTCGCCTCCGTCGGGCGCGTCGACGCCGGCGGCGCGCTCCAGCTCCTGCACGAGGATCGGCACCGCCACATCATCGCCGGTCCGGTCGAGTCGCCGCAGCGCGGCCGTGCGACCGCCGATCGCGCGCAGGCCGCGGTCGCCGTGCTCGACGCGGAAGTCGTCGACCGCGGTGCGGCGCCGGGCGTCGCGACGCAGGCGCGGGACGTCCCCCGCCGCCCGGTGCGCGTCGAGGACCGCGACGAGCTCGTCGAACCCCGTCACCGGCGGGACGGAGCTGACGGCGACGACCTTCGTCGTGCGGTCCCCGACCGAGCGCAGCGCGGCGCGCACGTCGCTGCGGGCGCGCTGGGCGATCCGGCCCAGGTCGGCCTTCGTCACGACGAGCACGTCGGGGATCTCCATGATCCCGCTCTTGAGGAACTGCAGCACGTCGCCGGACCCGGGCTGCACGATGACCATGATGGTGTCGGCCACGTCGGCGACGTCGGTCTCGGACTGCCCGACCCCGACCGTCTCGACGATGACGACGTCGAACGCGACCGACAGCGCCTGGGCGGCCGCCCGCGTCGCCCACGCCAGGCCACCCAGGCGGTCCCCGGCCGCCGTCGAGCGGATGAACACCGAGCCGTCGCCGGGGTCGACCTCGATCCGCGCACGGTCGCCCAGCAGCGAGCCGCCGGTGCGGCGGCTCGACGGGTCGACGGCGAGCACGGCCACCGTCCTGCCCCGGTCGCGGTACTCGCGGACGAGCCGCCCGAGCAGCGTCGACTTGCCCGCCCCCGGCGGGCCGGTCACGCCGACGACGTGGCCGCGGGGCTCGTGGCCGAGGGCGGCGGGGGAGAGGGCCTCCAGCAGGACCGCGGTCTCGCGGCGGGCGTCCGGGCGCCGCGTCTCGACGAGGTTGAGCACCGCCGGCGCCGCCGTGAGGTCGCCCCGACGGAGGCGCGCGGCGAGATCCGATCCGGAGGCGAGCGGCATCGTGGGCATCGTATGAGAGCGCGCCCGCGGGGGCGGTGGGCGCTGTTAGCGTCGACGGCGCCGTGCGTCTGCCAGCCGTCCCGTCGTCCCCGGGGCCGAGCGGCCCTGCCGCGTCCCCGGCCGTCCCGCCCGTCCCGTCCCCCGCCGCCGGCGTCGCCGCGGTCGGTGGCGCGATGCTCGGCGTCGGCGCGCTCGCCGGGCTGCTCTGGATCGGCGAGCCGGGGGTCGCGCTCGCCGTCACGCTGCTCGCCCTCGTCGTCGCGGGCGGGGTGGCGATCGGCCTCGTCGCCTCGGCTCCCGCCGCCCCGGGGCTCGGCGTCTCGACGCCGACGGACGCGGACCCGCCGCCCGACCCCCACGGCCCCGCCCGGCGCGTCGCGAGCGGGGCGGCGCTGGCGGTGGCGATCGTCGCGGCGCACCTCGCCGGGATCGTGACCGTCGCGGTGCTCGTCGATCACGGCGAGCGGGTCGTCGTGGCCGTCCGACTGCTGCTGGCATACGTCCCGCCGTTGCTCGTCGCGGCCGGGGCGCTCGCGCTCGGGAGCCGGGTCGGCGCGGTGGGCGTCGGGTTCGTCGTGCCGGGCCTCCTCATGGGCGTGGCGCTCGCCTGGGAGGCCGACCCCGGGCCCGCGTCGATCGCGCTGGCCCTGCTCGCGGCCGTCGCCACCGCGGTCGTCGTCCTGCGACCCTGGCGCGGCGCCGCCGAGCTCGTGCTGACCACGTCGGCGGGCGCGCTCGTCGTGCTGGCGGTCCTGCCGTTCGCGTCGCCGGCGTTCGCGCTCGCCGTCGGGCCGTTCATGGACGTGCCGCACTCGCCGGTCGGCAACGTCGCCCCCGGCCCGGGACGGGCGCTGCTGCTCGCCGTGGCGCTCGTCGCCGCGATCCTGCTCGTCGTCGTGGCGGTCGGGCGGCGACGGCCGTGGGACGCAGCGCTGCCCGGCAGCGTGCTCGTCGTCCACGTCGCCGTGCTCGGCGGCGGCGGGTACATCGCGTCGATCGGTGGCGCCCGGACCGTGGTCGTCGTCGTGGCGCTCGCGGCGCTCGTCGTCGGATTGGCGCTGCTGCTCTGGGACGGGTCCTCGCGCGTCGTCGACCGGCTCCCGGCCGCGGTCCGCGACGTCGTGCGTCCGTCGGCCGACGGCCCGATCGCGTTCTTCGGCGCCGCGCTCGTCGGGGTCGCGCTGCAGGCGGTCCCGGTGCTCATGGATCCCGGTCGGGGGCGCGACGCGGCCGCCCTCGTCCTCCTGGGGCTCGCGGCGGCGATCGCCCTGGCGCTGCGCGGCTCCGCCGGGGCGCTCGTCGCGGGGGCGGTCCTCGTGGGGCTGGGGTTGCAGGACCCGGTCTCGGGCCTGCTCCTCGGCCCGCGGATGCTCTTCCCGGGGTTGATCGGGGTGCTGGCGGCCGTCGTGGCGACGGGGCTCGTCGCGGGCGCGCTCGTGCGCGCGTGTCCGCGCCCGGGAGTCGTGGCGGCGGCGGCGTTCGCGATCCTCGGTCCGCTGGCGCGCCTCGTGTCGTGGTGCGTGCGCGAGGGGGACGCGGGCCCGACCGTCGAGCTCCTGCTGCCGCTCTACCTGCCGATCGGGCTGCTCGTGCTCGGCGCCGGCGTGGCGGCGCTGCTGCTGCCGGGACGGCTCGTCGCCGGCGCGCAGGCGGCGGGGGCGGTGGGCCTGATCGTGGCGTCCGCGACGACGATGGCCCTGTCGCTCGGCCTGCCGCGGGCCCCGTCGACGATCCCGGGCCTCGTCGAGCTCGCGCCGACGCTACAGCGCGCCGGGCTGGGGCTCGGCGCGCCGTACGATGCGCTCGCGCTGGTGCTGACGCTCCTCCTCGTCGGCGCGCTCCCGCTGGTGGCGAGCGTGGGTCGTCGTCGGTCGATCGCGGTCGGCGCCGCGACGGCCTATGCCGTGATGGTCCTCGTCGGGGGCGCCGCCCCGGCGCTGCAGGAGCACCGGGCGGTCGTGGCGATCCTCGTGCTGCTCGTCGCGTCGGTCGTCGTGATGCTGGCGGTCGTCGTGGCGCTCGCCGAGGGGCGACGGACGACGACGCAGCCCGCGCCCCGCGGCCTGGGCTGAGGGCCGCGGCGTGGGTCGCTCCCTCGCCGGGCGACGCCACGTGGCGTCGGGTCATGGTCGCGGCGACGCCACGCGGCGTCGGGTGATGGTCGCGGCGCCGGCTGCGCGCCGGCGCCCGGCTTCGGCGTCGTCGCGCGCCCGGGCCGCTACCGGCCCGGCGTGGGGGTGGCGGCCGTGCCCTCGTCGGTCGCCGGCACGACCGAGCGCCACAGTCGCTCCACGGCCCGCAGGATCGCTTCGTCGCCGGCGCGGGGCGCCTCGAGGTGCTCGGTGAACGCCCGCTCGGTCATCCACACCAGGGCGTGGGCGAGGGCCTCGGCGTCCTCGTCGGGCAGATCGGGGTCGGCGCTCCGCGCGCGACCGACCGCGTTGTCGATGAACCACGCGTGGAACTCGCGCCAGAACGCGGCGACGTCCTCGTCGTACGTCGCCGCCTCGACGACGGCGCGGACCGTCTCGCGGTGGGCGGCGAACGCGTCGAGCACCGCCCGGAGCGTCGTCGGCAGATCGTCGGTGCGGTCCTGCAGCCACTCCTTGGCGGCCTCCCGCACGTCGACCTCGAGCCGCGCGCCGAGCGCGAGCACGAGCGCCCGCTTGTCGGCGAAGTACGTGTAGAAGGTCGGTCGCGACACGCTCGCCCGAGCGGAGATGTCGCCGATGCTGAGGCCGGCGAACGCGTGCCCCTCGGCCAGGAGCTCGATGGTGGCGAGCTCGATGCGCTCCCGGGTCCGGCGGCGCTGCTCGTCCGCCCCTCCGGGCCTGCGCGAGAGGACCGACGGCATGGGCCGACACTATCGGATGACACCTTCGATTGACAGAGTGTAAGGCGACGCGGGGTGGTCGCGGCGCGCTCGTGGGTCCCCGCGTCAACCCTGCGATCCGCCGAGCAGGTCGTCGATCGTCACCGGGGTGAGGTCGCGGTTGCGCAGCGCCTCGAGCATCCGGGGGATCGCCTTGGCGGTGTTGGGGTAGTTGGCGTGCAGCAGCATGATCACCCCGGGCTTGGCCCAGTGACGGACGGCGTCGACGAGGTAGTCGGTGGTGCGCGGGCTGGAGTCGGCGACCGTGCCCGACCACATGATCACCCGCGTGTAGCCCCGGGAGCCGAGCACCCGCAGCGTGCCCTCGTGGTAGGCGCCGAACGGCGGGCGCAGCCACGGCCGTCCGGACACGTGGAACGTCTTCTGGATCCAGCGCTCGTTGCGGTCGACGTCGGCGGCGAGCGCCGCGTCCGACAGCGTCCGCATGTCGGGGTGCGACCACGTGTGGCTGCCGACGGTGACCTGGCCCTCGCGGATCATCCGCCGGATCCGGGCGGCCTGCGGCTCCCACGACGACGCGTACTGCCCGTTGGGGAACAGCGTGGCGGGCATGCCGGTCCGCCGCAGCGTCCCGACGAGGTCGGCCACGCACGCCTTGCAGTACCCGTCGTCGAACGTGAACGCGATCTTCCGGCCCTTCGTCGGCCCGCGCTGGACGACCTTCGCGGTCCCCGGCCGCATCGGCTCGATCCGCAGCTCGCGCAGCGGGGCGCGGACGGGCGTCGGCGCGGTCGCGGTCGTCGTGGGCACCGGGGTGGGGGACCGATCTGCGGCCACCGGCGTCGCCCCGTCGCCCCCGCCGCCGACGAGCAGCACGGCGACGATCGCCACGACGAGCCCGGCGATCGCGAAGATCGTCCACGGTGGGCGTCGGCCCGCGCGTGCGGTGGCGCGGTCGGACGGTCGCGGCACGGAGCGGGAAGGGCGCGGCACGGCGCCATCGTAGGCGGGGCCGGGGGCGTCGGCGCGCGCCACGTCGGGGCCGGCGCGGGCCGTTCGTATAGTGGCCGGGTGTCCGCCGACGACTTCGCCGCCCTCCTCGAGCCGCTGACCCTGGGGGCGATCACCGTCCCCAACCGCCTGCTCATGGCGCCGCTGACGCGCAACCGCGCCGACGCGGACGGCACCCCCAACGCGCTGATGGCCGAGTACTACGCCCAGCGGGCGTCGGCGGGCCTCATCGTGTCGGAGGCGACCTGGGTGATCCCGCAGGGCAAGCCCTACCCGCGCACGCCGGGCCTGGCCACCGACGCGCACCGCGACGGTTGGCGCACCGTCACCGACGCGGTGCACGCCGCCGGTGGCCGGATCGTCGCCCAGCTCTGGCACGGCGGCCGGGTCGGCCATCCCGACACGTCGGGCGAGGAGCTCGTGTCGGCGTCCGCGGCGCCGTTGGAGCGGCTGACGGTGTTCACCGACACCGAGGCCAAGGCGCCCGTGCCGGCCCCGCGGGCGCTGCGGACCGACGAGCTGCCGGGCGTCGTCGCCGCCTACGCCGACGCGGCGCGGCGGGCGATCGACGCGGGCTTCGACGGCGTCGAGATCCACGGCGCCAACGGCTACCTGCTCGACCAGTTCCTGTCGCCGAACGTCAACCTGCGCGACGACGGCTACGGCGGGTCGCCGGAGGGCCGGGCGCGCCTCACGGTCGAGGTCGCCCGTGCGGTGGCGGATGCGATCGGCGCGGACCGGACCGGCCTGCGGATCTCGCCCGGCAACCCGGCGCACGAGATCGAGATGCCCGACGGCGGGGACGCGCACCGGGCGCTGGCGGACGCGCTGGCGCCGCTCGGCCTGGCCTACCTGCACGTGCTGCGTCCGCTCGACGGCAACGACCTGACCGCCGAGCTGCGCGAGCGGTACGGGATCCCGCTCCTGCTCAACAGCGGGTTCGCGGCCCGCACCGACCGTGACGAGGCGATCGCGATCGTCGACGAGGGCCTGGCCGACGCGGTCGCCGTGGGCCGCGCGTGGATCGGCAACCCGGACCTGCTGGAGCGCTGGTCGACCGACGCCCCCACGACCCACGCCGACGCCAAGCTCTTCTACGCCGAGGGCCCGCGGGGCTACGTCGACTACCCGACCCTCGCCGAGGAGGACGACGAGGCGGCCGCCTGACGCCGGGGCCGTGCGGGCCCGGGGCGCGCCCCCCCCGTCCGCACGTGCCGGACGGGCGGTTCGGCGCCTCCGGGCCCGACGTCACGACGCCGGGAGGCGCGCCTCCTACGGCGCCGTCAGGGCGTGACGTCGTCCAGCGATCCGCCGGTGGGCGCGGCGACGTCCGCCTCGTCGAGCACCCCCTGGTGCTCGGCGACCAGACGGGTGATGTCGCCCATGATCGTCGAGATGTTGAAGTCCTTGGGGGTGTAGACCCCGGACACCCCGGCGACCTGGAGCCCCTCGACGTCGGCGTCGGGGATGATCCCGCCGACGACGACCGGCACGTCGACGCCCTTGTCGCGCAGCGCCTCGATCACCGCCGGGATGAGCTCCTTGTGGCTCCCCGACAGGATCGACAGGCCGATGACGTGGACGCCCTCCTGCAGCGCGCTGTGGGCGATCTGGGCGGGGGTCAGGCGGATCCCCTCGTAGACGACGTCCATGCCGACGTCGCGGGCGCGCACCGCGATCTGCTCGGCCCCGTTGGAGTGCCCGTCCAGGCCGGGCTTGCCGACGAGGATCTTGATCCGTCGGCCGATCGCCTCGCTCACGCGCTCGACCTCGTCGCGGACGGCGGCGACCGCCTCGGCGACGTCACCGGTCGCGGCGGCCTCGCCGACCCCGGTCGGCGCGCGGAACTCCCCGAACGCGTCGCGCAGCGTGCGCGCCCACTCGCCGGTGGTCACGCCGACGCGGGCCGCCTCGATCGACGCGGGCATGATGTTCTCGTCGCCCCGGGCCACCTCGGCCAGCCGGGCGAGGGCGGCGTCGACGCGGTCCTGGTCGCGGTCGGCCCGCCACGCCGCGATGGCGTCCTTCGCCTGCGCCTCGACGGCGTGGTCGACGGTCATGATCCCGCCGTCGCCGGCCGCGGTCAGGGGGGACGGCTCCGTCTCGACGTACTTGTTGATCCCGACGACGGTGAGGTCGCCGGCCTCGATCCGCCGGATCCGCTCGCGGTGGCTCTCCACGAGCGAGCCCTTCATGTAGTCGACCGCCTCGACGGCGCCGCCGTGCTCGGCGACGACGGCCATCTCGGCGCGCGCGCCGTCGAGCAGCTCGGCGACGAGGCCGTCCATGACGACCGATCCCTCGAAGATGTCGGGGTACTCGAGCATGTCGGTCTCGTACGCGAGGATCTGCTGGATCCGCAGCGCCCACTGCTGGTCCCACGCACGCGGCAGGCCCAGCGCCTCGTTCCACGCCGGCAGCTGCAGCGCCCGTGCCCGGGCGTTGCGGCCCAGCGTCACCGCGAGCGCCTCCAGCACGATCCGCTGGACGTTGTTCTCGGGCTGCGCCTCGGTCAGGCCCAGGGAGTTGACCTGGACGCCGTAGCGGAACCGCAGCGCCTTCTCGTCGGTGATCCCGTACCGCGTGCGGCCGAGCTCCTCCCACAGCACGCCCATCGCGCGGAGCTTCGCGTGCTCCTCGATGAACCGCACCCCGGCGTTGACGAAGAAGCTGATCCGGGCGAAGACCTTGGGCATCACCGCCGGGTCGACCTTCTCCGCCGCCGCGTCGAGCACCGCGATCGCGTTGGACATCGCGTAGGCGATCTCCTGGACCGGCGTCGCGCCCGCCTCCTGCAGGTGGTAGCTGCAGATGTTGATCGGGTTCCACTTCGGGACGTGCTCGACGGTGTAGGCGATCATGTCGGCGATCAGCCGCATCGACGGCCCGGGCGGGAACGCGTACGTCCCGCGCGCGAGGAACTCCTTGATGATGTCGTTCTGCGTCGTGCCCTGCAGGGCGCGCTGGACCTCCGCGGGGTCGTCGTCCGGACGCTGCTCCTCGGCGGCGACGATGTACATCGACAGCATCCACGCCGCCACGGCGTTGATCGTCATCGACGTGTTCATCGTCTGCAGCGGGATGCCGTCCATGAGCGTCCGCATGTCGCCGATGTGGCTCACCGGCACGCCGACCTTGCCGACCTCGCCCCGCGAGAGCTCGTCGTCGGGGTCGTACCCGGTCTGCGTCGGCAGGTCGAACGCGACCGACAGCCCGGTCTGGCCCTTGGCGAGGTTGCCGCGGTACAGCTCGTTGGACGCCTTCGCCGTCGAGTGGCCGGCGTAGGTCCGCATGAGCCAGGGACGGTCCGGCTCGGGCAGGCGAGGGCTGCTGCTCATGCGCGGATTCTAGGCGTGCCCCGCCGGACGGGGGGTCCAGCGGGGCCGTCCGGTCGGACGTCGGCGGTACGGTGGCGGACGTGACCGCCGCGCTGCCCGAGACGATCGACCTGCTCCACCAGGGGAGGCCGAAGGCGATGGGGGCGCACTGGTTCGACGGGACGATCGTCGACCCGGGCGCCGAGAGCAGCATGGCGCGGCTGCTGGAGGCGCTCGGCGATCGGGCGCCGGAGCGGATCCTGCTGACGCACATCCACTTCGACCACGCCGGCGCGACCGGGGCGCTCGTCGAGCGGTTCCCCGACGTCGAGGTGTGGGTCCACGAGCGGGGCGCGCGGCACATCGTCGACCCCACCCGCCTCGTCTCCAGCGCCCGGGCCATCTACGGCGACGCGTTCGACGGGCTGTGGGGTCGCGTCGTGCCGGTGCCCGAGGAGCGGCTGCGCGTCCTGTCCGGCGGCGAGCGGATCGGGCCGTGGCGGGTGGCGTACACGCCCGGGCACGCCCAGCACCACGTCGCCTACCTCCACGAGGACGCCGGCGTGGCGTACACCGGCGACGTCACCGGGGTGCGGATCGACGGCGGGCCGACCGTCGCGCCGACCCCGCCCCCCGACATCGACGTCCCCGCGTGGCACGCGTCGCTCGACCTCATCGCCGCGTGGGATCCGACCGCGCTGGCGTTCATGCACTTCGGCGTCGCGACCGACCCGGCCGAGCAGATCGCGGCGATGCACGAGACGCTCGACCGCCAGGCGGCGGCCGTGCGACGGGGCGGGGTCGACGCGCTCACCGCGGTCGTGCGGGAGTGGACGACCGGCCGCGCCGGCGACGCCGGCCGACCGACGCTCGACGCGATGGGCGACATGACCGCCGACGAGGCGGGGCTGCGCCGCTACTGGGGCAAGGTCGCCGAGCGCGCCCGGCCCGACGGGGCGTGAGGAGGCGCCACCGCGCCCGGTGGCCTGCCGGCGGTGACGGGTCGGACCACGCGCGAGATGCGCCACCCCGGTCGACCGACCGCGTCGACCGCCTATGGTCCCCGGGGTGACCGCCACCCTCCCCGAGACGATCGACCTGCACCACCTGGGCTCGCCGGGCGCCCTCGGAGCCCACTGGTTCGACGGCGCGATCGTCGACCCGGGTCCGGAGCGGACGCTGCCGCGGCTGCTCGAGGGCCTCGGCGACCGCGTGCCCGAGCGGATCCTGCTCACCCACATCCACTTCGATCACGCCGGGGCGACCGGGGCGCTCGTCGAGCGGTTCCCCGACGTCGAGGTGTGGGTCCACGAGCGTGGGGCACGGCACATCGTCGACCCCACCCGCCTGGTGCGCAGCGCCCGCGGCGTGTTCGGCGAGGCGTTCGACATGCTCTGGGGCGAGGTCGTCCCCGTGCCGCAGGCGAGCCTGCGGGTGCTCGAGGGCGGGGAGCGGATCGGGTCGTGGCGGGTGGCGTACACGCCCGGGCACGCCCAGCACCACGTGTCCTACCTTCACGAGGACACCGGGGTGGCCTACACCGGGGACGTCACCGGCATCCGGATCGACGGCGGACCGGCGCTGCCGCCGACGCCGCCGCCGGACATCGATCCGCCGCTGTGGCACGCGTCGCTCGACCTCATCGCCGCGTGGGACCCGGCGGCGTTGGCGTTCATGCACTTCGGGGTCGTCACCGACGACGTGCCCGAGCAGATCGCCGGCGTGCACGGCGCGCTGGACCGGCTGGCGGCCGTCGCCCGGCGCACCGACGCGGTGGGCATGGCCGCCGAGCTGCGGGCGTGGATCACCGCGGAGGCGCCGGACGCCGTCGACACGTACTACGCCGCCGGGCCCTTCGAGGGGCTGTGGGGTGGCCTGGACCGCTACTGGGGCCAGGTCGCCGCCCGCGCCCGTCCGGACGACGCCGCCTGACCGTCGGCGGACCGCGCGCCACCCGCGTCGGGTCGGTCGCGACGACGGATCCGGACGGCCGTCACATGACGGCCGGTGGAGCGGGTAGCCTCGAGGCGTCGCGCCCACCCCGATCGCTACCCTGCACCGCCGTGAGCCAGACCATCGAGCAGACCCGCTCCGCCAAGCCGGGCACCGGCCTCGGCGGCGCCTGGAACGTCATCGTCCGCAACGACGACCACAACACGTTCGACGGCGTGGCCGTCGCGCTGTCGCGCACCCTTCCAGGGGTCACGGTCGAGGACGGCTACCGGATCGCGGACCGGATCCACCACAAGGGCCTGGCGATCGTCTGGACCGGCCACCTCGAGCTGGCCGAGCACTACTGGGCGCAGCTGCGCGACGCGGGCCTCACCATGGCCCCGCTCGAGCAGGCCTGAGCGGTCGGGGCCCCGACCGGGGCCGCCGATCAGGGCACGACCCGCCGGAAGCTCCGGTAATGGTCGGCCGTGTAGTACCGCGGGCCGCCACGGTCGACGACGAGCCGTCGGGCGCCACGGGTCCTCGCGCCGGGCGTCCGCACCGTGTACTCCCGGTACGTCCCGACCGGACGCGCCGGCAGCAGCCGCTCGCGGTTCTGGAACGTCGTCCCGTCCTGGCGGTGGGGGAAGGGACCGCCACGGTCGATGAGGTCCAGCGTCGTCCGGGCCTCGGGCGGCAGCGCCGACAGGCGGATCGTCGTCCGCGTCGCGGCGACGCCACCGGTGGTGGACGGGCCGGTGACGGTGCGGGCGACGGACGGCGTGCCGGTCGGGCCGGCGTCGGTGGCCGTGGGGTCGTCGGTGGCCCCGCAGCCCGCGAGAGCGACGAGCGCGAGGGACAGGGCCGCGATCCGGGCGACCGTGGGCGGGCGGCGCCTGCGCGGGCGCGCCGGACGTCGCGGCACGACGGCCCGCGGGCGCGGACCGTCGTTGGCGCAAGGGTGCGTCGTGCTCAGGAGGCGGCGACCGGCGTGGCGTCGACCGGCGCCGGCGTCGCGAACGGGTCGTCCGCGAACACGTCGACGACCCCGGCCCCGGTGCCCTGGGAGATCGTCTCGAACATCTCGTACGCCAGCGGCTTCTGGTACCAGGCCATCGTCACCGTGCGGAAGGTGATGAACGCCTCGGAGTTCCAGATCCGGGTCCAGTCGGCCTTGTCGGCGAGCAGCAGGACCTGGCGGAACTTGTAGGCGTCGTCCTGGGCACGGAAGACGCGGACCTCGAGCGCGCCCAGGCGCAGCAGCTCGGGCGTCAGGTCCGCCAGGGCGTCGGCCAGCTTGTCGTGCCGGAGGGCGGTGGCGTAGTAGGGGATGTGGACGGCTACGGCGCTCATACGGTCGTCAGGCTCCCACTTCCGCGAGAATCGCGCCAGGACCCTCGCCCGTGCGGCCCTCCTCGGCGTCCTGCGCGCCGACGAGGATGGCGATCTTGCCGAGGTGCTGGTTGTCGCGCAGGAGCTGGTGGGCGGTGGCGACGTCGTCGAACGGCAGGGTCCGCCAGAGGACCGGCTGGATCTTGCCCTCGTCGATCAGCGCGTTGGCGCGGGTCGACTCGTAGGCGTTGGCGAAGTGCGATCCGATGATCTGCTTCTGGCGCATCCAGAGGTGGCGGACGTCGAAGTCGAGGTCGAACCCGGAGGTCGCGCCGCAGATGACGACCTTGCCGAACGGCTTGACGGTGAAGACCGACGTCGGGAACGTCGCCTTGCCGACGTGCTCGAAGACGATGTTGGGGGAGTCGCCGAGGATCTCCTTGACGCGCTTGGCGAATCCCACGGAGGCCTTGAAGCGGGCCTTCTCCTCGTCGGGGGTCTCGTCGCCCTTGCGCATGATGCCGGGGAACTCGCTGCGGTTGATGTACCCGACCGCGCCGAGGCGCTCGACGAGCTCGCCCTTCTCGTCGCTGGAGACGATGCCGACGGCGTCCGCGCCGGCGGCCTTGCAGAGCTGGATGGCGAACACGCCCAGGCCGCCGGCGGCGCCCCACACGAGGACCTTGTCGCCGGCCTGGATCTTCGCCTGGTCGACGAGCATGCGGTAAGCGGTGAAGTACGTCAGGCCGTACGACGCGGCCTCGGCCCACGACAGGTGCGCGGGCTTGGGCAGGAGCTGCTGCGCCTGGACCTTGCAGAACTGCGCGAACGAGCCCCAGGTGGTCTCGTAGCCCCAGATCCGCTGGGACGGGGCGGCGAGCGGGTCGAGGCCGTGCACCTCGACGTCCTCGTAGGACGCCTGGTTGCAGTGGACGACGACCTCGTCGCCGGGCTTCCAGCGGGTGACGCCCTCGCCGACCTTCCAGACGATGCCCGACGCGTCGGAGCCGCCGATGTGGTGGCCGGTCTCGGGGTGGTCGCCGTACTTGAAGACGGAGACGGGCTGGCCGAGGGCGGCCCACACGTTGTTGAAGTTCACGCCGGCGGCCATGACGCGGAGGACGACCTCGAAGGGGCCGGGCTCGGGGACCTCGACCTCCTCGAGCCGGATCGCGTCCTTCGGCTCGCCCAGGCGGTCCTCACGGATCACCCACGCCGCCATCTTGGTGGGCAGGGAGCCGGGCTCGGTGGCCACGGTGGAGATCTGGGACAGGTCGACGGCCATCGGTGCCTCGCTCGCGTTCGGTGGTCGGTGCGGCGCGCAACGATACCCGCCGGACGGGGGGTCGGCGGCGTCCCCGCGCGCGGCGATCGGCGGCCGAAGGGACGACAATCCGACCGGACGGACTGTCCGTCGAGCGTCGTCCCGGGCCGACCGGGACGACGGTGCGTCGGTCAGGGCAGGAGCAGCTCGTCGTCGGAGCTCTCGCGCTCCTTGCCGACGGTGAGGGTGCCCGGGCGGATGCCCTGCGCGGACGACGCCAGGCGGTACGTGCCGCGCTCCACGACCGCGGTGATCGCCGCGACGCCGCCGGGCTCGATCGGCTTCGTCGACGGGCCGTCGTCGCCGGACGCGTCGGTCGCGACGAGGCGCGCCGTGACCTTCTCGTCGCTCTGGTTGCTGATGAGGATCCGCAGCGGACCACCACCGACGCGGGCGGGCGCCAGGTCGACGCCACGGTCGGTGATCGCCGCGCTGATCGAGATCTGGGACGGTGGGCGGGAGCCGCTGGGCCGGTCCTCGTCGTCCACACGACCACAGGCCAGCAGGCCGGAGGCGAGGGCGAGGACGGTCGACGTCATGACGATCGACGTACGTGGCTGGTGCATGCTTCTCCCGGACTCCCCAGTCTCGCGCGGACAGTGTGCCCGCGCGCGGTGTCCGCAACCCTACCCGAGGCGCCGGGTGCGGTCGCGGTCGGGTACGGCGCTCCGGAACGGCGGCGGCGTGGCGGGCGGCACGCGGTCGTCGCCCGTCGTCGCCCGCGGACGCGGGGATCAGGCGGGCGCGCGCCCGCCGGACGCGGCGAACGGCAGCGCCGTCACCGCGGCGGCCACCGGCTGCTCGCCGACCGGCCGTGCGCTGACCGTCGCGCCGGGCTCGACCTCGCGGCGCACGAGGGCGAGGGCGATCGGGCCGTGCCGGGGCGACGTGACGACGCTCGTCACGCGGCCGACCTCGCGGCCGTCGTCGACGAGCACGGTGCCGACGTCGACGGGACGCTCCAGCCGCAGGCCGCGCAGGTGGCGGTTGGGCCGACCGCGCCAGTGCAGGCGGGCGACGGTCTCCTGGCCGATGTAGCAGCCCTTGGTGAAGCTCACCGCCCGCTCGACGATCCCGGCCTCGGCCGGCATCGTCGCGTCGTCCATGTCGTGGTGCAGGCGGGGGCGGCCGTGCTCCACGCGCAGGATCTCGGCGGTCGCCTCGGGGATCGGCCGGGCCCCGGACCGCTCGAGCGCCGCGGCGACGTCGTCGGTGTCGGCGGCGTCGCAGAGGACGTCGACCCCGACGTCGGTGCGCACCAGGCGCACCGGTCGTCCCTCGACGGTCGCGGCGACGTGGTCGTGCTCCCCGGAGCCCGGCGCGACCCCGCCCGCGACGGCCGCGGCGACCGTGCCCGCGCGCGGGCCGACGATCGACAGCAGGCCCCGCTCGAGCGTGCGCTTGTGGAGCTCCACGTCGAACCCGATGAGGTGGCGACGTAGGTGGGTGAACAGCGCCTGCAGCCCCGACCGCTCGCAGAGGATCAGGAGCTCGTCCCCGGCCGCCAGCACCCGCAGGTCGGTGACGATCTTGCCCTTCGGGGTGAGCAGCGCCGCGTAGGCGCCCTCGCCGGGCCCGAGCGCGACGGTGTCGGCGGTGACCTGGCCGGCGAGGAACTCCGCCGCGTCGGCGCCGGTGAGCGCGAGCTTGCCCGACGCGGAGCGGTCGACGACGCCCGCGTCGGTCGTCGCGCGCCGGTATCCGTCGAGCGTCGCGGCGGCCTCCACGACGTCGTCGGCGGCGGGTGGTTCCGGCACGGCCGTCGGCCGTCGGGGCTCGTCGCTCATCCCGACCGACGATAGCGACCGTCCCGATCGGCCCCGGCGGGCGCGTCGATGCCCGGCGTCGATCGGGGAGATGTGCCGCGTTCGACGGTAGAGTCCCCCCGGATGGCGCTCGCTGACACCTTCCAGCGGGTCGTGGACTCGCTGCCTGATGACTGGACCGACCTGGAGCTCGATCTGCGGATCGAGGACGAGGACCGCTACGTGGAGGCCTCGACGTACGTCACCCCGACGTGCAACGCCCAGCCCTACAGCAGGTCCGAGTGGCACTGGCGGCTGCTCGTGGCGCACCGGTTCGGGCACGCCGCCGCACCGTCGGCGGTCCTCACCGCGTTGACGCTCATGGACCAGGCGGGCCTGGCCGGCGAGCTCGCCGTGCGCGAGGTCCGCGTCGGTCGCGCCGAGGCGGTGCAGCAGTGGGGGCGGGGCGAGTCGGTCCGCCGCGAGTTCCGGCACCTCCGCGCCCACTGAGCGGCATGCCGAGCCCGACCAACGCCCCCGTGACGACCGAGGCCAGTCGCGTCGGCGTCCTCGTGCCGGATCCCGAGCTCGGATCGGAGGTCGTGGACCTCGTCCGCGACGCCGGCCACGAGCCGATCCTCGCCGGCGACCTCGAGCGGCTCCACGACGCGGACCGCGACGCGCCGCTCGCGGCGATCGTCGCCGACCTCACGACCGACGGCGAGGACCGCGCCCGCGACCTCGCCGCCGGCCGGCCGCCCGGCGTGCCCGTCCTCGCGTGCTTCGCGCCGCCGGAGCCCGAGGTGCGGGCGGTCGCGATCGAGGAGGGACTGGAGCTCGTCGTGCCCCGGTCGCGGCTCATGCGTGAGACCGACGTCCTGCTTCGCGAGCTCCTCGCCCTGCCCTGATCGCGCCGCGGGCCGGGTCGCGGGGTCAGGACCCCGGGGCCTGCTCCCACACCAGCGCGTCGACGTCGGGAGCCCGGTCGGTGATGCCGACCCGGGCCTCCCACGCCGCCCAGCGCCGCAGCGCCGTGCGGTCGATCGCCACCCCGGGACGGCCGTCGCCCGTGCGCATCGCGGGCGCGACCGCCCGCAACTGCTCCGCGGTGGTGGCGGGGTCGATCGAGCGGTCGCCGGAGCCGTCCCGGATCGTCCGGACGATCCGGTCGACGGCCGCGTCGTCGTCGACGCTCACCGTGCGCTGACCGAGGTCGAGCGCCCGGACGAACCGCCCGACCGCGTCGCCACGATCGGCGAGGACCTTCGACGTCGACACGACGAGGAGCTCCGGGTACGACGGGGCCCCGAACCGGTCGACCCGGAACACCCGGGTGCCCGGGCGCCGCGATCGCAGGGCCACGCCCTCGGCGTTCCAGAACCCGATCGCCGCGTCGACCCGCTCCGACAACAGCGCGCCGACCGCGTCGAACCCGATCGTGCGCCGGCGCACCGTCGACGGGTCGCCACCGTCGCCACGGACGATCTGGTCGAACACCGCGTCGTCGCTCGGCAGCCCGGTCATCCCGACGGTGCGGCGCTCCAGGTCACGGGGACGCTCGATCCCCGGGCCGGCGATGACCGAGCCGAGCGGCCGGTGGACGAGCGCCGCGACCGCCACGAGGTCCGCTCCGGCCTGGCGCGCCAGGGCGATGTCGTGGATGGTCATGATCGCCAGGTCGGTGCGGCCGGCGGCGAGCAGGCGCGCCCCGTCCGCCCCGGACGACGGCACCCGGACGCGCAGGTCCACGCGGGCGTCGGTGAACCGCCCCTGGTCCTGCGCCAGGTAGATCCCCGCGTGCACGGCGTTGGGGGCGAAGTCGAGCGTCAGCGACAGCCGCTCCACCGCGCCCGCCCCGCCGGCGCTCCCGGTCGTCACCGGGTCGGAGCCCCCACAGCCCGCCAGCAGCGCGGCGCTCGCCACGAGCGCCCCGAGCCGGGTCCTCCACGGTCGCCGGGACCGCTCCCGCCGGCGCGGCCGCCACGGGTCGAGGATGGTCGGGCCATGAGGGTGACGCTGTCCAGACATGCCCCCATGTTCACCGGGTTCGCGCGCGTGCGCGGCGCGGGGGTGGGAGCGGCGGCCCGGCCTCGTAGACTCCGGGCGGGATGAGTCGCCGGGTGACGTTTTCGCGGAATCACACGTTGTCGTTGTCGCGGACGTGTTCGTCGGTGTGCAAGTACTGCGCGTTCGCCACGCGCATGGCGCATCTGCGCACGCCCGAGGAGGTCGAGGCGGTCCTCGACGAGGCGGTCCGGCGACGCGCGAAGGAGTTGTTGATCCTGACGGGGGAGGAGCCGGACTCCCATCCCGGGGTGCGTCAGCGGTTGGCGGAGCTGGGGTTCGAGGACTTCGTCGGCTATGTGGTGTGGGCGGGGGAGCGGGCGCTGGAGCGCGGCCTGTTGCCGCACACGAACCTGGGGGCGGTCTCCAGGGAGGACTTGGTGCGGTTGCGGCGCGTGACGGCGTCGCAGGGGGTGATGCTGGAGTCGATCAGCGAGCGGTTGATGGAGACGGTGCATGCGGGGTCGCCGTCGAAGCATCCGCAGCGGCGGTTGGCGACGATCCGGGCGGCGGGGGAGCTGCGGATCCCGTTCACGTCGGGGATCCTCGTCGGGATCGGCGAGACCCCCGCCGAGCGGGTGGCGTCCCTTGAGGCGTTGGCGGAGGTCCATGCGGAGCACGGTCATCTGCAGGAGGTGATCCTGCAGAACTTCGTGCCACACGAGCGCTACTACGGCAAGGACGTGGGGGAGATCGCGGACGCGTCCGCGCGGGCGTACTGGCGGACGGGGATCCTGGATGGGGAGCACGTCGGGTGGGAGCGCTCGCCGCACCTCGATCTTCCGGAGTGGGCGTGCCCGGTCTCGATCGAGGACATGGTCGAGCTCGTCGGGATCACGCGG
>JALNWQ010000027.1 GCA_023230855.1 Solirubrobacteraceae bacterium
ATCCGGCGACCGCGCACCGGCCCGCAAGCCGACCGCCCCGACGATCGACGCTGCCCGCGGCCTGACAACGACCGAACCCGCGGCGAATCGACCCGAACCGGCGACTACTCAGGAATCACGGTCAGATCCGGACCGGTTCGACGTCCTGCGCAACCCGGAGCACCAGGCCCTCGGCGCCGGTGGTGGGCACTTCTGCTGCGGGACCGCCCTCGCCCGTCCGGAGCTGACGACCCGGATCGAGGAGACGCTCAGGCGCCACCCGAAGATGGTCCTGACGGCGAGCCGACGTACGTCGTGTCGAACATCGCCAACCAGCTCAAGACCCTGCCCGTCCGGCTGAACGGCTGACCGTGGCCGTCGCCCTCTGGACCTCCGTGCCCGTGGAGCGGCTCCGCCGTAAGGTCGCGCCTGTGCCGTCGTCCCCGCGGACCAAGAGTTGCCTCGGGCGGATGCGCTGGCTTCCGCGGGGCCCGTCCGTCAGGATCCTGGCGTGGGTCTTCGGCCCGACCGCGGGCGGAACGCCGACCGGATCCCTGGTGATCCACGTGGAAGGGTTAGGCGGCGGGTACTTGGACGTGGACGTGGAGGCGACAGGGGCTGCGGTCCGGCGCGCGGACGCCGCCGCGTTCGACTCTGCGGAGTGCACCCTCGAATGCGACTGCGACGCGTGGCACCGCCTCGCGACGGGCGAGATCACCGGGATGAAGCAATTCATGGACGGTGGCTTCCGGCTCGCGGGGAACTCAGGGCTCGCTTCGCCCGGACGCCTGCTTCGCTTGAGCCCATGCGGGCCGGGGGCGGTCCACGATCGCCCCCCGCCTATGGCGTGGTCGGCGTCGGGTGCGGCCGGGCGAACGATGCGATCCACGCTTGGAAGTCCGCGATCGTCTCGGCGAGCTCCGGGGTGTCGCCGTAGGCCAGCCACTCCATGACGAGTCCTTGGATCGACGCGACGATCATCAGAGTGATCCGTTCCATGCTCATCCGCGAACGGAAGCCTCGTGCTTCAATGCCTACCCAGGCCTCGCGGATGACGTCACGGAAGCCGTCGTTGAGGTATCGGGCCCCTTCCTGCAGCTCGACGTTCGCGATCGCCTCCGCCTTGATCGCGAGCCATGCCACGAGGAGCGCGCGATCCGTCGTGAGGCTGCTCCAGATCCGGTCGAAGCCCACCTGCGCGATCTCCCGTGGGTCCGCGATACCGTCAATCGCCGCACGCAACCGCTCGATGAGCTGGTCGGCGACGTGCCGGACGACGCGATCGAGGAGCTGCTCGCGCGACCCGTGGTAGTACGCGACGAGCCGTTTGTCCACCGATGCCTCCCGCGCGATGGCCGCCAGCGACGTGGCGGCATATCCGTCCCGGGCAATGCATCGCAGACATGCGGCGACGATGGCCTCCGCCCGGGCCTCGCGGCGAGTGGCACGCTGCTCCATTCGTCGAGCGTACGTGACGCGCCCAGGTGCGGGCCCGAGCGGTTCCTCGATCGAGGAAGCTGGGGACCGACTTCCGTGAGGAGCAACGGCTTCCGGCGAGTGCGCTCCTTCCGCTGCAGACTCGACACGGGGCGGCTTTCGTCATGGCGTGGATCGCCAGGATCCGGGCCGGCGACGTCGCAGCCGTCGCGCCGACTCAGGCGGCCACCGACGCCTACCACGCGAAGCTTTGCGCGCAGGCCCGGAGGCAGTCTGGTCCGAGGGCAGCCGGTCTCCGTACTGCGGTCGGACGAGATATCGAGCTCTGGCCTTGGGCCGCCCGCCACTTCCGGGAACTCCTCGCCCGGCCGAAAGACGAGGGATTTCGAGATATAGGTGCCCCGGCCGGAGAGGCCGCCGCGGCGACGCCATGAGCGGTCCCTGCCGACCCGGCGGCGGTTAACCGGCCGCGAGGTCCCATTCGTGCTCGCGGCAACTGGGCGCCGGGGACCGTCGTTGAGAGATAAAGGAATCGGTGGCGGGCTTCGTTAGTCGGCCCCGCCGGTGCTCCATCCGTTCCAGGCCTCGGGCACTCCCTGCCCGCCCTGGGCGAAGTGCTCGAGATCGACGGCGAGGAAGAGCGCCCGCGCTTCGGCGACTACCACCGCCTGCTCGTTCAGCAGGCGGGCGGTGAGGTGCAGCTTGCGTCCGTCGCGACCCGTGGCCCAGGCCTCGACGCTCATCGGGTGGTGCAGCAACGCCGGAGCGCGGAAGTCCACGTTGATGTTCGCGGTCACCGCCGGGGTCTCCAGGACGACCAGGAGCGAACCGAGCGCGTCGTCCAGAACGGTCGTGACCGCGCCGCCGTGAGCTATCCCCGGGGCGCCTTGCTGCCGCTGGTCGAACGTCACGTCCCCGCGGATGATCTCGCCGTCCAGGCGCATCCGAAGGCCCATGCCGGCGGGGTTCGCCGATCCGCAGCCCAGGCAGTGCGGGTGGTGTTCGGGGATGGTCCCGTCCTCCGCGACCTTCATGCGTGACGCTCCAGCGCGGCCACGGCATCGTGCTCGAGACGTCGGATCTCTTGCAACGTGACGTTCGCAGCGGTGTGGTCGTGACCGGCGGCGTCGACGGCGAGGTGCTCCCAGGCGTCGCTGAGCCGGCGGACCACGCCTGCGGTGGCGGCGATCTCCGCGTCCTCGAGCAGCGCCGCCGTCTCCTCGAGGAACTCGGCTTGGAGGGAGCGGAACATGGCGCCTCCGGTGCCCGCCTTGACGATCAGGACGCGCAGGACGTCGAGGATCACCGGGAGACCGTCTCCGAACATCGCGGGCCACTGCGGGAAGGCCTGCGCGAGGTGGTCGACGCCAGCCAAGCCGGTGTGTCCCCCGAGGTCGCCGACGGCGTCGGCACCGCCCCGCATGTTCTCCAGCGCGGTCGACGTCGCACCGCGGAACGCCTCCCGCAGCGGCGGGAGCTCGGTGGGCCAGTCGTACTCGAACGTCGCATTGCGATTGGGTCCGGGGAACGCCGGGGAGTTGCGCGCCCGGCGGAGGCTCTCGAGCGAGCAGAGCTGCAACTCCTCCCGGTCGTTGTCGGCGATCCAGGCGACGTCCTCCCCGTCGTCGTAGTCGACGATGACGATGTCGTGGCGGGTGTTGCTCATCCGCACCCGCAGGTATTCGAGCTCGCCGATGTCGGCCCAGACCATCGGAGGAGCACCGCGGTCGATCGCCGCGCGCGTCCACGCCCAGCCTTCGTCGGGGTCGTCGGTCTGGCGCAGCTCGACGGTCGCGCCGAGGTGCCCGGCGACGTCGAGCTCCATCGAGCCCGAGCGACCGACGAGGTAGAACGGAACGCCGGGGACCTCGTCGCCGTAGAAGAACCCGTAGCCGCCGGAGAGGCCGAAGACCATGGCCTCCGACAACGGTGTGCCGTCGTAATCGAGCCCGTGGAACTCGAGCAGGTCCCGGAGCGCTCCGGAACCGCAGTGCCCGGCGGTGCGGTGCGGGAACGCCCGGGCCCGGGCCGTCGGGGTGGCCGAGGTGGTGGAGCCGGAATCATCGCCCATGCTCGTACCGTATCGTTCTTTCCCCGATCGGAGAGATGTTGCGCCACCGCAGAGACCACCTCCGCCGTCGTCGGCCCCCGCGCTCCGATGGTCCGGTCGGCGCCTCGTCGGGCCACGCCGATCGTGCCGAGGCACCACGGGTCGGGCCATGCCAGGGCGGTCCCGGAGCGGGCGCGACCGTGCATCCGGCGCGGTGGCCCCACGGACTGGTCACGGCACCCGAGGGTGCGGACCTCGGTGCTGTCCGCACGTCCGACCATGCAACGAAGCGCATTCGACGACGAACACCGCATGTACCGGGACACGGTCCGGCGGTTCATCGCGCAGGAGATCGTCCCCAACGACCAGGAATGGGAGAGCGCCGGGGCGGTCGACCGCGACCTGTTCCGGCGGGCCGCGGAACAGGGCCTGCTGGCCATGCAGGTGCCCGAGGAACACGGCGGGCTCGGCCTGGACGACTTCCGGTTCAACCAGATCGTGGGGGAGGAGGTCGGGGTCGCAGGAGTGATCGGCAGCGGGACCGGCATCACCTTGCACACGGACGTGGTCCTGCCGTACATCCTCGAGCTCGCCACCGACGAGCAGCGGGACCGGTGGCTACCGGGGATCGCCGACGGCTCGCTGATCACCGCGCTGGGGTTGACCGAGCCCGGGATGGGCTCGGACCTCGCCGGCATGGGGACCTCCGCGCTGGCGACCGACGGTGGATACCGGGTCAACGGCTCGAAGACGTTCATCACCAACGGCATCAATGCGGACCTCGTCGTCACGGCGGTCAAGACTGACCCGGCGCAGCGCCACCGCGGCATCTCGCTGCTGGTGCTCGAGCGCGGGACGGACGGCTTCGAGCGCGGCCGCAACCTGCAGAAGATCGGGATGCACGCGCAGGACACGGCCGAGCTGTTCTTCCGCGACGTCGAGGTCCCGGCCGAGAACCTGCTCGGCCACGAGGGCGAGGGCTTCCGCTACATGAGCCAGAACCTCGCGCAGGAGCGCATCGGGATCGCGGTGTCGGCGGTCGGCGCCGCGCGCGGTGCCCTGAACGCGACGCTCGAGTACACGAAGGAGCGCAACGCCTTCGGGCAGGCCGTCGCGTCGTTCCAGGCCTCCCGGTTCGCGCTCGCGGAGATGGCCACGGAGATCGAGATCGCCACGCACTACTGCGATCAGGCGGTCCTCGCGCTCAACGGCGGGACGCTGTCCTCCGTCGACGCCGCGATGGCGAAGTGGTGGACGACCGAGATGCAGGGCCGCGTCGTGGACCGCTGCCTCCAGCTGCACGGCGGATACGGCTACATGCTGGAGTACCCGATCGCGCGCTTCTACACCGACTCGCGGATCTCGCGGATCTACGGCGGGACGACCGAGATCATGAAGGAGATCATCGGCCGCGACGTCGTCGGCCGATAGCGGCGCCGGTGCCCGGCGCGGCCCCGGGCACCGCGCCCCTCCGTCCCGGCACCCGACTACCGCTGTCGCGGCTTGCGGCCCCACATCAGGACGAGGACGCGGTCGAAGACCTCGGCGCCGAGCTTCGTGTTCGGGAACATCGTCGGCTCGCGGCGCAGGACGAAGCGGCTGACCATGATCGTGTGCGTCTGCGTGTACTTGCGGATGCCGGCCGAGCCGTGGCGGGCGCCGACGCCGGACTCGCCCGCGCCGCCGAACGGCGCCTCCTGGGCCATGTAGCTCATGATCGCGTCGTTCACCCACGACACGCCGGCGTCGATGCGACGGGCGACGCGCTCGCCGCGCGCGAGGTCCTTCGAGAAGACGCTCGAGCCGAGGCCGTAATTCACGTCGTTGGCCAGCCGGATGCCCTCGTCCTCGTCGGCGACCTTCATGATCGGCAGCGTCGGGCCGAAGGTCTCCTCCGTCATGCAGTCCATCGTGTGGTCGACGTCGACGAGCACCGTCGGCTCGTAGAAGCGGCCCGCGCCGGTGCCCCGCTTGCCGCCGACGAGCACCCGCGCGCCCTTGGCGACCGCATCGTCGACGTGCGCGGCGATCGTGTCGATCTGCGGCGGGAACGTGATCGCACCGACGTCGACGGAGCCGAAGCCCTCCGGCTTACCTTGCCGGAGCGCCCGGACCTTCTTCTCGACCTTCTCGACGAACTCGTCGTACACGGGCGCCTCGACGTACACGCGCTCGACGGACATGCAGATCTGGCCGGAGTTGCGCATCCCCCACTCGACGGCGACGTTCGCGGCGCGCTCGAGGTCGGCGTCGTCGAGGACGATCATCGGATCCTTGCCGCCGAGCTCCAGCGAGCACGGGATGAGGCGCTCGCCGCAGCGCGCGCCGATCTTGCGACCGGTCTTCGTCGAGCCGGTGAACATGATCATGTCGGCGCGGTCCACCAGCGCCGCGCCGGTCATGCCGTCGCCCGTGGCGACCTGGAAGACGCCGGCGGGGAAGCCGACCTCCTCCGCGCCCTCGGCCATGAGCTGCGTGGCCAGCGGCGTGATCTCGCTCGGCTTGATGATCACGGAGTTGCCGGCCATGAGCGCGGGCAGCGCGTCGCCGAAGCCGAGGGTCAGCGGGTAGTTCCACGGCGCGACGACGCCGACGACGCCGAGCGGCCGGTACGTGACCTTCACTTTGCGGCCGAGGACGAGCGGCGAGTGCGTGCGGACCTTCTCGTCGGCGAGGTACTTCGAGGCGTTCTTCGCCCAGAAGCCCATGGAGTCGGCGACGTAGAAGAGCTCGGCGAGGAGGGCGTCCTCGCGCGTCTTGCCGTTCTCCGCGACGACGACGTCGACGACCCGGGAGCGGTTCTGCACGAGCCAGTGGCGCAGGGCGAGCATCAGCCGGCGGCGGCCCTGGAACCCGAGCGCCTGCCACGCGGGCTGGGCGGCGCGGGCGCGGCCGACGAGCTCGTCGATGCGCGCGGCGCTCATGTTCTCGACGAACTGGATCGTCTTCCCGGTGGCCGGGTTCTCGACGGCGAGCATGCCCTCGGGGGCCTGCTCGGTGGTCTCCTGCTGCAACAGCTCGGGCATGCGTCTCTCCTGTTCCGGACCGCCGCACGAGCCCGGGTGCGGGCGGACCGTCTGGGCGCCCGGACGACGCCGTTCTCCGATCGGGGAACAATGTAACCGAAAAGGGTGTCGGAACGGCGGAAGTTCGGACCGGGCGCACCGACGAATGCGTTGGCATCCGCCGCGACTTCGGGGTACGGTGACGCCATGTCAAGCACGCCGTCAGGTTCCCAGCTCCACGCCGCGTCCTCATCGGGGCGCACGACCCTCGATCGGAGGTCTGACGTGTCCTCCACGCTTCCCCAGGGGCTCATGCAGCACGACGTGCCGCTGGACCTCCAGCACGCGTTCCGGCGCTTGGCCGGAATGCACGCCGACGCGGGCGAAGTGGTAACCCTGCGGTCCGCGGACGGATCGGTCGACCGTGTCCGGTACCGCGAGATCGCGGAGCGGGCGGCGCGCCTGGCATCGGCACTCGACGCGCTCGGGATCGTCCAGGGCGACAGGGTCGCGACGTTCATGTGGAACAGCCACGAGCACATGGAGGCCTACCTCGCGATCCCGTGCATGGGGGCGGTGCTGCACACGCTGAACCTCAGGCTCTTCGCCGAGCAGCTCGTCTACATCGTCAACCACGCCGAGGATCGCGTGGTCATCATCGACGACACGCTGATCCCTCTCGTCGCGCCGCTGGTCGACCAGCTGCCGACGGTGGAGCACTGGATCGTCGTCGGCGAAGGTGATGCGTCGGCGCTCGGTGGCGGCGTGCTGCGCTACGAGGAGCTCCTCGCCGAACAGCCTGGTGGCTTCTCGTGGCCGCGGATCGAGGACGACCGGCAGGCGGCGGCGCTCTGCTACACGAGCGGGACCACGGGCAACCCAAAGGGGGTGCTCTACAGCCACCGCAGCACGCTGTTGCACTCGCTGGCGATCCTCACCGCGGACAGCTTCGGCATCTGCAAGTCCGATCGCATCCTGCCTATCGTGCCGATGTTCCACGCCAACGCCTGGGGGCTCGTGTACGGCGCCGCGTTGTCGGGCGCGTCGCTGATCATGCCCGGGCCGTTCATGCAGGCCGGACCGCTGACGACGCTGATGGAACGCGAGCGCTGCACGGTGGCCGGTGCGGTTCCCACGATCTGGATGGACGTCCTGCGCTACGCGGACGAGCACAAGCCTGACCTCAGCGCGCTGCGCGTGGTCCCCTGCGGTGGTGCGGCGGTGCCGCGGTCGCTGATGCAGGCGTTCGAGGAGCGCCACGGCGTGACCGTCTGCCAGGCGTGGGGCATGACCGAGACCAGTCCGCTCGCGTCGGTTGCCATCCCCCCGGCCGACGCTGTCGGGGAGGAGCACTGGCGCTACCGCACGATGCAGGGTCAGATCGCCCCGCTGGTCGAGGTGCGGATCGTGGCGGACGACGGGACGGAGCAGCCGTGGGACGGCGTCTCGTCGGGCGAGATCCAGGTCCGGGGGCAGTGGATCGCCTCCGCGTACTACCGCGACGACACCTCGGCCGACAAGTTCGACGACGGGTGGCTGCGCACCGGCGACGTCGGGGCGATCACCTCGAACGGGTTCATCGCGATCACCGACCGGTCGAAGGACGTCATCAAGTCCGGTGGCGAGTGGGTCAGCTCGGTCGACCTCGAGAACGCGCTGATGGGGCACCCCGGGGTCCGTGAGGCGGCGGTGATCGCCAAGCCCGACGAACGGTTCACCGAGCGGCCCCTGGCTTGCGTCGTCCGTGACTCCGACGTCTCGGCCCAGGAGCTGGTCGACTTCCTCGAGGGCCAGGTTGCGCGGTGGTGGATCCCGGACGAGGTCGCGTTCATCGACGAGGTGCCCAAGACCAGCGTCGGCAAGTTCGACAAGAAGGAGCTGAGGCGCCGCCTCGCGGAGGACGAGTTGGACGATCGTCACGCGGTGGCGCGTCCGGCGGCGAAGCCGGAGTCCTCGCCGGCGTGACGCGCGGGCTGATCCCGGCGGTCTCGACCGCCGGGATCAGCCCGCGCTCAGGCGTGCGACCGTGAGCGGTCGGCCACCGCGTGGGTCGCCGCGCCCGTAACGGCGGTTGCACCGAGGACCGATGGCCAGGCGCCGACTCTCCGAGCCAACGGATGTGACAGCGCGAAGGCGCCGAGGTAGACGCCCGTGAGTACCGCCGCGACCAAGGTTCCGTGGTCGCGACGCCAGGTCGCCGCGCACCACCCCAGTGGGCCAATCATCGCGACGAGCGCTCCGGACTGCGACCCGACGCGGGAGGCGATGATGTAACTGCCCACCATCGAGGCAGCGGCGACAGGGGCGGTCGGGCCAGTCATTCGCACCAGTTCTAGCAGTGTGACCGGGCGGTGACCTCGTCGGGGCTCCGGACGTGCGTCCGCAGCTCGTGGCGCCTCCGCCGACGACGGATCGTGACGCGACATCGGACGCGCGAAGGACGATCTCGTGCTGGAGGATCTTGACGGTCGAGCCCTTCGGGAGCTCCTCGACGATCTACGTGCGACGGCGCCGCAGATGATCAGGTCCCTCTTGCGGTCGACGATGAAGTAGAAGTCGTCCTCGTCGAGGTCTCCGAGAGGCCGTAGCCCTCGAGGAGCGGCGCGCCGAACGTCGCGGTGGTCCCCCGCAGCACCTCCAACGGAACGCCGAGCCGGAGGCGGGGCACGAAAGGGATCCGCGAGAGCGGAACGGGTCTGCGCTCTCGCCCCGACCGTGCTGCGGTCAACCCCGCTGTTGCCGACACGGTGGCGGTGGGCCCCGGGGCCGATCCGCGAGAGACCCTTCATCGACGTGCTCCCGGTGCGGTGTGGTCGGGGTCGCAGGTCCCCGCGAATCCGATCGCCCACGGGGCGGACCCGTCCTGGGCGATACCCCCGGACCCGCCCGGGCAGCGGTTGGAGTGCTTGGACTCGAAGGTCGTGAAGCCCGAGCCCAGGAGCGGTGCCAGCGCATCCAACGGCGTCGTCAGTCCACGGAGAGCCGGCGGCAGGTTCTGACTGCTGACCTGCAGCGCGATCCGGGTGGAGTGGCCGTTGGCGTCATACAGCCCGGAGGCCTTGCCGCCGAACGACGTCAGCAGGCCGGACACCAGATCGGGGACGTAGGGCACCGCCTCGTCGAGGATGCCGTCGGAGGAGCGCAGCGCCCGGGCGGTGTCGCGCAACGCTGGCTCAGCGGAGCGCTCCAGCGGCGGCAAGCGCCGCAGACTCTCGGTCAGGACCGGCAACGTCCGGTCGACGTCGGCCAGCAACGGCCGTGCCTCCGCGGTGAACGGCCGCACCAGCCGCAACGTCTCGGCCAGCCGCGACGCGACCGGCCGCGCGTCCCGCACGACCGGACCGGCGTCGCGCAGCAGCCCCCGCGCGTCGGCGAGCGTCACGTTCGCCTGCCGCAGCGTCCCGGGCGTGCGCCGCAGCACGTCGCTAAGGGCACGCCGCTCCGCCGACGCCGCACGAACGGTGCCGGCCGTCGCGACCAGCCCCTGCTCCAGATCATCACGCTGCGCCGCGAAGACCGACGCCAACGCCGACCCGCGCACCACGAACCGCTCGAGGTCGGCATCGTCGGAGCTGACCTGCTCGACCGTCTTGGCCGTCTGCGCCAGCGCCGGACTGAGCGCCGAGATCAACTCCCGCGTCTGCGGCCCGAGATCGGAGAACGCCTTCGCGCCACCCCGGATCAACGTCTGCAACCCCCGCTGCCCCTCCGCCGCAAACAGCGTCAGCACCTGGTCGATGTCCGTCGCCGCGCGCGTGTCCTGCGCCCCGATCCGGCCACCGTCAGCGATCTCCGCAGCGCTCTGCGGCCCGACCTCCAACGACACGAACCGGTTGGCGATGCTCGACAACGAACTGTTGCGGATGATCGCCTGCGTCCCACGATGCAACGGCTGGTACGCATCATTGGTGATCGACAGCACCAGCTCCGCCTGACCGTCGTCAGCCAGGCGGACCTTCGAGACCGTCCCGATCGACGCGCTCCCGACCTTCACGAGGTTCCCGGTCACCATCTGACCCGCATCAGGCACCACCATCACCACCCGATACGACCCCGACCCACCCGTCACCAGCACCACCACGACAACCACGACCACCAGCAACGCAAGCGCCACCCGCCCCACCAGACCACCGAGCTTCTCGCTGAACGCCTTCATCCGTTCGGGCCGGTCCGCTGCAGACCGCCTGAGCGCGGTGCCGTTGAGGCCACCAGAAGCACGACGGTCGCGCCGGGGATTTCTCCGAGATTCAAGGCTCTCCCGCCCGAAAGATCCGCGGACGGGCCGGATCGCTAGATGGTGCGTGAGGCGAGTGCTCCACGACGCAATGGGAGGCTACAGAGTGTCGACACCATGTCGAGGACGTCCGTCACAGATGCTGCGTCCGTCGACGAGCGTGGCGACGATGCCGAAGATCGGCGCGTAGACGTCGCAGAAGCCGGTGACGATCATCAGCGCGCGGAAGCGCGGGACGACGAGGCTCTTGACGGGATCGACGCCGAGGACCCGCAGGAACTCCTCGCGGATCTTGCGGGCGCCGAGGTCAGCGGTGATGGCGGTGCCGGCCACCCCGGCCAGCACGACTCCCGTCACGAACGGTGCGGACTCGCGGATCGACGCCAGGACGAAGAGGCCACCCAGGCGGTTCAGCGCACCGAGCAGCACGAGGAAGTTGGCGGCCTGCAGGCCTGGCGCGCCGAAGTCGAACGCCACGGTCGAGACCAGCAGCGGGAACCAGCAGAGCCGGAGCGCGAAGAGGAACTGATGGACGAACTCGTCGCCGTACGAGAACGGGGGCCGGCGGACCAGACTTTCGTCTTCCCCGCCAGGATCATGTCGCCGACCTCTTCCAATGCCCCCTTGGCGGGTCGAGGAGGCGATCAACGACGGTGCTGGCCATCGGTGCTCCTGTCGGTCGTCGGACGTTTCGTCGCAGTCGGGGTCATCACGCGGATGAGGGGCATCCGGACGACACCTTCACGCGCCACCAGCCGTCGAGGATCCGACCATGCCGAACCGGGGACGACCTCGTATACCCTTCAGCCGCGCTCCGCGAGATCCCGGGTCTCGAGGTGTCGATACCGATGCGACGCGGGCCCCGGTACATCTCGGGAAGAAGTTCGCGGTCGACCCGCTCGGTCGTCCGTTGGTCGTCGACCTGCCGCACAAGGCCCACCAGGTCGTCCCGGCAGCGCTCGAGCTCGCCGTGATCGAGCGGTCGGCCACCGATTCTGGCCTGCGGGGCGAGTGCCGTGCTGCCGACTCTCCCGCGAGCACCGGCCACGAGATCGTCCGAAACGGCCGCGGTGAGCGGCCGCTCCAGCCTCGCGATCTGGCGGCGGAGCCTGCAACGCGCCGCGCGGTCGTCGCGAACGAGGCCCTGGCGTGCGAACCCGAACCCCGAGGTCCGCCCGCGGGGCGCGGCGCAGCTGATGCCGTCTTCGCTGCCTCCGAGACGACGTTCTGGCGCGGCCCGTTCCGGGTAGAGGTAATGCGTCGTCGGCGAAGTTTCGATCATGTCGCTCGCAAAGCGCGTGCCCAGCGCGTTGCCGAGCTCGAACAACAAGATGGTGTGAGCGCTGGTCAACGGTCAGGGCCGGGCGTGTCGCCCCAGTGGCTCCAGGCGTCCGGCAGGGGCTGCCCCGTCCGGCGGAAGTGGGCGAGGTCCACGACGATGAAGAGCGCGTGGGCCTCGGCCAGCAGGGCGGTGCCGTGGTGCATCGTACCGCGGGTGTGCAGCTTCCGGCCGTCGCGGCGCTCGAGGTGTGCCTCGACCTCCAGGTCGTCGCCCAGGACCGCCGGGGCACGGAACTCGACGGTCAGGCTTGCGGTGACGGCAGGGAGGTGGAGGGCGCTGGGGACGGCGCCGAGGACGTCGTCGAAGACCGCCGCGACCGCACCGCCGTGCGCCAGCCCCGGGCCACCTTCGTGGTGGGAAGCGAAGCGGATGGTGCCGAGGACCCGTCGGTCCACGATGTGCATCTCCAGCCCCATGCTCGAGGGGTTCTCGGTGCCGCAGCCGAAGCAGTTGGGGTGATGGGCGGGAATGTCGTAGGTCATGTCGGGCGCCGGTCGCTCGGACCCATCGCCAACCCCGGGTACGCCCGGGCGTAGGTGTCGAGGATGCGTTGTAGGGGGAGGTCGTCGAACGTGCCGTGATCGCGGACGTACTCCATGTACCGGCCGCCGGTTCCGTCGAAGGGGTGCAGCAGCGCGTCGCCGGAGCCGTCGAAGTCCAAGGGGGCGACGCCGACGCGCTCGCACAGCTCGCGGTTGAACGCGGGGCTGGCCTTCAGCCACCGTCCCCCGAGATGGAGCACGGCGTAGCCGTGGTACAGGAACACGTCGGTGCCCATCGCCGCGGCCAGCCGCTCGGACTGCAGGTGGTTGCGGACGTCGGAGAATCCCAGGCGCGCCCGAATCCCCCGGTGCCGCGCCGCGGCGACGAGGAGCACGGCCTTCGGCACGCAGTACCCCGTCCCGGTGGCCAGGACCGCGCTGGCCCGGTAGGCCGCGGCGTCGGTGGGCAGGTAGTGCGGGTCGTACCGGATCTCGTCACGCACCGCCCGGAACAGCCGTTCGGCGACCTCCTCCGGCGTGGTCGCCGCCCCGACCACGCGATCCGCGAACGCCCCCACCTCGGGGGCGTCGTGGTCGACGAACTCGGTCGACTCCAGATCGGTCGTGGTGCTCGGATGCGTCATCGGCGGGGGTCCTGGCGCTCGTAGGTGCTCGGTGGCACGTGGGCGTGCGGGGAACATCCGATCCTCGGAAGAGCGCGATGCTCTCGTCCGAGGACACAACCCACTTCGTGGGGAGATGGTCCTCCGCGGGTCGGGAGCTTGCCGACGACGTGGTCGGCCACGAGCGGCGCGATCGCGTCGTTGGCGTACTTCTTGTTCGTGCCGATGATCCCTGAGGGGCTGCGCTCGACCGTCGGGTGGTCCGGGGCCACGCCGAAGCGCACCCGGCCGTAGGGCGTGGGGAGGCGGTCGAACAGGTCGACGCGGACCTCGCCCTCGATCGCCTCGCCGGAGAGCAGCCGCGCGGTGGGGTAGCAGCCCGCCGGGCCGGCACCGGCCACGGCGATCTTCAGCGTGCGCGGGGCGGCGCCTCTGTCAGCAGTCATCGAGCTCCGCATGAGTCGGGTGTCGCGGGCGTTCGGTGACAATCAGTCGGCGAGGGGCGCGAACTCGCCCTTCTGGGCGCCGCAGACGGGGCACGACCAGTCGTCGGGGATGTCTTCGAACGGTGTGCCGGGCGGGATCCGCCGTCTGGGTCGCCCTGTTCCGGGTCGTAGATGAAACCGCACGGCTCACAGATCCACTGCTGCACGCCCCGAAGATACCGCAACCCCGACGATGTGTTGACGGCGCGTCAAGAGCCGTGTCGCGACGAGTGTCCCCGGTCGAGCCGAGGCCTCGTCGGTCGTGGCTCCCGCCAGCCACGACGCTGCGCGGCTCAGCCCACGTCACCGCGGCGCAATCGGTGACGCCGGGGTCACGGCAGTAGTAGGGCGTCGTCACCCGATCGGCGTCGCGCACCGATGCGCAGCACGGTCTCGCGTTGCCGGGACGCAGAGAGCGTCCAGCGTCCGGGCGAGAGATCCGCCTGGAGGGTCGCGGCTGTTCCCGGGACGACGTTCACGCGCGTCCGCGCGACCGTGGCGCCAGAGGCTCGTCGCAGCGCCAGAGGCGTGCTCGAGGACGTCTGGTTCGTGACGACGATCCGGACCGGCCGGGGGAGACGCTCACGCCGCGGTCGGTGATCGCGACGCTCATCTGCAACGTCTCGGGCGGGCGGCTGCCGTTCGGCTTTCCGGACACGCGCCCGCAACCCGCGACACTCAGCGACGCGGCGACGACGACCAGTGCCGTGCTGGTTCGTCCTGGGTTCGAAAAGGGCCTCATGGGCCGACCTCCACGTCGAGGGTGCCGCTGGTCGCGGCCTTCTGCGCCGCGACTGGGCGGGCGTCGTCGAGGCCGGCGCTGATGCTCCAGCGGAGCGTGTGACGTCCGCGACGAACGGGGCTGAGCTTCCAGACGAAGGTCCGGCGCTCGCCGGGCTCCAGGGGCCCGATCGACCACGTGTCTCGATAGGCGGTGCTCGCCCCGCGAGGTGGGGCGTCGACGATCCAGACCGGTCGTCGCGGATCCGCGACGCGACCGGCCCCGTTATCTCCGACCTCGATGGCCTGCGAGAAGCCCGTCACCGTGACGTTGGCAGTCGGCAGCGACCGTTCGCTCTCGCGGTTGACGATCGTCAACCGGAGGGGGTATGTCGAGCCGGGGTGCTGCATCGTTTCGAACCTCGCAGTCGCGGCCACGTTGAGCGCCGCACCTCCAGGGGCATCGGCGCCCACTCCTCCGGAGCCGCAACCGGCGAACGCCCGAGCGCCGCCGCCGACGCGGTCAGGCCGACGAGGCCGCTGACGGACGGCCTCACGGGCGTCGATCGCCGTCGGCGCCGGTGAGGATGGCCTTAGCCACTGGTCGGATCGCGCGGATCGCGGAGGTCGGGGGTGGCACGGTGGGTCCGTTTCGTCGCGTGAGCTGGTGGTCGAGCGCTCGGCGTTGAGGGTCGACCCGATGGCTGCACTCCCCGCGCACCGGGGTCGTGGAAGGGGACAGGAAAGAACTCGTCCCTCGGGACAGGGACAAGCTCGCGGCGATGGCTGGTGCGGCGGGACGTGTTCAGCCCGCGAGGCGGACGGGGAGGGTTTTCAGCTGGCTGGAGAACTGGGAGACGACGTAGGTCGGCTGACCGCTGATCGTCATCTTCGGGAACCGCTTGACGGTCTCCTCGACGAGGATCTTCAGCTCCAGACGGGCGAGCGCGGTGCCGAGGCAGAAGTGGCGGCCGCCGGCCCCGAACGCCTGGTGCTCGGGGTTACGGTGCACGTCGAACTGGTGGGGGTTCTCGTAGCGCTCCGCGTCGCGGTTGGACGACGGGTACCAGAGCGCGACCTTGTCGCCGGCCTTGATCTGTGCGCCGTTGAGCTCGGTGTCCTTCGTCGCGGTGCGCCGGAAGTGCGCGAAGGCCGGGAACATCCGCAGCGCCTCCTCGACCGCGCTGGAGGAGAGGGAAGGATCGTCGACCAGCAGCTGCTTCTGTTCGGGGTTCTCCATGAGCGCCCGCATCGTCGAGGTGTAGGTCGCCTTGGTGGAGTCGTTGCCGGCCGCCATCATGAGGACGAACCCGGCGAAGATCTCCTCGTCGCTCAACGTGTCGCCGTCGATGTCCGCGAAGACGAGGACGCTCGTCATGTCGTTGGTCGGGTTCTCCCGCCGTGCGGCCACGAGCTTCATGCACTTCTCGTACATCCTCGGGATGTCCTCGGCCACCAGCGCCTCGAGGCCCTTCGGGTTCAGCGTCGTGTCCCCGAACCCAAGCAGCGCATTGATCGCCTCCGCCCACGGCTTGTCGTCCTCCGGGTCGAGCCCCATGAACTCGCCGATCACGCGCGAGACGACCGGCTGGGCGACGTCGGTGACCAGATCGGCGTGCTCGCGGCCCGCGAGCCGGTCCATGACCTCGGCGGTGATCTCGCGGATCGCCGGCTCGTGCGTGGCGATGGCCTTCGGGGTGAACGCCTTCTGGAAGAGGTTCTTGATGCGGTCGTGCTTCGGCGGATCCATGCCGATGAACATCCCCTGCACCAGCGGGACGGGGATCGCCTCGTCGGTGATGATGATGTTCTGCGCCGAGGAGAACCCTTGCCAGTCCCGACTGACGGTGTGGATGTCCTCCGCCCGGGTCACCGACCAGAAACCAGCGTCGCTCGGGGTCTGCTTGATGCCCGGGCTCCAGTGCACCGGGCACTCGTTGCGCAGGCGCTCGAACACCTCGTGCGGCGGACCCTGGAGCCACAGCTCGTCATCGGCGACCTGCAGCTTGGCGAGGTCCGGGATAACGTCGGTCGACATGGTGTCAAACGTACCGTCACCGCTCTGGCGGGTCAAGGTGCCGGCAAGCGACGACCTCGGCTTGACACCTGGTCGGGTTTCCGGTCGGGTTGACGGGCGGGCTTCCCGCGACCCTCGCTTCGAAGGACAGTCGATCACGCCATGCGCATCGCCCCGATGGACCTCAACTGGTTGTTGCTCGAGCGTGGGAAGAGCCCGGCGCACGTCGCGTGCTTGGCCGAGTGCACGCCCCCGGTCGGTGCGGCCGCGACGTTCGTGGCAGATCTGGTGGCGCGTTGGCGGTCGCAGGCGACCTTCGCCAAGCCGTTCGATCGGCGTCCCCGGCTATTCCCGGGGCCGGTCTGGGAGGTCATGCGTGACGACCAGATCGACCTGGATTACCACTTCCGTCACTCGGCGCTGCCCGCGCCGGGCGGAGAGCGAGAGCTCGGGATCCTCGTGTCGCGCTTGCACTCCCACCCGCTGAACCGCCGACGTCCGCTGTGGGAACTGCACATCATCGAGGGGCTCGGCGACGGACGGTTCGCGCTGTACCTGAAGGTGCACCACTCGCTGATGGACGGCGTCGCCGGGATCAGGATGATAGGTCGAGCCCTCAGCTCCGATCCGCACGAGCGAGATCGGCCTCCGATCTGGGCCCTGGGGGCGTCCGTCGGGCGGGCGATCGACGGGGCGCCCGTCGCGGAGACCGCGCCCTCCTCCGAGCCCGGACCCGCGCCGAGGGTGACCGCCCTGACCCGGTTGCTCTCCGCTCCCGCGCGATCGGTGCACGGATTGCGGCAGGCTGCCGAGGGCGGCAGGGGCCTCGTGCAGATCTCCGCCACGCAGGTCGTGCACGCCGTCCGTCCGCAGGACCGAGACGTGGCCGTGCCGTTCGTGGCACCCATGTCGCCCCTGAACGGGTGCATCCAAGGACCACGACGGTTCGCGACCCAGCACTACTCCCTGCAGCGGGTGAAGTCGTTGTCCAAGGACGCCGGCGTCACGATCAACGACGTCCTGCTCGGCGTCTGCTCGGGCGCGCTGCGGCGGTATCTCACGGGCATCGGGGAGCTGCCGAGACGGTCGCTGACGGCGACGCTCCCCGTCTCCGTGCGGTTGGAGGCCGACGAATCGGGAGGCAACGCGATCACGTTCATCCACGCCAGGTTGGCGACGGACGTCGAACAGCCGGCGGAGCGACTCGACCGCATCGCTGCCAGCACCCGACACGCCAAGTCCGTCCTGGGCCGGCTTCCGCGGAGCGCGATGAACGCCTACACGATGATGCTCATGGCGCCATACATGACCCAGCTCGCCGTGGGCCTCGGCGGGCGGACGGCCCCGATGCACAACGTCGTCGTCTCCAACGTGCCTGGGCCGCGCAACCCGAGGTACATCGAGGGCGCGATCGTTGATCAGCTCTATCCGCTCTCCGTGCTGTTCAACGGCCAAGCGCTCAACGTGACGGTCATCAGCTACGCCGGTACCCTGTGCATCGGATTCACCGGCTGCCGGGACAGTCTGCCGAGCATGCAGCGGATCGCCGTCTTCGCCGGCGACGCCCTCAGCGAGCTGGAAGAGGCCCTGTGCCCCTGACTCGTTCGTCGTCAGGAGCATGGACGCCTCGCGGGGAATCCGTACCATCGACGCATGGCGATCCTGTCCCGGCGCGACGATCCGGATGCTCGAACTCGCGGGGAGAGCGAGCTGATCGACGCGGCGATCGCGCTGATGGAGGAGGGCCAGTCCTTCTCGAGCATGACGGTCGCATCGATCACGTCCAAGGCGGGACACACCCGGACGGGGTTCTACTTCTACTTCCGGGACAAGCGCGATCTGCTCATGGTGGCGACCGACCGCCTGGTCGGCGGACTGTTCAACGACGCAGACCTCTGGTGGAGCGGGGGAGGCGGTCGCCGGGTGCTGGCGACCGCCCTCGAGACGATCCTCCAGGACTACCGGAAGTCCCGCGCCCTGATCCGGGCTCTGGTCGAAGCGACCAGTTACGACCGGGTCGTCGCCGACTACTGGCACGGCGAGATCGAGCGGTTCATCCGCGCGGCCGAGATGCGGCTGCCGCCGACCTACAACCAGCCGACCCGCCGAGGGGTGGCGTCGGCGCTGGTGTGGATGGTCGAGCGCACGTATTACCTCCGCATCCTCGACGACGACACGACCGGAGATGCGGTCGCCGTCGACTCCCTGCTCGAGATATGGACGCGGGCCCTCGAGCTCGAACCCTGACCGCAGGGCCCTCCGCGGTGCCAGGTGCGGGGAAGGCGACCGCGGTCGGGGACCAGTCACCGAGGGCCCTGACGCCCGATCAGCGCGCGCGCGTCGCCAGGAGGTTCGAGGCGATGATCGACTTCCGGACTTCGTTCGTCCCTGCGCCGATCTCGTAGAGCTTGCCAGCACGGTACAGGCGATTGACCTCGGACTCCCACATGAAGCCCATGCCGCCGTGGACCTGGACGGCCTTGTCGAGGATGCGCATGAGGCTGTTCCCCGCCACGAGCGCGAGTGCGGCCGACCGCGTGGCGATGTGCTGGTGCGCGACGCCGAAGGCGGTGTTGCCGACCTCGGTGGCGACGTCGAGGGTCATGCTGCGCAGCGCCTCGAGGTCGGCGTACATCTCGGCGATCATCGCGGCGACCATCTGGAACGACCCGATCGAGGACCCGAACTGCTCGCGGTCGCGCGCGTACGCGATCGTGAGGTCCATGGCGCGCTCGGCGAGGCCGAGACAGGAGAACGCGAGGCAGACGCGCTCCCGGTCGAGGCCGTTCATCACGACCGCGACGCCGCCGCCCTCCTCGCCCACGCGGTTCGCGGCGGGGACCCGGCAGTCCTCGAACAGCAGCTCCCCGGTCGGGCTGCCGCGGAGGCCCATCTTGATGAGCTTCTGCGCGACGGAGAACCCGGGCGTCGTGGTCTCGACGAGGAAGGCGGTGATGCCTCGCGGTCCGGCGTCGAGGTTCGTCTTCGCGTAGACGAGGACCACGTCGGCGATGGGTCCGTTCGTGATGTAGATCTTCGTGCCGTTGAGGACGTACTCGTCACCGTCGCGGATCGCCGTCGTCCGCATGCCGCCGAGGGCGTCCGACCCGGCGCCCGGCTCGGTCAGACCGAGCGCCCCGACGAGCGAGCCGTCGATCAGGCCCGGAGCGAAACGTCGCAGGAGCGTGTCGTCGGCGTTGGCGAGGAGGTTTCCCAGGCACAGGTTCTCATGGGCGAGGTAGGAGAGCCCGACGGCGGGATTCCACCGGGAGATCGCCTGGCCGACCATGCCCTCGCTGACGAGATCGAGGCCGGCGCCCCCGTAGGCTTCGGGCGCCTGGACTCCCAGATAGCCCTGTGCTCCGAGGCTGGGAAACACCTCGGACGGCCACCACTCCTCGTCGTCCATCCGCTGCTGGAACGGGAACAGGACGTTTCGAGCGTACTCGTCCGCCGCTGCGAGGATCTCGCGGTGGTCGGGTGTCAGCAGACCTGCATCAGAGGTGGCCGGGGTCGTGGGGATCATCCCCCGAGTATCCGGGCTGTTTGACGCAGTGTCAACCAGGCGTCCCGGGGGATGTGCGGCGTCCTTGGCGCGCCTCGGCCAGGGGGTTCCCGGCGACGTCGGCCGACCCCGCGGCGGGCCAGGGTCCGGTGTGGTTGTCGCGCGCGCCGTCGATCGTGAGGACGGAGCCCGAGAAGAAGTCCCCCGCGGGCGAGGCAAGGTAGGCCACGAGCCAGGCGAATTCCTCCGGCGTCCCCAACCGCCCCAGCGGGACGAGACCGGCGGCGGCGTCGACCATCGGCTTGGGGTACTTCGTCATGAAGACGTCGGTGGCGAACTGGCCGGCGGCGATGGCGTTCAGGCGGATGCCGAAGCGAGCCCATTCGATCGACAGCTCGCGCATCATGTTCTCGACGCCGGCACGAGCGGCGGAACTGTGCACCATGCCGGGGAGCCCGTGGTGCGGGGAGAGCGTGACGCTGACGATCTTCCCGCCGCGCGGGCGACCATCCGGTCCGACGGGGATCATGGCTCTGGTGGCGACGGCGTGCGTCATCAGCCAGGTCCCGTCCAGGTTCAGCCGGGTGACGGTGCGGAACCCCTTGGGGCTGATCGTCTCGGCGGGAGCCAGGAACTGTCCGCCGGCATTGTTCACCAGCGTGTCGATGTGTCCATGACGGGCGAGGACGTCATCGACGAGGCGGTCGACCTGATCCTCCTCACGGATGTCGCAGACGTGCGTGCTGCAGGCGCCACCCGCCAGAGCGGCGGTCTCCTCGAGGGCGTCGCCGCGGCGACCGCAGATCGCGACGCGTGCCCCGAGGGCCACGAGCTCGAGGACCGCTGCGCGCCCGAGCCCGGACCCCCCGCCGGAGATGAGGACGACCTGCCCGTCGAGGAGACCGGGAGCGAATACGGTCGAAGGCCTCGTCACGGGCTGCGGGGACGGGCCCCCTCGACGGGACGTCACCGCTGCCCCGCGAGGGGGCCGTTCGGCGCCGGTGCGCCGGGGGCGGGGAGCCGCAGGGCATCCCGTGCCTCGTGGACCGTGGCGGGGCGGCGTCCGGCGCTCAAGGTCATCTCGTGGGCCTTCGCGATGAGCTCACCGTTCGAACTCGCCATCGTTCCGTCGGGCAGATAGAAGTTGTCCTCGAGCCCGACGCGCACGGACCCGCCGAGCGAGAGCGCCGCGCCCACCATCGGCCACTGGGCGCGGGAGATCCCGATCACGCCCCAGTGATGGTGCGCCGCCTCGCCGTCCGCGCCGGGGAGGGCGCGACCGATCTCGGCGAGGTTGTCGGCCATGACGGCGAGGTTGCGAGCGGTGGGGGGGATTCCGCCGGTGACGCCCATCACGAAGTCGGCATGCAGGGGGGCATGCAGCAGTCCCATGTCGATCAGCGGGCGGAGGTTCCCCACGTGCCCGACGTCGAAGCACTCGTGCTCGGGCTTGATGCCGAGACGGCGCATCGTCTCGAGGAGCGCGACGATCTCGTCGAACGGGTTGAGGAACACGCTCGAGAAGATGAACTCCTTGCGACGCTGCGAGAACTTCGCGTAGTTCATCGAACCCATGTTCACTGCGGCGACTTCGGGGCGACAGGCCTCGAGCGAGGCGATGCGCGTCTCCAACGGGACTCCGAGCGCCCCGGTGGAGAAATTGATGATCGCCGCATCGCCGACCTCTGAGCGGATCGCTTCGGTGATCGCGGCGAAATCCTCGACGGCATAGCTCGGCCGGCCGTCGGGCGAGCGTGCGTGGATGTGAATGTGGACGCCGCCTTCATCGACGATCCGCCGTGCCTCTGCGGCGTACTCCGCCGGGGTGTACGGGATCGCCGGGCATTGCGCTCGATCGGCCAGCGAGCCGGAGATCGAGCAGGTCAGGATCACGGGATCGTCGATGGACATCGGGTCTCGGTTCGTTCGAAGAATGGACGACGGGACAGCGTGTTGACGCTGCGTCTGAACGTGTATAACAGTGACGGCCGTCGGGGCGGGCGCCCACCTGGCCCGACCCGCTCCTTCGGCTCCCGTCCACGGCGAAGGGCCCGACGATCACGACCTCAGTCGACACCACCAGCGCTGTATTCGCGCACAACCTCGACGCGATGCGGGAGCGCCTGGCCGCACTGGAGACGGTCCTCGACGAGGTGCGTGGCGGAGGGGGCGACCGGTACGTCGAGCGCCACCACGCGCGGGGTAAGCTCTTGGCCCGCGAGCGGATCGAGCTGCTGCTGGACGAGGACACGTCGTTCCTGGAGCTGCAGCCGTTCATGGCGTGGGGAACGGAGTTCGTCGTCGGCGCGAGCGTGGTGACCGGGATCGGGACCGTCGAGGGGGTCCAGTGCGCCGTGCTCGCGCACGACCCCACGGTGCGGGGCGGGGCGTCGAACCCGTACACCCTGCGGAAGGTGCTGCGGATCGCCGAGATCGCCCGCGAGAACCGCCTCCCGTTGATCAACCTCGTGGAGTCCGGCGGCGCAGACCTGCCTACGCAGCTCGACATCTTCATCCCCGGGGGGCGAATGTTCCGCGACCTCACCCAGCTCTCCGCGATGGGGATCCCGACCGTCGCGATCGTCTTCGGAAACTCGACCGCCGGCGGTGCCTATGTCCCCGGGATGTGCGACTACACCGTCTTCGTGAAGGGTGCCGCCAAGGTGTTCCTCGGCGGACCGCCGCTGGTGCGGATGGCGACGGGCGAGGAGTCCGACGACGAGCAGCTCGGGGGCGCGGAGATGCACTCCCGGATCTCGGGGCTCTCGGATTTCCTGGCCGAGGACGAGCTCGACGCGCTGCGCATCGGCCGGGACGTCGTGCGGCGTCTGAACTGGCGCAAGCGCGGCCCCGGCCCGCGCGTCCCGGCCGCCGGCGTGGCCCTCCCTGACCGTGAACCCGAGACGCTGCTGGGGATCGTCTCCGCCGACCTCAAGGTGCCGTTCGACACCCGCGAGCTGCTGCGCCACGTCGTCGATGGTTCGATCTACGACGAGTTCAAGCCGTCGTACGGGACGTCGCTGAGCACCGGCTGGGCGGAGATCCACGGGTATCCGGTCGGAATCCTCGCAAGCGTCCAAGGGGTGCTGTTCTCCGAGGAGGCGCAGAAGGCGGCGCAGTTCATCCAGCTCGCCAACCAGAAGGACGTCCCACTCGTCTTCGTGCACAACACGACCGGCTTCATGGTCGGTAAGGAATACGAGCAGGGCGGGATCATCAAGCATGGCGCGCTGTTCATCAACGCGGTCAGCAACTCGACGGTGCCGCACCTGGGCGTCGTCGTGGGTGCGTCCTACGGGGCCGCCAACTACGCGATGTCCGGTCGTGCGTACGAGCCGCGGTTCCTCTTCTCGTGGCCCAGCGCGGTGTCGTCGGTGATGGGACCCGACCAGCTCGCCGGCGTGCTCTCGCTCGTGGCCCGCCAGGCGGCCGAGGCGCGCGGGAAGCCCTACGACGAGGAACAGGACGCTCGGACGAAGGCCGCAGTGTCGGGACAGATCGCGGCCGAGCAGGTTGCGCTGATGATCTCCGGCCGGGGATACGACGACGGGATCATCGATCCGCGCGACACCCGGACCGTCCTGGGCCTCTGTCTCTCTGTCTGCGACGGGGCGCCTGTGGCAGGGGCCGAGGGCTTCGGGGTGTTCCGCACATGAGCGCCACCCCGACCATGATCCGTCGTGTTCTGGTGGCCAACCGCGGCGAGATCGCGGTGCGGATCTTCGCGACCTGCCGCCGGCTGGGCATCGGGACCGTCGCGGTGCACAGCACCGCCGACGCCGACGCCCTCTTCGTCCGGGCCGCCGACGCCGCGGTCCTCATCGGCGGACCGGAACCGTCGGCCTCGTACCTGCGCGGCGACGCGGTCATCGCGGCGGCCCACGCCGCCGGGGCGGACGCGGTCCATCCCGGGTACGGGTTCCTCTCCGAGAGCGCCGAGTTCGCTGCCGCGGTGCTCGATGCAGGACTGATCTGGATCGGCCCCGCACCGTCGACGATCGAAGCGATGGGCTCGAAGGTCCGGGCGCGCGAGGCGATGGAGCGCGCCGGCGTACCGGTCCTCCCCGGTACCCGCTTGGACGACGCCGTCGGCGACGAGCAGCTTCTGCGGCAGGCCGCCGCTGTCGGCTACCCGTTGCTCGTCAAGGCGTCCGCCGGTGGAGGGGGACGCGGGATGCGCCGCGTCGACGGGCCGGACGTCCTGGCGGCCGCTGTCGCGTCGGCGCGGCATGAGGCGGGTTCGGCGTTCGGTGACCCGACGGTGTTCCTGGAGCGCTTGGTGCTGCGGCCACGGCACGTCGAGGTGCAGATCCTCGGCGACGTGCACGGCACCATCAGCGTGCTGCCCGAGCGCGACTGCACGATCCAGCGGCGCCACCAGAAGCTCGTGGAGGAGTCGCCCGCCCCCGATCTGGACGCCGGGCTCCGGTCGTCGATGGCCGACGCCGCGCGCGCCGCCGCCGAGGCGATCTCGTACGTCGGCGCGGGTACCGTCGAGTTCGTGCTGGACCCTGAGGGCGGCGCCTACTTCCTCGAGGTCAACACCCGTCTGCAGGTGGAGCATCCGGTCACCGAAGCTGTCTGCGGGCTGGACCTCGTCGAGCTGCAGCTGCGGATCGCCGAGGGTGCGGCGCTACCGCCGGAGGCGATCGACCCTGCGCCGGCCGGGCACGCGATAGAGGCCCGCCTCGTCGCGGAGGATCCTGCCGTGGACTGGCTGCCCCAGACCGGGTCCGTCCACCGCTTCGCGTTCCCCGAGGACGTCCGGGTGGACTCGGGCGTCGGGCCCGGCGACGTCGTCTCGCCGTACTACGACTCGCTGCTGGCCAAGGTCGTCGTCCACGCACCGACCCGGGCGGCGGCCGCACGTCGACTCGCGGACGCCTTGCGACGGGCCGACCTGGGGGGCCCGACCACGGCACGGGACCTCCTCGTGCGTGTCCTGGAACATCCTCGTTTCCTCAGCGCCGGTCACGACACGCAGTTCGTCGAGGAGGCGATCGACGACCTCGCTCAGCCTCTGCTGTCAGCCGCGGAACTGCCCCGCGCGGCCACGGCGGCAGCCCTTGCGATGCAGGCGGCCCGTCGGTCCACCGCGCACGAGGGACGGTTGGTTCCCAGCGGCTGGCGCAATGTCGCCGCGTTGCCGCAGACCAGCACCTTCGACGGTCCATCCGGCCCTGTCGAGGTCGCCTACCGGTTGGATCGCACCGGCGGGCTGGCGGTGCTCACGGTCGACGGGGCGGAGATCGACGTCGACCTCGTGGTCGCGACGGCAGAGCTCGTGGAGCTCCGGGTCGCAGGCGTCCGCCGGCCATACGCGGTGCGCACCGTGGGCTCCAGAGTCTGGGTGTCGACCCCACGTGGGCAGGTGGAGCTTCAGGTCCGTCCCCGTTTCCCGAACGCCACGGACACGACACCCGCCGGGTCCTCCACCGCGCCGCTGCCCGGCACCGTCCTGCGTGTGCTCGTCGCGACCGGCGACCGGGTCGAGGCCGGGCAGGCGGCCGTCGTCCTGGAGGCGATGAAGATGGAGCACGAGATCACCACGGCGACGGCCGGGACCGTCGGCGCGTTGGCGGTCGAGGTCGGCGACCGGGTCGCTGAAGGAGCCGTGCTCGTGGTGGTCGACGGGGACTGACCCCGACGGTCCGACCGCCCGTCGTTCCTCTCTCGGGAACGGGTCGGTTCCCGCGGACGGCGACTTGCGGGCCGGCTGCGTGGGGTCACCGCCCCGGGGCGGCGGTGACCCCCGTGGCGGCCTCCAGGAACAGAACTACGTGGCGGCGGACTGCGAGCGCTCGCGCGCCGTGGCCGCGTCAGGCGCGGCCTGCTCCTCGACGGCGCCTTCGAGGGTGCGCGAGATCGGCAGCGGCTCCGGCTCGCCGCTCGCCGTCTTGCCGACGAATGCCGTGCGACCGCGATGGTGGACCTCGGCAGAGGGGTCCTTCGCCGGGACGTGGTCGATCGCGCGTTCGGTCATCGCCGTGATCGTGAGCGACGGATTGACGCCGACGTTGGCGGGGATCGCTGCGCCGTCGCAGACCAGCAGGTTCTCGTAGCCGAAGACGCGGTGCTGCTCGTCGATGACGCCGTGCTCGGGGGACGAGCCGATCGGGGCGCCGCCGAGGATGTGCGCGGTCGTCGGGATCGACAGGAGCGCCTCGGGCACCGCGGAGCCCGGCGCGCCACCGGTCTTGCGCGCCAGCCACTCGGTGAACGCGTTGGCGGCAGGGATGAAGGTGGGATTGGGATTGTCGGGGTCCTGCCGGGTCTGGAGCTTGACGCGGCCGTTGCGGCGCCGACGGGCCGTCAGCTGCATCGAGTTGTCCAGGGACTGCATGACGAGCACGACGATCGAGCGCTCGCCCCACCGCGGCTTGAGCAGGAGCTCGGCGACCCAGCCGGGGTGGCGGGCCAGCTGGCCGAGCCACTTCAGCGGCCGGGTGACGCGGTTGCCGCCGCCGGTGAGGACGGTGAAGAGGTTGCGGATCGCGCCGCCGCCCGCGCCGTAGGTGACGGTCTCGATGTGCGTGTGCGGGTCGGGGTAGATCGACGAGGTGATCGCCACGCGCTTGGCCAGCGCCTCCGCGCGGCCCTCGGGGACGGTGACCACGAGGATCGCCTCGCTGTTGGTGCGCACGAGGTGGCCGAGGCGGTCGGAGACCTTCGGCAGGTCGCCCTGCAGCTTGCAGCGAGCGAGCAGCTCGTTGGTGCCCAGCGCGCCGCCGGAGATCACGACGCCGCGGGCGCGCGTGGTCTGCCGGTCCTTGCGCAGGCGGCTGCCGGTGCGCTCGTGGACGACGTCCCAGCCGTCGGTGCCGTCGGTGCCGTTGACCGCCCGCAGTGACACGACCTCCCGGCCGGCCTGCACGGTCGCGCCGTCGCGCTGTGCGAACCAGAGGTAGTTCTTGTCGAGGCTGTTCTTCGAGCCCTGCGGGCAGCCGAGCATGCAGCGCCCGATCCTGGAGCAGCCCATGCGGGCGGGGCCTTCGCCGCCGAAGTACGGGTCGGCGACCTCCTCGCCGGGGGTGTCGAGGTACGTGCCGACCCGGGCTTTGCGGTAGGTGTCCTGCACGCCGATCTCGCCTGCGTACTCCTTCAGCAGCTGGTCGGCGGGGTCGTCGTCGACCACGTCGGTGACGCCGAGCATCCGCTGGGCGGTCTCGTAGTGCGGGGCGAGCTCGTCCTGCCAGTCGGCGATCGTGGCCCACTGGCGGTCCTCGAAGAACGCGCGTGGCGGCACGTAGAGCGTCATCGCGTAGACGAGCGAGCCGCCGCCGACGCCGGCCCCGGACATGACGAAGACGTCCTTGAAGAACGTCAGCTTGAACAGGCCGCGAAGGCCGGCGCGGGGCATGTAGAGCCACTTCTTCAGGTCCCACGAGGAGGTCGGCATCTCGTCCTCGTCGCGGAAGTGCTCGCCGCGCTCGAGGACCGTCACGGAGTGGCCCTTCTCGGCGAGGCGCATCGCCGAGACGCTGCCGCCGAACCCGGAGCCGATGACCAGCCAGTCGGTGTCGTACGTGGTGTCGCCGTTGTCCATGAGGGTCCTCGCCTCCGCAGTCGGCTGAACGCGCTGCGACCGGTGAGGGACCCGCAAGGACGTGCTCAGAGGCGCCGAGCGGCACCCGCAGGCAACCTACCCATGCGCTTTACATCCCGTCAAGCGGAGACAGTGGTCGTGGAGGTCTTCCTGAGCCACGTGCCTGCGGCGCCCTCGACCCCCCCCGCGAGGGCCGGAGCTCGAGACCCGAGCTCGGTCGCTCGGGACGCTGGGCGAGGCCGCACCGCAGGTGCTCGGATGGCACGAAGGACCTCCTGCTCGAGCCGCAGCGGGGTCAGGCCCGTCCAGCCCCCCGAGGTGGCCGTCGGGGCCTGCTTCCTCGTCCGGGCGTCCGTCGGGGGACCGACGGCCCGGCCAATCCTGAGTGCTTGCGCCGATGTCGACCGGTCGGAGGACAGGCCCGAGAAAGCCCGTCATCTCGCTGCCCTCGCGTGGGCGTCGCCGTGACCGCCGGACGATGCTCCCCGAGCCTGCTCGTCAGGCGGTGGCGGCGATGTCCTCGGCGAAGGTGGTTGCGTCCTCGCGGATCAGGTCTGCGGCTTTCTCAGCGATCATGATGACCGGGGCGTTGGTGTTGCCGCGGACGATGCTGGGCATCACGGAGGCGTCGACGACGCGTAGGCCCTGGATGCCGTGGACACGGAGCCGGGGGTCGACGACCGGGCCGATCGCGCAGGTCGATGTGGGGTGGTAGATCGTCATCGTGTTCGCGGTGACGTAGTCCCACAGGTCGTCGTCGGAGACGTCGGGCGTGGGCGCCAGGAACTCTCCGGTGATGAAGTCCTTCAGGGCGTCCTGCTGGGAGATCTCGAGCGCGACCCGGGCACCGGCGAGCATCGTGGCTCGGTCCTCGTCGCTCGTGAGGTAGTTGTGGATGATCCGCGGCTTGGAATGGGGGTTGGCCGTCCGGAGCGTCACCGCGCCGCGACTGGTGGGCTTCACCAAGCCGGGCCCGAACGCGACGCCGTGCTCGACGGCCGGGCCGAGGCCCTCCTGGTAGAAGAGGACCGGGGCGCAATGGAACTGGCAGTCCGGGGCGTTCAGGCCGGGGCGGGTGCGGATGAAGCCGCCGGCCTCCGCGATGTTGGAGGTGAGCGGGCCGGTGCCCTCCGTCTGGAGCTGCTCGACGTTCTCCGGCGTGGCGGCCGTCATGAGCGACTCGTAGTCCGCCGCCCAGTTCATCAGCAGCATGCAGTGGTCCTGCAGGCCCTGCCCGACCGGCAGGTCCTTCTTGACCTCGATGCCGAAGGGCGCGAGGGCCTCGGCAGGACCGATGCCCGAGAGCATGAGCAGTTGCGGCGAATGGTCGTCCGCGACCGCACCCGACAGTCGACAGACCACGGCCCAACCCGACCAACTCCCTGCCCCCAAGAACTGACCCCGCGCGGACCCCCGAGCAAACGCGCTCAGCGCGACCAACGCCCCTCCGCAAGGCGGGCTGCCGGCCGGGTGTCAGTCGACGGGGACGACGGTGCGCCAGAGGCGCTCGAGCGCCTTGAGGAGCGCGGCGTCGGAGACGCGAGGCGAGGCGAGGTATTCGGTGAACGACCGCTCC
>JALNWQ010000028.1 GCA_023230855.1 Solirubrobacteraceae bacterium
CGCGCGTGACGCCGACAGACGTCATGCCTGCCGACGCACTCGCCGCCGTCCCCGACGTACTCGTCGCCGCCACCGGGTTCGGGGCCAAGTTCTCCAACAGCCCGACGTCCCCGTCCGGGACCGACCACACCCGCACCTGACCCGGGTCCTCCACCAACTGCTCACGCTCCGACGGATCAGGCAACACCGCCCGGTCCGCCACCCACGACACGACCTCCCCATCCGTCGCGGTCCCGACCACATCCCCGATCGTCCGCCACAACATCCTGCCCGCCACAACCGGGCCGGTGTTCGCGCCCCGCAACAGACCGCCCGCCCCCGTCAACGCCGTCAGATCACCCGGGACGAACGCCCTGGGCTTGCTCGTCAAGACCGACAACGCGGTCGAGTACGCGACCCCGCGCGTGTCCGTCGGCACGGTGCCCGACGCACGGTCCGACACCGCGATCCGACGGCCGCGACGATGCGTCCCCGGCCGCCCCACCACGTATGCGTCGTCGAGCGTGAGCGTCCAGTCCCCAGCCCACACCCCCATCTCGTTGTCAGCCAGCTCCCCCGACCCGACCATCAGCCAGACCGCCGACTCCGGGTCCCACCCGAGCTCGAAGTACAAGCCGTGCTGCTTCCATGCCGGGTTCTCCATCAACTGCCGAACCTGCCGCCTGAGCCTGAGTCCCGCCGCACGATGATCGATCTCGTCGTACGACCCCGCCACCGGCAGCACCAGACGCTGCGGACGCGGCCGCCGCTCCCCCGGCACCAACGCCGCACCGACAGTCGCGAGGGTGTCGCCCAACGCCTCCGACATGTCCCCACGATGGGACCGGAACCTGAGCGGCCCCAACCGCACCGGATAGCTATCGCTCACGCTCACGCTCCTGCCCCGTCAAGGATGAGATCGGTGTACGCGCCACCGGCGAACTCGAACCCGAGCGACCCACCAAACGACCGCTGCGCCGTGTTCGACTTGATCTGCTCCTGCTCGTCCAACTGGGCCTGCAGCAACTCGTTCATCCGCTGCGCCAACCGCAGCTGCGCCTGCCGGTGCTGCTCCGAATCCTGGCCCCACGTCCGACGCTCCACATCGACCGCCGCACGATCCGCGTCGATCGCCCGCTGGATCGCCGGGATCACCGTCGACCGAATGAACTGCGCCCGAGCAGCCCCACCCGTCTCCGCCGTCCCCGCAAGCTGCTGACGCAACGAGAAGCCCTGCTGCTCCAACTGCGCCATCGACAGCCCGAACTCCGCCGTCCCGACCACCTGCGCGGCCGCCAACGACGCGGCCTCCTTCATCTGCTGGTTGTAGTCCGCCTGCGCGTTCGTCGCGTCCGCGAGCGCCTGACGCGCACCCAGCATCGCCTGCCGCCACCCGTCGATATCCCCGGTGTCCCACGCCACCGCCCCGGCACGATCCCACGCCGCCTTCGCAGCCATCGCCGCGTCACGATCCAACAACCGGCGTCCCGCGAGCTCACGCATCCCTGCCGGGGTGCCGGAGGTGCCGGTGACGCGCTGGACCGCCTCGATGATCGCCGTGTCCGCCGACACGAGATCCCGGTCGAACTGCGTCGCCGCCAACGCCTCCTGCGCCGCGGCACGCAACTGCTGCCGCCACAGCTCCATGTGCTGCACCGCGAGATCGTCGATCTCGTCCGTCAGCTGCGCGATCTGAGACTTCAACTCGGTGACGTCCTGCGCACCGCCCTTCCCGGCCTTCCTCGCCAGCGTCAACGCCTCCTCAAGCCGCTGACGCTGCACCAGACGACCGGTGCGGACCACATCCACGGTGTCGGCCTGCATCGCGAGCCCAGCCGACGACGCGCTGTCGATGTTCGCGCGACGCATGTCCCGATCACGCTGCCCCATGTACCGGCCCAGGTCGCTGTCGATCCGGCCCGCGATCGCGACCCGCTCCCCGGCACGCCGTCCGAACTCGGCCATCACCATCGACCGGACCGACCGGGCACGACGGATCATCGCCTCCTCGCCCTTCGAGATCGCCTTCCCGGCAGGAGACGACTTCGCGACGGTCTGCCGGATCGCCTTCCGGGTCGCGATCGACAACCGGGTCAACCGCTCCGCGGTCATCGTCTCCGCCGACGACAACTGCACCGCGAGGCGGTCCAGCGCGTCGGTCACGACCGAGTTGTCGCGCGTCCCGGCCCCGAACATCGACCGGAGCTGCCGGGCAACGACGGCCCGGCCGGACGCTCGGGCGGTCAGGTTCGCCGCCGACGCCCCGGTCCCCGGCCGCACCTTCCCGCCGGACCGAAACCGCTTCCCGATCACCCCGGCCGGGTTGACCGCCGACCCGTTCCGCCACGTCTCCAGATGCAGATGCGGGCCGGTCGAGCGGCCGGTGTTCCCGGAGCGGGCGATGACCTGGCCGCGGTTGACCCGCTGGCCGGGCCGCGTGTTCACCCGCGACAGGTGCGCGTACAGCGACGACCATCCGCCGCCGTGGTCGACCCTGGTGTTCGTGCCCCACCCGTTCGGGTCATGGATGCCAGCCATCGCGATCCCGCCACGGATCGCCTTCACCGCGGTCCCGACCGGCACCGCGTAGTCAATCCCCTTGTGCATCCGACCGGACCGCATCCCGAACCCCGACGACTGCGGACCACCGACGGGACGCAGCCACGTCGACCCGGCCCGCCCCGACGAGGTGCCCTTCGAGCGCGACGCGGTCGGCACCTTCGTCGGCGCGCCGCTCATCATCGTCGCCGGGTTCCCCGTCTCCGACGCCAGATGCAGATGCGGCACCCCGTTGCCCGCACCGGACACGCCGATCCGCTGCCCGGCACGGACCCGCTGCCCCTTCCGCACGAACCGCTGCTTCATGTGCTGGAAGAACCACTGCTTGCCCGGCGCGGACGCCGGACGCAGGTACGCGGTCAGCCCGTCGCTGCGGCCACCACCACCAGACCACGACCCGCGCGCGTCAACGATCGTGCCGTTCGCAACAGCGCGGACGATCGCGCCGACCGGGGCCTCGATGTCCACCGCGTTGGACGACATCCAGTTGTTGTACGGCGGCTTCCCGTTGTGGGTGCCGACGCCGGGGCCACCACCGTGCTTGTACCGACGCGAGAACGGATAGACCAGGCCCTTGAACGACGCCGACGCGGTCCCCGACCCCGCCGACGAACCACCACCCGACGACCGGGCCTCCCGCTCCAGATTCACCCGGGCCGCAGCATTCACCGCAGGCATGAACCCGTCGATGTCCCGCAACGACCGCGCCCCCGTCTGCCCGGCCGCGAACCCCTGCGAGAACGCGTCCGGCACGTTCGGCTGCAGAAACGACCGCATCTCCCGCGCCGCGTTCCGGGCCGTCCGGCCCGTCAGGTCATCAGTGACCCGCGAACCCGACTCGCTCACCGCATCCGTCGCGCTCGACCTGGCCGACGACGACGCCGCGGACGCCGACGCCGGCGTCGCGGACCCCCACGCCTTCCGGGCCGTGTCCATCCACTTCGTGTACGCCCCCGTCTTGTAGACCGTCCACGGCCCCCAGTTCTTCCCGCCACCGGACACGCGGTGCATCGCCTTCGCGTTCGTGACGGGGTCCCACAGGTTCCACTTCCGTGCCCAGCCGTGCGCGTCCAGGTTGATCTGCCACAGGCCGCGGGAGTCCTCCCCACGGGTCGCGTGCGCGCGCGGGTTGTACGTCGACTCCCCTCCGGCGATCGCGGTGGCGAGGATGCCCGCGTTGCCCTTCAGGCCGACCTTCTTAGCTGCGCCCGCCGCGACCTTCGCCTTGCTGACGATGCCGCCCGAGTTGAAGTGCGGCATCTGCTCCGAGAGCGCCCGCGCCCGCGACGCACCCGACGCAAGCAGCTCTTGGCCGTGCCCGGTGTAGATCTCGGTGCCGGGGGCGAGCATCATCGGGACTGTGTCCGCGGCGACCGGACGGCCCGGCACACCGAACCACTGGCCGCCCGGGGTGCGCCCGATCTCGCCGGGGGACAGCATCGACGGGACCATCCCGCCCGTCGCGAACCTGACCCTGCCTCCACGACGCATCTCGCCGTCGAGGGTGCGATCGATGAGCGAGTTCATGCTCGTCACCGCCGACGTCAACGTGCTGACCGCCGCGGCCTCGACGCCGGCCTTCTTCAGCGCCGACGACAGCAGATCGACACCGATCTTCCACGTGTCGGTCCGCGCCTTCGCGGTCGAGAACGCCTCGCCGAGACGCTGCACCTCACGCCGGTACGCCTCGGTCTGCGCCGCGGCGTCCCCGCCGGCCTTGCGGACCGTGTCCGCAGCTGCCTTCCCCGCTGCTCCCCATTCGCGCGCCTCCTTGCGAGACGCGCCGTACATCTTCGCCATCTCACCGAACGACTGGCGGTAGGTCGCGCGGACCTTGTCCAGGTCCCGCTTCGCGGCTTCCCGGATCTCCTTAGTCGGCCCGTTCTTCGCGAGATCGATCAGCGCAAGCATCTGCTGCCGCATCGTCGCGACCGCACCCGGCACGGTCCGCACGGCGGTACGCGGCAGGTCGCTGATTGTGTCCTTCCACTTCGTCGTGATCTGGCCCGCCAGGCGGTTGACGTCCTCGGCGATCTTCGGGTTGGAGAGCTCGCGCGCCACCTGCGCCGCGGTGGCCTTCGACTTGCCGACCAGCGACGTGGCCAGACCGTCGTACTGCCGGTCAAGCTGACGGATCAACCTCTCGACGGTGCCCTTCGGGGCGCTGCCAGCGGCCTCCATCCCCTTCGCCATCGCGATCATCTTGCGGGCACCCTGCTGCTGCGCGGTGCGGTCGGCACTGCCGAGCAGCGCATCGAACTGCCGCAACAGGCCGCGAGCGTTCGCGAACTGCGTCTCGTTCAGGCCCTTGACGAACGCCGTCCCTGCCTGCTTCCCGGCGTTCTTGAACGCGTTCGAGTGATCGACGCCCTTCAGCAACGCCGCGGGGTCGAACCCGGCGGCCTTCGCAGCGCGCTCCGCCGCCTCCTGCATCCCGGCGCCGCGCTCTCGCATCGCGCGCGACGGCGAGTTCGCGGGGTCCTGCAGGCTCTGCGCCTCCTGGAGCTTCCGGGCGATCCGCTGGCCCTCCCGCAGACGCGCCGCCGCGCCGCCGCCGGCGCTGGCGACGTCCTTCGACATCCCGGCGATGTACGCCTCGTCGACGGACGCCTTCATCTTCTCCCCGAGCCGCGCGGTCGCTCGCTTCAGGCGCTCGTTCTCCTTCCCGCCGAGCGCGCCGATGAGTGCGGTCACGCCGCCACCGATCAGCGCCCCGGTGGCCATCCCGATCGGTCCGGCGAACGACCCGGCCATCCCGCCAGCCGCCGCACCAGCAAGCGGGTTCCCGCCCGACAGCGCGACCCCCGCAACCCCGGCGGCCGCGCCGATCCCGACACGCCCCTTCGTCGACCCGAGCACCTTCCCGACGCGGCCGAGCAGCCCGCCGCCCGCAGCCGCACCACCCGCACCGGCACCGACGGCGGCAGTCGCTGCCGCGGCGGCCTGCGACGACGTGCGCAACCGGCCCATCAACCCGATCAGCTGCGTAACCCCGGTCAGCGCCCCAACGAACCGGATCGCCTTCACGGCCGCGCCGACCGCCACGAACCCGGCGGCGAGCTTCAATACCTCCGGGTTCGCCGCACCGAGCTTCACGACCGCGGACACGACCGTCGACAGCACCTCGGACGTGACCCGTGCCGCGTCGCCGATCGCCTGGATCGCACGCTGCCCCTGCTCCGACCTGGCGAACCGTGCGATCGCGTCCGCCGCCTCGTTCAGCTTCACCAACAGCTTGTCGCCGACGGTGACGGACAGGTGCTGCATCGTCGCCTGGAACTTCTCCCACGGCGTCCGCATCGTCTCCGCCTGCTTCGCAGCGGACCCCGCCCGGAACAGGTCGCGCTCCAACTGGCGAGTCTCCTGCGACGTGGTGCCCATCATCGCCGCGAGCGTGCGGAACCCGTCGGTACCCGCGATCGTCTGCAGCGTCGCGGTCTGCTGCTGCTTCGACAGCTTCCCCAACCGCTGGCGCAGCATCTCACCGATCTCCGCGACACCGCGCATGTTGCCCTCGGCATCGAAGAACGACAGGCTGTACTTCGACATCGCCTCCTCGGCCTGCTTCGTCGGCCGCGCCAACTGCAAGAAGGCGGTCTTCATCGACGTGCCCGCATCGCTGCCCTTCACGCCGATGTTCGCAAGCTGGGTGAGCGTCAGGACCGTGTCCTGGAACGACACCCCGGCGAGCTTCGCCGCCGACCCGCCCTGCGAGATCGCCTGCGCGAAATGGCTGACGTCGGCGGTGGTGAGGTTCGCGGCGTTCGCGAACGCATCAGCGATCCGGGTCGTGTCCCTCGCGGCGATCCCGAACGAGTTCATCGCGTCCGACGCCGCCGTCGCCGCCTCCGCCGTCCCCATCGACCCGGCCCGCGCCAGCAACAGCACGCCCTCCAGCGCCGGACCGATCTGCTTCGCGGACAGACCGGCCTTCGTGAGCTCGACCATCGCCTCCGCCGACGCCGCGGCACCCGACGCGGTGTCCAACCCGGTCTGCTTCGCGATCTTCGACAGCTGCTGCAGCTCGCGTCCGGTCGCGCCGGACACCGCGGACACCTCGCGCATCGACGCGTCGAACCGGTGCGCCGACCGGACCGCCGCACCGAGCCCACCGATCCCCGCGAACGCGGCGGCGGACTTCGCGTACCCGATCAGCGCGGACTGGGACACCTTCTGGCGTGCGGCGGCGGTCGCCATCGCCTGCGACGACTTGCCGACCGCGACCTCCATCTGCCGGTTCGCGTGCACGACATCCGCGGCCGCCCGGCGCTCCGCCGCCGCGGCCTTCGTGACCGCCTGCTCCGCACGCCGGGACGCGGTCACGCGCTGCGCAGCGGTGCGCTCCGCCTGCGTCGCCGCCCGCGCGTCGTCGGCGGCAGCCTTCCGGCGCGCGGTCGCGATCTTCGCGGCGTCCGTCGCCGCCTGCCTGGCCTCCCGGGTGCGGGCCTGCGCCGCACGCTGCGACGCCTGAATCTCCGCCTGGGCCGCCTTCGCCGCCTCGGCAGCCGACCGCTGCGCAGCCCGCGACTTCTCCGTCGCTGCCTTGGTCGCGTCCGCCGCAGACTTCCGCGCCTCGGCCGCGGACCGGCGCGACGCCGCCGTCTGCTCTTGGGCCGCCTTCTGCGCCGCCAACGAGGCCTGCTTCAGCGCCTTGCTGTACGCGGCCTCGCCCTCGGCCGCGAACCGCAGACCGAACGTTGCCGTGAACCTCGCTCCACCCGCAGCCATCAGACCACCACCCTCGTCACAGCACCGGTCGCGAGCGGACCGCGCCCTCGATCGCGACCAGGCGCTTCGCGACGATCTCCAGCACCGTCCCGATCAGCTCCTGGTTCCCCGACTGGTCCTCCCGTCGCCGCTCGATCACCCGCTCCGACAACGCGTCCGCCAACCCCGGCGACATCACCCGGTACTCGTCCAGCGACACCCCGGCGGACAGCAACAGCAACAGCTGATCCAGGGACCCGGGGTCCCCTACGTAGGGTCCGGCTCGTCATCCCCACCGGACAGGAACTCGATCAGCGGTCCCGTGTCCTGCGGCGCGAGGTGATCCGCCAGCCAGATCGCGTTGACCTCGCCACCCTCGTCGTCGACGAGCATCGAGGCGACCATCTCGTACATGACCTCCTCCGACTCCCGGTCGATGGCCTCGGCCCGCTCGCGGTCCTTCGCCGACGTCGCGTCCTCCAGCTTCGCGGCCTCGACGCCCAGCTCCTCCTGCCGCCGGGACAGCTGCCGCATCCGGGCCCTGAGCGCCGTCGACTGCGGCGTCGGACGGAACTCGCGTCCGCCGATCGTGACGACCGAGTCCTCACGCTTCTGCCGGCGCGCGTCAGCGTTGAACGCGCGGGTCTTCGTAGCCATCAGTGTCCTCCTGTGCCCTGTCGCGGGCTGTGGTGGTTGGGATCACGAGCACGTCCACCTGGCCGTGCTCACGTAGCGCCTGCTCGATCCGTGCCGCCGCGATGAACGCGTCCGCGCGGTGCGTGCAGGTCATCTGGTCCACGACGTTGGCCGTGGACCGCTCGGCCGCCTCAGCGGCCTGGGCGAGCGCGACGGCGGCCTCACGCGCGAGCTTCTGCCCACGCCTGACCAACCGTCGCTGCTCGCCCGTCACGCTCATCCGGCCGGCACCGCCGCCGCACCGGAGAACTCGACCTCGAAGTCGTTGCCGGTCGCGATGTCGAAGTGACCGGACCACTCGTAGCTGGCCTTGATCTCGCCGTCCTCCTGCAGCTCGTCCGGGCCACCGCCGGTCAGAGCGATCGCGGGGAACGTGAACCGCAGCAGCTCGTCCGACGGCGGGGTCGTCCCGGCCGGGTTGCCGGTCAGCGTTGCGCGCAACCGGCGCGCCTCCGTCAGCAACCGGCGCTCCTCGTACGTCGGCATCACCGTGCCGAACCCGAGGTTCCCCGTGATCGACTGACGGCCGAGGCGATGCTGGGTCGGGTAGTGCCGGTACCGGTACCGGGTGCCCGCGAGCTCGCGCAGCACGTTCTTGCCCTTGCAGTACCGGACGTCGTCGTCGTCGGACAGCGTGTTGTCGAACGAGAACCCGAACGACGACACGCACGCGATCGCGGTGACGGACGACCCAACCGCGCCGTCCGCGACCTCCAGCATCACCCCGGCGTAGGGGTCCACGAACGTCGACGTGTCCGGCGTGAACGTCTCGACCGTCAACGCGACGGTCTCGTGGTACAGCGCACGGCCCGTGACGGACACGAGCGCGTCACCGTCGGACCCGACCGTCACCTCAGCCGACGCGATCCACACGCCCCACAGGTAGTCGATCTGGTCGTCACGGACGAGCGTCACCGTCGACGACGGCAGGATCGCCGAGTACCCGACCGGCTTGAACGCGGTCGTGACGGCCACGGGCGCAGTTCCCGCCGCCGTCGCGGTCCCGCCGACCAGCCGGGGAAACAGCCACTTCGCGAGCTCGGGGTACAGGCGGCACGAGAACGTGAACGTGGGGGCGGCCCGCCACGGGTACGGTGCCGCCGTCGCGCGACGGCCACGGACCTCGTCGTTGCGGTCGCGGTCCTCGTACCCCGGGTCCACGTTCCCGGCCGTGACCGGGAAGTACGTCGACGCGGACGGGTAGGCGATCGGTCCGGGGTTCGTCAGGAAGTCGAGAGTCGACCCGCCGTTGTTGCTGTTCGCGTCGGTGCCGACCGCGACGAATCGGTAGCCCATAGGTCACGCCTCCTGGCGGGTGGGGTTGCGCGCGGCGTGCTGCCGCAAGTACTCGGCGTGTGCCTCGACCGCCGCCTCGGCCGCCGAGCCCTCAACGGGCCGGTCGGTCGGCGGCTCCGCCTTCGCCTTCGCGGGTCGCTTCGGGGTCTCGCTGTCGCTCACGGGGGCGATGGTGCGCCCCCGGTCGGTCACGGGGTCCTGGGTCATGGCGTCGTCTCCGTCTCGGGTTGCACGTGCTGATGCCACGGCACCGACACCGGCACCTCCAGCACGAGGTTCGTCTCGGTGCCCTCCCCGGCATCGCGACGCGACGCGACGCGCCACGGCAACCTGGTCGGGCGCATCCGCACACCGGGCCGGCGGCCGAGGGTCAGGCAGGCCGCGTCGATGATCGGCAACGCCGCGTCGACAACGGTCTCGATCTGCACGAGGTCCGCGCCCTGGTGCTGCGCCGGACGAACGACGAACGCGAACACGAGGCGCACGTCATCGCGGACGGTGCACGCGTCGACGACGTCCGTCGACGCGACGGGGTCGGGCCACAGGTACGAGGACGGCTGCGACATCCCAGGCTCCCACCACCGGTACACGTGCGGCCGCACGCCACCGGCGGCCTCGATCGCGTCCGCGCACCACTCCAGGCGGTCCTGCGCCCAGTCGACGAGGTCGCCGTACGTGGCCGGGACGCTCATCGCACGTCCCGCACGACGTCGTTCCACGCCGCGGCCATGTCCTGCTGCGCCTGCTGCTCCACCCGCTTCACGCGCCGCAGCGCGTTGGTCCACGCCTTCTGTGGGCGCTGCCCGGCACCGCGCGGCTCCAGCTGGGCCGACGGGATGAACCCGCGTCGCCCTACGGGGATGCGCCGGTTCAGCGGGCCGTGGATGCCGGTGCCGCGCTCCAGGAACCGCACGATGTACGCGCGCGACCCATCGTTCGCCAACGTCACGGTGTACCCCCGTGCAGACTCCGTCGTTCGGGTCCGGAACGACCTGGCCGTCAGGCCGGTCTGGGTCGGGAACCCGTCCCGGGCCCGGGACAGCATGTCGTCCGCGACCCCCGACGCCTGCGACCGCAGCTTCGCCACGACCCGCACCGACAGATCCTGCGCCGGCGGCGGCATCCGCGCCGGCGGCTTGTACGTGTAGATCGAGTGCAGCGCCATCAGAGCACCGGCACCTGGTAGTGCTGCACCGCCACCGCGACGAACGGCGGCACCTGCCGGAAGTAGCTGACCATCCCGCCGTCGGGGTCGACGGACTGGTCCGACATCCGTGCACGCGTCTCGTGATAGGCGCGCTGCGCCCACCCCAACGTCGCGTCACGGATCGATGGCGGCACCGACGCGAACCCGAACCACCCCGTGATCGTCACGACCTCCGCCGGCGCGGGGAGCATCAGCGCATGCGCAGGGTCATCCTGGCGGGCACGGACGAGCCTGGCCGACGAGGTCACGTCGACCCCGTCCGCCAGGATCTCGTCGACGACGCGCAGGTCGTGCGCGAGGCACCACCGGGTCCCGAACGCCTGCGAGGACAGCACGATCGGGTCCGGGTCCACGATCGGGTCACCGGACCCGTCGACGAGCGCGGGGCGCGGCTCGAACAGCCGGCCCGCCTCGTGCTCGACACGCTCCGACGCAGACTCCAACAGCGCGGTGAGGACCGAGTCCTCGGACCCGCCGCCCGCCACGTTCAGGCGGGCCTTCAGCTGTTCGAGCGTGGCGAGCACGACCGGGCCGCGCTACTTGCTCTCGTCGGGTGCCGTCCGCGCCTTGCCGCGCGGGCGACGCCCCGACCTCGGGGCGTCCTCGTCGGCCCCTTCGGGGGCGACGACCTTCCAGCCGGGCTGCAGCGGATCGCCCTTCCGCACCCGGCGACGCACACCGACCGCGTCGATCACGTGACCGTCACGGTCGGCGGTGGGGACGGACAGATCGCGCCCGTCCCCGTCCAAGATCTGGACCGCCATCGGTCAGACCGAGATCGTGCCGAACGCCTGCGGACGACGCACGCCGAACCCGGCCCGCATCTCCGCCAGGAGCGCGATCAGGTTCCGACGGAAGAAGTCCGCGTGGCTGTCGGACGCGTTGACGGTGATGCCCTCCCGCAGGTACAGCTGCGCCTGCGAGAAGTCGCCGATGATCGGGGAGCCGGCCGGCACCACGGGGGTGATGCGGACCGGGAGGCCCCACAGCGTCGACGCGCCGGCCTGCGACGGCGGACCGAACATGAACTCGCCGGTGTCGACGACCGTCGGCGGAACGACCGGCGTGCCGCCCGGGTCACCGGGGTCGGTCATCGCGACCGACGACCGCATCAGCCGGATCGCCTCCCAGTCGCTGGGGTGCATCACGATCAGCGTCGGCTCGATGAACCCCAGCCGGATGCCGGTCAGCGCCTTGTGCAGCGCCACGATCACGCTGTCCGCCCCGATGGTCTGGTCGACGATCCCGGTCGTGTTCAGGATGCCGCGCAGATGCCCGGTCGACCCGTTCCCGGCGGCGATCTCGCCCTCCAGGAACTTCAGGAGGCCGTACCGCATCTCCGCGTCGATGATGCCCTCCAGCTGCGGAACGTCCGCGAACTGGTTCTTGTGCACCGGCAGGAAGTGCGCGAGCGTCTCGACGTCCGCCGTCTTCGTCGTGAACGTGTACTCCGACTCCGGCTTCAGGCCGGCGTCGGCGGCGGTGACGGCGGGGCTGCCCGACCCGATCGCGTCAGCCGTGATCGGGTCCGGGATGATCTCGACGTTGTGCCCGGCCGTGAGCTGCTGCACGTACTTCACCGAGTCCGTGGACACGGGGATGGTCTGCACCATCTGCGTCAGCACGATCGGCCGCTGCAGCAGACCGAGGTACGGCTGGATATCCGGCTCCTTGAACGCCCCGGCCGACGTCGAGCCGCCCGAGATCAGCGTCTTGAACTCGGTCTTCGACATCGCCTTCCCGAGCGCGACGGTGCCACCGATCCCCGCGGACGACGTCAGCACCCCGGAGTCCTGCAGAGCCTTGTACCCGTCGGACTCCACGATCCGACGTCCCAGCGCGACCTGGTCGGGCGACGGGGCCGACTTGCCGGCGAGCGCGGACGCGACCGCCGCCGCGAGCTCCTCGGGGTTGTCGCCACGCGGCTCGCCGGTGCCGGGGTCCGTCGGCACGCCAAGGGTGCGGGCGAGCGTCTTGCGCTGCGCCTTCAGCTCCTCGACCTTGTCCCGCTCCGCGTCGAGGGTCGCGAACAGGCCGTCGGCCTCGTCGACCATCGCCTTGAACTCGTCGGTGCCGGGCTCGGGGGCGCTGTCACCGACGAGCTCGGCGCGCCGCTCGCGCGCCTTCTCCTCCGCGTCGCGGGCCTTCTCGTTGTGCTCCGCGATCTTCTGATCGAGTCGCGTCAGGGTGCTACTCATAGGTTCCCTCGTTGGTCAGCGCCGGCCCAGCAGGACGGCGACGTAGTGCTCCCGCGCCGCCCGGTCCATCCGGTCGGCCGCTGACTTCGCCCCCGTGCTCCACGGGGGCCGTGCATCGCGAACGCCAGGCCGAACCCGGGGGTCCACGCCCTTGACGTCCAGCAGTTCGGTGTCGGGGTTCACCCCGACGAGGCACGGACCGACCTCGTGCAACTTCAGGTCGGTCAACCGCCGGATCTCCCCGGCCCACGCGTTCGGGTGGTCGGACTCCTCGACGGAGTAGCCGCGCACGTCGTACCCGAACGAGAACTGCCGCAGCGGCGGCAGCCCGTCGCCGCCCACGCGCGACATCGCGGCGTAGATCGAGTCCGCGAGCTGCACGTCACCGACGAACAGCTGCCCGTCGATCACCAGGCCGTCGTCGGTCTCCTCCGCCGCGAGGGTCGCGCCGACCGGTGGGGTCGACCACTGGTGCGACCACACGATCGGTGGCAGCCCGTCCTCGGACAGCGTGCGGGTGAACGCGCCCTTCTCGACGACGTCGCCGTACGCGTCGACGTTCCCGAACACGCTGACGAGCGCCCGGAACCGGCCGCGGTCGTTCCCGTCACCGGCGGCCTCGACCGACTTGACGCTGTGGGTGGTGAGCCGATCCACACGGCGAGCGTGCGGCCCGGGGCGGTCACGCCACCCGCCGCTACGACCCCTGATCCTGCGGGCCGTCCAGCGGTTCGGGGGCGGTCAGCATCGACAGCGGCACGAGGTTGTTCGCCATCACGAGCGGCTCATCGGCCGCGGCCTCGACGAACCGTGGCCGGTTCTCCAGGTCCCGCACGTCGTTCAAGGTCAGCACCCCCGCGTTGATCGCGGTCTGGTAAGCGGCCATCCGCTTCGTGATGTCGCCGCGCGTCACGTCGTTCAGGTCGAACTCGGTGTAGTGCTCGCCGGGGTCCGGGTTGCCGATCATCTGGACCGTCGTCTCGGTCTGCAGCAACTCCAGCCACGGCGGCAGCACCGTCCGGAACAACGCCTCGCCCTGCTCCGTCACGTTGCTGTAGGTGCCGTGCTCCAGGTCACCGGCGATCGTCGGCGGCAGCCCGTACACCGCCATGACCTCCTCACGGTTCAGCTTCCGCTGGTCGATCAGCGCCGCCTCGACCGGGGTCTGCGACTCGATCGGCTTGATGTCCGCGACACCGGACCCGAGCACGATCGGCCTGCCGGCGTTCTCCGGACCGGCGTACCGGGCGACGATCTGCTCCCGCAGCTGCTCGACGACCTCGGGGGTCTGCTTCTGCGACCCGTCCTTCTGCAGGATCGCCGCGAACCCGACCCGCGTCCCGTTCCGGAAGTTGCTCTCGCCCCACCGCTGCGCGGCGTCCTCGTTCCGCAACGTCACGCCAAGGTGCTCCAGCGGCGACACGCCGAGCGGGCCGGGCCGGTACCCGGCCCACCGGTAATGGATGACCTCGGACGGGTCGAGGAGGACCGGGTCGGTGTTCGGCGGCCGGTACTCCCACAGCACGACGTCGCCGTCGAGGATGTACGGCACGACCCACCGCCAGTCCAGTGCGCGCAGCCCCGGGCGGCCGTCGGCGCAGGTCACCATGCGCTCCAGGTGGTTCCCGTCGACGAGGAGCCCGACCGCCGCCTCGAACTTCAGCTGCGTCTGGGTGCGCCGCACGTCCGGGCGACGCAACCGTTGCGCCGCGGGAGAGTCGCGGTCGCGGACCCGGCCGGCGTCGCCGTCACGGCGGTAGACCTTCCACGGCAACCTCGCGATCTGGCGGGCCATGTAGTTGACGCACACCGCGACCCACGGCTGCTCGACAGCGAGCTGTCGGCACGTGACGTTTCGCCCGTCGAGCATCCGGGCGGTCGACACGGTCGATCCTGCGGACCACGGCACCGAGGGGCGGGGGAGGCGGGACTCCCGACCGGACGGCAGGATGATGCGATCGCCGGGGCCTGCGAGGACGGGCATGCGACGAGCGTGCGCCCGTCAGCGGTCACGGCCGCCCGGACACGTCCTGCACGAACGCGACGTGCGACGTGGGGATCAGCACCTGGCCGTCCAGCGGCACCCAGCCGCCCTCCTGGCCGTACCGGCACCCGTCGAGCTTCAACCACTTCGCGCCCGGCCGATCTCCCTCGATCAGCACGCCGCGCACGGACTGGTCGTCCGGCCGGGTGGTGTGCACGATGACCTCGCGTGCGAGGGTCAGCCCACGGTTCGCCCATGCCTCGCGGCACGTCACGACCCCGACCACGACGACGATGGCGAACGAGAGGCAGGCGAGGACGAGCAGCGCGACGAGCATGCGCCCACCGTCCCGCCGCCGTCGGTCACGTACCCGGATCGGCGCGCGCGAGGATGTCGGCGACCGTCAAGGTCTGATCGCCACGCCCGTACCGCATGGCCGGGTCCGGTCCGGTTCCGTGCCCGAGCTCGACAAGCTCGCCCACCTCGACGAGCGCCGCCACCACCTGGAGGTGCAGCCCAATGTGGAGAATCTGACCTGGAGCCGCGTCGCTGACCGCCCGGTGCAGTTCGTTCGCGGAGAACGACTCCTGCCGACTGGCGAGGTTGAGCGCCAAGTGACGAACGAGATCGAACTCCGCAGGGTTCATCACTCCAGTCTAGGCGGCGATGTAGTCGTAGTCCGGGTCCTCCTCGACCGCGGTCCCGACCGCCAGCGCCATCGCCAACCCGATCGCCGCGTCGATGCACCGGTAGTTCCGCTCCTCACCACGCCGCCGGCGCGCCACCCCACCCGACCGTGGCTTCTCCAACCGGAACATCTCCTCGTCATCCCCCGACAACGGAGCCGCCGCGGCCCGCAGCACCTGGCGGGTCAGCGTCTCCCCGTCACCGTCGTGGCCGTCCGCGCCGCCCCACGCCAACCCACCGGTTCGCACGGCCTCGACGAGGCGCATCGCGGCGGTCGCCATCGCCCCGGCGGACTGCGAGTACTCCACCGCCTCGTCCACGATCCCGTTCCCGGTGCCGTCCGCGGCGAGGTCCGCTTCGAGCTCCTGGGCGAGCTGCTGCCCGCCGTGGTTCGGGTCGACGACGAGGGTCACGCGGTAGCGGTCCGCGTACCAGCGCATCGCGCCCTTCACGCGGTCCGCGTCGATCGACGTGCCGTCCCTGGGCGGGACCATGATGATGACCCGGCCGACCACCCACCGGTCGTTCTCGTCGTCCCACCAGATCGGGACCATCGCGAGCGTGTCCCACTTCCACGCCAGGTCGACGCCCAGGATGATGTCCGCCCCGTCCGGGATCGTCGCGTTCGGGTCGTGGCAGGCGTCCCACTCGGGCTTCGACACCGCGGCCTCGTCGCCGGTGGACCACAGGTTGCACGTCAACCGCATCCACTTCCCGAGCGTCATCGACGGGGACATGCGGCGGCGCTTCAGCTTCGCGATCGTGATGGTGCCGAGCGGGTTCGCGGCCTTCACGAGCTGCAGGTCGTTCGGATCGTCGTCGGGGCGGAGGGCCCACTGGTGCAGCGCCGCGCCACCCTCCCGGTCGTGGCAGTACACGTACCGGCCGTCGGTCGTGACGACGTGGTCGAGGAGGTTCGCGCGCAACCGGCCCAGCGGCGTGTCCTCGTCATCCCCGGCGGTCGAGATCACGACGAGCTGCCCGTCGCGCTTGTCCAGGCCGTCGCGGAACACCGAGTACAGCCCGTCGGTGGGGTGCCGGTGGTACTCGTCGACGAGCGCCAACGTGGGGCCGACACCATCCTGCGTCGCCGCATCGGCCGCGCGGACTTCGATGATCCCGCCGTCATCGGGGCGGACGATCCGCTTGTACCCCGGCTGCACGTCGACGAGTTCGGACAGCTCGCCGCCCCGGGCGGCGTCACGCCTGACGAACCCCCACGCGTGGCGGAACATCTCCCCGGCCTGCTGCGCCGACGCCGCCCCGATGTAGCAGCGGGCCTCCGCGGTCGTGAGGAGATGCCAGAGCGCGATAGCGGACAGCAGCGTCGTCTTGCCGTTCCCCTTCGGGATCAGCACGACCGTCTCCACGATCCGGTCGACGAGAATCGACCGGGCGATCCCACGCTGCCAGTCCTCCAACACGAACGGGGTACCGCGGTCCGTGACGAGCAGCGAGCAGAACGCCGCGAACGCGTCGACCGGATCGACCAACACGAACGGCGCGTCACGCGCCTCGACCGTCGACACCGGTCACCCCTTGCCGGGCGACTGCCCCTGCGCCCGCACCGTCTCCAACAACGACCTGAGCGGCTGCGTCGCCTCGTTCGGGACCTGCTCACGATCCCTGGCCTGCTCCGACTCCGCATGCGCACGCTGCGACGGCTTCGCCCACCGCTCCGGCGCCTGCCGCTCCAGCATCCACGCCGCCGCACGCCAATCGCCGTCGTCACCGGACGCGGCCTTCGCGATCTGCGCCACCCGCGTCGCCTCACCGGACGACATCGCGGCCTCGATGCGCTGACGGAACACCCGGTACGGCGCGAACCGCGGCTCGTCCCGCAGCCCCTTCGTCATCCAATCGTTGAACGTCGACCGCCCCAACCCGACAACCTGGCACGCGATCTCGATGTAGTTCCCCGACCGCAGCAGCCGCTCCAACCCGGCGGTCAGATCCTCCGTCACGTTGTCCGGCCGCGACGCCGGCTGCTTCCGACGATCCGACCGCGACTTCGCGCCGCCGAGGTGCACGGTGCACAGCTCGGACCCCGGGACCGGCCGCAACCGGCACGGCCTTCCGCGAACCGTCGTCGCCGAGCACCGCCGGTCCAGATCCCCCGGGGCGTTAGCCATCGTCGCGCTCCAGCACCGCGGTCCGGCCGGTGTGGCGCTCCCACCGGTCCACGATCACGTCCGCGTACCGAGGGTCGAGCTCGATCGCCCGCGCCTTCCGACCCATGTTCTCCGCCGCGATCACCGCGGTGCCCGACCCACCGAACGGCTCGATCACGACGGCCCCCGGCATGGACGAGTTGGACATCGCGCGCTCGTAGAGCTCGACCGGCTTCATCGTCGGGTGCTCACGGTTCGCCTTCGGCCGCTCGATCTTCCAGAGCGTCGTCTGCTTCCTGCCGCCCCGCCACAGGTGCGTGCCCTTCGTCCACCCGTACAGGATCGGCTCGTGATCGACGGCCACGCCGTCAAACCGCGGAACCTCCGGGCGCTCGCCGCCCTCCTCGGCTGGCTTCTCGCCGGAAAGGATCGGCTCGTGCTGGTAGTGGTAGTCCGACCGGCCGAGCACGAGCGAGTCCTTCGCCCAAATCAGCTGGTGCCGCAGCGGAAGCCCGGCCTCAACCATCGCGCCCATGAGGCCGAACAGCTCCGCGCCCGACGGGCCGGTCACGTAGTACGCGGCCCCCGGCTTCATCTGGGCGGCGGCGAGCGACAGCGACTCGCGCCAGAGCGCGCCCATCCCATCGGCGTCGAGCGCGTCGTTCTGGATCGTGAGCGCCTCCCGCGTCTTCCCGACGTACGCGATCCCGTAGGGCGGGTCGGTGACGAGGAGGTCGGCCCGCTCATCGCCGCAGAGCGCCTCCCAGACGAGCGGGTCCGTCGCATCGCCAACCGCGAGCCGGTGATCGCCGAGGAGCCAGACGTCGCCCGGCTGTGAGCGCGGGTCCGCAGGCGGCAGGCTCGGCTCGGTGTCCGCGCCCTCGCCCGGCTCCGGCTCGGGGGCCTCGTCGAGCCCTGCGAGAAGGTCGTCGAGGTCGTCGCCATCGAACCCCGTCCCGGCCAGACCGTCATCGGTCCCCGCGAGCTCCTGCAGCAACGCGGCCAGCGCGCCGTCGTCGTTCGTCGCCAGATCGTTCGTGCGGTTGTCGACCAGCACAATCCGGCGTGCCTGCTCGTCGTCCACGTCCAGGAACGACACCGCGACCTCGGACCACCCCAACTGCACCGCGGCGCGCAGCGTGTGGTTCCCCGCCAGAACGTGACGAGTGGACCGCTGCACCACGAGCGGCCGGTACTGCCCGTGCGCCTGCAGCGACTGGCAGATCGCACCGATGTCGCCCTGCCGGGCGTTGCCCGGGTACGGCACGAGGTCCCCAACCGGGACCCGCTCGACCGCCAACCCGTGCGCCTGCAGGCCGCTCATCGCGCCACCGTCCGCGGCCGCGCACCGGTCTTCGCCGAAGCGGCGTCGAGCAGATCGGCGAGCAGCCCACCGTCCGGGCCCGCCGACCACCCGCGCACGAACAGCACCACGTCGCGCTCGGCGAACGCGAGCCCTTCCATGTCGCGCGCTCGGGTGAGCAACCGTGCACGACCGGTCGGGATGCGCTCATCCATCAGCGCCGCACGACCCGCACGCTCGGTCCCCGCGACCACGAACAACCGCGGCGGACTCTCACGCTGCCGAAACGACGCCAGCGGGTCGTCGTGAACGAGGGTGCGCTGCGCGCCAAGCGCCATGCGATCCATGCCCGGCACCATGCGCCCCCCAACGGTCACGCCCCCACGACCACCCACCCATCCCACCGCTCAGCCCTGATCGGAACCCGATCCCGCCGCACCTGCAGGTGCACCCGCCGCACCAGATCCGGCGGCCGCCGATGCTCCGCCGCCATGTTCCGCGCCACGAGCTCGCCGTACGGCACGTCCCCGAACCACACCCCAACCACCGGCCGGCCCGCCCCAACCGCGACCGACCGCAGCGCCGCGCGAAGCCGAAACGACGACCCGGTCGTGTCCAGCACCAGCGGCCGCCCGTCACCCGCCGCAGCCGCCGCACGGGCGTCCGGCAGGAACCGCGCCAACGCGACCCGATGCAACTCCCGCGACCACCTGCGCCCCGGCCTGTAGTCGTCGAGCTGTCCCGCGTCAAGGAATCCGCGCAGCTTGGCGCGTTTGAACTGGGGTGCTGAGGTCGGTTGAGGGTTTGGCGTCCGGATCGTCGGGCGGGATGCGTGGGGCGGGCTCGGCGAGGTAGGCGC
>JALNWQ010000029.1 GCA_023230855.1 Solirubrobacteraceae bacterium
GCGCCGCCGCCGAACGGCGTCAACGACTGGTCGTCGGCCCGAATCTCGACCTTGCCCAAAGGCGCGGCCTTCGGCCGCGCGCTGCGCGCGCGGCTCTTCCCATTCGTCTTCACCGACACGGTGAACCTCACAAGCTGCCGACAACTCGATCGATCCACCGTTCCAAACAGGCCGGACAACACCGACCCGGATCCCTTACTCAGGAATCACGGTCTGACTCCCTTGCGTCACCGGCGCAGCGTCTGCTGCGTACGTGGTTCTCGTTCGGTGCATGTTCTCCCAGCGTGTGCGGCCCGGCCTTCGCCAACCTCGGCACACGATCTCCTGATTCGCGAGCTTGCACTAGTAGTCCTCACCGTGTCATCGCTCACAGGAGTGATCTTCAGGGGTGAGATGGATCACCAGATCATCCGTCCGCGACGGCTGGATCCCAAGATCCACAACCAGCCCGTCGAGCGTCGCTCGACGGGCTCGTTCCGGGCATCCGCTGTGGCGTGTTCAGGCGTATTCGATGATGCCTCGTACGTTCACCCCGTTGCGCAGATCCTCGTATCCCTGGTTGATGTCCTCGTGCGCGTAGGTGTTGGTCACCAGCTCATCCAGTCGCACCTTTCCCTGTCGGTAGAGGTCGAGGATCTTGGGGATGTCGTACGTCGGGTTGGAATCCCCGAACAACGATCCCTTGAGGGTCTTGCGGAACAGCGTCATCACGGTTCCCGGAATCTGCACGGTCAGTCCCTCGAGTTCCCCGAGGCCGGTGAGAACGACGTCACCTCCCTTGCGGACCGCGGTAAATGCTTGGCCCACGACTTCTGGCGTCACGACGTCGACCGTGACGATCGCATGGTCCGCGCCGACCCCACGTGTCAGGTCCTGAATGGCGGGCAGCGCTTCGTCCGCGTTGGCAAACGCGTGAGTCGCTCCGAATAGTCCAGCCATCTCTCGCTTCGAGGCCTTGGGGTCCACCACGATGACGTGCGAAGCGCCGGCATGCGCGGCACCCTGCACCGCGTTGGCGCCGATTCCACCGGCACCGTAGATCACGACCGTGTCGCCGGGGGTGGTCTGGGCCGTGTACACGGCCGACCCCCAGCCCGTCGGGACCCCGCACCCTACGAGCGCCGCCCGATTGAGAGGGATGTCTGGATCGATGCGGACAGCAGAGTGCTCTGAGATCACCGAGTACTCCGAGAATGTGCCGAGCATGCACATCGCGCCGTAGTCCAGGCCATTGCGGTGAAAGACGAAGGATCCGTCCGGAAGGCTCCCCTCAAGGATCGTCGCGCCGAGATCGCAGAGCTGTTGCTGTCCTGTCGCGCAGAACCGACAACGACCGCACGTGGGCAGGAACGTACCCACCACGTGATCTCCCGGCGAGAACGCCGTGACACCGGGTCCAACCTTCTCCACGATCCCCGCGCCTTCGTGGCCCCCGACAATCGGTGCCCGGACCGTCAACGTCCCGTCGCGCAGGTGCTCGTCGGAATGGCAGAGGCCGGCTGCGACCCACTTGACGAGGACCTGACCGCCCCCCGGCTCGTCGAGGTCGAGCTCGACCATCTCCCACTCGGCGTCATGACCTGCGGCGTGCAGGACCGCTGCCCTCGTCTTCATGGTTTCTCCTGTAGTCGCGTCGGGCCGCTCACCGTCCGGTGTTGACCCACCGTGACCAACGTATTCCGGCGGGACAGCCACGGCTTCATCCTGATGGTGCTTCTTTCTCATTCCATTGAATGATCTGCACCGCGTAGGTCCGCCGAACGCATGACGCCCCCTCAGGGGGGAGACCTGACGGGGCGTCGGGGAGACAGTCGTCACCGGGCGGAGGGGGAGTCAGCCCATGTGATCGAACGCCTCCGTCGGATCCGAGAACAGCATCAACGCATCGTCGGTTGAGACCATGCAACCGTAGATGGTGGACATCTCGTGCTGGATGCCGCTGCCGTCGATTTCGTATCCGAGTTCTTCGCCGATCTCCTCGTAAGGGATCGTCAACCGGCCGCGGGCGCGAATCTCGCGAAAGGTCGGCTGTTCGAGGACCTCAACCCCGTCGAACCGTGCCATGACCTCCGCGACCGCATCACCTTCGGCGCTGCGCGCCATGATGATCCCGACGTAGTCGTGACTGTCGTCGCCGAGGGACGCGGCTTCGGTGCCGTCTTGGGTGCGATCGTCCGTCATGCGACTGCCGCCTTGACCAAGTCGGCAATACCCGCCTGCTCTCGAATCTGCGCAGCGCTTGCGGAGACGCGTTCACGTGCTTGCTCGCTCGAGAAGCCCACAGGAAGATCACTGATGATCGAGGTCAGTGCATCGACAGCCGCATTACACGAGGGCAACCAAGAGTCGATCCATCCGGCGATCACCTCGCGGTTGTGGCCACCGTGCGCCTCGTCCTCAATCACGTGCCTGACGAGCGGGATGGTCCAATCAGCCGCCCAAGCAGCTTCGGCCTGGCTCGGGGTGACGATCGCAGCGGTGACTGTGTCGCCGTTCACGCGTGCGGCCCGGATCCCGAGCTCCCGTCGGATCATGGTCCCGATCAGCGGCTCGAAGAGCAGGTTCGTCGCGACGATCACCTCGCCCCAGTCATTGACGTAGTGCAGTCGCTCCACGAGCTCACGGACGGGCTGCCAAGCCTCGTGCTCGAGCCATCGCGTCTTGGCCGCCGCGATTTCGAAGCTGCCAAAGTGGTTCTCGAGATCCATGGCGTACAGCACGATTGACTGCGCGGTCCGCTGCTTGCTGGCGGCCTCGAACACCACGGCGTGCGTGATGGAATCGCTCAGGCAGTCGCGACCGATCGACGCCATAGCCAGCCACAGCCCGTGCTCTGCGAACGCGGGGATCTGCAGATTCGTGCGCAGAAACTCGACCCAGGCCGGGTCGAAGTCATCGAACAGTCCATCGCGTCTCGCCGACGCCACTGCCGCATCGATCTGCGCCTCCGCACGAGCGCCCAGCTGGTAGAACGGGCGCTCCCAGAGACCCAGCGGGTCGCGGAACGCGAACCAGTCTCGACTCTTCAGTGCAGTGGATCGGTCGTCCCACGTCGTTCTTCCGTCCTCGAAGCACAACGGCCAGCCGCGGAGGAGATGTCGGTGAACCGACGGCTGAGTGTCGCAGGTCACGTCCTCGTACAGGCTCGCCCGCCGCTTGGCCGGCGTGAAGTAGCGAAACTGGCGCTCAGACTCGTCGCCCCCCCGCGACGTCGAGGTGTCGGAGAACTTCTTGGCAGGGGGCCCGGTCATGGTGCTGTCTCCTCCTGTCCGGTGCCGTCTCCGGCGGCCGAACTGATGAATTTGTCGTAATGGATGTCGCGTTCCTCGAGGCCGTGTCGCTCGACCAGCGCCTCGAGCGTCGCGTCGACCATCGGTGGTGGGCCGCAGAGGTAGGCGTGCGGCTCCTCGCCGAATCCGCCCGCATCAAGGAAGCGGCTCGCCTCTTCGTGGACGTAGCCGACTGCGCCGTTCCAGTCGTCGTCGCCTTGAGCCTCGGAGAGGACCGGAACGAAGGTGAAGTTCGCGATTTCGTTACCGAGTTCCTCGATGACGTCCAGGTGGAACAGGTCCGCTCGACGTCGAGCGCCGTAGAAGAACCGGACCTGACGCGACGACCGAGTTCTAGCCAGCTCGCGCAGCACGCCGAGTTCTGGAGCCATTCCCGATCCGCCGGCGACCATGAGGATCGGGGCCTCCGCGTCGCGCAGGTGGAACGCACCGTAGGGGCCAGTAAACCCAAACTCGGTTCCAACCTCCAGTCCGTCCTCCAGGAGGCCAGCGAAACGTCCTCCCGCGTAGCGCTTCACGAAGAGCTCCAGCCGACCGTTGCCCGGCAGGTTGGCGAGCGAGAACGAGCGTCGATCGTCGCAGTCTGGTAGGTGGATGTCCACGTACTGCCCGGGCAGGAACGAGAAGTCGATCGGATCGAGCACCTCGAGCTCCACACGCGAGATGTCGTGGGTCAGCTCCTCAACGTCAGAGACTCTTGCCCGTCCGTCTCGGATCGGGACGTCGAGCTTGTAGTTGTCCGGGTCGAAGTGGAGGAGCTCGACCACGAGGTCTTCCTCCGGCATCGCCCTGCACAGCAGGGTGTATCCCTGGGTCTCCTCCGATTCGGAGAGCGCGAACGACGAGTACGGCTTCAGCACGACCTCTCCTTCCAGGAGGTAGCACTTGCAGGCCGAGCACTGCCCCTCTCGGCAGCCGTAGACGAGGGAGTAGCCCTCCCTGAACGCGGCGTCGAGGATCGTCTCCTCCTCGTCGCAATCGATCTCCTCACCGATCGGTTCGAACGTCACTCGCGGCATCGGACTCTCCAGGTGAGCGTGGCGAACTCAGAATCGCGTCGGCGCGAGCAGGGCGGTCTCTCCGACCGTGCTCCATCCCGACGGACCTCCCGGGACCTGCACGCCCTTGGGCAGACCCGAGTGATCGCCCGACGGCAGCCCCATCGCCTTGGCCCTGTTGATGTTCGGGCTCTCAACCGTCATGCCGATCGCGTCGATGTCGCTCAATGTCCATCGACCCTTATCCCGCAGGTGCGGTTGTCCCATGAGCGTCTGCCCGTCCGCTCGCACGTAGCCAAGGTCACGGACCACGTCACCAAGCGACTGCCCGTGATAGCGATCGAACCAGTTCCGGTCGCCGGCGTAGCGTCCCGGATTGGACTCGTCGAGCCAACGGCACTCCTTCGAGCAGTAGAATCGAGTGCGCTCGTCGACGACTCGGTGGCAGGTGTCCTCCTCGAAGTGGCACGGCATCTGGCAGGTCCAGCACATCGGCGGTGCCTCGGCCAACAATCCCGAAAGCAGCAAGGAACGCTCGCTCGGGTCGTCCAGCTCGCGGAACGCCTCCCAGTAGTACCCGTATTCGTCGTACCAGCCCGGGTACTTGCTCTCAAGCCACTCGAAGTCGCGCTCGTCCATTCCATCGAACCGCCAGTAATGCAGCGGCCACGTAGCGAACGCGAGCAGTGCGGTCTTGTGGATCAGACCGGACGTGATTCGCTGACGGGCACGCTCAAAGATGTCGGGCGAGACGTTGAGCCCCAGCTTGCCGAGCTTGAGGATGTAGGAGCGGTACCAGTCGTCGCGGATCCACCGATCCCATTTGTCGAGGAAGGACTCCGGGTCCGAGCGATCACGCGAGAAGTACTCCATGATCGAGCCGGCGAACGGGTCGAGAAACGCGTGGTTGATCCACCAGGCCTGCTGGAGGTCCCGCTCGATGAGCGGCGCGTTGTCGTCGTTCTGCAGCACCGTCAGAAGCGTTGCGTACCCATTGGAGATGTGTCGGGCTTCGTCGGACTGCACCGAGAGATACGTCGTCGGAAGTGCGAAGTCACCGTTTCGGGCCGCGACGTCGGGAAGCGCGACGAACACCACGTTCGTGAACGCTGTCTCGGCGACGACCTGGAGAGTGAACGCGCACTGGATCGGGTCGCCGACGATGAAGTGGCTGAGCATGTTCAGCCCGGCCTGGGTGATGAAGTCCTGACCCAGCGCCTGGTTTCCGATGCCCCAACCAGCGGGGTCCGGGACGTGCTTCGCGTACCATCTGGCGAGCGACATCTGCATGCCCTCGTGACGTACCTCGTCGACGAACTGGACGTGGTAGCCGTTCCGTAGCTCGTTGTTCGGGATGGCATCGATGAGCATCGACATGCACCGACCGGCACCCACTTCGGCGAAGTTCGTCACGGCGACGAACGGCTTGAGGATCTCGAGCCACCGGGTCTCGGCCTTGGTCGGCATCGCCGCCCTGACGGCGGCGTCGTGCCCGCCGTACATCCGCTCGTCCTTCTCAAGCTCCATGGGGAGGTACTCCCTCATGATCTGCTTCATCGGGTCCTTCCCCTTGGAGGGGATGGAGTAGCGAGTGGGGTAGGACGGGTTTCCCGAGTGGTACGTCGGGCTCCACCCGAGCTCGTTGATGCGCGCGTGGGTCTTGGTGATGCTCCGACGCTTGGGTGCAGTTGTGCTCATGTCTCTCTCCTCGGGATCCGGCGAACCGCGGTAGGTTCAGGCTACGTCGACGATCGCTCGGCGCCGACATCCCCGCGGGTGATTTCCGCCATCACTGCGGGCGATGCGCGAACGGATGGGGGGGGTCTGGCCTCGGTCAGGCCACTTGCCGACGGGCCGCGTCGAGCTGTCCGTCGACGAGCAGAGCCCTGAGCGCCTTCTTGTCGAACTTGCCCACGGAAGTCTTCGGAATCTCCGGGATGAAGGCGTACTCGTCCGGCTCCCACCAGCGCGCCACCCGCCCTGACAGGAACGCCGCGAGCTCGTTCGGTCCGATCTCCTCCGCGCCTTGGTCCAGAACGACGCAGGGGAGTGGGCGCTCCGTCCAACGCTCGTCGGGCTTCGCGATGACCGCGGCTTCTCGGACCGACGGGTGGGCCATCAGCTCGTTCTCGAGCTCGACCGACGAGATCCACTCGCCCCCGGACTTGATGACGTCCTTCGCTCGGTCCGTGATCCGCATGAATCCGCGCCGGTCGATCGATACGACGTCGCCCGTGCGAAGCCATCCATCACGGAACTTGTCGGCACCGGACGGGTCCTCGTAATAGCCGGCGGCGATCCACGGACCACGTATCTCGAGTTCGCCGGTCGACTCTCCATCCCACGGCAGCGCCGACCCGTCGACGTCGACGATCCTGGCGTCTAGAAGCGGCGATATCTGCCCCGCACGGGTTCTGTACGCCCACGCCTCTTCACCAGCGACGTCGTGTGGAGGGTGCGCGACCGCGCCGAGCGGGCTCGTCTCGGTCATGCCCCACGCTTGAACCACGCGAACCCCGTGCCGGTGCTCGAAGCCCTCTTGGAGCACCCTGGGCACCGCTGCACCGCCACAGGGCACGATCCTCAGAGAGCTGAGGTCGGGCTCATGCTCATCGGCGTACCGGAGCAGGTCCATCCAGATGGTCGGAACGCCGGCGGCAACCGTGACGCGCTCCTGCTCGATGAGCCGGGCCAGCGGTTCCGCCTGGAGGAATCGCCCGGGAAGCACCTGATTCGCACCCACCAAAGACGCCGAGTACGGGAGTCCCCACGCGTTCGCATGAAACATCGGGACCACCGGCAGCACCGTGTCGGAACCGGCAATCCCGAACGCGTCGGCCATGCACTCGGCGATTGCGTGAAGCACCGTTGAACGGTGCGAGTACAAGACGCCCTTAGGGTTCCCTGTCGTGCCGCTCGTGTAGCAGAGTGCAGCAGCCGAGCGATCGTCGGTGATCTCGGGGAACGCATACGTCCCCGAGTCCGCGTCGTCCAACAGGCCGTCGTAGCGGTGAACGGTGTTGGGTAGGCCATCCACGGGCCCGTCGCCGACCACAATGAAGTGCTCGACGACGTCGGCGATGTCGTCAACGAAAGGCTTCAGGAGTGGGACCAGCGTGTCGTCTACGATCATCACACGATCCCGTGCGTGACGAATGATGTACCGCAGTTGGTCGGGAAAGAGCCGCAGGTTCAGCGTGTGCAGAACTGCGCCCATGGACGGCACGCCGAGGTAGGCCTCCAAGTGCTCCTGACGGTTCCAGAGTAGGGTGGCGACACGGTCGCCGGGACGCACTCCGAGCGAGTCGAGCGCGGCGGCCAGACGATCGATCCGGTTGCCGATCTCCGCGTATGTCGTCCGCGTGAGTCCGTTTCCGTGGAACGTCGAAACGGTCCGATGGCCGTTGATCCCACGGGCCCGCCGGAGGATGCTTGCGACAGTAAGCGGGTGGTCGTCCTGCATGAGGCCGACGAGGGGCGTGGCCGGTTGAGTGGTGCGTTCCATGGTTCAGACTCCTCAGGCGTGGTGCTTCGCAGTAGGTCATAGACACGTCACTACCGCCTAAGTGACAGGCGAGGTGAACGTGCTTCGTCTCGAGACGTGGGTCGAGGGTGCTTCTAGGTCCACGAGGTGCACAATCTCGGTCATTCCGGCGGTGCGCTTCGTCGGAACCTTCCGGGGTCAGATTCCTGACTCAAGCCAACGTCGTTTGTGCGACGACTCCGGCGCGATCGAGGTGCGAGATCGAGCCCTCGCCGACCGTCACTCCCACCACGTTGATGGACGGGTCGGTGATGCCGCGGCCCTGGTTGGCGTCGTACGCGTGGCCCGCAATGCGGCGCGGGTGATGGATCGCCACATCGAGGCGATGGCCATCACTTTAGCCGCCAACCGCGACCGTTCCGCGCTCGTCCGTCGCCGTCTTGTACATCGGGAAGAGCGGCTTGGTCAAGGGCACGAGCTTGAGGAGCTGGTTGACTGGGCCCTTCGCCTTGACCTTGCCCTTGGCGAGGCCGACAGCGAGGTTGTACTCACCGCGCCAGTACTGATGCGCGATATCGGCCGGCATGGTGAGGGTGATGTCCGGCGCGAGGTCCGACTCGCCCTCGACGACGTCGAAGTCCTCGGTGAACTTCACGGTGAGCACGGACTCCGGGTCGGAGTAGTTGAAGCGCAGCACGATGCCAGCTGCCCGAAGCTTCGGTCCGACCTCTGGATGCTTTCCAGCATCACGGAATACCCCACCGATGTACTCGTAGACCTCGGCGCTGTCGTTGAAGTACGCCATATGTTCCCATCTCCTCCCGCAACGGTGGGCTCGTAGCGCCCACCGACTCGATCCGTTGACACGTGGACGCCTTTGCATCCACGTACGGCCAAGCTAGCCCGGACGACCGGTCCGACGCATCACCCACATGGGTTCAGTTCCTCATCCCAGCGCATGAACATCAGACCTTCACTCCGATCACCGCGGCATTCGGCTGCGCACGGTCCGGCCGTAGAGTGCGCTCGTCCCCGTGTCGTGTCGTGCGCCGCCGGTGTACATCAGCGGCTCTGCCGCCGTGTTACGTACTAGTGCGCCGGGCCGGTTCCGCCAACGAATCTACGGTGTTCCGACATCGAGTCGTCGGCCTCGACCGAGTCCGGGCCACCGCCCGACGATGCGCTCAGCGGGAGGCTTCGCGCTCCTGCTTGGCGCACTGGCTGTGATACCACGCCGCCGCTTCCGCACGGTTGGTCACGCCGAGCTTGCGCATGATGTGCTTGACGTGCGTCTTGACCGTGTTCACGGTGACGACCAGTTCGTCGGCGATGGTGGCATTCATCCGCCCTGTGGCAACGAGCCGGAGCACCTCGAATTCGCGTCGGGTCAGCGCGTCGCTCAAGCCCGTCGCCGTCGAGTCGAGGTCCCGCAACGGGTGCCGGTCCACGGCACGGGACGCCGACGGACCTGAGCGCTGGGCATCGATGTCGATGGGCTGGTTCCAGGGTTCCGGAACGATTCGCTCCATCAGACGGTCGATCTCGTCACGTTGTCGTTGGACGTGCTCGCGCGTGGCCGCCGCCTCGACGACGGAGCCGAACGCCTCGGCGTATGCCCAGAGAATCTGGCGATCGTCTTCGTTGACCGGTCGCCCCCCGAAGAAGTGGTCCCCGTGGAAGAACCCGATGACGTGCCCTCCGACCACAATCGGAGCCGCGACGTAACTCGACGTCCGCGTGGCGGCGACCAAGCGTCGCGGCGTGTTCTCGTTCGCCTCGGCGTCTCGGACGATAATGGTCCGCCGCCGCCGAAGTGCGTCCGCCTCCTCCAAGCGAGGCGTCAGTGGGGTCGGCTGTTGGCGTCCCAGATCGAGGACCTCGCCGGCCCAGTCGGTCCGGTTGGCGAAGAACACGTCTCTCGTCCGCAGGTTCCCCTCGCTCACCGCGAAGAGGATGACGCGATCGAAGCCGCAGTCCGCGCACACTGCGCGAACGCCGGCGCGAAGGACCTCGTCCAGTGTTCGGGCCTCGCGAGACCGGACGAGTGCGAGCCGCACGCCGGTCACGAGCTTGACGCGGTCGGCCACCGCCGCATCGGCGTGTGTCGGCTCCGTGCGAACGGCCTGCTCGGTCGGGGACGGCAGGTCGTGCGAGGCTTCGGCGTGCGTCGGGGCCGGATCCACCCCGGTGGACGATGCGTCGCACGCACGCTGCTCGTGCATCTCGCTCCCTCCCATGCAAAGACTGTAGCGCCACGCCACCCGCCGCGCCCGATCTTTCGTGGATAGCGCGCCACTCGGCCACGCCCGCGCAGGTCGAGACCCGTGCACCGGACCGGTACTCGGCAGTTCCCAGGCTACCCCGGCGACGCCACGCTTGGGGGGAATCGGTCGGATCGTCGGTTAGTGTCCAGGCGGACGATGACTCGTGGTGCCGCCGAGCCGCCATCCGTCGGCCGCCCTCGTTCGACGACGGCGGTGGATATCTCCGGGCTCGCCCTCGAGCTCTTCGACCGCGACGGCTACGACGCGACGACCGTCGACGCGATCGCCGCCGCGGCCGGCATCGGTCGCCGCACGCTGTTCCGGTACCACCCGTCCAAGCCCGACATCGTGTGGGGCGACTTCCGGACGCACGTCGAGCGGTTCCGCGGCCACCTCGCCGCGACGGAGCCCGGCGTCCCGCTGATGACCGCGATCCGCCGGGCGGTCCTGGCGTTCAACGACTACGGGCCCGACGCGACGCCCGAGCTGCGGGTGCGGATGCGGCTCATCACGACCGTCCCGGCGCTGCAGGCGCACGCGATGCTCCGTCACCGCGAGTGGTGCGACGCGATCGCGGAGTTCGTGGCCGACCACACCGACGCCGCACCCGACGACCTGCTGCCGACGACGATCGCCCAGGGGTGCCTCGGCGCGTCGACCGCGGCGTTCCGCGTGTGGATCGAGCGGGACGGCGAGCTGCTCGACCTCCTCGACGAGGCCTACCGGACCCTCGACGGCGGGCTCGACGGCATCGTCACGCGACCGGCCTGACGTCCGCGCCCGCCGCCACGACGATCTCCCGCACCGCCGTCTCCGCGCGGTCGCGCCACGCGGGGACGAGGCCCAGGCGCGTGCGCCGGTCGAGGACGTCGTCGACGGTCGTCGCACCCTCCCACCGCACCGCGGCGAGGACCTCGACCCCCAGGACCGGGACGCCGTCGGCCACCGGCCGCAGCAGCGACGGATCACCGTCGGCCAACGCCGCCACGGCGGGCGCCTCGGCCCCGAACCGGCGGACGAGCCGCGCGGGGACCGACGCGGCCCCGGTCGCGTCGCCATCCGTCGCGTGGTCGTCGTCACCGGCGATCCGGCCGGCCCCGCCGGGCCCGTCGGCGGTCGTGTGGCGCCGGCGGTCGACGACCGGCGCCCCGACGAGCGGCAGTCGGTCGGTCCGGCACGGTCCGGCGTCGACGTCGGGGCGGGCGACGACCCGGTCGACCGCGTCCTGCGCCATCCGGCGGTACGTCGTGAGCTTGCCCCCGACGACGGTGACCACCCCGGTCCCGGGATCCTCGACGACGAGGTGGCGACGCGACACGTCGGCGCTCCGACCGCCGTCGCCGTCGTCGAGCAGCGGCCGCAGTCCGGCGAAGCGGCCGACGACGTCGTCGGGGCCGATCGGCCGGTCGAGCGCGCCCGACAGGGTCTGCAGGAGGAACCGCTCCTCGTCGGGGGTCGGGACGGGCGCGTCGGGGATCGGCCCGTCGTGCGGCTCGTCGGTGATCCCGACGAGGACGAGCCCGTCGGGTCGTGGCAGGGCGAAGACGAACCGGCCGAACCGGCCCGGCACCGGGACGTTGAGCGCGGCGCGCGGGTCGCCGAGCCGATCGGCGCGGACGAGCAGGTGGGCGCCGCGGCTCGGGCGCAGCGCGATCCCGTCGACGAGGCCGGCCGCCCACACGCCGGTGGCGTTCACGACGTGCCGGGCCCGGATCGGGAACGTGTCGGCGTCGGGCGCCGCGCCGTGTGGCGACCGGTCGCGGACGGTCGCCCCGTCCCGGTGGAGCTCCACCGCCTCCGCGTACGTCACGATCCGCGCGCCGTGCGCGGCGGCGGTGCGGGCGACCGCCACGACGAGCCTCGCGTCGTCCTCGAGCTGGCCGTCCCAGTGCAACAGGGCGCCGCGCAGGCCACGCGGGTCGAGCGCCGGCGCCCACAACCGTGCCTCGGCGGCGCTCACCCGGCGCATCCGCGGCAGCCGCCGGCCGCTCGTGCCGGCCAGGGCCCGCATCGCGTCGCCGGCGCGCACGCCGGCCGCGATCGCCGCCGGCACCGCGCGCGGCCCGACGACCGGCGTCACCTGCGGCAGCGCCCGGACGAGGTGCGGGGCGATGACGTCGGCGAGCAGCCCCCGCTCGCGGGCGGACTCCCACGCCACCCCGACCTGGCCGTGGGCGAGGTAGCGCAGGCCGCCGTGGGCGAGCTTGGAGCTCCAGCGACTCGTGCCGGTCGCCAGGTCGCCACGCTCGACGAGCACGACCGACAGGCCGCGGGTGACGGCGTCGAGCGCCACCCCCACCCCGGTGATCCCGCCGCCGACGACGAGCACGTCGACCGTCCCGCCGTCGGCGAGCCACGCGAGGTCGGCGGCGCGTCGGGCGGCCGTGAGGTGCGACGCGGCCGTCCCGACGCCCGGTCGTCCCACGGCGAGCGTCGGTGCGTCGACGTCGGGCGACGCGGCCGCCGCCGTCCCCCCGTGCCCCCTCGCGTGGCGAGCGCGGGCCCTCACGGCACCAGCACCCCGGGGTTGAGGATGCCGTCGGGGTCGAGGGCGGCCTTCGTCGCCCGCAGCACGGCGACCCCGAGCGGCCCGATCTCCTCGGCGAGCGCGTCGCGGTGGTCGACGCCGACGCCGTGGTGGTGGCTGATCGACGCGCCGGTCGCGAGGATCGCCGCGTTGGCCGCCGCCTTCGCCGCGCGCCACTGCGCGACCGGGTCGTCGGCCTGTGCGCAGCCGACGGTGAAGTACAGCGACGCGCCGGTCGGGTAGACGTGCGACACGTGGGTGAGGACGACCGGCGGCGTGCCGAGGTCGGTGAGCGTCGTGCGCAGCGCGTCCCCCACCGCGGCGTAGAGCGCCGGGAGGTCGGCCCAGAACGCCGTCGTCTCGAGGGTCTCGACGAGCGCGCCCGCGTCGAGCAGCGCGTCGCGGAGGTAGGGCCCGCGGTAGCGGCCGTGCTCCCACGCGGGGCCGGCGTCGGGGTCGGGCGATCCGCCCAGCGCGCGGAGCCGGTCGGCGGTCCGGGCGCGGCGATCGGCGACGTCGGCGGCGTCCCCCTCGTGCCCGACGATCGCCAGGCAACCGCCGGCGCCGTCGGCCCCGATCTCGTCGGGCCGGGCGAGGTTGAGCGCCGTCTCGGCCTCGTCCGACAGGCGCAGCACCGTCGGCGTCGGGCCGTCCTGGGCGAGGCTCCGGAGCGCGTCCGTGCCCGTGGCGAACGACGGGAACCGCCACCCGTCGTACGCCCGCACCGCGGGGGCGGGGCGGACCGCGACGGTGACGGCGGTGATGACGCCGAACGCGCCCTCCGACCCGAGGACGAGCTGGCGCAGGTCGGGCCCGGCGGCGGAGCGCGGCGCACGCCCCACGTCGAGCGTGCCGGTGGGCGTCGCGACCCGCAGCCGGACGACCATCTCGTCGAACCGGCCGTACCCGGCGGACGCCTGCCCGCTGGAGCGCGCGGCGGCGAACCCGCCGATCGTCGCCCAGAGGAACGACTGCGGGTGGTGGCCGATCGTCAGGCCGTGCGGGGCGAGCAACGCCTCGGCGTCCGGGCCGCGCAGGCCCGGCTCAAGGGTGGCGGTGCGCGACGTCGGGTCGACGTCGAGCAGCGCGTCCATCCGCCGCAGGTCGAGCGCGACCACCGCCGCGAACCCGTCGCGGTCGGGGGTGAGGCCGCCGACGACCGACGTGCCGCCGCCGAACGGCACGACGGCGACGCGATGCCCGGCGCACGCCCGGAGGATGGCGAGCACCTCGTCGTGCCCGGCCGGCAGGACGACCGCGTCGGGCGCGTCGGCCAGGTCCCCCGCCCGGACGCGCAGCAGGTCGGTGGTGGACCGTCCGCGGGCGTGGCGGGCGCGGGACGCGTCGTCGTCGCGCAGGTGCGCGTCGCCGACGATCGCCACCAGGTCGCGGCGGGCGGTGGCGGACAGACGCGACGGCGCGGGCCGGGCGGCGTCGAGCGGCGGCACGGGGGCTCCCGGCCGCCGCACCCCGAGCGCCTGCTCGAGCAGCGGGCCGAGCGCGTCGGGCAACGGCGTCGCGTCGGCCGGGTCGCCCCAGCGGCCCCACGCGAGGTCGCGGTGGGGTCCCGCCGGGCGGACGGGCGTGGCGCCGGGCACGGTGACCTCGTCGTCTGCCATCTCAGCTCGCCCCGCCCCCGCTACATGTGAACACTTTTCCACAGATTGTTCAGTTGTACCGGATCGGGGGCGTGAGGGGAAGGGCTCGCGTGACGTCGGGCCCGCCCGGGTCGCCCCCGGCCGGCCCGTCGAGGCCCGGGGGCGCCGCCGAGGAGCTCGGGCGAGCGACCGCTGACCGGCCCGCGTCCCGGGGCTCCGACCGTCCGGTGCGCCATCGTTGGGGCATGGCGTCGTCGCGCTCCGACCGTCCGACCTCCGCCCCGACCACCGGAGCGCGAACCGGGGATGGCCCGCCCGCGGGCGGCACGCGACCCGGGCGCTCCCCCGACAGGACGACGGGGGACCGGATCGACCCGACCGACGCCGCGTTGCGGGCGATCGCCGTCGAGGCGGGCGTCGACGATCCGGCGCGGCTCGACCGTCGCGACACGCACCTGTCGATCGTCCTGCTCACCCCGGATCGGGCGTACAAGGTCAAGCGGGCGCGACGGCTGGCGTTCGCCGACCACACCGATCCGGCGGTGCGCCGCGGCGCGTGCGAGACCGAGATCGCGGTCAACCGCGACCTCGCCCCCGACGTGTACCTGGGCGTGCGGTCGGTCGTCCCGGACGGCGACGGGTTCCGCCTGGGCGACGGCGACGACCCGGCGGCGGTCGAGCACGTCGTCGAGATGGCCCGGTTCGA
>JALNWQ010000030.1 GCA_023230855.1 Solirubrobacteraceae bacterium
CCGATACGTCGGGCACCACCACGATCCGCCGCGGCAGCAGCCCGCACGTGGCGCCGATCGACCGCCAGGCCGTCACCGTCGACCCGTTCGACGGGGACCGTCGGCCGACCGGATCGCATCGCGGCCGGGACCACCTCGATCCGGTGGCGGACCCGATCGTCGTCGACTTGTTCGCCCCGACCGACGACGAGCTCCGGCTCGCCGCACGCAACGAGCACCGTCGCCGCCTTGAGGTCGGCGTGATCCTGCGGCGCGAGGAGCGTCGCCCCGGACCGCTGACGCTAGCTCGCCTGTACCGCCTGGCCGAGCTTGCCGACGCTGCGGGCCGCCCCGTCGACGCGCGCCGCTGGCGCGGCCAGGCCACCACGATCCGCTCGGCCGGGACTCGCGCTTACCGGCACGTCATCCATCGCCGACGCAGCGGCCCCGAGCACCCGATCGACCGCGATGAGCTGCGCGCGCTCGTCAACGCCGTACCGGGCATGTTGACCGCCACGGAGTCCCGGCTCCTGGCTTCGTACCTGCGCCTCGGTACCCTCGAGGATGCCGCGAAGACGCTCGGGCTCGACCTCGACGCGGCCGACCTGGCGCTACGGCGGACGAAGGCGAAGATCGGCGCGTTCCTTCGCGACGAAGATCAACAGCATGCGTCCCGGGCCGCCCGCACAGCGGAATCCGTCGCGTTGGGGCGCACCAACGCCGCCCGTGCACCGTCGCGTCGCCCCCGGCAGCGTGGCGCGGGACCGCGGCGCTCGGTCCGCACCGTCGGTCGTCGCGCGTCGTGCGGCAACGGCAACGGCGGGTCCTCGGGAGGATCGCCCGGCGAAAGTGACCCTGAGCCACCGACGCCCGCGGGCAGCGTCGGCCGGCTGAGCACCCACAAGCCCGCCCAGGTCGTCGCCGACCGGATCGGTGGTGCCGCATGCTCCGCCTGACGCCGGACCCGGATGGGACCCTCGTCGGCCACGGCGAGCACGGCACGTCGGTCCGCGTACACGACCGCGGCCACGGCCGATGGGTGGCGACCGTGTTCGTCACGACCGATGAGGGCGTGACCTCGAGGCCGCCGACCGTGCTCGAGGCCCGCGAGCTGTCGCGGGCGATGGCATGGCGCCAGACGGTGCGCGAGATGCACGCCGACATCGGTCGATCGGTGGTGACGGCATGAGCGCCTGGACCATCGGCCCCGAGGTCGACCGGGCCGAGCGGGCGATCCTCGCGGCCGCGCTCGATGGCGGGGTCTGGGATCTGGTGGTGCCGCTCCTCGCTGAGCGTCTCGCGCCCGACGACTTCGCCGACCCGATCCGCAGGATCATCTTCCGCCAGGTCGTGGAGCTCTACGCGGGCGGCCTGCCGGGCGCCCTGGAGAATGTTGTCGACGCCCTCCGTGAGTCCGGCGAGTTGGTCCGCGCCGGTGGTGAGGCGACCGTCGCCCGGATCGCGCGAGGCACGGTCTCCGTGCGCCTCGGAGACGACATCGCGACGTTGCGCCGCGAGGGTGACCGGCGTCGCCGTCTGGCTGAGCTGGACGCCGAACGCGAGCGACTCCTGTCGCCCGGCTGGAGCGTGGTCGCGTGAGCGCGCTCGAGCACCTCGCGCCGCTCGGCGCCGAGGTCTGGGTCACGTCCCTCGGGGCCGCCGTTGAGGAGGCGTGCGAGCACACTGAAGCCGACCCGGCCGCCGTGCTGCTGCATGTCCTGGCCGGTGTCGGTTCCGCGGTCGGCCCGCACGCCTATGCGGACTGGTCCGGCCATCGGACCCCGGCCCGCCTGTTCGGGCTCGTGATCGGTGGCACCGGGTCCGGGAAGGGAGCCGCCGAGTCCGTCGCGCTGCGGATGCTGCGCGATGCGGCCGGCGAATGGGCTGACGAGAACATCGTCGGCGGACTGGTGTCCGGCGAAGGGCTGCTCGCCGCCCTCGGGGGTGAGCGTGGCGACGACGGCGAGGGCGAGCCCGCGGCCCCGACCGGGAGGCACATCCTTGTCGTCGAGCCCGAGTTCGGTCGCGTCCTTGCCGCCGGCAACCGCGACGGGGCGACGCTGACGCACCTCCTGCGCGAGCTGTGGGACAAGGACCGCGCCGCTTCCCTGTCTCGCCAGCGCCCGCTCCGGGTGACCGGGGCGCACTTGTCGATCGTGGGGCACATCACCCCGACGGAGCTACAGCGGCTCGCCGACGCGAACGCGATCGAGAACGGCACGATCAACCGGTTCATGCCGGTGGCGATCACCCGCGGTGCGCTGCGTCCGTTCGGTGATCCGCCGTCGAGCCTGGCGGCCGAGCGTCGCCGGGGGCGGGCATCCACGATCGCCGCGGCGATCGACTTCGGCCGGTCCGCCGGACGGATCGACCTCGATCCCGACGCACGCGAACGATGGGCCGAGCTGTACCTCGACCTCGCACGGGAGCAGCCGGGGATGGTCGGGACGCTGGGCACGCGTGGCATCGCCCACTTGCAGCGGGTCGCGTTGATCCTTGCCATCGGCGACCGGGACCATCTGGTGCGACGCGTGCACCTGGACGCCGCCGCGGCGGTCTGGGACCGGGCGTCGGCGGCCTGGCGCTCCCTGTACGGGGACCGGCTCGGCGACCCGCTCGCGGATCTCCTGGCGGGACTTGTCGCCGAGGCCGGGCCGACGGGGCTCACCCGTCAGGAGATCCGTCGCGCGATCGGCAACCGCGAATCGGCGGCCCGCATCGACACCGCCCGCGACACGTTGCAGGCCGCCGGGCGGATCGTCGTCGCGCGCGAGCCATCGGGCGGTCCGCCGGTCGAGCGATGGACGGTGCGGGACGGTGGATCTAGTGGATCTGGTGGAGGTACTCCCGGCAGTACCTCCAGTACCTCCACTACCTCCACTAGATCCACGCTCCCCGAGCCCGGGCGGATCGACTGGAATGCCGCGGCGGGCGTCCCGCCCGCCTATGCGCGAGCGACGGAGCCACCTCCGGACATCGCCGGGTGGGCCGAGATCGCCGCGGGCCTCGACGAGGGGCGCGTGTGATGCTGGTACAGCTCGCCTTGCCGCTCGACGCCGCCACCGACGGCCGTGCGTATACGTGCCCGCACGGCACGACCTGGCCGCGGTGGCAGGAGCGTTCGCTCCCCGTCACCGGCCGTTGCTGCCGTGAGCTGCGCCGCGCCGTCGCGGACATCGTGCAGACCGCCGGGCGGTTCGGTGTGGACCCGCACCCGGCGCTCGATGGCCTGCCCGGCGTCTTGCACCAGGCCCAACACGCCGACATGACCGGGTACAGCCCGGCACCGACGATCGCCGCGGTCCGGGCGTGGCGAGACCGCGGCCTCCGGGCCCTCGCACGCGAGCGCCTCGCCGCCGACGATGCCCGCGATCGGGGACGGGTGATCGCATGAGTGTCGCTCGCGCGATTCTCGCCGAGGTCCGGGCCGATCCCGCGCTCGCGGCAGAGCTGGCGACGCTCGTCGCCAGCTACCTGCCGACGAGCCCGGTCGTCGACTCCGACCTCCTGTCTGTGGCCGACGCCGCCGAGTACCTGCGGTGCGGCCGACAGCGGATCTACAACCTCGTGTCGGAGCACCGGATCGCGTACTTGAAGGACGGTTCCCGGGTCCTGATCCGCCGGTCGGATCTGGACGCATACCTCGAACGCCATGACGTCCCGGTGGCGCGCGGGCGGCAGGCGGCGTAGGATGCCTACCGCAGCACCCAATAAGTGGTGCCCGCGCGATTGGCGTCGCCGGGCACCTGGCCCCGAGGATCAGACCCTCGGAACGAAGCGAACGGTACCCGCCTTCGGCGACCGTTGCGACCTCGCCCCGAACCCGAACCTCGGGGTCTCCAACCACAAGGAGACCCACATGAGCACCACCGATCCGAGCCCCGACGCCGACGAGCGCGAGGGCCGCACGATCCACGTCCGGTTGACCGATGCGGAGTACGCGACGCTCGTCGAGCGCGCGTCCGCCAACCACCGGACCGTGGCCGGCCAGGTCCGCCGCGACCTCGCGACCGCGGTCGGCGCCCTCGTCCAGGACGCGACCCGGACCGAGGTTCCGGCATGAACGCCGTCGACGAGATGACGCCCGCCGAGCGCCTCGAGTTCCTGCGCTCCTACGTCGACCGCCCGTACGAGCCGCTCGAGGCCGAACGCGAGTGGTGCGCCGCGATGGTCGCCCACGCCCGCCGGGAGTACCAGCAGCTCGGTCTGGCCGGTAGCGGGGCCCGTCGCGCGGATCGGATCACCGATGCGCTCGGCCGCATGGCCAACGTCCCGGCCCGACCCGACCCCGGCCCGGAAGGCGACGGCGAGCCGCTGACGGACGAGGAGATCGCCGGGATGCTCGCCGACGAGTTCGACGACGCCGACGAGTTCGGGGCGCATGCTGGCTGGCTCCGCGTCGCCCGCGAAGCCCGCCGCATCCTCACGACCGGAGGCATGGCATGAGCACCACCGACGCCATCCAAGCCGCGTTGGACGCCCAGGACGAGCGCGAGGCCCGCTTCTACCGGGACATGGCCGAGTACGCCCGCGCCGAGCACGCCCGCGAGCCGCTGACCGGCGACGGGCTGCGCCGGTACCAGCGGGTCGTCAGGGCTTGCGACCGGGCGGCATCGAGCGGCCCCCGCCCCCGGCTCCACGACAACCCCACGACCACGGACCCCGACCCCCCGATGACTACTACCCCGAACGTCCCCGGCGCCCAGGCGTCGGGGACTCGGGGCCGCTCCCAACCGCATGTCACGCCTAGGCGTGACACCGGCAGGAGTCGGCCTCGTGGCTACGCCGACTGGACCCCACGGCCCGAGACCGCGATCGTCGTCGAGCAGGTCCGCGGGATCTTGCACGAGTACCGCGACCACCTCCCGCTGACGGTGCGCCAGGTCTTCTACCGGCTCGTCGGAGCGCACGACTACCCCAAGGACGAACGCGCCTACAAGCGCCTGTGCGAGTACATCGTGAGGGCCAGACGCGGCCGCATGATCGCCTTCGACGCCATCCGCGACGACGGGATCACGCACTACGAGAGCGACTTCTACGGTGGCCCCGCGGACTTCTGGGATGACGTTGGCCGCCGCGCGCACCGCCACCGCCGCGACCGTCAGATCGGTCAGGCCCAGTACGTCGAGCTGTGGACCGAGGCCGCCGGCATGGCCCCCCAGCTCGCGCGCGTGGCCGACAGGTTCTCCGTGCCCGTGTTCTCCGCCGGAGGGTTCGTCTCCCTGACCGCCGTCCGGAAGATCGTGGACCGCGCGACCCGCCGCAATGTCCCGACCGTGCTGCTGCACGTCGGCGACTACGACCCGTCCGGCGAGTCGATCTTCAACGCCCTCGTCGACGACGCCCGCGAGTTCGTGGAGGCTGACCGGGTGATCCACACCCAGCGCATCACCGCCGTACGGGTCGCGCTCACCGCCGACCAGGTCGACGAGTACGACCTCCCGACCGCCCCCGCGAAGAAGACCGACAGCCGCGCGGCCCGGTGGGACGCCGCTACCTGTCAGCTCGAAGCGCTCGCACCCGACGACCTCGCCCAGATCGTCCAAGACGAGATCGACAACCTCATGGACTGGACGACGCTGACCCAGCAGATCATGCGCGAGGAGAACGAGAAGACCGACCTCCTCCGAGCCCTCCCGGAGAGGACGTGACATGGCACGCGCACCACGAGAACAGACCCGCTGGCCCGCGATCTACAAGCGCGGCAAGTCCTACGAGTACCTGTGGCGCGACGTCCACGGACGCCAACGGTCCGGCACCGCCCGCACCCTCGACGAGGCCCGCAAGACGAAGGCCGCTCGCGAGCGCGAAGCCGAGCACGGCCACACCTACGACGCCGGCCTGACCTTCGCGTCGTACGCCACGGACTGGATCGACCGCTACCAAGGCCGCACCGCCCGCGGGTTCCGTGAGAACACCCGCAACGGATACCGCCAGCAGATCGAGACGTACGCCGTCCCGTACTTCGGGGACCGCCAGAAGCTCGCCACGATCACCCCTCGCCGGATCAGCGAGTTCATCCTCCACTTGACGACGATCAACAAGGGCACCGAGGAGAAGCCCAAGTACCTGTCGGACGCCACGATCCGCCGGATCATCGCCCCCGTCCGTGCGTGCCTCGCAACCGCCGTCGAGGAAGGGCTCCTGCCTGCCAACCCGTGCGCCGGGGTCCGGCTCCCCAACCGCCCCCAGGTCGAGGACACCGACGACCAAGTGAAGGCGCTCACCACCACCGAGCTGGCCGCGCTCCTGCAATGCGCACCCGCCCAGCACCGCACCCTGCTCGAACTCCTCGCCGCAACCGGCCTGCGGATCAGCGAGGCCGCCGCGCTGCGCTGGCGCGACCTGCGACTCGACGGCAACAACCCCGTTGTCAAGGTCCGCCGCGCCTACGTCAAGGGCACGTTCGGACCGCCCAAGACCAAGTACGGCAAGCGCGACGTCCCGCTCCCGCACGCCCTCGTGCTCGACCTCCGTCGACGGCACCGCGACACCGACTTCGATCGCGACGACGACCTCGTGTTCGGACGGCCCGACGGCACGCCCTACAGGCCCGAGAACCTATCCCGCCCCGCCATCAAGCTCGCCGCCGAAGAAGCAGGCGTCCCGTGGGCTGCGTTCCACACCCTCCGGCACACCTGCGCGACGCGCCTCTTCGCCGCCGGCCGGAACGCCGTCCAAGTCCAACGGTGGCTCGGCCACCACTCCCCCGCGTTCACGCTCGCGACCTACGTCCACCTGCTCGACGACGACCTCGGCGGACCGATCGACCTGCCCGACGGGGACAGCATGGAGACAGCAGAACACCCGGAGACGACCGGAAACCCGCTCGCGGCCTGAGCGGCGAACCCCGTCACATGCAGGCAGAACCGACAACACCCGGAGACGAGCGGAAACCCCTCCGACCACTCAAAATCCGCTTCTGGCAACAGAGTGCGGGTTCGAATCCCGCCCCGGGTACTGGCGCGAGCCCCCTGCACCCCAGGGGGCTCGCGCGTTCCCGGGTCGAGCCGACCGCGGGCGGCGCCGGGTCAGTCGCGGTCGGCGCGGACCGCGTCGGCCAACTCGTCGTGGAGCGCGGGCGGTGCGACGAGGATGCCGTCGGCCAACGGCGCGACGCCCGGCAGCCGCGACACCCGCAGGCCGGCCGACCGCGCGATGACCTCGCCGGCCGCGGTGTCCCACGCCTGGACCCCGTACTCGAAGAACGCGTCGCCCCGGCCGGCGGCGACCCACGCCAGGTCCAGCGCGCAGCTGCCGGCGCGGCGCAGGTCACGCACCTGCGGGACGAGCGCCGCGGCGATCCGGCCCTGCGCCCGACGGACCTCGGCGTCGTAGCCGAACCCGGTGAGGACGAGCGCCCGCCCCAGGTCGCCGTCGGCGCCGGAGCGGTCGGCCAAGGCCACGCCGTCGAGCGTGGCCGGTCCGCCGGCGGTCGCGGCGAAGAGCTCGTCGCGGGACGGGTCGTAGATCACGCCGACGAGCCCCTCGCAGGCGACCGACACGCACCACTGCGGGGTGCCGTACAGGTAGTTCACGGTGCCGTCGAGCGGATCGACGATCCACCGCCGACCGGACGTGCCGGGCACGTCCTCACCCTCCTCCCCCATGATCCCGTCGTCCGGCACGCGGGCGGCGAGCACCCGGCGGATCGCCTCCTCGGCGGCGACGTCGGCCTCGCTCACCGGGTCGGTGACCGACGACTTCGTGTCGATCCGCAGCGCCGCGACGTCCCCGGCGCGCGCGACGAGCTCGGCGGCCGCGGCGCGCGCGGCCTCCTCGGCCACGGCGAGCAGCCGGTCCAGATCGGTGTCGGACGTCGTCACGGGGGTGCCCATGCCCCCATGGTCGCGGTCCGGGCGGCGATCGGCGTCGCCGTCCGGTGATGCGCGTCGGTCCCGCCGTGCCGTCCGACGCGACGTGGTCGTCAGCCGAGCCCCGCCGGACGGTCCTGCACCCACGGCCGGTCGCGCTCGAGCTGCCCCGCGAGCGACAGGAGCAGGCGCTCGGCGTGGTGCGGCCCGACGAGCTGCACGCCCATCGGCAGGCCCGCGTCGTCGCGACCGACCGGGACCGCGGCGACCGGATGGCCGAGCAGGTTCCACAGCTGCATGTGGGGGATGCGCGGCGCCACCCCGAGCATCGTCGCCAGCGCCCCGCGACGGTGGAACGCCCCGATCCGGAACGGCGGCCCGGTCGGCCCCGGCTGCAGGACGACGTCGACGTCGTCGAAGATCCGGTCGACCGCCGCGCGCGATCCCGGCACCGCGTCGCGCGCCCACCGCAGCAGGCGGTCCGGCACGAGCCGGCCCAGGGCGCGCACGCCGCGCGTGCGGGACTCCAACCACGCCGGGTGCGGCACGCCCGCCGCGTCGTCACCGCCGCCACGCAGGTAGTGGACGAGGAACATCGCGAACTCGCGCAGCCCGGCGGGGACCTCGCGCTCGACGACCTCGTGGCCCAGGCCGCGGAGGCGCTCGGCCGTCTCGGTGATCGCCGCGCGACGTCGGCGGTCGATCCGCGCCGGCCCGATCGGGGTCCGCCACGACAGCGCGATCCGCAACGGCCGTGGGTCGGTCGCGGCGGCGTCGCGGTACGGCGTGCCACCCTCGGGACGCTCCGACCCGTCGTCGGCGATGACGTCGAGCATCGCGGCGGCGTCGGCGACGGTGCGACCGATCGGCCCGGCGACCGACAGGCCGTGCCAGCGCTCGCCGCCGAGCGGCACGAGGCCACGGGTCGTCTTGACGCCGAGCAGGCCGCAGAACCCGGACGGGATGCGGATCGACCCGCCGCCGTCCGACCCGGTCGCCACGCCCACGATCCCGGCCGCGACCGCCGCCGCGCTCCCGCCCGACGACCCACCGGGCGAGTGGTCCAGCGACCACGGGTTGCGGGTGACCCCGTGGGCGAGCGACTCGGTGAACGGCCACAGGCACCGCTCGGGCACGTTCGTCCGGCCGACGACGATCGCGCCGGCCGCCCGGAGCCGCGCCACGACCTCGGAGTCGGCGGTCACCGGGCCGTGCTGCGGCCGGCCACCCATCCCGGTGACGTCGCCGGCGACGTCCAGATCGTCCTTCACCGCGACCGGAACCCCGAGCAGCGGCGTCGCCTCGCCACCGTCGATCCGCTTCTGCGCGGCCTCGGCGGCCGGCCACGCCCCGTCGGCGTACACCACGCGGAACGCGTTGAGCGCCGGGTCGAGGAGCGCCTGACGCTCCAGCACGTGCAGGAGCAGCTCGTCGGCGCGGACGACGCGCTCACGCAACGCCCGGGCCTGGGCGTCCGCGCCCGCCCACAGCAGGTCCTGCACGATCGACGCTCGCTCGACGGCCATGCGCGCCAGGCTACCCGTCCACGTCGGGGTCGCCCTCCGGCCGACCGCGACCGCGGCCGTGGTCCGACCTCAGCCGTCGTCGTCGGGCCGCGGGACGACGTGCAGGCGTGGGAGCGGCAGGCCGTCGCCGGGCGCCCTCCCGTCCGCATCGGCCGACGCGCTCGGATCGACCGGCGGCACCGGATCCACGTCACGATCGATCTCGCGCTCCACGGGCCGCAGGGCGATGAGCACCAAGACGACCCCGACGGCCGCGAGCACCCACGGCCAGCCGGACGATCCACCGCCGGCCTCGTCGGCGGCGACGAGCGCGCCGACGACGACGAGCCCGCCGATCGTGCCGGGCACCGGCTCGCGCAGCATCGCGCCCAGGCCGAGGAGCGCGAACCCGACCGCGAGGAGGAGGAGCTGCCAGCCCAGGCCGGCCGGGCCCGGGTCGCCCGGCAGGCCCAGCTCGGCGGTGAGCCCCGGCACGCTGCCGACGAGGAACGACGACGCGAGCGCGAACCCGACGAGCCCGATGACGTCCGACAGGATCAGCGCCTCGGGGTAGCGCCGGTCGATGCGGTTGAGCGCGGCGACGGTGAGCACGAGCAGCGCCCCGAGCAACGTCCACCGGGCGCCGGTCAACGGGTGGTCGCCCGGCCACGCCGCGACGACCGCGGCGACGGCGGCCGCGACCGTCAGCCCGGCCCCGAGGCCGAGCACGAGGACCATGCCGCGACGGCGGGCGAGCGCGAGGGCGCCGATCGCGGCGACCGTCACCGCGAGCGCGGTCGGTCCGGGATCCAGTCGTCCCCCGTCGTGGGCTCCCGCGAGCGCGGTGACGTGGAGCGCGGCCGCCAGCGACGCCAGCACCCCGATCGCGCCCAGCACCTCCTGGTACGTCCGGGGGACGATTGGACCATCGCCCCGGCGTCGTCCGGTCGGGCGTGGCGACCCGAGGAGCCCGGCGATCGCCAGGGTCGCGACCACCGTCGCGGTGAGCAGTCGCAGCCCGTGGCCGGCCGTGCCCCGCAGCTCCAGGTCGACGTGGAACACCGCGAGCAGCAGCACGCCCGAGGCGAGGGGGTTGCCACGGTGGGCCAGGACGCGCATCGGCCTTCCTATACTCCCCTCTCGTGTCTGACCTCGTCGCGATCCTTGGTGGAACCGGACAGCTCGGCTTCGGCCTGGCCGTCCGCCTGGCGAAGGCCGGTGTCCCGGTCGTCATCGGTTCCCGTGATGCGACGCGTGCCCAGGACGCGGCCGAGCGCGTCGTCGGCCTGGTCCCCGGCTCCGACGTCCGCGGCGCCGACAACGTCGAGGCGTCCGCCGCGGCGACCCGCGTCGTCGTCATCGCCGTGCCGTTCGCGAGCCAGGCGTCGACGATCAAGTCGATCCAGGAGTCGCTGACCGAGCAGCACATCGTGCTCGACGCGACCGTGCCGCTCGGCCCGGCGATCGGTGGCAAGCCGACGCAGATGGTCGGCGTGTGGCAGGGCTCCGCCGCCCAGCAGGCGCAGTCGCTGGTGCCGTCCGGGGTCCGCGTCGTGTCGGGGCTGCACACCCTCGCCGCCGACCTGCTCACCGACCTGGACCACGACCTGGACCAGGACACGTTCGTCTGCGGCGACCGCAAGGCGGACAAGGCCGTCGTCATCGAGCTGCTGGCGAAGATCGACGGACTCCGCGTCGTCGACGCCGGCCGGCTCGACCAGAGCCGCATCGTCGAGGGCCTCACCGCGATGCTCATCGGCATCAACATCCGTTACAAGACGCACGCCGGGCTGCAGGTCGTCGGGCTCCCGTCGACCGCGTGACGTCCGACGCACCGATCGTCGTCCTGGCGGGCGGCACCGGCGGGGCCAAGCTCGCCCGCGGGATGCTCGACGCCGACGACGGCCGCCTCGTCGTCATCGCCAACCCCGGTGACGACACCGTCCAGCACGGCGGCTACGTGTCGCCGGACCCGGACCTCGTGACGTTCTGGCTCGCCGACCGGATCGACGACCGGGGCTGGGGGCTCCGCGACGACACGTTCCACGTCATGGACGGCCTGCGCGAGCTCGGCGACGACGTCTGGTTCAACCTCGGCGACCGCGACCTGGCGCTCTGCCTGCACCGCGCGCGTCGCCTCGCCGACGGCGACCGCCCCACCGCGATCGCCGTCGACGTCGCCCGTGCGCTGGGCGTGCCCGACCGCGCACGGGTCCTGCCCGCCGCCGACGACCCCGTCCGGACGATGGTGCGGGCCGACGGCCGCTGGTGGCCGTTCCAGGAGTTCATGATCCGCGGTGGTGGCCGCGACGACGCGCTGCCGGTCGAGGGCGTGCGGTTCGACGGGGCGGACGACGCCACCGTCCCGCCCGAGGCGCTCGACGCGATCGCGTCCGCCCGCGCCGTCGTCATCGGCCCGTCCAACCCGGTGATCTCGATCGGCCCGATGCTCGCGATCCCCGCGCTGCGCGACGCGCTGCGGGCCACCCCCGCCCCGGTGGTGGCGGTCGCGCCGTTCGTGGGCGGCGAGGTCGTGAAGGGCCCCACCCGATCGTTCCTCGCCTGGGCCGGCGCGAGCGCCGACGCCGCCGGCGTCGCCTCGCTGTACCGCGACGTGCGCCTGGACGGCATGGTGACCGACGAGCCCGCGACGCTCGACGTGCCGGTGCACGTGACGTCGACCGACCTCGGCGTTGCGTCCACCCGGGAGGCGGTGGCCCGCGAGGTGCTCCGGTTCTGTGGGACAGTATCCGCCCCTCCCGCCCGGAGCACGCCGTGAAGACGATCGCCATCCTCCCCGTCAAGCGGTTCGCCCAGTCGAAGCAACGCCTGGCCGACGCGCTACCCGCGCGCTCCCGCGTCGCGCTCGTGCAGGCGATGGTCACCGACGTGCTGATCGCGCTACGCCGCGCGCAGCTCGTCGACGGGGTCGTCGTCGTCACCGGCGAGCCGGCGGCGGGGCAGATCGCGGTGAACTACAACGCCGAGGTCCTGCCCGACCAGTCCGACGCCGGCCACAGCGACGCGGTCGCGCTCGGCGTGCAGTGGGCGCTCGCCCGCGACGCCGACCGGGTGCTCCTCGTCCCCGGCGACGTCCCGATGATCGACCCGGTCGAGATCGACGGCCTGCTCGCGACGATGCCCGAGGGCGCGCGCGAGGTCACGATCGTCCCCGACCGGCACGGCACCGGCACCAACGGCCTGGTGCTCTATCCGCCGGACGTCATCCCCGCCGCGTTCGGCGAGGGCAGCCGTGCACGACACGAGGCCGCCGCGGCGGCGGCCGGGGCCGCGACGTTCGTCGCCGAGCCCGAGAGCCTCACCCACGACGTCGACACGCCCGACGACTTCGAGACGCTGCAGGCGCGGTTGGAGTCCCACCGGGGCGGCGCATCCCACACGCGGGGCCTGCTGCCCCGGCTGCTGTGACCGCCGACGCGTCGCTGCGGGTCCGGCCGCTGGCGGCGTTGCCCGAGGTCCGTGCCGGCGACGACCTGGCCCGGCTCGTCCGCGATGCCGGTGGCGACGCCTTCCCCCCTGGGTCGGCGCTCGTCGTGTCGCACAAGGTCGTGTCGAAGGCCGAGGGCGCGCTCGTCCGCCTGGCCGACGTGACGCCGGGCCCCGACGCGCTGGCGCTCGCCGAGCGGCTGGAGCGCGACCCGCGCCTCCTGCAGGTCGTACTCGACGAGAGCGTCGCGGTCGTGCGGGCCGAGCGTGGCGTGCTGATCTGCCGGACCCGTCACGGGCTCGTCGCCGCCCACGCGGGCGTCGACCAGTCCAACGTGCCCGACGGCTGGTGCGTCACCCTCCCCCGCGACCCGGACGCGTCGGCGCGACGGTTGCGCGCCGCGCTGCCGGGACGACCGGCGGTCGTCATCGCCGACAGCTTCGGGCGACCGTGGCGGCACGGTCAGGCCGAGGTGGCGATCGGCTGCGCCGGGCTCACGCCGATCGACGACCAGCGCGGCGGCGTGGACCGCGACGGGCGCGAGCTCGTCGCCACCCAGATCGCGATCGCCGACCAGGTCGCGGCGGCGGCGGACCTCGTGCGCGGCAAGACGAGCGGGCAGCCGGCGGTGGTCGTCGAGGGCCTCGGCCGGTGGGTCACCGTCGACGACGGGCCCGGGGCGGTGGCGCTGCGCCGCGACGCCGACGAGGACCTGTTCGGCCCCCGCGCCTGATCAGGCGCCGATCGACAGGATCTCGAGTCGACGCTCGCGACGCGGGGTCGGGACGGTCACCACGTCGCCGACCGCGCGACCGATCACGGCCTGCGCGACCGGTGCCTCGATCGAGAGCTTGCCGGCGACGACGTCGGCCTCGGCCGCGCCGACGATCGTCCACTGCTGCTCCTTGCCGGTGTCGGCGTCGCGCAGGGTGATCGTCGACCCGAACCCGACCTGGCCGTCGTCGGTCGACACCTCGGTGGCGACGGCGTTGCGCAACCGGTCGGCGAGCAGCTGGATCTTCGTCTCCAGGTGCGCCTGGTCGTCCTTGGCCTGGTGGTACTCGGCGTTCTCCTTGAGATCGCCCAGCTCCCGGGCCCGCATGATGCGAGCGGCGATCTCCCGTCGGGCGGGCCCCTCGAGCTCCTCGAGCTCGGCCTTCAACGCCGCGAGGCCCTCCGGGGTGATCGACTCTCCGAGATCGGTCATCGATCCACCGTAACGCCAATGCGCCCGTGGTGGGACGCGGGTCGACCGTCCCCGGGCGCCGTCCGCGCCGGTGCGGTCAGGCGGCGTGGCCCGGACCGTCGGAGATGCGGTCAGGCGGCGTGGGCGAGGTGGTGGGCGATGGGGTCGTAGGGTCGGGGGTACCGGCGGCGGATGGCGTAGAGGGTGGTGCGCTCCGCGGCGGGGCGGCCGGCGTCGTGGGCGGCGGTCACGAGCTGCCCGGGGGTGAGCCGCGTGCCGTGGTCCGCACCGGCCATCCGGCTGATGTTCTCCTCCATCAACGTGCCGCCCAGGTCGTTCACGCCC
>JALNWQ010000031.1 GCA_023230855.1 Solirubrobacteraceae bacterium
GTAGAGGCCCTGCTGCTTCCATGCGGCGTTCTCGAGGAGCTGCCGGACCTGCCGCCTGAGCCGCAGGCCCGCCTCGCGGGGGTCGGGCTCGCGGTTGCCGGTGACCGGGAGCACGAGGCGTTGGGGTCGCGGTCGTCGCTCGCCGGGGACGAGCGCGGCGCCGACGTTCGTGAGGGTGTCGCCGAGCGCCTCGGTCATGTCGCCGGCGAACGAGCGGAACCGGAGCGGGCCGAGGCGGACGGGGTAGTCGGCGGTCATGCTCCTGCTCCGTCGAGGATGAGGTCGGTGTACGCGCCGCCGCCGAACTCGAAGCCGAGCGACCCGCCGAACGACCTCGAGGCCGTGTTCTTGCGGATCTCCTCTTGCTCGTCGAGCTGGGCCTGCGCGAGCGCGTTCTGGTCCTGCAGCAGCTTGAGCATCGCGGCGCGGAACTGGTCGGACTCCGCGCCCCACGTGCGCCGCTCGGTCTCGACCTGCGCCTGGTCGGCCGTGATCTGGCGCTGGATCGCGGGGATCACGGTGGCGCGGATGAACGCGGCCCGGTCCACGGCCCCACCGTCGTAGGTGCCGGCGAGCTGCTGGCGCAGCGCGAGGCCCTGCTGCTGCAGCTGCGCGACGCTCAGGCCGTAGTCGGCGCGGCTCACGGTCTGCTGCGCCGCGAGCGACGAGGCCTCCTTGAGCATGCGGTTGCGGTCCGCCTCGGCGCTCGTCGCGTCGGCGAGCGCCTGGCGCGCGCCGAGCATCGCCTGCCGCCAACCGTTGATGTCGCCCTGGTCCCACGCGAGCGCTCCGGCCTGGTCCCACGCGGTCTTCGACGCCATCGCGGCGGCCTGGTCGAGGCCGCGACGCTCCGCGAGCTCGCGCATCCCCTGCGGGGTCCCGTCGATCCCGCGGACGCGCTGGGTCGCCTCGATGATCGCGGTGTCCGCCGAGACGAGGTCGCGTGTGAACTGGGCGGCGTCGAGGCGCTCCTGGGCGTGCTGGCGCACGAGCGCGCGGGCCTGTTCGATCCGCTGGACCGCGAGGTCCTTGATCTCGTCGTCGAGCGTGTCGAGCTGGCGCTGCAGGTCGCGGGCCTGCTCCGCACCGGACTTGCCGGCACGCTGCGCCAGCTCGAGCGCGCCGGCAAGGTGCCCGCGCTGGACGTGTCGGGCGGTCTCGACGACGCCGAGGGTGTCGAGCCCGGCCTGGATGCCGGCGGCAGAGGATGCGTCGATGCCGGCCCGGCGGAGCCCGCGGTCCTGGGCAGCCTGGTACTGACCGATGCCGGTGTCGACCTTGGCGGCCATCGCGGTCGCATCGCCCGCCCGCCGGCCAAGCTCGCCCATCACGAGCGACCGGACGCCCCGGGCGCGGCGGATGAGCGCTTCCTCTCCCTTGCTGATCGCCTTGCCGGCCGGGCTCCCCTTGGCGACGGTCTGCCGGATCGCCTTGCGGGTCGAGACCGACAGCGACGTGAGGCGCTCGGCGGTCATCAGCTCGGCGTCGGTGAGCAGCGTCCCGAGCCGGTCGAGTGCATCTGTGACCCTCGAGTTCTCGCGCGTCGCAGCGCCGAACATGTCGCGGAGTTGTCGGGCGACCTTCGCGCGTCCCGACCCGCTCGCGGTGAGGTCGGCGGCGGCGCGCGCGGTTCCCGGCCGGACCGTCCCGCCGCCCGCGTATCGGCGCACGACGCCGCCGCCGCGGAGCCGGGGAGGCGTCGAGTCACCGATGTGGACGTGGTCGTAGTGGTCCTTGTTGACCTTGTCGCCGAAGTAGCCGAGACCGACCTTCCGGCCACCGGTCCAGCCGTAGCCCAGCGGGGTGTGGATGACCTGGTCCGCGCCCTTCGCGACGCCACTGGACCCGAGCCACTTCGCGAACCGCAGCATGCCGGTCGACGAGCCTGAGATGTCGAGTGCGTCACCGGCGCCGTGCTGGCTCGGCTTCCCGCTCGAGGTGATCGCGCCGGGCCGGAGCCCCGACGAGACGCCGAGCCCGAACACCGCGCCCATTTTGGCGTAGGAGGCCATGCCGGCCTTTGCCCCACGTAGCGCTGGGGTCTTCGCCTTGCGCGCCTGGGCGAGCACCCCACGGCTCGTGTCGAGCTTGCCGCTGGACGACGATCGACTCGAGGACCGCGTCGCCGCCGACGCGTCGCGGCCGCTGATCGTCTGCCGGGTCCGCTCGAGGTTGACCCTGGTCGCGACGTTGATGGCGGGGAGGAGCCCGTCGACGTCGCGCAGCGTTCGTGCCCGGGCCTGCCCAGCACCGTAGCCCTGGGTGAACGCGTCGCTGACGTTCGGCTGGAGGAGCGCCCGCATCTCGCGGGCGGCGTTGCGGGCGGTCCGTCCGGTGAGATCGTCGGTGGTGCGGGTGACCGTGTGCTCGCGGAGCGCGGCCTGCCCCGAGGTGCTCGAGCCGCCGAGGCCCTTCACGCCGGCACCGAGCGCGACGGTCGCGGTGCCCTTCGACGACCGCGACAACCCGAACGCGCCCCAGCTGTCCTTCCAGATGTCGATCGCGTACCGCGAGTCGCTGCGGACGCCGTCGCCGCCCTGGCCGTACCCGCGGTCGCGCTTGCGGAGCGTCTTCTGCTTGCCGTTGATCCGGACGGTGAGCGGCGTGTCCTTCGGCAGCTCTCCCGACATCCCGCGCGCCCGGGCGATCCACCCGTACCCGGTCCCGCGACCGTCGGTGCGGCGGGCGGTGCCGAGCTCGGCGTATCCGTTCGTGAGCGCGCCGAACGCGCCTGGCGGCGGGTCGTCGTACACCGTGTAGCCGACGCGGGCCGCCTTCGCGGTCTTCTTGCCGGCCTTGCCGCCGGTGTTGAAGTGCGGCAGCTGGGCGGCGAGGGTTTCCTCTCGGCTGTAGCCGGCCGCGAGCATCCCGATGCCGTGCCCGGTGTAGACCTCGGTGTCCTCGGGCAGGACGGCCAGGACGTTGTCGGCGGCGACCCTCGGCCCGGGCACCTCGGCCCACGCACCGTTCGGGTAGCGCAGCAGCTCGCCGGAGCTGACCGCTGCGAGGATCCCGCCGCCACGGAACGCCGGGATGCGACCGCCCCGTCGACGGCCGTCGACGGGGAGCCCGGCGACGATGTCCCGGACCGACGCGGCGGACGCGACGAGCGCGACCGCCTGGAGCTTGGCGGGGAGATCATCGAGCGCGCCGGAGAACGAGCGCACGGCCTCGGCCGTCGCCGCGTGCGCCTGCCCCAGGCGCTGGACGGTCCGTCGGTACGCCTCGATCTGTTCCGCCGCGGTCCCGCCGGCGGCCGCGACCTGGTCCGCGGCGGCCTTGCCTGCCTTGCCCCACGACCTGGCGTCGTCCTTCGACGCGCCGTACATCTTCGCGAGGTCGTTGAACGTCGAGCGGTACGTGCTGCGCAGCTGGTTGAGGTCACGCTGGGCGGCTTCCCGAAGCTCCTTCGTCGGGGCGTGCTTGGCCAAGTCGCGCAGCTTGTCCATCTGCGTGTTCAGCGTCGCGACCGCGCCGGGGATGGTGCGGACGGCGGTGCGGGGAAGGTCGCTGATGATCGAGGACCACCGCTCGGTGATCCGGCCGGCGGTGACGTTCACCGAAGCGGGGATCCGGGGGTCGGCGAGGGCATCGGCGATCCGCTTCGCGGTCGCCTGCGTCTTGCCGATCAGCGACGACCCGAGCCCGTCCCACTGGCGATCCAGGCCGCGGATCAGGCGCTCGACGGTTCCCGCTGGAGCGTGACCGCTTGCCTCGAGGCCCTTCGCGAACTGGATCGCGGCCGCGGCGCCCTGCTTCTGGCTCTCGCGTGGTGCGTTCCCGAGCTGGGCGCGAAAGCGATCGAGCACCCCACGCGCGTTGGCGAACTTCACGTCGTCCAGGCCGGTGGTGAACGCCTTGGCCGCGTCGGTGCCGGCGCGCTTGTACGCGTCGGACGTGCCCTTGAGGAGCGCGGTCAGGTCGAATCCGGCGGCCTTCGCCTCCTTCTCGATGTCCATGTACCGGAACAGGTCGCGGCCATCGATCGCCGTCTGGGCGTCCGCCTTGAAGCGATCGGCCTGGGACAGCCGCGCGGCAGCTCCGGCCGTGCGTTGTGCCGTGCTCCGGCTGATGCCCTGATCAAACGCGGCCTGGGTGCGGTTGCGGACGTCCTCGGCGTACTTCCGCGCCGCCTCTTCCGCGCGACGGACGTCGCCCTTGCGGAACTCGCCGATGACCTTCGATCCGATCGCGCCGAGCGCACCGCCGATCGCGGCTCCCCACGGGCCGGCCATCATCCCGATCGCGGCTCCGGAGACCGCCCCGGAGAGCGGGTCGCCTCCGGACATCGCGGCACCGGCGAGTCCGGCGCCGCCGGCGATCGCGCCGCCCTTCATCCCGATCCCGCGCAGGCTTGCCCCGGCGCGCTGGACGCCCCCGACGACGCGCTGACCGGCGGTCGGGGCAGCGACCGCGACGGGTGTCGCTGCGGCAGCCGCGGCTGCCGTGGCGGCCTTCGCGTTGGTCGCCGCAGCAGCCTGGATCTGCCGGGCGGCGACGAGGCGCTGCTTCGCGCCGGCGGATTCGGCGGCTGCGGCGGTGGCCGCTTCGCGGGCGGCGGCGGTCGTGAGTTTGGCGCTGGCGAGCTGGGCCTGGGCGGCCTCAATGGCCCCGGCGTTCGCGGCGGTGCGTGGCAGCGCGCGTGCGCCGATGGCCTGACGTTGTGCCTGGGCCTCGGCCATCTCGGCGACGGCGACGGCGCGCTGCGCCTCGATCTTGCGGCGCAGCAGCTGCGACGCCTCGCGCTGCGCGGCCTGGGCGTTCTGGGCGATCTGCTGGGACGTGACGTCGACGGTGCGCAGCGCGGCGACGCCGCCGACCTCGGGCATCACTCCGAAGCCGGCGCGGCCGAGCTGGCCGGCGCTGACCGGCACGACCGACGGGGCCGGGGCGGTCGCTCCCGCCGAGCGGGCCGCCGCCGCGCCGGACGGGACGGTCGCGGTCGCGAGGACGACACCGGTCGTCTTGGCCTGCGCGGCGGTCGCGGCAAGCTCGGCCCGGTTCGCGCGCAGCGCCTTCGTGATCCCGCCGAGCGCGGCGGACCCGGCGACCTTCTTCGCGATCGCGGTGAGGATCCCGAACTGAACGATCGAGCGCTGGACGCCGTCGGGCATCGCGCCCCACGCCTCGGTCGTGAGCTTCGCGGCCTCGACGAACGGGCCCATCGCCTCGCCGGCGGTCGCGATCGCCTCCCCCGCGTTCGTGATCGATCGCTCGACCTGATCGATCTTCGCGGGGTCGGAGACGAACGCCTCGATCGAGGCGGCGATGTCGCGGGTCGCCTTCTGGATCTGTGGCTGGTACCGCTCGAGGACGCGGATCGATCCGGACTCGATCGCGCCGCCGAGTTCCTCGACGGCGTCCATCACGTTGTTCTGCATCGTGCGGGCGGTCTGCTTCGCGAAGCCGTCCGCGCGTTGGAACTCGTCGGAGAACTCGCGCAGCGCGGCGGAGCCCTTGTCGACCATCGTCGTGACGCCGGCGATCGGCTCGCGGCCGAAGATCGTGGCGAGCGCCGCGCGCTGCTGGGCCTTGGGGAGCTTCTCCGCGCCGGCGGTGATCTTCGCGAGGATCTCCGGCAGCGGGAGCAGCCCGTTGGGGCCTTGCAGGTCCTGGGCGGAGAGGCCGAGCTCGCGCAGCGCGCCGGTGGCCTTCTTCGACGGGTTGAGGATCCGCGTCATGAACGCGTTGAGCGTCGTGCCGGCCTGCGAGCCCTTGATCCCGGAGTCGCCCATGATCGCGAGGGCGGCGGAGACGTCCTCGAACGACTGGCCGGCGGCCTGGGCGGTCGGCGCGACGTACTTCAGCGACTCGCCGAGGTCGGCCACGTCGACCGCGGACTTGTTCGCGGCCATCGTGAGGACGTCCGCGACGTGCCCGGACTGCTCGACCTCGAGGTTGAACGCCTTGAGCGTCGCGGTCTGGATGTCGGCCGCGACGCCGAGCTCGGTCGCGGACGCGGCGGCGAGGTCGAGCGTTCCGGGGAGGGCGGTCATCGCCGCCTTGGTGTCGAACCCGGCCTTCGCGAGGATCTCGAGGCCGACGGCGGACTCCGACGCGGAGAACTTCGTGCGGGCCCCGAGCTCGATCACGAGGTCGGACAGCTGCCGCATGTCGTCCTGGGTGCCCTCGAGGACCGCGTTGACGGCGGCCATCTGCTTCTCATACGCGAGCGCGTCGCCGACCTGGCGGCCGAGCGCGAAGAGGCCACCGGCTCCGGCGATGGACCCGACGGTGTTGACGGCGGCGGCGACCCTCCCGGCGCCGCGGGCGGCCTGGGCCGGCGTGACGGGCACCCCGGCGGTCGCGGTCGCGGCGGCGCGTTGGTGGGCGGTGGCGTTGCGGGTGGCAGCGACCGCAGCCCGTTCGTGCGCCGTGGCGTTGCGGGTGAGCTGCGTGGTCTCGGCCTCGATCCGCGCGAGCGCGCGGGTGGCCTCCGCGTTCAGGCGCCGGTAGGCGACGGTCTCCTCGCCGAGGGTCGTGGTCGTGGTGCGGGCCACGTTCTGGCGGCGTGTCTCCGCTGTCGTCGCGCGCTTGGTCGCGCGCTCGCTCGAGGTGGTGGCCTCGGCGAGGCGGCGCTCGGCGTCGACGCGGGCGAGCGCGGTCGCGTCGACGCGCTTGCGGACCTGCGCGAGTGCCTCCTCTCTGCCGGTCAGGCCGCGGGTGACCTGCTCGAGCTGCAGCCGTGCCGCCTTGACCGCGGACTCGCTCTCGACGTCCTTCGCGCCGGCGAGCCGGGCCTTCATCCGGGCGTCGTCGAGGGTGCGCTCGGCGCGCTGGACCTGCGCGGCCGCGTTGGCGTGCTGGCGGTAGGCGGTGTCGAGCTGCTTGAGGTCGCTCTCGTGCTGCTTGGTGGTGCGGGTCGCGCGCTGGCGGGCCTGGGTCGTCCGGTCAGACTGGATCTGCGCCTGACGCTCGGCGCGCTCGGCCTGCTCGGTGGCGCGGGCGACGTCGCGCTGGGTCTTGAGCCATGCGCGGTCGCCCTCGGTGATGAGCCGCAGGCGCCAGTCGATCCTCGTTTCGTGGGTGGCCATCAGCATCCTCCGAGGGCGGCCTTGATCGCTCCGAGCACGATCTGGGCGAATCCGTTGACCGCGGCAACGACGAGCTCGCCCTGGGCGGTCGCCTGGGCCTCCTCGCGGGCACGCGCGGCCCGCGCGAGCCCTGCGGCTCGCGGGCCGGTCAGCCGGTCGTTCTCCGACGGCTGCACGTTGAGGACGGCGCCCAGCAACGCGGTCTGCTCCAGCTCCAGCTCGCCGAGCGCGCCTACGTAGGGTCCGGCTCGGCCCGCTGCAGGTAGGCGATGAGCTGCCGCACGACGCGGATGTCGAGCTTCGCGAGGTCGCTGTCGAGCTGCTTCCGCTCCGCACCGGCGAGCGTGCCGGTCTCGGCGACGACGAGCATGGACGCGACGAGGTTCTCGTCGAGCTGGCGCAGCTCGTCGTGCTTGCCGACGAGGTCCTCGTACTGGGCCGCCTCGGCGAGCTCGTTGGTCTGGTCGGCGGTCGCCCACTGGGCGGCGTTGACCGCGCGGATCTCGCGCTCGACCTCGCGGGTCTTGATCCGGCGGTGGTAGACGACGTTCCCGATGGTGATCGGGTCCTTCGCGAGCTGGGTCTGACGCGCATTGGCGTCGAATCCGGTGGAGCTCATGGGGTGTGGTCCTCCTCCGCGCCCTCGTGGGGCGCCCTGGTGGTCGTGACGATGAGCGGCCCGTGCTCTTGGACCGCCCGGGCGAGACGCTCGGCGCAGTTCTGGGCGTCTCGTTCGGTGGTGACGTGGTGGGCGGTGACGACGTCGAGTCGGCGCTCGACCGCGAGGAGGTCCTGCGCGGCGTCTCGGGCCCGCCGTCGTGCGCGACGCAGCTGCGTCGCGGCGGACCCGAGCATGTCGACGGGGTCGTGCACCGTGGTGCCTACGTGAGCGTGACCGCGGCCGCGCCCGAGAACGTGATCGTGGTGTCCGCTCCGGTGTCGTCGACCCCGGTCTCGTACTGGTACGAGCTGTAGTGGTCGCCGTCGCGGTTGAACGGGTCGGTGCCGCCCTCGGTGACGACGGCCTGGCCCGCCTCGATGCGGATCATGTCGTCGCTGGCGGGGGTCGTGCCGGCGTCGCCGGCACGGGCCTCGATGACGAGCTTGTCCGCGGCCGCGAAGATCCGATCGAGCTCACGGGTCGGCTGCGGGGACCCGAAGTCGAGCGTGATGTTCATCGTCTGCGGCCCGAGCGCGTTCCACGTCGGGTACCAGACGCGGTACACGGACCCATCGAGGGTGCGCTGCACGACGTTCTTGCCGGCGCAGAACCGGCGACGGACGTCCTCCTTCAGCGCGTTGGAGAACGCGATCGTGGCGGAGCTGACGCAGTCGATGAGGTCGGTGCCGGTCGGCCCGTCGAACACCTCGGCGGTGCGAATCTCGTACGTGTCGACGTAGCCGGCGTTGTCGCGCGCCGGCTCGCTCGCGGTCGTGGTGACCTCGTGGTACTTCGCCATCGCGTCCCACTCGAACGTGCCCTCGCCCTCGTTCGGGAGGGTGAGCGTCCACGTGTTGGCCCAGCAGCCGTACAGGTCGTCGGTCTGCTCGTCGCGCACGAGCTTCGCGCAGAACGAGGCGAGGTTCCCCGACTGCAGAGGCGTGTACGGCGACTCGACCGGTGCGGGCGCCGATCCGGTCGGCGTGCCCGCGGCGCCGAGCGCCCGGGCGATCATCCAGTTCGTGATCTTCGGGTACGCCATGTGCGACGCGGTGACCGACGGGCGGGCGTCCCAGGGGAGCGAGACGCTGTTGCCGCGTCGGCCGCGGCCCTCGGTGTTGCGGTTGGTGCGGTTCTCGCCGGCGGTGACCTGGCTGCTCGTGAGCGGCGGGGTCCGCGCGATCGAGCCGGGGAACGCGACCGGTCCGGGGTCGGAGAGGTCGTCGTAGGTCGACCCGCCGGTGGCGGTGTCGGGGTCGTTGGCGAGGTAGAGGCCGCTCATCGGGTGCTCCGGTCGAATCGGTGGTGGGTCGCGACGGCGACCTCGGACAGCGGGGGACGTCCGCCCGCCGCCGGGCGGACGTCCGGCTCGACGGTCCCGTCGGACGCCGTCTCCGGCGCGCTGTGGGACTCGACGGGCAGCTCTTCGACGCCCTCGACGTCGGCGGCGACGGCGGGGTCGGGCTTCTTCGGGGTCGTGCGGTTGGGCGGCATGGTGGTCACGGGGTCGGGTTGCGCAGGGTGAGCTCGACGGTGAACTCGACGACGAGCGCCCGGACGCTCGCGAACGTGTCGTTCGCGAGCCGCCACCCGCGGGTGCGCTTGGCGTGGCGGACGGCGAGCTGCTCCAGGGGGTTGGCGACGGCCTCGTCGAGGCGTGCGCGGGCGAGGTCCGAGATGTGCTCGAGGGAGAGGAGGTCGTCGCCGGCGTTGAGAGTCGGGCGCTGCGCGATCGAGAACGTGAGCGGCAGGACGTCCCGGGCCATGCATCCGTCGGGGTTCGTCGTGACGGATCCCTCGGCGGGCCACCAGTACGCGCACGGCAGCGCGAGGTTGGGATGCCACCAACGCGACGCGTGCAGGTCGGGGTGCACGTCACGCGCGATCGCCTCGAGCTTCGCCGCGACGTCCGCGAACGATCCGCCGCTCATAGGCCGGCCCTCCGCGTAGCGTCGCGCGCGGCCCGGTCGAGCATCTCCGGCACCTGGCGGTCGAGGACCGGGCGCGCGGCCGAGAACACCCGCCGGGCCCGGTACCCGCGTCCGCTCGGGGCGCGGGGACCGCGTGGCGTCGGTGCGAGGCCGCGACGGCGCTCGGGGATGAGTCGGCCGCGGTCGCCGAGGAGCCCGATCCCGCGCTCGATCCATCGCCAGACGACGCGGTTGGTGAGGTTCCGCGAGCGGCCGCGACCGGACGACGGGTGCGGCCGCGTGTTCGGCTGCACGGTGAGGCGGTAGCCGGTCGGGTCGCGGCGGACGCTGCCACCGATCGCGGCGGCGGCCGCGCCGGTGCGGCGCGGTGCACGGCCACGGATCTCGTCGGCGGCGTGATCGACCGCGAGGCGGGCGCCGGCGCGCGCAGCCCGGTCGGCCTCGGCGATGACGAGCCCCGCGGCGGGGGCCTTCGGGAGCGGCTCGAGCTCGGCGCGGCGCATCAGCTGATCCCCGGGATGCGGTAGAGCGCGAGCTGGGCCTTCGCGGACGCCGGCAGGTCGCGGTAGTACTGCGCGGACGGGCGCATCGGGTCGACCGTGGAGTCCGCGAACCGGTTGTCGCGCTCATGCCACGCTCGGGCGGCCAGCGTCAGCGTCGCGGACACCACGGCGGCGGGAACGGGGTCCCAGCCGAACCAGCCGGTCAGCTCGAGGTGACGGGCGTCGCGGTCGATGATGATCGCGTGCGCCGGCTCGTCGTGTCGGCGCCTGACGAGCTCTACGTCGTCGAGCGAGACGCCGTCGGCGGTGCACGCCTCGAGCTGACGGACGTCGGGGACCCGCACCATCCGCCGGCCGGCGGCGTGCACGGTGCGGGTGACCGCTGCCGCCGGCGGTTCGGTGTCGGACGGGGCGGGATCGGGAAGGAACTCCCGCTCGCACCATCCCTGGACCTGGTCGGTGGCCGCCTCGAGGTACAGCTCCGCGAGCTACTCGTCGAACCGCGCGTTGGGCTGCCCGGCGTTCAGGACGCCCTTGAGCTGCTCGAGGGTGGCCAGCGTCGCCATTGGTCAGGCCTTCGGCGCGGCCTTCGTGCCCGCCGGCTTGGCCGGCGCGTCGTCGGTGCCCTCGAGGCCGCCGGGGATCGGCGGGGAGCTGGCGACGCGCTCGAACCCGTCGGGGATCTCGTCGCCGGACGCGAAGAACCACGTCCGTCCGTCGGGCGCGCGGTAGGTGTCGCCCTTGCCGGGGACGGCCTTCGTCTTGGTGGTGCTCATCCGTTCTCTCCTGTTCGGGGTCTGCCTGGTGATCAGGCGTCGACGAAGGTGCCGCGGACGAGGCGTCCGGGCCGGTCGATGACGAACGTGGCCCGGTACTCGACGCGGATGGTCACCATGTTCTTCTCGACGTTGTCGGCGTTCTGCTCGGCGATGAGGACCGAGACGCCCTCGAGTACCGCGAGCTTGATCGCGCGGAAGTCGCCGAGGATGTAGGTGCCGAGCGTGACGAGCGGCGACTTGATGAGCGGCTCACCGAGGAGCACCGGCAGGGTGCCGGTGATCGGGTTGGAGTAGAGGAACTGTCCGGTGTTCGCCGACCCGCCTGCGGCGTCGCGCGCGAGCGCGAACTTCGACACGTCGCGATGGTTCAGCGCGACGGTGTCCTCGGACACCACGAACACGTCCTCGAGGCGATCGAGCGCCTCCTGCAGCGTGGCGAGGCGATCCTCAGCCGCCGCGGGCGTGTAGACCTGCACGCCGGTCGTGTTGATGATGCCGCGGGGGCGGGTGCCGACGCCGTCGCCGGACACGAGGTACTCCTCCGTCTTCTCGACGAGGTCCTGGCGCATCAGGTCCTCGATCTCGCCCTGGAGGTAGTCGACGTCGTTGAGCGCCTGGCGCGACACGTCGGTCAGGACCGCGATGGTGCCGACCGCGGTCGTCGCGTTCTCGAATCCGAGGTCGGCCTTCGGCTTCGCCGCGCCCTCCGCGACGGCGGCGGCGACGTTCGTGCGCGGGAGCTGCCGGGAGTGGTGCAACAGCGGCGAGCTGACCGGCCGGATCGTGACCCGGTCGAGCAGGCGGATCGGCCGACGGTCCTGGTAGACGGTCGGGAGTCGCTCGCTGTCGATGAGCGGTCCGACGCCGGTGGTGAACGTCGGGGCACCCTCGAGGACGGCCTTCAGCTCGGTCGGCGTCGTGAGGCCCGTCATCCGGATCGGGGCGAACGCACCCTCGCCGGCGGCGATGTTCTGCGCGACGATCGCGCGGAACCCGTCGCTCTGCTCGATCCGCGCCTTGAGCGTGTGCGGGGCCCCGTGGGCCTGAGCGTCGTCACGGGTACGACCGGGGATGGCGTTCGCGACGCCGCGCTGGAACGTCGCGCGCTGCTCGCGCAGCGTCGCGACGGCGCGGAGCGCCGCGTCGCGCGCGTCGTACGCCTCGGCGAGCTGTGCGCTGGCGGTGCGAGCGGTGTCGCTCGTCGGGTCAGCGTCGATCGCGGCGGCCGCGGTGGTGGCCTGCTCGTCGGCGACGGTGGACA
>JALNWQ010000032.1 GCA_023230855.1 Solirubrobacteraceae bacterium
CGACCACGACCTCACCACCTGATGGTTGCGCCGTGAACGCCCCCGCCGAACCCGGCACCCCGAGCACCGCCGCGACCACCACCCCGACGACGCCAACCCGCCCGGTCCACCCACGCGCGAACATGCGCGAACATGCGCGAACATGCGCGAACCGTACTTCGTACGCATCCCCCCGCACCAGCACCGACCAGGGTGAACCGCAACCCCCAAGAGGAAGACCCGATCCGGCACAGTGGGCCTCCGTCCGAAGCCACCTCCTTCCCCCGAGGAGCAAGGCCTCCCACCGCGACAGCGGGTCGTCCCACCGTCGCCCCGCGATGGTCAACCGACCCGCTCCCACCCCAGGCGCCTCGCACCATGGGCTCAAGGTCGACTTTCCAGGGGTCAAAGGGGTAGACTCCTGGCATGGCGCTGACGCTCGACCCAAGATCGGTGGAGGACGAGGCCGTGCAGGCAGACGTCCGCGACATCGCCGGATGGTTGCAGGACCACCTGGGACAGCAGCTGGCAGCGTACGTCGTCGGGTTGCGCGACCCGAAGGTCATCGGCAAGTGGCGGCGCGGGGGAGCGCGCCCGCGACCCGCCGCAGAGTTTCGGGCCCGCGCGGCGTACGTGGTCGCGCGAATGATCGTCGACGCCTACGGCGACGCCACCGCTCGCGCATGGCTGCTGGGCAGCAACAGCCGACTGGACGACGAGGCGCCGGCGTGGCTGCTGCGGCACGCCGAGGATCCCGGAGACGTGCGCTTCCTCGTCCCGGCCGCGCGAGCGTTCGCGGGGGCCGCGACCTGAGCGTCGACGAGCCGCTGTGGTGCCTGGGCCACCGGTCGGCGCCGGTCGCGTTCGTTCCCTGGGCGCTCTGTGGGTGGCAGCACCGGTGGGACGACCCGAACCGCGAGTACCGCACGCTCTACGGAGCGGCAAGCGCCCGGACCTGCCTGCGCGAGGTGCTCGCCGACCTACGCCCGAACGCCAAGGCGCTCGCCGAGCTGCGCGAGCTCTTCGGTGAAGCGACGCCTGCCGTCCGCGACGCCGGCGTCGTTCGCCATGCGTGGTGCGACGAGCATCGCCTGTGCCCCGCCCGAGCGATCGGCGACGGAGACCTCTGCGACATCGATGGAGACCTGACTCTGCGTCGCGACCTGGAGCACGAGCACGCCCGGATGCTCGTCGAGCACGGCCTCGACCACCTCGATGTCGCGCAGATCCGCAGCCGGGACCGCATCGTGACGCAAACGGTCGGCCGCTCGCTCTTCCGCCGCGGCTTCGCGGGCGTGGCGTTCGGCTCGAACCTCGACGACGGCCGCTGCGTGGCCCTCTTCGAAGGCCGTTCCCGCCTGCTCCAGACCGGTACGGCGCTGACGCTCACCCCCGACCTGCCCGCGCTGATCGACGTCTGCGACGAGCTCGGATTGCGGCTCGAGAGATGATCCGCGGACAGCATCGTGTCGCGCAGCCGAGCGGCGCGCGGCCGACGGCGAACCGCCCCGACGGCCCGACGTCCGCAGGAGATCCGCCCCGGACCCGCTCACCCCGCGATCGGCCGCACCGGGATCCCGGCGCCCGCGATCGCCGCCTTCGCCTCGGCGATCGAGAAGGTGCCGAAGTGGAAGATCGACGCGGCCAGCACCGCATCCGCACCGCACCGCAGGCCCTCGACGAGGTGCTCCAGCGTGCCCGCGCCACCGGACGCGATGACCGGCACCGGCACCGCGTCGGCGACCGCGCCGGTGAGGTCCAGGGCGTAGCCGGCGGTGGTGCCGTCGCCGTCCATCGACGTCAGCAGTACCTCCCCCGCCCCGCGCTCGACCGCCTCGCGCGCCCATGCGACCGCGCCGCGCCCGGTGGGCGTGCGGCCACCGGCGACGAACACCTCCCACGGGTCGCCGCCGATCTCGGCGGCGCGCTCCGGCGTCACCGCCTTCGCGTCGATGGCGATGACGACGCACTGGGCGCCGAACCGGTCCGCCAGCTCGCCGATGAGCTCGGGCCGCTGGACCGCGGCGGAGTTCACCCCGACCTTGTCGGCGCCGGCGTCGAGCACCGCCTGGGCGTCCTCCACCGACCGGATGCCGCCACCGATGGTGAACGGCACGAACACCTCGTCGGCGACCCGGCGCGCCAGCTCGACGATCGTGTCGCGCTGCTCGTGGGTGGCGGTGATGTCGAGGAAGACGATCTCGTCGGCGCCCTCGGCGTCGTAGCGCGCCGCGAGCTCGACCGGATCGCCCGCGTCGCGCAGCCCGACGAAGTTCGTGCCCTTGACGACGCGGCCGGCGTCGACGTCGAGGCAGGGGATGACGCGCTTGAGGTGCATGGTGACTCCGGTGTCGGGAGGGCGACGGACGGGCGGCGGGGTGCACCGGCGCCCCACCCGGTCGAGGCGGGGCCCGGCGCCGGCCGCTACTTGCCCTGCAGCGCCGCCTGACCCTCGGCGATGGTGAACTTGTTCTCGTAGATCGCCTTGCCGGTGATCGCGCCGCTGAGGTTCACCAGGCGGGCGGCGTGCAGCTGCCGCAGGTGCTCGACGGTGCCGATCCCGCCCGAGAAGATCCAGCTGCCGCGGACGGCGTCGGCGATCCGCCGCACCTCGTCCATGTCCGGGCCCTCCAGCAGGCCGTCGCGGTCGGCGTTGGTGTAGACGAACCGCCGCACGCCACGGTGCTGCAGGCGGGTGATGACCTCGGGCGCGTCGAGCGACGTCGTCTCCTGCCAGCCGGCGGTCGCGACCTTGCCGCCGCGGGTGTCGATCGACACCATCACCCGGTCGCGGTGCGATCCCATGACCGTGTCGAGCAGGTCCAGGTCGTTGATCGCCGCGGTGCCGAGGATGACGCGCTCCGCGCCCGCCCGCAGCGCCTCGCGGACGGCCTCGGGGGTGCGCAGGCCGCCACCCCACTGCACCGGCACGTCGAGCTCGCTCGTGATCGCGTCGAGCTGGTCGAGGTGGTGCGGCTCGCCGTGACGCGCGCCGTCAAGGTCGACGATGTGGAGGAACCGGGCGCCGGCCTCCACCCACGACCGCGCCGCCTCGAGCGGGCTGTCGCGGTAGACGGTGCTCTGGTCGAACTCGCCGCGGACGAGGCGTACCGCCTGTCCCTCGAGGATGTCGATCGCGGGATAGAGGATCACGTGGCGCACCTCGCGCTGGTCGCGGCGAAGCTGCGCAGCAGGCGCAGCCCGTCGAGGGAGGACTTCTCGGGATGGAACTGCACGCCGTGCACGCGGCCCCGCCCGACGGCGGTGACGAACGGCCCGCCGTAGTCGCCGTGGGCGATGACGGTCGTCGGGTCGTCGGGGTGGGCGACGTGGGAGTGCACGTGGTAGAAGGCGGCGCGGTCCGGCAATCCGGCGCGAACGGCGTCGTGGGCCCCGGCGTCCGCCGCCGGCGGCGCGGTCCAGCGGACGAGGTTCCAGCCGATGTGCGGCAGCTTCAGCCCCACCCCCGGGGCGAGGACGCGCACCGGCCCCGGGATCAACCCCAGCCCCTCCGCGCCTCCGCGCTCGTCGGAGCGGTCGAACAGGAGCTGCATCCCCAGGCAGACGCCGAGCAGCGGCACGCCGTCGGCGACCCGGTCGCGGACGAGGTCGCCCAGGCCGGACTCCCGCAACCGCGTGGCCCCGGCCGGGAACGCCCCCACGCCGCACAGGACGATGCCGTCGGCCCCCCGGATCTCGTCCGGGTCGGCGCTGATCACGGCGGAGGCGCCCGCGTGCTCCAGCGCCTTCTCGACGCTGCGCCGGTTGCCCATCCCGTAGTCGACGACCGCGATCCGGACCGGTCGACCGTCGGCGGTGCGGACGGCGTCGGCGGCCATCGCGGCGCGCCGGGCGATCGCGGGCGCCGTCCCGTCCGGGCCCGTGGCGGCAACCGTCGGCGGCGCGGTCGACGGGTCGGCCGCGTCGCCCGGCTCGGTCGTCCCGGCCGGGACCGCGGGACGGGACGTGGTGGTCATGCGGTGAGCGTGCCCTTCGTCGACGGGACGCCACGCTCGTCCGGGTCGATCGACACGGCGACACGGAGCGCCCGCGCCAGCGCCTTGATCCCCGCCTCGATCATGTGGTGCGCCCCGCGGCCACGCTCGATCTCCAGGTGGATGGTGCTGCGCGACGTCGCCGACACGGCACGGACGAACTCCTCGAGCAGCTCGTGCTCGAACCCGCCGGTGACGCCCGGCGGCAGCAGGTCGCGGTCGTCGTAGACGACGAACGGCCGGCCCGACAGGTCCAGGTGGCACGCGGCGCGCGCCTCGTCCATCGGGATCGTCGCCGACCCGTAGCGTCGGATGCCGACCCGGTCGCCGAGCGCCTGGAAGATCGCCTGGCCCAGCACCAGGCCCGTGTCCTCGACGGTGTGGTGGCTGCCGGTCTGCAGGTCACCCGTCACGGCGACGTCCAGATCGATCCCGGCGTGGCGGGCCAGCAGGTCGAGCAGGTGGTCGAAGAACCCCACGCCGGTGGCGCGGGTGCCCTGGCCGGAGCCGTCGAGGTCGACGGTCAGGCGGACGCTCGTCTCGCCGGTGGTGCGTTCGATCGTGGCGGTCCGGGTCATCGCGACCCCCCATTCTGCCGGGCCCGCATCGACGCCGCGTGCACGACGTACCCCTCGGCGTCCGCGATCCGCCCGCCGGCGGCGGCGAGCGCGTCGGCGGCCGGTCCGACGTGGACCTCGGACATCGTCCGGCGGAAGGTGCGCGCCGACAGCGTCGACGCGAACCGCGCCGCCCCGTCGGTCGGGAGCGTGTGGTTGGATCCGACGACGTAGTCGCCGAACGCGGTGGCCCCGGTCGGACCGACGAAGAGGCAGCCGGCGCTGCGCACCCGCGACGCCAGGGCCTCCATCGACGCGCCGACGAGCTCGAGGTGCTCGGGCGCGAACGCCTCAGCCACCTCCAGCCCCTGCTCGGCGCCGTCGACGTGCGCGACGGCGTACGCGGCGCCGCTCGTCTCCGCGTCCGGTCCACCGGCGACGCCGTCGCGCAGCCGGGCCGTCACGTCGTCCGCCAGGCCCGGGTCGTCGGTGACGAGCACGACGAGCGATCCCGTCCCGTGCTCCGCCTGGGCGGCGAGGTCGAGCGCGACGAGCTCCGGGTCGGCGGTGGCGTCGGCGAGGACGAGCAGGTCGCTCGGCCCCGCGAACCCGTCGATCCCGACGCGGGCGGCGACCTGGCGCTTGGCCTCCTGCACCCACAGGTTGCCCGGGCCGACGATGACGTCGACCGGGTCGATGGTCGCGGTGCCGTACGCGAGCGCGGCGACGGCGTGCGCGCCGCCCATCCGGTGCACCTCGTCCGCGCCGGCCAGGCGGCAGGCGGCGTGCAGCACCGGGTTCGCCGACGGCGACGCGACGACGATCCGGTCGACCCCGGCCACCCGGGCGGTCGCGACGCCCATGACGACGGTCGACGGGTACGGCGCGCGCCCCCCGGGCACGTACACGGCGGCGCGCCGTACGGGGACCTCCCGCACGCGGATCCGCTGCCCCTGCGGCAGCTCGACGTCGACGTCGTCGGAGCACGACGCGCGCGCCACCGCGGCGACGTTGTCGATGGCGAGCCGCAGCGCGTCGCGCAGGTCCGGGTCGAGCGCGGCGACGGCCGCGTCGAGGTCGGCGTCGGCCACCCGGATCGGCAGCGCGTCCTCGCCCGTGGCACGGTCGAGCCGGGCGACGTGGTCGGCGAGCGCCGCGTCACCGCCGTCGACGATCGCGGCGATGATCCCCGCGACGGGCTCGCGGACGCTCTCCCCGCCGGGGACGAGCGTGCGGACGCGGGCGGCGACCGCCGCCGCGGAGCCGTCCGGTCCGACGCGCAGGCGCTCAATCGGCAAGCAGGGCCTCCCGCAGCGCGTCGACCCCGGCGGCCCGCAGGCGGTGCGACGCCGGGTTGGCGATGAGGCGCGCGGTCGACCGGGCGATCTCCTCGCGCTCGACGAGGCCGTTCTCGCGCAGCGTGGTGCCGGTCGCGGTCAGGTCGACGATCGCGTCGACGAGCCCGGTGAGCGGCGCGAGCTCGACCGACCCGTTGACCTTGACGAGCTCGACCTGACGGCCGGTCCGCTCGAAGTAGTCGGTGGCGATCCGGACGTACTTCGTCGCGACCCGCAGGTGACCGAGGCGACGCAGCGCCTCCTCCGCCGGATCGGGGTCGCCGGCAACCGACGCGAGCACCATCCGGCAGGGCCCGTAGCCCAGGTCGGCGAGCTCGACGACGTCACGACCGGCCTGCTCCATCAGCACGTCCTTGCCGGTGATGCCGACGTCGGCGGCCCCGGCCTCGACGTACGTCGCGACGTCCGAGGGGCGCATCGTGACGATCCCCGCCTCGTCGAAGAGCAGGCGACGGTCGTTGTCGCGGACCTCGGCGGTCGGGACGCCGATCCGGTCCAGTCGGTCGAGGGTCTCGCCGAGCATCGTGCCGCGCGGCACGGCGATGCGCAGGCCGAAGCGGTTCATGCGTCCTCCCCGGGGATCGGCGCGGGCTGACCGGGGGGCGCGTCCCACCCGACCTGGCGCCAGCTCCCGCGGGCGGTGCCGACGAGCGCCGTGTGGACCGCGTCGACGTCGAGTGCGAACCCGACGGCCGGCAGGTCGCGGCCGAGCCGTCCGAGCAGGTCGTCGTAGCGCCCGCCGCCGCCGATCGGGTGGCCGATCCCGGGCGCGAACACCTCGAACACCGCGCCGGTGTAGTACCCCAGGCGTCGGGTGAGCCCCAGGTCGAGGATGACGTGGTCGACGACGTCCGGGGCGAGCCCCGCCACCAGCTCGCGCAGCCCGGCGGCCGCCCGGTCGATCTGCGCGTCGCCGGTCTCGGCGACGATCTCCGGTCCGCCGCGGCGCCCGGCCACCTCGGCCAGTCGGGCGGCGACGTCGGGCGCCAGCGCGGCGTCGAGCTCGCGCCGCAGGCCGACGTGGTCGCGGGTGGCGAGCTCGTGGAGGACCCGGTCACGGGCGTCGGGGGCGACGTCCAGACCCTCGAGCAGCCCGGGGAAGAACGCGGCGTCGCCGACCGCGACGCGTCCTCCGTCCAGGCCGACGGCGCGGAGCGCGGCGACGAGGACGGTGAGCGCCTCGACCGTGCCGGCGGGCGCGGGCGCCCCGCACAGCTCGATCCCCGACTGCAGCACCTCGCGGGCGTCGCCCCGTCCGGGCGTGACCCCGCGGTAGCAGTTGGCGGTGTAGCTCAGTCGGATCGGGGTCGGCGCGTCGGCGAACCGGGATCCGACGAGACGGGCGATCGGCACGGTCATGTCGGACCGCAGCACGAGCGTCTGTCCCCGCTCGTCGACGGTGTGGAATCGTGGGCGCGCCGCGCCGTCGGGGTCGACGCCGGCGCGCTCGAGGACGCTCGCGTACTCGACCGCCGGCGTGGACACCTCGCCGTAGCCGTGGTCGCGGTACGTGCGCCGCAACGCGTCGAGGACGCCGTCGCGCTCGCGCATCTCGTCGGGCAGGACGTCCCGGGTACCGCTGGGGATCGGCAGGGTCATCGCCGTCCATGATCGCGGGTCCGGCGCATCGACGCCGTGCCACCGCGGCGCGCCGGTCCGCGGGCGGGGTTCGAGCCCCGCCGCGACGGGCCTCCCGGGGTCAGCCGATCGTGACGGTGACGTCCTCGGGAACCCGCTCGATCTGCGCCCCGAGCGCCTTGAGGCGACCGTCGATGTCCTCGTAGCCGCGGTCGATCTGGTCGACGTTGTGGATCGTGCTCCGCCCGTCGGCGCAGAGCGCGGCGATGAGCAGGGCCATGCCGGCGCGGATGTCGGGCGACGTCAGCCGCTCGCCACGTAGACGCGACGGGCCGCTGACGATCGCCCGGTGCGGATCGCACAGGGTGATGTCGGCGCCCATAGACACGAGCTTGTCGGTGAAGACCAGGCGGTTCTCGAACATCCACTCGTGGATGAGCACGGAGCCCTCGGCCTGGGTGGCGAGCGCGACGGCGATCGACGTGAGGTCGGCGGGGAACGCCGGCCACGGCCCGTCCTGGACCTTCATCTTGTGCTCGCCGACGTCGCGCCGGGTGCGCAGCTTCTGCTCGCCGGGCACGACGATCGCGCGACCGTCGAACTCCGACCGCAGGCCGAGCCGGTCGAACACGAGCCGGATCATCCGCAGGTCCTCGGGCTCGACCTCCTCGATCCGCACCTCGCCCCCGGTCACGCCGGCGAGCGCCATGAACGAGCCGATCTCGATGTGGTCCGGCCCGATCTCGTGCTCGCAACCCCCGAGGTCGCGCGTGCCGTCGACGGTGAGGACGTTCGACCCGATCCCGCCGACCGTCGCCCCCATCTTCGTGAGCATCCGGGCGAGGTCCTGGACGTGGGGCTCGCACGCCGCGTTGCCGATGATCGTGCGACCGGGAGTGAGCGCGGCGGCGAGCAGCGCGTTCTCGGTCCCCATGACCGACGGCTCGTCCATGAACACCTCGGCGGCCCGCAGCCCGCCGGCGGGCGCGCGCATCTCGATGTCCCGCGAGACCTCGAGCTCGGCTCCCAGCGCCCGGAACGCGTCGAGGTGCGGATCGAGTCGCCGTCGTCCGATGACGTCGCCACCCGGCGGCGGCATGACGCAGCTCCCGAACCGCGCCAGGAGCGGACCGGCCAACAGGAACGATGCGCGGATCCGCTCGGCGTCCTCGCGGCTGAGGCCGACCGACCCGTCCACGCCGGCGGCGTTGAGCCGGACGGCATGGGGGTCGAGCCACTCGACGGTCACGCCGAGCCCTTCGAGCAGGTTGATCATCGACGCGACGTCGCTGATGCGCGGGACGTTGCGCACGACGACGTCGTCGGAGGTCAGGACGCACGCGGCGAGGATCGGTAGGGCGCCGTTCTTGTTCCCGGCGGGCCGAACGGTGCCGGAGAGCGGGCGCCCACCGTCGATGACGAACTTCTCCATTGGCGGTTGCTGCTCCTCTGGACGGGGACGGGCGGGAACGCTCGCCGCGGACGAACGCGCGGCCGAGGACGGCCGCGGAACGGGCGCAAGGCTACCAGCGCGTCGGCCGACGTCCCGGTCCGACCACCCGGTGCGCGCATGCCGCCCCGGGTGGTCGACCACGGCGAGCGCGCGGGCCGCCGGTACGCTCTCCGGCGAGATGCCCGACACCCTGACCATCACCATCCTCGAGGGCGACGAGACGGGACAGGAGCTGCTGGATCAGGCCGTCCGCGTCCTGGACCCGGCCGTCATCGGCGTCCCGGTCGAGCTGCAGCGCTTCGATCTGTCGCTCGCCCGCCGCCGCGACACGAACAACGAGGTCGTCCACGAGGCCGCCGCCGCGATGCGTCGGACGGGCCTGGGCATCAAGGCCGCCACGATCACGCCGGAGGGCAAGGACGACGTCGGATCCCCCAACCGCATCCTGCGGGAGGAGGTCGACGGCAAGGTCATCATCCGCACCGGTCGCCGGATCCCCGGCGTGACGCCCGCGGCGGGGATCCACTTCCCCATCTCGGTGGTCCGCATGGCGATCGACGACGCCTACGGCGCGAAGCAGTGGCGTGAGGCGGCGCCCACGCCCGAGCATCCGGACGACGAGATCGCCTATCGCACCGAGAAGATCTCGCGCTCGACGTGCCGGGCGGTCGCCGAGTACGCCTTTCGCACGGCCGACAAGATGCGCGGCCGCGTCTACGGTGGTCCCAAGTGGACGGTGTCGCCGGTGTACGAGGGGATGTTGAAGGAGGAGCTCGATCGTGCGGCGGCCGCCAATCCCGACGTGAGGTACCAGCCGGTCCTCATCGACGCGACCTACGCCGGGCTGGTGTCCGGCGACGCGGACGGGCCGTTGGTCATTCCCGCCCTGAACCGCGACGGCGACTGCCTGTCCGATCTGGTCCTGCCGCTGTTCGGCTCGATCGCCGGCGCGGAGTCCACGTTGCTGTCGTTCGACGACGAGTACGCGCCGCGCGTCGCGATGGCCGAGGCGCCGCACGGCACCGCGCCCTCGCTCTACGGCAAGGACGTGGCCAATCCGATGGCGATGCTCCTCGCCGACGCGGCGGTGCTCCACTACGCGTCGCAGATCCACGGCGTCCCCCAGGCGGACGTCGCGTCGCGCGCGATCTACGAGGCGGTCCTCGAGGGCGCGTCGGCCGGCGTCAAGACGTCGGACCTCGGTGGGTCGTCCTCGACGACCGAGGTCACCGACGACGTCATCGCACGCGTGCGCACCAAGCTCGACGTCTGGTCGTCGCTCGGCTCCACCCTCTGAACGGGACACGGCACCGCCCGGGCGGCGCGTCGTGTGGCGACGACCTGGCGGGACACGCCTCGGGATGCGACCGGCACGGACCCCAGGCTCCCGCCCGGGGTCCGTGCCACGTGACGACCTCGCGACGCGGCTGACCGAGGCAGGCACCGCGACGACCCAGCCGCGGCGAACCGCGGCCTACCCGGCGCGCCGGACCCTGGCGACCATGGGCGGACGCCGTCCGCGCGCGGTGTCGCTATCGCGCGGGTGTCGTGGAACGACGAAGGGCGCCCCTTGCGGGACGCCCTTGTCGTGAAGCTAATTCCGGCGGCGACCTACTCTCCCAGGCCCTTGCGGGCCAAGTACCA
>JALNWQ010000033.1 GCA_023230855.1 Solirubrobacteraceae bacterium
GCGCCTACCTCGCCGAGCCCGCCCCACGCATCCCGCCCGACGATCCGGACGCCAAACCCTCAACCGACCTCAGCACCCCAGTTCAAACGCGCCAAGCTGCGCGGATTCCTTGACGCGGGACAGACGAGTACGTGACGCTCCTGCGCAGGGTGTGGAGCCCATACTCGTGGGAACTGGACGACACCGTGTACGTCGAGGACTGGCCGCGGGACCTGGTTCGGGAGCAGCGGCGGTTGTTGGCGGGCTTGCAGGCCGAGGCAGGGATCGCGGCGCCGCACGAATGGGTGCTGGAGGAGGCGTGTCGTCGGGTCACGCACGATCCGCCGCGGCCGGAGACGACTGAGGACTTCGTGGCGTTTCCGCTCCTTGAAGCGCGAGAGGAGTACGCGATCCCGGTCGAGCACACGATGCAATCGATCGCACGGATCGTGCCCGAGCACGTCGACGCGATGCTGCGCGAGAAGCGGCTGCTGGTCGACGGGCCGCTCGACCGGTTCCTGCACGACTGACGCACGGAGGCCCGTCGAGCGTAAAGGCCGACACCGCCGCCCGCCGGGCGTTGCAGGCGCGTCGTGCGGAACGTCGGTGCCCGGCGGGCGACGCTCAGGACTCCTCGACGACGAGCACCGCACGGTCGTAGGCGCCGGTGGCGAGTTCGCCGGCGGGCACGATGAGGGTGTAGGCGAGGCCGGGACCCTCGTGCTCGGCCGGCTCGCTCGTGGCGGACGGGTCGGGGTGCAGCGCGAGGAGGACCTGCCAGTCGTCGGCGCCACCTGCATCAGGGAAGAGGTAGGTCCCGATGGTGCGCACGTCTCCCTGGGGGGAGCAGGCGTAGCCGAGTAGGTGCGAGAGCTCCCACGGGTCCCGCGGGTCGTCCACGGTCGCGCGTCGGACGGCGTACGCGATCTCGAGCAGCTCGTCGTCGCGGTCCTCGTCCTCCGGGTCGGCCTCCGGCACGGTGAGCATCGGAGCGACGTCGTAGCGCGCGAGGGGCAGGCGGCGGCAACGCTCCTCGGGGGCGATGGCCTCCTGGGGCCCGTCGTCGGGGAACGGGTCGGGGAGCGGTGGAGGCTCGGTCGCGGTCAGCGTCGCTCCCGGGGGCGCGGGGAGCACGAGCGCCGGGGCGCTCTCGTACGGGTCGTCGACGAGGTCCCCGAAGATCCGGACCAGGCCGCCGTCGTGGCCCCACGCGGCCACCGGCCAGCCGCCCGTGTCGCCGGTGACGAGGGCCGGATCGATGGCGGCCACGAACGTCAGCGGCACGCCCGCGTCGTTGACGGGCCACGCCTCGCCGTCGGCGAGCGGCGCCGGGCCACCGACCGTCACCACGGCCGGCCCGTCACCCCGGGTCGGCACGAGGCGCCATGCGGCCTGCGCCCGGCGCGCCACCGCCTCGGCGTCGACGTCGGCACCGACGCCCTCGATGACCCGGACGGCCTCCTCGCGGTCGAGCATGGGCACAGCGTCCCAGCTCACCGGACCCGCGGCGCGCGGCGCACGACCGCGGCCCGCCTGGACCCCGCCGCCTCCGCGGCGATCCGCGTCTTCGTCGCGGTGAACGAGCAGATCGGGCAGGTCGCCAGGTCGTGACCGCGGGCGGGGCAGTGCTCGCGGCCGAAGAAGATGATCTGCAGGTGGCGGTCGTTCCACGTGTCCCGCGGGAACACCGCCTTGAGGTCCCGCTCGGTCCGCTCGACCGACGTGCCGTTCGACAGGCCCCAGCGCGCCGCCAGGCGGTGGATGTGGGTGTCGACGGGGAACGCCGGCACCCCGAACGCCTGGGCCATCACGACGCCGGCGGTCTTGTGGCCCACGCCCGCCAACGACTCCAGGAACCCCCAGTCCGGTCGTAGCTCGCCGCCGGCCTCGACGATCTGGTGGGCGGCGGTCCACAGGTTGCGGGCCTTCGTCGGCGCCAGTCCGATCTCGCGGATCAGCTCCTGGATCTCGAGCGGGTCCAGGGCGGCCATCTTGGCCGGTGTGTCGGCGACCGCGAACAGGGCGGGGGTCACCTCGTTGACCTTCTTGTCGGTCGTCTGCGCCGACAGCGCCACCGCGACGAGCAGCGTGTACGGGTCGCGATGGTCGAGCGGGATCGGCGTCTCGGGGTAGAGCTCGTCGAGGATTCCACCGATCCGGTCGGCCTTCTCCTGGCGGCGCACGATCAGAGGGCCACCAGTCGCAGGCCCGGATCGAGCCTCGCGAGGTCGTCCGGGTCGCTGGTCACGACCGCGTGTCCACGGTCGCGAGCACACAGCGCGACGGACGCGTCGATGACGTCACTGGTGCCGACGCGCCCACACAGGACCCCGGCGGCGCGCGCGATCACGCCGTCGAGCGGAACCTCATCGACGATCTGCAGCCGCAGGATTCGTGCGACCCGCGTCTGTCGAGGAGCGCCGCGCCACACCTGACCGATCACGCCTGCCGGTATCGCGATGTCGAGCCCGGCGGCGTTGGCTTCGGCGATCAACGCGGCGATTCGCGGATCGCCGCGCTCGGCCGCGATGAGCGCGCCCGCATCGAGCGTGATCCCCGGCATCGGTCAGTCGAGCCCCAGCGCGCGGCGTGCCCACGCGTGATCCTCGGCGGACGGGACCCCACCGTCGACGGCCATCTCCGCGAGCAACTCCGCCACGTCCTGCTCGCGACGCTGCGCCGCCATCGCCCTGGCCACGTACTGCGAGAGCGATGCGGCCCGACCGGCCGCGACCGCCGCACGCGCGTCGGCCACGAGGTCGTCCGGAAGACTGATCGCGAGCTTGGCGGTCATACCCGAAGAATACCGGGCGCGGGAGCCCCCAACGGATCGTCCGCCCGTCTACCGCCGCAGCCGCGGCAACGCGTCCTCCAACCCACCCCACGGCAACGCGCCGGACGGTGGGGTGGTGCCCACCGCGGGATCGAGGAGCCCCGCCACGAGCAGCCAGGCGGTCGCCACCACGGTGATCCCGGCCAGGGCGGCCGCGGTGCGTGGCGTGCGCTGCCAGCCCCACGCCACCAACGGCGCGAGCAGCAGCAGCGCGGGGGCGGCGCCCGGACCGCCGAGCCAGTTGGTCGTCGGCCACGGCGACAGCACCGCGTACGGCACGACGAGCGCCAACGCGACGAGGAGCACGAACCCGGCGACGACCTCGACGTGGATCTCGTCCGCGAACGCCCGGTGCAGGCGGGTGCGGCGCCACCGCGCCAGCCGCCACGCGGCGACCCCGACGAGCGCGAGCACCGGCGCCCACCGCAGCAGGCCGAAGTCCCGGTCGATCGCGACCCCGAGCGTGCCGGCGAGCACCCGGCCGAGCGCGTCGGCGAGCCCGTCGAAGTCGGTCGGGATGCCCCAGCCGGTCGCGCCCGCCCACGGCGTCGGCCCGCCGTACACGCGGTCGTGGACCGTCAGGTAGATCACCGCCGACAACAGGCCGACCTCGAGCGCGACGAACCCACCGAGCCCGCGTCGCCGCCGGCGCATCCACCGGGCGAGCGCGGCCGCGACGACGAGCGCCACCGGGGCGAGCGGCAGCCACAGCCACGGCAGCAGCGCGCAGAGCAGCGCGCAGCCGATCGCCGCCGCCGTCCGCGGACGGTCGCGGACGAGCAACGCGGTGAGCACCGCCCCGACGAGCAACAGCGCCACGGGGCCGGTCGGGCCGATCCCGGTCGCGCCGATGACGGCCGGGGGCGACAGGCCGACCGCGACGACGCCCCGGGTCGCCCACGGCTCGGCGACGAGCCGCCGCGCGATCCCGATCGCCAGCGCGAACGCGAGCGCCAGCAGCGCCGCGCACCACAACTGCACCGCGAGTCGGGCGCCGATCCCGGTGTGGTGGCCCACCCAGTAGGCGGGCGCGAGCGCCGTGCCGATGCCCAGGCCGGTCGGCTCGAGGAACCCGCCGGGCGCCACCGGGACCTGGCCGCCGTCGCGGGTGGGACGGACGCTCACCGTCGGTCGCAGCGCCCGGTCCGGGTCGCCGCCCGAGATCCCGCCGAACCGCCGCCACGCCTCGGCCCGGTAGTCGTCGAGCAGGTCCAGGTCACCGTCGGTGACGATCGAGTGCGCCGCCATCAGCCGGTGCGCCTCGGTCGGGGACACCTGCGCGTCGCGGCCCGCCGGGACGACGAGCCCGGCGGCGTAGACGACGAGCAGGCCGAGGAAGACGGCGAGGATCCGGGCGGGGGAGGGGCGGTCGTGGGGCATGGGCGGCGCGACGCGCGCCGCCGTCGACCCTACGGCCTGGCGGCGTCACGCCCCGCCGGTGGCCTCGGCCCCGCGGGGCTCAGTCCTCCTCGGCCGCCAGCGCCCGCGCCGTCTCGACGAGGATCCGCACGCCCCAGCCGGAGGGGCCCTTGGCGAGGTAGCGCCGCGGCAGGTCGTCCGACAGGCCGGCCATGTCGAGGTGCGCCCACGGCCGGTCGACGGAGAACCGCTCGAGGAACGCCGCGCCCTGGCTCACGTGCGCCGACCGTCCGCCCGAGTTCTTCAGGTCGGCGGACGTGCTCTTCAGCAGGTCGCGGTGGTCGTCCTCCAACGGGAGCGGCCACACCCGCTCGCCGGTGCGCTCGCCCGCGGCGCGGACCGCGTCGAGCCACGGCTCGTCCCGGCCGAGGAGCCCGCCGTGCGACGTGCCCAGCGCGGTGACGACCCCGCCGGTGAGCGTCGCCACGTCGACGAGCCGCTCCGCGCCCAGCGCGACGGCGTGCAGCAACGCGTCGGCGAGGACCAGGCGGCCCTCGGCGTCGGTGTTGACGATCTCGACGCTCGTGCCGTCCCCGGCGACGTGCACGTCGCCCGGCTTCATCGCCGACCCGTTGACGAGGTTCTCCGTCGACGCGACGACGGCCACGACGCGCACCGGCAGCCGCAACCGCGCGATCGCCCCGATCGCCTGCAGCACCGCGGCGCCGCCGGACATGTCGAGCTTCATCCGGACCATGCCGGCCGGGGTCTTCAGCGAGTAGCCGCCGGTGTCGTGCGTGACGGCCTTGCCGACGAGCCCGAGCACCGGGCCGCGCACCGTGACGTCGGGGTCGACGGTCGTCGGGTCCCACTCGGCGACGATGAGCGCCGGCGGCTCGTCGCTCCCACGGGCGACCGCGTCGAAGAGCCCCATCCCGCGGGCCTGCAGCGCGCCACGTCCGATCTCGGTCCGCACCCGCAGGCCCTCGACCTCGCGCCCGAGCGCCACCGCCTCGCGCGCGAGCGCTCGCGGCGTCAGGTGGTTGGCCGGGAGCTGCTGCAACCGCCGGGCCTCGTTCTGGGCCCGCGCGACGAGCACCGCGTCCTCGACCGCCCGACCGATGGCCGGGTCGAGCGGGCCGCCGGGGCCGGCCAGCGTGACGAGGCGCCCGGGCTCCCCGGTCGCATCGACGTCGGCGGGCGCGTCGGTCGCGTCCGATGCGTCGTCGGCGCTCGCCGCGACCGCCGGGGCGTCCGCCTCGTCGGCCGGGTCGTCGCCCGCCGTGACCGCGCCGACCGGTCCCGGGCTCGTGGCGCCCGCGGCCTCGCCGACCGGACCGGGCTCACCCTCGATCCGGGCCGGGCGGTGCGCCGCCAGCACGATCGCCTCGGCCGCCGCGGGCGCGCCGGCCGGATCGTCGACGACGACGCGCACGGCCCGGGCGCGCAGCTCGAGCGCCCGGCGGATCGCCGCCCCGTACGCCGCGCGGCGGTCCTCGTCGTGGCGGGGCCCGCCGTCGCCCAACCCGACGAGGATCCAGCGCACGCCGTCGGCGTCGTGGACGTGCGCGACCGACGCGAGCCCGGTCCGGATCTCGCCCCGGTCGCGGAGGATCCCGATGAGCCCGACCGGGGCGCCGTCGGGAAGGCCGACCGGCCCGTCGCCGGTGACGCCGACGACGACGGCGTCCGGCGGCGGGTCGTCGGCGGTCGCGGGACGGACGGTGGGCGGCGTCGGCGGGGCGGTCACCGGCCCAGCCTACGACGGGCCCCGACCGACCGGCGGGGGACGTCGTCGACGCGCTGGACGTCGACGCCGCTCGCGGCCGCGGGCCCGCCCGCGGGGCGCGGTCGCGGCGATCGACTACGCTCCGCCTCCTACCGGCGGTACGAACGCCGTCGGCTCCACCGATCCCGTCGCGACGGGACGGGCACCCAGCGGAAGGACGTCACACCATGGCCAAGACCGTCATCCTCAGCTCGGCGCGCACGCCGGTCGGCAAGCTCGGCGGAGGGCTCTCCACCGTGCGGCCGGTCGACCTCGGCGGCGTCGCGATCGCCGGCGCCCTCGAGCGCGCAGGCGTCGCGCCCGAGCAGGTCGAGCACGTCGTGATGGGCCACGTCATCCAGGCCGGCCAGGGCCAGATCACCGCCCGGCAGGCCCAGATCGCCGCCGGCATCCCGGACTCCGTCACGTCCGAGACGATCAACAAGGTGTGCACGTCGAGCATCCGCTCGGTCGCGCTCATCGACCTGCTCGTCCGCGCCGACGGCCTCGGGGTCGCGGTCGCCGGCGGCATGGAGTCGATGTCGCTCGCGCCGCACCTGCTGCCGAAGGCCCGCGTCGGCTACCGGATGGGCCACGGCCAGCTCGTCGACGCGATGGTCCACGACGGCCTGACGAACTCGTTCACCGGCCGCCAGATGTTCGACGAGACGACCGAGGTGTCGGACCGCTACGAGTGGCCGCGCGAGGAGCTCGACCGCTGGGCGCTGCGCTCGCACGAGAAGGCGCTCGAGGCGATCGACGCCGGCCGGCTGGCCGAGGAGATCGTCCCGGTGACGGTGAAGGGCCGCAAGGGCGACACCGTCGTCGACACCGACGAGGGCCCGCGCCGCGGCTCGTCGCTCGAGGCGCTGGGCAAGCTGCCCGGCCTCGTCAAGGGCGGTACCCACACCGCCGGCAACTCGCCGGGCGTCAACGACGGCGCCGGCGCCCTGGTGCTCGCGTCCGACGAGTGGGCCGCCGCCAACGGCAAGGAGGTCCTCGGCGAGGTCGTCGCGTTCGGCCAGTCCGCGAACGAGTTCCCCAACCTCCTCACGACCCCCGCGAGCGCGTCGCGCAAGGCGCTCGAGAAGGCGGGCCTGCAGCCGTCCGACGTCGACGTGTGGGAGATCAACGAGGCGTTCGCGTCGGTCGCGCTCAACACGATCAAGGACCTCGGGATCGACGAGGACCGCGTCAACGTCAACGGCGGCGCGATCGCCCTGGGTCACCCGCTCGGCGCGTCCGGCGCCCGCATCATCGGGTCGGCCCTCCTCGAGCTCCGTCGTCGCGGCGGCGGCTACGGCATCGCCACCGCGTGCTCCGGCACCGGCCAGGGCGACGCCATCCTCATCAAGGTCTGACCGTGATTCCTGAGTAAGGGATCCGGGTCGGTGTTGTCCGGCCTGTTTGGAACGGTGGATCGATCGAGTTGTCGGCAGCTTGTGAGGTGCACCGTGTCGGTGAAGACGAATGGGAA
>JALNWQ010000034.1 GCA_023230855.1 Solirubrobacteraceae bacterium
CCACCCCGCGACGCCCGCCACCCGCCGCGCCCGACGCACCGAGACGCCCGCCACGCCCGCCACCCCGACGCGGCGCCGGGCGCCCACCACCCGACCCGGCGCGCCCCGCGTCAGCGAGGATCCGGGATCGCGACGTAGCGGGTCTCGAGGTACTCGGCGATGCCCTCGGGGCCGCCCTCGCGGCCGAATCCGGAGTCCTTGATCCCGCCGAACGGGGCGGCGGGGTTGGACACCAGGCCGGTGTTCATCCCGACCATCCCGGCCTCGAGCCGACGCGACACGCGCAGCATCCGGGCGGCGTCGCGGGTGTAGGCGTAGGCGACGAGCCCGTACTCCGTGGCGTTCGCGCGGGCGATCCCCTCCTCCTCGTCGGCGAAGGTCACGACCGGCGCGACCGGCCCGAACACCTCCTCGTGGAGGATCTTCGCGTCGGCCGGCACGCCGGTGAGGACGGTCGCCGGGTAGTAGCGGCCGTCGGCGCGGTCGTTGCCGCCGGTGGCGACGGTCGCCCCGCGCGACACCGCGTCGTCGACGAGCTCGCGGACCTTCGCGACCGCGGCGTCGTCGACCATCGGGCCGAGGGTCGTGTCCGGGTCGGTGCCGCGGCCCAGGACGAGCCCCTCGGCGATCCCGACCAGGCCGCGGGTGAACTCCTCGGCGACCGCGTCGTGGACGAGGATCCGGTTGGCCGACGTGCACGCCTGACCACCGTTGCGGAACTTCGCAACGGTCACGCCGTCGAGCGCGGCGTCGAGGTCGGCGTCGTCGAAGACGACGAACGGCGCGTTGCCGCCGAGCTCCATCGACATCCGCAGCAGCGCCCGTCCGCCCTGCTCCGCGAGCGACCGTCCGACCGGGGTCGACCCGGTGAACGAGAGCTTCGCCGTGCGCGGGTGCTCGATGATCGCCGACGTCACGTGGCGCGAGTCGGTCGTCGTGAGGACCGACACGGCGTTCGCCGGCAACCCCGCCTCGACGAGGATCCCGGCGAGGGCGAGCATCGTCAGCGGCGTCTGGCGCGGCGGCTTGACGACGACCGAGCAGCCGGCGGCGAGCGCCGGGGCGATCTTGCGGGTGCCCATCGCGAGCGGGAAGTTCCACGGCGTGACGAAGAGGCACGGCCCGACCGGGTCCTGCTGGGTGAGGATCCGACCACCGGTGCTCTCGTGGAACGCGTGGCGGCCGTCGATCCGCGGGGCGCGCTCGGCGTACTCGCGGAGGAACCCGGCGGCGTAGGCGATCTCGCCGCGCGAGTCCGGCAGCGCCTTGCCCATCTCCAGCGACATGAGCGTCGCGATCTCCTCGGTCCGCTCGACGACGAGGTCGTACGCGCGGGACAGCACCGTCGCCCGCTCGCGCGCCGGGGTGTCGCGCCACGTCAGGAACCCCTCCCACGCGCCCTCCATCACGCGGTCGACGACGTCCGGGGTCAGGTCGGGCAGCTCGACGAGCGGCCGGTCGTCGGCCTTGTCGGTGACGACGAACGTCGCGTCCGCCCCGGCGTCGGTCCACCGACCGGCGACGAGGCTCTTCGGGGGCACGCGGAGCGGCGCCGCGATGGGGGTGCGGTCGGACATGGGGACCTCGCGATCGTCGGACGGAGACGGGACGTCGCGCGGACGCCCCTCCCCATCCCACCACGCCGGCGATCCCGGCGGTAGGGCAGGGGCGCCGCGGCCTCGACGGACGACGGACCCCGACCACGGCGACGGGGCCCGGAACGGCCCCGGGAAGCCGACGCGACCGACCCTGCCGGTCGCGCCCACCCCACGATCCGCCGCGACGTCGCGTCGTCGCCGCCTCCGCGTCCGCTCTGGCAGGCTCCGGGGGAGCCGACGACGGGACCCCGCCGGGCCGCACCACCGATGAACTTCGCCCGAGACACCGTCGACGCCGCCGATCCCACCGCCCGCGCGATGGTCGAGCTGCGCCGCGACGGCGAACGGCGGACGTGGACGTTCGGCGAGGTCTCCGACGGCGCGGCGCGGTTGGCCGGCGGGCTCGTCGGCCGCGGGGTGCGGCGCGGCGACGTCGTCATGACCCTCGTCGGCAACCGGGCCGAGTGGGTGCTGACGATGGTGGCGTGCTTCCGGGTCGGGGCGGTCGTCCTGCCGTGCACCGAGCAGCTGCGCCCCGGCGACCTGCGCGACCGGATCGACGCGGTGCGTCCGGTGCTCGTCGTCGCCGACGTCCGCAACCGCGACGTGCTCGAGGCGGCGCTCGAGGGCGACGTCCCGACCCCCGACGTCCTGTGGATCCCCGACCCGGCGCTGCTCGACGCCGACCCCGTGCCGGCGCTGGAGCTCGCGCCGACCGACGGGTGCCTCATCACGTTCACCAGCGGCACGTCGGGGCGCGCCAAGCCGGTCCTCCACGGGCAGCGATACCTCGCCGGCCAGGTGGTGCAGGCCGAGCACTGGCTCGCCGGCGGCCCGGGCGACCTCGTGTGGTGCACCGCCGCGAGCGGGTGGAGCAAGAGCGCCCGCAACGTCTTCATCGCCCCGTGGCTGCGCGGCGCGTCGGCGCTGCTGCACGACGCGCGGTTCGATCCGGCGGAGCGGCTGGAGATCGCCCGGCGCGAGCGGGTGAACGTCCTCTGCATGGCGCCGACCGAGTACCGGGTGATCGCCAAGCGCACGACGATCCCGCCGCTGCCGGACATGCGCGGCCTCGTCGCCGCCGGCGAGGCGCTCAACCCCGAGGTGCTGCACGTCTGGCGGGCGGCGACCGGCCTGTCGATCCGCGACGGGTACGGGCAGACCGAGACCGGGCAGATCACCGGGGTGCCACCGGACGGCGAGATCCGCCCCGGGTCGATGGGCCGTCCGCTGCCCGGCGTGCGCGCGTGGATCGACGACGGCGAGCTCGTCGTCGACCCGTCGACCGTCCCGACGTGCTTCCTGCGCTACCTCACGCCCGGCGCCGCCTCCCCGGCGGACGGGGTCGACGGGCCGGGCGGGGCGTCGCGCGCCGACGGCCCACACCACGCGACCGACCGGGCGACCGGCGGCCCGTGGCGGACCGGCGACCGGGTGCACGCCGACGAGGACGGGTTCCTCTACTTCGAGGGCCGCACCGACGACGTCATCATCAGCGCCGGCTACCGGATCGGCCCGTTCGAGGTGGAGTCCGCGCTCGTCACCCACGACGCGGTCGCCGAGGCGGCGGTCGTCGCCGCGCCCGACCCGGAGCGCGGCAGCGTCGTCCGCGCGGTCGTCGTGCTGCGCGACGGCCACGACCCCTCCGACGCCCTCGCGGCGGCGCTGCAGGACCACGTGAAGGCCGCGACCGCCCCGTACAAGTACCCGCGGATCGTGGAGTTCGTCGACGCGCTGCCGAAGACCCCCAGCGGCAAGGTCCGCCGGGCGCTGCTGCGCGACGAGGGTCCACGCCGCTGATCGACGACCCTCCCCCACGATGTCCGCCGCCCCTCCACCCGACCGCTCCACCGCCGCCCGCGACGCCGCCGCGGTGCGGCGCGACCTGGTGCGGATCGTCGGCGACGCCCACGTCCTCGGCGGCGACGGATCGACGATCCCCGTCGAGCTGCTGCGCGACGCGACCGAGGCCCGCGGGACGACCGGCGACGCGCTGGCGGTCGTCCGCCCGGGCGACGCCGACGAGGTCGCCGCCGTCGTGCGCTGGGCCGGCCGCCACGGGATGCCACTCGTGCCGCGCGGTGGCGGGACCGGGTTCTCGGGGGGCGCGGTCCCCGACGCGGGATCGGTCGTCCTGGCCACCGACCGCCTGACCGGCCCGGGCGAGATCGTCCCCGAGGACTGGTCGGCGACGTTCCCCGCCGGGGTCGTCACCGCCGACCTGCAGCGCCGCTGCCTCGAGGCCGGGCTGTTCTTCGCCCCCAACCCCGGGTCGGCGGAGTCGTCGCTCATCGGCGGCAACGTCGCGACGAACGCCGGTGGCCCGCGGTCGTTCCGCTACGGGCCGGTCCGGGCGTGGCTCACCGGGGTCGACGCGGTCCTCGGCGACGGCGAGCGGATCCGGGCCGGCGGGACGGTCCGCAAGAACGTCGAGACGCTCGACCTCCTCGGCCTGCTCTGCGGGTCGGAGGGCACGCTGGGCGTCATCACCGGCGTGTCGCTGAAGCTCCTGCCCGCGCCCGAGGTCGCCCTGCCGATCCTGGCCTGCTACCCCCACCGTGACGCCGGCCTCGCCGCGCTGGCGGCGGCGATGGCGTGTGGCGTCGTGCCGGCGGCGCTGGAGTTCCTCGACGGGGCGACGTTGCGGGCCGCGGCCGCGTCGTTCCCCGGCGGGCTGCCGGACGGCGCGGCGTTCGCCGTCCTCGCCGAGGCGCTCGGTCCCGACGCGGTCGCCCACGCCGAGGGTCGGGTCGTCGCCGACGCCCTGACCCCCGACGCGCTGGCCGTCCACGCCCCGACCGACCGTCGCGACGTCGACGCGCTGTGGCGGTGGCGCGACGGCGTGTCGATCGCGGTCACCGCGGCCCGGGGCGGCAAGCTGTCGGAGGACCTGGCGGTGCCCGCGAGCCGCCTGTGCGACATCCTCGCCGCGGTCGACCGGGTCGCCGGCGACCACGGGGTCGAGGTCTGCTCGTGGGGTCATGCCGGCGACGGCAACCTCCACGCCACGGTCATGGTCGACCGCACCGACCCGGCCGCGCTGCGGCGGGCCGAGGACGCCGCCCACGCGATGCTCGACCTGCCCGGCCCGCTCGGCGGCGTGCTCACCGCCGAGCACGGCGTCGGCACGGTCAAGCGCGACGCCGCCGCCCGCCTGGACCCGACGGTCCTCGCGACGCAGGCGGCGATCAAGGACGTGCTCGACCCCGCGGGGATCATGAACCCGGGGAAGAAGCTGCCGGCGCGGTGAGGCCGGGGGCGCGGGTCGTCCTCGGCGACGGCGACGGCGCGCCGGGCGGAACCGGCGGCGGCGCGAGCGTCGCGATCGGCGACGACGTGCCCGTCACCGTCCCCGACACGCCCGGGCGTACGCCGCCGGGGTGAGCCCGACCGCGGTGCGGAAGTCCCCGGTCATGTGGGCCTGGTCGGCGTAGCCCAGCTCGACGGCGAGCGTCGCCAGGTCGTGCTCGCCGGCCGCGATCCGCGCCGCCGCCTCGTGGACGCGGTGCCGCTGCAGGACCCACTTGGGGCTCACGCCGACCCGCTCGCGGAAGAGCCGCTGCAGGGTGCGAGGCGACACGCCGTGGGCGGCGGCGACGTCGGTCACCCGGCCGCCCGGGCCACGTCGCAGCATGTCGGCGACCACGGCGTGGACGAGGTCCAGCCCCGGATCGCGCTCCGGCGCCCGGTCGCGGACGAACGCGGCCACCGCCGCGAGCACCGTGGCGGGATCGTCGGCCCGTGCGGCGATCCGCGCCGTCAAGGCGTCCCCGTCGGGCCCGAGCGCCTGCCCGGGCGTCGCGGGCCGCTCCGCCAACCGGTCCGGCGACAGCGTCGACAGCGCCGAGAACGCCCCGGGACGGAACGTCACGCCGATCGCCCGCCCGGTCCCGCGCAACCGGCGGACGTCGCGGCCCCGGACGATGCCGTGCACCATGACGACGGTCCGCAGCGGATCGTGCGCCGGACCGGGCAGCGCGTCGGGCGACGCCGTCTCGGCCACCGCCGGGTACACCGCGAGGTTGACGCACGGGTGCGGCAGGATCGCCTGCTCGTGCTCCACGCCGGGAGGAAGATCCCACCAGGTGGTCCAGCACCGCTCGATCCACCGGGCGACGTCGTCCGGCGGCGCGAGCCACCGCAGGCCGAACCGCTCCAGCCCCCGGTCGGGCTCGAGGATGCCGTGCCGCGACGCGGTCGGCGGGCGGCCCGGAGGAGCGCTGCGGGTGACGGGTGGGGCGGGCATCGGCGGGGGCGGGGAGCAGGGAGGGG
>JALNWQ010000035.1 GCA_023230855.1 Solirubrobacteraceae bacterium
CGCGGGCGGTCGTCCGGGCGCTGTGGCGCAAGAGGGCCCGGTCGTTCCGCGGCTGCGCGGTCCCGTTCGCGACGGAGTCGGGGCGGGCGGGGTGCGCGATCCGGTACCGCGGTCGGACCTGGCGGTGCTGGACGACGAACGAGCGCGGGACTAGGGCGACGTGCACGCCGTGGCCGAAGCGGGGCCGGTACATCACGTTCCGTGTGACCGACGTCGGCGGGCTCGGCGACTAGCCGGCCCGTTCAGCTGGCGAGTCGGTTGCGGGCGGCGTTGGCGAGGGTGGTGCGGACGCCGGGTGGGAGGTCGGCGAGCCTGACGCCGGTCTCGGCGGGCAGGCCAGCGTCGAGGAGGATGCGGGCGGCGCGGCTGGGGCCGAGCTCGGGGACCCACGCGAGGAGCTGGCGGACCTGGGCGCGGTCGCAGGCGCGAGCGAGGCGTGGATCGAGGCCTCGGGGGTCGAGGACGGTCCAGATCGGGAGCGCGAGGCGTTGGACGAGCTCGCGAACGATGCGTCGGGCGTGGGTGGACTCGCGGAGCGCGGCCAGATGCGGGGGCGGGGTGGTCACGGGAGGGACGGTAGGACGGGGGGCGGACGTGTGGTCAGACGACGCGCTCGATGACGGTGACCGGTGGCTCGAGGAGGTACTCCCACAGCAGGTCCGGCACCTCGCCCTGCTCGCCGCTCCAGTAGTCGCGGGCGTTGATGATCGCGCCGGCACCGTAGTTCCCGAGGCCGGTGAGGTACATGTTGGCGCGGTGCGCTACCCGCCCGGACACGAGGAAGATCGGTGCGTCGTCGGGGCGCCGGCCGACACGGAATCGTTCGGCGTCCTCGAGCGAGTCGACGGCGAATATGGTCTGCATCCGAGAGGGAAGACGCGGGAACTCGTAGCGGCGGACTGTCTCGAAGACGAGATCGACGGCCAAGCTCGAGGCCTGGTCCGGGGTCATCTTCAGCGCCTGCGCGAAGTAGTAGTTGCCGTGCCGGGACACGCCGTCGGGGAACCAGTCGCGGAGCAGGCGCATCGCGCGCTCTGGAAGCGGACCGGGGTGCTCGAGCTCGAGCGTTTCAGGCAACGGGGCTTGGGCGTCGGCACCCACGATGTACAGGTCGTCTGAGTCGGGCACGAGCCGACCGTAGGCGACGCGGCGGACGACGGGAAGCAGCCCAGCCGAAGTCCGACGTCGCGCACGACCTTGTTCACCGCTTGGCCTCCGAACGGCCCGGTGACCGAGCAGACGCAGGGCCTTCCAGGGCCGGGCTACGTCAGCAGAGGACGGGCGCGTGGCGTCGGTCGACGACGTCGCGCCGGGGCGGGGCGGGCGCCGGGTGGGGGCCCGGTGCTGCAGGGTCGTCGATGGCTGTGATCTGGACCCGAACCTGGTCCCGGTGCCGGAGCTTGAAGATCGCCTCGACGATGCGGGAGCCAGCGGCGGGCTCGAGGAGGTGTGCACGCTCGTCGTCCGAGATGAGCACGACAGCCTTGCCGTGCCGGAGGCGCGAGAACACGGCACCCGGTGCCCGAGGGTCGTCTCCGCGAACGACGACGAGAGCCGCGGGGAGCGAATCGTCGAGTACGAGTCGAGCGAACGTCGACTGGGGGGTCTGTGCCGAAGAGGAGTCCACTGCCCGGACCGGTTTCCTCGAGAAGGGTTGACCTGACCGTACCGCACCGCGCTTCGCACGGGAAGCACGGCTACGTCGGGCGTCCAGCGGCAGCGATGAAGCGATTGGCCTCGGCCTCGGCGTTGGCCACCGCATCCGTCCAAGCAGTCCCCGACGGCAGGATGTCCGGGGGCTGCTTCTCGCCGTTCTGGAACCGGTGGACGTGGTGTTCGTCCGGCGAGTGGGCGTTGTCGAAGAGCATGAGCGTGGGTCCGAGTTGTTCGTGATCGGTCGGATCCGGCGCAGGGCCGTGCAGGCGGATCGCGTAGAGCACCGGGTGCGTCGAGGAGCGACAGACCACGAGCGTGTACCCCTCGGAGAGCAGGAACGGCACCTCGCGGTCAGGTGTGGGGTGGCGCCTACCGGGCCACCCGTCGGCCGGCTCGTCGTCGAGGTTCGGCAGGTGCTGCGCGCGGTGCTGGCGTCGGCGTCGTCGGGTCATGCTCGGTCGCTTCCGTCTCGCGGCTGTGGCAGGATCCCGAGCGCACCCCGATCCAGCACAGCCGCTGGCTCTCGCGCCCGCCCAGGACGGCCATCCCGGGCGGGCGCCTTGCTTTAGATCACCGGGGAACCTTCGCAGTCGAAACGGACGGTCTGGGAACGACGGACGGCCTCCTGACGCGCGAAAGCGTCGGCGAGGCGACGGATCCTCCCGCGTGCACCGTGCTTCTGGCGGCGGGGAACTCGGGGACGTCCTGGCGCATGAACACCGACGGAAGCGCTTGGCACGGGGGCCCGCCGGTCAGGACGCGGCGATAACGGCCTGGATAGCGGCGCGGCGGGCGGGGCGGTTGGCGTGCGTGCCGGTCGCGATGACCTTGAGCCGGCGCTTGAGCCAGTCCTTCGCGGCGACGGCCTTGCGGTTGTGCATCGGGGAGACCTTGGCCCAGCCGCCGTTGCGGCGCGCGATGCGGCGGCGACGCTCCAGCTCGTCGACGTTGGCGCGCTCGCCCTTCGTGAGGGCGGCCCGTCCGGTCGGGGCGGTGCCGGACCGGCGGGCGGTCTTGGCGGCCTGGAGGACGTCGGCGAGGCGGTAGGGTGAGATGTCGCTGTGGTTGCCGCCGCAGGTGCCGAGGGAGCGGTGGTCGATCACGCCGGGACGGACGACGGTGCAGCCGGACACCTTCGCGGTCTGGAGCGGGATCCCCCATCGCTTCGTGCTGTCGCTGATGACCTGGCCGAGGCGACGGAATCCGGCGGCGGACGTGAGGCGGCCCTCGCGGCCGGTGGCGATCATCTCGACGCTGATCGAGACGGGGTTGAAGCCGGCCTGAGTCTACGGCTTGTCGCTCTCGCGGACGATGTAGGCGCAGTGCCCCTCGTCGTCGATGACGTAGGTGCTGGACGCCGCGAACGACGCCTGGTTGAAGAGCCCGACGATGGCGTTGACGTCGCTCCACCCCGGCCGGTTGGACGACACGGTGTAGTGGACGACGAACAGTCGCGGCCGGACGCCACGGCGGCTCGAGTAGTTGCGGACGAACCGGCTCGAGCAGCCGCGCTGCGACGGAGCGGCCAGCGGCGTGACGATCGGGAGCCGGTCGTCAGCGGCGAGCCGGTCCTGCTGCGCCTGGCCGGCGCGGAGCTCGTCGACCGGCACGCCGTCGGGGACCTCGTCACGTGCGCCCTGGTGATCGCCGGCATCGGTCTTCGCCGCGGCCTGGAGCGCGTCGCGGTCGATGGTGAGGGTGTCGGGCAAGTCCGCGCGCTCGAGCTGCGGCGGGCCGAGCGGGACGGTGATCGTGTCGGGGCGGCCGTCGCCGTCCGTGTCGACGAGCGCGATGGTCACGCCGCCGCCGGCGAGCACGACAACGGTGAGGAGCGTGAGCAGGCGCGCGGTGAGGGTCATCGGGTGGTCTCCCGGAGGGTGTCGAGGGTGGTGCGCGCCGCGGTCGCGACGCTGAGGCAGGTCAGGACGCCGGCGATCGCGACCGTGAGCAGCTCGACCCCGGCCGGGTGACGGCGCGCGACGGCGAAGGCCTGGCGGGCGAGGATCGGGACGGACTCGCGGACCGGTCGCTGGGCGGAGAGGGCCCAGAGGAGGCGGGGGTGGTCGGCGAGCCTGAGCGACATCACGGCGTCACCGGGTCGGGTGCGGTCGGCTGCAGCGGGGTGGTGCCAGGCGGCCCGGCGGGGCCCTGCGGTCCGGCAGGTCCGGGCTCGCCCTGCGGGCCGGGAGGTCCGGCGGGACCGGTCGGGCCCTGGGGGCCGACGGTGCCCGCCGGCCCTCGCGGCCCGGTCGCCCCGGTTGGGCCGGCGGGGCCGGCAGTCCCGCGCTGACCGTCGGCGCCGTCGCGGCCGGACCGGCCGCGCTCGCCGGTGGCCCCGCGGGGTCCGGCGGTGCCGCGGGGCCCGGTGGCACCGCGCGTGCCACGCTGGCCGGGGGTGCCGGGCGGGCCGGCGGGGCCGCGCTCGCCGCGGGAGCCCGGGAGGCCCTGCAGCCCGCGGGCGCCAGCCTCGCCTCGCAGGTACCGCACGACCTGGGCGGTCTGGTCGTCGCCGCGGTCGCGGACGTCGTCGACGCGGGCCCGGTTGGCGGACAGCGCGAGGATGAGCGCGCCGGCGGCGACGGTCGCGAGGACGGCGACGGTGACGAGGAGCTGCCACACCGACCGGCGCAGCCGGGCGAGCTCGCGGTCGCGGTGCGCGGCGCACTCCGCGGACGCCTGCTCCGCGGCGGCGAGGTCGTCGAGCGCCTGGTGGGACGAGGTGTCGGTCATCGCACCGTCTCCGGGGTCGTGAGCGCGGGCCGGACGGGGCAGTCGGGGACGGGACAACCCCACACGCGGTGCTCGAGGCGGGTGATCTCGGCCTCGGCGGACTCGAGCTGCTCGAGCAGCTGCGCGGCGACGTTGCGTGTGGCGCGCGGCATCGGGTCCGGGGCGGGCCTGGGGTCGCCGCGTTGCGCGCAGAGCGTGCGGGCGGCCGCGGCCGCGCCGATGAGGCCGGCGGGGCCGATGACGACGGCGGCGAGCGTGGCGATCGCGGCGACGTCCACGGTCAGCGGTCCGCCGGCGCGAGGGGGTGGTCGGCCTGGGGCTCGACGGCCATGCCCTCGATCGTCACGCCGCACACCCCGCATTTCGCGCCCGAGCGCGCGCGAGTTCCCGAGGATCCCGCGAATCCCGACGTCCGCAACGGTGGCCCGGTCAGATTCGGACGGTGGCGACGAGCTGGATGATGTAGTTCGTGGGTGCCGGGGTGATCCGGGCGTACTGGTTGTAGACC
>JALNWQ010000036.1 GCA_023230855.1 Solirubrobacteraceae bacterium
CCGACCTGTCGCTGCGGATCGCGAAGGCGCTGCGGCTCACGGCCGAGGCGCGTACCGGGTCCGGGCTCGACCAGCCCGCCAGCGAGCCGGACATCGACGACGACCAGTACGGCGGGATGGCCTGATGGTCGCCCGCAGACCGGGTCCGGGCAAGGACCGACGTCCCCGTCCCCGTGAGCGACGCCGGTCGGATCCGCCTCCGGTCGGCACGCTCGAGCACTTCGAGTGGTGGGCGAATCGCACGAAGGTCCTCATCCTCAAGCGCCCCCGACTTTTCGTGCTCGAGCCGTTCCAGCGGCAGGCGCTGCGCGACTACTTCCGCGGAGCCCGCGAGACGCTGCTGCTGCTGCCCAAGGGCAACGGCAAGACGACGTTGCTGGCGCTCCTGGCGCTCTACCACCTGTGCGTGCAGCCGCACGCCGACGTCATCGTCGCCGCGGCCGGCGAAAAGCAGGCTGCGCAGCTCTACCGGTACGCCGCGACGATCGTGCTCCTGAACCCCGGCCTCAAGAAGGACCGGCTCAAGGTCCACAAGACCCACCGGATCGAGCACCGCACCCTGTACGGCCAGCTCCGCATCGTCCCGGCCGACGCCGACACCGTCGACGGGTCCGCGGCGACGCTCGTCATCGTCGACGAGATCCACCGCCACAAGGACGGCGGAGCGCTCTACCAGACCCTCCGCGACGGCTTGCGGAAGCAGGGCGGCCAGCTCGTCGGCATCTCGACCGCCGGGTGGGACCCGCTGTCGGTCCTCGGCCAAGCCCGCGCGAACGCACTGAAGCACGTCGTCGAGCACGAGGACGCCTACACCTACTGCCTCACCGACGACGGCCAGTTCGCGATGCACGAGTGGGCACTCGACCCGGACGTGCACGACCCGGAGAGCATGGAGCACGTCAAGCTCGCGAACCCGCTGTCGGCGATCACGATCGAGTCGCTCGCGGAGGACCGCGGCCCGCCGACGCAGACCCGCCACGACTGGCTCCGCTACCGCTGCAACATCTGGATCCAGACCCACGAGGCCGCGATCCCCCGCGACGAGTGGAACGCCTGCGCCGTCCCCGGGATCGACATCTCCGACGACGCCGAGACGGTCTGGGTGTGCATCGACCTGGCGTGGCGGAAGGACACCACCGCGATCGTGCCGATGGCGATCGACCCGACCGCCCCACGCCACGAGGACTGCACCCTCGACCTGCCGCGCGTCGTCGTCGGCCGCCCCACCGTCCGCGCGCCGCCCGGCGACGACCTCCCGATCCCGTACAGCAGCATGGAGGCCGCGGTCACGACGATGATCCACCGCTACGGCACCGACCGGTGCAAGGTCGTGTTCGACCCGCGCGTCGGCGGTGATCAGCTCCTCCGCGACGTCCACGAGAAGCTGAAGATCGACGTCGTCCAGCAGCGCCAGAACGGCCCCGAGCCCGCGGACTGTGCGTCCAAGCTCTTCGAGCTCATCCGCGACCGCCGGCTCGCGCACCCCGACGACCGCTCGATGAACGAGCAGGTCCTCTACGCCACCGCCCGGTGGATCGCCGGCACCGACCTCTGGCGCTTCGACAAGGGCCCGTCCGGCCAGCCGAACGACTGCGCCCTGGCGATGTCGTTCGGGGCCCGCCAGCTCGCCGTCCCGCCCGAGCCCGTCCTCGAGCCCTTCGCCTTCACCGCTTGACCCCTACCCGGAGACACCGCATGACCGTCACCGACACCCTCACCCTGACCGCGCTCGTCGCCGTCCTGCTCGTCGCGGCCGCCGCCGTGTGGTGGGCGCGCGTCCCGACCGCCGGCGAAGTCCTCGTCCACACCCGACGTCCCGACGACCAGACCCTTCGCGGCGTGCTGATCGGTCACCGCCTGGGCGCGTGGATCGTGCTCGAGCAGGCCCGCGTCATCTCGGACGGCGACGAGGTGACCCTCGCCGGCGGCCGAGCCGTCATCCCTCGCAGGAACGTCGCGTGGGTGCAGCCCGTCACCGCGACCACGTCCGACTGACCCACCACGATCGGAACGACCATGCCCTCCGTTCTCGCCCGCGACGGCCGCTACCGCGCGCTCTCCTCGCACGGCCTCGTCCCGCAGCGCGGCTACCAGCACGCCGAGCCGTCGAACCTCTCCTACCTCACCGGACGGCTCGTGTCGTTCGATCGCCTCTACCGCGAGCAGCCCCTCGTCCGCGAGGTCGTCCAGGCCCTCGCGCCGCAGATCGCCCGCGTCCCGTGGCGGCTCTACCAGCGCGTCGACGCGGACACCCGCCGCGCGGTCGAGCCGTCCGAGCACCGAATCGCGCAGCTCCTCGCGCACCCCGCACCGCGCCGGTCGCCGCTCGACCTCAAGAACGACGTCGTCACCGGCCTGATGATCCACGGCAACCACGCCGAACGCATCGTGCGCCGCCGCGGCGGATTTCTCGAGCTGCACCGCCTGCGCTGGAAGTGGCTGCAGGCGTGGACCTACGACGACCAGGTCATCTCGTGGCGGTACCAGCCGCCCGACGGGCCGCCGGTCGACCTCGGACCAGAAGAGGTGATCCATTGGCGCTGGCAGGCACCCGACTCCCCGTTCGGGGTGTCGCCGCTCGCGCAGCTCGGCGTCACGTTCCGAGCCGAAGCCGCGATCCAGTCCTACATCGAAGGGTTCTTCAGGAACGGCGCGAGGATCGGCAACGCGGTCATCCTCGAGCCGGGCGTGCCCAACAGCGACGGCCTGCGACGCACGCTGAAGGAGGAGATCAAGTCGAACTACACGCTCGACCACGTGTTCTCGACGGCCGTGTTCGGCGGTGGCGTGAAAGACGTCAAGCCGTTCGGGGCGCAGACCGCCGTCGAGGCCGAGCTCATCCAACAGCGCCAGCTCGACGCCGCCGAGGTCGGCGGCGCGTACACCCTGCCGCCGGCGGTGCGCGGCCGGCTCGAGGGAGCGAAGGCCGAGGACCTCGCCGGCGTCATCGGGGTCCTCTACAAGCACGTCGCGCCGCCCTGGATGGAACTCATCACCGCGACGCTCGGCGCGCAGCTCATCGAGACCCCGTCCGGGGCCCCGGACGGCGGCTACTACGTCGGCTGGATGATCAAGCAGATCCTGAAGTCCGACCCGGAAGCGCACTACCGCGCCGGGAAGGAAGCGGTGCACAGCGGCCTCGTCACGCTGAACGAATGGCGCAAGGACGACGACCGCACGCCGTACGACCAGCCGATCGCGGACAAGCCGCTGCTACCGACCGGTGGCCTTGCGCCAGCTGAGGCAGCGACGCGTGCCGCGCTGGAGTCCGCTGACGTACCCGTCCCGGCGGTGGACCGTCAGGACGAGGACGCCGGCACCGACGACGAGTAGCCGTACGCCACCCGGATTCACGGGAAAACCGGGAATCCGGGTGGGGCGCAGCATGGCGGTTGGGGGTCCGCGCCCTGACGATGCGAGGTGATGGGAGACGACGCGGACGAGACCGCCCAGGCACCCGGCCTGGCGCGCCACGACCTCGCCGCACCGTGGGCGGTGATGCCGGAGCTCCTGCCCGAGGTCGGTCGAGCGATTCGCGCCACCGCCCGGATCGGCAGCGACGCCACCACCGAGCTGACCGCCGCCGCCCACGCGATCGGACGTGGCCAGATGGAGCGCCGCACCGGCGCGGTCGCGGTGATCTCGATCCGCGGGTTCATCACCCCACGCCCGTCGCTGATGTCGCTCCTCTGCGGCGGAGGAGGCGGACTCGAGGAGCTCCAGGCCCAGATCCGAGGGGCCACGACCGACGACGCGATCGACGCGATCGTGCTCGACATCGACTCGCCCGGCGGATCGGTCAGTCTCGTCCCGGAGACCGCCGCGGCCATCCGCGACGCCCGGGCCGCGAAGCCCGTCATCGCCGTCGCGAACACCCTCGCCGCGTCCGCCGCCTATTGGCTCGCCGCGCAGGCCGACGAGGTCATCGTCTCCCCAAGCGGCCAGGTCGGCTCCATCGGCGTCCTCCTCGAGCACGCCGATTGGTCCACGTACGAGGCCAACCTCGGCGTCCGAACGACCCTCATCTCCGCCGGCAGATACAAGACCGAGGCCAACCCGCTCGAGCCACTCGGAGACGAGGCCCGCGCCGCGCTGCAGAGCACCGTCGACGCGTTCTACGACCTGTTCGTCACCGACGTCGCGCAAGGCCGCAACGTCACCGCCGACCACGTCAGGGACGGCATGGGCGAGGGCCGCGTCCTGCCCGCCAGTCGCGCCGTCGATGCCGGCCTCGCCGACCGCGTCGGAACGCTCGAGCAGACCGTCGCCCGCGTCGCGCGTGGCGACGCGACGGCTGCCGCGCCCGACGCAACGGTCCCGGCGCGCACCGCCACTGCCCCCCATCCCACCGTCGACGCCTCGCACATCCTGGCCGCCCTGACGGGGCGCCGTTGACCCCCGGAGGACCCCGAACCATGCCCCCGTTCCGCGGCACCATCCCGCAGCACATCGCCCGCTACCTCACCGCCGGACAGCTCCGCCGGCTCCGTCGCCGCGGCTACCTGCCCCGGCTCGCCGGCGCCGACCTGTCGACCGACAGTCCGCTCGAGGCG
>JALNWQ010000037.1 GCA_023230855.1 Solirubrobacteraceae bacterium
CGGCCGGGGGCATGACCCAACAGGACAAGACCCTGATGAGCACGAACACCGTACCCGACACGACGGACCCGATCCCGAGGCGGACCCGTCGTCAGCCGACGCTCGCGATCAGCGCGTGGCGCGGCACCGGGGGCGACCCGGACGCCTGGACCGTGATCTCGACGAGCACGTCCTTCGACGGCTACGTCGTGGCCGAGACGACGACGGAGCACCACACGCCTGACCCCCGCGCGGCCGTGACGGCGCACATGGACCACCTCGAGGTCGCCGGAGTCCGGCCGTGACCGCCCCGGCCCGCAGCGCGTGGGATCCCGCGATCCCCGCGAACACGGCGACGCGGCGCGCCCGCGTCCGTCGAGCCGCCGCGACGGTCACCAAGCCGGGACCTGTCCTGCGCGAGGACTACATCGTGTTCGAGGAGGCCGACGGGCTCGCGCGCGGGCACCTCATCGTCGACCCGACCGACCCTCCGGACCCCGACGGGCTGGACCTGCGGTCCTCGAACGGTGGCGTGCTCCTCGACGGCGACGAGGTCCGCCGGTTGCACCGGTTCCTCGGCGCGTGGATCGACCAGGTCGACGGGGTGATCGCGTGAGCCCGACGATGTCGTGGGTCCTCGTCCTCGCGGCGCTCGCCGTCGGCTGGGCCGGCCGTCGCCCCGTCGCCGCGCTGCTGCTCGACGTGCGCCGCGCGGTCAGGCGTACCCGGCACGACCCGACCCGCCCCAGAAGGACGTCGCCGGCGGACCGAGAGCGCGAGGGCTGGATCCCCGACCCGCCCGGGGCCTGGGTCGTGATCCCGCTGGACCGTCGGCCGACGATCTTCCCCGCCCGTGGCGGCCTGCCCGCCACCACGGGCCATCTCGAGCAGCCCACCGGGTGGCCGGCGCGGGAGGCGCCGGCCACCAGCCACCCCGACGCCACGACCACCAGGAGCGCCGCATGACCCGAGCCCCCGACGATCTCGATCAGCCGGAGAAGCCCCCGCAGGACTTCGCGGTGGTCCTGAGCGCGCTGGAGCGCGGACTGTTCGCCCGGCAGTGCTCCGACGAGATGGCCGAGCTATCCCAGGCCGTCATGGACGCCGGCAAGAGCGGCCGACTGACGATCCAGCTCGACCTCAAGCCGTCCCGCACCCGCGAGACGGTCGAGATCACCGCCGACGTGCGCACCAAGGCCCCCAGGCCAGAGCGCGAGCCCTCCACGTTCTTCTGGCACCGCGGCGAGCTGTCGCGACTGCACCCCAACCAGATCGGCCTCGACGAGGCGATCCAGACCAACAACCGCCGCGAGGACCGCGACCGATGACCGACACGACCACCCCCGCCGCGCTCAGCGGCACCATCGACGGCACGGCCGCCGCGATCGACCGCATCGCCGAGCTCACCCGCAGCGCGCAGCCCGTCGCGACGACACCGATCCTGAGCGGCGTCGATCTCGGCGTGCTCCCGGAAGGGCACCAGCCGTACCTCGTCGTCCGCGACGACCAGCGACGCGAGGAAGCCCCCGACCAGACCCGGGGGCAGGCCAGGCTCGACACCCTCGAGGCGTGGGCGCGGTACGTCAACCTCCACCGCGACGACGCCGCGACAACGGTCTGGATCAACCACGACGCCGACAGCGCCGGAGCGAGCGACGCCCCGGTCGCGACGATCACCGCGGTCCTCGACGACCACACCCTCGACGCGAGCGGATGGGGGCAGCACACCGCGTTCCTGCCGCTCGTCACGACCCCGGAGTGGCGCCACTGGCTTCGCCTCGACGGCCGACTCGTCGCACAGATCGAGCTGTCCGAGCACCTCCACGACGGCCAGGCCGAGGTCGTCAAGCCCGACGCCGCGACGATGATCGAGATCGCGCAGTCGCTCCAGATCCGCACGGCGGTCGACTTCGTCAGCGCCGCACGCACCCGCGACGGCCAGGTCAAGTTCCGGTACGAAGAAGAGCAGGAGGCCAAGGCCGGCGCGTCCGGAGGCGTGACGATCCCCGACACGTTCACGCTGCGCCTCGCCGCGTTCGAGGGCACGGAGGCCGTCGAGCTCGTCGCAGCGCTGCGGTGGCGCGCGACCAAGGACGGCCTGCGGATCGGGTACAAGCTCCAGCGCCCCGCCGCCGTGCTGCGCGCCGCGGTAAACCACCTCCACCAAGAGGTTCTCGAGCAGCTCGAGGACCAGCTCCACGACCGTGTCTACCGCGGCAAGCGGATCCCGACGGACAGCCGCATCATCGACGACCCCGGCGCCGAGATCATCCGCAACGCCCAGGTGGCGTACCGGTGACCGCCGTGCCCGCCGGCATCCCCCCTGGGGTTCGGGACTGGCACGTGAAGGTCGCGTCCGCGACCGGCACCGCCGCGGATGCCCGCGGGCACGTGCTGTACACGTGGGACCTCGTCCTCGTCGACGCCGACGACGCCGGGTTCCCCGGCGCGGCGACGCACGGCGTCGCCGCCGCGTCGGTGCACCCCGACGGCTACCGGGCCGGCACCACCGTCCACGGCTCGATCGGCCAGCCGACGGGTGCCCTCCGCCCACGGTTCCGGCGTGCCCGCGACGAGGTGCGCGCGAGGGACCGCCTACGCCCCGACCGCAGGAGACGCACATGACGACCGTCGTGAACCTCGAGCACGCCCGGGCCCGTCGCGCCGTCGACGCGCACGTCCGTCTCGTCCCGGACCCCGCGACCGTCGCCGCGCGCATCGGGTGCGGCGAGCTGCTCATGGCCCCCGCCGAGCTCGCGCGCACCCTCCGCGTGTCGATGCGCCAGGTCCGCCGCTGGCGCACCGAGGGCATGCCCGCCGTCGAGCTCACGCCCCGCACCTACCGGTACCTCCTGTCCGACTGCCTCCGCTGGCTGACCGAGCGTGGGGGCACGACCCCCACCCGCGTCGCATGATCACGAGCTACGACACGAAGACCCAAGGCCGCCGCTGGCGCGTCCGCATCTACGACCGACGCCTCGGTCGCAACGTCCACGTCGGCTCGTACGCCACCCGCCGCGAGGCCCGCGACGCCGAAGCCGCCGCGCTCCTCGCCGAGACCACGATCACCGCCTCCGACGCGACCGTCGTCCAGTGGCGCGAGCTGTGGATCGCCGCCGGCGAAGGCCGCGTCCGCGAATCGACGCGCCGATGGTGGGCCGGCCAGACCCGCGCGTTCGCGCTCGAGCACGGCCGCCGACCGCTCAGCGCGATCGACCGCCTCGTCGCGATGCAGTGGGCGACCGAGCACCGCGCGACCGTCCAGGCGCTCTCCGCGATGTGGACCGCCGCGGTCCAGCTCGAGCTCGTGCCGACGAACCCGTGGCGCGGGCTCGGCCAGCAACGCCGCCGGCACCTCGAGCCCGGCTGGCTCACCGCCACCGACGTCGCCGCGCTCGAGCAGGCCGCCCGCGACGCGTTCCCCGGCCCGTATGGTCGACTCGTCGCCGCGCTCGTCCTCACCGGCGCGTACGTCGGCCTGCGCCCCGGCGAGATCGCCGGACTCCGCTGGGGTGACCTCGACCCCGCCCAGGGCCGCATCCACGTCCGCCGCCAGGCCGAGAGCCGCACCCGCGAGTTCACCGCGCCGAAGAACGGCCTCGCGCGCACCGTCGTCTACCCCCCCGTCGTGCAACGCGCGATCACCGCCGCGCCACGACTGCACCGCGAGCTCGTGTTCGTCGGCCCGCGCGGCGGGATCCTGTTCGGCCCGACCCGCGACCGGGTGTGGGGCCGCGTCCGTGCCCGCGCCGGCCGCCCCGACATGGTCCTCCACGAGCTGCGCCACTACTGCGCGACGTGGCTCACCGAGCAGGGCCTCTCGTCGTCAGACGTCGCGATCCAGCTCGGTCACACCGACGGCGGCGCGCTCGTCGAGTCGACCTACGGACACGCGCGCGCCGACCCCGCCCTCGAGCGCCTCACGACCGCGCTCGCGACCGCCACCACCACCCAGGCCGAGGAGGCCGCCTCGTGACCACCGAGAGAGCCAACCAGGCCCCCAACCCCGTGTTTCGGGACATCGACGGGACAACGAGCCCCCGCAAACCGGGTACGGGCCGCCCCGTTGTGTCTGTTCCCCCCAC
>JALNWQ010000038.1 GCA_023230855.1 Solirubrobacteraceae bacterium
CTTCAAGGCCGCGGTCGTCGGCGCCGGAACCATGGGCGGCCAGATCGCCCAGACCATCGCCGCGGCGGGCATCCCCGTCGTCCTCAAGGACGTCGACCAGCGGTTCGTCGACCAGGGCCTCGAGGCGGCGAAGGCCGCCACCGCCGGTGGGCTCAAGCGGCTCGTCAAGCGCGGCAAGCTCACCCAGGAGCAGGCCGACGCCCAGGTCGCCGAGGTCCTGTCGCGGATCCAGGGCACGCTCGACTACGACGCGTTCGGCGACGTCGACTTCGTCATCGAGGCGGTCCCCGAGAAGCTCGAGATCAAGCAGGCCGTGTTCGCCGAGCTCGACGCGGTGACCCCCGGGCACGCGATCCTCGCGACGAACACGTCCGGCATCGCGATCACCGACATCGCCGTCGCGACGGTGCGCCCCGACAAGGTCGTCGGCACCCACTACTTCTTCCCCGCGTCGGTCATGCCGCTGCTCGAGATCGTCGAGGGCGAGATGACCTCGACCGACACGCTCGCGACGACGTTCGCGTTCGCGCAGCAGACGAAGAAGCAGCCGATCGTCGTCGGCGAGGGCCCCGGGTTCACCGTCAACCGCCTGCTCGCCGCCGGCCTCTCCGAGGTCTTCCGCGCCCAGGAGGACGGCGGCCTGTCGATCAAGGCGATCGACGACGGGCTCAAGGGCCGGGCGCTGCCGATGGGCCCGTTCTTCCTCCTCAACTCGCTCGGCCTCGACCCGGCGCTGCACCTCCAGGAGCAGATGAACGAGGAGGTCGACGAGGGCGACGCGTCCGCGTCGGCGCGGTTCTACGTCCACCGCCGGTACCAGGAGCTCGTCGCGCAGGGCGACCTGGGCCAGAAGACCGGCGACGGGTTCTACAAGGCGGACGGGTCGGCGAACGTCGACGGCGACGCCGAGCCGGACATCGACGAGCTCGTGAACCTCATGCACCTCGCGCAGCTGCGCGAGGCGTGCCTCCTCATCGAGGACGGCGACGCCACCCACCGCGCCGTCGACGTCGGGATGGCGTACGGCACCGGCATGGACCCCGCGCGCGGCCTCCTGCCGCCGCTGCTGAAGGCCGACGCCGACGGCCTCGACGTCGTCCTGGAGCGGTACGAGAAGGCCCAGGGCGACCACGGCGACCGGTTCGAGCCGCCGCTGCTCCTGCGCCGCCTCGTCGCCCAGGGCCGCCTGGGGGCGAAGTCCGGTCAGGGGTTCTACGTCTACCCGCAGCCGGACGAGGACCAGCCGGCCGAGAACGTGAAGATCGAGACCCGCGGCGACGTCGCGATCCTCTGGCTCGACAGCCCGCCGGTCAACGCGATCTCGCCGTCGATGGTCCGTGACCTGCGCATCGCGTGGGAGCACGTCTCCGCCGCCGGGGCGCGCGCGGTCGTGTTCGCGTCCGCGTCGCCGATGTCGTCGGTGTTCTGCGCCGGCGCCGACATCAAGGCGTTCACGACCTTCGACGACGGCGGCCGCGAGCTCATCGACGACGGCCACCGCCTGTTCCGCGAGTTCGGCGAGAGCTCGATCGTCACGATCGCCGCGGTGAACGCGCTCGCGCTCGGCGGCGGGTCGGAGCTGGCCCTCGCCGCCGACGTGCGGATCGCGGCCCGGTCGGCCGTCTTCGGCCAGCCCGAGGTCAAGCTCGGGATCATCCCGGGCTTCGGCGGCACGCAGCGGCTCAAGCGGCTCGTCGGAGACGCGAAGGCGCTCGAGCTCAACCTCGTCGGCGACCCGATCCTCGCCGAGGACGCCTACGCGCACGGCCTGGTGAACACCGTCGTCGACGACCACGAGCTGCTCGACGTCGCCCTGAACTGGGCGCGGCGCCTGGCCGGCCAGGCGCCGCTGGCGGTCGCGGCGGTCAAGCGCGCGAGCACCGACGTCGACCTCGACGCGGGCATCCAGGCCGAGAAGGACGCGTTCTTCGACGTCTTCGCCACCGAGGACGCCAAGGAGGGCATCGCGGCGTTCATCGGCAAGCGCGAGCCGCGCTGGCAGGGACGGTGAGCGCGGCGCACGACCGTCTGGCGCGCCTCGTCCGGGACGCCGGATCGGTCGTCGCGCTCACCGGCGCCGGGATCTCCGTGCCCTCGGGGATCCCGGACTTCCGGACCCCGGGGACGGGGATCTGGGCGAACGTCGACCCGATGGAGGTCGCCCACGTCGACGTGTGGCGGACCGACCCCGCCCGGTTCTGGTCGTTCTACGGCCACCGCTTCGCGACCCTCGGCGCGATCGAGCCGAACCCGGCCCACGCGGCGCTCGTCGAGCTGGAGCGGCGTGGGCTCCTCGACCTCGTGCTGACGCAGAACATCGACCGGCTGCACGCGAAGGCCGGCTCGACCGACGTCGTCGAGCTCCACGGATCGATCGCGGCGGCCCGCTGCCCGGCGACGGGGGAGCGGGTACCCGCCGACGAGGTCCTGCGCCGCCTGGACGCCGCGGACGACGGCGTGCCGCGCAGCGCCGCCGGCCATCCGTTGAAGCCCGAGGTCGTGTTGTTCGGCGACATGCTGCCCATGGCGGCCGTGGCCCGGGCCGAGACGGCGGCGGCGCACGCCGACCTCATGCTCTGCATCGGCAGCTCGCTGCAGGTCTTCCCGGTGGCGGACCTGCCGATGCGGACCCTCGAGGCGGGCGGCCGGGTCGCGATCATCACGTCGTCCGCCACGCCGTACGACGACGAGGCCGTCGTGCGCCTCGACGGGGACGTCGTCGACGAGCTCCGGGGCCTGATCGACGCCCTCGACGCGCTGGGGGCGTAGGAGCGGGCCCTACCCGCGGTCGCCGCTGTGACGGCCGCGGGTGCGGGTGGCGAGCGCCCGGCCGAGGCGGGCGACGGTCTGCTCGACGTCGGCGACCTGCTCGGGGGTGAGCCCGCCCCGCGCCGCCGCGCCGGCGAGCTCGGCGACGTCCCGTCGGCAGGCGCGCAGCTCGTCGAGCGCGCCGTCGATCCCGGGCGCGGACCGCCACGGCTCGAGCTCGGCGATCGCCGCCTCGAGCGCCACGCGCAGCTGGAGCGCGGCCTCGCGCTCGTGGCCGACGTGCAGGTCGGCCCGGGCGCGCAACCACAGCCGCTCGGCGGCGAGCACCGCGTCGCGGCCGGCGAGCAGGTCGGCGAGCCGCTCGTCGGGCCCCATCGCCTGCCCGCTGCGGCGCACCGCCACGGCACGGTCGGCCGGCACGGTGATCGGCCGCTCGGCCTGCCACCGGCCCTGCGAGACCTCGTCGCCGCTGCCGTACCCGACGCGGGCGCGGATGAGGTCCTCCGGCAGGAACGGCCGGGGGAAGGGGTCCTCGGCGGCGGCGGCGTGCAGGTCGACGAGTCGGCGGATCGTCCCCAGCGCGTCGCGGAGCGCCGCCGTGGGGTTGACCGACCGGAGCCAGCGCGCCGGGTCGTCGGCCTCCAGCGGGTCGGCGTCGATGACGCTGAGCCGCGTGGCGGTCACGGGGACGTCACCGGTCGGGTCGACCTTGCGCGGACGGAGGAACCGACGGCGTGGACGCTCCGTCGACTCGATGAGCACGATCGCCTCGGGGCGGTTGGCGTGGCCGCGGGTCATCCAGCGCCCGTCGTCGAGCGCGACGGTGCCGGAGGCCTCGACCTGGACGACGCGGAAGAGCTGCCCGTCGCCGGGCGGTGGGGGCGTCACGCTCGGCTACTCGCCGGCGTGGTCGTGGTCCTCGGCGGTCTTCTTCGCCGGCTCGTTCTTGATGGCGTACTTGGACGGGGTGTCCATGACGGTGGGGTTCTCGATCTGGCCGATGCGGTCGATGAGCTTGATCCACTGCCCCGGCTTGAGGATCTGGGTGACCTGCTTGCCGAGCTTGCCGTTCTCGGTGAACTGCGGCTGGAACCCGACGTGGATGTGATCGTCGTGATCGGGCAGC
>JALNWQ010000039.1 GCA_023230855.1 Solirubrobacteraceae bacterium
ACCTACGACGACGTCACCCGGCTCCAGGCCGAGGACCCGGACGAGCACGCGTTCGGGTGGTACCTGCCCCACCGATTCGCGTGGCGCCTCGAGCACGTCCGGCCCGTACTCCCACCGATCCCCACCATCGGCCGCCAAGGCCGCTACGACGTCGACGACCCCGAGGCGGACCACCGTGGCTAACTGCACCCTCTGCGGCGCCCCGATCGAGTGGGCCGTCGCGACCGCCACCGGCCGGTTCATGCCGCTCGACCCGCACCCCGCGGCCTCCGGGAACGTCCGCCGCTCCCCACGCACCGCAGACCGCAACGGCCGTCCCGCCATCGAGGTCCTCGGCCCGCTCGAGGCCCTCGCCGCGCTCCAGGCCGGCGAGTCGCTCTACCTCTCGCACTTCGCGACCTGCCCACGCGCCGACGAGGCCCGCCGCCGGAGCGGGGGAGAGCGATGAGCCTCACCTCCGACATGCGCCGCGCGCTGCTCCCCGCTGGCCTGACCGCGACCGAGACGGTTGCGCTGTTCTGCGCGCTCGAGCAGCTCCTCGAGACCGCGCCCCACACCAGCCACCTGCAGCCCGTGGACATCCCGTGCCTCAGCGCGAGCGGCCACGCGTTCATCCTCACCCTCCACCTCCTCGCGGGACGAATCCACCGCTTCGAGGTCGACCACGACCCGGACCTCGAGTCGCCGGCCTGGAGGGCCTACGCCGCGAAGCGCGCCGAGTGGGAAGCCGAGGAGACCGACTGGACGGACGGCGCAGCGTGACGACGACCGCCCAGCAGACCATCGACCGCATCCTCGCCGGACGAACCCGGTCGTTCGACTGCTCGCGCTGCGGCGCGACCGTCGAGACCGTCCGCCTCGTCGGCAGGCTCCCCGACCGTTGCGAGGGCTGCGGCCCCAAGCAGACCGCGTGGAAGCTCGAGCGCCGAGAGCGGCCGCTCCGCGACGCGATCCGCCACCTCGCGCGCGAGAACCAGCGCCTCAGCGCCCAGGCCGCCAGCACCCGACCGACGCTCGCCGTCGATGTCGACCACGAACGTGCTCGCCGGCACGGCCCGCCCGGCCCCGAAGCGGTCGCCCGCGCGCTCAAGCGCGTCCGGTTCGCCGTAGGAGCCCACGGAACCCGCGAGGCGCTGCTCGACCTCGCCGCCGCAGCGACGGCCTGGGCCGACCTCCTCGACGACGGCGGGCGCAGACGATGACGGTCCAGCACGCGCTCCAGCTCGGGCCGGCACACTTCGAGCGCGCGCACCTCGTGTCCGCGCTGCGGATCGCCGCCGACCGCCAGACCCGCCACGGCGCGGCCCGCACGACCGGCGCGACCGCACGGACCGCGACCGGCCGCCGGTGCGTCGCCCGGGCCCGCCTCGCGCGGCAGTGGGACCTCCTCGGCGCGCTCTGCGTCGAGCTCGGCGTCGCCTACCCCGCCGAGCTGCCCGACCCGCTCATCGCCGCGCTCGCCGAGGCCCTGGGCATCGCCACCGACGGCCTCGCACGCCTCCACGCCCTCGTGCACGCCCTCGACGACCTCGACGGCGCAGCGCTCTCGCGTGTCGCGTACCGCGCCCGCACCGTCCTCATCACCACCCGACCCGACATGGAGCCCTGATGGCCTACGCCCGGATCCCCGACGAGCTCTGCGGCGACGACCGCTACCTCGACGCCGTCGATCGCTGCCCGGCCGCCGGAACCCTCGTCCTGTTCGGCTACGCCTACGCCGCACGCGAGGCCTCCGACGGCCACGTCCCCGATCGCCAGCTCCGACGCTGGCTCGCCGACCCCGACCTCGCCCGCCAGGCCGTCGACGCGCTCGTCGCCGCCGGGCTCTGGGCCCGCGTCGACGACGGCGTCCAGATGCTCGACTACACCCACGCCGGCAGGAACATCACCCGGGCCGAGTGGGAGGCCAAGCGCGAGGCCGAGCGCAGACGCAAGGCGGAGTGGAGAGCCCGGGTCGCCGAGGAACGACGGACGGACGACGTCCCGGACGCGTCCGTCCCGCAGGTCGGAACGGACGTGTCCCAACGGGACACCCACGGGACGGACGCCGGACGGGACGCGTCCGTCCCGGGCGATGTCCTCGTGCGCGAGCGCGCGCAGACCCAGACCCTGATCCAGACCCAGACCCAGACGGCGGCTACCGCCGCCGCCCCGCGCGCTGGCGCGCGCGAGGCGTCGCCGGCCAGCCCGCCGAGCGGCGGCGGCATCACGCCCCCGCCGCCGGTCGACGCCGCATGGACCGCGGCACGCACCGCGCTCATCACCGCCGGGTGGACCGCCGAGCAGGTCGACGCCGACCGCACCGAGGTCGTTCGGGACCTCCGTCGGCTGGCGAAGCAGCCCAACCGTGGGATCGACTGGCCCAAGCTCGGCGACTGGCTCGCCGAGCAGCGCCGCGCCGGACGCTGCACCGCCGACCGCCCCGTCGCCAGCCTGCGGTTCGCGCTCAACGGCTCCGGACCGCCGTCCCGCCGCCCCCGAGCCCGTCAGGCCAGCCCCGACGCCCCGAGGCCCGGCGAGCGGACCGCCGCAGCGCTGCCCGAGACGACCGCCCAGGCCCGAGAGGCCTGGACGACCGTCGCCGGCGACGCCGAGAGCCGGATCCCCGACCCCGCCGCCCGCACCCTCCTCACTCGGCTCCACCCGCTGAGCGTCGAGGACGGCGTCCTCCACCTCACGACGACCGTCGCCGGCCCCCACAAGTGGCTCGAGCAACGGATCGGTGCGCTGCTCGACGCCTCCGCCGACCGCTGCGGCCTCGAGGGCATCCGCTGGATCGACCACCAGACCGCCACCACCCGAACCCTCGCCACCGCATGACCCCCGCCGATCAGCGCGCCGCCGCGCTCAACATCGCCAACGACGTCCGACGCCAGGCCGCCGAGATCAAGCGCCAGGTCGCCAACGGCGAGCTCGGCGTGATCGACGTCCTCCACGGCCACGTCCCCGACGACCTCGCCGCCGGCGCGGGCGTGCTCACCATCGACGTCCTCCTCATGGCCGCCCCCGGCATCGGGCCCGGCCGGGCCAGACGCATCCTCCGAGACGCCCACCCCGGCGGCAGCACCCGCGTCGTCGACGTCCGCCGACGGCCGCTCGCCCGCGACCGGCTCGCCCGAGCGTTCGACCTCGTCGCGCCGCGCGACACGCCACGTCGAACGAGGGCCGACCGATGAGTAAGTACGTGGGCTCGCTCGTGGAAGCGCTGCGGCGTCTCCACGCGGAGAGCATCGAGATCC